>CASFTG010000001.1 GCA_949297805.1 uncultured bacterium
GCTGTTCGCCAATTAAAGTGGTACGCGAGCTGGGTTCAAAACGTCGTGAGACAGTTTGGTCCCTATCTGTCGTGGGCGTAGGAAGTTTGAGTGGAGTAGTCCCTAGTACGAGAGGACCGGGATTAACAGAGCACTGGTATACCAGTTGTCACGCCAGTGGCATGGCTGGGTAGCTACCTCTGGAATGGATAAACGCTGAAAGCATCTAAGCGTGAAACCAACCACAAGATGAGACTTCCCATTCGTAAGAAGTAAGGGCCCTCCAATGTCAGGAGGTTGATAGGTCAGAAGTGTAAGCACGGTAACGTGTTCAGCTGACTGATACTAATAGCCCGAGGACTTAATTTCACTAATTATTTCTTAAAGAAATATGAGTAAGCTAAGTCGGCGCGAAAGTAGATTGCAATTGTGAAGAACGGTTATTCGGTTAGTATCCGGTTTTCAGAGAACAGTTGAGTTCTCTCTAAGAAAAAGTCTGGTGGCGATGGCACGGTGGGCACACCTGTTCCCATCCCGAACACAGAAGTTAAGCACCGCAGTGGCGATGGTAGTCGGCTTGGCCGGCGAGAGTAGCGCGCCGCCGGGCTTTTTCTTTTATGGGCCCTTAATTGGGTCTTTTTTCGTTTCTTTGCCTTCTTTCTTCGGTATACTTTGCCTATGGCTAAAGTCGGTTATCTTCCCTCCCCGGAAATGGGGGAGGCTTGTTTTAAAGGGTTAGGCAATCATCCTTTGTTTAAAGAGGATGCACCAGAACTTCGGGCTTGTGCTTCTTTAGACGAGGCGGTCAAATTGATCCAAGCGAAGGAATTGGATTACCTCCTTTTGCCTTCAAGGACCATCGATAACCATGCCAATTTGGATTTCCTAGGGCTTATATCCCGCCTCTCGATCGATAACCTGGTTGAGATCGGCTTGTTCACTTGCCAGGTCCCAGGGCTAGCCCGTTATGTCCATAAAAGCGAGGAGGGATCGCGTTATAAGAATAAGGTCGGGGACGAGGAGGATGAACCGGTCCTATCGTTTTTAGAAGGGGAAGGTGAGGATAATCCCGAATCGATTGAGTTTCGTCTCTTTAAGCTTAATGATTACCGCCGCCCCTGGCATTTGAAGATCAAAAACTTCTTCGGTTCCCATCTAACCGCCTCTTTCTTAATTCGGATCTTCTCGGCCTTAGTCTCGGTCGGGATCACCGTCTTGCTCTTTCTATCGACCTTCCTCCATATCCTCCCGGAAGCCAATGAGGATCTGATCTCGGCGATTGGGACCGTCTTAGTCGTCATCATGAACATCGTTCTCGGGATGTCGGGCTTTGATGAAGGGAATAAGAACTCCCTTATAACCGGGAAATGGATCTATTACTCGTTTGAAGAGAAGAAGGATGGGCTCTCCTTCGTCCCGAGAGGCTTAAGGCTAAGGGTCGTCGACATCGCCTACTCCAATAAGGAATTGTCGCTTAATTGCCATTTCGTTGGCGAGGATATCCTCTTTTTCTCGGCCGATTCGTTCGTCTTTGGCTTAGATCCCAAAGACCGGGTGGGCAAAGGGTTCTACCATTATTCCTCCAATGTTTCCAATAACTCCGGTAAACGGGCCGAGGGAAACTGCCAATTCGTTGGCCAACTCACCAAAAACGGCATCGTCACCATGGATGGCTGGTTCTTTTCCCGCGGCACCACCTTAAGCGGCCGGGTCCGTTTCTATCGGCTGGGCGAGAAAGACGCCGCCTTGCTTGATAAATCACGAAGCTTCTATTCGGTTAAGAAGCCTTCGGCCCATTTAGTCGGGATCTTCGGCTATCCGAAATCCAACACCGATCTGGCCTTTAAGAAGTGCTTAGAGGATTCCTCTTTGGATTTAAAGGACAAGACCAAGATCTTCTTCGATGATTTTACGACGATGCGTCAATACCTCAATGCCGGCTTTATCGATTATTGCTTGGTGCCGGTTAAGAACCAGAGCAAGCCCTTGGGGGCTTATGAGGCTTTCGCTGACCTTGCTCCGGTCAAAACATTCGATGAGCCGGTTATCTATTGCTTGGCATCGCGAAGAGAATTAACCCCGGCTTTATTGAACTCACCCGACACCGTCTTCGTCTCGAAGAAAGAGGCTTTAGAGCAATGCAGCTTATTCATTAAGGGCAAGAAGACGAAGGAGGCGAATTCCACCTCGGAAGCAGCCAAAGCCTTAAGCGAGGCCAATGCCGATTCCTCGATCACCTATGTGGCGATCTGCAATGGGGAGGCGGCCAAAGCCTATGGGCTTAAGACCTATATGGTCGGGCAGGAAGCATTCAATCCGAGCGATGCCCAAGAGGATAACAAGACGACCTTCAACCTTTATAAGGCACCCGAACTGAAGAAAGAGGAATAGGGCAAAGGAAAACCCCATCCGGGAGGGATGGGGTGAAGAAACGTTAGCTGTTATCCTAATCGGCAGGCCCAATCTTCCAGGTCGTAAACAGTGGCGATATGGTCATAGCGAGCGGCGGTATCGCGACAAATTTCCTCTTCGCCTTCATAAGATCCGCTAGAATCGAGGTTTGAGAAATAAGCTCTAACATCATATCCGAGTTTCGAGAATGATTCTTTGGCGGCCTCCCATTTGCTCTTGATATCGTTTCGATACGCCTCGGTTGTGTTGGCTGGATCGCAAACGCTATTGGTTCCTAGCAGATTAGTTGAGTTGGCCCAAATATTGATCCGTTCATAATGATTGATCGTGGTCCAGTGATCATCCGACCACAGGTCAATGCATTTATTCCCATTATAAGATAACGTATCAGGAATGATGGCGCAGTTGCCTTTAATTTGGCTACTGTAGATATCGTTTGATTGGCCCCAACTGTTGTTCCAATTGATTGATCCCACCGGATTTTGTCTTGTTATAATTAAGAAGTCGTATGTTTCAGCGGCGGTAGGGATGGTCGCTTCGTATAAAGTCCTGTCGTTATCCAGAGTTTTGATGGCAGTGGCGTAATCTGTCCAGGCTTCTTGTTGAGTTGTGTTGTTGTAGTATCTGACAGCTGTTTTTGCTCCGCCATTCTGCCACCGGTCGGTATCTGTTGAGTTAGGAATTGAGAAGTATACTGTGTTTCCGCCGACTAAGATGCCCTCTTGCGGTTTCGCTAATTGGTCAGCGGCGTTGATCGAATTGTTCTCCGGCGTGTTGAGAAGAAGCCCCGAAGCGACGGTGACCCCCCTAGTGCCAAAGTGGCCATGGATACGAGGGTAAGTAACTGGGTTCTCGCTTTCATATACGTTTGCTCCTTCCTGGGTCGAATGACTATCGGAAATGCCCCTGTAATCGGTATTGTCCTCTTATTTTGAGGGGATGCAAGTAAAATGTAAGGGCTTTCAGAAAGCGCTTACATGGAAAGAGGAGGGTTAAGTTGGAGAGAACTCTAGGTCCGGTCGAATATTTTGCGGGATGTGACAACGAGAAACGATTGCTAAAATTTTTGAAGGTTTTAAACAGACATAAAAAGCGCGTCCGTTGGGAGTGGAGCGCGCTTTCATGAGTGACTATTAGGCCCGGTGGGCAAAGTCGGTTAGGTCGGCGTAGCGGTTCAGTATCAGCTGATACTTAGCGGCGATTGCATCGACTTTCGGATCGCTGTCTTCTCCGGCGATTTCATAATTGGAAAAGTAAGACTGAACATCGATGCCTAACTTGGCAAACGTTTCAGCCGAAGCGTTCCAACGTTTGGTTAGCTCGGTTTTGTCGGTTGTTCCGTCCTGTTTGCAAATATTGGCTTCGTTGTTTTCCCCGTCGCCATACCATCCGGTGGTTTTGGCCCAAGCTTCGATCGTTACGCTGAAATCGGTGTCGCCGACGGCAAACCGGCATTTGCCGTGGTCAGGGGTACCTTCGGCCGAGACTTGATTATCATCCCAGACTTTAACGGTGTTTTGGGTGTTGATTGTGACGGGTGTCTCTTGGCAATCCTCGCCGCCATATTTCACATCTAGAGTTTGTCCCCATTGATTATCCCATTGCGGATTGGGTTTATCTTCGGTTGGATTTGGATTCATCCTCGTCGCAATAACGCCATCCCAATGGGTGACTGTATCGGGCGCATTTTCAGGCAAAGTCGGAACTAGGGTTTCCCAGACTGATGTGGTGGCATCCGTATAGTCATGGGTTAACGGATCGCTCCAAACGCTGGCCCCGTTTTGGCCACCTTCGACCGAAGCGTCTTCCCAGTTTACGTAGAAGTAAAAATAATAAGGCGAATTGTCGTTTTTCCACCAGTGGTTGCCTTCGCCGACATAAAATTCCATATAGATGGTGTTGCCGGGGTAAAACATACCTTTGTTTTCCGGCGCTTCGATCGGCGTCGCGGGAGCGCGACGAACCGGCACCTTGGTTAAATCGGTGTCGGCAACGGAATTCACAATCGCGGCTCCGGCGACGGCGCCAACGGATAAGGCCGCCGCGAGCATCAGTACCTTCTTTTTCTTCATGTGTTCTCCTTGAGTATTTTAGGGTGTTATTTTGGAATGTAAGCCCTTTCATTAATTGTCGAACAACGGAAAGTACCAATTCAAGGGAATTTTTCTTGGAGTGGGATTTACCGGTTTAATCGAAAGCTGTATGGAAGCGCGTCATCTCCCCGGTGACGTCTTTTTGCTATAATGCGGTTACTATGCAGCAGATCGGATTAATTCAGCTTCGGAGTACCCTCTCGGCCAGTGATGTCGCCTTAAAGGAAGAAACGGCCGCTTTCTTGGATAAGCTCAATGAGAAGAAGCAATTCGCCTTCGTTAAACCCAATGACCATGATCCAATCCTTTTCCTCGTTTTAACCGGGGGATCGGAGGAATACTTCGTCGACCTTTATCATAAGCACAAGCCACCCTATCTCATCATGCCGACGGGGGAGAGGAATTCCTTGGCCGCTTCGCTCGAGATCATGGCTTTCCTTAAACGGAAGGGACTCCCGGCTTATTTGCTTTACGGGTCCAACCAAGCGACTATGCTTTTGAAGGCGGCCCAAGCTTATAACGCCTTAACCTATCTTCGCTCAAGCCGGTTAGGCGTCATCGGGGGCTCTTCTTCTTGGCTTATCGCTTCCAAAGTCGACTCGAAGAAGGTTAAGAACCGACTCGGGGTCAGCCTCATCGATATCCCAATGAAGGAAGCGCTTGGCTATTACGATGAGCATTTATTGCCGAAAGAAGGCTTATTAGGCCGGTTCGAGGAGAAGACGAGGAGGAAAGAGGAACTGCGACAAGCTCTCTATGTCTACGGGGCATTGAAGAAACTGATTGAGGTCCATCATCTTGATGGCTTGACCATGAAATGCTTCGACCTCATCTCCGCCCGTCAGGTCACCGCCTGCTTGGCCTTTGGCTTATTGAATGAGGAAGGGGTCATCGCCGGCTGCGAAGGGGATATCCCCTCGGCCTTGACCATGATGATTGCTTATGGCTTAACCGGCCAAGCCCCCTTCATGGCCAATCCCGCCAGCATGGATATCAATACCAGAGAAGCGGTCTATGCCCATTGCACCTTGCCTTTCTCAATGGTCAAAGACTATACCCTCGATACCCATTTCGAATCCGGGCTGTCCTTCGCGATCAAAGGTCAGCTTGATAAGCGTGATATCACCGCGATTAAACTTTCCCCTGATCTCTCCTCGATTCGAGCGATCGAGGGGCAAATAATCGGCAATCCCGACGAAAGCCGGCTTTGCCGAACCCAGATCCAAGTCCAGTTTGACGAGGACCTCACTTCCTTGCTCCAATCCCCTTATGGCAACCACCTTATCTTCGCCTATGGGAGGTTAAAGGGCGAAATCGAAGCTTTGGCTTCCTTTTTGGCATTTAACGTTGCTTTAACCTCGGTTGCTTAGGCCGACTAGACGTGCTATTATCCGTAATGGCTTCTTAGGAAGCGTTCCCTAATCCGTATTAACCGAAAGATCCAACCATGAGCATCAAAGAGAAAACCCCTTATGGGGGCATCGACATCTCGATGGAAGCTATCGCTTCGGTCGCCGGCAAAGCCGCGAGCGAGTGCTATGGGGTCGTCGGCCTTTCGAGCAAGAACTCGCTCAAAGACAACATTTTCGAATTGTTGAAGGCCGAGGACTACGTCAAAGGCGTCTATGCCCACAAGGGGAAGAAAGGGTATGAAGTCGACGTCTACGTCTACTGTGCCTACGGGGTTAAGCTCAATGAGATCCTTTCGGAAGTCCAAAAGAAAGTGAAGTACGTGTTGGAGAAGACGTTTGAGATGCGGTTTGCCTCGGTCAACGTCTATGTCACCGACATCAAAGAGATTGAGCAATGAAATATATCGACGCCAAGACCTTAAAGGCCCTCTATATATCGGCCGCGAATAACCTATACAACCATTACCCGGAGATCGACCAATTAAACGTCTTCCCCGTCCCCGATGGCGACACCGGGATGAATATGAACCTAACCGTCACCTCCGGCTCGAAGGAGATCCAGAACCGGGAATATGACGATATCCATGAAGTGGCGGCCAATTTCTCCCGTGGTTTGCTAATGGGGGCTAGAGGAAACTCGGGCGTCATCACCTCCCAGATTTTCCGTGGCTTTGCCAAAGGGCTGGAAGGGAAGAAGCAGATCAATGCCGTTGAATTGGCCAAAGCCTTAGTCTCAGGCAAAGAAGTCGCCTATAAAGCGGTCATGAAGCCGGTCGAGGGGACTATCCTCACCGTCATCCGCGAATCGAGCGCCGCCTTAAAGGAATTCGTTAAGCCTTCGACCACCATCGAGGAGGCGTTTGACTATTTCCTTGATTCGGCTAGGAAATCCTTAGCCCATACCCCGGAATTGCTCCCGGTGTTAAAAGAAGTCGGGGTCGTTGACTCTGGCGGCGCTGGCTTAGTCCGGCTGATCGAAGGGATGCAGCTAGCGGTCCACGACCAATTCGTCGAACGAAACGCCGATGTGGCCGCCCAACCGGCCGAACCGGTCGTCCCGACCTATGCCGGGGCCCAGCTTTCGGAAGATGAGGAAGGCTATGGCTATTGCACCCAGTTCATCCTCCGGCTCGATGACGGCTCGACCCCAGGCAAGAAGACTTTCAATGAGAAGAACTTCATGCGCTTCTTAGCGAGCCATGGCAAATCCTTAGTCACGGTCAGAGACGAAGAGATCGTCAAAGTCCATGTCCACGCCTTAACCCCGGGCATGATTCTCAATTATGCCCAGCAATTCGGCGAATTCGTCACCATCATCATCGAGAATATGTCCGAAGAGCATCGGAACATCGAGAAGGGGTATAAAGCGACTGATTATTTGGCGGGCCTAGAAGCCGGAAGAAAGAAAGAACAGATCCTCGCCGAACCGGAAGAGGAGCTTGAGCCGAATAAAGAGCTGGGCTTAGTCGCCGTCTCGAGCGGCGCTGGCCTTGATGAGATGTTCAAAGAGCTTGGCGTCGATGTTCTCGTCAGCGGTGGCCAAACCATGAACCCCGCGACCGAGGATTTCGTCAAAGCCATCAAGAAGACCAGAGCCCGGAATGTTTTAATTCTCCCCAATAACTCCAATATCGTCATGGCGGCTTCCCAAGCGGCTGACGTCATGGAAGGGAGCAACATCAATGTCCGGGTCGTCTTATCCAAGACCATTCCCCAAGGCATCTGCTCAGCCATGCAATACAATCCGGAAGGGAACTTAGACGAAGTGTTCGCCGACATGAAAAGCGCCCTCAAGACCATCCGGTCGGGCTCGGTGACCTACGCCATCAAAGACACCGAGATCGAAGGGGTCCACATCACCAAAGGGTATTACATGGCGATGAAGGACAAGAACATCGTCTCCTGCGTCAAGGACAAGATGGAGGCCTTATTCGACTTAAGCGAATCGCTGGTTAGACGCGGCGATTCGGCTGTTCTCTCCGTTTACTGCGGCGAGGACGTCACCCCGGAGGAGATGGAGAAAGCCTCCAGCTACCTCAACGAGAAATACGGGGACGAGATCGACGTTGACGTCAAAATGGGCAATCAGCCGGTCTATTCCTTCTTAGTCGGGGTTGAATGAACATTAACCGCCTTCAGGGCGGTTTTTTGTACAGTTGCGATAATTTCGTTTTTTAGAGTTGTTTGAAATGTTACAATTCGAAAGCGTTAAACATAGCTTTTCTTGGCTGACAAAACGTTCAAACATTCATCTGGAGAGGCATCAATATGAGCGACCAAACCAACGATCTACAGCAATACGTTAGATTTCAAACACTTCTTTCGAATTTGAAGGACAGCGGCTCCAATTGTTCGGAACAAGGCACATTATTTGAATTATTCTGCAAGAAGGTTTTAGAGGTCGCCCCTTTCTTTACGGACGATGTAGCCAAAGTATGGCTTTGGAAGGACTTTCCTGGTAATGGCGGTCTCCATGACAACGGGATCGATCTTGTTGCGTTGGACAAATTAGGCAGGTATTGGGCCATTCAGTGCAAGTTCTACGACAAGGATGCTCATGTATCGCGGGCCGATGTTGATTCGTTTATTTCTGCCGCTTCCCGGGAGTTTACTATCGACGGAGTCACTTATCGGTTTAAGGAAAGGTATGTTTTCTCAACAACTGAGAATATTTCGCAAAACAACGCCAATTTGTTCGTAACCATTGGCCCTGACACTCTTTTCGAATGTGGCATCGATTGGAAAACTTTCCATTTAGACGACATCGATTCAATGAAGGCTTCGCCGAAGAAAACGGTGAAGGACCATCAACGCAAAGCGATTGCTGACGTCATGAAAGGATTTAAAGACCATGATCGCGGCCGCATGATCATGGCTTGCGGAACCGGAAAGACTTTTACTTCATTGAAGATAGTGGAGCAGCTATATTCGTTTGCTAAGCAAGAACATGCCGGCGATCACGATTTTGCCTTCAACGTCCTTTATCTCGTTCCTTCCATTGCTTTGCTCTCTCAGACCATCAAAGAGTGGAAGACGCAAAACAGCTTGCCGGCCGAAGACAATATCAGGGCTTTCGGTGTTTGCTCGGACGCTACGGCCGGGGAAGACAAAGGGAGACGCAGGAGAGATCGTGACGAGATGATGGTCCTGATGCCCATTCCGGCTTCCACGGACGTCAATAAAATCGCCGGCGAATACAAACGGCGATCTTATGGCATCAACATCTTTTACTCCACTTATCAATCAATCGAAGTCGTGAAAGCCGTTGCCGATCAATGCGGTATTGTTTTTGATATTGCTGTCTGCGATGAAGCGCATCGGACGATCGGGGCCTTCAAAGATGACGACGATGATAGCGACACCAATTTCGTTAAGATTCATTCGGACGACTTCATCAAGTGTCGTAAGCGTCTATATATGACCGCGACCGAGAAGGTCTATTCTTCCAATGCGAAACAAGAGGCCGAGCAAGGTGGCTGGAGCGTTTATTCGATGGACGACGAGACCATCTACGGCCCTCAATTCCATTGTTTGTCGTTCGGGCAGGCTGTTTCCCAGCAGTTGTTAACTGATTATCGGCTGGTTGTTCTGAATATCCGGAAATCCGATGTTCTTAAGCTGCATTTGCCTGAATCCGCTTTTAGCAACCTTGATGATTCCGCCAAGATACTAGGAAGTTTGAGCGCTTTGTCTAAGATTCCTTCCGAATTATCCCCTCATGAATTTGACCAAGACCCAAACCCAATGAAGAGGGCGGTTGTTTTCTGCGCTTCGATTGCTCAGGCCAAAGCCACCGCTGAATCGTTCAACCATTTGTCGGATAAAAAATGTCTTGGCGAAGAATATATGAAGGCTCAAGGCTTTGTACTGCCAAAGGCTAAACTTATCACCGGGCAAGACAATTCCAGCGAGAAGGATAAACTGCTTAATTGGCTTCGAAACGACATAAAAGATGGTGAATGTCGAATTTTGACCAACGCTCGTTGCCTTAGCGAAGGCGTTGACGTCCCTTCCCTTGATGCGGTTGTGTTCATGGCTAAAAAGAGTTCGCAAGTTGATATCATCCAAGCCGTCGGCCGCGTCATGCGCAAATTTGGCTCGGGGCAAGGCAAGAAATATGGCTATATTGTGATTCCGGTCGTCATCAATGATGAGGAGTTGACCGATCGGACGTTATCCAACAGCGATGAATTCAAAGTCGTTTGGCGAGTAGTGCAAGCCCTACGTTCTCATGACGAGCGCTTAAATACCGAGATCAATAAAGTTGGCGTGACCGGCCAATTGCCGAGCAGCGTCTGCTTTATCGATACTTTTATCCCGCCTCGTGCCAATAACGGATGTGTGGTTGGTTCGTTATCAAGGGAAGCCCAAGAAGGGCTCGACAGCGACAATCCGGCCGTTTCGAATCTCGTTCGGCAATCCTTCACTATCAGGATTCCCAGCGACGATGAATTCAAACGCGAGGTATCGCTATTCGGCGCCCAACTCGTCAAACATTGCGGCAATCGGCTGTATTGGGAAGACTGGTCTAAAAACATTGGCGAAATCACCAATAACGTAGCATTGAGAATCAAATCGCAGATTGAGGCTAAACCCGAATCGAAAAAAGCTTTTGATAAGTTTGTCCGCGAGTTCCGCAAGTTGCTCAATCCGAGCGTTTCGGAAGACGAAGGCATTAACATGTTGGCCGAGCACGTTGTTACTTTGCCGGTTTTAAAAGCGATTTTTGCCGGGAATGATTTGATTGACCAAAATCCTGTTACCCAGATTATGGAGCGAATGGTCAATCGCTTAAGCGGACTCAATAAGGAGATTGAGAGGTTGGCCCCTTTCTACGATTCAGTCAAACGCACCGTTGAAGGCGTCACTAGTTCAGAAGGTCGGCAGGAAATCATCCGTAAGCTTTTCGAAAAGTTCTTCCAGTATGCTTTGCCTAATTCGGCTGAGAAGTTTGGAATCGTCTATACGCCGGTTGAAGTGGTGGACTTTATCATCAATTCAGTCGTTAAGGTGCTGCAAAGCGAGTTTGGAGAATCAATTACTAAGCCCGGAATCAAGATTTTGGATCCTTTTACTGGCACCGGGACTTTCATCGTGCGTCTATTAGACAAACTAAAAGAACTCGATATATCCAAAGAAGAATTTAAAGATAAATACCAAAACGATATATGGTGCAACGAGATCATGCTTCTCGCCTACTATATTGCGTTGGTCAATATCGAAGACACTTTCGGGCGTATCGGCAATCAAGGATTCGTTCCTTTTGATCATGCGGTTTTAACCGATACCTTCCAACTTGCCGAAAAACGGCGTTCCAAGTTCTATCAAACTGCCTTATTTGAGGAAGAGGAATTTGCCAAAGCCAATTCAAAAGCCAAAGAGGAAGATGATGCCGATATACGCATCATTATCGGCAATCCGCCATATTCTGTGGGGCAAAAGAACGCGAATGACAACAATGGTAAGGACACTTATGTCAGCTTAGACCAGAGGATTCGTGATACCTATCTGAAGGGTGTAAATAAGAACGCTGCCCCCGTCTTCGATTCCTATGTTCGGGCTTTCCGATGGGCTAGTGACCGGATTGGTGAAGACGGGATAATCTCGTTTGTTTCCAATGGTTCGTATATTGACAACCTTGCATTCTCTGGGTTCCGCAGGGAGCTGTTAAAAGAGTTTAATCACGCTTATATTTATAATCTTAGAGGCAATCAGAGAACGCAGGGTGAGCTTTCGAGAAAAGAAGGCGGCAAAATATTTGGCAGCGGGTCTCGCAACACCATTTGTATCGTCGTCCTTGTAAAGCATCACGGCCAGCCTCTTGATGGTTTTATCCATTATCACGACATTGGCGATTATCTTTCGAGAGAAAAGAAACTTAGCACGATCGCCGATGCTAAAGATATCGACGGAATCACTTGGGAGCGGGTGTATCCTGATCAAAATAACGATTGGTTAAATAAGACTGACGAAAGTTATAAGAATTTCTTGCTTCTCGGGAATAAAAAAGATGCCGGCGACGCCGTCTTTGCCGGTCGCTATTCCACGGGAATAAAGACCGGCAAAGACGGCTGGCAATACAACTTCTCCCTAAGTACCCTCTATGAAAAGAACGAACTGTATCTAAAGACATACAATTCAGAAGTAAAGAGGTATTTGGAATACCGGCGCTCAAACCCCAATAAGCCTGTCGAATTCAATGATTTCGTTGATCGGGATCCAAAAAAGATTAAGTGGAGCAACGCCCTATATATCAAGGGAAGCCGAGGCCTTATCATTGAGGATAATCACGATTACCGTATCGCGCTTTATCGTCCGTTCATTAAGAAGAGAGTTGCTTTTAACCCGCCGTTATTTTACGACTTTGTTAAGTGGGGCAATTTAAAGCCGGAAGATTCTTTCCCCAATCTATTCATTTCTATTCCTGGCCTTGGCAATAATAAAGATTTCATGCCACTGATTTCGGATTCGATTACTGACCTTTGCTACACAAGCAATCACTGCCAGTGTTTCCCACTATATTGGTATGAAAAGGGCGACACCCAAACGTCTCTTCTCCATTCTACGAAAGTATTTTTGGATGGCTATTCCAAGGATTATGCGATAAAACCGGATATCGTTAATAAGTTCAGATCCGCGTATTCGGATGAATCAATCGGTCCCGAGGACATATTCCATTATATTTACGGCCTTTTCCACTCCAAGGAATATATCAATAAATATAAGAATAACCTCGCCAAAGAAATGCCTCGCGTTCCGTTTGCCGAAGATTTCTGGGGTTATGCAAATATCGGCCAAAAACTCATGGAGCTTCATTTGAATTACGAAGCCGCCCCGGCATACGAGGACGTCATCGTTTCAAAGAAGAAAGAGGATTACTCTGTCAATAAGATCAGGTTTGCGTCTAAAGAAGACAAGACCACTTTGATCTATAACGATTTCATCACCATCTCTAATATTCCGCTTTGCGCTTACGATTATGTGGTTAACGGTCGTTCCCCGGTCGAATGGGTGATAGACCAATATCAATATAGCGTCGATCCGGATTCGGGCATCATTGATGATCCAAACCTCTTCGACGAAGAAAAGGGAGGCAAATACGTTTTCGACCTCATATTGTCTTTGGTAACTGTGAGTTTGAAAACTTTGGATTTGGTTTCCCAGTTACCAGAGTACAAAGAAAAGAACGTTTGATCATCCTTTCTGATTTTGGCGGACTTGTTTACCAAGAGTTTTCAAGCGCTTCCTTTAGATACTTCGGATCGAAGCCGAAGTCCCGATACCCCTTTAAGCAGGTATTGATGTAACGCTCGCTCGGCGAGGCGATATCCCGGGTGCTCTCGTTCATGATGTAGACCAGGGCCTGGATCTCATTTCCGTCCAACTCGATAGTTAGGCATTCCTTCCGGTAAAAGGCGGGATAGCCTTCGTAACGGTCGAGGCTATGCTCGTCGGCTTCGGTGGTCTTGAAGATGCCTAAAGGCACCCCTTTTCCAATCGAAGGCTTGATGGTCAGGAAATATCGGAATTCCAGTTCATGATCCTTCAATAGATACGTCCCGACCTGTTTCGCCGTGGGGCAACGATATTCCATCTGGGCCAGATTTAGGTTCGATCCATAGGCTAAGTAATAACGGTTCATCGGCTGTTTCCTTTCCATTATCTTCCTCGAAGCGAAGGCGTCATCTATTATAGCAGCCGGACCCCGGGTCACCTTCGAGGCCGACGGTGGTACAATAACCGAGTGAAGCTCACATCCTCCCCTAAACTTAATTACCTCCTCGGCGAGATGGGTATCTTCACCCCTTTCGAGGTCATCAACCATCTGCCAAGGCGTTACGATTCTCTTTATTACGCGAGCAAAGAAGAGTTAGCCTCCTTAGTCCCCAATAAGCGTTATGTCCTGCTGGGCAAGATATTGACCCCGATCCAGGTGACCCGCTTCGCCAAGATAAGCGCCGCCAAGTTCTATTTACGCGACCAATACGGGGATGATTACGCCATGGTCGCCTATAATCGGCCGTATCTAGGGAAGATGTTCAAAGAAGGGGATGAGATAACGGTCGCCGCCTCTTTCGATGAACGACGGCACGAACTCTCAATCATCAGTTTGAAAAAAGGCGTGATCGATGAGGGCCATCGCTTGGTTCCGGTCTATAGCCTGCCGGCCGATTATCCGAATCACAGCTTCGCCCAATTGGTCAAAAAGAGCCTCGAGGGCTTAAAGGGGCAAATCTATGACCATGTCCCGAAGATGTTCATGGAGAAATACCGGCTTATCCACCGGGAGGAGGCTTATTGGAAATGCCATTTCCCGGCCAGTCCAGAAGACCTTAACGCCGGACGCCGGGTCCTTAAATACGAAGAAGCCTTGACCTTCACCCTCCATAACCTTCTTATCAAGCGGGCCAATAAGGCCTTGGCCAAGGGCAAAAGATTCCCACTCGACCGGAAAAAGGTCGATGACTTCATCGCCAAACTTCCTTTTACCCTCACTAGCGACCAAGCCCAGGCGGTCAAGGAATGCCTTGACGATATGGGCGGGGATTCCTTGATGACCCGGTTGCTTCAAGGCGATGTCGGGACTGGCAAGACCTTGGTGGCCGCCGTCTTGGCTTATGCTAACTATACTCGCGGCGAGCAGACCGCCATCATGGCCCCGACCGAATCCTTGGCTAGGCAGCATCTAGGTTATTTCTCCTCTTTGCTTGAGCCTTTCGGGATCAAGGTCGGCTATTTATCGGGCTTAGTCAAAGGGAAGGATCGGAAAGCGGTCATCTCGTCCCTAGCCGAAGGGAGCTTGGATGTCCTAATCGGGACCCATGCTTTGTTTGGCCCGGATGTTGTTTACCCTAACCTCGGCTTAGCCATTATCGACGAGCAGCATAAGTTCGGGGTCAATCAACGGACCCGGCTGCTTGGTAAAGGGGAGCAGGCCGATCTATTGCTAATGTCAGCCACCCCGATCCCCCGGACGTTATCACTCACTTTATATGGCGACCTCGACGTCTCCTCCCTCGCCGTCTTCCCCTTCAAGAAGCGGGATGTCGAGACCAAGATCGTGCCGGCCAATTACAAACGGGCGGCCTTGACCATCGCCAAAGCCTTAGGAGAAAACCGGCAGGTCTACGTCATCGCCCCGAAAATCGAAGGGGAGGGGGATGAATCGGTCGAGGCGGTCTATGCTAAAATTTCCGCCTATTTCCCGGGATTATGCGTCTTGCTCCATGGGCAACTGGATGAAGAGAGCAAGGCGGCGGCCTTGGAAGAGTTCAAATCCGGGAAGAAGCCGATTCTTATCGCCACCTCGATCGTCGAGGTCGGGATCGACGTTAAAAACGCCGGGATGATGTTCGTCTTCTCGCCGACCAGTTTCTCCTTGTCTTCCCTTCATCAGTTACGGGGAAGGATCGGGCGAGACGGGCAAAAGGCTTATTTCTATATGTGCCTCTCGGCTCCGAGTGAGGAGGAGAAAGAGAAACTCAACGTCTTGGTCAATTCCTCCGATGGGTTTGAAATCGCTGAGGCCGATTTAAGGTTAAGGGGCCCCGGGACTTTGGCCGGCACCAAGCAAAGCGGCTTCCCAGAATTCGCCTTCCTCTCCCCGGTCAATGACCTCAAGATCTTCGAATGTGCCAGAGGGGACGCGGCCTATATCATCGAGCATCAAGGGGAGAGGGAGTTCCTCTACTTGCTAAGCAAAGCCAAAGAAGCGATCGAGGGGGCAAGCGTGGCTTGACGATAATCGTCCTCCAGTTGCAATGAGGGGTGACGAGGACATAGCCATGCTCAGTCAGATTTTGTTTATATTTCGTGTTTGGGGGTCACGACATGAGAAATAAACTTCCTTTGTTGCTGATCGCCGTCTTCGCTTGTTCTTGCAGCAATACCAATACTTGCCGTGTTTATTACCGGAACGCGATCGACGAAAGCGAATTCTTATCCCGCCCGGAATTCCAGTAGCCTTCCGATCGGGCCACCATGATTTCGAAGGGGGCGCTTGTGAATTCCGAATGGTATTTTCCTTTGGATTATCCTTTGTCCTGTCCTTCCGTCGGGGCCATCGGGTCCTCTTTACCAATCGGTCCTCTGACCTCCGGCTACTTAGACGTTGGTTATGCAATTGGGGGCTATACCTGCATCCCTTTCCTGAAGAGCGGTGGGAATAACCCCGGGCTAATAACTAGCGACAATGCCGATGAGTATTCGTTTTACCTCTGGTCCAGGATTGATTATTTCTCGACTGCCGATATATCGCCCTTGTCCTATGGGCAGGAAATCCATCGTTCTGACTGGTCGACCATCGATTTACCGCTTCAGCCCATCGATTTATCGGGCATGCTAAACGGCAATGATCACCATTGCGGGATGCTGTGGGTTGAAGGCGAAGCCGATTCATACATCTTCTATGGGTTCGAATCCGCGGAATTCCATCTTTCCATCCCTTTATCGGGATTGCCTTCCAACTGTTTGTTCTCCGTGACTTTCGGCTTGGCCTGCTATGAAAAGAGCGCAGGGGATGAACTGGCGCTGGATGTTGACTTTTTCTCCCCTTGCGATGGCGTCGGCCTTAGCGAAAACGGAACCGCGATCATGGGCAGTTTTGAGGATTTATATAATCCGAGCGAGGGTTTTGTGCCCATTCCTTATCAAGGATCGGAATAGACGAAATATGTCGTTTATCGAGATTTCTTCGATTCCGATGATTTTGCCGAAGACATCGAATATTCATCCAGCCGCCGCGTAGGGCTGCCGGTCGATTAGGCTTCTTTTCTCCCCGGAAATCGGTCTCTTTATTGCCTGAACGCTAGGGGTATAGCCTCTTTAGAGGCAATAGGGTATAGTTTATCCCGATGAGCAGCGAGTACATGGCGCTTTATCGCCGGTTCAACATCAAGCCGAACAACGAGGAGCTTTACCGACTGGCTTTTACCCATTCTTCCTACAACGGGATGGTCGGGACCCGTCATCAAGATTACGAACGGCTCGAGTTCCTCGGGGACTCGATTATCGGCTTCGTCACTTCCGAGCTCTGCTTCCGTTTCCATCCGGAGATGGAGCAGGGGCAATTAAGCGTCCTCAAGGCCCAGTTCATCCGTTCCTCCTCCGAGGCCCAGTATTGCCAAAAGCTCGGCCTTGGCCCCTATATTCGGGTCGGCCCCTCGTTTATGAAGGAAGCCAGCACCAATGAATCGTTATTAGAAGACGTCTTCGAATCCTTCATCGGGGCGGTCTACCTCGATCAGGGATTGGATTTCTGCTATAAGCTGGTCCGGGGGATCTTCGAGGAGGACATTAAGCACGCCACCATCAACGAGGCCATCAACCCGAAGTCGAAGCTGCAGGAATGCATGCAGGCTGACTCGAAGGAATCGGTCACATATCGAATCGTCAAAGAGACCGGGACCGCTTCCTCGAAGACGTTTACCGCCGCGGTCTATTTCGAGGGGAATGAGATCGGTAGAGGCGAGGGCCATAACAAGAAGGCGGCCGAAACCGCCGCCGCGAGGGACGCCTTAAACAAGATGGCGTTGCCAGAGAAGGAATAAAGCAATGGGACTTTTTTCGTTTTTGAAGAATAAATTCGGTTCGAAGCCGAAAGACGAGGCGACCAAAACCTACGAGAAGGGGCTTGAGAAATCGCATAAGGCCTTCGCCTCAAGACTTGATGCGTTGAGCAAACGCTATGGCAAGGTCAACGCCGAGTATTTTGAGGAGCTCGAAGAGATCTTGATCGAATCCGACGTCGGGGTCGATTTGAGCCTCCGCCTTTGCGAGGAATTGCTCGATAAGTCCAAGCAGGAAGGCTTGACCGATCCGAAAGCCATCAACGACGCCTTGGTCGACTTGATGTTCGTCGATTACGCCACCAAGGGTCAATCGATCGTAAACGAAGTCAACTTCGTTCCCGAAGGGCCGACGGTCTTATTGGTCGTCGGGGTCAATGGGGTTGGTAAGACCACCTCGATCGCGAAATTGGCTTACCGGTATAAGAACCAGGGGAAGAAAGTGCTGCTAGCCGCGGGCGACACTTTCCGGGCTGGGGCGGTCGAGCAACTTGGCATCTGGGCTGATCGGCTCGGCATCGATATCGTCAAAGGGGCGGCTAATTCCGATCCGGCCTCGGTCGTCTTCGACGCGGCACGGAAAGCCAAGCAGGATAAAGTCGACTTATTGATCGTCGATACGGCCGGAAGACAACAAACAAAGGCCAACTTGATGCAGGAACTATCGAAGATCACTCGGGTCTTGGGGAAAGAGATCCCCGGAGCCCCCCATGAATGCTTCCTCATCATCGATGCCACGACGGGGCAAAATGGGGTCAGCCAAGCCCGTTGCTTCAAGGAAGTGGCCCCTCTAACCGGCATCGTCGTCACTAAAATGGACGGGACTAGCAAAGGCGGGATCATCCTCTCGATTCGCGACGAATTAGGGGTCCCGGTCCGCTTCATGGGGCTAGGGGAAAAGATGAGCGACCTCGAGGAGTTCGACCTTGACAAATATCTGTATGGCCTTTTACTGGGGGCAGACGATGGATCGGCTTAAGGATTGCGATTACCTGATGGCCCTCTATCGGCTTTACGGGGGCTTATTGACCGAAAGGGAAGCCTCGGCCCTCCGGGATTACCTGGGCTATGATTTATCGCTGGGCGAGATTGCTAGCAGCGAGCACATCACCCGTTCCGCCGTCTTAGACGCGGTGAGGAAAGGGGAGGCGAAGCTTCGGGAATACGAAAGCAAATTACGGCTATATGAAAAATATTCCGACCTCAAGGAAGCGATTGCTTCGATCGAGGCGGTCGAGGACGAGCATAGCCGACTCGCTCTCTATCACTCATTAGGAAAGGCTTTGACTTATGGCATTTGAATCATTAACCGACCGTTTCCAGCTCTTGTTCAAGAAGCTCCGGGGCCAGACGCGGCTATCGGAAGCCAATATGGATGCGATGCTGAAGGAAATCCGCGTCGCCTTGTTGGAGGCCGACGTCAATTTTAAAGTCGTCAAATCATTCGTCAACGACGTTAAAGAAAAAGCCATCGGGCAGGATGTCTATGCCAAAGTCAACCCGAGCCAGATGGTGGTCAAGATCGTCCATGATGAGATCGAATCGTTATTAGGCGAAGAGCAAAGCGATATCGACTACGCCAAAAACGGGCTGACGATCATCATGCTGGTCGGCTTGCAGGGGACCGGTAAGACCACGACCGCCGGCAAGCTGGCGAAAATGATGAAGGACAAGCTCGGCAAGAAGGTGATGCTCGGGGCTTTAGACGTCTACCGTCCTGCCGCGATTGATCAATTACGGACTTTAGCTTCGACGGTCGGGGCCGGTTTCTTCTCTAAGCCCGGCGACCCGGTCAAGCTGGCTGAGGAAGCGAAGAAACAGGCCGCTGAGGAAGGTTATGACGTCTTGATCCTCGATACCGCTGGCCGGCTTCAGATCGACGAAAAATTAATGAAGGAACTGCAGGACATCAACCATGCGGTCCATCCGAACGAAGTGTTGCTGCTCGTCGACTCGGCTTCCGGCCAAGACGCGGTCAACGTCGCCAATGCCTTCAACGCCGATTTACGGCTTTCCGGTATCATCCTCTCGAAATTAGACGGCGATGCCAAAGGCGGGGCCGCCCTCTCCATTAAGTATCTGACGGGTTTGCCGATCAAGTTCGCTGGCATGGGCGAGAAGATGGACGATTTAACTGTCTTCCATCCCGACCGGATGGCCGACCGGATCCTCGGGATGGGCGATATCGTGACTTTAGTTGAGAAAGCCAAGGACGCCATCGACGAGAAAGAGGCGGAGAAGGAAGCCAAGAAGATGATGGACGGCGACTTCACCCTCGATGACATGCTGAAGCAGATGAAGATGGTCAAGCGGATCGGCTCGCTGGGAGCCATCGCTAAACTCATACCCGGGATGCCCCGGCTGACCGATGAGCAGAAGGAGATGGCGGAGAAGGAGATGAAGGTGTTTGAATCGATCATCAACTCCATGACCCCTTACGAAAGACGCCACCCTGAATGCCTTCGCTTCTCCCATAAGAATCGGATCGCCAAAGGGTCGGGGCTCACCAACGCCGACGTCAATAAGGTTCTCCGGAAATACGAGCAGTCGAAGCAAATGATGAAGCAGATGAAGCAATACGCCAAAGCCGGCAAGATGCCGCCGGGATTTGGCGGCTTCGGGAGGTGAATATGGCCGAGGAAGTGCTGTTTAAGCCGAAAGAGCTTTACACCAAGCAGCTGAAGGACCAATACCATCAGGCGGCCATTGAATATTACGAGGGGCTGGAGAAGGCGGCGAAAACCGATTTGGCCGCGAATAAGACCCATGTGGCCGACTATAACAAGAAGAAGGCGGCGGCTGATAAGAGAGCGGCTGAGCTTTCCTCAACCAAAACCAAGGCCACCGTTTGCTTAGTCGCCTTCATTTTGCTTTTAGTCGCTGGGGTCATTGCCCTCATCTATGCCTTTCTCAATGGCTTCAATTGGGTTTCGTTTTTAGTCGGGATCTTATTGGCGGCCGGCGGAATCGGGCTTATTTTCCTTTACCGGAAATACAAGCAGGAAAGCGCCGTCCAGTCCCGGAAGTTGGCTAAGCTTCAGGAAACGGCCGATCAGGCCCTTCGAACTTGCTATGCCGATATGGCCTCTTTGAACCGGTCCTTTGACTGGAACGCCCCTCTTTACGTCATGGAGAAGGCGACCCCGATCATCGACCTCGACCCCCGTTTCACCCCGGAACGGTTATCGATGCTGATGGATAATTATGGGTTAGGGGAGGAACTAAGCGAGGACGTCTCGGTCTTAGGCGTCTTATCGGGCCGGATCAAGGGGAATCCTTTCTTGCTCGAAAGAACGTTGTCGCGGGAGATCGTGAGCAAGGTCTATACCGGTTCCCTCACCATCTCCTGGACCACCTATTCCCGGGATTCCAATGGGCATAGCTACCCGGTCACCCATACCCAGACCTTGACCGCCTCAGTCGCCCACCCGGCCCCCCAATTCACCAATAACACCAATTTGATCTATGGTAATGACGCCGCCCCCCATCTTTCCTTCACTAGGACCCCTTCGAAAGCCAGCCGGATGGATCCCAAGGACCGGCGGAAGGCAATCGATAAGTTTGGGAAGGAACTGGCGAAAAAGGCCGAGAAGTCGATTGGGACCGACCATCCATTCACCCCGATGGGCAACGATGAGTTCGAATGCCTGTTCAATGCCCTTGACCGGGATAACGACGTGGAGTTCCGGCTCCTTTTCACCCCGCTGGCCCAGCAGAACATGGTCGATTTGCTCGAGGACCCTGAGCCTTATGGCGACGATTTCAATTTCTATAAACGGAAGAAGATCAACGTCATCGCCTCGACCCATTCCCAGTCCTTCGATTACTCGGCTGATCCGGAGAACTTCATCGGCTATGACGGGGCGGAGATGAAGCAGCGGTTCGTCACTTATTGCGATTCATTCATCAAATCGCTCTTCTTCGATTTGGCTCCGTTGCTGTCGATCCCACTTTATCAAATGCATAAGAGCCGGGATTACATTTATAAGAACACTTATCCCCGGAATATCACTTCCTTTGAGCAGGAAGCCTTAGCCAACGGTCTCTCCCCCGAGACCTTCCGCCCGGCGACGGCCGATCCGACGGTCCCTTCGATCTTGAAGGTCCGTCAGTTGGAGAAGGAGGGCAAGTCGGACCTAGTCGAGGTTGAGGCCACTGCCTTCGAGACTTACCGGATGGTCGATTACGTCCCGGTCATGGGTGGGGATGGCCGTTCCCATAACGTCCCGGTCCCCTGGATCCGTTATGAACCGGTGAGCAAGATTACCCCGATGGCCATCAAGGAAGTCGGGAAGGACCGTTATGGCATCGGGGAGCTCATCAAGAACAATCAGGGGCTCAAGAACTTCTTAACCCAGTTCCATTACCGTTATGAACGGGGGCTATTGGCCTTCGCCTCCGATTCGCTTCAATCGGTCGACGACCAATCCTTAAGCGGCTATTTCGCCGATAAAGATAGCAAATAGGCCGCTTGGTCTATACAATTAATCTGTTTCCAAGGAGGAAATAACAACATGGCAAACGAATTAGACGAAATGACCGGCCCGGTTAACCCTGAGGGCAAAGACGTCAACGTCATCCAAAAGCAAGTCGCCGTCAAGACCGACTGGCGGAGCACGCTCTTCCAGATTGCTTTGTGGGTCTGCGGCATCATCCCCGGCATTGTCTTCGCCATCATGAAGATCAAGGCCCGGAGCTATTTGCAGCAATTGCAGCAAAAAATCCAGCATGACGCCTCGACCATCGATAACTACCAGACTCAGCGGGTCGTCATATTGCAAAACTGCGCCAAACTCCTCGACAAGGCCATCGACCTCGACAAATCGGTCCTCGTCGACATCGCCAAGTATCGGGGAGGCCACGTGAGCGATGAGCAGCGGAACGAACTCGCTACTAAGCTCGACACCGTCTCCAACTCGATCAATGTCGCCTTCGAAGCCTATCCGGACATCAAGGCCCACCAGGAGATCGCCGATGCGATGCAGCAGAACTCCTATCTCCAGCAGGAGATCACGGCGGCTCGTGAGGTGTATAACGACACCGTCATGCGTTGGAACAGCGATATCTTCGCCTGGCCGACCAAGATGATCGTGGCCGCCAAAGCCGGCTACACCACCCGGATCCCCTTCACCGCCTCGGCCGAGATGAAGGCCAAGAGCGAATCGGTCTTCTTCTAATCGTTTCTCGATTATTCAAAGGCTGCCCTTCGGGGTGGCCTTTTTCAGTTATGAATCGTGCCGCTAAACCGCTTGGCCATTCATTTTCGAATTTTCAGTGATGATTGGCGGTTTCCCGTCTACTTATTCAATAAGGGCAAAGGATGCCTGGATGAGTACGGAGGGAATGGAATGCCCAGTTGGGATGAGGTATATAGCGAAATTGGCCTGATGGCTAAAGAGAACAAAATGTAAATAGTTGTGGCGGCTGAACAAATCCTAAGAAGGTATTTATCGGCTTTAGCTGATTATCGGGGGCGAAATATCATCGTTTATTTCTCTGCTTGGCTTACGCGGCCGAGAATCATGAATAATGAGATTAATGATTCGGATATGCTTGGGTTCATGAATGCGGTGTATGGCTTAGACAAGGGTAAAGGCTTGGATATTGTTTTCCATACTCCGGGTGGCAGCCGTTGGCTACTGAAGGGATAGTCAAATATCTACATAAACTGTTTGATAATGATATCAATCTGATCGTTCCTCATATGGCGATGTCGGCCGGAACGATGTTTGGCTGTTCCTGCCGGGAGATTTGGATGGGAAAACAATCCTTCTTAGGACCGATCGATCCTCAGTTCTCCGGTATCCCGGCTTATAACATCGAAAAGGAGTTCGAAGAAGCCAAACGGGAGTTGGCTGAAGATCCCGAAACCTTCCGAATCTGGCAGCTCCGACTTGCCAAATATCCGCGGAGCTTTTATTACTCGGTTCTTGATGCCATCAAACTATCCTCGACATTGGTGAAGGAGTGGCTTACAAAGTATATGTTCGCCAATGAAAAGGACGCGGCGCAGAAGGCTGAGAAGATCACGAGCTGTTCGAACGTCAACACCGGTTCCCACGCGAAGCATTTCGATGCGGAAGATTGTCGTCGGATCGGGTTGCGGATCAGGGATCTTGAATCCGATAATCGATTGCAAGACCTCGTATTAAGTATTTACCATTGTCTTACGATAATGGCCGACCGGATGTCGATATCGAAAATTATTTGCAATCATAAAGATAAAATGTATATAGTGAAAGCAGATTGAAAAGAGACCTGATATAGCACGTGAATATATATCCAATCCCGCCTACCCTCTGGAACTTTTTTTCTCCTGACGAGTTCATTATGTTCACAACGAATCGTCCGGATGAAAAATTAACCTCGCCTCTTTTGCCAACCGACCCAGGATATGAAATATTGCGATTCTTTATGGTGAGAAAGAAAGCAAAAGACGAAGAGGAACCTTTAGAGCCTTTAACCGATGATCCGTTGCCATATGAGGAGAACGCGGATTCGGTTTTCGAGAAGTATTTCTACTTGGATAAAAAAAGTAAGCCATCGGAATCCAACTGCAAGTCGGATTCAAAGAAAACTTCACCGAACAAATAAGGAAAAATGCTCAAACCATAATCAGCGACTTCGGAAAAAATTATTACAATCCAGCCTATCCTTTAGACTTTAAGACAAAAGGCCAATGCTCAGGAATTCTCTCTTTTGAATTAATTCCGAACGAGAAGGCCGCAAAGCCTTCTTCGACACGAATCTTCCTTTCGACGAATTGGAGAAGTCCGATAAAAAGCCGCGCCGGAAAAACAAGCGGCATTAGCAACCTGCCCCGAGACCGGTTCCAATAAACAAAAAGCGAGTCCGTTTCGATGGCTCGCTTTTAAGTCAGTTCTCTTTCTTAAACTTCTTGCCTTTCTCAATGGCCTCGATTTCCCATTTGGGGTTATCTCCCTCTTCCAAGAGCTTTTTGTCTTGTTTGGAGAGGATGATCTTCGCGAATAGGTCAGGCCGGTATTTCTGAGTGAGTAAGAGGGATTGCTTCCGTCGCCATTTGGCGATGGCCTGATGGTTGCCAGAATAGAGGATGGCCGGGACCTTGGCCCCGTTATAGTCGTAGGGCTCAGTGTATTGGGGGTATTCCAAGGCTTCGTTGGTGAAGGATTCATCGGTCAATGATTCTTTAGTGATGGCCCCGTCCAATAAGCGGATGACCGAATCGGCGATGGCCATCGAGGGGATCTCCCCGCCGGTGAGGATGTAGTCGCCGATGGAGACCAATTCGTCAACGTAGTCATTGACCCGTTCGTCGACCCCTTCGAAGTGGCCGCAGACGAGGATGAGTTGATCCAACTTCGAAAAGCGGATGGCATCTTCCTCGGTATAGGTCCGGCCTCTGGGGGAGAGCAGGACCTTATGGGCATGGCCTTGGTCGACGGCTTTTAAACAATCGACGATCGGCTGGCATTTCTGGATGAGCCCGGCTCCCCCTCCAATCGGCGGGGTATCGGTCCGGTTGTATTTGTCGAGGGTGTAGTCGCGGATATTGACCGCGTTGAACTCGACCACCCCTTTGCCGATGGCTCGTTTGATGATCGAGGTGGTCTTGAAACCCTCGAACATCTCGGGGAAGAGGGTCAAGACGTCGATTCTCATAATAACCCCGGGATGACGTGAATGGTCATCTTCTTGCTTTCGATGTCGATGTCTTTGACGAATTCATCGACGAAGGGGACGTAGAAGTTTTTGCCATGGACCCCTTTGATTCGGAGGTTGCTTTTCGGGGCGAAGCGCTGGATGTCTTTTATCTCACCCAGTTTCTTTCCGTCTTCATCATAGACCTCCATCCCTAATAGGTCGGCATAGCGGTAGCTCCCATCTGGCAAAGGGGCCTCTTCCTTATCCATATAGATCTCGGCTCCAATATAGGGCTCGATCTCGTTGATGGTGGGGAAGAGGTCGAAATGGAGTAAGATCCCTTTCTCTGTTTCCCGATACCCATCGATATGGGCGAGGGTCGGTCCTTCTTTGGTTCGAAGTTCGACCTCGCGGCCGATAGTAAAGCGCTCAGCCGGGAAGGAGGTGATGGGTATGAGCTTGACCTCGCCTTTTAGGGCGAAAGGCTTCCCGATTTTCCCAATCAGCAGGTCCTTCATAGAGAAAAAACGGCGGGAATCACTTCCCGTCGTCCTCGCTTTCCTTTTCGTCTTCGAACGATTCGAATTTAAGGTGGATGCGTTGATCGGTGTCGTCGGCTTTGCCGGCGATGGCGACGATGGCCCGGAGGGCGTTGGCGACGCTGCCCTTCTTGCCGATGAGGCGGGCGCAGTCATCGTCTTCGGCGACGATGAGGATGGTGACGTCTTTGTCAGTGGCCCCCGGCAGCTCCCGGATCATGAGCGATTCCGGCTTCTCAACAAGCGGATCGATGATCGGATGGAGCAGGGCTTCGTAATCGCGCTCGATCATTACTTGCTGACCTTCTTGACTTTGCTTTCGGCGAACTTGGCCATGATGCCCTTGCGGGTGAACATGGAGCGGACCGAATCCGACGGCTGAGCGCCGCAGCCGAGCCACTTGAGGGCTAAGGCTTCGTCGATGGTCGCGTTCTCTTCGCCTTTGCTCGGGTCATAGACGCCGATCTGCTCGATGATGCGGCCATCCCGGGCATAATGGGAATCGGCGGCGACGATGCGATAGATCGGCTCATTGTGACGGCCGATGCGGGTTAAGCGGATTTTGACTGCCATTTTCTTTTCTCCTTTTTTCTTTTGACGGGGCAATGATAGTGAACTCCTTTTAGCCTGTCAAGCGGATTTGCTTAACAGGTTCGTTAGAGGGAAAGAAATCGCTTGCCCCCTAAAGGGGAAGAGGGTATATTAGACGAGCGCTTTAAGCGCTACGCAGGCTCCGCTGCCGAGTCACACGGGCATGAACCTGAAGAGAATTGACTTATAGGAGGTAACAGACAATGAACATGAACATCGTCAACGAGATTACCGCCCGTCAGCTTCGCCATGACATTCCCGAGTTCTCCAGCGGCGACACCATCCGGGTCTACGTCCGCATCATCGAGAACAAGAAGGAACGGAACCAGGCCTTCGAAGGCGTCGTCATCGCCCGCCGCGGCGGTGGTGTCTCCGAGACCTTCACCGTGAGGAAGATCTCCTCGGGTATCGGCGTTGAGCGTACCTTCCCCCTTCACACCCCCTCCATCTCCAAGATCGAGGTCGTGCGCCGGGGCAAAGTCCGCCGCAACAAGATCACCTACATGCGCAAGCTTTCCGGGAAGGCTGCTCGGATCAAATCCAAGTAATTATCATTGTGACAATAGGGCGTCGAAAGGCGCCCTTTTTTGTTTTTTTGCCTGCAATTCAAAGCTCTTTTATTACGTTTTTCACATTTGCACACTTTTCGTTTTTCCTCGTTTGCTTCCAGGTTTACGGGCTTTTTCCTCGCCTATTTCTTTACTCTTCCCTCTTCACTATAATTGCCTTTATGGCAAACGAGGCGGAAAACCATTTAACCTCGACCCCGGCGGTCGCGAAGAAAAAGAAACGGTGGTGGATCATCGTCCTCGACATCGTCTTGCTGATCATTTTCCTTTTGGCTTTGGCGGTTTCGGCCAACGTCATCTACCTGACCTCGGCTTATGGCGAGCCCTTCTACGTCAACGGGGCTTCGATGTATCCGACTCTCAACAAGAATGGGTATCGGCTGGTGGATGGGGAATATATCCCTTTGACTTGGAATGATTCCCATAACGACGAAGGGGACATCGTCGATTATGGCTGGGCCAAATCCGGCAGCACTGGCAACTGGCGGACTACCTTGTCTCGTTACGATATCGTCATCACCTATTTCTATTCCGATTACCTTGACCCGGACAATCTAGTCTTGAATAGCTCAGCTTCGCTCAAGATCAAACGGGTCATTGGCTTGCCTGGGGAGACGGTAAAACTTGAATACGATGAGTCCAATACCGCCTGGGGCAAGACGACCATCACTTATCCTGATGGTTCGACCGAGATTTTGCCGAACCTCTATGATGAATCGGATTTCCCCGATCTACCTAATGGTTATAAATATGAAGGGCTGGACGTAAACCGGACTGGTAAATGGAAACTCGGGGATGACGAATATTTCCTCGTTGGTGACAACCGGGCCGCCTCCCATTCTGAGGATTCCCGGTCGAAGAAAGTCGGTCCGGTCAAAGCCGATTTTATCCAAGGGAAAGCCTATTTACTGACTGGACAACGAGAATTGGTTCGGGAAGAGGGCAAGTTGACGCCGAAGTTCTCTTTGTCCCATCTATCCTTCCCATGGGATTACGTTAAGCTGGATGATTGGTTATGAAGCAACAGAACGTCCATTATTTCCCTGGCCATATGCAAAAGGCCCGGCGGGTCATCGAATCTTATGTCAAGGTAGTCGACTTGATTATCGAATTAGTCGATGCAAGGGCCCCTTTATCTTCAGAGAACCCTTTGCTTAATCAACTCGCTCAGTCTAAGCCTCGGGTGGTCCTTTTATCTAAAGCCGATTTGGCTGACCCAGTCGTAACTGAAGGCTGGCTTAAATACTTCGTCTCGAAAGGCTATGCCCCGGTGGCCGGCGATTTAAAGAAAGGGAAGATCGTTAAGGCTTTGGTGGCGGCCAGCGAGCCGCTTATGAAGGCTAAACGGGAGAAGGAGAAACGGCTTGGCATGAAAAAGCAGCCGATCCGGGCGATGGTTATTGGCATCCCCAACGTCGGCAAATCGACCCTTATAAATAATCTTGGGGGCAAGAAGGCGGCGGCGGTCGGCAATAAGGCCGGGGTCACCCGGGCCGAGCAATGGATCAAGTTGTCCGATGACTTCACCCTCCTTGATACCCCGGGGATTCTGCCGATGAATTACCCCGATGGGGCCCAAGCCGTCCGCTTAGCCTTGTTAGGATCGATGCGGGAAGATGTCCTCCCAACCGAGGATTTAGCCTATGCTTTGCTTGGCTATTTACGGGAGAATTACCCGTCTATTTTGCAAAATCGCTTTGACATAGCTGACCTTTGCGCCGTTTCCTCGCATGAAGCCTTGATTTCTATTGCTTCCCGGCGGGGATTATTGGAGAACGGCGCCCCTTCGACCGAGAAGGCGGCTTATTTATTGATTAAGGAATTCAAAGACGGGCTATTGGGACCCGCCTCCTTGGAGGTCGCCCCTTGCTAGACAAGGAAAAGGAATATTATTCCGCTTCCGTCAAGTTGATCGCCGGGACCGATGAGGCCGGTCGGGGTCCTTTGGCCGGCCCGGTCGTGGTGGCCTCCGTTATCTTCGACCCGGCTTATCAAAACGATTTGATCAATGATTCCAAGCAATTAACGGCTAAGAAACGGGAGGAGCTGTTCGATATCATTCAACGCGAGGCTTTAGCTTATTCAATCGTCTCGCTTTCGCCCGAGGAAATCGACCGGATCAATATTTACGAAGCGGCCCGGAAAGGGATGAAGGAGGCGGTTGATTCCTTGAAAATAAAGCCGGACCTCGTTTTGACCGATGCCATGCCTTTGCCGGGATTCCCTATCCCCTATGAGGCTATTATCAAAGGCGACGCCCAATGCCTTTGCATCGCCGCCGCCTCGATTCTCGCCAAAGTGACCCGGGACCGGTATATGGTTGAGTTGGAGAAACAATATCCGAATTTTTCTTTTGCTACCCATAAAGGTTATGGGACCAAGCAGCATTTGGCCGAACTAGCGAAATATGGGCCAATCAAAGGGGTCCACCGTTTTTCCTTCAAGCCGGTCCAGATGACCTCGATCTTTGATTTTCTTTGAGCCTTTTAACTAAGACGAGGGTACTTATTCAATTAGGAGGTACCCTATGTTCAAAGGCCGAGACCTCCTCGCTTACCTCTCGCTTATCTACCGGGGGGAGTGGGGAGACATGATGAAGGCGGTCAAGAACCGCCAAAAATTCGACATCCCAACCGCGGAAGCCAAGATGGCGACGGTCAAACGTCGCTTCCTGACCCTCATCGATCCGGAATACCCGGAGAACTTCAAAGGGCTCGACAACCCGCCTTTCGTATTGTGGTACGAAGGGAATTTGGAGCTGATCAAAAACTATGCCAACGCGGTCACCATCGTCGGGAGCCGGGAATGTTCTGAGTATGGGAAGAAGACGACTAAGCGATTTGCCAGCGAGCTGGCGGAGCAAGGGGTGACCATCGTCTCGGGGTTAGCCCGGGGGATCGATGCCATCGCCTTAAAGGAAGGAATCCGTTATAACCGGGCGATCGCGGTTTTAGGCAACGGGATCGACGTCAATTACCCAAACGAAAACAAAGAGCTGCAGCAACGGATCGCCAAGGATGGGCTCATCCTTTCCGAATACCCGGACGGGGTGACCCCGATGGCCCATCATTTCCCGGAACGGAACCGTCTATTGGCGACCTTGTCCCGTTTCACCTTGTTGACCGAAGGCCATAGCCGAAGCGGGTCGCTTATCACCGCCAACTTAGCCTTGAAAGCCGGCAATGACGTCGGGGCCATCCCCTATCATATCGACGAGGACTCAATCTGCAATTTCCTCATCCAACAAGGGGCCTATTGCATTCTTGAACCCCGGGACGTGGTGGAATCGCTTCGATATCCAAGCTATGTGGAGGCAAAAAAGGCGGAAGGGGATGAGGAGGAAGGGTAAAGACGAAAAATTTTTCATTTCCTTATAAATAATCATTATTTATATAGGGGCGCTAGCCCATTAAGTTGCTTTGACAAGCCCGAAGGTCGCCACTATATTTCGCTTGTTATGAAACTAGTCATCGTCGAATCCCCAAAGAAATCCGAAACCATTGGCCGTTACCTCGGCTCCGATTTTAAAGTCTTAGCCAGCGAGGGCCATATCCGCGACCTTTCCACCCGCGGCAAAGGGGGTTTGGGCATCGATATCGAAAAAGATTTTAAGGCCGACTGGGTCATCCCCGAGAAGAAACGGCCGGTGGTCGCCAAATTGGCTAAAGCCGCCAAAGAGGCCGAGGAAGTCTACCTTGCCACCGACCCTGACCGCGAAGGGGAAGCCATCTCTTGGCATTTAGCCCAAGTGCTCCATCTCCCGGTCGATACCACCAAGCGCCTCCAATTCCACGAAATCACTAAACCGGCCATTACGGCTGCCATGGCTGAGCCGAAGCATATCGACATGAATTTGGTCTCAGCCCAGGAAACCCGGCGGCTTGAAGACCGGATCATCGGTTTCCAGGTCTCGACCCTCCTGCAGCGGAAGATCGGCGTCAAAAGCGCCGGGCGGGTCCAATCCTCGACTTTGGGGATGATCGTCGACCGGCAAAAAGCCATCGACGCCTTCGTGCCGGTTGAATACTGGACCATCGCGGTCGAGGTGGAAATCGCCGGCAAGACCTATTCCGCCAACCTCGCGAAAGTCGACGGGAAACCTTTTAAGTGCTCGAATAAGGAAGAGGCCGACGCCATCGTCGCCCGGATCCCCGAGCACCTTATCGTCTCCTCTTTGAACAAAGCCGTCAAAGAGGTCTTCCCCCGGCCGCCTTTCACCACCTCCTCGATGCAGCAGGAGGCCTATTCCAAATACAAGTTCTCCAACGCCCGGACCCAATCGGTGGCCCAGCGGCTTTACGAAGGGTTGGAGATCAACGGCGAGCATGTCGGTCTCATCACCTATATGCGTACCGACTCAACCCGGATCTCCCCAGAATTCTTCAATAAGCACGCCGTCCCCTTCATCACCGAGACCTATGGCAAGGAATACTTAGGGGTCCTTCGGGCTGGCAAGGAAGGGAAGAACATCCAAGACGCCCACGAAGCCATCCGCCCGACCGGGACCCACCGGACCCCGGAAGTGGTGGCCAAATACGTTAGCAGCGAGGAAGCCAAACTCTACCGGCTCATCTATTGCCGGGCCATGGCTTCGCTTATGGCTCCGAAGAAGGTTGAACGGACCTCGGTTATCCTCTCTGGCAACGGGCTTGATTTCACCTTGTCGGGATCGCGGACCCTCTTCAAAGGGTTCGAGGCGGTCTATGGCGAGTTCGAGGACGAAAAGGATGAGGGTGATTTGCCGCCTCTATCTCAAGGTGGGGTGGTGGAGGTTAAGAAGACTCTGCCCGAGCAGAAGTTCACTAAGCCGGAGCCTCCTTATAACGAAGCCTCGATCGTCAAGGCAATGGAGGAGAAAGGCATCGGCCGCCCGTCGACCTATGCCTCGACGATTGAAACCCTGATCAAGCGGAAATACGTCACCTCGGCTAAAGGGGTTTTGACTCCGACTGAAGATGGGATCAAGACTGTCACCGTCCTCAATAAATATTTCCCCGACATCGTCTCGACTAGTTATACCGCCGATATGGAGAATAAACTCGACCGGGTCGAGGAAGGGAAGGAAACTTTCCTTGAGGCGATGAATGAGTTCTATGAGCCTTTCTCCCTTAAGTTCGCTTCGGCGAAGGAGAAGATGTATAAAGAGCCTCCGGTCTATACTGGGGAGACTTGTCCGGTTTGCGGGAAGCCCTTGGTCATCAAGACCAACCGGAAAGGAGAGCAGTTCGTTGGTTGCTCAGGCTATCCGGAATGCACCTACATCAAGAAAGAAGCCAAGAAGGAGGATGAGCCGACTGGGGAAAATTGCCCCGAATGCGGTGCCCCCTTGGTTTATAAACTGTCGCGGAAGGGCGAGAAGTTCATTGGTTGTTCCAACTTCCCCAAGTGCCGTTACACCGCCTCGATCGATGGGACCCCAACCAAAAAGAAAGAGAAGCCGGTTTATACCGAAGCTGACTACGTCAAGAAGTGCCCCCATTGCAAAACCGGTTACCTGGTGGTCAAAAAAGGGCGCAAAACCTCGTTCTTAGGATGCACCAACTTCCCTAAATGCCGTTATCATGAATGGCTGGACGAGAAGAAGAAATGAAATCCGCGACCATTATTGGGGGTGGGCTCGCCGGGGTTGAGGCGGCCTATACCCTTTTGAAGCGGGGCTTTGAAGTCACCCTCTATGAAGCTCGGCCCGCTTATGCGGACCAAGCCCACGAAAGCGATAAGCTCGGCGAATTGGTCTGCTCCAATTCCCTTAAGTCCAAGCGGCTTGATAACGCCGCCGGCTTATTGAAGGAGGAGATGCGGCGCTTAGGGTCGATCACCATGGAGGCGGCATCCCTTTCCGAAGTCCCCAGCGGCAACGCCCTTTCGGTCGACCGGGAGAAATTCGCCTCCTTTATCACCGATAAACTTTGCTCATTTCCCTCGTTTCATTTAGTCCGGGAAGAGATTAAGGAACTGCCAAGCGAAGGGCTGACCATTTTGGCGACCGGTCCGTTGACTTCGCCGGCCTTATTGGAATCGATATCCGCTTTAATCGGGAAAAAGGCGTTGTCCTTTTTCGACGCCTCGGCCCCGATCGTAAAAAAAGACTCGATCGATTTTACTAAAGCCTATTGCAAATCCCGTTATGAGCAGGGCGATGAGTCCTATATCAATTGTCCTTTTAATAAGGAGGAGTACTTCCTTTTCGTTAAAGAGCTTCTAGGAGCCAAGAAAGCCTTGGTCCATGAGTTCGATACCCATTATTTCGAAGGATGCCTGCCAATCGAGGTCATCGCCTCCAGGGGACTGGAGACCTTGCGCCATGGACCATTGAAGCCCTTTGGCCTCTCGACCCCCGAACATCCCCATCCCTATGCGGTGGTGCAATTACGGCAGGACACCTTATTGGGCGACCTTTATAACCTCGTCGGTTTCCAGACTAATCTGACTTATCCCGAGCAGAAACGAGTTTTCTCCCTTATTCCGGGGTTAGAGAAGGCTGAGTTCGTCCGTTATGGGCTGATGCATCGGAATTCCTATGTCGATTCCCCGGTTTGCTTAAACGAAGACCTTTCGTTCAAGGCCCGCCCGAACGTCTATTTGGCCGGGCAATTAAGTGGGGTCGAAGGGTATGTCGAGTCGAGCGCGACCGGTATCGTGGCGGCGATCAACTTAGCTAGAAAAAGCGAAGGGCTGCCATTTGTTGCGGTGCCGACTCGGACCATCCTCGGCGGCTTATTGAACTATATCCTTCATGCCTCGGGGGCTTATTTCCAGCCGATGAACGCGACCTGGGCCTTGATCCCCGGCTCGACGAAGCAGACTCGCGAGCAAGACGTCGAAACCTGCCTTGAGTATATCGAGCGTTACCGCGAGGACATCGATGGCTAATTGGCTGGACCGTTATAGTGACTTCCTCGCTTATCAACGGGGATACTCGGAGAAGACCATCGCCGCTTACCGTGAGGATATCGCCGATTTCCTTGCCTATTGTCAGAAGCATCAAACCGATCTCCGTTCCGTCAATGAACCGTTTATCCGCGATTACCTTTTCTATTTGCTAAGTGAGAAAGTGATCAGCAAAAGATCGGTCCAGCGCCATCTTTCGTCCTTACGCGGATATTTCGATTATCTATTCAAGAAAGGGGCGGTCGTCGCCAATCCTTTCCGTCAAGTCTCCTCTCCCAAAGACGGGAAGCATTATCCCGAGCGGCTGTATAAAGAAGACGTGGAACGGCTATTGGAGGAAAACGATAAACGAGACGATGAATTGGCTCTTCGCGACCAGGCGATCCTCGAATTGCTTTTCTCATCGGGCCTAAGGGCTAGCGAGCTGGTGGGGCTGACCCTCATACAGATCGATTTCGCCGCCCATTCGATGCTAATCCACGGCAAAGGGAAGAAAGACCGTTATGCCCCTTTCTCCGACAAAGCAGGATCAACGTTACGAAAATACCTAAAGGAATCCCGTCCCCTTTTGCTTGATAAACGGAAGAATCCCCGCAAAACCGACCGGGTTTTCCTCTCGGCTAAAGGCGAGCCCCTAACCGTCCGCGGATTGGAATACATCCTCGATTCGATTGAATCGAAGCTCGGGGAGAATCTCCACCTCCATCCCCATATCCTCCGTCATAGCTTCGCGACCGCCCTCCTCGAAGGCGGGGCTGACCTCCGTTACATCCAGGAGCTATTGGGCCACGAATCGATCAATACCACCCAGGTCTATACCCACCTAAGTCAACAAGAGCTGTCCGAGCAATACGATAAGTATTTCCCTTCTTGGAAGAAGAAGTGATTTTCCTTGCCTATACGCGCGTAAGGGTGCTATAGTCCGCCTTGCAGTCAATTTTTGGCTGCTAAAACGCACCCCGTGGATCCGGAGCCTAGTTCCTCTCGGGCCGAAGCAGGCTTAAAAAGCGAGCAGGTGGTCATCCGCTGGAAGCGGGGGAGGCCTAAACGAATGGAGGTCACCAACATGAGTGACGAAATCAAGGAAACCGAAGCCGTCGCGACTCCGACCGAAGAATCCGCGCCCGCTGAGGAAAATGTCATGGCGGCTGTCATGCACGATCCCAACAGCCCCATCATCACCGTCAAGAAGTGCTTAACCGCCGGCGTCCACTTCGGGCATCAGACCCGGAGATGGAACCCGAAGATGGGCAAATTCATCTACGGGGCCCGCAACGGCATCTACATCATCGATTTGAACAAGACCGTCGAGCGCGTCACCGCCTCGTATAAAGCCCTCCGGGCCATCGTCCAGGGCGGGGGCAAGGTCCTCTTCGTCGGGACCAAGGCCCAATCGCAGCAGATCGTCATCGATGAAGCGGTCCGCTCCGGTTCGTTCTACATCACCAACCGCTGGTTAGGCGGCACCCTCACTAACTTCCGGACCATCCAAGGCCGGATCAAACGGCTCCGCGACCTCGAGACCGCTTCCGAAGATGGCTCCTGGGAGAAGCTTCCGAAGAAGGAAGTCGCCCTCTTGAAGAAAGAGATGGCCAAACTCCAGAAGAACCTCGAGGGCATCAAGGAAATGCGCCGGCTCCCGAACGCGATCGTCTTAGTCGATCCGACCGTCGAGCATAACGCCGTCCTCGAAGCCCACAAGCTCAACATCCCGGTCTTCGCCATCTGCGATACCTCGGATGATCCCGACACCGTCGATTTCCCCCTTCCGTCGAATAACGATGCCACCTCGGCCATCAAGCTCATCATCGGCGTCATGGCCGATGCCGTCGTCGAGGCCCGCACCAATGGCGGCTTAACCGAAATCGCCTACACCGTCGACGAGGGTGAGGAAGCTACCATGGCCGACGCCATCAAGGTCGCCGACATCGCCGCCGAGCAGCGCCGCGCCGCCATCCGGGCCGCCCGCAAAGCCCGCGAGGAGCACTACGCTAAGATGCAGGCCGAACGGCAAGCCCGTTTCGCCGCCCGCAAAGCCGAAGCCGCGGCCAAAGCCAAGGCCGAAGCCGAAGCCAAAGCCACCAAACCGGCTGAGGAGGCCAAGTAAAATGGCCGTCACCATCGATCAAATCAAAGCTCTCCGTGACCGGACTGGGGCCGGCATCATGGATTGCAAGAAAGCCCTCCTTGAAGTGGATGGCGACATCGAGAAAGCCATCGACGTCCTCCGGGAGAAAGGCATCGCCAAGGCCGCTTCCAAAGCCGGCCGGGTCGCGGCCGAAGGCTTAACCCAGATCAAAATCTGCGATAAGTGCCACAAAGCCGTCATCGTCGAAGTCAACTGCGAAACCGACTTCGTCTCCTCCTCCGACAAGTTCCATGACTTGGTTAACCAGGTTGTCGAGATCCTTCTTGATAAGTGCCCGGCTACCCTTGATGGGGCCATCGCCCTTACTAAGGACGCCTTCGCCGAAGCCACCATCGCCATGGGTGAGAAGTTCGTCCTCCGCCGCTACGAGATCATCGAAGCCAAAGAGGGTGAGGCCTTCGGCGCCTATAGCCACATGCAAGGCAAGATCTCGGCCCTTGTCCTCCTTTCCAAGGATGGCGGGGACTTCAACAAGGCCATGGCCATGACCGTCGTCGCCAATAACCCCTCGTATTTGACCATCGCCGATGTCCCAACTGAAGTCCGGGAACGCGAGACCAAGATCGCGACCACCGAGGTCGCCGAGGATCCGAAACTCGCTTCTAAGCCGGAGAACATCAAGGCCCAGATCGTCGTCCGCAAGGTCGACAAGGTCCTCTCCTCCGCCTGCTTGGATGTCCAGCCGTGGGTCTATGACGAGAACAAGACCGTCGCCCAGGTCTGCAAGGAAAACGGCATCGAAGTCCTGAAGTTCGTCCGCTACGCGGTCGGCGAAGGGATTGAGAAACCCGCTTCCGAAGAATAAGCCACTAAGCACTCCTTCTCCCGAGGGAGTGCTTTTTGTATAATCTTAGCCACGGAGATAACCATGAATTCGATTTACCAACGCATTATCATCAAGCTCTCGGGCGAGGCCTTGGCCGATGAGAAGGACAAGTTGATCCTCGATGCCGAGAAGCTGAAAAACGTCGCCAAGACGGTGTCCGAGGTCTTAGCCACCGGGACCGAGGTCGGGATCGTCGTCGGGGCCGGCAATATTTGGCGGGGAAGGATGGCCGAGCAAATCGGCATCGAGCCCGCGACCGCCGACTATATGGGGATGCTCGGGACTATCATCAACGCCCTCGCCATCCAAAGCGCCCTTGAGGAAAGGGGGATCCCCTGCCGGGTCATGAGTTCGATCAACGTCCCGCAGGTTTGCGAGGCCTATATCCGCCGGAAAGCCACTTCCCATTTAAGCAAGAAAATCGTCACTATCTTCGCCGGTGGGACTGGAAACCCTTTCTTCACCACCGACTCGACCGCCACCTTGCGGGCTTTGGAAGTCGGTGCTGACGCGATCTTGATGGCGAAAAACGGGGTTGACGGGGTTTACGATAGCGACCCGCGGTCCAATCCCGAGGCCAAATTGCTCAAGCATCTGACTTTCCATGAAGTGGTGGAGAAAAAGCTGGCGGTTATGGATTTGACCGCCGTCGCGATGCTTGAAGGGAAGAAAGTGGTGGTTCGGGTGTTCAACATGGATGAACCGGACAATTTGCTTAAAGTCCTTTCGGGAGCGGATATCGGTACCGTCATCGCCGAAAACTGATATACTAATCAAGCAAAAACCAACGGAGATATATTTATGGACGCCTACACTAGCGAAGCCGTCAGCAAAATGAACAAGTCGATTGAGTCGCTTAAAGGCTCATTGGCTAAGTTACGGTCCGGCCGGGCCAACCCGGCGATGCTCGATGGCATCAAATGCGATTATTACGGGGAGAAGATGGACATCAGCGCTCTTTGCTCGATCCAGATGCCCGAGCCTCGTCAGCTTTACATCAAGCCTTATTCCCGGGAAGACATCAAGAGCATCGCCGCCGCTATCGCCGGGGCCAACCTCGGGGTCAATCCTCAGACCGAGGCCGATGGGATCCGAATCGTTGTCCCGCCTTTAACCGAAGACATCCGGAAGGACATCGCCAAGAAAGCCAAAGGGCTAGGGGAAGAGGCCAAGGTCTCGATCCGGAACATCCGGCGCGATATCCTCAACCTTGTCAAGGAAGATGATGGCCTCTCGGATGACTATAAAGAACGGGTCGAGGACGAGATTCAGAAGGAAGTCGAATCAGCCAACAAGCAAGTCGATTCCATCATCGCTGACAAAACCAAAGAAATCATGACCATCTGATGGTCGGGGGACCTTAGGTCCCCTTTTTAATATCCCCCCAGCAAGGTATAATCGCTTTGTTTATGAAAAGCGAATTTCATTTAAGCAAGCCGCTCGCCCATATCGCCTTCATCATGGACGGGAATGGGCGCTGGGCCAAAGCCCATGGCTTGCCGCGTTATTTAGGCCATAAAAGAGCCTGCGAAAGGCTGATTGATATTTACGATGCCTGCCGTGAGCAGGGCATCAAGGTCATCTCCTTCTTCGCCTTCTCGACTGAGAACTGGAATCGACCCCAAGACGAGATCGACCATCTGATGGATTATCTGGAGGACTTCTTTCATCGGGAGATCAATTACCTCCGGAAAAACGGCTCGAAGGTTATGATCTCCGGCGATTTGTCCAGGATACGGGAGAAGACCCGGAAAGTCTGCTTAGAGGCGATTGATTTAACCAAAGACAACGATCAGAACATCCTTAACGTTTGCTTGAATTACGGCGGGCGGGACGAGATTGTCCGGGCCGCCAAGCAAGTGGGTATCGACTATAAAGAAGGCAAGATCGATGTCGCCTCTTTAACCGAAAAACAGTTTGCTTCTTATTTATATACCGCCGGCTTGCCGGATGTTGATTTGCTGATCCGGACCTCGGGGGAGGAAAGGATATCGAATTTCCTTTTATATGAGATCGCCTATGCCGAGCTCATTTTCACCCCGGTCAAGTGGCCGGATTTCGATAAGGACGCCTTGATCGATTGCTTGAAGGAGTTCGAAGGAAGGAACCGCCGGTTCGGAGGGTTAAAAAATGCCTAACGCTCTTGACGAAAAGAAGAAGGCCTCGTTGGCGAGCCGGCTGATTGTCGCCGCCATCTTGATTGCCATCTTCGTCCCTTGTTTGATCTTAGGTGGGTATTTCTGGCTCGTCTTCGTCTCAGCCGCCTTGCTTATCGGGACTTATGAACTGATTCATTGCCCCAAACGGGACTATGGCTGGTGGGTGTATGTCCTCACTTATGTCTTCGTTTTGGTCAACGCTTATTGGTTCCTCCTCAAAGGCAATTACGAAGCCAATGTCGGCGGGGGTGATTTTAACTTCACCTTGAATCCCCCTTCCAGCGGGTTATCGGTTTCAATCATGGTCATCGCCCTTGATCTTTTCGCTTATTTCGCTTTGGCCATGTTCGATAAGAAGATCCAAGCCGACGATGTGTTTTACCTTTTCGGGATGGGATTGCTCTTCGCTTTGGGGATGCAGGCGATGATGGTCGCCCGCTTCCTACCATATGATTACTTTACCTTAAGCGGGGCCGACTTCGATTACTATGGCTCGGCCGTCTTCTTTATATTCGTGGCCATGGCCACCATCTTCAACGATACCTTCGCCTATTTCGTCGGCATTTTCTTCGGGAAGCATAAGATGATCCCAGCGGTGTCGCCGAATAAGACCTGGGAAGGGTTCTTCGGCGGCTGGCTCATCGGTGGGGCCTTCACCTTGGGCTTCGCCTTATTGACCGACTATTTTGGCTACCCCCTTCTCCCGACCATGGTTATTTTTGGTGAGGAATCGCGATGGTACTTCGTGGTCCTATTAAGCTTCTTGTTGCCGCTTGTCGGTAACCTCGGGGACCTCTCGTTCTCTTATATCAAACGGCATTTTGGGACCAAGGACTTCGGGACCATCTTAAGGGCGCATGGGGGTATCCTCGACCGGGTCGATTCCTTCTCCTTCACCATGATCTTCGCTTGTTTAATCGCCACCATATCCGCCTCGGGGTGGGCGATACTCTAACCATGCGGGAAGTCTTGCTCTTAGGGGCCTCTGGTTCGATTGGAACCCAGGCCCTCGATATCCTTGAAGCCAATCCGGATCGTTTTATTCTGCGGGGTATTTCTATCGGCCATCAAGTTGATAAGATCCCCTCTATTCTTAAACGTTTTCCCTCGATTCAAAAAGCCTGCGTAATCGAGGAAAAAGATGCCGAAACCCTGCAAAAAGCCTATCCTTCGGTCGATTTTTATTGTGGCGATGAGGGGATTTTGCGCTTAATCGAGAATACCCCTTGCGATATGGTGGCTAACGCCTTGGTCGGCTTTGCGGGGGTGGCTCCGACTTTGGAGGCTTTATCGTTAAATAAAATCCTTTGCTTAGCCAACAAGGAGTCGCTGGTGGTCGCGGGCGAATTGGTTAATAAGCTATTAAATGAAGGCCATGGCCGGCTCATCCCGATCGACTCTGAGCACGTCGCCATCGCTAAGCTATTGGACTATGTCGGAAAAGACAAGGTCGAGAAGATTTTGATCACCGCCTCGGGCGGGCCTTTCCGCGATAAACGGAGGGATGAGTTAAAAGATATTACTCCGGCGCAAGCCCTTAACCATCCGACTTGGCATATGGGGAAGAAGATCTCAATCGATTCGGCGACGATGATGAATAAGGGGTTTGAGGTGCTGGAGGCGGCTTATTTATTCCATTGGCCGTTAGACAAAATCGAAATCCTCATCCACCCGGAATCCCATGTCCATTCCTTGGTTTTAGGGAAGGATGGGAAGTATTATGCCGATGTCTCCTCTCCGGATATGCACGGGCCGATTGAGTATGCCTTGAAGGAGAAGGATTATCCTTTTGAGCCGGTCATCCATGACCAGCTTGAGGATTATGCCCCTTTCCATTTTCGCCCCTTTGATCCCGACCGTTTTCCCTCGGTTGGCTTAGCCTTAAAAGCCTATTCCTTCGGTGGTAACGGGGGCGCGATCCTCAATGGGGCCAACGAGGAGGCGGTCTATTCCTTCTTCCGGGGCGAGTTGCCATTCTTGCAAATCGAAGAGGCGGTAAGCTATGCTTTAGCCTCGTTGCCCTTAGTTAAGGGCATCGACTACTCAGTCTTGAAAGAAACCGATGAAGCGGCCCGGCAAGCCGTCGCCGATTTCATCGCTAGGAGAAACGATTAATGGAAATACTATTGGCGATCCTCGAGATAATCATCATCCTCGGGGTCTTGATCTCGATCCATGAGGCGGGCCACCTTTCGATGGCGAAGGCCTTTGGGGTCTATTGCTTTGAATACTCAATCGGCTTTGGGCCGGCTATCATCCATAAGAAACGGAAGAAGGGCGAGACCTATTTCTCCCTTCGGGCGATCCCGCTTGGAGGTTATGTCTCGATGTATGGCGAGGATGAAGGGGCGCCGGAAGGGTATGACGCCCCCGACCCGTCTCGGAGTCTAAATGCCATCGCCAAATGGAAGAAATGCATCGTCTTAGTCGCCGGCGTCTTCCTCAACTTCGTCCTTGGTTTGGTTCTCATCTTCGTCAGCGACATCGCCTTCCCGCAGTATTACTCCGCCTATCAAGGGCAGGTTATCGATGCCCCGGAGACGGTCGTTTTCTATACCCCAGTCAACCTTTCGGGTGCCCCTCTTTCCTATGTCGAGGAGCATGGTGATCAAGAATTCGCCCCAGAGGATTACTACCTGGATATCCCCCTCATCATCAATGGGGGGACGGCGGTTTTGCTCTCCGATGATGTTACTATCTCGAGTAGCAACGAACGTTACGTCGCCTTATATACCCCCTCGACCTTATTGAAGGACCATGACCTTTCCTCCTCCATTTCCTTCTACCTTGCGACTCAGGAAGGGGTCGATGATGAGCTTAAGTCCCATGGCATTGAGTATCTGCCCGATTCCGATAAGCTCACCAGCGGCGAATCTTATCTCGTTTCCAATGCCGACCCCTCGACCGTCATCACGGTCAAGTTGACCATGTTCCCGATCAATGAGGACGAAGGGCTTTTCGCCGAAAACTTAGAGAAACGCATTGAGGTCCCGGTCGAGTTCAAAATCGATGGCTCCTCGGGTGAGCAGGTTTTGACCGCCCCCGGGGTGGAAATCCAAAGCATCAAGCAATGGCTTGGTTGGAATGGGGCTTGGCGGCAATGGGCCAGCGACGTCCCGCAAGCCTGCGGGGCCATCGTCAAAGGGTTTGCTTCCTTGTTTACTCCTGGCGGTTTTAATAACCTTTCCGGCATCGTCGGCATGACCGCGGCCCTGCCGAATATTCAAGCCTCTGGCGGCTTCGCCATGATCTTCTATTTCGCCGGTTTGCTTTCGATTAACCTCGCTTTCTTCAACTTGCTGCCGTTCCCGGGATTGGATGGATGGTCGCTTCTAGTCACCATCATCGAAGGGGTCAGCAAGCGAAAGGTCCCGGCCAAAGCCCAGACCATCATGTCGATCATCGGGATGGTGCTGCTATTCGGTTTGATGATCGCCGTCACCGTCAAAGACATTATCCAGCTATTCTAAGGAGGGTTCGCCATGGGCAATCGGATGGATCGTTTCCTCACCTCTATCGGACTCAGCCGGAGCCGGGGTTTGGATTTGGAATTCCAATTCATCTCAAGGAACCCTTATGACCAAAACCAGATTGATATGGCCATCGCCAAAGCCACCCCTTGGTCATATGAGGATTTGTCCCGTTTCATCGAAGGCCTAGGCAACATCCATTACAAATACTCGATTCGTTTCTCCTATGAACCCGAGGTCACGATCGACTCGGCCCGGGCCTTATTGCTCGAATGGGGCAAGGACCATCGATATGATTTTCATGACGTCTTGGCCAATGGGGCGGAGGAACTCTGCCTTTTCTATAAGCCCAATAGCGACGACCATAGCTCAGAGGAATTGAAGGAAGCCCAGGATTTCTTTCATTTCCTCAATTACCCTTTTCGCCTTGCCATCATGATTGACAATAGCGATGAGGAACGGAAGAAAGAAGAGGAAGAAAGACAAGCTCGGCTGAAGGAAGCGGAGTCGACTTTCATCAACCAGAAGAAGGAAGCCTATCTTCGGGAGAAGATGTGGACCAAAGGCAATTACGAGGAAGTCGAGAATATCGATAAACTCTACTCGATGGGGGTAAGTAATGTTGCCGTCACCGGGATGGCTTTTGGCAATATCGAAGGCCGGAACTCCAAATCCGGCAAGATGTTCGCCCGGTTCCAGATCGGCGATGACAGCGGCGCCATCTCGGTCCGGGTATTCGAGACCCGCGGCATCGAGAAATCCGACATCGAAGGCTTAGTCGCTAAGTCGAATAAAGGCAAAGCCCTTTTCCCCATCAAAGTGTATGGCGCGTTGCAGGAAGACCGTTTCGATCACATCCCGGCCATCACGGTCCATAAATTTGAATACCCCGAGGGGATGAAACTTCGAGATGATCCGTATCCAAGAAAACGGACGGAGCTTCATCTGCATACCAATATGTCGGCGATGGACGGGGTAGCCAGCATCGCTAGTTACGCCGCCACGGCAAAGAATATGGGGATGAGTGCCATCGGTCTGACGGACCATGGGGTTGTCCAATCTTTCCCGGCTGCCCAAACCGCCGGCAAGAAATATGGCCTCAAGATCGTCTATGGCTGCGAACTTTACGTGATTGAGGACCGGCAGACTTTCATCCTCAATCCTGCGAATAGACCGCTTAAGGGGGCCCGGTTCTGTGTCTTCGATACCGAAACCACCGGTTTATCATCCCGTTATGACCGGATCATCGAATTCGGCGGGGTTATCGTCGAGGACGGGAAGATCGTCGATCAGTTCAACCAATATTACGACCCGGGCATGCCAATCCCCGAAGACGCCACTCGGATCAACCACATCACCGATGACATGGTCAAAGGGAAACCGAAGATCGAGGACGACCTTGAGCGCATCCTCTCCTTCTTCGGCGATTGCATCCTCGTCGCCCATAACGCGAATTTCGACATCGGCATGATCAACGCCGCCTTGGCGCGGAAAGGATTGCCGCCGATCGCCAATCCGGTTATCGATACCATGCCAATTTCCCATTACCTTTTCCCGGAAGCCGGCCGTCACACCGAAGGGGCAATGCTCCGGAATTTAGGCTTAGGCAATATTTATTCGGAAGACGACGCCCATGAAGCGGTTTACGATGCCACCGCCTTGAATGAAGGCTGGAAGGAGATCCTTGAACGGCTAGAGAAAGCCCATTCCAATCTGACCCATGCCGATTTGGCTTCTTTGCGGCTGCCTTTGCCTGACCCCGACGATCCCGACCATGAGCATTACGAAGCGACTAAACGGACCTATAACGCGTTCTGTTCCCACCTCCATCCCTACCATACGACCGTTTGGGTTAAGAATAAGGATGGCTTAAGCGCCCTCTATAAATTAGTCACCGAAGCCCATACCAATTACTTCTCTCGGGTCCCCAAGACCCCGAAGCGATTGCTTGAGCAATATCGGGACAACCTCATCGTCGGCTCATCCTGCTTCAATGGCGAGATATTCGAGATCGCCCAAACCAAATCGGCCGGAGAATTGAAAAAAGCGATGGAGTTCTACGACGTTATCGAGATCCAGCCGATTGAGAATTACTCCTATTTGCTGAATATGGGGATAGTCCGGAACCGGGATCATCTATTGGAAATCCTTAACGATATCATCGAAGCGGCCAAAGAGCTCGGCAAGCCGATCATCGCTACTGGCGATTGCCATTACGTGAACCCGGCCGACAAGATCGTCCGCGATGTCTATATCGGGACCCGGACCCCGTCGCTTGGGCTCCATCCTCTTTCCCCGACTTCGCGGGCCGATAAGCCAGCCTTCGAGAATCCTGATCAGCATTTCCGTTCGACACAGGAGATGGTTGATTCCTTCTCTGCCTGGATCGACGATAAGGATTTCATCGAGCGAATCGTCATCGATAATCCCAATAAGATCGCCGAGGAAGTCGAGGTTCTAGAACCGGTCGTCGATGACCTATTCAAGCCCGATGCCAATCTTCCCCACTCCGATCAGATCCTCCGCGATATGTGCGAGAAGAACTTTCAGGACCGTTACTGTGGCAATCCTGACCCCGAGGTCAAGGCCCGGATTGAAGAAGTCCATCAACGGCTGGAGAAAGAACTTAACGGTATCATCGGCAATGGCTATGCGGTTACTTACATTATCGCTTCGAAACTGATCAAGATGGCCCATGATGAGCCGGAGCACTATATCGTCGGTTCCCGGGGCTCGGTTGGGTCGAGCTTCGTCGCCACCATGGCCGACATCACCGAAGTCAATCCCCTCCCTCCCCATTACCTTTGCCCCCATTGCCATTATTTCGAGTGGGGCGATGCCAAAACCTATTTGTCCGGTTTTGACTTGCCGGACAAGAAATGCCCTCACTGCGGAGCCACGATGAAGGGGAATGGGCAGAACATCCCCTTTGAGACCTTCTTAGGCTTCCATGCTGATAAGGTCCCCGACATCGACTTGAACTTTGAGGAAGATTCCCAGCACAAAGCCCATAACTACACGAAGATATTGCTAGGCGAGCATAATGTCTATCGCTGCGGCACGATCGAAACCGTCGCCGAGAAGACGGCTTTCGGCTACGTCAAAGGCTATTTTGAGGATCAAGGACGGGACTGCAATGACCCGATCTTCAAAAACTACATCGCCTATTTGGCCGCCCGTTGCCAAGGGGTCAAGCGGACGACCGGCCAGCATCCGGGCGGCATCATCGTCGTTCCGGCCGACCATTCGCTTTTCGAGTTCACCGCCGTCCAATATCCGGCCAATGACATGAATTCGGAATGGATGACGACCCATTATGACTTCCATTCGATGCACGATGAGCTTTTGAAACTCGACATCCTCGGCCACGTCGACCCGATGGCTATGCGTTATTACCGGGATTTCACCGGGGTCCCGATTGAATCGATCCCGATGAACGACAAGAAGGTCCTTTCCCTTTTCACCTCACCCAAGGAACTCCATTTAAGTGATAACTTCCTCGGGGTCAAAACCGGGGCTTCGGGCTTACCGGAATTCGGGACCGATTTGGCCCAGCGAATGTTGGTGACTGCCAATCCGCAGTGCTTCAATGACTTGCTTATCATCTCTGGTCTAGCCCATGGGACCAACGTCTGGAGCGGCAACGCCGAGGACCTCATCACCTCGGGCAAGACTGACCTCCACGGGGTCATCGGATGCCGGGATGATATCATGACCTACCTTATCAAGATGGGGCTTGATCCTTCGATGTCTTTTAAGATCATGGAAGGAGTCCGAAAGGGCAAAGGCTTATTGGCCGAGCAAGAAGCGGCCATGGTTGAGCATAAGGTTCCTGATTACTACATCGAATCCTGCAAAAAGATCAAATACCTCTTCCCCCGGGGACACGCGACCGCCTACGTCATGATGGCGGTCCGGGTCGCCTACTTTAAACTGTATTACCCCTTGGAGTTTTATGCCGTTTTCTTCTCGGTCCGTTGCGACGCCTATGAGATCAAGACAATGATCGAGGGGATCGACGCGGTCAAGAAACGGATCCAGCAGCTGCAGAGTCGAGTCGGATCGCGGGATAATCCCCTTTCGCCCAAGGAAGGTGATATCCTCGATACTTTGAAGATGGCTTTGGAGATGGAACAACGGGGATACCACTTCGCTAACCTCGACCTATATAAGTCCGATGCCAAACTGTTCTTGACCGATAAAGAGCACGGAGCCTTGATCCCGCCGTTCTCGGTCTTGGATAACTTAGGGGAAGCGGCCGCCCGCTCGGTGGTCGAGGCTCGGAATGACGGCAGGCGGTTCTTATCGAAGGAAAACCTCAAGAAACGGACCAAACTGAGTACAACCAACATCGCCGATTTGGATGCTTTAGGGGTCTTGAAAGGGCTCGGGGAAACCGACCAAGCATCAATATTTGATTTCTTATCTTGATAAGGGTATAGTGACGTTCGCGCGAATGCGCATCGGGACGTAGCACAGCTTGGTAGTGCGCCTGGTTCGGGACCAGGAGGTCGCGGGTTCGAACCCCGCCGTTCCGACCACTGGCCTAATCCCTCGGATCGTTTCCGAGGTTTTTTGTTGCTTGTGGAAGTAAAAGGCCCTCGGTGCTAAGATAGCGGGGCTGTCGCTATAGCTCAGCTGGACAGAGCGGCCGCCTCCTAAGCGGCAGGCCGGAGGTTCGAATCCTCTTAGCGACGCCACTCTCTGACGAACACCTATAATGTTTGAGCATTATAGGTTTTTTTACCCGTCCCTGCAGTCTTGCAGCATCTCTTGGCAACCCGGCCTCTTGGATGCGATTAAACCAGATTTGACTTCGTCTGCGTATGTCTTCGCGAACTCCCTTTGTCCCTTGCGTTCTTCCTTGATGTTCCTTCCATATTTCTCTATCTGGGATTGGTAGCTGTGGACCTGTTCCTCGGTGTCTGTCGATACCCTTGTGTAGGCAGCGACCCTAAGATGCAGGTTCTTATCTTCGAGGAGGTCCCTTCCTCTTTTCTTCGCCGCCTTTATTATCTTTGGCTTGAACAGGTTCTTTGACTTCATAGGCAATGTCCTCCATGCCCATCGTCTTCCTCAATGCGGTTATCGCGTCGTACACGTCGAAAATATCCATGAGCCCATCTTTCGCGGGGTGTTCCAGCATGAGTATGTATAGGTTCGGATCTTTAGGGTTATCCTTCATCAAAACCGCGTTGGTTCTCCCGATGGTTTCTTGTCTTTCATTCATATGTCTATAAGTCGCTCTAAGGAAGGGAAAACAAGTGATATTCAAGAAAAGTAAAAATGTCCATGAAAAATATTCTTTGATAGAAAATGTTTCCAATTGCTTTTATTCGTTCTATCAAATGATTTGTTCCGTTACAAAAACCGCAAATTCCTAGATATTCTGCCTGTTTTTCTATATAATAATTGATAGAAAAGTTCCTTTATTATGAAATTCCAATAATCTGAAACTGTAGAACTTAAAAGAACATTAACGAAAGACTTTGCAAAAGAAGTCGTTGCTTTCCTTAATACTAGAAATGGGATTATTTATATTGGTGTTGATGACAATGGTGATGTTTTAGGTGTTTCCAACATCGATAAAACGATGAGAGAAATAAGAGACATCATTCGTGATCAGATTCTTCCACCTACCGAAGGATTATGTGAAATAGGTTCATTACTTGAAGAAGATAAAATAATCATCATGGTTAAAGTGACTAAAGGGACTAAACTTTATTACATTAAAAAAGAAGGAAGAAGTGCGACTGGATGTTTCTATCGTGATGGGACTTCTTCAACACCTATGAGCGAAGAAGAGATTGATAGAAGATTTATCGCTTCTTTAAATTATAAGCGCACCTTATTAAGTGAAATACCTATTAATAGAACCGATTTAAAATTTGAAACATTAAGGGACAAACTTCGTTCGAATGATGTTCATATTAACAATGATACTTTCCTTAATAATTTTAATCTTGTAACACACGAAGGAAAGTTTAATTTATTGGCAGATTTATTATCAGACGAAAATAGAATATCTATAGCGGTTTGTGTTTTCAAAGGCAAAGACAAGACCGAATATTTAATGCGCAATGAATATGGTAATAAGTCGCTTATTCAAGCATACAAGGATGCGATAAATTACTGTGAGGCAATTAATCCCACTTATGTTGATGTAAGTAGTAGGCCTCGCAAAGAAAAAAGAATGTTTGATAATAAAGCATTTGAGGAGGCTTGGATTAACGCGTGTGTTCACAACTTATGGGATACACATATTTCGCCACAAATCTATATTTTTGAAGATAGGATGGAAATCGAATCGCAAGGCGGACTTCCTTATGGACTTACTGAAGAAGAATTTTTAGCAGGCATTTCTAAACCTGTTAATCCTGATCTAATGGACATATTCAAATCATGTCGCATTGTTGAACGTTCTGGGCATGGCGTTCCAGAGGTGGTGAATGTTTATGGCAAGAGCGCTTATAAATTTTCTGCCAATACAATTACTGTAACGATTCCGTTTGATAAGAAAGGTTTCGATCAAAATGGCAAGATAAATGGCAAGATAAATGGCAAGATAAATTATGATGACTTATCAACCGTCGAAATCTCTGTCTTGAATGCTCTTATGGAAAACAATCGACTTACTATACCTCTAATTAGCACACAAACAGGATTATCGCAAAGAAGCATTTCAAGAGCTTTAGATTTGCTCAGAAATAAAGGAATAATTAAACGTATAGGTCCGAGGAAGACTGGCCACTGGGAAATAGTAGAAAAGGATAAAGAGGATTAGAATCATCCTGTGTTGAAAAATCTTTGATGTTTCAAATAGTTTTATGTTCGTCGTTTTGCCATATCATCCCGATGTAATTTCTAAGCTTAATAAAAATGAGCACCCAGATGGGCACCCAAATGAGCACCCAAAGTAATGTGTTTGATAGGAGAAATCATGAGAATTTTCTGCCAATTGGCAATATAAAAACGTAATTAACTGAAAATTTTTTGAAATTTTAATTATTAGCTAGTTTTTTAGAGGGACATTGTCCCTCAAAATGTCCCTCAAACCGATGTCGGAGAAGGTTCCCTTGAAGAAAAGCTAATTTTTAATAAGAGACAACCCACATATATTCGAAAGGGGATGGCGGCTCTAATAAGCAAGGCGTTATGGATTTTCGAAAGGACAATAAAATCGTCTAAGAGAATAAAAGCTCTGGTACTGAGAGGGGAGCTCATTAGGAAATAGTCGACAAAAGGAAGATTCAGTAGGTTTTCCTAGGCATTAAAGGCGTTCGCTTTCTAATTTCGATGGCATTTAAGGCGTTTTCCAATCACATTTCCGACTCAGGCCTATAATGTAAAAGCATTATAGGTTTTTTAATATGTCTTGTCGGTTCAAGCTAGCTATGTTCTTTCGTGTCGTGTCTCTTTAGGGGCAATAATCAAATCAGTTCAGAATCTCCCCCATACTTTAAATATCTCGCTGATTTTATACGAAAATGATGGAGATTTTGGGAAGTATCCAAAATGTTGTGTTTCTCGCCTATTGAGAACGTCTGATAGGCTAGCGGCCGTACATGCCTCCCGGACTAAAGGTAAGCTGAATGGGATATAACTTGGCCTCATAGTGTTTAAAAAAGGCGCAAAAGCCGCGACTTTGATTTGAAATCGATTCGTTTATAGCGATCCTTCAACCGAAGCGACGGGAAGGATGAACATCCCACCTTTGATGGATTTGAAGTGATTGGTCGCTTCCCGGATTGTGTTTTTCAGCTGTTCGACTTTGTCATCGTCGATGACGACGAAGAGGGTGAGGTTGCCGCTCGGGAGGTCATCGACCAAAGCCCCTAAGGAGATGGCTCCGGAATAATCGTCGTCGAATTTGGGGAGGACGTGATGAAGTCCGCTGGTGGGGATAACGGTCCCGTTATAGCCTTCTTGGGACAGCTTCCGAAGCAGGTCTTCGGTGGCGGGCACATGGTCAAGAATCGCGAAGAGCAAGGTTTTCATATACGGCCTCCTTTTGGCTAGGGTAATATATCATACGTGGCCCCGAGGTAAAGCGGGGAAAAGAAAGGTATCCGATATTATGGTCATCATTCACGTTAAGGATTATGGGGATTTGAAACTGAGCCTTGATTGGGAGGCGGCCCCCAATACCTGCGCCAATTTCGTCTTCCTCGCGCGGCAAGGGCTTTATCAGGGAACCGTGTTCCACCGGATCATCAAGAACTTCATGATCCAAGGCGGGGCGTTGGAATTCGTCGGAAAGAAGCTCAATTACTCCATCAAAGGCGAATTCAAAGCCAATGGGGTCGATAATCCATTAAAGCACGAACGGGGCGTCATCTCGATGGCCCGGACTTCTGATCCGGATTCGGCGACCACCCAATTCTTCATTGTCCATAAGACCTCATCACATCTCGATGGGCAATATGCGGCCTTCGGGAAGTTAGTCGAAGGGTTTGACGTTTTGGATAAGCTGGCCAATCTTCCGACCAATGCCTACGACATGCCGCATCCGCTGCCGATGATCGAAAGCGTCACCATCATCGATGAGCCGGAGAAGGAAGTCGAGACGCTCTCAGCCTAAAGTCCTGACGATATCCAAATAAGCCTTAGCCGCTTGGCTGAGGCTTTTTTCGTCCCGATAGACCAAATCCAACCGGTTCTCCGTTAAGGGATATAAAGGAGTAAAGGCCAGTTCATCATCGGGTTTGACGATTCCTTCAAGCCCGATGGCGATGCCAAGCCCCTCTTTGACCAATAAGGTGGCGTTATATAAGAGGTTATATTTGGCCACGATTTTCAATCCGGCTAACTTACCCCCGAAGAAGGCATAGATCGGATTGCCTTTATTTAATGATTGAAGGGAAGTTATCAATGGCCGGGATTTTAGTTGCTCGGCCGTAACGTATTCGGCTTTGGCTAAAGGGTCTTCACGTTTGACTAAGACGCCCCAGCGATCATGCAAAGGCAAATGGAGGAAGCCATAATGCTGGAAGTCGTCCCGATCTAAGACCACCCCGCAATCTAACAATCCTTTATCAAGTTTATCGAGGACATAGGACGAATCTCCAGAATGGAGGGAGAAAGTAACGTGGGGGTGTTTTTCTTTAAGGATCCGGGCGGCTTCAGCCAAAGTCTTAATTGAGGCCGATTCGCCACCGCCAATGGTGATTTCTCCTTCGATTTCTCCTTCTCGGCTTAGCAATTCCTTTTCGGTCTTGGCTTCGAGCTCCAATAGCTCGGAGGCCCTTAAGGCCAAGATCTTGCCTTTCTCGGTCAATTCGATGTTTCGAGATCCGCGGACGAATAATTGGCAGCCCAATTCACCTTCAAGGTTTTGCATTTGCTTGGATAAGCTCGGCTGGGTGATATAAAGCCGTTCGGCGGCTTTGGTGATGCTTTTCTCCTCGCAGATCATGAGGAAATAACGGAGTTGCCTTAGTTCCATAGCCTCAGTTTAACATAGTTCTAATCTATGGCAATCTATGTTTTATGCGTATTTGAAATAGTCTGGCCATCTTAGACAATATGGGCGTATGGATCTTCGGCAATTTAACGACTATCTCCAAACCTACGAGGGTTACATTGATTTTTCCGGCGAAGTCCGAGATTTCATGCACGCGATGGTGGCCGAGGCCCAACGGATTACCTCGGAAATCAATTCTTCTTATCACTCGATGGAGGAGCTTCGAGAGTTAATTAGTCAATTGGTTGGATATACTCTTGATTCTGGGTTCCGGTTGTTTCCGCCGATCTATTCCGATTTTGGGAAGAACATCCGCTTCGGGAATAATGTTTTCATCAATTCTGGTTGCTGTTTCCAAGACCAAGGCGGCATCGAGATCGGAGATGGTTGCTTGATTGGTCATCAGGTGGTGTTTGCCACCTTAAACCACGACCTCGATCCCTTAAAGCGGGGTAATAACATCGCCAGGCCCATAAAGTTAGGGAAGAACGTTTGGGTTGGGGCCCATGCGACGATCTTGCCGGGAGTGACGATTGGCGATGGAGCCGTCATCGCCGCTGGGGCGCTGGTTAATAAGGATGTACCTCCTTTGGCGGTGGTCGGTGGCGTCCCAGCGAAGATACTAAAAACTATTTATTAGGAGGATCGAAAAATGAAGAAAACATTGTTGCTTTGGCCATTATTGGCTTTAACCGCCTGTGGGCCGAGCGAAACCAACTCGAGTTCAGTCAGCCCTAGTCTTACCCCTTCGGCTTCTGATCCGACCAGCGAGGTCGGAGGCTCGACTGAACATTCCGTCTTAGTCGCTTATTTCTCCGCGACCGGGACTACGGAGAAGATTGCCGGTTATATCCATGATGGCATCGAATCGGATTTATTCGAGATTGTTCCAGTTGACCCCTATACCAGCGAGGATCTGGATTACTATTCCGGTGGTCGTTGCGATCAGGAGAATGCTGATGATTCGATACGACCGGAAATAGTCGGAGAGATTGAGGGAATGGATAGTTATGACGTCATCTTCCTCGGCTATCCGATTTGGTACGGCAAGGCCCCGAAGATCATTTGGATTTTCCTTGAATCCTATGACTTTTCCTCAAAGGTCATTATCCCTTTCTGCACCTCCGGCAGCAGCGGTATCTCCGCTTCGGTTTCCAACATCGAGGCCTTGGTGCCTGACTCAACGATGGTGGAAGAAGGACGGCGTTTCAGTGGCTCAAGCGGGGCCGCGGAAGTCGTTAGTTGGGCCGAGGGGCAACTTGCTGCAATTTAGCAATTGACTTTGGTTTAGCAGAAGGGTACATTATTGACCGCGCTAGAAAAAAGCGCGGTTATTCCTTGGGCCTTTAGCTCAGCTGGGAGAGCGCCTCCATGGCATGGAGGAGGTCGTGGGTTCGAGCCCCATAAGGTCCACCATAAAGTAGAATTGCGCCGATAAATCGGCGCTTTTTAGTACTTAAGGGGGTTTAATTGAATTGCTCTTTGAACGCGGGTTTAGACCTTTGAATTGATTAACACTAAAGAGAATGTGAGGGCTCTCCTAAACGGTTGCGAAATTCTATGGGCTTTCCTCGATTGCAGTCTGTCCCAAACCATAACCAAAAAAAGACTGTGGGGACTCTATTTGGCTTGTTAAAATAAACAATATTGAGAGGGAGTTTATGCTCAGCGTTTATCCAGATTGTTTAGTGTTCAGACAATGCGGCGAAACTATAAAGATTACCGCCGTATCCGATTTCGCGATTCGCGTTCAGGGCAGTTTTAAAGAAGCGGTGGAAGGGCCGGATTGGTCTTTAAAAGCCAAAGCGTCTAATTGCTCAACTCGTTTCGTTAATATCTATGGATATTTATACGTCAATGGATTGACGGCGAGAATCAGTCATTATGGGCAACTTTCCTTTTTAAAAGAATCGAAGGTTGTCTTGGAGGAACGCTACCGGGATTTCGGTTACGCTCAACCTCATAGTCCCGCCTTAAAACGGAAAGCTCGGGAATGGGCTCCTCATCCAAATGGTGGCTATTCTCTTCGTCAATCATTCGAAGGCGATCCCGATGAACGGTTTTATGGGATGGGGCAATACCAGATGTCTTACCTTAACTTAGCCGGGTGCCACCTCGAACTGGCCCAAAGGAACTCCCAAGTCAGTATTCCCTTTTTCCTTTCTTCTAAAGGATATGGCTTGCTTTGGAATAATCCAGCGGTTGGCGAAGCCTATTTCGGGAAGGATGGCGTTGAGCTAAAAGCCCATTCAACTCATCATCTAGATTACGTCGTGATTGCTGGTAATTCGCCAAAAGAAATTTTGGAACACTACACTGAATTGGTAGGGCGAGCGCCGGATTTCCCTTCTGACTTATTGGACTTATGGCAAAGCAAACTCCGTTATCGGACTCCCGCGGAACTTAACGCGGCTCTCGATGGCTATGGCCAACGCCATCTTCCTTTATCGATGCTGGTTATCGACTTCTTTCATTGGACAAAACAAGGCGAATGGGAATTTGATCCCAAATACTGGGCAAATATTGGAGAAACGATTGCAAAAGCCCATCAACAAGGCGTGAATTTGATGGTTTCGATTTGGCCAACAGTTGATAAAAGGTCGAAGTATTACAAGGATTTATTGGATTCCGGTTGTCTTTTGACGCCGATAAAAGGGACGCAATCCTACGACTATAACGGCGATTGCCTCATAATCGATTTCACTTCCGATTTGGCCAAGGAATTTGTTTTTAATAAAGCCAATAAATCTTATGGAAGCATTGGCATCGATTACTATTGGCTGGATCAAGCCGAACCGGAATTTACTTCTTACGACTTTGATAATCATATTTATTCCATCGGGCCATCATTAGAGGTGGCTAATGTCTACCCAGTCCATTATCTTAAGGCCTTCGCAAACCATGCCCCTAAAGGAAAGAAGCTTTGTTTGATCCGTTCGAGTTGGTTTGGTGCGCAAGAGCAAGGGGCGCTGCTTTGGTCTGGCGATGTGCCGAGCACTTTCGCGTCGCTTAGGGATCAGTTCGCCGCTTCCTTGAATGTGGGGATAGCCGGGCAAGCCTGGTGGACTTCGGATATCGGTGGTTTCTATGGCGATGTCAATGACAATGTCTTCAAAGAACTATTAGTCCGATGGTTCGAATGGTCGGTGTTCTCGCCCGTTCTCCGGATGCATGGCAATCGGGCGCCTTACGACAGTCTTCCTTTAGACGATCGAGATGTCGGTGGTGGCTTCGCGCCGACTGGCCGTCCGAATGAACTTTGGTCTTTTGGCGATGACGTTTATTCTATACTCAAGGAAAACCTTTCCTTACGTGAGTCTTTGAAACCTTATATCGCCTCTTTGTTTAAACAGGCGAGTGAATTTGGATACCCATTGATGCGGCCCCTTTTCCTGGAGTTCCCAGAAGATCCGAAAGCCTGGGCTAATGAAGACCAATATATGTTCGGGCCTAAATATTTGGTCGCGCCGGTTTTCGATTTTGGCGTTCGGGAACGCAGGGTCTATCTACCCTCAGGCACTTGGAGCAATCTCCATGATGGGAAAACATTCGTTGGCCCCGTGGAAATTAAGGTTTCTTGTCCTTTGAATCGGATAGGAGTTTTTGAGAAGATCGACTGATTTTACTTGGCGTTTTTCTATTCCTTGTATAATTAGGGTGCCTGGAGGCAAAAAATGAAGAAACTTCTTTTTACATCTTTTATGGCAATCTTGGCTCTTGGTTTAGCCGGTTGCCGGGAAAATGATTTGTCTAGCAGCCTTCCTTCAACCACCCCTGAAGTGTCGGATAAAACCGGATCCGAAACGGGAAAGAGCACTACACCCGAGCCCGTCGAAGATTTCACTATCAAAGCGAGCGATAATGGCTTATCGGCTGCGCAATCCAGTTATACTTTCGCTACATTGCAAGAAGGCGATAAGTTCCCGCCGGATGCCAAAATTCGTCTGACTACTGATGATCGGTGGGCGGTTTGCAGTTCCCTTAACGAACGGTACATCAAGTTTACGGCTGAGAATCCGTCTGTCTTGCCTGAGGGCTCTGTCGACTGGACCATCGTCACAAAGGATGACCTGGGAATCGGCAATAAGTCCAATGAGATCGCCGCCATCGATTTAGTTTTCGACCGGGAACTGATTAGACCTGGCGAAAGCAAGTTGAAGTTCGAGACCAGGGGATCTAACGGAAGCACGACCGTGACCGGTAAGACGACGACCGTTTGCCTCGATATCACTATCAAGGAGTTCGGAACCATTGAGGTTGAGACCTATGAAGTTAATTTGGACCTCAATTTGACCGGACTCAAAGACATAATCGAAGATACGGAAACTGATGCCACCGATATAAGCTGGACCATCACCGATTCGACTCCGGAAGAAGAGGTCTATGGTTACTCGGCCGACTATAGCCGGAGCGTTGCTATTGAGCTCTCCGATACTCAAGCCAAAATCGAGGGGATGAAATTCGCGGTCGGCCATTCCTATAACACCTGGGTTTTCATCGAAGGGGAAGTTCGGGTTTGGATCGCCTTAGAAGCCGATGGTTCTTCTTCCGATTACGAATTGACTCCGAATAAGGACAATAGCCAGTCGGCCTTAACGGTGGAAAAAGACGGGGTTTCGGTTAAGGCGACACTCGGCGATTACTATATCGTTTGATTTGCGATAAGCCCGCAGTTCTAACCTATTAATTAACGCCATTATTGCCTATTTATCGTGGCTAAATGGCGTTTTTGCGTTATTTTTGCTATAGTGGCTTTACTTAGTAGGAGGTTCACTTATGGCAATGAGATTGCGCAATATCGAATTGGATGATTTAAAAGAGCTGCAGATTATGCTGAAGGATTTTTGGTCCACTCAGCTAGTCGAGGCATCGAAAGCCGATATCCTTGAGGATATCCGGCGGATGTTAAGCCCCAAATGCTATTCCTATCTTCTTGATGTCGACGGGAAAACCGCCGGCTTCATCCATGTCGATGAGAAATATGGCTATGTCAATAACATCGAATATCTTTACATTAAGCCGGAATACCGGGGCCAAGGTCTTGGTTCCTTCGTTTTGACCGAAATTAAGAAGATTCTTTTCGCCGATGGGCTGGAAAGAGTCCAGATCGAGGTCAATCCCTCGAACCTCAAAGCCTTGAAGCTTTATCATTCCTTAGGCTTCGATAACATCGATACCTTGACCTTATCGACAGAGATCATTGGGAAGACCGAGGTCAAAACGGTCTTTGGTCTGGACTTCAAGATTAACGAGATCAACCTCTTCGCTCACAAGAAAAAATAAGGCTAGGCTAAACTAGGTAACAAGAAGAAGGAACACATCTTCTCAACTTTGACTATTTCGGCTAAACCAGCTTCAAAGCAACGGGCTTTGATCTCTATCCCGTCGAGTAGGTCGGTGTAATAGAAAGATATAGGCTGATTGCCGGCTAAATCTTTTACTAAAGGGAGCAGTTGGGTGAAGGAAGTTTTCTCCGAAGGATAATCGATCTTGATAGCCATCTTATAGCCATATTGCCCTTTGGCTACCTCTTTATAGGAGGGATGGGACTTTTGGCCGTTGATGCCACCTAATTTAGCTGAGGAGATATTGGGCAGGGCTTGGAATCGTTCGACTTCTTTCTCGATTCCCTCGAAACTGACATAGATAGTCTTTTTCATATCGCGCGTAATTATAAGGCAGCCTTTATTTATTCTTAGCAAAAAAGGATAATTCGCCTGTATGAAGAAAAGCAAAGTCGATGATTTGGGCTTAACGATTGAAGAAGAGCTGCCCCTTCTTTATGGCGAAGGCAATTGGAATTTCCATGGGGTCCCTTCATTGGGACTGCCGGGCGTCAGCATGCGCGATGGGCCCTTAGGGCTAAGGATGGCCGATGTCTCGACCGCTTTAGATAACAACGTCACTCTCCCTTCGACTTGTTATCCCTCTCCTTCTTTGTTGGCCTGCTCCTTCGACCCGGCTTTGATGGAGGAGGTCGGATCCTCGATGGGAAGAGACTGCCGGCAAAATAAGGTCAATATCCTTTTAGCTCCGGCTATCAACATCAAGCGAAACCCTCTTTGTGGTCGGAACTTTGAATATTATTCCGAAGACCCTTATTTAACCGGCAAGCTCGCCAGTGGCTTCATCAAAGGGCTGCAGAAAGAAGGGGTCGGGGCTTGCCTAAAGCATTTTGCCTGCAATTCCCAAGAAAACGGGCGGATGGTCAATGACTCGATCGTTGATGAACGGGCGCTTCATGAGATTTACCTCAAAGGGTTTGAAATCGCCATCACCGAGGCCAGGCCTTGGACCTTGATGACCAGCTACAACAAGATCAACGGAACCTATGCCAGCGATTGCGATTATCTATTAAAAGACCTTTTACGGAACGAATGGCATTACCACGGGGTGGTGATGTCCGATTGGGGCGGGACCGCCCATTTCGTTCATTCCCATAATTATGGACTTGATGTCGAGATGCCTTGTCAAATCGATCGAAGTAGGGATTTGATGCACGCCATCCGGATCGGCAAACTTGACCGGCATGCGGTCAAGACTACCGCCGAACGGGTCATTGCTTTGTCTAAACGGGCCCATTCCTATGCCGATAAGCCGTTTGATTATTCTGAATCCGCCGCTTCGGCGGTGGCTTTGAAAGCCGCCCTCCATTCCATAGTCTTATTGGATAACAAAGGGATTCTGCCTTTGAAGAAAGGATTGGCTGAGGTGGCAATCATCGGCTCCTTAGCCCAACAACTCCGGACCTCCGGTGGTGGCTCCTCTTGCGTCAACGCTTTGCACCCCGCCAGTTTCCTCGATACTTTAAAAGAAGCGGAAAAATCTAATTATGCGGCCGGTTATACTTTTAACCCCAAAGACGATCAGGAAGCACTTCGGATCGAGGCGGCCGATCTAGCGGCCAAAAAGAAAGCGGTCCTTCTCTTCCTTGGCTTAAGTGAGCATAACGAATCCGAAGGGTTCGACCGGGAAACCCTTTGTTTGCCGGAAACTCAGCTTCGTCTTTTCGACTCTTTGTATTCGGTTAATCAAAACATCATCGTCGTCTTAAATGTCGGCGCCCCGGTTGAGTTACCCTTCGCCGATAAATGCCAAGCGATCCTCCTTTGCTATTTGCCTGGCCAAGAAGGGGGCGAAGCGTTACGGCAAATCATTTCGGGCGAGGTCTCCCCCTCGGGCAAATTGGCCGAGACCTGGCCGGTCCACCTATCTGATGTCCCCTCATTCGGCTTCTATCCTGGCACCGAGATCCAATCGATCTACCGGGAATCGATTTACGTTGGGTATCGATATTATCTTTCTTGCGAGAAGAAAGTCCGCTTCCCCTTCGGTCATGGGCTTAGCTATGGGAAATTCAAATACGGTAAATTGACCTTATCGGATAAAGGGTTGGAGGAAGGGAAGGAGGTCAAGGCTAGTCTTGAAGTGACCAATACCTCCCTCATCCCGTCGGAATTGACCGTCTTGCTCTTCGCTGAACCGACCGAAGGCAATGTCTTCAAGGCCAAACGGACCTTGATCGGCTTTCAAAAACAACCCCTCGGCCCGAAGGAAACGAAAATATACGAGTTCGCTATTCCCTATTCCGCCTTAGCCCATTACGATACCGGGACCTCTTCCTTCTTAGTCGAAGGGGGCAAGTACCTCCTCGAGGCTTGCTCTGACGCCGAGACCATTGAGTCGAAAGCCACCTTGAAAGTCACCTCTGCTGACCAATTCTCCTCAAAGGTGAATTCGATGCCGATCTATTACAACGTGCCCAAAGGCGGCTTCCTCCAATACGATAATGACTTCGAGGATTTGTTGGGTCACCATGTCTCGGTCGCCAAAGATCCCCGGAGCCGGCCTTATACTTTGAATTCGACTTTCGGCGACATCTCCTCCACCTGGATTGGGAAGATCTTGATGAAGAAAGCCCGGGCTTCCTTCCCGGTCGATCCCAATGACGGTTTCTCAATCATGATCAATAAATCGATCGCCGATACCCCGATCCGAAACATCGTAATGAATGGCTATAGCCAGAAGTTCGCCTTAGCGGTGGTCGATTTCGCCAACGGCCATATGATAAAAGGATTGCTGCATTTGCTTTTCGGAGTCCAGCGTCATGATCTTTGATTTCTTCTTTGGCAAGGCCCTCCAGACCGTCTTTGGGCGGCGGGGCGATGGTTTAGCTAGTTTCCGTTATCCCCCAATTAGCTCCTTTGGGGTCAAGACCAAGCCTTTCTCTTTTTATAGCGATGCCACCCTCCTTAATGGCGAGGTGGCTTATCCGAAAGGCCAGCCTTTAGGACTAATCGTCTTCTTCCATGGTTTAGGGGCCGGCTATACCGCCTATTCGCAGGAAATCGCCTTCTATGCTAGCCAGGGTTATCTAGTCTATGCCTACGATTACCAAGGCTGCATGACTTCCTTAGGGCGCGACATGATTGACCTTGGCCATCCTTTAGTCGACCAAAAGGCCTTTTTCTCTTTCTTGGACCAACAAGAAGAGGCTAAGGGACTAGAACGTTATTCCATTGGTCATTCCTGGGGCGGCTATATGGGTTCGGTTTGCTTAGCCTTCCCCGAATATCGAATCAAGAAGGCCATTTCCTTCGCCGGGTTCCTTGATATCCCTTCGATCATCCTGGCCAGCGCCCCCGGCTTAAAGAAGATGCGGAAGTCGATCGCCAACTATTTTGCTAAGCGTTATGGGCCGGTGGCTGCCTCCTCCATCTTCGCGGTGGCCCGCGAAAGCGGTCTTCCTCTTCTATATATCCAAGGGGATGAGGATAAGATCGTTCCGTTTGAGGATAACTTGGTCAAACTAAAGGCCGCGAACATCCCCAATGTTAAGACCATCGTCTCCCAAGGGCGGGGCCATCAGCCCTATTGGAAGAAGGAAAGTTACCAGTACTTCCAATACATTAACGAGCAATATAAGCCCAGTTCTTATGACCGGGATCCCCATTTCGTCATCGATTATCGGAAACTTCAACAAGATGATCCGATAATTATGAAAAGTACAATCGACTTTTTGAAACTAGGGTAGTAAAATACCGCCCGTGCACTGGTGGCGGAACTGGTATACGCGCTAGTCTCAGGAGCTAGTCGGGCTTCCCGGTGTGAGTTCAAATCTCATCCAGTGCACCATATAATTGGCTGCTGCGCTCATAGCTCAGTTGGATAGAGTGCAAGCCTCCGAAGCTTGAGGTCGGGCGTTCGAGTCGCCCTGGGCGCGCCAAAAGGAAAATTACCTCGGATTCATCCGAGGTTTTTTGTTGACGAACACCATCTTAAAAATAGCCTAAATTCAGCAGTGTATATAAACTGGAATACGAAAAGTGTGAAAGCGATAAACATTCGAAAAACTCATCCCAAATCTAACAAAATATAACCTAGTTTTTGGTACGGGTTTAAAGAAGATTAGACGTAATAATGACATGTTATATCAAATAGTATTTGCACGAAAAAAGAGACTGTTAGAAGCGTCTAAGTTCTTCCGATTCAAGGAGGCCTATCACTAGGCTTAAGTATTCAAAGCCCAAGCAATGCCTTTGGCCATCCGTTTCTCCCCGTCGACGAAGTGGTTGCCGGCATTCATCTCCAATATCGTTTTGATTCCTCTTTTTGCCAATAAGCGGTGCAACTCTAAGGTATTGTCCTCGACCGGTTGGAGTATTTTGTTCTTAGTATGCTTTTCTCTGTCGCCTAAGGATAAGTAGACTGATTTGACGGTCGGGCGAAGCGGGTTTTCCTTTGCATAATCCAAGTAGCTTGGATACCAAAGCGACCCCGAGGCCGAAACTAAGGAATCGAAGTAATCGGTCTTAAACCCGGCGTATATGGCAAATAAGCCGCCGAGTGAGTAGCCAGCTAATATCTTTTTCCTTGGCCTTAATCCTGCTTTTTCTTCGATCGAGGGCAACAGTTTTTTGATTAGATGATCCAAGTATTGGTCGGCCTTCCCTTGGCAGGGCGTGTCATGCCGACTGATGGGTGGGATGGGCCAAGGGGTCAAATCGTCATCCCAATGTAGGTTGGAGATGACGATGAGGTTGGTTTCGATAGACGTGATCTTATCGAGTTCGGCTTTGACGATCTCCCCGTTCTTCATATAGGAATTAAGGACGACCAAAGGGGCGGTCTTATCCGAATCGAAGAAGGTTTCGATTACCAAGTCATCTCGTTCCATCGGGTTTATAGAACATGTAGTAGTTCTTTAGTTCAAAGCCGAGCTTGGTGTATAAAGGACGCCCAGCCCTTGAGGATTCGAGGTAGATTTTGCCAACCCCGGCTGCTTTGGCTTCCTTCATCAATTGCTCCATTATCAGGCGGCCAAACCCTCGCTTCCTTAAGGAGGAATCGACATAGACATTCATCAAGAAGGCGACTTTGCCGGATTTATTCTCGGGCGAGGGGAGTTCTTTTTGATAACAGATATCCCCTGATCCAACGATCCGGTCGCTATCGAATAGGCCATAAGCCACATGGCGTCCATTCTTCACTCCTTCGATGAATTCCTGCTTGTTCCCATCTTTTATTCGTTCCTGTTCTTTTTGACTATAGACCGAGTAGCAAGCGAACACCTCAAGGAGGACTTTCTGTCTTTGATTAGCCCAGGACTCCGCTTCGTTAAGCGCGAATTTTCGCAGGTTGATCCGAAGGGCCCTTCGGTCGAGTTTGCCGTTTTCGGTCAAAGGCATCTTATCGAGGAAGGCGAAATACTCCGGGATCATGTAGGAGGGGAGATAGGCCCCGAGCTCTTTTCTTATATGTTCTTCGCTAAAGCAGGAGACCAAGCAGGCCTTAAGGTGGGCCAACCCTTCGTTATCGAAGATCGTGACCACGGCGGCATCGCGGGCCAACCCTTTGTTGAGGATGGTGTTCTCGACCTCCATCGGCTCGACCCGTTGGCCGTATATCATGACCTGGGCATCGCTCCGCTTCAGGAAGTTGAGGTTGCCTTCTTCATCATAATAGGCGAGGTCACCGCTTCGGAAGGTGGGGAGGCCATCGACGGTGACGTAACCTTGCTTTATATTGCCGACATAGCCTAAACCAACGCCAGCCCCTTGGATGATGATCTCTCCGGTTTGGTTAGGCTTATCGATTTTTTGCCCGTTCTTTTCTAAATAGACTTCATATCCTTTGATTGCTTTCCCGATCGGGAAGGTCCCGTCTTGGTTTGGGGTACGGGTGGTGCAGTCGCAATAGGTGCAGCAGACGGTGGTCTCACTCGGCCCATAGGTGTTATAGACTTGGACCTTATTCCTGAGCTTATCGACGTAAGAAGCGCGCAAAACGTCGCCGCCGGAGATGAATAAACGGAAACAAGACGACAAATCCTCCCTCTCGTTCCATTCTTTGAATAAATAGGGGAAGGAAGAGACGATGCTGACGCCCTTTTCACTGCAAAACCTAAATAACTTATCGGTATTTTGCTTGGCTTCCTCGCTGGGAATGGCTAAGCATGCCCCGTTAAGCAAAGAGGCAAAAACCTCTTCGGTGAAGATATCGAAGGTGCAGACTGAATGCTGCAGCATCGTGTCTTGTTCGCTTAGATGGAATTCGTTATTAAAGGCTTCAACGTAACCAATGATATTATCCTCACTGATCATCACCCCTTTGGGCTTGCCGGTCGAGCCGGAGGTGAAGAGGATATAGGCTAAGTTAAAGTCCCCGGTGGGCTCTTCCCCTTGATCAGGGCCGTCTTTTCCTAACTGGGGCAACGAGGGGCAGAGATTGGGATTTGGGAAATCGAGGAAAAGGCAATCGGCTTCCCCAATCGCCATCATTGATTCGATGCGCTTAAGCGGGAAATCCGGTTCAGCGATGATATAGGCTAAACCTAATTTCAAGGTGGCGAAGATAGCTGCCAGTTGACTCGCCCCGTGTTGCATGACGATTCCGACCCGCTTGGCTTCCGGGGGAATCTTGTGGCTGTAAGCTTCGATTAGAGATAAAAACTCGGAGTAGGTATAGTCCTTAGCCTCGGTCTTTAGGCAAATCGCCTCGGGTTTGGCTTTGGCGATGCATAGGAAACGTTCGTAGATTTTCACCTGCCTATTGTAGACCATTTCGAGTCTTATTGAATATGGCTATATAAAATGGAACAACAATAGCGTCTTTGAAATAAGTTCAATGTCTCATTGAAGTGACTTTGAAGTAGACATTGAAGTAGGGCTTTTTATCGATTGTTTTCCTTTAGAGGATAAAGAAAACCGACCATTGGCTAGGTCGGTTGATCTTAACTTTGGTGCCCGAGGCCGGACTCGAACCGGCACGAGTTCATCACTCAGCGGATTTTGAGTCCGCCGCGTCTACCATTCCACCACACGGGCGCGAGGTGGATTATATAACGGACCCTTCTCTTTGCCAAAACTTTTCTTAGCCGACGTTAGTGAATTCGATCGCGTAGGCATAGGCCGCCCGGCCGATGTCCGGATCGCTGTTCTCAATCCGGAAGTAGGGATAGACGGCATCGAAATCATAGATCCAGACGTATTCATTGTCCCCGCCGTGATCGCCTATCGGCTCGATTGAATACTCGGTGGGGTTGACTTCATAACCGGCATAGACGATTGGCTTGGCGATAACTGGATTCCACTCATTGCGTTCATCTTGAAGGGTAATCATGACCCGGTTATGACCTAAGGCATCGGTGTTATAGATCTCACCATCGAATTTATGTATTTGAATCGTCCCGGCATTGCTCCCGTTGCCTTGCTGGACGTAATTGAGGTGGAAACCGATCCCGTCGACTTCGATGTCGGTGTCCAATAAATAGGAACTTTGGCTGGTGGAGGGAATGTCTTCTCGGGTTAGGGATAGATCGGCCTTTTTCTCGATAGTGGAAGAACTTTCTTCTTCTATTGGGCTGCTGGAGGCTGTCGTTTCGGTCGGATTATTAGACTCAGAAGGCGACTCCTCGGTTTTAGAAACGGATGGGCTCTCACTGGGCTCGGGAGAAGAGGTGGAATCATTCGTCCTGCAGGAAACGAGCAGCAGGGACAAAAGGAATAAACAAAGTTTTCTCATGGCTTGGCCATCGTAACAAAAAAACCTAGCGCGCGGCTAGGTTATTCGGCTTGGTAACCGGCGGCTTCCACAGCCTCGATCAGCTTTGTCTTATCGAGGTTATGGCCTTTGATGATGGCTTGCTTATCGTCTAAACTGACCTCGACGGAAGTAACGCCTTCGATTTTTTCTAAGGCTTCTTTGACGTGGGCGACGCAATGCATGCACATCATCCCGGTCACTTTGAGGGTGATTTCCATTTCCTTCACCTCCTTTCCTTCTTCAATGTTTATCGGGCAAGCGGTGGGGTAGAAATCATCGCTTAGCTGGACATGGTTCTTTCGCCTTCCGCCTTTATCTAAGGAAAGGAGGTTAAGCCGGAGGGCGTTCAAGACGACGGTCACCGAGCTTAAAGACATCGCGGCCGCGCCCATCCAAGGGCGCATCTTCGCCATCCCGAGGGCGGAGAACACCCCGGCGGCGATGGGAATCATGATGAGGTTATAGATAAAGGCCCAGAAGAGGTTTTCCTTGATGTTGAGCAAGGTCTTCCGCGATAGCCGGATGGCTTTGACCGCATCGGTTAATTTCGAGGAGGTGATGACGACATCGGCCGAATCGATGGCGATATCCGACCCGGAACCGATGGCGATCCCAATATCGGCCTCGGTGAGGCTCGGGGCATCGTTAATCCCATCCCCGATCATGATGACTTTCCCTTTCTCCTTCAGTTTTCGGATGGCTTCGAGCTTGCCACCGGGAAGCAAGGAGGCGACGAAGTGATCGATCCCGACGGACTTTGCGACCGAGGCGGCGACAGTCGGGTTATCCCCGGTCAGCATGACGGGGATGATGCCCATATTCTTTAAACTTTCGATGGCTTGCTTACTGTCTTCCTTGATTTCATCGGCCGCCCCGATGGCTCCGAGGTAAAGGCCTTTTTTGGCAAAGAGAAGGGGGGTCGCTCCGTCTAAGGATATTTCCTCATAATCCTTTTTGGCCTGGTCAGTGTCGCCCCCGATTTCCCTTAATAGATTTAGATTCCCGCCGTAAAAGACTTCGCCTTTTATTTCCCCGGCCACCCCTTTACCGGGAAGGGAACGGAAATCCTTGATTTCCAAAGGATTGATATGGCGTTCTTGGGCGTATTTCCGGATAGCCTTGGCTAAGGGGTGCTCAGAGGCGGATTCTAACGAGAAAACGAGGGATAAAAACTCATTTTCATCTAACTTAGTTCGGATTTGCGAGACTTTCGGTTCGCCTTTGGTGATGGTCCCGGTTTTGTCGAGGACAGCGATCTCTGCTTTCCCGGTCGCCTCGAGGGCGGTCGCGGTTTTGAAGAGGATCCCTTGCTTGGCCCCTTTTCCCGAGCCAACCATGATCCCGACCGGGGTGGCCAGTCCTAAGGCGCAGGGGCAGGAGATGACTAAAACAGCGATACCTTTTTCTAAAGCATAGGTGAAAAGGGATTCCGATTCGAAGTTACTGGCTACGAAGTCCTTTCCGAATATCAACCAGAAACTAAAGACGATCAAGGCGATGATGATTACCACCGGGACGAAAATGCCGGAGACCTTATCGGCAATCCGAGCGATTGGGGCTTTAGAGGAAGAGGCTTCCTCGACCATCTTAACGATTTGGCTAAGGGTCGTTTCTTCCCCAGTCCGGGTCGCGATGATGGTGAGGGCCCCGGTCTGGTTGATGGTGGCGGTATTCACCTCATCCCCGACTGTCTTATCAACTGGCATCGATTCGCCAGTCAAAGATGATTCATCGACCGAGGAGTTTCCTTCGATTATCTTCCCGTCGGCTGGAAACGATTCGCCAGGATAGATAACCAGTTCGTCCCCGGCTTTGATGTCTTCAACTTTGATATCTTGGATTTGGCCGTTTTGTTTCCGGTGGGCGGTTTTGGGGGCGAGGGAAAGAAGGGACGAGAGGGCACTGGTGGTCTTGCCTTTGGAATAGCTTTCCAAGGTCTTCCCAACCGTGATGAGGGCGACGACTGTACCGGCGGTCTCGAAGTTCAAATTCATGGCGATGTCCATGACGGTATGGTAAGTGGCCGGGTCTTGGTAACCAATCGGGCTCACGTAATAAGCCATCTCAATAAGGAGGACAAAGCTATAGACGAAGGCGACCCCCGAGCCAAGGCTTACCAGGGTATCCATATTGGGAGAACGATGGATTAAGGCTTTGAAGCCGGAGACGAAGTAATGATGATTGATGGCCATGATGGCGAAGGCCATGACCATCTCCAGCAATCCGAGCAATAGGGGATAATCCATCAAGACCCCGATATTCCAATTAAGCATCGCCCCCATGGCGAGGTAGAACAAGGGGATGAGGATGATGAGTGAAGCGATAAGGCGATAGAGCAATGGTTTGGTCTCGTCGGTTTTCTTTTCGGCCGGTTTGACTTTCTCTCCCATCATTGAAGCTCCATAGCCGGCTTTCTCAACCGCCTTGATTATCGATTCGATTAAGGCGGGGGAATCGAACTCAACCTTCATCGAGTTGGTCAAAAGGTTGACTTCGGCCTTCTTGACCCCGTCGAGCTTATTGACCGCTTTCTCGACTCTAGCTGAGCAGGCGGCGCAGGACATGCCGGTGATGGCGAAACGCTGCTCCATCATTTAAGCCTCCTTAGCAATTCAAAAGACTCAAGCAAAGCCGAGTCATCGCCGGCAAGGAGCTTATCCTTCACGCAGGTCAGCATATGGGTTTTGTATACTTTGGTCGCGATTTCCCTAATCGCCCCCTCGACGGCGGAGATCTGATTGAGGACATCGCTGCAATAACGGTCATCCTCGATCATTTTTCTTATCCCCTCCATTTGCCCAATAATCCTTGAGCAACGATTCAGGAGGTCGTTTTTCTCCGCTTCCTCGCGGGGTTTGTCTTTTTTCTTGCAGCAATCCATGCCCCCAATATATACCCACGGGGGGTATGTGTCAAAGGCGATGCTTTGTTATAATAAAGACGGAGGAAATCCTATGTGCACTGCCTTAACTCTTGCTTCGCCCTCTTTCCTATTTGGAAGGAATCTCGACCTTGTCGGTAACTTTGGGGAACGGGGTTTATTCGTTTCGCCTAAGTATCCCCTTCGTTTCTCTTCTGGGGAAATAATGAATGAACATCCTTCAATGTTAGGCATCGGGGCTAGAGGCGGTGATTTCCCTCTTTTTGCGGAAGCCATCTCCTCCACTGGGCTCGCGGTCGCGGGGCTCAATTATCCTGGCCTAGCCTGTTTTAACTCTCTAGGCCAAGTGGCCCAATACGAATTCATCGCCTATGTCTTGGCTCATTATAAGAAGGCCGAGGAAGCCGCTTCGGCCATTAAGGGAATGCTGATCAACGACCATCCCTTCGCCCCCAAGATGGGGCCGGCTCCCCTGCATTATCTAGTCTCCGATGCCCATTCCTCTTTCGTTATTGAACAGGAGAAAGATGGGATGCACGTCTATCCCAACCCCTATGGCATTTTGACTAATTCACCGGGGTTTTGCATCCAAAAAGCCAATTTAGACGGCTTCTCGCAACTCCGCAATTCCTATGTTAAAGGGCCTTACGCCGGCTTAGGTTATGGGGCGGTGGGGCTGCCGGGGGATAACTCGCCGCTTTCGCGTTTCGTTCGCCTTAACTTCTATAAAAAGCATCTAGGGGATTTCCAAACCCTAGACAAGGAACTGGTGGCCTTCTTCCATCTCCTATCTAGCGTCCGGGTTGTGGAAGGCTCGACCTTAGATGAGAATGGACAAGCGGAAGAAACTATCTATTCTTCCTGTTATGAGGTGGAAGGGATGCGGTTATTTGTCCAGACCAAGGATTCCCTTTCGGTTAAGGAAGTAACATTTGATAAAGAAAAGGAAGGCTTCTTCGACCTTCCTTTAGATGCTTAATCGAGTTCGGACTTGCCAGTCCAGAGCTCGTAGTAACGGCCCTTTTGGGCAATTAGTTCATCATGGGTTCCCCGTTCGATGATCCGCCCTTTGTCCATGACCATAATGCAGTCGGCGTAACGGACGGTCGAGAGGCGGTGGGCGATGACGAAGACGGTCTTGCCGGCCATGATGTTGTCCATCCCCTTGCTGATGAGCCGTTCAGTGCGGGTATCGACCGAGGAGGTGGCTTCATCAAGAATCAAGATCGGCGGATTCCCGACGGCGCAGCGAGCGATGCTAAGCAATTGCTTCTGTCCTTGGGATAAGGAGGCGTTGGCCCCGTCGATATAGGTGTCATAGCCGTCTTTAAGCTTCTCGATGAATTGATCGGCACAGGCGAGCTTAGCGGCGTTTTTGCACCGCTTATCATCGGCATGCAAGCACCCGAAGCGGATGTTGTCCATGATGGTCCCGGAGAAGAGGTGGGTATCCTGGAGGACCAAGGTCATCGAGCGGCGCATCGAGACCCGGTCGATGTCTTTTAAATCAATCCCATCGATCAATATCTCCCCGGCGTCAATGTCATAGAACCGGGTTAGTAGATTCGTGATGGTGGTCTTGCCCGCCCCGGTCGAGCCGACTAAAGCAATCTTCTGACCTGGATGGGCATAGAGAGTTATGTCATGGAGAATCTGCTGGCCTTTGACGTAGGAGAAGTCGACGTGGCGCATATCGACTTGGCCGAGGACCGGTTTGGTCTCGGTCCCGTTGGTCCAATAATGCTTGCCATCTTTAGCCTTGAACGAATGCCATTTGGCAGTTTGCAAGCTTGGTTCCGCTGGTTGATCGATCATTTGGAAGATCCGTTCAGCCCCGGCGAGGGAGGCTTGGACCATGGTCAGAAGGTTGGAGATGTTATTGAATGGCCGGGCCAACATCCGTAAGAGGGCGACATAGGCGACCAGGGTCCCGGTTGAGACTTTGATAAAGGGAGCATCGACGGCGATTAAGATGACCCCGAGCATCGTGACTAAGGCCGTATTGAGGTTATTGATGTTATTGACGATCGGGACGTTCGCGGAGCTTAAGAACACCGACTTCTTGTTATGAATGGTGTGGCGATAATCGATCGACTTAAAGATCTCCATCATGTCGTCTTCTTTAGAGAAGCATTTGACTACCTTGAGGCCGGATAAGACTTCTTCGCTTAAGCCATTGAATTCCCCCATCGAGATCTGGGTTTCGGAGAAGGCGTTGACCGAGTGGTGGACGTTGTTGGCCACGATGATCATGGCTATCGCTTCCATGAAGAGGGCGACCAGAGCCAAGAACCAGTTGAGGGTGAATAAGAAGATGACGATCCCAAAAAGCATGACGATCGAGGTGAACATCTCCATGATGCCAGAGTTAAAGAACTGGGCGAGGTTATCGACGTCATTGGTGAAGCGGGACATGATGTCGCCATGGGGAGTCCCATCGAAATAGCTTAAGGGCAAGGACTCCATCTTCTTGAACATGTCGTTCCGTAGCCTCATCAAGGAATTGGTCCCGATTTTGGTCATCAATAAGACCTGGGCGATGGAGCAGAGGAAACCTAATAGGTAAAGCCCAGCCAAGACGACGATGACCAATACCAAAACCCTGACTGACTGGCCCAGGATATCGGCCCCTTGCCAATCAACAAAGCCAAAGAGGATGGAATTGAAAGGGGAGGAGGACAAGGCTTCAGACTTATAGCCTTCGAAGGAGCCATATTGCCCCCAGTCGCCGCGCAAAGCGAAGACGGCCGGGTTCAATAACCCGTCGACTAAAGGTGCCGAGACAAACCCGCCGATGAGATTGATTAAAATCATCAAGACGGTGACGAAGGCGGCGACGAAAAGCATCCACTTGTCGCCTTTTAGATAAGAGAAGACCCTTAATAACGAGCCCCAGGAATGCTTGGGCTTGCCATAGCCTTTCTTTCGTTTGCCGTAGGTCTCGTTGATTTCCTTATAACCGGCTTCTCCGCAGGTGAACTGGATGTCGACCCCGTTGATGGTCTCGCCCCGGCCGGCGGTGTTGATGCCTTTGTACTTATAGAACTTCATCTTATTCGACCCCCTTGGCTTGGATATCGGCGATCTCTTGATAGAGGGCGCAGTCTTTCATTAGTTGCTCATGGGTCCCGTAGCCGACCATCTTCCCGTTATCGAGGACCAAGATTTTGTCGCAGCGTTTCACTGAATCGATCCGCTGGGCGATCATGAAGACGGTGGTGGACTTCAAGGAGGTGTCGAGTTGCTCTTGGATCTTCCGGCTGGTTTCCATATCGCAAGCCGAAACCGAGTCATCGAGGATGAGGATCTTCGGCTGCTTGATGACGGCTCTGGCGATGCAAAGCCGTTGCTTTTGCCCACCGGAGACCGATTTGCCCCCTTGGGCGACCGGGGTATCGAGCCCGTCTTTGAAGCGGCTTACGAACTCGGAAGCGCAGGCGATGTCGAGGGCTTTATCGATTTCCTCGTCGCTGGCGTTCTTCTTTCCCCATTGGATGTTGCTTCGAATGGTCCCGGTGAAAAGGACGTTATTTTGGAGGACGACGCCGATTTCATCCCGCAAGGCGGATAATGAATAGTCCTTGACGTTATGGCCGCCGATGAGGACTTCGCCGAGGGTGGCGTCGTAAAGTCTCGGGATCAAATTGACCAAGGAGGATTTGCCAGAGCCGGTCCCGCCGATGATGCCGATCTTCTCGCCGGCTTGGATATGAAGGTTGAGCGGCCCAACGGCTGGTTTGCTCGGATCTTTCAAATATGAGAAGACCAGATCTTTGAACTCGACGTCGGCCCCGGATAGATGGTCGGGGTCGAAGTCAGCGGTCTTGGGCTTCGGAACATAGGAGATGTCGATCTCCTCGCATAAGACCCGGTCGATCCGTTCCTTTGAAGCTTCGGCCCTGGAATAGAACTGGACGATCATCGAAAGGAAGGAGAAGGACATGGTGAGGACGGCGGCGTAGCTAGTGAGCATGGTGAGCTCGCCGGCATCGAATAAGGGATTGCCGTTATTGAACATGGTCCAGATGGCGTTGGGGTCGGCTTGGATGGAATAAAGCATCGAGAAGCCGCCGAGCAGTTGGATGATGGCGATGACGATGTTGATGGTGAGGGTGGTGATGGCGCTGGACATGCCAAGGCGGGAGACCGAGGAATAGGTGATGTCGGTCAGTTCGCCATTGGCCTTTTCGAACTTCTGCTGCATATACCCTTCCCGGCAGAAGGCTTTGACCTCGCGGATGCCCTCGGTGTCTTCCTCGACGTTGTGGTTGACCGCGTCGATGGCGCTTTGGGTCATGACGAACTGGGGTTTGGTCTTCTTGATGATGTAGCAGATGATGAGGAACCCGATGGCGACAAGGGGCAAAGCGATGATGCCGATGAGCCAATTGAGGGAGAAGATGAAGATGAAGGCGATGGCGGCGACCATGCTCTGCTTGAACCCCATCCGGACCATCATCATGACGAAGAAGCGGATGTTGTTGCAGTCATTGGAGAGCATGGTGGTCAATTTGCTGACTGGGAAGTCGCCGATGTTGGAGAAGGAGAATTGCTCGGCTTTATAGAAGATGGTGTTGCGGAGCCGTTCGATGTAATCGCTGGAGATGGCAGCGGACAGTTTCATCCCGGCCAACTGGCAGGCGATGGCGAGCAACGAACAGGCGATCATCAAGCCGCCATAAAGCCAGACGTAATAAAGGTTGGGCTGATCGAAGCCGCCCCCGATGACGATCGGCTGGGGCAAGCCCATGGCGTTGAGGTTGCCATACCCCTCCAAGCCGTTGCGGATCATTAAGCCGGAAAGGAAGGGAATCATCAATTCGAAGAAGGCGTCGAAGAGGATGACGAAGAAATCGACGATGATAAGCCGCCAGCTGGGCTTTAGGCATTCGATGTAGATCGGTAAAGTCCTTTTGGCGTCCTTCTTGTCGATCTCGGCGTCGCGCGCCGAATAGGTTAGAGCGGAGTCAGATTTCATAGCGGACGCATTTTAGTGCGCTTGTTCTTCCTTTGGAAGGGGGAAATCGTCTTTCGCTGTTTTTGCCTCTTTAACCAGCCCTTTATTGTGGTTAAGATAGCCGCCGTATGGATTGGCCCTTAGTCATCATCACTTCCTTCAACATGGCGATCGACGCCTCGGTCACCAATGCCTGCAATGCGGTCCGGACCGGGTTGAAGAAGTGGGGCTTGTTGCTTTTAGCCGCCTTTCTCTTCGGGTTATTCCAAGCGGCGATGCCAACGATTGGTTATTTTGTTGGCTATGCTTTCCGGGAAGTATTAGAGACCTATATCCCCTATATTGCTTTTGCCTTATTAACCTTATTGGCGATTAAGAGTTTCGTTGATTTTATTAAGGAATTGCGGTCTTCCGAAGAGGAAAGGGGTGGGGAACTCCGCTTCCGCGAGATTTTATTTCAAGCGGTCGCCACCTCTATCGACGCTTTGTGCATCGGCTTCACTTTCCTTTCTTATTCGATTCCGGAAGCCCTTATTGTCTTTAGTTGCATCGGCGGGATTACCTTCGCGGTTTCCTTTGGGTGCGCTTTGCTCGGCTCGATCTTATCCCGTCCTTTGAAGCGGTACGCGGGGCTGATATCCGCTCTCGTTTTCTTTGGGATTGGGCTTAAGATCATCCTCGAAGCCATCTTATAGGCGGGTTATTTCTTTATAGAAATAGTTTGACTTGTGCTATATACTAGCCCGCCGTATGGAAAACGAAACGAGCAAAAAGCATACCGTTAGGAAAACGTTCAAGGTCATCGGGATTGTTTTGGGCCTTCTTTTGGCGGTTCTGTTCTTCTTCGGCTTTTTCTCGATTCTTTGGGTCATGCGGACCTTCCCTTACGTCTCGGTGCCGGAAGTCATCGCCACCTTGGTTTCCCTCGGCGGGGCCCCGGCTTCCTCAATCATGCCTTTCATCTATGCCGCGGTTTTGCCGACCATCGGGGTGGCGGCGGTCATTGGGGTCAGTTACCTTTTGCTTTATCTATTCAAGGTCAAGCGGCGGAACCTCATCTGTTTATTGACCTTCGGCTTAGCCGGCTTAGTGGCGGTCGTTCCGTCTTTGGCGGCCTTTTGGAATTACCTCGATCTGACCACCTACATTAAGTCGATGATGACCGAGTCCTCTTTCGTCGATGAGCATTACGTCGACCCGGCCAACGTCGATGTCGAAGCCCCGGAGCAGAAACGGAACCTCATCTTCCTCTTCCTCGAATCGATGGAAACCACTTATTCGGATAAAGAAAACGGTGGTTATTTCGATGCCAACTTCATCCCGGAATTGACTGAGCTAGCCGAGACCTATGACGATTTCTCCGGCGATTCGGTTACGTTAAACGGGTCCCATTGCCTCGAATACACTTCCTGGACGATGGCGGCGATGTTCGCCCATACCTCGGGTTTGCCCTTCAAGACTATCTTGGGTCAAAACAACATGGATACCCAGGAAAGCTTTTTCCCCAACGTCATGTCCTTAGGCGATATCTTGGCTAAGGACGGCTATGACCAGACCTTCTTCTGCGGGTCGGACGCGACTTTCGGCGGAAGGCGCCTTTACCTTTCCGAGCATGGGAACTTCACCATGCGGGATTACAACTATTTTCATAGCCTTCCGACCGACGATCCCAACCACGTCGATCACGATGGCTGGTGGGGGTTTGAGGATTACCACCTCTTCGATTTCTTAAAGCAAGCGGTCCTTAGTAAGCAGGAGGCGGCCAAAGCCGGGCATCCTTTCAACATCACCGGTTTGACCGTCGATACCCATTTCAACAATGGTGGGAAAGGCGATGACGGCCATCCGTGCCCTTATTGTGACGAAACGCTGGTCGAGGAAAACCAATATGGGGCGGTCATCTCCTGCTCCTCCAATCAGGTCAGCCAGTTCGTCGATTGGTTTTATTCCTCCGGCGCGGTCGATAAGGAAGTGAGTGAGAACACGACCATGGTCTTAGTCGGCGACCACATCTCCATGAGCGCCCGTTGGCTTGATGAGGCGAAGAAAGACGATTTCGATCGGCGGACTTATTATTGCTTCATCAATTCGGCGGTTACGGTCGATCCGGCGGTGGAGCATGAGACTCGCGATTACTGTGCTTTCGATACTTATCCGACCACCTTGGCGGCCTTAGGGTATACGGTGCCCGGGGACCGGCTGGCCTTAGGGACCAATTTATATTCCGCTACCCCGACTTTATTGGAGCAATATGGGGTCGAGACGGTCAACGAGGAGATCCAGAACCGGAGCGAGACCCTCGAATCCCTCTTAGAGGTCGATGAGTTCAACTTGACCTATCTGGCCCGGAAAGGCTGGCTCCCGACCGCGACGCCAAAGATCGAAGTTGAGGAAACGAAGATCCACGCCGTCTTGGCTGATATTGGTAAGCCGGTCGAACTAAGAGAGGATTTCGCCGGGGCCGAGGTGACGATTGAAGCCATCGGGGGGAACTCCAAAACCTTCGCCTTAGAAAAGCTGAACGACAACTGGAACTATGGGGTTGATATCCCGATTACTGAGCTCCCGCCGGCCAAGGCCTGGGGGTATAAAGCCGAGTTCCATCTAATCGGGGAAAGAAGCGGCAACGCCTATTCCTTCGATGCCGTGACCTTCGACCTTGATTCCTTATCTTAATTTGTTGGCCTTCGGGTATAATCAGCCCGGAGGCTTTTTAAAAACCATGGATGCATATCGAGATTTCCTTCTAGAGGCGTTAAAGGCCTCCGCCTCTTTCTACGTCAACGCGGCCTTAGTCGAAAAGAAACTGAAAGAGGCGGGATTTACGGAGAGTTTGACTGATCCTTGCTTCTATTTGAATCGGCAGGGCGGGGCGGTTTTGGCGGTTAAAATGCCTGCAAGAATGGTGAAGCCTTATTTCAAGGTGTATGCCGCCCATATCGATTCGCCTTGCCTGAAGCTGAAGGCTAATCCCGTCTTGAACCAAGCCGGTTGCAGCGTGCTGCAATGCGAGCCCTATGGGGGATTGATCTATGCTTCCTATTTTGACCGTCCTTTGTATTTATCGGGGATGGTCTATTGCCTTGAAGATGGGAAGCCGGTTGGCCATTTAGTCGAAGGGGAAACCCCTTTCGCCTATTTGCCTAGACTTGCCATCCATTATGACCGGGAGGTCAATAACCATAATGAGATAAACGCCAATAAAGACCTCCGCCCGATTGTTAGCCATAGCGAGGATTTCGATTTCAATGGTTATCTCCTTTCCCTTTTCCCGAAAGCCAGTAAGGTTCTTAGCCATGACCTCTACCTCATCGTTAAGGAAACCCCGACTTTCGTTGGCCAGGGGAAGGATCTGCTTTCCTCGCCTCGCCTCGACGACCTTGGTGGGGCCTTTCCGGGGCTATATGGCTTCCTCCAATCCCCCAATGCCGAAGAGGATGAGATCAAAGTCTTGGCCTTATTCGCTTCCGAGGAAGTGGGGTCAGCGACCTATTTCGGGGCCGAAGGGGGTTTGCTGGTCGAAACCTTGAATCGGCTGGCTAAGCATTATAGCTTTGATTTGGATGAGGCTTTGCCTTCTTCCTTTTTGGTCTCGAGCGATGGAGCCCACGCTGGCCATCCCTCCCATCATGATTTAGAGGACCCGACCTGCGCGGTCCGGCTCGGCCGGGGGCTTTGCTTCAAGCGCAGCGCCTCCGCCGCCTATTCGACCTTCGCCTATACCGAAGCGGTCGGGAAGGCGATTTGCTTAAAGGAAGGAATTTCCTATCAGGATTTCGCCACCCGAAGCGATCTCCGTTCCGGCTCAACCTTGGCTTCCATTTCCAATACCCGCCTTTCGATCCCCTCTGTTGATATGGGCATTCCAATGCTCGCGATGCATTCTTCGGTCGAGGTCGCCTCTTATTTAGACTTATTATGGATGGAGAAGTTTGCCAAGGCCTATTTCGATCGGGAGATTAAGCAATGAACCGCCTGATCCTCGTTGGGGGCGGCTCGTCATCGGGCAAATCCTATATCACCTCCGAGGTCATGAAGCGGTTAGGCGACCAAGACATCGTCCGCTTAACGATGGACGACTATTACAAAGACCAGGCTGATATTCCTTTAGAAGAAAGATATAAGGTCAACTATGACCATCCCAAAGCCTTTGATTGGCCCTTGATGCGGAAGCAACTAAGGGACTTAAAGGATGGCAAGCCGATTCAGAAGCCGATTTATGACTTTGTGACCTTGACTCGGACCGATAAGGTCGAGACCATAAGTCCGAAGAAGGTTATCGTGGTTGAGGGGATCATGGCCCTAGTCGACAAAGAGATCCGGAAACTGGGCGACATCAAGGTGTTCATCACCGCCTCGGCTGAGCGGCGCTTCCTCCGTCGGCTTATCCGCGATAAAAGGGAGAGGGGCCGGTCCTTTGAGAACATCGTCTCCCAATACTTCAACACCGTCCAGCCGATGTATGGGGAGATAGTCGAGCCCAGTTCCATCTATGCTGACTTCATCATCAATAATGATGGGGTCAAGAACGTCGCCGTCGATATCCTTACTGTTCTACTAGAAGAAGAGATCGAATCCTCTTCCCATTCCTATTCGCCCCAATCGATGGAGGAGGAGTTCACCGAAGCGAGCTTAGAGGAAGCGTTCACGAAATAATAAAAGATGGCCGTCTCGATTTTCCTTAGAGGTGGCCTTTTATTATGAAGAAAAGCCGCCGGATGAACGGCGGCTAATCAATTAAAGTGAAGGTTTATTCCGCGACCCGGGTGAACGGGAGGAGGTTGTAATAGCTTTCCTCATCTAACGAGCCGATGATGGGATAGTACTCGGCCGACCATTCCGATTCGGACGTGATGGTGCAATACATGCAGAGGGACAGGCTATCTTCACCCGGCAGGTATTCGAATTCCATCGAGATCTGGTCGGCGGTGTAGTCGAAGGGGTCCCCGGTGGTCTCCATGGCATAGACCTTGGCAATCAAGCTGCCGTGGTCATATTCATAGTAGATTGAGTAGGTGTCGGTATAGGTGCCGGCATCGACGGTGATGGTCCCTTTCTTCGGGGCGGTGTAGTAGTCCTCGTTGTAATCGCCATCATAGGCCTCATCGGTCAATTCGATGGTGTAATCTCCCCAATCGTCGGAAGCGGTCCAACTGCCGGTCGGCAAGGCGGAAGCGGGCAGGACGGTGATGGTGAGGTAGTAGCCATTGGCGAAGGAGCTGGAGGTCGTGTCCATCCAGTCGGAGCGGATCCGGACTAGGACGTCGGTCGGCTCGGTGATGTTGGCGGTAGCCGGCGAGGAAACAGTGAGCTGCTTATTCGCGGTCGATTCGACGGTCAGGATGTTGGCGTAGGTTGGGTCGACTTCGGCGGTGAAGACGCAGGGCGCGCTGTCGGGGGTGACGATGACGCCATACGACTCAGTGGTGCCGACGTAGATCGAGGCTGAGCTGGTCGAGGTGACCATCGCGTTGCTGGTCCAGTCGAGGGAGAAGCTATGGAACTTCTTGGTGGCCGAGACTTGGATTTCGACATCGTGCTGGACGCCGCTGCTCTTGGTGTGGTTGGTGAGGGTGACGGTCGCGGTGCCGATGCCGACGCAGGTCATCTCGTTGTAGGCGTCATAGACGGTCTTGGTGATGATGCTGTCATCGCTGGATTCGGTCGGGGCGTATTGCCAGAGGTCAAGGGCGGTCGAGGGAGCGAACTCAACGGTGGCGTTCTCCAATTCATCATCGTCGTTGGCGGTGCTGACGGCGACTTTGTCGTCGTAATGGAGGACGTTGTTGGTTCCGGTGTCGGCGACGCCGGCTTCAGCATTGTAGAAGCGGACCTTGGTGAACTCCTGGATGAAGTAATCATCAGGGTTGAAGGTCGAGGGGAGGGCCGATTCGACGGTGCCATCGTAGGTATAGGTGGCGGCGATGGTCTTAGCGACGGTGCCGGCGGCTCCGTTAGTGGGGGCATGGGAGGTGAAGTTCCACTCATCCTCGCCATAGGAGGTCTCGGTGTAATCCACGCCGGTCAATTCGCCTTTGGCAGTGAAGGTGAGGGTCACGTCGAAGATGACGCCTTCGTGATGTTCGCTGGTGTAGGTGCCTTCGCTGGAGTTGTATTCGACGACGGTGTCAAGGTCGGTGGTGAAGCCAGTATCGGTCTTGGTCGAGCTGACGTTGATCTTCGAATAGGAGACCTCGTCGTTGCTCTCCGAGTCAACGCCGACGCGGTAGGCGTACATCAAATCGTATTCCATCAAGCTCATCTGATGCGGGATGGTGTTGAGTTCGTGCATCGCGTTGGCGGTCGATTTGGTGAAGCGGCCTTCCTCATTGACGTCATCGATATCGTAACGGACCGAGAAGCCGGTGTTGGAACGGTTGCTTAGACGATAGGGATCGTCATTGCCTTCACCCGGGGTATAAGTATCGGCGACGATGAATTGCTTAGTTTCGTCATCATAATGCTTATAGACGAAGTAATCGCGGTTGGTGCCGTTGTCCTTAACGGTCAAATAGGTCGTGTCATCGGCGTACTTATGCATCGCGATGGTGTTGTTGATGGTGTCATCTTTGATTTTGACCTCCATCGCGGTGAGGTTATCGGTGTTGATGGTCGAGGTGCTGCGGATCGAGCCGTCGAAGAGGCTATAAAGCTGATCGGCGTTGGAGGGCAGGGTATCGACGTTGGTCCGGCGGACATAGCAAGGACGCTCAGCCGCGGGATCGTAGAAGAAGTCATAAGTGGCGCCTGAGGCGATCTGGAGGTTCTGGTCCGACGGGTTGGAGGGCGAGGAGTAGATGAAGGTGATGTTGGCGAAGCACTTCCGCTCATCGACGGAGGCGACGTCAAGCTTGGTCTTGTTCCCGTCTTCGCCGGTGACCTGATAGGAGAACTTGGCCATGTCGGCGGTGGTGTTGACCGCGACCCCTTTGGCTTCGTAAATACCGGTTTCTGGGTTGAGGGTCAAAGCCGCGACCACATCGCCGACTAAAGTGATGTCGCCTTTGACTTCGACATTGGGCTCGACCATGACCGATTGATTCGGCATGACGAAGGTATAGGTCTTGCCATCATCGGCGCTGGTGCATTCGATGGTCTTGGAGCCAGCGACGACATTAATTCCCAATAAGGTATAGCCGGATTCGACTTTTTCGACGGTGATGGTAACCGTTTCCCCTTCGGCGGCCTTGGTTTTATCCAAGATAATTGTAACGCCGGTTTTGCTGCTGAGGCGGATGGCGTAGGTGTCGACAGGATCGACGGTCGAGCCGCCGCCGGAATTGGAATCACTGCCAGTTTGGCTATCTGACGAGCCCGAATTGGTTTGCGATCCGCCGGTATTGCTATTCTCCGTCGTGCCGCTTGGGGTCGAGCTAGAGGAATCGGTTGGCTGGTTGCAACCGACCAGCAAGAAAGCCGCAGCTAGGATAGCAAGGGACTTGTTAGGTCTTTTCATGTGCTGAATTTCACTCCTTTAAAAATCGCGCTCTATGATGGAAGCGAAATCAAATTTGTCAAATGTTTTTCCTCGCGCGCCTATATTTATTAATTTAGGATTAAAAAAAGTTTAGTGGCGTCAATGGTAGTTGGAGACCCTGTTGATCGTGATTAAATTATCGATTACCATCGCTATATTATTCGATTGATTCGAGACTTTTGTTAGAAGTCAATCAAAATACGAAAAATAACTTGTACAAAACGGGTCGAACCATATAATGAGCCCATCTTTCAAAGCGAAAGGAGAAAAATATGAGCAAAAAATCACGGTTGCTCGTCCTCACGGCTGGACTCATCGGCATAGCCGGCACGGTCGGCGTGGCAACTGGTTGCACGTCCACGCCTTCCGAACTCGGAGGCCCGGTCGGGGTGGGGGAGGACAGTGTTGCCCCAGCCGACCCTTTAACCATTTCCGTCGATGTCGATGAGCGAATCGATGTTGAGGTGGCGCCCTCGGCGAAAGCGGGCAACATCGTCGATGTCAAATTGGATTATGACGAGGACCTCGTCACGATTTCCGCGGTTAACATCAATGGAACGGGGAAAGCCGCCCAGGTCGATACCTTCGATTATTATTTCGAAATGCCCGCCGTCGCGGTTACTTTAACCGTTGAGGCGACGATTCGGGGTGAGTTCGAATTGGTGAATCTTAATCCGAACGTCGAACTTTATAACGTTCCCGAACTAGGATTCCGGGCGGGGGAAGCGGTCACCTTCTCCCTTGGGTTACCAGTCGATAGCCCTTATACCCTCACTGACGTTGAGATTGGGGCTTTGAATGAGGATGGCACCGCCATCGCGACGCCGATCGATTACACCGTCGCCGGCAATGTCTATAGCTTTACCGCTCCCGAAGGCCTGACCGCCGATGTCGGGGTTTTGGCGGGCACCGAGGTCAAACTCTTTGCCATCAGTAGAGAGATTGACGATGTGGACGATAAAAATATCGGTAACATTTATGAAATCGTCGGCGAAGAAAGGACCGATGTGACTTATTCTGGCTTTGCCTATTATGGCAGCACCATCGAAGTCCAATTGAAGGACACCGATTCGGCGATTGCAAAAGGTGTTCGGATCGTCGAGACCGGCGAGGAAATCATGCTGGAAGAAGGAGCGACTTCGGTTACTTTCACTATGCCGGCGAAGAACGTCCATCTTCAATCGATCGTCGATATCAACTACATTCCCATCGAGATTCAGCAAGGCGAGCATGTTACTGGCGTCTTGAAACGGGTCGATGAAGAGACTGGCGAATTGGTCGCCATCGGCGAAGAAGGGGCGGTTCCGAACGAATATATCTACTTCGACTACACGACCGATGACGAGAACTTCAAGCCCTATGACGTCAAAATCAGCTACAAGTCTATTTATGGATCGAATGACAACTTAACTTCGACCGTTGATTCGGATTACGGGCTGCCGCGTTTCCGGATGGTGAATGGCTCCGAATTCAAACTAACCTTCGTTGAGGCGGAGAAGCAAACCATTACCTTGCATAGTTCGACTAATCTTGAACTGAGCACTTATTACAACGTGGATGAAGAGTATGTCGCCACCAGCACGGCCTTCCAAGGCGAGGATGTCTATGTTTTGGTCAAGGACAAGTCGGCTAATAAGGATACTGAGATGCTCAGTTTGGAGATTTCCTATGTCGATGCCGAAGGAGTTGCTCAATCGATTACTGCTTCGTCTGCTGGCTACGCGAGCGAAGGTGAACAGTATTTCGCCTTCGAGATGAAAGACGGCACCGATTACTCAATTTCCGTCTATGAATTGGAACCCGGCAAATACGCCGGAAAATCTTTTGTCGGAACCTACAATTATCGTGGCGAACTTTGGGGCTCTTACACGGATAGAAGCACTTACAGCGGTTCCTATACCATTGACGAGGATGGGTTGATCGACGCTAATATCGAAGAGCATATTCTTTCTATCACGGAAATCGCAGGCGGTGGACTTCTCACGCTGACCAATGGGCAAAAAGCCTTCTATGGGGAAGACTTCTTTGTCACCGGGTATAACAAAAATTGGACCAATAATGACGTTTACATCCATTATCGGGGCGATGCTGGTCAAACCATCAATGTTCGCACCGTTTTGGCGGTGACTGATGGCGAAGACGTCGAAGAGGGGATTGGTTTCTACCAGATCTATTCGACCGCGGATGACGTCGAAACCCCGTTGGTTAACTTCATCATCGATTACGGCAATAGGACTGCGATTGTGAACGAAGTTGAATACGTCACCACTGATGGGACGGCCTATCAGAATGCGACCACCTTCACCGTTAAGTCCGCAGGAACAGTCCTGGGGACCTACCTTGACGGAACCTACACCGTCGCCGAGTAGAAAAGAGGTACTAAACAATGAAAAACAATAGCAAATTGCTGCTTTCCCTCCTCTTGATGTCCGGCCTCACCCTCGGTGGGTGCGACCACCCGGGAAACAGTTCGTCGACTAGCGAGCAGACTCCTCCGACCAGTGACACCAACACTGGCTCTGGCAGTTCGGAAAGCTCATCGTCTTCCTCGAGTTCCAGTTCAACTCCGACTCCAACGGTCTCAGTCGAGATCGCGACCCCGGCTTCCACCGAAATTGAGGTCGGGAAGACATTGCAACTTTCCGCGACCATCACCAATGGAACTGATGGCGCCAAGGCCACCTGGTCCACGAGCGACGCCTCCATCGCCACCGTCTCGGCCGATGGCTTGGTCACCGGCGTCAAGGCCGGCAAGGTCACAATCACCGCCGCCTATGGCGGGGCGGCCGACACCATCGAGTTGACCATCAAGGAAGCGGCTCCGGTCCTCTCGGTCGAGATCGCCGCCCCGGCCTCCACGGAAATCGAGGTCGGCAAGACCCTTCAGCTCACCGCGACCGTCGCCAACGGCCCGACCGACGCAAAGGCCACTTGGACCACCAGTGATGCCGCGATTGCCACCGTCTCGGCCGAGGGCCTGGTCACTGGTATTAAGGTCGGAACCGTTACTATCACTGCGGCCTATGGTGGGGTTAGTGATTCTATCGCCTTAACCATCAAGGAACCGCCGGTCCCGACTTATGCCATTTCTGTCGTTGCTGATGCGGGCATCACCACTTCCCTCCCCGAGAAGTCGGCGGCGGGCAAGACCGTTCATTTCCGCCTCACCTACGATGCGGCTAAATTGACCATCACCTCTGTCAAGGCCAATGGCTTGGCCTGCGGCTTAGATCCGGATGGCACCTACTACTTCGTCATGCCGGAAACCGCCGTGACCGTCACCATCACTTCGACCGCCGTCGTCTCCCAGACCACGACGACCATCAAAAACGAAACCGCGGAAGTGGCGGACATCATCGGCTTAGGCTCGACCGCGGTTGTCGGTTCGACCGCCGAGTTCTACCTCGTGATGAAGCCAGGGTTTACTTTCGATTCGCTGAGCATTAAGTCCAGCGGGTTCATCGATGCCCCGGTCGACTATGAGACCAAGACGGTTGAGGGCAAGACCGTTTACAGTTTCACTGTTCCTTCGGGGGAAATCGTCATCCACGTGAATGCTTCCCGTTCCAGCTCCAAGCTCACCTACGACGATGAGTACATCTACAACATTTATCAGACCAAGGTCGGTTCGGATACCCGTGAATCGTGCAATTACGATATCGCGGAGTTCGGCGCCGACGTTGAGGTCCAGCTCCGGAGCACCACGACCGCTAAGGTCAAGGGGATCAAGATCGTTGAGACTGGACTGACGGTTGAACTGAAGGATGGGGCGAGCTCCATCCACTTCACGATGCCGTCGCGCTCAATCACGATCGAAGTCCTGACCGAGGTTTATTATCGTTACTTCGAGGTCATCAATTCCGAACATCTCTCGATTCAAACTTTCGTTGAGGATGAGAATGGGGAACCGACCGTTGTTGCTGGCGGTAAGGCGTTGGCGGGCGAGACGGTCTACGTCAAGGTCAATGGCGTCTCTGACTCCGTCGGCATCAATACCTTGGTTATGCATAACCCTGAAGCCGAATATAGTTATCAGGAGAACGTTGATTTGCTTGAGGATGGGCCGAACGCCGAGGGCTATTACACCTTCGAGATGCCCGAAACTGATAACGGCGTCACCATCACCGTCACCGAGAAAGACCTGACTGCCTTCCTTGGCTATCCGTTTGTCGGATCATATCTTGGCGACAATATCTGTGGGACTAGCGCTTCGACTGGCAAGACCGTAGGGACTTCCAATTACAGTTTCACCATTGATGGAGCCGGCGACTTCTACCGGGGTTCTGAACGTACCATCGTCAGCGCTACCTCGACCACGGGCCCTGGCATCGCATATTTGGAAGAGGAAGGAAGCGACAGCGATCTCTTCGCCTATTCTAGCGACGGCAAGATCATCTTCTCCCATTACAATTTCGGCAGTTTAACCTCTGACGACAACCTCTTTGCCGTCAAGATGCAAAGCCCCGACGACGATCCATCGCTCTACACCATGGACTATGAGATCTTTGGCAATAAGAGCTATGTGGCCGTCCAGTATTACCGGGATGGCGTTGAGTATGCTGCGGCCTTTGTTGATTACCATGGCAAGACGCTCAATCCTCACTATAACCTCGACGTTGACTTCGAGTTCCTCGATGGTACCACCAAAATCACTGATACGATGGCTCATTACTACGTCAAAGATAGCGAAGGCAACACTCTTTGCGAAGTCTCTTCGACTGGTACCGGTGGGCAAAATAACCGTGTTATCTTAGACGGGCTGCAGGGTACCTATGCCGCAGCGGCTGGGGATACCTACAATCTTGGCGACCTCGTTCTTGATGGCGCTGGACAGGCAACCCTAGGCGAAACCATCTCTGCCTCTTACAAGGTTGATGAAAGCGGGAACATTTCCATCACCTCGGGCAAAGATACCTATGTCATCTCTTTGGATGCTACGGCGAAGACCTACACTATCGTTGAGCACACCGTCGCGGAGAATGAGTTCATCGGCAACACCTATAGCGGCCAATTTATTGACGGCTGGGATGAGACCAATCTTGCTTCGATTGTCTTCTACGACGCCTCGACCTGCTATTTCACTATTACCGGTCCGAGCGGTCAGCCGGTTTATGTTCCGAACACCGCTAACCAAGGCATCCCGCAGTCATACACCATCAGCGGTTCGACCATCACCGTCAACGCCAAAGGGCAGTCGGGCGAAGACCTGACCGTGACCTTGACGATCAACGATGATGGGACACTTACGATCGATGGCAACGTTTCCTCCTTCTATCTAACTGGCGGCACGGTCTTGGCAAAACAAGCCGCCTAACAACCTTCATCCCTAAAGCCCTCGGTTCTGCCCGGGGGCTTTTACATTTGTTGCCAGCTTGTTATAAAAGCCAAAAAGACTTGCTTTTTTTGGAACAACGCTTATTTTTGAGCGGGTCTAAACCCTATAGACATGACTATTCAAGGAGAAAAAATGCGCAAAAGTCTATCCAAAAGCTTCTTTCTTGGCTTAACGCTGGCTTGCGTTCCCTTAGTTGGCTGTAAGGATAATTCCTCCAGCAGTGGTTCGGAAATCCAGATCGATGTCGATTATTCCTCGGTAAAGTCGGCGGTCGAATCGATCCAAGGGGCCAACAACTTCACCGTCTCGACCAAAATCGTCGAGAAAATGAACGTCGGGACCGCGGATAATCCGGTTTACCAAGAGATCAATACCAGCTTCCATAACTACTACACCTCGAATTATTCCTGGTGTGATTATCCTGATGACGAGGAAGGCTATGCCCAGAAAGGCGGCGAGGTCTTCCGCCTCAACCTCAATAGCGATGGCGACTTCATCCATTCCGATGCCTATCTAGACGAGGATGGAAACAACCTCACTTCGATTTATGATGCGGTTTATAACCCAATCCCCGATATCTCGGTTCTCAATGTGGGCGACGATCCGCTGGTCGCCTCGATCACCAATAAGTCCGCCCGTCTCAATTACATCCATTTCTTGGAGTTCGGCGACACCTTCTTGACCACCGTTACCTCGTTCAAGGCCTCGGTCGGGGAATCGGAGGGCGAGAAGGCTTTGCTCCTGACCATGGAGAGCAGTGACGGCACGACCATCACCTCGACTTTCTCCGATTTCGGCACGACCGCGGTCAAGGATGTCCAAACCTATCTTGACGGGGTCGACAAAGCCGCCGTCTACGATGACATCCTCTTAAAGGTCGCCGATGGATTTAAAGGCAACAACTTCACCCGCGATATCAATGAATTGCTGACCTATGAGGATGACCCGGCGATCATCGGGAAGGAGTTTTATCATCCCGATTATTGGTATGGTGGCTACTATCCTCCTTCATTAGGTGCCATCCAATCCACAGGTTATGTCAGTTTGCCTGAAAAAACGTATATTGATCCCGAGACGGGCAAGTCCGCTGAGCTTGATGGGGCGTATATGTTCCGCCTCACCGAGAATATGGATGACCTTTATGCCGTTTATTTGACCGCCCCGGCCTTCACCACCAACATCTCGAATATGGTCGATATCATGAACTATCCCTCGAAGATGATGATGTGGGAGCACAACTTCCAATTCTTCGAACCTTATCAGGACCCGAACTTCAAGTTGGATGGGGATATGTATATCACCTATGATCCCTTGATCATGCGGGATTTCTACGAGATCGCCCAAGTCGAGAACTCGATCCTCGCCTCGACCTCGATCCTCTCCTGTCTCTTGGTCGATTTGATCCTAGTGGCTGATACCAATGCCGCCGGCAACCTTGAGACGGTCAATTTCCTCTTCGATATCCTCCTCAATGGGTCGAACGTCACCCTCCAATTCACCTACCATGATTTTGGGACCACGACCATCCCCTCCCTCGATCAATGGCTTCAAACTTATATTCACGATAGCAACGCTTGAAGATAGAAAGGACTCTTACCATGAACAAAAAGATCTTACCGCTTATCGCTTTAGCCGCTCTCGGCTTGGTCGGCTGCCGGGAAAACGAAACGAGCTCCAGCACGCCGGAAAGCACCACTTCCGATTCCACCGTGGCCGATGAGTTCATCACCGTTGACTGGAAAGCGGAAAATCGTGTCAGCGAAGGCTCGATCTCCGGCGCCTTAATCGATGTCGGCATCAATTTGGTCTTCTCGGTCGGCATCGATTACCAAGGGACCATCGGCTTTGGAAACTTCTCGACCGCCGGGGCCTACGTCACCGTTTCCGACAACGGGGTCGCCGAGGCCTCAATCGACGATAATGGCAACGTCACCTTCAAAGGGCTCCGGGCCGGGGAATCGATCCTTTGCATTTATGCCTCCGACGGCTATCTCTACTTCCGGAACAAATTGACCTTCCGCCCGACGATGGAGACCGAGGCGGAGATCGTCGACTTTATGGTCAATTCGGTTGACCACTATACATCCATCGTCTACGCCGGGATGAACATCTCCTTCGTCTCCGCCACCTCCGGCATGGTCTATGGGTCTGATGAAGGCATCGCCATCGAACCGGCCATCACCTTCACCATCGATTACCGGGGCATCGTCAACGACGAGCATCATTTCGTCGTTCAGGATTGGCAAAATCAAAGCTATTCCTCCCTCACCTTCGTCGATATCTACGTCTCGACCAATGGTTACTCCCTCCACCCGATGACCAGCGGTGGGGTCGTTGACCTATTTGAGCCGGTCTTCTCCGAATAAGGGCGATTTATGAAGAAACGCAATTTGCTTTGGGTGGCGGCTGCTTTATCTCTTGCGGCCTGCTCCAACCCCAATACCTCGACTTCCTCGTCTACCCAAGGCGGGGGTTCGGAACCTTCCGATACCAATACGAGCCAGTCGGAGACCCCGGACAATCAGGTCTATACCATCCGGATTGCCCAATCCTCGAATGGGGCCACCATCGCCTGCGATAAAACCTCGGCTAAAGCTGGGGAGACGGTCAACGTGACCGTCACCGTCCAAAAAGACTTCGCCATCAAGGCCCTTTGGGTTAACAAAGATGCGATCGAAGTCAAAGACGGCAAGGCCAGTTTCGTTATGCCGAACCGTTCGGTCACCCTTTCGGTCACTGTCAAGGCCGCCGGGGCCGTCACCTTAAGCGGCCAGATAAGCCAAGCCTTGACCGAAGAGGAGCCGGGGCTTTATGTCGCCCGTGGTATTAAAGTCGCCACGACTTCCTATTTCTCCTTCATGGTCGGCTCAACTGAACTGACGATGGCCGACATCGACTATACCAAATGCTTCGCCCCGATCGGCTATGGGAAAACCGATTTAGGCGAGCTTTCGGTCGAAGGTGGGGCAACCTATGACTTCTATTACGATGACAATGCCGATTCGGAAGATGGGCGTTGCTACATCAAGAAGGTCAAGCAGGATACCCTCCCGAATAATCCCGATACCTTCAACAACCTTTTAGAAGGCTATGCACGGAGCGAATCGACGATGAATCCGGACGATGTCCTCTCGATTCATTACTCTAACCAGGTCACCGGCATTGACTATACCTTCCAAAATCATACCAATGGCTCCTATGCCGAGGCTAAGGACCTCCATAACGACAACAAGGTCGTCGGGGTTGTCGATAAGAAGATCGACGGGGACGTCCTCTCCATCGTCAACTCCTATCTCGATGACAAGGAATCTTATTATTCCGGCAACTATCAACGCTATTCGGGCAAGTATGGGATCGTCGATACTAACGCCGAGATCGGGCCAGGGTTAAGCCGTTATATGCGGACCACCTCTAAAGCCGAATTCGAAGCCCATAACTTCGCCCATAATTACGAAGCCCTCTATTATGATCTGATGTACGCCTATTACATCGGTTATGACACCACCCCGGAAATTGGGACCGATGGCTTAGGACTCTTCGATCGGAAAATCGTCTCGACCGTGACTGCGGATGGCTTTAACGTCACCATCGACTCCTATCGGGAGATCGATACCAGCCAGAACGTCTTGATCGATGAAGAGGATCGGGAGAAGAACTACTACACCTACGACGCTGATCTCTCCTTTGATTCGACCGGCCGGCTCCTTTCCGTCCAATACGAAGCCCGTATCTACGATGATGTGGCTTACTCCTTTGATAAGCATCAGATCGTCATTCCCGACGATTACACCGTCCAAAGCGACATCGACTGCAACTATACCTATGGCGAGGCGACGACCGCGAATACCCACGATGACTCCGCCTACTTTACCAAGAAGATGGCGGTTGAGGTCCGGGATGATGATCTGGGCGAAGAATACGCTGATAAGAACGCCATCCAAGTGACTAATTACGATGGGAATGCGGCGGTCAACGAGCATATGACGATGACTAGTGACGTCGCGACTTCCCTGGATTTGGCCAACTTCACCATCATCGAGAGTTCTGACACCTCGATCGTTGGACCGCGGGGACCGCTTGAGCCTTATACCTTCATTCCCTATTCCGCCGGGAAGGTGACCTTAACCATCGGCAATCCGGCGGTGCCTTCGGTCCCTCAGACCGAGATTGAGCTCGAAGTCCTCGACAACGTCCAAGTCCGGGGCTTCTACCTCACTGGCGAGGATGGGCCTTCTAGCGCTAGTTCCAACCTTCTGACCAGTTCCAGTTCCTTTAACTTGGAATCGGGCACGGCTCGGACCTTCCGGGTTTACGGTTCGCCTTATGACGTCATCGTCCCGGTGACGGCTGAATCCCAGAACGAAGCGGTTTTGACTGCTGAGACCTATAAGGGCGAAGACGGCTATTACTACCTCCATGTCGAAGCGGTCGGCCAAGTGACCTCCCAAACCACGGTGACTATTTTGCTTAATTCCGATCGTTACCTCGATGAGTGGAAAGACAGCCCGACGAAGATTTATGCCACGGTCTTTCCCGCCTCTGATTTCTCGCCGATCGGGACTTGGTATTACATCGATTCCTATACCTCGGATTACGTCGCTTCTTCCGTCGATAAGAATGTCGTCGCCAATATCAAGGAATACGATGGGACTGACGCTACCGTTTCCACCGTCACCGATGGGGAAGGGCATACTTACAAGTTCGGCTTCAACATCGATGAGGAAACCGGCATCTATACCTACACCGACATTGAAGACGGCAACGTCGCCTATGTCGAGATTGGGGAGACGATCGATGGCTACCTTGGCTTAGCCTTGCAGGCCGATGACGGCGCTTGGACCGGCGAGGACGAATACACTGACGGGACCATCGTCTTCGGCAACATTACCTACGACGAAGAGAACCAAATCGTCGTCGATGGGTATAGCGGGTTCGCTCCGGCCTCCGACTTCGCCGAATAACTTACTTTGACTTCGGGGCCTCCTCCTAACCCGGGGAGGCTCTTTCGTTTATCGAAAATCGATCCCCCATAAGTGGTACCTCCTGCAATATAGCCGGCAACTCAAAATTGACCCACCTTTGATGGCGTCTTGTTCGGTTTTTAGAGCTCGCATTCAAATTGTCGGTCCCATCCCCTTTAGGAACCTGGGTCAATTTTGAATTGCCGATTGGTTTACCGCCCAGCCTTGTCGTGCTTGGATTTCGTTTGTGTACTGCCTAGTAACGATAATTAAGGCAACCACAGCCAAATCCGTAGATTTGATGACCGGCTAGTTAAGGGGCTTCGGCAAATTGCCTTATATAGATCGATATATGCTCAATACTATCCAATCAATAACGGCCTCTTTTAGACGGTTGCTATCGTTCAAATCCGGCAAAAGCATGATTTAGGAAAGGCTTTGCAGGCATTTTCAATTCGGATATCTGCCTTTTGCATTGTTTTTAAGCTCTCTAGGCTTTGTTTGGCTTATCGATGGGAATTTATTCAAAGGACTGGGGGAATGCGCTGCAAAAGGCTTTTTAGACGTTGATTTGATGTTCTGCTTGCTCGCTATCTAACGTTGGCGACTTATGTGAGTAAAACAAAAGCCATCCGGTTAGGGATGGCTGATGGTTGTGACGATAGCGATTAGGCTTCGGTCGAGGTCGACGGGGTGTCGTCCCCGGTGGTGCCGGAATCATCGCCAGTCGTCGGCATGGTCGACTTGTAGGGGTTGGCCATGTAGGCTTTGGCATCTTCCGGAACGTTATCGACGCCGACGTCGGTGTAACTGATGTGGATGTAATAGTTGGTGGTAGTGGAGAAATTGAAGACGAGGTCCATGGCAAACTCATCCTCGGTCACCGTGAAGTAGCAATCGCAGTAGTCATCGAGGTAGCCGGTCATGCCAAGGTAGTAAGCGGTCCAGAAGGCATAGGACTGGTTGACGTGGAAGAGCATAGTGTAGAAGACGCCGCTTAAGCCCATATCCACTCCACCTTGCATATAGGAGAAGTTCCGGTCCGGACCATAGGAGTTGAAGTAGTACTTGCCATCGCTAAGATCAGTGATAGAGGTCATCTCGAACAAGGTCTTTCCGCCGGTGGCTTCGGTGACGGATTTTGAATGGCCGAAGGAAGCGGTCGGGACGAGGATCGAATCGGCCCAGAGGTCTTTGATGGCGGCGTTGTCGGCATCCTGAGTGGCGACGTTGAAGCCATTGCCGGTTTCCGCATCATAGATACCGGTCGCTTCATGGAAGGCGCCGTTGTAGATGAACTTCAGATCGGTGTGGTTGTTCTGGATGTTGGCATCACCCATGCTGAGCGAGGTATCGCAATAGACGTTGTTGTTATTGAGGTTGCCATAACGGGTGTAGATGGCATTCTCGTTGGCATAGGTCAATACCGACATCGAGGAGAAGATATCCTGATGGGTATCGGAGAACTTCATGTTGTCCGGGGTCTCCACCTGCTTGCCGGTGTTGTCCTTCCAGGCGGCGTCCATGGTCATGGTGTAGGACTTCTTCTCGGCCATGTTGTCGAAGAAGGCGTCCAGCGGGGTGACTGGGATCGGATCCGGGGTGGTCGGGGCTTTGACCCAGGCGTCGGCAGCGGCGAAGTTGGCGGTGCCGAAGTCGCTGACTTGGATATAAGCCGGGAAGTCTTCGTTGGTTCCGGAGGTTGAGGGGAGGGTAAGGACATCGATATAGTTGATGTCGTCCCCATCGATGATGGCCGGGTAGAAGGTGAGGAAGGAACTGCCATTGGATTCGCCAAGGTAGACCATGGCCCCGTTGATGGTAGCTCCGTAAAGCTCATCGCAATAGTAGACGATATTGCTCCAAGCCTCTGGGGAGATGGAGTCGAGCATGGTGGTCAACGAGTTGGAGCCATCTTCCTCGATGTAATACATACCGGTCGCTTCGCCACGATAGGAGATTTCGTGGTAGCTCGAGGCCGGGACAGTGAAGGAACCAAGCCCCTCGATTTCCTTGCTGGCCGCGTAGCCATGGCCGATTTCGAAAGTATCGGAATCGATGGTGAACCAGCTCGCGCCGGTGGCATCGGGGGCCGCTTCGACGGTGAAGTTCCGCCAAACGTCATTGGTGGTGTCGTGGATCGACCCGCCTAAGGTATAGGTCTGGGTGGCCTCGTTGGTGGCGACGGGGTAATAGAAATAATCCTCAGCCGAGCCATAAAGACCCGAGATGGCCGAATAGGAGATCCAGTTTTCCTTGATTGAGGAGTAGAACTGGTTGAAAGCGACCTTATTCTCCGAGATGACGTAGCCGGTCAAAGCCCGGACGGTCTTGCCGGCGTGGAGGGTGACGGTGTATTCGCCCGCAGTTAAACCATAGAATGTCTGGCCTTCGATCTTGACGACGTCCGGGGTCGAGGTGGTGAGGTACCAAGAACCGACGCCGGTCACTTCGACGTAGTCGGCGACCTTGACGGCGTTGTCTTTGCCTGGGAGGATCTCGACCGGGAGGGCGTCATAGTCAACGTTGACTTTGCCCGAAACCCCGGAATCGGGGTCAGCGATGGTGATTTTGTATTCTTCTTTGCTGGTGCCGTTAGAGACGGTGATGGTCACTTCGCCAGGGGCGAGGGGGGTGACGGTGCCGTCACTAGCGACCGTGGCGATGCTCTCATCGGAGACGGTCCAGGTCAATTCGCCGTCAAGCTTAGTCTCGATTTTGCCGGTGGCCCCGAGGTTAAGGGTGCCGCCATTAGCGATATTGACGATCGAACTGCTGGTTTCGCCCGGATTGTTGTCACAGCTGGTGGCGAGCATCGGGGCGCCGAGAGCGAGGACCGCCGCTAAGCTGAGCAGGAGGTTCTTTTTCATAAATTTCATCCTTTCCTTTCGGCTATTCGCTATGAATTAGCCGTGTCTTTTCATTCTTTGCCGAATGAACGCCCATATACCATACGTGGCAAATTATAAAAAGCAAGGATAAGTTGCTTTATTTTAAAAAATAAAAGAGCCGAGAGGTTATCTCGGCTCAACTGATCTTGACTTAGTCCTCAAAGGCGGGGTTGTCGGACGGGGTCTTGATGAAGTGGAGGGTGATCTCCTCGTCGGTCTGATTCTCGACGTGGAAGGTCCAGTCGAAGCGGGACCCATCGTTCCAGAGGAGGTCATTGGGGTAGAAGGAACGGGAGTAGTAGTTGGAGTAGGTGTCGTTCCCATAGTAGCTTTCCTTCTTGGTGCCGGTGTCGTTTTTGGCTTTGAAGTCTTCGGAACCGAAGAGGTTAGTCATCAAGCCGAAGGAGGAATAATAGGAAGACCCGGAAGTGGAGTTGGTGGTGGTGGCGAAGACCGCTTGAAGCTCCCGGTTCTGAGTGGCGTTGCCGGCGGCGTCGGTCGAGCGAGACGGAGTGTTGTCGTGGACCCGGCGGGCTTCCGATTCATAGGTGCCGGCGGTCTTGTCGGTTTTGGCGGTTGGCAACGGGGTATCGGTGTATTCGGCGGCCAAGCTGGCGTTATTGAAGGTCCCGTCTTCGTTCAGGGTGCCCTTGTCGGAGGCGACCCGGGTGTCGACGTGGAAGATCTGAAGCCCGGGGTATTCATAGGTCCCGCCATGGCCATAGGCGGCCGAGCCGGAGGCGCTGGTGGCGTTGCTCCATTCCGGATAGCCATCGCTGTCTTCCTCGTTGAGGCCGGTCGGGGTGTAGTACTGGAGCATCAAATATTCGTCATATGGGGTCTCGTTCCACGGATCGCTGGTCGGTTTGACCAGGAGGAAGTCGCCGGTCTCGGTGAAGGACTTCAAGGTGATGGTGAAGTTGTCGCTCGAGCCATCGACGACCCGCGGGGCGACCCAGTTGTAGATCATCTTGGTGTAGGCGTTGTGGTCGCCGACGTTGTTGTCCATCATGTCGACTTGACCCGCCGGGCCCTCGGTCCGGTCATATGAGTAGTAGTCGGGGGCGCCCATCATATGCCCGGTTTCGTGGATGATGGTGTGGGCGTCGACCGATTTTCCTTCCCAGAGCTGCCCTTGAGCGTTTTCGCCGGTGGCGGCGGAATTGTAGTAATTATTGGTTACGTAGTCGTAACGGGTCCAGAAGATTCGGTGGACGTTCGGGGAGGCGGTGTTCGGGGACATCCCGGTGTTGGTGGTGAAGTTCCACCAGAGTCCGCTTGAGCCGGCGTCGACGGTGCCGCTCATGCCCGGGGTGGCGTTTTGGGTGGTGTAGACGACTTCGACGCCATCGATGTAGCCATCGCCGTCGAGGTCATAATCCTTGGGGTCGATTTTCCCGGTGCTGGTGAGCCAATTGACCGCTTCTTGGGCGATTTGGGTCGAGAAACCGGTGTTCGAGCTCGAGATATTCTTGTCGTTATAAGGGGCGGTGTAGATGTCGGTGACCTCACCGGTGATATTCAATTTTCCGTAACTCGATTTTTTGTAATAGGAAGCAAGCGATTCCCACGGGGTATCGTCGGAATCGGCGAAGAAAGCCTCTTCGAGCATCGGTTTGACTTCGTCGCGGATGTTATCGGTGAATTTCTGGCCATCCTCGAATTCGACCGGGATGACGAGGATCTTGACGTTCCCGTTGGCCGGCATGCCGCCGCCGCCGAGGGTCTCGATCTCGTCGAAGTTCTGAATCTGGTATTCGGCCAAATCATCGACCGTATAGCTCTTATAGCCTTTGCCTTCGGCCGCGACCGCCGGGGTCTTGGCCTCGACGTTGAACTTGACGGTCCCGTAGGTGTAGCCGCTTTGGGAGTAGCGGATCTCGCAGGTGTATTGGCCGGCCGGCAAGGAGTCCGAGGGGCTGTATTGCTCGCCCGACGCATCGTTTTTGATGGTATAGGTGGTCCGGGCCGAATAGTTATAGACCTCGGTCTTGCTGCCGTCGGTCAAGTCCTCGAAAACGACGCTCGGTAAGCAGCCATCGAAGAAGGTTGAGCCTTCGGGGATGGTGGTTGCAGCCAAGGTGATGTTCAGACGACGATCGCCTTGCTCGATGGGTCCGCTGCTGCTGCTGCTGGTGTCGTCACCACGATTGCAGGCGGCTAGTCCGACGATGCTAAGCCCTAATAAGGCCCAGCATGCGATTTTAGTTTTATTCTTTTTCATATCCATGCCTCTCTTTGCACGTGTGTGAATAATATAGGTTCGCCGGATTTAGTCAACTTATTTAGCGTTTTCGGGCGAACAATAGGGCAATATGCCCATTTATGCTTACTATGAATTTTGATGAAAACAGCGAATTATTGCGGTCCTTTGTTTGCCGTTGCGGAATTTTTGGTTGGGATTTTTGATATATCGATTCTTCCTCGTTTTCCTTTGGTTATTGATTTATCGCCTATTTCCTCTAGTATTCGCCTTGTGAAAAAATCGTTTTGGATCGCTTTTGGCATCACCACGGGCTTCAGTTTGCTGGCCTTCTTCCTGATGCTCTTCCTCCGGGCGGGGAATATCTATTCGCGGTTAAGCGACGCTTTCTTCGTTGGCGGGACCATCGTCTTGGCCTTTCTTGGCTTCCGCGTCATCGGACGGAGCGGAACCTTTGACTTGCTAGGATATGCCAGCTACCGTTTCTTCGAGGCTTATCGCCATCAGGGAATGGACAAGCGGTTTGAGGATGCCGGGGATTATCATGAATACAAGCTTGAGCAACGGGCTAAGAATAAATTCGTTTGGCTGCCGTACTTCATTATCGGCTTAACCGAATTTGCCCTCGGCGTCGTCTTCATGATTGTTTTCCTGACTAACAGCCCAGCCGTTAGGTAAAAAAATCAAAAAAAGGTTGCATTTTTTTCTTCCTGTGGTTTCCTTTGCTTACGCGTTTTCCGCAAGCGCGCATATAAAGAAACGAAAGGAAGGCAAAAAACAATGAAAAAATCAGTGTTCTTGATCGCCCTTCTCGCTGCTAGCATGGGTTTGGCATCCTGCAATAAGGGTGAAAAATCCAGTTCGAGCGGGAATGAGGATTTCACGTTACCTGAAATCACCGGTTCTGCCCCTTATGATCCCGGCCCCGCCACCGAAGGCGCCGCCACTGGCAATTACGATTATTCCCAAGAGGATTATGAGACTCGGGCCGGTGCCCTTTATGCCCTTGAGAAGTATGCTTTGGACAACTTCACGGCTGGCATCCCCCTCTATGACGACGCTTCTTATGAGCAGTTCTCCGCCCGTATCAAGCTGCCGTCTACCACCTACCTAACCAACTACGGTTTCGGCACTGCCTATGGCACCATCGACCCCGATGGCGTCATGTACAACTCGACCATCAACGAGTCGGTCGACGCCTGGAAGAGCTACTTCCACGGCTATACCACCGTCGACTCCGGCACCTTCAACGGCTGGGACTCCAACGGCTCCGACGTCTCGGACCGGATGTCGATGATCGCCTCCGGCTACTTCGGCGTCCAGGCCAACGCCTCCAACACCGATTACTCCTGGGTCGGCTCCCTCTCGACCACCGACGCCCCCATCATGATCACTGGGCTCCAAGGGTCGGAGGTCCAGAACCCGGCTGAGGACCAAACCAGCCAGTTCTGGCGGGTCAAGGTCCACTTCGGCGAAGGCTACACCTACCGGACCGCCGACACCTCAAAATGGAAATCTAAATACAACGGCCGCCAGGTCGCCCTCGAGGACTACCTGACCCCGTTCAAGGCCATGCTCAACGGCCGGTTGCTCCGCTACGCCGACATGGTCTCCGACGCCTCGGGCTTCCAGGGCGCCATGGAATACGTCTACAACTCCGAGCTCCAGAGCGGGGCTTGGGAGGACAGCGGCGTCGGCATCCAGATCAATGAGAAGGAAGGCGCCATCGACTTCGCCTTCATCCAGCCGCAGTCCTCGGCCTACGCCCGGACCGCCCTCTCGTCCATGTTCTATTCCCCGGTCCCCGAGGAATTCATCACTGATATCGGCAACGGCAACTTCGCCACCGGCGCGAAAACCTACGGCACCCGGTCGAGCACCGACAAATACAACTGCTTCGACAACATCCTCGTCTTCGGCCCCTATATCCCCGAATACTGGGAAGATCAGGTGCGGATCGTCTATAAGGCCAACGACACCTATTTCGAGAAAGACCTCTATCACTACGACGGCTACACCGAGGACATCTTCACCGGCTCCGACGCCGACACCCTCGCCTACAACGCCTTCTTGAACAACCAGCTCGACGAGGTCTCGATCCCGGTCGATGAACTCGTCAACCACCGGAACGACAAAAACGTCCTCCGGACCGAAGGCTCGACCATCATCAAACTCAACATCAACTCGACCACCAACGAGCAGTGGGAGGCCTTCTTCGGCGAATCCGGCTCGGTCACGACCACCGCGAAGAACAACTACTGGGACGTCAAGCCCATCATGAGCAACCAGTACTTCCTCGAAGGGTTCTACTATGCGATGAACCGTCAGGAATTGGCTGACCTCGCCGGTAAGAACCCGGCCGTTGGCTATCTCTCGAAGGCCTACATGATCGACCCGGCCGGCAAAGAGTCCTACCGCGATTCGATCTATGGCAAGTCCGCCGTTTGGTACCGGCAGCAAACCGCCGGCAACGAGAATGCCTATTCCCGCTCGGTCGCCGAAACCTACTTCGATGCGGCCGGCACCCAGCTCTTAGCCGAAGGGAGCTACCGCAACGGCGACACCATCGAGATCACCGGCTACTTCCGTTACCAGACCACCATCGACAACCTCGGCTCCTACATCAAGTCCTACCTTCAGGATGCTTGGAACGCGGTCAACGTCAACAAGGATGGGAAAAACCTCCCGCTCAAGGTCAACCTCCTCGTCGGCGGCACCACCTACAACGACACCTACACCCGGATGGACGAAGGCCAGTTCGACTTCGCCGAAGGGGCGATCTCGGGCAACGTCTTGAACCCGCTCGACTTCATGAATACCTGCTCCTCGACCGTCGCTCTCAACCAAGGCTTCAACCTGAACTGGGGGGATCCGACCAATGAGGTCACCGCGACCAATCCGGTCATCTTCGATGGCAAAATCTGGTCCTACGATGCCCTCTGGTCCGCCACCCAAGGCTGGACCATGGTTAACGAAGGCGTCACCTCGCCGGTCGCCGACAATCAGACTATGTCGCTTGATTCGGCCAATAACCGGATCCACTGGCAGGCGACCTTCCCGGCCACCGCGACCGATGATCAAGGCAAATCGATCCTCGACTTCGAAATTCGTGACCTCGCTATCATGGGCGGCTCGACCGCGACTCCGACCAGTGGCTACTACCTCAATGACAAGTCGGCTTATTCGATCAACACCGACCTCAACGGTTACATCAACGTCTACGTCGATCTCGATGAGGTCAAGAGTCTGATCAACCAGTTACGGGCGAACGGGACCGTCAACTACTTCTCGCTCTACTTCTCCCTCGTCTACACCGTTGACCTCTCGAAGGTTACCTCCGATAACCTCGATGGGCAGACCGGGTCCAACTCCAAGATCACCAAATCGGTCCTCGTCGACTCGGTCGGCCGGTGCTCCGATTACGGCATCTAATATTCACTAGCGAAGAACCGTCTCTTCCAGAGCCGCTTCCCGCGTAGGCGGGGGCGGCTCTCTTCTTGCTTAGATTCACTTTCGGGGTTATGGTTACCCCGGCAATATAAATAAGGAAAGAAAGAGAGAATAATGAAAGACAGTACCAAATACGTGATAGAGAGAATCCTGTTCATTTTATTGACAGCTTTCATTGTTCTCTCTGTCACCTACATCCTCTTGCAGTGCATGCCACTGGAGCCGAATGCTACCAACTTCACCGAGGAATTCCGCTTCTGGCAGCAGCAGGTCACCCTTGGCTTCTACTATGAAATCGATGCCAGTACCCCGGAGGGGCTGGAGGCCATCGCCAATCATGAATACGAGCAGATGGTCACCATCAACTCGCAGAATTACTATTTCGCGCCTTATCCGATTTTAGTCCGTTATTGGAACTGGCTTGTTAACGTCGTCACTAAGTGGGATTGGGGCCGCTCGACTTCGGTCGCCCTCAACCAAAGCGCCATCTCGATCATCGTCATGCGCTTGCCGGCTTCGATGAAGCTCAACATCATCTCGATCATTATCTCGGTGCCTTTGGGCTTAGGCTTAGGCATCTGGGCCGCGCTTAAGAAGAACACCTGGGTCGATTCGCTTATCTCGACCATCATCATGATCTTCATCTCGGTCCCGTCCTTCGTCCTTATCTCTTTCTTATTGTTGGGATTCGGGAAAATACCAGGCTTCCCGATCCGTTGGCCGAGCCAAGCCAACGCCGCGGCCGATCCTTTGCTGGCCTTTGAGGCTTACATTATTCCGGTTTTGTCCTTGTCCTTCGGCTCGATCTGCTCGTTCGCCCGTTATACCCGGGCCGAACTTTGTGAGGTCATGTCGAGCGAATTCTTGTTGCTCGCGCGGACTAAGGGCTTAACCAAGGGCCAGTCGGTCGTCCGCCACGCCCTCCGGAACTCGCTTGTTCCGATCGTCCCGATGATCATCTCCCAATTCATCTCGATCCTTTCCGGCTCGATGGTCTTGGAGCAAATCTACGGTATTCCTGGCATCGGATCCTTGTTCGTCACCGCCTTAACCGGCAAGGACTATCCGGTCATCATGGTCGATATGGCCATCTACACCTTAATTGGCTTATTCGCCACCTTAATCGTCGACCTAAGTTATAGCATCGTCGACCCGCGTATCAGAATGGGGGCTAAGAAGTAACAATGGAAAACGAAAAGAAAAACACCGATTTCGAATCGGCGCAAGACTTCGAGTTCGTCCAGCAAGACGCCTCGATTCACGATCAAAAGTTTGAGACCAAGCCGACCACCTATTTCAAAGACGCGATGAAGCGGTTCGTCAAGAACCGTTCCTCGGTCGTGGCTGGCTGCATCCTCTTCGTCCTTATCGCCATGGCCATCATTGTTCCGGTGGCTAATAAGAACGACATCGACAATCCGGTCGCGGCGGCTCGTTATCTGCCCCCGAAGTGGTTTGATGGCGACACCGGTGGCTTCATGGACGGGACTGGTTATGTCGAGAATGCTATTCTTGACCCCAGCACCAACAATTTGCCATCGGATTCATATTACAAATCTTATGCCGTCATCGGCGACATCGAATCGACCCAATCGTATTCTGATACTTGGGACGAATCGGTCCGGAATTACGGCAAGAATGGGGCAATCCGGCTTGGCAACGGCTCCAGTGAGAACGAAGTCGGTATCTTCGAGTCGGAAGAATCTGGCCTTCTTTCCCCGGTTGTCCAACTGGCTTTGACTGATTCCTCAGTCAGTTACGAAGTGACTTTCTATCCTAATTCCTATGCCGACAACCACGTTGAAGGGACGGAGATTGTTTCCTATATCGGCTGGGTTTTCGAAACCTCCGCCGATACTCCGAGCGAAACCGAGGTTTTAGCCGAGGAATCAACCGATACTCCGAGCGAAGACATCCCAGAGGAAGGCGGGGAGGAAATCCCTGAAGAACCCGCGGAAGAGCTGACCATCGTTCCATTGATGGACCCCCTATCCTTAACCGATGAAACCACCTCGATGGAAGTCGAGAATGTCGTCGGCATCCTCCAAGAAGGCGGCTATCTCGATGGGGCGTCCGAACAGGTTTCCGGCCGGTTCGCCATCGTCTACGATGCTCCCGTCGATGCGGCGGCTTCGGCCAATTCGCTTTATATCCAGTCAGTTCAGGCGAGGGGGACTACCTCTAGTGTTGGCGCCGCTTCCTTCTCCAACGCCACCCAAGCTTATGCTTCTCTAAATGCTGGTGGCTATTCCCGCTTAAACGAGATCTCCTCGACCGGCATCTACCATTCTGAGGTCACTTACGGCGCTTTCCGCTATGACTATTACGAAGCGGCCTTCGGTGACGTGGCGGGGCAAGAGTTTACTAAAAACGACATCGATACTTATGTTAGCCATGGCTGGATTGAATCCCTTTCCTGCAGGGGTATGGTCGGCGGGGAAATCACCCTCTTCAGCCTCTCAAACGGCGACACCGCCATCGATTGGAGCAAAGCTCCGATGACTTCCACCTCGGTCACTTTGGTCTTGACCGAGGAAGGCGACACATATTGCCCGTTACGGTCGATTCAGACTTTACGGGCGGTCAATTTAGGCGGTGAGGTCGGAACCTCGGTTTCCGTCTATGGGACCCAATCCCTTTATCGTCTTCTTTATGAGCAGGATAAGATCGGCTCCTGCAAGATGCCGAAATACTTCTTCGGGACCGATCGGAACGGGAAAGACTTCTTCAAGTTGGTCTTCTCCGGCTTATTGACCTCCCTTGGCTTGGGCTTATTGAGCTCGGCCATCAATATCGTCATCGGCCTTATCTGGGGCGCCATCTCTGGCTACTTCGGCGGCTGGGTCGATATGTTGATGGAACGGTTCTGCGAGATCCTCGGCGGCATGCCCTTCATCGTCATGATGACGCTTATAGTCTTGCTATTGGGTTCGAACTTCTGGACCTTCCTGCTCGCCCTCTGCCTTACTGGCTGGATGGGGGTCGCGGCCGAGACCAGGCGACAGTTCTATCGATATAAGCGAAGGGAATACGTCTTGGCCTCAAGGACTTTGGGCGCGAGCGACACCCGGCTTATCTTCAAGCACATCCTGCCCAACGGCATCGGCCCGATCATCACCGGCGCCATCCTTATGATCCCATCGGTCATCTTCACCGAAGCCAATATCTCCTACTTATTGCCTTCGGCCTTGGCCTTCTCGGGATCGCAGTCATTCGGCATTACCTTGTCCAACGTCCAAGGCGACTTGCAGAACTACCCTTACCTAATCGTCAGCGCCTCCATCGTCATGGCTTTGATCATGATTTGTTTCAACCTGTTCGGCAATGGCTTGCGCGACGCCTTCAACCCAGCTTTGAAAGGAGCGGATGAGTGATTATGAACAAATACAAAACCATCGATTACCCCGCTTCGGTCGGGGTGCAGGAAAAAGGCAAGGAACCGGTCCTTTCGGTCCGGAATCTCGCTATCTCCTTTAAAACCGACGAGGGGATGGTCAAAGCCGTCCGCGGCGTCTCCTTCGATTTATACAAGGAGGAGACCTTATGCATCGTCGGCGAGTCCGGCTCGGGCAAATCGGTCACCAACAAGACCATCATGGGCATCCTCCCCAAAAGCGCCCGTATCGAATCGGGTTCGATCGTCTATGAAGGCGAGGATTTGACCCAGGTCTCCGAGGATGAGTTCCATAACATCCGTGGCACCAAGATCGGGATGATCTTCCAAGACCCCTTATCGTCTTTAAACCCGATCATGCGGATCGGCAAGCAGATCACCGAGGTCATGCTCATCAATGGGCATCACCTGAAGAATCTTTTCAAAGACATCGTCAATGACTCCTTCATCAAGTTGAAAAACGATGAACGGCTCCTCCAACTCGCCCAAAGCGATCTTAAGCATGCCTTAGCCGACATCAAAGCGGCCATCGCCAAGGAGAAAGAAGACGCCAAAGTCGACGAGCGGACCCCGAACCTCGAGCCCCTATTCGCCAAGCAGCAAGAGTCCAAAGAGGCGTATCAGAAAAAGAAAGCTGAACTAAAGGCCATCATCGCGGAAGACAAAGCCGCCTATTCGGCGAAAAAGAAGGAAGCTAAGCAGGCGGTGCGCGAGAAGCGCCTGGCCTTGCGGAAAGAGCATTGGGAGAAACTCCGCCCGATCTATAAGTCCTTCTTCGATAAGACCCCGTCAAACGAAGCCAAGGCCAAGATTGCCGAGGCGAAGAAGAAATACGAGGCGGCCATGGCCTTGCCGGAGAACAATCCGAGCGAGGACGAATTGATCGACCTCTATGCCTCTATCGTCAACCCGAAGGAAAAAGCGGTCGCCGAATTAAAGGAAAAGCTTGAGACGCTTTCGGCCAACAAAGGGAGCGACGAAGGCTTAGTCGCCTATAACGAATGCCGGTTGGCGCTTCGTGATGCCAAAAAAGCCGCCGCTTTGGCGAAGAAAGAAGCCAAGAAAGCGGTCCACGAGAAGAAATATGGCCCCCGCGACGCCTATCGGGCTGAGGTTAAGCCCCTTTATAAAGACCTATTGACCTTCCCGGCCTTCAAGAAAGCCTATGATGACTTCCTGATTGAGCATCGCCGTTACCTTTCTTGCCTCCGGGTCACCCATAAGGAGGCGAAGGAACGGGCCCTGAAGATCATGGCCGAAGTCGGCATCCCCCAGCCGGAACGCCGGTTCTACCAATATCCATTCGAGTTCTCCGGCGGCATGCGGCAACGGATTGTCATCGCCATCGCCCTCACCGCCCATCCGGATATTTTGATTTGCGATGAGCCGACGACCGCCCTTGACGTCACCATCCAGGCCCAGATCCTGGAGCTGATCAATGAATTGAAGGCCAAACACCATATGTCGGTCATCTTCATCACCCATGACCTGGGGGTCGTGGCTAATATGGCCGATCGGGTCGCGGTTATGTATGCTGGCAAAATCGTCGAATACGGGAAAGCCGACGAAGTGTTCTATTCGCCCGCCCATCCCTATACCTGGGCTTTGCTTTCCTCCATCCCCGACGTTGATTCGAAGGAAAAGCTCGAAGCGATCCCCGGCACCCCGCCGAACATGCTCTTCCCGCCCAAAGGCGATGCCTTCGCGGCAAGAAGCAAATACGCCCTCGGCATCGACTTCAAGGAAGAGCCGCCGATGTTCGAAATTTCGCCCACCCATTACGCCGCCACTTGGCTATTGGATGAACGGGCCCCGGAATACAAGATGCCCTCGATCGTCGCCACCCGAATCAAGAACTCCTTGAAACGGGCCAAGAAGCAAACCGGAGGTAAGAAAGATGAATGAGGAAAAACGTCTCCAACTGAACTCCGAGAAAGCGGAACGGAAAGAAAAAGTCGCCGAGGCAAAGGCCGCCTTAAAGGACTTTAAGACTAAATATAAAGGCGTCGAGTTAGACGAAGCCCTCCGGGAGGAGCGGCTCGCCCTCGAAGCTAATCTTCGCGATGCCAAGCGGGCCCTCTCGCTTGTTGGAGTCACCTATGATCCTTCTTTGAAAGAGGAGAACGTCATCTTAGATGTCCGCCACTTAAAGGAATTCTTCAAATCTGGCGAATACAAGACCAAAGCCGTCCATGACATCTCCTTCAAAATCCATGAAGGCGAATGCTTCGGCTTAGTCGGGGAGTCAGGCTGCGGCAAGACCACGACCGGCCGCTGCATCATCGGCCTTTATCCCATCACCTCCGGCTCGATCTATTACAAAGGGTACCGGATCGCCGCTGGGAGCCGTTGGAACGAGAAGGAAATCAAGTGGACCCGGATCAGGGACAATTCCAAGATCAAGGTCTTAAAACGCGAGCTCCGCGATAAGCTTTCGGAAGCGGCCTCCGAGGATGAAAAGGAATCTTTGCGGGCCGAATATGCGGCGAAAATCAATGAGATCAAAGCCCATACTCAATCAATTGTTTCGGTTCAGAAAGAGAAGATCGCCCAGATCCGTTATGACAATAAGCATTCCTCGAGCAAGCTCCGGAATGAGATCCAGATGATCTTCCAAGACCCGATCGACTCCCTCGACCCCCGTATGACGGTCGAGGACATCATCGTCGAAGGCCTTCATATCCAGGGCCAATACGATAAGGAGGAGAATCGACGGGCGGTGGAACGGGTCCTCCGCCAAGTCGGCCTCATCCCCGAATACGCTTCCCGTTATCCCCATGAGTTCTCCGGCGGCCAGCGGCAACGGATCGGCATCGCCCGGGCTTTGATCATGAACCCGAAGCTATTGATTTGCGATGAGCCGATCTCGGCTCTCGACGTCTCGATCCGGGCTCAGGTCCTTAACCTGCTTAACGAGATTAAGGATTCGATGAAGCTCACGATGCTATTCATCGCTCATGACCTTTCGGTCGTCAAATACTTCTGCGACCGGATCGGGGTCATGTATTTCGGCGATATGGTTGAGCTTGCCTCCTCGGAAGAATTATTTAGACACCCGCTTCACCCTTATACCAAAGCCTTGCTTTCCGCCATCCCGAAGCCTGATCCATTGTCAGAGAAGAACCGGATCCGGAAAGTGTATAACCCGGCGACGACCCACGATTATTCGAAGCAGAAGCCGACTTTTAGGGAATTGATCCCCGGCCACTTCGTCTTATGCAACGACGAAGAGGAGAAGAAGTACTTAGAGGAGATCAAAGCCCTCGACGAAGGAGAGAAGAGCAATGATTAAATGGTTTAAATCCTTAGGGATCTCTTTGTTCAGCTTCCTCGGCTTCTTGGTCTTGTTGCTGACCATCCCCTTCTTTGTTTCCCTTTTCGGGGCTTATGCCGATCCAGCTGGCCATAACTACCGGCTTGAATACCTTCCGGAAGGGGAGGCGGTCGACGCCTATCTCCATACCGGCGAAGCGACCTTGTTCTTGACCTTCGGCCTCATCATCGCCGTCTTCTTGGTCTTATTCGTCCTCGATACGTTATTCCGGAAGAAAAGCAGCCACGTGGGTATCGTTGCCCTTGGCATGATTTGCCTTGCCGCCTTCTGCCTTGGCCGAGCGATCCTTAACTTCAAGCTCGACGAGGCCGTGACCGGGGTTCTGGATATCCTCTCGGCCATCGCGATGCTCGTGACCCTCAGTTTCTTCATCAAGAAGAGCCTTGATGGCGATTGCTTAGTCGGTTACTACGTCTCGGTCATCGTCTCTGGGTTCCTCTTCTATTTCTGCATCATCTCCAATTACAACATCCTCGATTGCTTCTCCCATTCGGGGGACGTCATCTTCTGGTGCGGCTACGCGGTGACCCGTTATTATCTGTTAACGTTCTTGTTATTGGTTTGGGCCAATCACCATTCCGATTACGAACCCGCCGGCGTGGTCGTCGCCGATATCTGATCCTTAAGGGGCTCCGGCCCCTTTTCACTTATTATGAAAGCGTTGATATTCGATTTGGATGGGACCCTCTGGGATTCGAGTAAGCCAGTCGCGGAATGTTGGCAAGCGGTGGGGCAAAAGCTCTTAGGCCCAACTTTCCATCTTAGCCAAGCCGAGGCTAGAGCCAAGATGGGGAAGACGATGGATGAGATTGCCGCCTCTTTTGCTCCCAAAGGGTATAGCGAGGCGGGAATAGCTAAGTTAGGCGAGGCGTTCTTTCAGGCCGAAAACGCCTATTTGGCTCAGCATCCTGGCGTCTTGTTCCCCGGGGTCAAAGAGACTTTATCCGAGTTAAAGAAGCATTATGACCTTTATATCGTCTCCAATTGCCAATCTGGCTATATCGAAACCTTCTTGCCTTTGCTCCCTTCTGCCACCTTCAAAGGACATATGTGCTTCGATGACACCAAGAAGGCGAAGTGTTTTACTATCAAAGCCTTGATGGATCGTTATGGGATCAAGGAAGCGCTTTATATCGGCGACACCGCCCGCGACGAAGAGGCGTCCAGTGGGGCCGGGATTGGCTTCATCCATGCCACCTATGGGTTTGGGACGGCGAAAAACCCACTGGTGAAGCTATCCCAATTTGCCGAGTTGCCCAATCTCCTCTTGAGTCTTGGCTTCTAGGCTTTAAGATAAACGTATGGAAAACCAAGACAACCCCTTCAAAGCCGACCGTTACCTCTCTTCCTCCCAACGGGAGATCGTCCACTCGATGATGCCGGAGCTCACGAAAGCGACCGACGCCGAGGGGTGCGCCAAGACGGTTGAGTTGATTGATAATTTCGTCAAAGCCAATAAGACTGGCGACCTCGTTTATGAAAACGCCCTCAAAGCCTTCTCGGGGGCTAATGAGTCCTTAAGGTCAGCCGCCCTCTTCCCTAGCGATGCCGCGACGATGCTCATCTTAAGCCTCGTCTCCAGTTACCTCTCCTTGATTTTCTTAGTCGGGGTCCTCAACGCCGAGGAACTGAAGGCGATGGGGCCGGTCATGGATGGGCTCGGCAATAAACTGCCGACCGCTTAAGCGATTTTCGCTGTTCCCCCCGATTGTATATTGCCTCTTCTTTCCATTTGGGCGAAAATTAGTAGACAGGAGGCGCGTCAATGGATAATCAAGGCAAGGCGTTTGCCGAATTGGCCACTGGCTTAGCGGAAAAAACCACCCGGTTGGCTGGCAAGGCCGATGAGGCGCTGCAACAAGGGTTCAACGAATATATTGGGGCGCAAAAAGCCACTATCCAGGAGGCGGAACGGCTCACCAACGAAGTCGCTGGCGAGATCGAAAGCCTCGCAAAAACCCGTTTTGAGACGGCCTTAGAGGAAGGCAAAAAAGCTATCGCCGAAGCCTTCGCCACTCAAGGAGTCAGCTTATGAGCGACACACCGAATACCACCCCGACCCCGGAAGTCGATTTGAGCGCTGAACTCAACCGGCTAAAAGCTGATAACGAAGCCTTAGAAGCCAAGATCAAAGGTTTGAAGGCCGAACTTAATTCCAAACTGTTCCAACAAGCTAAAAAGGATATCGCCGCCTTGAACCAAGAACTCGCCAACTATAGCGAGCGGGAACTCGCCATCATGAGCGATTTCTCCTTGGCTTTGCGCCATCTAAACGATTCGGTTTCTGACCTGCAAGCTGTTTTAGCGGTCGAAAAGGGCGAGGAAGAAAAGAACACGGAGGAGAACGCATGAGCGACGCCCCAAACCAAGAATTGCTCGAACTGAAGCAAAAGAACCTCGCCTTATCCTCGGAATTGATGGATTTGGAGAAACTTTCCGCCCACGTTGAGTTCTCCCTCCCCAAATCGAAGGCCGCTTTGGCGGAGATGTCATTATCGAAGGAAAAACTCCTGCTTTGCGATGCTAAGTTAGCCCAGGCGAAGCAAGATCTCGCCGATTCGAAGGAAAACATCAAGTTCCTTTCCTCCTTTGTCAAAGTCATCTCCCGTCAGGTCATGGCGGTCGGCTCCTTGACTAAGAAAGGGCTCTTCGATTCGGCTTCCGATATTTTGAATTCCCTCTCCGCCCATGCGAACGATTTGTCCGCTCCGTGGACGGCGGAATTAAAAGAGCAGATCGAGGAATCGATCGGTTACCAACGGGTCAAGTTGGTCCTTTTACGGGGCCGGCATAATGAAGCCCAAGGGCTTCCCCCTTGCGGCGAGGCCGAGATCGATGCCCTGATCGATGATATCGTCGAGTTGGGGATGAAATATCACGCGGAGTCGGAAAGAGTCGACCTGCTTAACGAAGCCTTAGCCATCAAGCTCAATATCCTCGCCGTCCGGGAAGAGGCGACCATCCATGATATGGATAGCCTTGAAGCCATCATCGCCGAACGCGACCATTACCTTTCCCTCACCCCAACTCCTGATGAACGGGTGGCGGAAGCAAGGAAGAAGCTCTACAAAGTCATCCTTGAGGAATTCACTGAGCTTTCTTTCCTCTATTTCGACGATGAACCGAACTTCGATAAGGCTTTATCGGTCTTCCATCAGAAAGGGAGCATCGAGAAAGAAGATATCGCCCATCATGCCTATAAGGAATCGGAAGATGACAAAGCCTTCCGGATCGCCTTCCTTTGCCAGATGGCCTTAAGAAAGGATGTCTCCGGCTATAAGGATCAAGTCATCGTCTTATCTTCGAAAGCCGAGGAAGGCGATGAGGATTCCTTGGACTTATTGGCCCATTTCCTTTCGATGCCCTTAATCGATTCGACCAAGTTTGATTTGACGGTTAAATCGCTTAAAACCTTGAGCTTTGAGCAGAAGATCCATTTCTTCGCTTTCGCCATTAAGTTGGGCTTGGACGAGGAGAAGCAGGTATTGGTGTTCCAGTTCATCGAGCAGCTGCGGATCGGGGCTCGACGGGGCGACCTGGAGAAGATGGCCCCGGACCTTGCTTATCTTGACCTCCATATCGCCTCGAGCCTAAAGGAAGACTGGGCTGGGATGAAAGGGGACTTGCTCCGTTCGCCGCGGGCCCATAAAGTCGTTACTAAGACTCAGGTCGATGAATTACGTATCTTCGCTGGTGAGGACCAAAATGCCTTGGGGGCGCCTTTAGGAAAGAAGCTTAAATCGGCTTATGTCAAATCCTGGGACATGCTGAAATATGTCCTCTATTGGTTCTTCGCCATTCCTTTGCCGCTGGTTCTATCTGGCATCGCCTATTACCTCATGTACTACTTCAAGGTGGCTGATTATATCGGCTCGGCCATCTTCGCCTTGCCGTTTGGCCTTTGCCTCTTATTCTTCGCTATGGTTGGCTTGGCCTTCTTTGGAAGGGACGAGAAAGGATCGATGGGGTATCGAAGGGCCCTCGGCTTCGTCGCCATCGTCTTATTGGCCGGTTCGGCCGTCATCTTCGCTATCCCTAAACGCCTCCTTTATGGGGCGGAGATCATCGCTTTGCCCGCCTTGATCGACGGAGTCTTCGCCTATGTCTTGTCGTTAATTTTCTTTAAGGAACGGAACCGGGCCTTCGCCTATGCCCAGTTGGCTCTCTTCCTCGTGGCCTTAGGGGTGGCGGTCGGCTTCATGGTCTATGTCATGATGTCGGGCTTAACGGTCTCTTGATGTATCTTTTCTTCGATTTCCTTCGCGATCAAGACGCGGTTTCCTATTGTCTATCCGATGAACGGCTCCTTTGCCTTGATAAAGGGGTGGCTCCTATCGGGAGTGAACTTTTCCTCTCCTTATTCAGCGAATATCCCTTGGTTAGCTATGACGTTGAGCCTTTTTATCTTCGATTGAAGGCGAGGGGGTTTGACAAACGGTTCACCGTCTTTGATCTTAAGCGGCTCTTCCGGGCATATTATGGGGTGGCGGAGGATATTCCTTACGCGGAAGCGAAGACCCAATTTGATGACCAAAGCTTATTGCAAGGCTGCGAGGCCTTTTCCTTCTTAGTCCACCTTTGCGATTATGAGGAAGAGGACGGGACTTATCTGCTTGGCCTCGATTACGGGGATTGCCTGCTTTCCTATCCCGAATGCGCCTTCGCCTTTGAGGCCTTGAACCAGTTCAAGCAAGCCAAGGAGCAACGGATCGCCGCCTTCGATCCGAGCCACATCAAACGGCTCCTCTTCTTCGATTTGGAATGCGCCAATTCCGATCAAAACATCGGCAAGATATGTGAGTTCGGCGGGGTTTATGCTTCCTTAAGCCTGCAAATCGAAGAGGAAGTGGAAATGCTCATCAATCCTGAATCGCCTTTTAAAGTCAATAAAGGCGGGCGGGGTTTGCAGCTTTATTACTCCAATGCCCAATATGAGAAAGCCCCGGCGTTTCCTGCGTATTACCAACTGATTAAAGAGATTCTAGAGGATGAATCGACTTTGCCGGTCGGGTTTGCCGCGACTAATGACTTTAAGTTTTTGATGGGCGATTCGCTCCGTTATGGCTTAAACGGCTTTGATTTATTGGGGCTGGACATTCAGCCTCTGTCCGATCGCCTTTTAGGCAGCGAACGTTCCTTATCTTTAGAAGATGCTTTATTTGGCTTAGGTGGGGGCAATCCGAATAATTTGACCCCTCATCGAGCTTTAGATGATGCCAAATTGACTTTATTGGTCGCTAAACAAGCCTTTGCCCGGGTCGAGGGAGGACTGCTCGGCTATTTGCAAAACAAAAGCGAGGGCTTCATCACCTCGCTTTACGTTGATAAGATGCTGGAGCATCCCTTGCCGAAGCTCCGTTATTGGTCGTATTGGAATTAATAAGCGGCTGGGTCGTAGCCGTATAAAAACTCTTTACTATCGTCTTGCTCAAAGGAATCGACGTGGAGGAAGACCAATTTGTCTTTTCCAGCGAATTCCTCGATCCGCGTGACGGTGCATTCCATCTTGACTTTCGCCCCTTTGACTAAGGCGATATTCCCTTTTATTTCCATTGGGGCAAGGGCGAATTTATCGATTGCATCGCTATGGCCGCGTCCGAAGGAACTGGAAACGTCGGCTTGGTCGCTCGCTAAGGAAGAGACGCCGACTTTCATCCCGACTTCGAGGTTATTGCTGGTTTTGGCCTGGCCACCTAATAACATGGCGATTTGATCGAAATCGATCATCATGGCCCAAGCGCAGGTCATGCCGTAATGGTGGCCGTCTTTGATATAGGCGACGATGGAGGCGCCGCAGTTGAAGGCTTTTAAGCTGGACATATTAGGCTCCTTTCACGACTTCGTTTTTCTCTTTGGAAAGATAACGGAGGAGGATCGGGGTGAGGAAGCTCGAGACCAAGATAAGAATGAGGGTGAAGGGGATGATGGCTGTCTCGACCAATCCCGAATCGACCCCTTCCTGGGCGGTGACGATCAAGACCTCGGCCCGGGCCATCATGCCGATCCCGATGATGGCCGAGTCCTTATAACTGGATCCGGTGATTTTGGCCCCGAGGCCGGCCCCAAGCACTTTTCCCAAGAGGCCGCAGACGACCCAAACCAGACCGAAGGCGATGAAGAGACCGGAGATTGAGGAGATCGAATCGCCGCCGGATCCGCCGACGCCTAAGGAGGAGAACATCTTCAAGGCGACCGAAGCGAAGAAGACCGGGGTGAATAAGACATTCCCCGTCGTCTCGACCCGGTGATCGATATAGGAGGAGGCGCTGGTATTGGCTAATATCAAGCCGGCGACATAAGCCCCGGTGATATCGGCGATATGGAAGATCTCGGCCAAGAAAGCCCAGAGGAAGCAGAAGCCGAGCGAGAGCATCGGGATCCGGCGGTGATGGGGGTATTTCTTCCCCATCCAGTCGAAGAACTTATGGATGCCGATGCCTACGCCGATCGAGATAATGAAGAAGGCGGCCATGATGAGAATGAGGAAGACGACTGACCATGCCGAATCCCCGGTCGGGATGATCCAGGGGGCGGTGGCTTCTTGCCCGCCGGAAAGAGAGATGACGATTGAGAGCAAGATGATGCCGATGACGTCATCGATGATGGCGGCGCTTACTAAGCTGGTGCCAACCGGCCCTTCTAGCTTGCCAAGTTCTTTCAAGGTGGCGACGGTGATAGAAACCGAGGTGGCGGTAAGGATGACCCCATAATAGACATCGGAATAGAAAGGCGAGGTCCCCGCTTGCTCCAAGCCAATATAGAACTCTTGATCCATATGGCCGAAGTAACGGAACATGAAGGCACAGAGGAAACCGAGGATTAAGGGGAAGAGAACGCCCATCGAGGTGATGACCATGCTCGACTTCCCTTGTTTCTTGATTTGGCCAAGGTTGGTGGTGATGCCGGCTTCGAAGAGGATCAAGACGACGCCGATCTTGGCGAGGTCATTAATACCCGCGACCGAGTAGTCGGTCAGGATGAATTGGCTTTCTTCCGGGATGAAATAGAAAAAGCCGACCAACAACCCGCCGAGCAGATACCCGATGACCTCAGGAATCTTGAAACGGGCCATTAGCAATGATAGTCCTTTGCCGATGATGAGGATGAGGCCGAGGGGCAGCAAAATCATGTACGGCTCATTGGTGAAGCTAGATGATATTAGGGAATTTAAGGACATACATACTCCTCCCATTCGGGCAATCATACGCTTGTGCGCGCGTAAATAAAGGCTCAATTCACGTCCTATTCGAAAAGGCTGCAAAACCTAACCGAAATGACGGAAATAGCCTTTGGGGGTGGGCTCTACGATGTCTTTGATGACCGTTACGCATTCCCGGTTATGCTGATCGCGGATGACTTCGCCCGTCTCATCGACCTTAAAGCCGTTAATGGTGAAGAAACGAAGCATTTCCAATGGGGCGAGGGCGATGAGCTTGCGGGCCCCGGTTTGCCGCGCCCGGGTGGCGAGGAAGCGAAGAGCATAGGAACCTAGTTGCTTATGGCGGAGGCTAGGGGGAACGATCAGTTCATCAAGTTGGCAATGCTCAGGGTCTAAGGGATGGCAATAGGCCAAAGCCAGGATATAGTCATCCTTAACCAGGGCGAAATTAAACCCGCCGGCCTCTTCATGTGCCGGGGTTTTCCCATATTCTTGCTGATACAAAGGGGAATCAACTATTTTTCCGAATTCGAACTTGCCGCTTACCATCTGCTTGCCTTTTCGCCGGGGTAATCTATTATAGGCCCATGCTGCACCTTGGCCTCTATTTGAAACATCGGAAAAACAAGATTCTTGCCGTCGGCCTCTCTGGCTTAGCGACCGTCTTGCTTTGCCTTTGCTTTTTTCTCGACATGAGCGCCCTCGACTGGATGTTTGATTTCACGACCTTGTGGAACTACCTCCTCTATTTCATCGCTTATTTGATCATCCTCATCTGCAACATTCGAAACGACAACGCCGCCTACCGGGGGATCACCCTTTTCGTTTTCTTCATGGCTTTTGACCAGATTTGGTCCGGACTCATGATGGGCGGCACCGCCTTCGCCCTCTTCTCGGGGGCTGATCCGGTCTCGTTGACTTTGGTGATCATTTACTTGCTTTCGGTCATCGTCGGCGGGGTCCTCGGCTTCATCCTTTACGCCAAGATATTCAAGTACATGATCAATCCCCTTGCCGATTATCGGCCGGTCCGGAAATACGGGATCATCTATTCCTCGTCTTTGTTCTTCATTTTGGCTTTGCTCATCGGGATGGAGATGTATGTTAATCCCTTAGCGAGCGCCCTCGACATCGCCGTTATCTTCCTTCTTCCGATTTCCGAACTCATTATGTCGGTCGCCATCGTCTTCACCTTGGAACGGCTCTATCGTAAGTAATTATTAATATTATTAATCGGGCGTGGTATCATTACGCGCCGTAAGGGGAGTAGCGCTCGCTCGGATCTCGACATCCCGCTGAATAAGCCGGGACCGAGGGGGTAACACCTCGCGAGACCTTAACTCATTTGAGAGAAGGACAAAATATGTACGAAGACAAGAACGTCAAAGAAACCTTGACCGCCTTTTCGGTCGATCCCGAGGTTGGTTTAAGCGCCGATCAAGCGAAGCAGAAACTCGAGACCGAGGGGCGGAACAAACTCGACGAGAAACCGAAGGATCCTTGGTACGTCATCTTCTTCAACAACATGAAGGATCCGATGACTTTGATTTTGTTTATCGCCGCTCTAATCTCGGTGGCTTTAGGCATTTATACCGTTGTTAAAGAACCCGAGCTCCCCTTCGATGAGAAGTTCGAGCAATTCGTCGACGTCATCATCATCTTCTTAGTTGTTTTATTAAACGCCACCATCGGCACCATCCAAGAGATGAAAGCCGAGAAAGCGCTTGAAGCCCTAAAGAAGATGTCGGCCCCGACCGCGACCGTGCGGCGGGATGGGAAACTGATTGAAATCCCGGCTGAAGAAGTCGTGACCGGCGATATTGTCATTCTTGAGGAAGGGCGGACCGTTCCGGCCGACCTCCGGCTCATCAAGACCTTCTCGATGAAAGCCGACGAATCCTCCTTAACCGGGGAATCGGTCCCGGCTGAGAAAGATGCCTCGATTGTCTTAACCGGCGAATCGGGCGTCGGCGACCGGGTCAATGAAGTGTTCATGTCGACCCCTGTCGTCTATGGCCGGGGTGAAGGCGTGGTCATCGCCACCGGGATGAAAACCGAAATTGGCCGCATCGCTTCGATGCTTTCCGGCGAAGAGGACGATATGACCCCTTTGCAGAAGAAATTGGCCCAGCTTTCGAAGTTCCTTGGCATGTTGACCGTCGGGGTTGTCATCTTGATGCTAGTCGTCAAGATCATCTGGGCTTTGATCCAATCCAATATCGCCACTACCTGGAGCGATGCCCTTCTTGATTCGGTCGCTTTAGCCGTCGCCGCCATCCCAGAGGGGCTGACCGCCGTCGTCACCATCGTCTTGGCCCTCGGGGTCGGGAAGATGGTCAAGGTCAATACCATCGTTCGGCGTTTAGCTTCGGTTGAGACCTTAGGGGCCGTCTCGGTCATCTGCTCCGATAAGACCGGCACCCTTACCCAAAACAAGATGACCGTCGTCGAGGCTTATGTCCCGGGGATGATCACGAAGAAAGATCAATTCGAGTCGAATAAAGCCAATTTGACCTTATTGGCCAAAGGCTTATCGCTTTGCAGCGACGCCAAAGTCGAAGGCGGAATCTACGGCGACCCGACCGAGGTCGCCTTGGTTGAATTCGCCATGAGCCTCGGGATGAAGAAGACCGAGTTAGAGAAAGAAAGCCCCCGAATCAACGAAGCCCCCTTCGATTCGGTTAGGAAGATGATGTCGACCCTCCATAATGATGGAGGCAAATCGATCCAATTCACCAAAGGGGCGATGGATCAAGTTTTAAAACATACCACCCATATCCTAGATAACGGCGTCGTCCGCCAGATCACCGATAAAGACATCGAAGCCATCAAAGAGGCGTCGTCCGCCATGGCTTCGGAAGCCCTCCGGGTCCTCTCCCTCACTTACCGTGAAGGCGGGGAAGTGGAGGAAGACAGCCTCATCTTCGTCGGCTTAGTCGGCATGGTCGATCCTCCGCGGGAAGCGGCTAAACCGGCGGTTAAGACTTTAAAGAAAGCTGGAATCGTCACCATCATGATCACCGGTGACCATAAAGACACTGCCTTCGCCATCGCCAAAGAACTTGGCATCGCCGATAGCGAAGCCCAGGTCATGTCTGGCGATCAGATCGATGCTTGCACCGATGAGGAATTGCAGGAGAAGGTCAAGACCTGCCGGGTGTTCGCCCGGGTCTCGCCCTCGAATAAGGTTTCGATCGTTAAGGCCATTAAGGCCAATGGGCTGACGGTCGCCATGACCGGGGACGGGGTTAATGATGCCCCGAGCTTAAAGGCCGCCGACATCGGCATCGCCATGGGCATCACCGGGACCGACGTCGCCAAAGGGGCGGCTGATATGGTCTTAACCGACGATAACTTCGCCTCGATCGAGAAAGCGGTCGAAGAAGGGCGGGGGATCTACGCCAACATCAAGAAGACCGTCTTGTTCTTGCTCTCGTCCAATATCGGGGAAGTGGTGGCGATGCTTATCGCCGCGATTATCGGCATCCCATCCCCGCTTATCGCCATCCATTTGCTTTGGGTCAACCTCATCACCGACTCTTTCCCGGCCATCGCCTTAGGGGCCGACAAGAAGCCGGACGACATCATGAATGATAAGCCGCGTGACCCGAAGGAATCGCTTTTCGCCCATGGCGGATATCTAATCACCTTTGGCTATGGCGTCGTCATCGGCCTTATCACCTTAGCCGCTTTCTTAATCGCCCCGATCAACGAGCTCTCGGCTTATAACGATGCTAACGGCACCAGTTTGAATCTTTGGGATTTCCTTTCCACGGCCAACGAGATCGGCGAAGGGATGGTGGTGGAAGAAGCCCAGTCGATGGCCTTCTGCGTCCTGGCTTTCTCCGAGCTATTCCACATGCTTGGCATGACCAACACCAAGAAGAGCTTCATCCACGTCTTCGCCGACAAGAACCCGATGCTTTGGATCGCCTTATTCGGCGGCATCGCCTTGCAGCTATTCGTCATTGAGGTTCCCTACATCAACACTTTCTTCAAGGTGTATCCGCTCCACGACCACCCGCTCGATTACCTCTATGTATTCGTATTGGCCATCGTGCCCTTAGTGATCCATGAGGTCGCGGTCCTGATCCAGTGGATCGTGAAGAAAAAGAAAGAAGCGAAATAAGCTATTGAGGCGTCCGCTGGGCGCCTCTTTTTCTTGTTTGGTGGGCTATAGGCGTGTAAAGTATGCCTTGCGCCGACTTAGCTCAATTGGCAGAGCAGCGGTATCGTAAACCGCAGGTTGGAGGTTCGATTCCTCTAGTCGGCACCAGCAGTTTATCCGGCCGGTTCATCCGGCCTTTCTTTTGTAAAATAGTGCTTGATATGGGTGGGGGAGGGCTCTATAATAGCCGAGCCGTCAAAAAGGCGGCGATATCGTGACCTTGGGTGTTTAGCTCAGCTGGGAGAGCACCTGTTTGACGTACAGGAGGTCACAGGTTCGATCCCTGTAGCACCCACCACTTGCAAGACTCCGCGGAAATCCGCGGTTTTTTGTTGTCAAGGGGAGGGGGTTAGCCTAAAATTTGCTTGAGGGTTTTATCATATGAAGTATAAGCATGTCAGAAGATCGGGTATCCTGTTCATCTTCCTTTCAATCATCACTTTATCCATTTGGACGCTGATTTGCCTTTCGATGGTCAATCGGGACGTCAATAAGTTCGCCAAGCGGAAGATGTGCCCTTATTGGATCGTCTGGATCCTCTCGCTTATCTTCCTTTTCATCCCGACTATGATCTGGATGGCGACTTTGTCACGCCGGATCGAGGAGGAAGCCTTGGAACTTGGCATCACCTCCCCGCGGACGGGATTTGGCAAGTTCTTCAATTGGTGCTTCTTTGGGTCGCTTATCGTCATCGGCCCCTGGATCGCCTATTGCTCCACCTTCCGGACCCTCAATGCCGTCTTAAAGCGGCTTAACCTCGTCGAACCGGTCGTTAAGCCGGTCGGCGCCGCCCCGGTCGCGGTCACCCCGAGCCAGGAAAAGAAAGCCGAGACCCCCGCGACCCCGGATGTCATCATCGTCCGGCCGGTGGAACCGAAGCCCGCCCCGGTAGAAAGCAAGCCCGAGGACATCAAGCTCATCGAGCAGAAGAAAGTCGAGCCCGCCGTCATCTTCGAAGGCTGCGCTCCCCAGGCCACTAAGAAGTGGCGGGTCCGTTATGCCTCGAGCAAGAACGCGGTCATGAGTTTCTCCTCCCAAGAAGAGGCCATCAACTTCGCCAAAGAGCTGGCGATTAAAAACGGCGGCAGCGTTCGCGTCAAAGGCCGTTGACGAATCGCCTCAATTATTGTTTAATACTCCTCGCTGAACCGCGCAGCCTTAGTTCAGTGGTAGAACACCAGCTTCCCAAGCTGGTTATACGGGTTCGATTCCCGCAGGCTGCTCCAGTGAATGAATGCGGATCCTGAGGGGTCCGCTTTTTCTTTGGCGAGGATTTGCGAAAATTTTGCAAATTTCCTAGATTGCGCAAAACCTAGGTGGATTTTTCGCTTTGCGGATTTTATGAATTCCTTTATACGTGCGCGCGTTTGCATCTTATTGGGCAAGGCTTTATTATTCGCGTGGTGAATTTCGCGATGATTGATTTACGGAAACATTGCATTGAACTGCTGGAATCTCGGGGCGTTACTGTCGACTCGATCGCCGACTGCGCCGTCTATCTCCAACACGCCTATTTTCCTGACCTTAAACGGGAGGATATGGTCGAGTCGGTGATGGATGTCCTTGGCAAACGGGAAGTCCAATACACCATCATGACCGGCATCGCCATCGACAAGGCCGCCGATAAGGGCGAGATCGAGGACCCGGTCCTGTTGAAGATGCTTCGAGAGGACGATGGGCTCTATGGGGTCGATGAGGTATTGGCCTATTCAATCTGCAATGTGTATGGTTCCATCGCGCTGACCAATTTCGGCTATATCGACAAAGACAAATACGGCATCGTGGGACAATTGAACAAGAAGAACCCTGACGGCTCCTATCCCGGCAACCACAACACCTTCCTTGATGACATCGTCGGGGCTATTGCCGCGAGCGCCGCCGCCCGATATGCCCACGCCCAGGAAAAATAAGCTATGAACATGAATCTCTACCTTCTTTCTTCCGATCCCGCCCCCTACTTGGACATGGGGAACTATTTGAACCTCGTCTCGCTTATTATGGCGATCGTCATCTTCGCTGGCTTTGACGCGGTGCTTTTCTTCTGGCTGAAGCGATCCTTCGTCCGGACTTTCTTGGTCGCGAGCGAACTGGCCATCGTCTTGTTCTGGCTCTTTGGCTTGGACCTCTTGCTCTTTATCGTCTTGGCCTTCTTCATCGTCGCCGTTTCCTTCTTCTTCCTCCACAATTCGGCGGAAGGTCGGAAATATGTCTCCAACAACATCAAGAAGCGTCCCCAGGCGAAGATCTTCCGCGGAAAGCCCACCCCGGAAGCCCTCTTTGACCGGGAGGCGGTGTATAAGAAAGTCGCCGATGCGGTCCTCGTTATGTCGAAGAAGAAGGTCGGGGCCCTCATTACCTTTGAACGGGGCGACAATCTCCGCGATTACATTGCCAAAGGCGTAACCATCAATTGTCCGGTTTCGAGCGAGATCCTCCAAACCATCTTCTATCCCGGGACCCGTCTCCACGACGGGGCGGTCATCATACGGAATGATACCATCGCCGCCGCCTCGGTCTATTACCAGACGGTCGATATCGCGATGCCGGGGAAATTCGGTTCCCGTCATCGGGCGGCCCTTTCGATCTCGAGCCAAGTCGATGCCGTCACCGTGGTCGTAAGCGAAGAGACCGGCCGCATTTCCATCGCCTATGAAGGGGAGATCCAATCGGTTGAGCCCGATTCCTTCCTCCAGACCTTCGAAGAATACATGGCTAACGACAACGATAAATCCAACCATCAATAAGGAGGACTTATGACGCGTTATTTCGGAACCGACGGCATCCGCGGTCGGGCTTTAGTCGATTTGACTGAGGAAATTGCCTATCGGATCGGCCGTTACATCGGCCAATATCCGAAAGGCCATCCCAATACCATCCTCATCTCCCGGGATACCCGCGAATCGGGGGAGGCTTTGCTTTCAGCCTTAAAAGACGGGGTTTTGAAAAGCGGGGGTACTTTACTTGACGAAGGGGTTTCGACCACTCCGTCGGTCTCCTATCTCGTGGAAGCCAATCATTATGACTACGGGATCATGATCTCCGCCTCCCATAACCCTTATACCGACAACGGGATCAAGCTTTTCGCCCCGAGCGGGGAAAAGCTCTCGGAAGCGATTGAGGAGGAGATTGAGGACTATATCGATTCGGAAGAAGACTATCTTCCCCTCAAGGAAGGGAAATACGTCTATTCCCCCGATTTAAAAGAACAATACCTGGATTTTTTAGCCTCCCAATACGAAGGGAAGAAACCGGTCAAGATTCTTTGCGATTTAGCTAATGGCTCGGCCTCGATGGTCGCCCCGGCTTTGTTTGCTAAATTAGGGATCGACGCGACCTTCATCAATGCCTCTCCCGACGGGAAGAACATCAATAACCATTGCGGGTCAACCCATATGGAAGGGTTAGCGGAACTGTTTGCTAAAGGCGATTATGATTTAGCCTTCGCCTTCGATGGCGACGCCGATCGTTGCTTAGCCATCGATAAATCCGGCCGGCTCATCGATGGGGATGCCGAGATATATCTCGGGGCTCTCGGATTAAAAGCAAAGAATCAACTAAACGGCAATAAAGTCGTCATCACCGTCATGTCGAACTTCGGATTACGGAAAGCCCTCGATGAACTCGGCCTCGGCTATGAGATCGTTTCGGTCGGGGACAAATACGTCCAGGCCAAGCTAAAGGAAGACCACCTTTCAATTGGAGGCGAGCAGTCGGGACACGTCATCTTCAGCGCTGCCCTCAATACGGGGGATGGGCTACTTACCGCGATTAAGATGCTTAACGTCTACGAGAACCAGCCGGAAGTCTATGCCGAATTGCCTAAGCTTCGGGTTTATCCCCAAACCTTGGTCAATCTCCGTTTCCAAAATAAAGAAGAAAGCGATAAGGTCTTAGGCCATCCGGATGTCAAGGCTACGATGACGGAAGCCGAGGAACTATTAGGAACTGATGGCCGTCTATTGGTTAGGACCAGTGGCACCGAGCCCTTGCTTCGGGTCATGGCTGAGCATATCGATGAGGCGACTTGCCAGAGAGCGGTTGCCCTCGTCGTTAATAAAATCAAGGAGGTTTCCCCATGTGCGGAATAGTCGGGGGAGTCGGGAAGATCGACTTCCGGAATTACTTAATCAACGGATTGAAGAAACTCGATTACCGGGGCTATGACTCGGCCGGGGTGGCGGTGCTCGACCATAAGCATCTGTTTTTAAAGAAGATGCCGGGCAAGGTCGAGGAACTGTCCGCTTGTTTGCCCGCTTCCTTGCCTGGGACGGTTGGCATCGCCCATACCCGCTGGGCGACCCATGGCGAGCCGAATGAACGGAACGCCCATCCCCATATCTCGATGAAGCGGAAATTCGCCCTCGTCCATAATGGGGTCATTGAGAACTTCAAAGCCATTAAGAAAGATTTATTTAAGCACGGCTATGGCTTCCTTTCGGACACCGATTCGGAGATCGTGGTCGACTTATTGGAATATAACTACCATGGTGATGTTTTAGCGGCCATCAAGAAGACGATGGGGGAACTCGAAGGGAGCTATGCCTGCGCCATCATCCATGCCGATGAGCCGAACCGGCTTTACTTCATGAAAAACGCCTCGCCTTTGTTGCTTGGCAAAGGGGAGGGGGCTAACTACCTGGCTTCTGATGCCGGGGCGATGATTGGTTTAACCGAATCCTTCGTCGACTTAGAAGACGGGGACTACGGTTACCTCGAACCCGATGGCTATGCCATCTTCGCCGATGGCAACCCCGTCGAACGGGAAATCGTCGCCCGAAGCAAGGATTTCTATGATGACGATCTGCATGGTTATCCCCATTATATGATCAAGGAAATCCATGAAATCCCCTCGGTTTTGCGGCGATTATTGGATAATTACCTCGATGACGGCTTCGTGTTTGACAAGAACATGCTGTCGATGATCAAGATGGCTTCCTCGGTCCATTTCCTCGCCTGTGGGACCAGCTTCTACGCCTGCAAGGTCGGGGTTAAGTACTTCCGGAGCATCGGTAAGCGCAGCGGCGCCTCCATCGCCTCCGAATGGGCCTATGACCCTTATGACATCGGGGAGAATCCTTTCTTCATCATCCTCTCCCAATCGGGGGAGACGGCCGACCTCATCAAATGCCAAAAGGTCATTAACGATAATAACCTCCCGAACCTCGTCGTCACCAATTCCAAAGGCTCGACCTTGGAACGGAAAGCCACCTTCTCTTCCCTTCTTTACGCCGGGGTTGAAGTGGCGGTCGCCTCGACCAAATCCTATTTGGCCCAGATCGCCTATTTGGCTTTGTTGGTCGCCTCATTAAAGAGTGACGGCAGGGTCGAAGGCGATATCCGGACTTTGATTTCCTCGATCGAGAAGATTCTCGCCGACGATTCGAAGATCAAGAAATTGGCCTATGAACGGAAAGACGCGACCGATGCTTTCTACGTCGGGCGGGGCTATGACTATTTGGCGGCCTTAGAAGGGGCGCTGAAGATGAAGGAAGTGGCCTATGTCCATGCCGAGGCCTATCCGGGTGGCGAACTTAAGCATGGGCCGATCGCCCTTATCCAGAAGGGAACCTTGGTCGTCGGCTATATCACCGATGCCGAGAAAGAGGCCAGCAGCCGGAACAACTTCGTCGAATTGGCTTCACGGGGCGCCGATATCTTGGTCGTCTCCGATGAGAAATACACCCGCGAAGGCGACTTGCTTTCCTTCCCGGCGGTCCCCGAATACCTTGGAGTCGGCCCCTCGGTCGTCATCTCCCAATTGCTGGCCTACTATTTAGCTGAAGCCAAGGGACTCCCGATCGATAAGCCGCGGAATTTGGCTAAATCGGTCACCGTCGAATAGATACATCCCGAGTTGGATGGTATGCTTTATCCGTATGGATAAGCCCTCCGCCTCCAAAAGTCTGGCCTCCCGGCGAATTGCCGCCGCCTTATTGGATTTCGCTTTGGTCGTTTTGCTTGACCTGGTCTTATGCCTCCCCTCGATCGCTATTTTGGTCAATACCATGGTCGATCCTTCTTTTTCCGTCGTCTTATCCAATAGCCTCATCGCTTTCGTCACCGGGGCTTTCATCCTCGGGGTCGATGTCCTTTACCTGGCGATTTACCCAGGTTATAAACACGGTCAGACCTTAGGGCTTCGCTTCTTCGATTTGGCCTTGTGCCAACAGGATGGTTCCCCTTTAAGTGCCCGTCAATACGTCGTCCGGGCCACCGTCTTGGTCCTACTGGCTTTCTCAACTATCGGCATTTCTTTAATCGTCGAGGGAATCGTGGTCGGCTTATCCCGCGATCATCGTTCCTTCACCGATGCCTGCTCAAAGGCTTATATCATTGATATCAATAAAGGAGAATAAACTATGGCCACCCCTCACATCGCGGCGAAAGACGGAGATTTCGCCAAAGTCGTCCTCATGCCGGGCGACCCCTTGCGCGCCGAATGGATCGCGAAGACGTTTTTAAAAGACGCCAAACTCGTCACCTCGACCCGGAATGTCTATGGCTACACCGGCTATACCAAAAACGGTAAGCAGATTTCGGTCATGGCCTCGGGGATGGGGATGCCCTCGATCGGCATCTATTCCTATGAGCTTTATGCCTTCTATGGCGTCGAATCGATCATCCGGATCGGGACGGCCGGGGCCTATCAAAACGACATCGGCTTAGGCGACGTCATCTTAGCTGAAGGCAGCTGCACCGATTCGAATTGGATGGGGCGTTATGACCTTAAAGGCGGCACCTATTCGGCCGTCGCTTCTTTCCCCTTATTGCTCAGCGCCTATAAGGCGGCGAAGGAACTGAAGAAGAATGTCCACGTTGGCAATGTGTTAAGTGCCGATGGGTATTATGATGCCGACCCGGATTATTGGAAGAAGTGGGCCGGTCTTTCGGTGCTTGGGGTCGAGATGGAATCATATGCCCTCTACGCCAATGCGGCGACTTTGAAGAAAAACGCCCTCTGCATCTTAACCGTCTCCAATTCCTTCTTCGGTGGGGCGGAGATGAGCGCCGAGCAACGGCAAAGCGGCTTAGTCGACATGGTGGAGGTCGCCATTCGGGCGGCAGAGGACTTCGCCTAAGATGAATAGTCTTGCCATCATCGATTTCGGTTGGCCTTATCAAGTAAGGCTTTGCCTTTTTATTGTGCTGGCCTGCTTAATCGGGGTGGCTTTCCTTTTTCTATTCCTCTATCCGGCGGTGAAACGGTTCCTTTATAAGCATTTTACGGTAAGGATGTATTATCGAACGGTTAGGAAGACGGTACTTTATAACGATTATTTTTTAATCAACGATTTCGTCAATACCAGCGGAGGCACCGAACCTTTCCATATCGACCACATCATGATCGGAGAGAAGTTCGTCTATTGCATAAGAGACCGTTATTATCCGGGGGCGATCGCCGCGAAAGACACTGACCCGAACTGGATTTACTTCCATGGGAAGAAAAGCTCCTACATCCAAAACCCCTTATTGGTCAATAAGGTCCGGGTTGAACGGCTCGCGATGATGACGGGCTTTGACTCTCGGTTTCTGATCTCAATCGTTTTAATTAACGATGATTGTCTGCTTACTCCCTTAGACAACACCTATTCCGATAACTTCATCGTCTCTTTGAAACGGTTCCCCGATTTGATCAAATACCTTGAATCCCAACCGGTCGATCCCCTCGATCCCCATTCGGTCGCGGTGGCGGTCCATGATTTGAGCGCCCTCAACCTTCGGGGCAAACTTAAGCCTTAATTACTTCGGTGATGATGAGCGAGGCGGCCAGTAGGGCGGCGACCACATACATCATCCAGCCGTTTTCTTTGTATTTCCCTTGGGCTAAGCTGACGGCGAGATAACTTAATAATCCAAAGGCGATGCCGGTGGTGAGCGAGTAGGATAAGACGACCATTAAGATCGTCATGAACACCCCGGCGGCCGCCTCGGGCTTGGCCCAGTTCACGTCTTTTAAGTTCGAGGCGAAGATGAGCGAACCGACGCTGACTAAAGCGGCGGCGGAGACGCAGGATGAGGAGAAAAGTTCAAATAGAGGATATAAGAAGGCTGACAGGAGGAAGAGCCCACCGGTGATTAAGGAAGCGAAGCCGGTCCGGGCCCCGGTTTTGATCCCGACCGCCGATTCAGCGAAACTGGTGACGGTCGAGGTCCCGGCCGGAGCGCAGATGACGGCCCCGATGGCATCGGCTAAAACCGGACCATTGCCTTGGAGGTTGCCTTCTTCATCTAAGAGGTTCGCTTCTTTAGCGCAGGCTAGTAGGGTGGCGGTGGTATCGAATAGATTCACCAATATTAGCGAGATGATGGCGGCATAGCTTAAGGGGTTGGAGAAGACGTCAAGCAGCATCTTGCCAAAGTCTTGTTCGGGAACAGAAGAATCGAAAACTCCGTAAAAGAACACTTTCTCGAAGTGATTTATTCCCCAGTGGGAGGTGAAATCGACGTTAGGCAAACCGGGATCAGCCACCCCGCCTAACCGCATGAAATAGCCGATTAAAGCGATGACGATCATCGAAAGGGGGAGGGCTAAATAAGATAATAATCTGGATTTCGTCTTGATGTTGGAGAGGAAGAAGACGAAGAGGATGCCGATGATCGAGAGCAGGACCGAGGGGGTCGAGATCGAACCAAGGGCGACGAGGGTGGAAGGGTCGCTAGTGATGATGCCGGCCCCTTTTAAGCCAATGAAGGCCAAGAAAGCCCCGAGGGCGGCCGAGATGCCTTTTTTGATATCGCTTGGGAAGGCTTTGACGATATAGAGACGGATTTTGGTCACCGATAAAAGAAGATAAAGTAAGCCGGAGACGGTCAGGATGATCATCCCCTCTTGCCAAGAGAAACCGAGGATCCCGCAGATGGTGTAGGTCAAAAAGGCGTTGAGTCCCATGCCGGCGCTTAAGGCGATGGGGGCTTTGCCTAATATCCCCATTAAGATGGTGGCGATGCCGCTAATTAGGGCGGTCGAGGCGAAAACGCCTAAAGAATCCATCCCAGTGTCGCTTAAGATGGCGGCGTTGACCGGGAGGATGTAGCACATGGCGAGGAAAGTCACGACCCCGCCGGCGATATCCATCCCGATTTTATAGCCTTCGGGGCGGTGGCCGAATATCCGGTCAAATCTCTTCCGGGCGGGGGTTGATTCCATCGACGATCTCCTTGAGGAATTCTTTTTGGTCGCCGTCGAGTAAAGCGGCGTAAAGCTGATGGTGGAGGCACTCTTTCTTGATGTCGGGATAGAGTTCGTGGGTCTTTAGCCCATCAGTGAGCACCGGGTTGAGGCCGTCTTTCATATAGGAAAGGAAAGTCGGGACCTCGTCGACCTCTATCGGGGTTTGAAGGGCTTTGAGGACGCTTTTGGTCAAAGAATCGGTCAGGGCCAACTCGGCGCTTTTGATCCGGGTCGGGCTATAACGGAGGGCGGCTTTGCCTTCTTTCTCCCCTTCTAAATCGAGGATGAAGGGAAGGGAATGCTCTAGGCAATATTCCATTTCCTTTGTTTGCTCGGCTTTTAAGATGACCCCGGCGACCCCTTTCGGGAGATACGACAGCGCCAGTTCGCAGATTGCTAGATCATCGGCTTCTAGCAAAAGTTGACCAGGTTTCTTGGTCTCGGCTTTTTCGGTTTCTAGTCCGGTGATCGCGGCTTCGATTACGTCTTTCTCGGTTAAGCCGTTTGCTAAATGGTGTCGCGGATTAAAGGCGATCTCCGAATAATCTGAGCCATGGTTATGGCGGAAGAAGAAGGCCGAGTTGAAGCCATAGCTGATGGTCTCGAGACTTTGCATGAGCTCCGCTTCCTTTCCTTTATAGGAAGAAGCGAGGGCGCCATCGAGATGATTGGATTTGCATAGCCGGGAACGGGCGTCTTCATCGAGCCCGCGGGAGTAGGGGATATCTAAATCGATCATAGTGACCCCATTATAGCCAAATGGGGGCTAAGAAGTAAAAGAAAACCCCGATGTTATCGGGGGAAGTGACGAGATGGAGCAAGCGGCGGGAATCGAACCCGTGTATTTACCTTGGCAAGGTAATGTTCTACCATTGAACTACGCCTGCGGTTGCCCTGTTTAGGCTCGTGTATTATATGCACGTCCTATAGCGGTTTCAAGTGGAACATTTAATTGCATGATTATATAATCTTGCCCGGACATTAGGAGGTTGCGATATGAGCACCAATGCCGATTTAGCCGAACTCCTCTTCCCCGACGTCAAGTTGACCATCGAGGATCTGGAAAAGAAATACCCGCCCCGGAATCTTCCCGAAGGCGCCCAAGTCACCCGGTTCGCCCCGAGCCCGACTGGATTTCTCCACACTGGCTCGCTTTTCACTTCGATGGTTTCCTATTTGACCGCGAAGAAAAGCGGTGGGGTTTATTTCTTCCGGCTGGAGGATACCGACACCAAACGGACCATCGAAGGGTCGGGCGACCTATTGATTAAACAACTTTCCGAATTCGGGATCGTGGCCGATGAAGGCTATTTCCCCGAAGGTGATAAAGGGGACTATGGGCCCTATAAACAATCGGAACGGAAGGATATCTACCGGGCGGTCATCAAGGAATTGGTCAAACTCGGCCGGGCCTATCCGGATTTCTGCACTCCGGAGGATTTAGACGCCATCCGGAAATTCCAAGAAGCCCATAAGATCCTCCCCGGTTATTATGGGGCTTATGCCCGCGACCGGAACCTCTCGGTCGACGAACGGATCGCGAAGATCAAAGCCGGCACCCCCTGGGTCATCCGGTTCAAAAGCAATGGCGACCACGATAAGAAGACCAAATTCACCGACGCCATCCGGGGCGAGATTGAACTGCAGGATAACGACACCGATGTCGTCATCTTAAAGTCCGATGGGCTCCCGACGTATCATTTCGCCCATGTCTGCGATGACCATTTCATGCGGACGACCATCATCACCCGGGGTGAGGAATGGATCCCCTCAACCCCGATCCATCTCGACATGTTCCGGGCTTTGGGTTGGAAGGCGCCGAAATACGCCCACATCCCCTCGATCATGAAGCTCGACCATGGCAATAAGCGGAAGCTTTCGAAACGGAAAGATCCGGAAGCCGCCGTCTCCTACTTCTTAGATAATGGGTATTGCCCGCAGGCGTTATTGGTCTATCTGATGTCGATCGCCAACTCCAACTTCGAGGAATGGTCGATCGCCCATAAGTCCTTCGACTTGAACGAGTTCCCCTTCTCCTTGAAGAAGATGAGCCTCGATGGGGCCCTCTTCGATGAGGGCAAGCTCAATTACTTCTCGAAGGAAGTCATCGCCAAGATGCCATTGGAGGAATTGTTCGCTGCCGTCTTGGCCTATGCCCATGCCCACGACGAGAAATTCGCCGCCCGGATTGATGCCGATCCTGAATACATCAAGAAGATCCTCAATATCGAGAAGGAAAGGAAGAACCCGCGGAAGGATTACGCCAAGTATTCCGATATCTATCCCCTGATCCGTTTCTTCTTCCATGACGAATGGGAGAATATGTTCCAGCATGGCTTGCCCTTCGCTCAGGCTAAGTCCTTGATCAAGGAAGTGCTGGCCGATTTGCAGGAGCATATGCTTTTAGGGACCGATGAGAGCTCTTGGTGGAATGGGGTCAAGGAAATCGGTGAGGCCCATGGGTTTGCCATCTCCAACAAAGACTACAAAGCCAATCCGGAGAAATATAAAGGCTCGGTCTCCGACTGCGCCGAGATCCTCCGGGTCGCCATCACCGGCTCGACCCAATCCCCGAACCTTCATGAGATTCTAGAGATCCTCGGGGCCGAGGAAGTCAAAGCCCGGTTAGGGGAAATCGTCGCCGCGATCTAAAAAGGACCGCAAAAAGGAAACCAAAATATCGAAATCGCCATGGGGGATCCAACCTCCATGGCGTTTTGCTTGGCCTAATTCCGGTTTTTCTTGATATCTCCGACTTCACGTAGTTTAATATGCACCGACCCCACGGCCCCATGGTCAATCGGTTAAGACGGGACCCTCTCAAGGTCCAATGGCTGGTTCGACTCCAGCTGGGGTCACCAAATCACCAATCCGCCTGATTCGTTCAGGCCTTTTTTATGCCTTATGCTTCCTTGTTGGCTTTCCTTTATTTATATTAGTACGCGTATGAAGATCACTTGCTTGCCTAGCGGGGAGTTCCGGCTGGAAGGACGGAATAAGACTCTCCGGCTTTCTTTCCTTTCCCCGGTCGCCTTCCGCCTCCATGATCCCGACAGTTTGCCTTCTGTCGCCGTCCCTAAGCTTAGCATCCTTTCGGAAGGGGCGAAGGCATATGGCAATAGTGTTGAGTACGAATCGCTTCGGCTCGAGTTCGATGAAGAACTGAACTTCGAAGTTTATTTCCATGGGGCCAAAGCCTTGGTTTCCTCCCCTTATCGAATGGCCCAATTGACCCACGATGACGTCGACATCGCCAAAAAGGAAGGCCATGATTCCGGGTCCGCCGATAGCTCGATTGGAGGGCTTTCTTTCCAATTCAATGGTCCGGTATATGGACTTGGCGATAAAACCGGTCCCCTTGATAAGCGGGGCTATGCCTATATCAATTGGAATACCGATGACCCCCATCCCCATGTCGAGACGTTTAAGTCGCTTTATAAGTCGATACCGTTCCTCCTGTTATTCAAACCCGAATTGACCGTCGGCCTCTTCTTTGACAATACCTCCCTTTGCCGTTTCGACATCGGGAAAGAGGATCCGGATTACGTGACCTATGGCTATTCGGCCGGGGCCCTGGACCTTTATTGTTTCTTTGGGTCGATGCCGGATGTCATCGCCGATTACACCTCCATCACCGGGCGCAACCCCTTGCCGCCCCGTTGGGCCTTAGGGGCTCAGCAAAGCCGGTGGGGCTATGTCTATGAACAAGATGTCTTGGATGTAGTCGAAGGCTATAAGAAAGCCGATATCCCCTTATCCGCCGTCTACCTTGATATCGATTACATGGACCGTTACATGGATTTCACCGTCGATTCAAAACGGTTCCCCGATATGAAGGCTTTGACCGATAAACTCTCGAAGGAAGGGATTCACCTCATCTCCATCATCGATGCCGGGGTGAAGGCCTTAGATGGCTATAAGGTCTATGACGAAGGGATGAAGAACGGCTATTTCTCCACCCTTGATGGGGAGGTCTACCATAACGAAGTCTGGCCCGGTGATTCGGTCTTCCCGGCCTTCATTAATCCGAAGGTCCAGGAATGGTGGTCGGATAAGGTCGCTTCTTTCTTAAAGGAAACCGGAATCGGGGGCATCGAGAACGACATGAATGAGCCGGCTTCTTTCAAAGGTCCTTTGCCCCTCGAGGTCGAGATGGGCGGGCTTAAACATGAGTTGGCCCATAACATCTATGGCCATTGCATGGATAAGGCGACCTATGAAGGGTTCATCAAGGCTGATAAGCGTCCGTATGTCATCAGTAGAGCCGCCTATGCCGGGACGCCTCGTTACGCCGGGGCTTGGACCGGGGATAACAATTCAATCTATGACCATCTTCGGTTAACCATCCCCCAATTGGCTAACCTTTCCTTAAGCGGCTTTGCCAACATCGGGGTCGATATCGGGGGTTTCGGCGGCGATTGCCCGGACCATCTATTGCAACGGTTCATCAACGCTTCGATTCTTTCTCCAGTTTTGCGAAACCATTCCTCAATTGGGACAAGGCGGCAGGAACCTTATGCTTATGATGAAAAGACCAAGGAGATTTATCGCCGGGCTATCTTGACCCGTTATGAGCTAATCCCGACGATTTACGATAACCTTTTCTTAAACCTTTCCAGCGGATTAGCGGTCCTGCGTCCCTTGGTCTATAACTTCCCAGAAGCAAAGGAAATATATAACGATAACTCGGCCATCATGCTTGGCGAATCGTTGCTTTTAGCCCCCTCCTTAATGGCGGGCGAGCAAAGACGGGCGGTTTATTTCCCAGATGACTTCTATTCCTATTTCGACCATCAATTGCATAAGAAAGGCTGGGAGATCATCTCGGCTGATGAATACGCGATTAACCTCTTCGTCCGCGACCATTCGATCTTGGCTTTGAACCCAACTATGACCAAGACGACGGATTTTAGTTCGACTTTGCGCTTGCTTTGGACGGGGAATGAAGCCGCTTGCTACCATTATGAGGATGCAGGCGATGGGCTAGGTTATACCAAAGGCGAGTATAACCTCTATCTCATCCAAGCCGACAAGGACCATGGCCTTTCGATCGTTCCGGTCCATCTAGGGATCTCGACCCATTATAAGGAAGTGGTCATCGAGACGGTGGACGGGCGAACGCTCAGCCGGGATTTTGCCTTAAAAGATTAGACATCGTCTAGTTACCTTTGTCTATTCCCTTCATCATCAAGGGTTTTGAGCATACAATAGGCAAGTTGTTTATCCGAGGGCTAGTTATGGCAAGCAAATTCATCTTCGTGACCGGTGGGGTCGTTTCGAGTTTAGGCAAAGGCATTTCCGCTTCCTCTATCGGGATGTTACTGAAACTCCGGGGATTGAAGGTGTTCATGCAGAAGTTCGACCCTTATTTGAACGTCGACCCCGGGACCATGTCCCCTTATCAGCATGGCGAGGTCTATGTCACGGAGGATGGGGCCGAGACCGACCTCGATATCGGCCATTACGAACGCTGGCTCGATGTGAATCTGACTAAAGAAAGCTCGGTCACCTCAGGCAAGATCTATTCCTCAGTCATCGCCAGAGAACGGCGGGGCGATTACCTCGGAGCCACCGTCCAGGTCATTCCCCACGTGACCAATGAAATCAAAGCCCGTCTATTGGAGGCGGCCAAAGTGAGCGACGCCGACGTCATCATAACCGAGATCGGCGGGACGGTCGGCGATATCGAATCCCTGCCTTTCTTAGAAGCCATCCGCCAAGCCCGATTGGAATTCGGATACGAGAATACCTTGTTTTTGCACAATACCTTGGTCCCATATCTAAAGACCAGCGAGGAAAGCAAGACCAAACCGACCCAACATTCGGTGAAAGAGCTGACCGGCTTAGGCATCCAGCCCGACGCCATCATCCTTCGAAGCGAAGTTCCCTTGCCGGCCCATACCAAGGAGAAAGTCTCCCTTTTCTGCAACGTCCCCTTAAACGGGGTATTCGAGGCCGATGATTGCCCCTGCCTTTATGAATTGCCGATTAAACTCCATAATCAAGGGATCGACGATTATGTCCTTGATCATTTTAGGATGAGCGCTCCAGCCCCCGATTTGTCCGCGCTTGAATCCCTCATCGACCGGATCAAGCATCTAAAGAAACGGACGACCATCGCTTTGGTCGGTAAATACGTCGAATTGAAGGACGCCTACCTTTCGGTCTATCAAGCCTTGAAGGCGGCCGGCTATGCCTTAGATAGTGAAGTGCGGGTCAAGTGGGTTAAGTCGATGGATTTGACTCCCGATAACCTGGATTCGACCTTAGGCGACGTCGACGGGATTCTCGTCCCCGGCGGCTTTGGCAAGCGGGGCTCGGAAGGGAAGAAACTGGCCATTAAGTATGCCCGGGAGCATAAGATTCCTTTCTTAGGTATTTGCTTCGGGATGCAGCTCGCGGTCATCGAGTTTTGCCAAGATGTCTTAGGGTTCCAAGGGGCGGATTCGACCGAATTCGATCCCGAATGCGAATTTCCGATCATCGACTACCTCCATGGACAGCATGAGGGGATCGATATGGGTGGGACCCTCCGGCTTGGCGGCTATGAATGCGAGTTAAAGGAAGGGAGTCTGGCCTATTCCTTGTATGGCGAGAAACTCATCAAGGAACGGCATCGCCATCGTTATGAGGTTAACCCTGAACTAAAGAAAGAGCTAGAAGGTTCGGCCTTGGTGATCTCCGGCACCAACCCGGGGACTGGCTTGGTCGAGATCGTCGAATTGAAAGATCACCCCTTTTTCATCGCATGCCAATTCCACCCGGAATTCACCTCCCGCCCGTTAAAGCCCAATCCCCTCTTCAAAGGGTTCATCGCCGCCTCTATTGCGGGCAAATAGACGTTCGTTTATCATTCGCTTATGCGGAAAAGAGCCTTGCTGATCCTTTCTTCGGCCTCGGGCCATCGGATGGGAGAGAAGAAAATAACCGAGGTTCTGCGCTTTTTGGCCCCCTCCTTTGATGAATTGGACTGCTATCGGCTAAGTGATTTCGACGCTGATCGCCTCAAATTGGCCTCGTTAGCCGAAAACTACGAGGCTTTTCTTATCTCCGGGGGCGATGGGACCTTCAACCATATCCTCGATACCTTATGCAAGCTCGATAAGATTCCGGTCCTTGGGTATCTCAATTCCGGGACCATCGGGGACGTGGGGCGAAACTATGGGATCGGAAAAAACTTGCTCCGTTCCCTCAATATCATCAAGGATGGTTTCGTGACCGCCTCCGACGTCATGCGGCTCAATGATTCCCATTTCGCCTATATGGCGGCCATCGGGGCCTATGCCGACATCGCCTATAGCGCCCCTCGCTTCATGAAAGCCATTGCCGGGCGGCTGGCTTATTACGACCTAGCTTTAAAAGAAGCTTTCAAAAAGCATTCGGTCCATGTTCGGCTTAGTTTCGATGATGGCTCGGTCTTAGAATACGACACCCCCTTCCTTTTGCTTTTGAATGGCCGGAAGGTCGGCGGGTTCACGGTCAACCGAAAATCCCGCATCGACGATGGGGTATTTGAGATCTACGTCACCAAAAAAGGCCCCTTCAATGGGCTTCTCCATTACCTGCCTTTCAACCGGATTCGTCCGATAAAAGCTAAGAAAGTCAAGATTGAAACTGACTATTCGGGACCCTGGTGCTTAGATGGCGAACCGGGGCCGATCGGCAACGTCGAGGTCGAGGTTTTGCCCCAAAAAATCACCATCTTCTGCAGCCAACCTTACGCCCAATGCCATTTAGACGAACTTTTGCGCTAATTTTTCTTTGAATTTGGCTTTTGCTTGTCTACAATTTAGTAAAGCAATCGCAATTTGCGGAGGGAGCCTATATGAAAGGTAAAATTGCTACGTTGTCAATCATTGGCCTTATCCTTCTTGCCGGCGGCATCGCGGTTTACGGTTTCGTAATCCCGAAGATGGCTCCTGGCATCGGGGATTACGTCGCCAATGTCGGCAACATCTTCAACTTCGGCATGATTGAGGCCAGCATCAAAGGGCTGATCGATGCCAATCTCGTCTGCGCCGACTATGTCATGTATGGTTTAGCCGGCTTGGTCGTTTTGCTGTTCTTAATCCAGTTCATCATGCTGATCGCCAAGAAGCATCCGGTGGCCTTATTTGAGACCGTCGGCTGGATCCTCGGTGGGGCGATGATCGTTTTCTGCGGTCTATTCCTTTTTACCGAAACCGGCTACTGCCAAATCTATGACTCCGGCGCCAAGTTCTCCGATGGGGGCTATGTCGGCGCCATCATCGCCCAATTCAATGATTTAGGAATCAAAGATGCCCTGTTAGGGTTGGTCCCGGTCCTGCTGATGCTCGTCGGCGCCATCCTCTGCATCGTTGCCGTCATCATGGATATGGCTTATATGGGAAGCCTGGAGGTCGTCCGTAAACCCAAGCTCATCCCGACCGATGCCAGCGTCTATGCCACCGATAAGCTTTACGCCCACGAGGTCGCCGAACCGGCCGCCCCGAAGGAAGTCGCCGCCTATCGCGACGGCGTCTGCCCGGCCGCTCCGACCCCGACCAACATCATCGCCGCCCCGGCCACCTCGCCCTTAAGCGGCCCCCTTCTCGTCCAATACATCAACACCTATTCGCCTGACGCCAAGACTAAAAAGAAAGAGGATGATGTTCCCCTTTCCGAAGTCAAGGCCGCCATGGGCGACAAGCCTTTAACCGCCGACGAGGTCCGCAAGATCATCAAAGAAGAGCTCGAAGGCAACAAGAAACCGGTCATCGTGAGCCTGCCGGCCACCGCCGAAACCAAGCCGGCCGCCCCGGCTATCACCGGCGATGACGTCCGCAAGATCGTGGCCGAGGAGATCAAGAACGCCGCCCCGGCGGGCGACTTAGTCGTCGAACCGGAGCCAGAGCCGGCTTTGAACGCCGATGACATCCGGAAGATCATCTCCGAATCCTTAGCCGAGGTTAAGAAAGAGGAGCCGAAACCGGAAGTCAAAGAAGAACCGGTCGATGTCCGGGCCATCATCAAAGAAGAATTGGCGGCTTTCCGGGCTGAACAGGAAGCCAAGGAAAAAGCTAAACAAGAAGAGGAGGAGAAGAAGCTCGCCGCCGAGAAGGCTCGCCGGGAAGTGATTGAACAAGCCCGTCGCGAGACCATCGAGCAGCTCCGCCGCGAAGAGGAGGAGAAGAAAGCCAAAGCTGAGGAAGAGGCCTTGAAGGCCGCCGAAGCCAAGAAGGCCGAAGACGAGAAGAAAGCGGCCGACGAGAAGCATGAAGCCCTCCTTAAGCAATTAGAGGAAACCCGGAAAGCCGAAGAAGCCCGCCGGGCCGAAGAAGAGAAGAAGCCGACCATCACCGCCGAGGATATCCGTGATATCGTCGCCGATGAGTTAGCCAAACTCTCCAAGGATTCTGAGGATCCTTCTATCACCGCCGACCTCATCCGGACCATCGTCCGCCAGGAATTCCAGGCGGCCGCCCCGATCAAGGAAGAGAAAGTCGCCCCGGTGACCGTGGTCGTCAAAGACCCGGAAGAAGCGAAACCGGTCGTGGTCGAAGAACCCAAGCCCGAACCCGAGCCGGCCCCCGCCCCGACTCCCCATATCACCGTCGTGGTCAATAATCCAGCCCCGGCTCCGGTTGAGGAGAAGAAGCCGGAGAAGAAGCCGGTTGGCACCGTCAACCCCGACCTCCCGCCTCATGACAAGATTATCCGCATCCCCTTCCCGACTCGGATGGTCGATGCCGATAAGGACATGAAGAGCAACTACAACGAGCTCAAGTCCGAGATTCTCTCCTATGGGGTTAAGTCCCGGGTGTCCAATTCCGGCGACACCTTCCGTCTCCATAAGATCACCTTCGTCAAGATCACCATCGCCGGCAAGAGCCTGAAGCTCTATTTCGCCCTCGATCCGAAGGATTATGCCAACTCGACCTATCCGGTCCAGGACGCCAGCCACAAGAACATCTATAAGGACATCCCGATGGTGTTCAAGGTTAAGTCCGAACTCTCGATGCGCCGGGCCAAACAGCTCATCGCCGATGTCATGGATAAGCATGGCCTCGAGCAGGGCAAGATCATCCCCCATAACTATGCGGCCGATCTGAAGGACTTTGTCCCGACCGGTGGCAATAAGGATGATGCCGACGACGAGGATTAATCCTCTCTACCCTAAACGAAAAGCGTTCCCCCTATCCTCCGGGAACGCTTTTTGCTTGGCTTAATGATGCAAGGCTTGGTCGTAATCTTCTTTGACGAGTTTGGCTACCTCTAAGATGGTTAATGAATCGGTTCGGATTTGGAAATCGGTTTGTTTGTTGGTTCCTTTAAAGGCGATTTCATCATTGGTGAGCCGTTTTTGAATATCGGCTTCCTTATCTCCTCGTTCCTCCATCCGCTTCCTCCGGGTCGATTGGTCGGCTTCAAGGTAGAAAGTGATGATCGAGGGGTCGCCAAGCGATTGGAAGGCCTTGAGGCCATTTGGATCAACGACGACGCATTTGTCATCGGCGATTTCCTTCTTCGAGCAGCCATAATGATGGCCGTTATATTCAGTGGTCTCGACGAAGGCATTATCTTCTTTTAACTTAAGGAACTGCTCTTCCGAGACGAAATGGTAATCGACGTCTTGCCTTTCCCCGCCTCTCATATTCCTGGTGGTATGGGTGATGGCTTTTTGGATGCCATAAAGCGAAGCGAGCTCTTTGGCGACCTCGGTTTTGCCGGAGGCGCTTTTGCCGACCAAAACAATCATAACCGCTACATTATTGACCAATTAAGGCTTCAATAGAAGTCTTAAAGAAAATTATTTTCCGCTTAAAATAAAAATAATCGGTGATGATTGTCGATTTGGACGCTACATATTTAGCAAGGAGGTAAACCCAATGGATGAAACAATCAACTTAGATCTCAGCCATTTATCCAACCGTGACAAATCCTTGCTGGTCGGGGCGATGTACCGCCAATCGCTCGTCCAAGTCGGGAAGAGTCCGGATTACCATTTGGTCAACTTAACCGACGATTTCTTGACCCGCTTGAGCTCGGCCGCCGGAGCGTTCTTGCGCAAAGTCCGCTCGTTCTTCGCTAGCCTTGACCCCTTAGAGGGGGAGATCTTCGTCAACGAGTGCCTTGAGCATGGCCGCCATTACCGCTTTTGGTACTTATCCTATTATCGGGACGCCGAATATAAGAAAGACCTTTCGGGCATCTATTCCCGGGTCGCGATGGCCTTTTAACTGCTGACCATGGTCAAATACCTGCTCTTTGGGGCCACCCTTTTAGGCCTGCCGGGGGTTTTGCCCGTGGCCGTCCCGACCACCAATATCTTCAATATCGCCACCTCGATGATCGTCGAGGGGCAGGACATTGTCGTTAATTGGAACTTCGACACCGGCGATGGCCGCCATAACTTCTATTTAAAGCGGTGGGTCTATAACCCATCGACTAAACTCATAGTTTTCCAAGAGGAGAACTATTATTCCTATTCGACCTCCTCTGGCATCGTCTCGGGTTCTTTCACCATCCCCGCCTCGGTTACCTATTTGAGCCGATTTGAGCTCGATATCAAAGCTTATGGCACGAGATCGGGCCTCCATGTCAGCGGCGGTTCCTTCTCCAATCTCATCGCCAAAACCGTTTCCCCTTCCCCGCCTTATGAGGACAAATTGCTAAGCCTCAATAAGGAGGTTGATGGCAATCGGGTGATGTATGTTAACGATCAGTCCTATGGTGTCTCGTTCTTGTTAGAAGGGCTGGGGCGGAGTAAGAAACGGCGCGAATGCGGGCTCTCCCGATTTCAGTTCTACTATTATTACCCCGAAAATTATTTGACTGCTCCTTCGATTGTCGAAGGGATGCTCTCTATTAAAAACATCGCCGTGGGGCAAATCCATATTGGGCGGTGGCGGCCCCGGCGATTGTTGCCTGACCGAACCTATGACCCGGCAAAGCAACTGATCACGATTTACGCCACTAAGGTCAGCGACTCCGGAGGCCGGGCTAAATACACCTTCGCCGCCCGCGAGCATTATCTTGTCGACCAGCGGACTTTCCATAGCCGGGAGTACGAAGATGGTTTTGAAGATACCGAGTTCTATACTAACGATATCTATATTCCCCTAGGGGTAGGGGAGGGGCGCGAGGGCCTTTCCTTCGAAGTCGAATTCGGTCCTTTTGGGGAGCAGGGCGATACCTTCCTCTTCAAATGGAGTGAGCAGACTTTCGTTAGTCTGGCCGACGCTGGCTTCTCCGTAGTCTTAGGAGGGGAATGAATGCTCAATTTCCTTTTGGGGACGACCATCATCGTCGGGTCGCTGTTCCTATTTAGGAATACCTATTTCTACACCAACCTCAACCGGGTGTTCTTAGGGCTATACAACACCATCGGCTTAGCCAATGTCGTCGCCTTCGATACCCAAGGGGCCTTATTGGAATATCCCTATTTCTATGAGGAGGGGGTTAGGAAAGACCTTGAATATTACCTCGCCGAGAGCCTTTCCAACCCTAAGACGGTCGGCTATAACTGCGCTTTTTCCTCCTCGCGGGGCTCGGCCTATAAAGCTTATCCCGATGAGCTTCGGATCTATTTATTCTCGACCGCCCCGTTGATGCCGAAGTTCGAGAAGATCGCCTATCTTACGATCAGAAAGGATTGACCATGGTAGAAGAAAACCGTTTGAAGGAGTCACTGGAGACTTCCTTCCTCGCCCCCTTGCTTTCTTTAGAGGGCATCACCGATATCTCCTATAACGGGGAGGCGATTTACTATAAGACCAATTCGCTTGGCAGACGCCGGTCAGACATCGAGGTCAACAAGGACCAGATCAGCGATTTCCTCCGTCAGATCGCTAACCTGGCCGAGAAGCAATTCTCCTACCTCGATCCAATCCTCGACGTCAACTTCGATATCTATCGTCTCTCGGCCACCTTCCATTCCTTGGCTCGGGTGACGGGGAAGAAATCTTATTCCTTTGCCTTACGGATCGCCTCTAGGACCTGCCTTTTGGATAAAGACCCGAGCTTCTTTTACAAGAATTCCCGCAAAATCCTCCTCGATGCAGTGAAAAAGCGCAAATCAATCGTCATTGGGGGTCCAACTGGAGCCGGCAAGACCGAATTGCAGAAGTATTTATTGCAGCAATTAGATGACGCCACCCGGGTCATCGTCATTGATAACGTCTCCGAACTGGAATTAACCCGGGGCAACGCCAACTTCGATTTAACGACTTGGCTTACCGATGACCGGGTCAAGAAAGCTTCTTATGCCTCGCTTATCCGGACCGCCCTCCGTTATGATCCCGATTATTTATTGCTTGCCGAGTCGCGGGGTGAGGAGATGCTCGATGCCCTCAACTGCGCCATGGCCGGAAGGCCGATTATCACCACCATCCATTCCTATGATTTGGAATCGATGCCCTATCGGATGGCCCGGATGGCGATGATGGCCGGCAAGCAATTGGAAATGGAGGGGTTGCTGCGTGACATTCTCCATCATTTCCCTTTATTCGTTTACGTCGATAAGATCGATGACAAAGGGCGGACGAATCGGAAGATCACCTCAATCGGTTGGGCCGACGAGGAGACGATGACGGTCAAGAAGGTGTTCTAAGATGCTGACGAGTCTATTGATATCTTTGTTGATCGGCCTTTTCATCGGAGTTTGCGTCTATTACGTCACCACCAATTTCATTGTGGCCGGAGCGTTTATATTGGCCACCATCGTCTGCTTCGCCTTAATCGTCTTTCCTTTGTTGGACCGATATAAGCAACGGAAGATTCGGCGTTCGGAGTGTGCTTCGTTTATCTCGGCGTTTATCTTGTCGCTTTCGGCAACCAATTCCATCGACCGGGCTTTCGAGAACGGATTGGCTTCTTGTGGAGATGCAGCCCATAAGCTGGCGGCTTCGATTTCGGATTTGACCGCCGCTGAGAAGGTCGAATACTTCGAATCTTACTTCGACAAATCCATCTATCCGATGTTCGTCTCGGTGTTCCATATCTATCAAGAACAGGGTGGGGACATTCTAAAAGTCGCCAGCGAAGTCATGGAGGAGAGCAGCCGGATCGAATTAGCCGATATCGCCTATCACAAAGCCGGGGTCCGGACTTATGTCCAATTCGGGATGATGTGGGGGCTATCGCTATTAGTCATGATCTTTATGCGGATCGGCCTCACTTCCTTCTACCAGTATTTGGAAACATCGGTTTCTTACCTTATCTCCTCCATCGTTTATTTCGCCTTGTTCCTCTTCTCCTTCGTCCTGTTCACGTTACGCTTCGGGGAAGGGAAACTATCCTCTTTGAGCATTAAAAGGCGGAAGAAGGAGCCTCATGAAACATTCTCTTGGTAAGAAGATCGAGGCGGCCGGCCTCAATCCGAAAACAGAATTCCTTAAGGTTGGTATTTTATTTCTTTTAACCGCCGGGTTAACTGTCGGGGCCTATTTCCTCTATGGGCTTAGTTACGTCTTAATTGCCCCGATTGGGCTATTCCTAGCTGGCCTCTATTTTGTCTATACCCGTTATGATGCCATCCTCAAAGGGAAAAGCGACGAAAACCAGGAGGAGTTCGTGCGCCTCTTCACTTATTTCTCCGTTTATATCGGTAATAACTACAACGTCTATAAAGGATTGGAATCGATCATCCCCTTCGCCAGCCCGAAGATGGCGGAGAAGCTGCAGAAGTTATTAAAAGCCATCGATGAGGACAAGACCGTTCAGCCCTTCGCTGATTTCGCCGCCGAATTCCCCGATCCGAAGATCCGCGAGGTTATGATCTCCATTTACCAGATGGTCGAGGAAGGGTCTTTGTCCCGTTATTTGGAACAATTCCATCGTCTCTTCGCTCGGTTAAGCGAGGAAAAGCATGAGGGTGTGGCGCGAAAACGGCTTGGAAAATTGGAATCCTTATCATTCCTTCCGCTGGTTGGGGCCGGTATCTCCTTATTGATGTTGGCTCTGGCGGTGGTGGAAGTGCTCGGAGGTATCCTCAGTGGCCTATAAGTTCTCGATGCTCCTTTCGCTGGTGTTCCTGGTCTTCGCCTTTTTACTGGCGGGGGACATCACTATCGTCAGCTCGATCCGTTCCGAGCTTGATAACCTGGCTTTGACCATCTCCTATCGATTGGCTAGAGACGGGTATTTGTCGGCTGACGCGTTAGACCTTATTGACTCGTTTGGGGCGAAACTGGTCGAGATTGATGATCAGCAGCCGGCCTTCGGGCAAACGGTCCGTTTCATCTTGGGGAAGGATTACGATCCCCTATTGATCAGCAAAGATACGATGACCATCACCGTTAAAGGGGCGGCCATCGTCGGCTATATCGTTTGAAGAAAGAAAGGAGGTGAAGATATGTCGGAACTAAAAGGGCAATTGCTCGGCATTCTTTTGACCCTGATCGCTTTCGCCAGCATCGGGACCATTATGATGAGTGCCATCAAGTCGACTTCTACCGCGGTCTCCGAGAAGGTTTCGGAAGAGATGACCCTCGTCGAGAATCTCTAGTCGAGGGCGGAAAAGGAACGGGGGCGCCTCGTTCCTTTTCTTTCCTTCTATTCCATTAATCTCGGGGTTTCTCTATAATGGGCGGCGAGGTGAAATACTATGGCTACCCTGACTATGAAAGAAATCCGCGAGATGTTCATGGAGCGTCTCAATCGGAAAACCATCGATGAAAACGCCAAACTGAAAGATCTTGGCTTGGATTCACTCGACGTCGTTGAGATGTGCTTATCGTTAGAGGAAAGCACCGGAATCCAATTTGAGACTTCCGAACTCAATGGCATCGAAACCGTTCATGACCTCTTCTCGACCATCGAGAAGAAACTCAACGAGGAAGCGAAGTAATCGGTCTACCGGCCCTTGGATTCAAGGGCTTTTTCTTTGCTTTCATCGGACTTTTGGGATTTTTGATTTTCCTTATTGCAAATCGGTCCTTCGGTAAGTAAGATATGAAACGCGCTTAAGGCGCATGCGCTTGCTTAGCTCAATGGTAGAGCAATCGGCTGTTAACCGATCGGTTGTAGGTTCGAGCCCTATAGCAAGCGCCATTTATTTGGCCCGTCTTTCAAGGATACATTCATGGGTTCGAATCCCGTACGGGTCACCAGCGAAATATCAAGGCTTGGTTCGAATTGACCAGGCCTTTTCTGTTATTAGGATGTAATAACCCTGCAAATCAAACCTAATTTCAGCACATATTTGCCGATTGTCATTCGAACCGTTGAACCTGTGTGCTTCGGAATCTTTAAGGCCTGGGTTATACTTAAGAACGTTTTATGGGAGTTTCGAATCCGTTTGAAGATTATCTCCATAGTCATTCGATTGAGCCTTTGTTTGTTAATGGCGATGCTTTTGAACTGATGCCTACGATTCCTTCCGATTCCATCGATCTGGTTTTAACTTCTCCGCCATATTATCAGAAACGCGAGTACCCGTTTTCGTCGCTTGGAAACGAGCCTAGTTATTCCGAATATCTTGATTCCTTGGTCCGTTTATTTAAGGAAGTCTATCGGGTTTTAAAACCGAGTGGCTCCTTTTGGCTGAATCTTGGCGACTCCTATATTGATAAGCATTTGGAACTGCTTCCTTATCGTTTAACCATTCGTTTGATCGATGAAGTCGGTTTCGTGCTGCGAAATCAAATCATCTGGAACAAGATGAAAGGGGCTCCCTCTAGCGTCCATGATCGGTTCCGCAATACGTATGAGCCGTTCTTTTTCTTCACCAAGTCGGCATCCGGATACTATTTCAATGAATCGAAGGCCCGTTTGGAAGTGGGAAAATCCCATCTTGGCAAGCGGGGCGCCGTCGTTACTTCCAGCGGCGTCTCGGGCGTTTCCTTTCGGGGAAGATCGAGCGTTCCACCCATTTAAGTCCGGAAGAGAAGAAGATGGCCTTAACTGAGCTAAATAATGTTTTAAAGGAAGTTGAAGCGGGTCTAATACCGGACTTCCGGATGGTTATTCAGGGCGAGAACCGGGTGACGAACGGGGATTCGATCCGCTTATCAGGCCGGGCAGAGGAACTGCAGGCAAAAGGCTTTTACTTCCTTAAGTACAGCCGGGAGGGCTCTTTACTTGGCGACGTTTGGGATATTGTCGAATCTAACCGAAAAAGCTCTTCTCATTATGCGGGCTTCCCCTCCGATTTGGTCCGTCTTCCAATCGCGGTCTGCTGCCCGAATAATGGCATAGTCCTCGACCCGTTTGTGGGAACCGGGACGACTTGTTTGGTGGCTGCTTCCAAATGGAAGCAAAGCATCGGGATTGAGATTAACAGAGATTATCTGCTTTCTTAACAAAAGGACCGTATTCTTATGAAACGCTATCCAATCGATGAATCCTTAGGAAAACTCGCTAACTTCCATCCGGCTTTCAATCGCTTCGTGGCAACGATGGGGAAAATCTTTATGCCCAATATCCTCTTTTATCTGAAGCGAGCCAAGGCGAATTACCGGCTCATTCGCTTTAAGGACCATTATCCTTTTAACGTCTATGTGGTCTACCCAAACGGCGATATAAACCAATCGCGTCCTTGCTATCTATATCTTCATGGAGGGGGCTTCGCTTATAAAGCCAATGGTTCGCAGGTCGCCCAATTTCTAACAATCATTAAGGATTTGAATGTTGTTGGGATCATTGTCGATTACTCGGTGCTTAAGCTCTATCCAATCCCCAATCAGCAGATTCTCAAAGCGTTTGATTATCTTTATGAAAACGCTGATTTGCTCTATATCGATAAAGAACATATCGCCGTCGGCGGCGATTCGGCCGGTGGTTATTTGGCGGCCGACTTAGCTCGGCTTTGTTCAGAATGGATTAAAGCGATGGTTCTTTGCTTCCCGGTGCTCGACCCCTTGCTTTCGACCGAATCGATGAAAAACTTTCTCGACACTCCGTTATGGAACGGGAAGAACAATAAGAAAATGTGGTCGATGTATGGGCAGGGCAACCCGGAGGTTCCGAATTTTCTTCATCTTCAGGATTATTCTTGTTTTCCGCCTGCCTATATTGAAGCTTGCGAGTTTGATTGCCTGAAAGATGAGGCCATCGCCTTTAGAGATAAGTTGGTCTTAGCCGGATGTCCGGTTACCTTCCGGTTTATTAAAGGAGCGATGCATGGCTATGACATCTTGAAGTCCTCGCCTTTGACGGAAAAGAGTATTGAAGAAAGAATCGAGTTTCTTCGAAGCAGTCTCTAAAAAATAAGAGTCTGCCGAAATATTACTTAATCAAATCCTCTATTGTGCAGCCTAAGCAGTCGCTAAGCCAATATAGGGTTTCGGCTTGGGCTTTGGCAATATCGACCGATCCTTGCTCATAGGCTCTGATAGTTCGTAAGGGAGCCCCGGATAAGTTAGATAATTGGCTTTGGCTATACCCTTGTTTTTCTCGAATCGTCTTTAGAGGGCAGCCCGGTTTGAGATATTCCGCGATAAGGTCCATCGTTTGGCGTATATCCATCTCGTGATAGGGGAAGTAGTAATTCAACAGTTGGCTGGGTTTGATGGCTTTGATGAGTTCGGCATATGTCCTATTAAAATGCCATTGGGCATAGGCCAAAACCCATCCGACCCAGAATTCCGGGGTGGGGATGTCGGTCGCTTCAATATCATGGGGCTCTTTGCCTAAGACAAGGTATAAAAGCTCGATGGAGGTTTTCCCTAAGGCCAGGATACAATCCGCAGTCTCTAAGCTCCGAGCGGCTTCCGATTTAGCGAATTTATCAGAAAAGTCATCGATGTTGAGTCCTTCCTTCAAAACGGCGAACTCGAACATATAGGCTACTTTGGGTTGGATGACCCCGAGCCATTGCTCATTGTAGGCGGGGATCATTGGGCTTGATTCCTCCCCGGATAATATCGCTTAGGTATAAACCATCAGGTTCGAATGGGTCGTTTCGGCTGCTTAAGAATTTTGCAATCGCATCCTGATTGCGCTTTTGTCGTAAAGGAAAATAGGTTGCCGATTCGGCGATTTCATAACCTGAAAAACGAAGTTGGTTAAAAGCTTTTGGGGATTTCAAAACGATCTGATCCCCGAGATTGCCGAGTCGCAAGGCGGTCGAAAGTCATTGCAATGTCAAGGCGTTGTTAAGGAAGTTCGCGGCATAAAGGAAGTAGCAATCATCGGCCCGATAGCCTTTGATGACGTCGTAGTTTTCGATGGGCAAAATAAAATGGTTAATGAGATATCGTTTTCCTTCCTTGGAGACGTCGTGTGCCGTATTGAAGATCCGATTTTGGACTAAGATGGCGATCCAGTGCAAAGTGGTGAAGCCTTTGTCGGAAAGATCGAGGACTCGTAGACCGGATAGGTCAAGGACATATTTATTGACACATCCATCTCGGTTTTCCTTGACTGCCCATTCTTTGGCCAAATCCAAACTTTCCGTGCAGTAAAAGCCCAGGCCATAATCGTTATGACGGACCCCTTTGCCGTAAATTGGCTTTTTGACGATGGATGACGATCCCTCGTAGATGGTTAAAGCATTCATGAGAACAACCCATATTTATTATACAACAAAAATGTTACGAACTATCTTATTTATGAACGTTTAAAAATTTGATTTAGGCAATATCGCCTTTTCCTGCAAAACCCATTTAAACAAAGCATTATTCGCAACGATTGGGATGTTTTTATTGGTCTTTGAGATTATTGGTGATTAAGGATTTATAAGCCTTTTTGTAGTAGGTGATCAGCCGTTGCCGAAGTCTTTCCGGTTTGATGACTTGGCATTCCGCCCCAAAGCGGCGGAAGTATTGCTCTAGCTGGTCAAGGGAGCAACGGAAGAAATAATGGTTGCCTTCGACCCGGTCAACCTTCGGACGATAGACGTAAAGTTTCTTGAAAAGGCTTTGCCCTTTATCAGTTAAAAAGATTTCGGTCTCGAAGGGATGACGGGAATAGGAATATTGGGGCCCATATTCGGCTAGTCGGCGGAAGACGTCTTGGTCGACCTCATCGAAAACGGCCGAGCTATCCAGTTCGATGATGTCCTTGATTTTCGACAAGCGGAAGCTTCGGCAGTCGTCGCCTTCTTTGTATAGCAAATAGTTATAAGTCTCTTCGGCCACGACCGCGAAGCCATAGGGCGAAATAGGTTTTCTTTGCCCGGCGTTATTCGCAGTATAGACGTAAATTTGCTTTTTAGCCTCGATGGCTTTGCTCGCTTTCTTATAGACGTCTTTGAAGACGATTGCTTCCCGCCGGAACTGGGGCAAGGAGCCATAGGCGAAAAGCATCCGACGAAAGTAATCGGAAAAGGTCGAGCCTCTGAGCAGGTTCGACTCGATATGGCTGATGATGTAGATGCTTTCTTTGGTCGGACGAAAGGATAAGGAAGCCGAGTAGTTGGCTTTCTTGACGTAGCCTTTATAACCTTCGGCGATGATGGAGTCGATGAAGAGGGAACTTTCCTTCTCGTTTAGAGATGATTTTTTGGCTAGGGCCAATAGGTGGGCCCGTTCTTCGGCTTCCTTTTGGCGGAAGGTATCGAAATAGGCGACGACCAAGGCGTTGACGAACCCATTCCGATTGACTGTCTTATCCTTCTTGAAGAAATCGAAACTCTCGGCATCCCGGTCGATCAATTCCAAGAGGTTTTCCGGCAATGCGATTTTGATTTTCTCGTAACTATCCTGCATATTTACCCCCTATCCGTGGTCTAAATTCATGTATTAACCGAATAAACATACGATAAAACCTTTATTGAATGGGTTCAATATTTAGTAAGATTCTGTCAATTTTCACGACTCGTTAGATCCTTAAAATATCATCATGCACCGACAGCAACCCATGATTTTCCAATGATGCTTAATCTAAGGTGCCGCGAAAGCGTTAAAGGCGTGGACCGCAACAAATCATCTTTATTGGGAAAAGTAACGCGCCTTGTCAAAAACAATCATGAAGGAGGGAACGAACATGAACGAAAACAACACCCGCTTATTAGCTCGGACCGAGAACGGCGATGCCGCCTATTATTCTTCGGGCGATTATTTGGTCGACCTCCTTTCGCTTATTGGGGCCAGCCGGTCGAACCCCAGCCAATGCCGGCCTTTGTTCAAGAAGGCTTTCTCGCTGGATAAAGAGCGGGCTCTTTCTTTGCTTCTTTACGCCCGGGATATCCGGGGCGGGTTAGGGGAACGGGCGGTCTTCCGAACCCTTTACCATGACTTAGCCATCGATAATCCTGATTTGGCCGTTAAAATCATTCCTTTAGTCATCGAATTCGGCCGTTATGATGATCTTTTTGTGCTCATTGGCACCAAAGCCGAGCCCGCGCTTCTTGAGCTCATCAAAAAGACCCTCGAGGAGGATCTGGCTTCCCCTGATGGGTCGGTCAGCCTTCTATCGAAATGGATGCCTTCGATCAACGCCTCTAATCCCAAAACCATCAACTTGGCCCGTCATCTAGCTAAGGCCTTGGGCTTAAGTAACGCCGAGTATAGGAAGATTCTTTCCGTACTTCGGAAAGGTCGGATTGTCGAGAACAACCTTCGGACCATGGATTATTCCTTCGATTATCAAAGCGTCCCGGCTCAGGCCTTTCATAAATACCGGGCGGCTTTCGAACGGAATGATGGTGCGCGCTATCACGACTTCATCGACAAGGCCTTGAAAGGGGAGGCCAAAATTAGGACTGAAGGGCTTTACCCTTATCAAATCGTCCCTAACTACTTTGAATTTGACCGCTTAAATGAGTTGGAGAAGGCGGCCATGGAAAGCAAGTGGCAGGCGATGAAAGATGGTCTCCCCGATTTAAGCGGGACCATCGTCGTTCGCGATGGCTCGGGATCGATGATGTGCGACAACGGCTTCCCTGATCGGGTCGCCACCAGTTTAGCCATCCTCTTCTCCGAATATCTGAAAGGACCCTTTAAGGATAGTTTCATCACTTTCTCGAGCCACCCCGAGATCGTCCGCTTCCAAGAAGGAATGAGTCTCTACGATAAATTGGAGGAAATCCATCGTTACGATGATGTCTCCAACACCGACATCCTCAAGGTCTATCGTCTGATTCTCGAACTAGAGACCATCGCCCAGCCGATCAAGCGGGTCCTCATCATCTCCGATATGGAATTCGACCAGGGGGCGGAGAACGTCCCGACCTACGAGACGTTCAAATCGATGTTTGAGGAGAAGGGCCTGCCCTTGCCACAGGTCATCTACCTTAACGTCAATTCCCATGGGATCCGCTTCAGCGCCACGAAAGAAGACAACGTCTTGCTCCTTTCGGGGGCGAGCCGGAACCTGGTGAGCTTATTGGCCGATGCCGGCGAGCTTGATTGCCGTTCCTTGCTCGATTTGGCCATCGCCCCTTATCGCGAGTTGGTCAGAGATATTCTCGCCTAACCGGAGGTCACCCCTCCGGTTTTCTTGTTTTCAAAGAGGCGCATCCATGTTATAAAACCCGTGTGAAATCCCATCGCTTTGTCTTCCTTCTCTGCGCGCCTTTGCTTCTTGGCCTTGGCGTCTATCCGCGCGAAGTTAAAGCGTCCGTCGGGAATTATTCGACCGATGCCGAAACGTATTACGATTCGATTGAGGCCAGCGGGGGATTAGAGCTCCTGGGCGAGCTTCACGATCTATTGGTCACCACTCATAAGACTTATACGACTTATGATGATTGCAAAAATCCAAACTATGTCACCTTAACCGACACTGATTTTCAAGGGGAGGTGTTGGAATTTTACTCCCAAACCACCATCTCCAAGACTTGGGGTTCGGGCAAGCAAGGGACTTGGAACCGAGAGCACGTTTGGTGTCAGTCTTTATCGAATGGGCTTTGGGGCGAATCGGGCGGCGGGGCGGACCTCCACCATATCCGTCCGGTCGAGTCCGGCCTCAATAGCGCACGTAACAATGCCAAGTTCGGGGAAGTCCCCCATACTTCGGCGAATGAGAAATACTACGAAGACGCGAATAACGATCCGGTGGCTTTAGGCGGCTATGCCTTAGGGCAGGAGGTGTTCGAGCCGATCGATGATTCGAAAGGCGACGTCGCTCGGATCATCTTCTACGTCTACACTCATTACAATACTTATCAAAATGTTGGGGGCTCGACCAACGGCAGCCATTCGACGCCGAAATTCGGGACTCTCGATTTCTCCGATGTCGTCGATGGGTCGGATGAAGAAGCCCTTGATTTATTGCTGACCTGGAATGAGCTCGACCCCGTTTCTGAATATGAAATGGCCCGGAACGAAGCGGTCGCTAAATACCAAGGCAACCGGAACCCCTTCATCGACCATCCGGAATACGCCGAATACATTTGGGGTGAAGATGTTGAACCATCGTTGTCAGCCCCCAAGAGTTTGACGATGACGGTTGGGGAAACCAAACAGCTAGGAGCTACAATCCACGGAGGCACCGGATCCATATCCTATTCTTCCTCCGATGAGGCGATAGTAACAGTTTCTGCTGATGGCTCATTGACCGCATTAACGGCCGGAGATGCGACGATTGAATGCCGGGCTTTAGTCGAAGGGAAGGAATTGGCGGCCACGACAAAAATCACCGTCAAATCCCCATCTTTAGAAGGACGATATAAGAAATTGACCGCAATTCCCGAGGATATTGACGGAAAATACGTTATAGCCTACGAGAATTTGGCGTTGAATTCGAGTTTAATTGGCGACGCTATGGATGTCGAGAATAACACTGTGACCATCGATATTGTGGAGATTATCTTACCGGCGACCTAACCGACTGCGAGTTGGAGTTCCGTTCCCGGGAGAACGGATTTGATATCATCACACCCAACGGGGATTATGTTTACGCCGCTTCCAACAGCGCCAACGACTTAAAATGCTCTTCTTCACAGTCTTCGGTCCTAAACCTATTTTCCACCGCCTATGATGGACTCGGGATCGTTTCCTCCGTCGGCGCGGTTCTTCGCTTCAATTCCGCCAGCAACCAGATGCGCTTCCGTTACTACCACACCAAAGACGGTAAAGAACCTGGTCAGAAACCAATCACCATCTATAAACTAAGCGAAGACGAGAACGTGGCCTCGGCCAAAGCCTTCGCTTCAGATTTTCTCTCCGCCATAAAATGCGACAATGGGGTGACCCCGCCTTCGACTTCCGCTTGGAACGATATGGCTCAAAAAGCTTCTGCCCTGACTTCGGCGGCTTTATCAATGCTGCAAACCGCTGCTTACCAGGACGGGGAGATCGGTTTGGCCGTCGAGCGTTACGACTACATCATCGGTAAGTACGGAACTACCGATTATCCTGATTTCCTTAGCCGCGGCATTAGGCCGATCCAGCCAAGTCAGGTCATTGAACCTCTTACCTCTGAATCTTTTATGATTTTCGGTGCGATTGCCCTTTTCATCGTCGGTGGCTTCGCCCTTTATTTCCTCATTCGCCGGAAACGGGCGTAGTTCTTTAATTCCCACTTCGCTTCATCTAAATTCTTTTTTCGTAAGGAGCAAACAACATCCCAAACAAAACTATTCTTCTTAATGGAGTCGATGGCAATTTCGGCCGGAAATGCGCCGAGACCTTGCTTGCCAAGTATGACCATTCCCTTCTCATCTTCACCGCCCCGACCGAAAAGGGGCTCGAAGCTTATAAGGGAACCGGGGTCGAAACCCGCGTCGCCGACTTCAATAACCCTGATAACCTCGTTGAAGGCTTCAAAGGGGCCGACACCATGATTCTCATCTCGATGCCGTTCGTCGGGCCGCGTCGCCGGAAAGTGCAGAAAGCCGCGATCGATGCCGCCAAGGCCGCCGGGGTCAATCGCCTTGTTTATACCTCGATCGTCGGGGCTGGGGAAAAGGACATCGACACTTACGAGGTCAATGACCACGTCTATACCGAGTCCTATATCAAAGAGTCCGGACTCCATTACCTCTTCATGCGCGATTCCCAATACGCCGAGGCTATGGTCTCTAACTACATCAACGCCTATACCAATACCAATAACGTTCTAGCCAATAACATGGGGCGGGGCAAGATGGCCTATATCTCCCGTGACGACTGCGCCGTCGCCGCCGCCTATGCCGCCATGAGCGATTGGTCTGACCGAGTGGTCGACGTCAATGGGGCTGAGCCATTAACCATCGGCGAATACATCGAGATCGCCAACCAAGTCACCGGCCACCACGTTAAATGCGTCGAGATCAACGATGAGGAGCAATACGCCTTCTTCGATTCGATCGGGGTTCCGCTGACCACTGAGCAGATGTGGGCCCAAACCGCCACCAAGTTCCCTTCTGCAGCGATGGGATGGTGACCTTCGGCCGGGCGATCCGCTTAGGCCAGATGTCGACCTTCACCGATGATTTCGAGAAACTGGTCGGGAAAAAGCCTTTGACCGTCAAAGAGATCTTCGAGCATATGGAGGAGCATCTGATTGGTTCCCGTACTTCGACCGAGGATTAAGCGAGACGAAAAGAGCCAGCCTGGATGACGGGCTGGCTTTTCTTAATGCTTGGCGATCTCTAAGTCGTAGGGTTTGACCCGGACGAGGCTATTGGGTGGGACCGATTCGGTGATGAAGGCGTTGGAGCCGATGGTTGAATCGTGGCCGATGATGGTTTGCCCGCCGAAGATCGAGGCCCCGGAATAGATGGTGACCCGATCCTCGATGGTTGGGTGGCGTTTCTCGTTTTTAAGCAAGCGGCCCTTTCTTAAGGATAAGGCCCCGAGGGTCACCCCTTGGTAGAGCTTGACGTTATCCCCGATCTCGCAGGTCTCGCCGATGACGATGCCGGTCCCATGGTCGATGAAGAAGGATTTGCCGATCTTGGCCCCGGGATTGATGTCGATCCCGGTTTTGGAATGGGCGTATTCGGCTAAGGCCCGGGCGGGGTACTTAAGGCCATTGAGGTAAAGCTCATGGGCGAAGCGATAGGCGGCGATGGCGAAGAAGCCCGGATAAGTCAAAACCACTTCTTCTTTCGATTCGCAAGCCGGGTCCCCTTCATAGATGGCATCGATATCGAGCAACAGCATATCCTTTAGTTTCGGCAAGAATTCGACCAAGTTATCGAAGGAATAGGGGCAGTCTTTGTAATCCTTTAAGGCGGCGTTGAAATTGGTCTCGGCCTCATGAAGCAAGGAGTTCATCCGTTCTTCGTTGAGGTTGGTGTGGATCCAGGAATAGAAAAGCAGTTCTTTCATCTGCTCGAAGAAGGCCGAGATCCGCAAGGAGCAGATGCCGGTGCTTCGGGGAGTGGCGCTCGGTTTATTGAGGGCTTTGATTTGCTCGAGGTATTTATTCATACAATCCTTTCACGGAGAGGTAACGCTCGCCATTGTCGGGGAGGATGATGACGACGTTGCCGCTTAATTTACTTTGCAAGGCGGCCATTAAGGCCGAGCCGGAGGAGATGCCGGCCAATATCCCTTCCTTCTTGGCCAATATTCTCGCCCCTTCATAGGCGTCTTTTGAAGCGACGTCGACCACCTCATCAAGAAGGGAACGATCTAAGACCTTGGGAATGAAATTGGCCCCGATCCCTTGGATAAGGTGAGGTCCGGCATAACCTTTGGTCAGCAAGGGCGATTCGCTGGGCTCAACTCCGATGATTTTCGCTTTGATCCTTTTGTCTTTGAAGTACCGGGCGATGCCGGTGATGGTGCCCCCGGTCCCGATCGAGGCGATGAGGGCATCGATTTGCCCGTCTAATTGATCCTCAAGTTCTGGCCCGGTCGTCTCATAATGGGCTAAGGCGTTATCCGGATTATGGAATTGGCCAGCTAAGAATGCCCCGGGGGTGGCGTTAAGTTCCTTATTGGCTGCCTCAACTGCTCCTTCCATCCCTTCTTGCCCCGAGGTGAGAATGACCTTAGCCCCATAGGCTTCCATCATCTGCACTCGTTCGGCGGAGGCGGAAGAAGGCATATAAATATGGAGGGGATGACCCAGCACCGCGCAGACCATGGCGAGACCGATGCCGGTGTTGCCGGAAGTCGGCTCGATGACCAAGGCTCCGTCTTGGAGGACGCCTTTCCGTTTAGCTTCCTTAATTAAATAGTAGGCGGCCCGGTCTTTGATGGAACCGGTCGGGTTGAACCGTTCAAGCTTGGCGTAAAGGTTATAGGGCAAATGGTATTCCTCCTCGATCCGGGAAAGCCGGACTAAGGGAGTTTGGCCGATGGTTTGCAAGATAGAAGAAGCAACTTCGTTTGACATGGCTATAAATATATAGCCAAGTAGAAGGGAAAGCCATATTTTGACTTTGTTAGAGGAAACTCTATAATTGCCGGCCGGACATGGAAGCGGACGAGATCAAATTCGGGCCCCTGCTCTATCGGAGTCTTCTAGCTGGCGCGATCGCCACCGTAATCCTTTTCCCCTTCCATTATTTAATGCGGATCGTGGCCTCCTTCCCGGGATTGGACCATTTTTCCTCCTTTGAATCGGCCGCCTTGTTTTTCCTTATCCTTTTCTTGCTTGGTTATCTTCAGCTATCGGCCATTATCCTTTTACGGGACCGGAATGAATCGAGCGAGGTCCTTTCGACTTTCCTCGGCATCGGGGTCCATGTTGAATATGTTAAAGACATCGTCGTCATCTTCCTTTGTTGCCTTTGTTCTTTCGCATCTGGCTTAGCCCTTGGGGCTGAGGCCCCTTCGGTCTTCATGTCGAGTTTGGTCTTCGGGGCCATCTTCACTTGGCTATACAAAAGCCCGGCCATGTCGAAAGCCGGGATCCAGGTCGGCGGGGCGATCGGCTTCTCCTTGGCTTTCCATAACCCCTTGGCTGGCTTAGTCAATTCCTTTGCCATCAATATTTTCCGCCGAGCGAAGAAGAAGGGGGAATGGAAGATCGTCCTTTCGAGTTGCCTTACCGTCATCTTGACCCATCTGCTTTACAGCCTCTTCCGTTATTGGGCCTATGGGGATAGCTTTGGCTCCGATTGGTGGCGGGCCTTCGTCTTCCATGACTATAACCCAGGTTTGGAGCAATTCGGCTTCGCTTATCTGGGCAACGTTTGGTGGCTGGCTTTTTTGCCTTTAATCACCATGCCTCTATCGTATATTTACGTAAAACTCTGCTCTTTAGGCCGAAAATACTTATGGCAGGATAACGCGATTTCCTATCTTTTGTCCTTGTTCTGCGGGGCATTGCTTTGCTTTGCTCTGGCTTATTATCTCCCCAAATCCTTAGGGACCGGGGCGGCTTATTTCGAATCGATTGGGGAACTAATGCGGTATACCATCGGCGGTTTGTTCCTCTTGGTCTTTCTTCGTTTCGCCTTCACCCTTTTCTCTTTCTCCTCTCATTTCTCCGGGGGCAACATCATCCCCAGTTTAGGTTTTGGGGCCCTGTTTGCAATCCTCTTGCTTCGCTTGTCCCCTGACTTGGCGACAGGTTATGAAACTCTATCCGTCTATGCCTTCGCTTTGTCTTTTTTCGGTTTTTTGACTGGGAACGGTTTATTGCCATTGGTTCTGGTTTTCTCTTTTGGGTTTTCTCCGGCCTTGTTGGTTGTGCTTTTGCCCTCCGCCCTCGTTACAATCTTTCTTTCCTCGCGGATCCAGGGCTTTTCTAGCCTTTCCAAGGCGTTGTCAATCGCCGATTCCCGACATCATGGTTTTGCCACCTCAAGGTTTAGGTTATATCCTTTTTCGGCCATCGCCGATAAAGCGAAGGTGATAACTCGCTCTTACCGTGTTCAATGAAAGGTGTAATATGTATTTCATGAAAAGAGCTTCAAAGGAACATTTCGATCCACGGGTCTTCACTTTGCTTTGCCACCGTGGACTCCATGACGCCAAAACCACTGAAAACGGGTTGCGCGCTTTTGCCAAAGCCAAGGACAAAAATTTGCCGTTTGAACTCGATGTCCATCTTTCTAAAGACGGCCACCTCGTCGTGAGTCACGACTCCGATTTGCAGCGGACCACCGGGAAAGAGGGAATCATCGAGGAGATGGACTTTGGTTATCTTAAAAAGAATTACCGTTTGCTTGACGGGGAAGAGGTTCCGAGCCTTCTCGAGGTTTTATCCCAAACCAACGAACAAGTTCCAATCGTCGTTGAACTTAAACCATATAAAGGGAATGCCAAATTATTAGCCAAGGCTTTGCTGAACGAACTTTCCTTTATCAAAGACAAAAAGAAGATCGTCGTTATCTCCTTTGATCCGAGGGCGTTGTTCCCGCTTAAGAAGTCAGGCTATATGCGCGGACTGCTCGTCAGCAGTGGCAAACCCTCGATCTTGAATTTTCGCGGCTTCTTTGAATTCCTTTGCCCGGGCAAGGACCTTTTGACTAATCGCAAGGTCATTGGTTACCGAAAGAAGGGCGGAATCGTTAATACTTGGACGCTCGAGAGCGAAGAGGAAGTTCAGCGTGCCAAAAATTACGCCGATATCCTCACTTTCCAATTCCTTACTGATGAGGCGATTGAAAGGGTAAGACCTAAGATCAACTCCGATGGAGAGGACGAAGCTTGAGGAAATAAAGGAAGCGGTTTGCCAAGCCCGGCGGATCGTTTTCATCGGCGGGGCCGGGGTCTCGACCGCCTCCGGGATACCTGATTTCCGTTCACCCCAAGGGATCTATAACGTCGAAAGCGAATACGGGGTCCCTTACGAGACGATGCTCAGCCATTCTTTCTTTGTGGCGCACCCTGACCAATTCTACGATTTCTATTGGAAGGCGATGGTCCATGAAGGGGCCAAGCCGAATAAAGCCCATATCGCTTTAGCGGAATTTGGACATCGAAAGCGGCTCCCTATCATCACTCAGAACATCGATGGGCTCCATCAAATGGCTGGCTCCGATATCGTCTATGAACCCCATGGATCGATCAGGACTTACCATTGTGAACGGTGCGGGAAACTTTATGAATTAGCCGACATCCCGCATCAGGGTATCCCGAAGTGCTCCTGCGGCGGGATCTTGAAACCTGACGTCGTCCTCTATGAAGAAGCCTTGGATGAAGAGGTGATTGAGAATTGCCTTGCCGAGCTCCGCTTTTGCGATGTCTTGATCATCGGCGGCACCTCAATGCGGGTTTATCCAGTCGCGGCCTTCCCCGAGTATATGCTTTCGGGGACGAAGATCATCATTAACGCCGAGCCGACTCCCTATGACGAGCAATGCGATTACGTCATCCATGAGGATATCGGCGACACTTTAGAAGCGATCCTAGGAGAAAACGATGATTAAGTGGCTCGGCCATCTAAGGATCATCACCAAACACCGGCATCAGGTCATCCGAAACGGCTTTCACTGCGGCATATTCTTCCATTGCCTTAAACATGACTTAAGCAAATACTCCCCGACTGAGTTTTTGATTTCGGCTAAAAACTACAACGGCCATCATTCCCCAGTGTATGAGGAAAGAAAGACCAACGATGGCTTCTCCTATATTTGCCAGCACCATACCAAGCGGAACAAGCACCATTGGGAATACTGGACCGATTTCTTCATGGGGCGTATCGTCTGCCATACCATGAGCTGGGTGTACGCCACCGAATATGTTTGCGATATGCTTTCGGCCTCGAAAACCTATGACCCCGAACACTTTAAGCCCGAGACCACCCTCGATTATTTCAACGCCCGTTGTGACCGTTACTTTATGACCACCGCGACTAAAGAATACGTCAGATGGTGCTTGGAACGGTATCGTGACCTCGGATTCACGGGATTGAAGAAGAAAGACACCAAAGCCAAATACGCGGAGATCACCAAACAATATCCGAAAGTCGAGTTCATCGATAATCTCCCCGAGAACGTCAACCTCCCGGACTTCGCCCTTAACGCCCATCATAAGCGGATGTAGACGGGGTTGTCTTTTGCATATTAACGCGTATAATCGCCCCGTATGAAGAACAATCTTGTCGTCATCGGCTGCGGACGGCTCGGATCCTCCATCGCTAACTACGCCTCCCAATCGGGGGATGACGTCATCATCATCGATAGCGATGAATCGAGCTTTGACCGGCTGGATGAGCTTTTCTCCGGCTACTCCAAGGTGGCCGATGCCACCGACGTCGATGCCTTAGAAGACGCCGGCTTACCCTCGGCGAGGGAAGCGGTCATCACCACTGGCAATGACAATGTCAATCTCTTTTTAGCCCACCTTTGCGCGAAAAAATACCAAATACCTTACATTTACGTCCGTTTCGATGACCCGGACAAAGGGCTATTGATCCAAGGACTTAACGTCAAAGCCATCTATCCGTTCCAGCTGTCGCGGGATCGTTTTTCCTTGCTGCGGGACGGGACTATCCCAGGAGAAGATAAATGAAGATCGTCGTCGCCGGCGGCAATGCCGAAGCCGAATACATCATCTCGATGCTTAAAGGCAAAGGGACGGAATTAGTCGTCATCAATGGCTCAAAAGAAGTGGCCAATAAGATCGTCAAGCGGCAGAAGGTCCCAGTATACGTGGGGAGCCCGTGGCGCCGTTATGCCTTAGAGGAAGCCAATGCCTATGATGCCGACGCCTTCATCGCCTTATCAAGCTCCGATACCGATAACTATGCTTCCTGCTATTTGGCTAAGACCGTCTTCAACGCCAAAAAGTGCGTCTGCGTCGTCTCAAATCCGACTAACGTCGCTTTGTATCAATCCCTTGGCATCGATTCCGTTATTTCTTCTTCTTATTTATTAGGCCAATCGATCAAGAACGAATCCTCGGTCGAGGACTTATTCAAGACCTTATCGCTGGAGAACGGGAAGATCGCCATGATCGAGGCGGTGGTCCTTTCGAAGTTCAAGATGGCCAATAAGATGCTTAAAGACATCCACTTCCCGTCTTATGCCTCCATCGCCTGCATTGAGCGGTTCCCCGACATCATCATCCCTAAAGGCGATACCTACATCCAACCCAAGGACAAGCTGATGGTCATCTGCCGGAGCCAAGACCAGAAACGGGTCATGTCCTTTATCCGGCAGGAGGACTAGGATGAGCCCGTTAATGGACCGGCGGGAGGCCAACGCCCCTTATCGGCTAATCATCGGCTATTTATCGATATTCATCGGTTTAGCCGGCGTTATTTGTTTGCTGCCGTTACTAATGATCGCCATTTATCCCACCGAGTGGGGCGCCTATCCGGCTTTCTTAGTCCCCGGGGGCTGCGCGGTGGTGGTGGGCATCATCTTGGGTTTGATTTTGCTTAAACGGGATAATAAGTCGCGGCTCGGAAAGCATCAGGATTCGGTCTTGCTGGTCTTGATCTGGCTTTTCACCGTCTTCATCGGGGCCCTGCCTTTCTTTTTAGCCCGATATCTCGTCACCGGGCCCGCCGACCCCAATCAATTGACCATGAGTTTCTCCGAAGCGGTCTTCGAAAGCGTCTCCGGCTACTCGGCGACCGGCTATTCGGTCACCAGGGAACTGAATTTCCTCGCTGGGATCGAAGTGCCTTTGACCGATGAATACTATGCCAAAAGCTGCGCCCACGTCTTCTTATTCTACCGGGCTTTGACCCAGTTCTTCGGCGGGGTCGGCTTGGTCCTTATCGTCACCAGCGCCATCTCCGACCGTTATGGGCTTAAGCTCTTCTTCGCCGAAGGGCATAACGATCGTTTATTGCCTAACTTAGCCAAGACGGCCAAAATCACTTTCTCTATTTATTGTGGAATCATCCTTTTAGGTTCGTTCGTCCTTTGGCTATTCGGGGTCGATTATTTCGAGGCCATTTGCCAAAGCGCCTGCGCCATGGCGACCGGGGGCTTTGCCACTAGATATACTGGCTTCTACTATTATTTCACCGAGGCTTATCCTGGGAATGGCTTATTTACCTACAACTACATCGGGGCCGAGACGACGATGTGCATCATCATGCTGCTCGGGGCCACTTCCTTCTTGTTGATTTATAACCTCATCACCGGGAAGGTGAAGAATTTCGTCCGCGACTGCGAGGTCCGCTTCATGACCATATTTCTTATTATGGCCATTGGGGTCGGGACCTTGTTCTGCACCTTGCAATACGATAACGGGGCGGGGATCGACGGGTTTACCGCTTTCCGTTATGCTGGCTTCCAGATTATCTCCTGCTTGACGACCACTGGTTTTGGCAATGCCCCGAGCATCAATATCTTAGGGCCCGGTATCATAGGCTTATCGATTCTCGCCATGATTATCGGCGGTGGTTCGGGCTCAACGGCTGGGGCCTCGAAGCAGCTTCGGGTCGTGGTGGCTTTAAAGCAAGTCTGGTGGTCGATTAAGTTCAAATTGTCCCCCTCTCGCCAAGTCCGGCCCCATAATATCGTTCGGGCGGGCAAGACGGTTGAGGTCACCCCGGAACTATACAAAGAGAATTCGATTTACCTGCTCATCTATTTGATCACGGCGGTGCTCATTACCTTCTGTGTCCTTCTGGTTCCCAACATGAGCGCGGAAAACTCCTTATATCTAGTCACGTCCGGCTTATCCGGAACCGGGAACACGGTGGTTGATTTCCTCGCCTATGGCGCGAATAACCCTCTTTGGGCATATAATTGGCTTCTCTGGTTCATGTCCCTCTCGATGTTCTTAGGGCGGCTTGAGATCATGCCGATGTATTACGCCATTGTTCGGATCGGGAAGGACGTGCTCCACCAGGAAACGGTATAAAGGAGGTCAAGTTATGTTGATCGATGAAATCCGCAAAGCCAATGTCGCGGCCATGAAGGCCCACGACCAGAACGCCCGGACGGCCTACTCGATGGTCATCTCGGCCTATCAGGCGTTGCTCACTTCTGGCTCCGGTAAGGAAGTGGGGGATGCCGACGTTATCCGCCTTATCATGAAGTTTGGCAAAGAACTCGATGAGGAAAGGGAAGGGTATATCAAAGCCAATCGGCTAGAGGACGCCGAGAAGATCGCCAAGCAGAAGGAGGCGATCTCGGTTTTCTTGCCGAAGATGCTTTCGGAAGCGGAGATCCGGGATATCATCGCCAAGCTCGACGATAAGTCGATTCCCTCTATTATGAAGTACTTCAAAGCCAACTACGATGGGAAAGTCGACATGGGCTTAGTCAATAAGATCGCGCGTTCGCTTTAAGGAAAAACTTTATTTCTTTGAACTAGTTTGCTAAGATACCGCCTGCAGCCAAGGCTGCCAGGCGACATAGGGGCTTGGTTCAATGGTAGAACAGAGGTCTCCAAAACCTTTAATGAGGGTTCGATTCCTTCAGCCCCTGCCATCTTATAACTAACATTTTGATACAAAGTAAGGGCGTCAAAATTAATGATATTTGTCCGAGAAATGATGTGTTACCCTTTTGTTGGACAAATTAATCATACGGCAATGGTGCCGTTCCTTTCAAACCACTTATTCCTGAACGTCAACGGGGTCTGCCATCCCAGGCGTTCCGCGATCCTCTTGGAGTTGTACCAGGCTATGTAGGCGTCGACGGCCCTCTTCAGGTCGTCGAAGGTCTGGAACTCGTCCTCGTGGCCGTGGAACATCTCGTTCTTCATCGTCCCGAAGAACGACTCCATTATCCCGTTGTCGAGGCAGTTGCCCTTCCGGGACATCGACTGCCTTATCCCCTCGGCCGAGAGCCTCTCCCCGTATTGCCTCATCTGGTATTGCCACCCCTGGTCGGAATGGAATATCAGCCCCCGGACCTCCGGGTTGGCCTCGAAGGCCCGGTCGAGCATTCGGATGGTTTGGGAGAAATCGGGCGTCTCGCTGAGGTCATAGGCGACGATCAGGCCGTCGAACATGTCCTTTATCGGCGATAGGTAGGCCTTCCCAAACGGGCACTTGAACTCGCTTACGTCGGTGGTCCATTTCCTGTTCGGCGCGTCGGCCTTGAAGTCGCGCTCCAGCAGGTTGTCGGCGACCTTCCCGACCGTCCCCTTGTATGAACGGTACCTCCTCCCCTTCCTGAAGGCCCCCTGGAGGCCGAGTTTCCTCATCATCCTGGCGACCTTCTTGTAGTTGACGGCTATGTGCCATCTGAACCAGAGCTCGCCCCAGACCTTCCTCACCCCGTATCGGCCCTTGCTGATCCGGTGTATGAGGGCGATGATCCTCATCAGCTTCCGGTTCGGCCCCGTCTCGTCCACCCCGTGCGGCGAGACCTCGAAGTAATAGGTCGACCGGGCCATCCCGGCGGCCTTCAGCAGGATTGGGAGGCGGTATCCCTCCTCCCTCAGTTCCTTGACGGCTTGCGCTTTCTCCCGGAGCCCCGGGGCGCCGCCCGCCTCCGGAGCTCCAGCAATTTTTTTAGGTACGCGTTCTCGGTCCTTAGGTATTCGAGCTCGGCCTGGTCGGCGTTGCCTTCCGCTTGTTTCCCTTTCCCCATGGCGAATGCCTCCTCGGCCATGGATTTTAATGCATCCGGGCCGGATTCCCTAAGCTTTCTCGCCCATGTTAGGGGCTGGGAAGGGGAACGCAGCCCCATGGCGGAGGCGACCTCCCAAGGATCCTCGCCGGCGAGGATCCTCGAGGCGGCCGCCGCCTTCTCCCCGGCCGTCCAGAGCCTGGCGGGCTTCCTTTCCAGCCCGTCATCGCCGAACTTTTCGTAGGCCCTCGCCCAGTTCCTCACGTTGCCGGAAAACGCGGCCCGCGAGACCCCCTCGGGGGTCAGCGACAGGTCGAACTTCCCCTGCCTGAGGAGCAAGACGAACTTGAGCTTCTCCTCCTTTGTGTACCTTCTGTTCATATGCAGTCCTTTCTTTGTGCTCAGACTGTCCAAACTTTAGGTAACACATCAAAATCGGGCATTTTTTCTTTTTATGCGTTTTGCTAGTATAGAAAAATTGGTTCGAACTTATAATTTTTAGGATTTTAGTTCTACTAGAAAAACAATACCCCTACTGGAGAAACGTTAGGCTACTAGAAAAACGAAACCCTACTGTATACAACAAAGCAATTAATGTTCTTTTAAATTCAAGGCAATGATAAAATTTTATTGTGTTCAAAATGATGAAAATTGATTTAAAGGAATATTTAAGGTCGCCATGTTCTGCTTCTAGCCTGCCTTATTGGAAAAGCAAGCAAATACAGATACCAAGTGATATTTTGGTTGTCCATGATAAGGATTACAAGGCTGATATTTTTCAAGATTATAAAGATGAGAGATATTTTAGACTTTACAATGACTTATCCAGTATCGATTCGATTGAAAGAAATAAAGATGTATGTGTCGAATATGTCAGCGAAAAAACTATTAATGATCTAGTCGATACAATAAACATTAGCTATGATTATTTAAAGGTAACTAAGGAGCAAATCTTGTTGTTGCAAAAAACTCCTGTCTATGATTCTAGATTTTGGATTTTGTTAAAAGAAAAGCATTCAAATGATTATGTCGGAAGCGGAATAGCTGATTTTGATACATCAATCGGCGAATTGATCATCGAATGGATCGAAGTTGCTCCCGTTCATAGAAGAAAAGGTTATGGAACATTAATCGTCAATTTCTTGTTAAATGAAGCTAAAGGAATTGTCAAGTTTGCTACAGTATCAGGCAAGGTTGATGACCAAAATATGCCAGAAAGGCTCTATAGAAAATGCGGATTTGTTGGTAATGATATCTGGCATATTCTGCATAGGTGCTCCTAATAAAAAAATCAAAATTCAGTTCATTGAAGCTTTTAATAACATATAACTGCAAGTAAATGACGACATTAATTTTTCATTAAGATTTCAAATTTTTTGGTAATTTTTCAAAATAAACTCCTTCTAGTAGGGAGTATCTCAAATGTTGTGTTTCTCTCCCGTTGAGACCTTTTGATTGACTTTCTTGCCGGCAGGCAATGCGTTCCGGACGGATATCCGGACGGAAGGCACTTTGGATGGCGACGACGTTTGGCCGAAGCAGGCCGTACCGTCCCAACCCCCTAGGGGGTCGCCGCGGCTTCCGGTCCAAAAGAAAGGCGGGCGCCCGCATAATTATGTTGCTTTACATAGGAGGTGCCCGCATGGCAGATTCTAAAGCAATCCTGGACGAACAACTACACAAAAGGCGAAAGGGGGGCAGACGAAGCCCCTCGCCGACGTCATCGCCGAATGGATGAGGGCCGAGCTTCGGTCCGCCCTCCAGAAGGCGATAGACGCCGAGTTCTCGGTTCACATCGGATACGAGGCCGGGAAGAAGCCCGAGGGATCCGACGACCCCAACGTGAGGAACGGGGGCTGCGAAAGGACGATAGACGCCGAGTACGGCCCCGTCATCGTCAGGATGCCGAGGGCCAGGGAATCCGGCTTCGAGCCCGAGGTCGCGCCCAAGTACTCGCGGTCGACGTCCTTCGTCGCCGACGTGGTATGCGCCTTATATAGGGCGAACCTCTCGGGGTCGCAGATCCGGGAGGCGGTGGACTCCCTATACGGGGTCGGGGTCTCCGAGTCGAGGATAACGGCCGTCGTCGACGCCGTCGCCGGGGACGCGGAGTCCTTCAGGAAGTCCCGTTGCCGAAGAAGGCCCTCGCCCTCTTCGCCGACTCCGTATTCATCCCCCTCCGGAGGGGGACGGTCTCGCGCGAGGCGGTCAACATCCTAATGGCGATCGGGGAGGACGGCTACCCCTACGTCGTCGACTTCTCGATAACCCCGGAGGAATCGGCTTCGGAATGGCGGTCGGTCTTCGAGAGGGTCAGGCAACGGGGGCTGGAGAAGGCCTTCGTCGTCGTCTCCGACGGGATCGCCGGCATGGCCGAGGCGGTCAAGGCGTGCTTCCCCAACGCAAGGCATCAAAGATGCCTCGTCCACGTCGCCCGTAACGTCGCCGCGAAGGTCGGCAGGGCCGACAAGGGGGACGTCATGTCCGACTTCCTCGCCGTCGCCAAGGCCAAGGACCCGGAGGACGCCGCCTCGGTCCTCGGCCAATTCCTCGACAAATGGGGGGAGAAGCACCCGGAGATAATCGAATGGGCCGACCGCCAGGACACCGACGAGCTCTTCGCCTTCATGGCCGCCCCGCGGCCCCTTTGGAGGTATATCTGCTCCAACAACCGGATCGAGTCGTTCAACAAGGAGATCAGGCGGAACTGCAAGGTGCACGTCCAATGGGTGACCGAGGATTCCGAGAAGCTATTCCTGGTCACCCTGTTCAACCGTTACAACTACCGGATCGGCAAAAGGGCGATCCTCGCCGCGGAGGAGGTTGCAAAGTTTATGGCTGACTTCTAAGATATTCAGGTCGGGATGCCCGAAACACAACATTTAGGAAAGTCTCAAGAATTGTCCTTGTTTACACATTTATATCCATAAATATTATTTGATTAATATTTTCGTCTTTGTATTTAAATTTAGACGCCGCTTAACTGAATCTTTCGATCACCGATTCGTCGCCGGAGAATAAGATAGCCTTTAATCCGGCCTTTTTTGCTCCTTCGATGTTCTTTGGCTGGTCATCGATCATATAGGCTTCTTCAAATTGTCCATACTTCCGGCCACGTTCTAATGCGAGCTTATAGATAGCGGGCTCTGGCTTGATTAGTTTCTCCTTATAAGACAAGACGATTTCATCAAAGTAATCGTGAATATTTATGGAAGAATAGACTTCATCTATCAATCCCTCGCAGCAATTGCTTAGAAGGCAGAATAAGTAATCCCCTTGGCCTTTCCGCCTCTTGATCCAGTCGAGCAACGGGGCGTTTAAACAGTAGTAGGAGCGGAACTCCCTCTTTACTTCTGCCTCATCCATCTCCAAGTCTCTCGCAATCATGGTGAGGATTTCCTTATAGGTATAAACCCCAGCATCACCCGGCTGGAAATAATGGTTCTTCCGCTTCATCGCCTCCTCTTCCGGGAAATGGTTTCGGAAGAAGCGGGGCGCGATCTCGTCCGCCAGGACCCCGAAGGAATCGAATATCAATAAGGTACTCATGGCAGTATCTTAAACTATTCTTTTTTCTGGGTAATCATTTGGATAGATGAGTTGGATATCGTTAAACGATGGACTTCACTTTATAGACTATGGCCATGACATATTCCAAAACCACTGAAAAGACGATTAATGAAATTAAAAGGCTCTTCCGTCTTAAGCTCGATTGTCCCCTTGAGGATGTCATCGAATCCTTAGAGGTGACGTTGCAACTAGCGAAGGCTACCTCCACTCAGGACGAGGCTTTTACTCATGACTGCCAAGCGGCCATCGAAGAGCTGAAATTGAATTAGATATCGCCGTTTTGCAAAGATTTTAAGTTATGAAATAACAGCCAATTACGGCGGTTTTCTTATCTCTTCTCCATATTTGGAGAAGGGGTGTTCCTCTTTCTCGTTTTCTTTATTTGGCTTGCCATCTATAATGCCTTCCGCATGCTTTTCCTTTTCTTATTCGCCATCCCCCTCCTGGCCTTCGCTCTCCAAGCCGGCATCGGGGTTCTTTGGAGTTTGAAGAAGAAACATCCGCTTTATGGGAAGGCGGACTGGCTTAATCTTCTCCTCGATTATGGAATATGTTTGGGGGTTGGGCTTATCCCGACCATTTTGGCTTTTTGCCTGTTCCCGCGGATCAGCCTATGGGGATATTCGTTTTTCTATCTTGTCCTCTCGGGCTTAGTAATGCTCTTCGCTCCCCACCGGCTTATCCGAAAGCAAGGCTGGGAGAAGAATCGGGCCCGAGCCCGTTATCTTGCTTTGACCTTATTTGGGTTCTCGCTTTTAGAACTCTTCGCCTTCAATGCCCAAAGCTATCGGAAAGGCGAGGTCATTATCGGGGAAGGAACCGAGATCGCCAACGTCATCGATTACCATGGCAAGCTTGGCGAAAACGAAGACGGTTTCTTGGTTAAAGACGGGGATTACTTCATCGTGACTAAAGAGAAGGGCTGGGATTGGAATATCGCTTTCGAGTTCGCCGATGCTCCCAATAATACTTACTATTTGCATTTGACCTATTCTGATGATGGGAAGGAATTCGTCAATGAGTGGACCTTCCAGGTCAACCCGGCCGACGATGATTCCTGTGTCCTAGGTTTAGCCGGCGATTCCCCTTATATCAAAGTCGAGGTTGAAGCCGATAACTCCCGGATCCATACCGAGGACTTCCTCGAATTGACCGGAATTTACGTTAATCGTTCCTTGAAAGCCGACTTCAATCTGGTCCGTTTCGGGGCGATCGCCGTCTTAGTAAGTTTTGTTCTTTATCTCTTCCCGATCTGTCGGCATTACGGTGCCTTTGAGGGGAATAAGGTCCGTTCGGCTTATGTCGGGGCTTTTGCCTTGACGGTGACTGCTTTGTTGGTCTTTATCGTCATTAGCCTTACCAACGTTGATTACTTCTATTTGGAGTATCCAGTCGATACGGCAACCCTTAATAATGACAATCTCACCAGTATCTACTACCGGCTTTTCGACGCTTTCCATAAAGGGCAGGTCAACCTTGATATCGAAGTCGATCCTTTGTTGGCGACATTGGAGAATCCCTGGTCACCAAGCGAATGGCATCGAGTGGGGGCAAGCGTCCGCTGGGACCACGCTTATTTCGACGGGAAGTACTATGCCTATTATGGGCCCGCCCCGGTCTTGCTACTTATGTATCCGGTCTATTGGTTAAGCGGGGGCAAGTACCTGCCGGGGCTATTGTTCATGCAGATCGTCCCGACGCTGGTCTTGCTTGGGGTTTTCTTCCTATTGCTTATTGAGCTTTCAATCTTCCTCAATGGCCGGGTCAATTATTTGATGGTCGGGATGCTTTTCATCCTCGGCATCTTCACCTCGATGAGCCTGGCCAACGTCACCTATAAAGAAGGCGGATACCATGAGGGCATTTACCATACCCCGATCATCTTCGGGTTGGTCTTCCTCTCCCTTTTCCTCCTGTTTAGTTTCCTCGCTTATCGGAAAGTCAAGTTCCGGATGCTTTATTTTGCTTTAGCTTGCTTGTGTTTCGTTGGGATGATGGCCTCCCGCCCGAGCTTGGTGTTCGCGATTTTGTTGGCCCTCCCTTTGTATATCAATTTGCTGATCAAGGAAAGAAAGCATGAGGGCAAGCTTTGGCTTTCCTTTGCGCCTGGTTTAGCCGTCATCGTCACCGGCGGGGCTTTATTGGCTTATTACAATTACATCCGGTTCGATTCGATCCTTGAGTTTGGGCAATCGTATCAGATGAATTACGATCAGACGGAATTGGATTACGCCGCGAATAAGCTCTTCCCCTCAATCCTTCATTTCCTTCTACAGCCGGGTAAGTTCTATAACCAGTTCCCTTTCGTCTCCTGCTCGGTCATCCGTTATACCTTTGAAGACTGCCCTTATGTCCAAGGGTATTACGGGGTATTCATGGTGCCTTTCTTCCTCCTTCTTTTGATCTCGGGCTTTGCGGTCGGGAAGAAAGAAGGCTGGGAAAAACGGGCCTTCCTTTTTGCTTTCCCGGTGCTGCTATTCATCTTAGCCTTCACCACCTATTCGAAAGCCGGCGTCTGCGCCCGTTACCTGATTGAGTTCTATTATTTAGCGACCCTTGGCTCGGCCGGGACTTGGCTGAAGTTATTGGACCGGTCGAAAGACTCGACGGTTCAGCCCTATACCCTCTCCATCGGCTTCTTCGCCTTGTATCTTTCCTCTTTCCTTGGGCTTTGCCTTCTCTTTGATACTTTCGATGGCTGGCTGCTTGGCGATGCCTACGGCTTGCCCGGTTACATAAAGGAAGCTTTCTTCAAGCTTAATTGCATCTTATGAACAACATCGCAATTCTAATTCCCTGCTATAACGAGGAGAAGACCCTCGCGCAGGTGTTAGTTAACGCCAAGAAGGCGTTTCCTGAGGCCTCCGTTTATGTCTTTGACAATAACTCGACCGATCGAAGCGCGATGATCGCCCAAGAACATGGGACTTTCGTCATTTCGGTTAAGGAACAGGGGAAGGGCAATGTGGTTAAAAAGATGTTTGCTTCCATCGACTGCGACTGCGCCATCATGGTCGATGCGGACGCGACCTATGATTTATTCGATGCCAAAAAGATGGCGATGATGGTTTTACAAGGGGAAGCGGATATGGTGCTCGGCGACCGGTTATCCGGCGAATACTTCCAAGAGAACAAACGTCCTTTCCATAACTTTGGGAACAGCTTGGTTCGGTTTCTCATCAATAAATTGTTCAACGGCCATATCGATGATGCCATGACCGGCCTTCGGGCTTTCTCTCCTTCTTTCATGAAAGCCTTTGTTCCCCAATCCCCGGGATTCCAAATCGAGACGGAGATGGATATCTTCGCCTTGTCCAATGGGTTTAAGATCGCCTCGATCCAAGCCCATTATCAGGACCGGCCCCTTGATTCTCCATCCAAGCTTAACACCTATCGTGATGGGGCGAGGGTTTTGAAACTGATCTTCGCCTCTTTCTTCCGTTTACGTCCTCTTGTGGCCTTCGCTTGTCTTTCGCTTCCTTTCTTCCTCTTAGCGATTGGGTTAGGCATTTATCCTTTGATTCAACTAGCTGGAGAAGAAGCGGTCTTACTGGGCTTAGCCTACTCGTCTTTGGCATTCCTAGTGGTGGGGGTCATATTGGTTTTGGTGGGGGTTATTCGGCATTTGGTTATGAAAAATCCTCACTCGCCCGAGGATTAGATGGCTTTGATCCAGATGGGGCTGGTCCAGCCGAATCGCCCGTCTTCGAATTCAACCCGCAGGTAGTAGCAATCTTCTTCCTTTTCAACCCGATAATCGAAGAAGAAGAGCTCATTCTTTCTAAATAAGCAGTAATTGCGGAGATTTTTAACAATGCTGACTTGCTTGACCGGCGAATCGCATTCGATATGGAAGTAGATTTCCCGGTCGGTGTCTTTAGGCAAAGCGAATTGCTCACCCATGTAATGGCCATTGATTCGGAAGTCGATTTTCATCCGTCCACCCATGAAGGCGAAGGTCCGTTTGGCTTTGATAGCCTCGAAGATGGCTTCGTTGGTGTTTTCTTTGGCATAGACCCCGGTTAAGCCCGGATAGTTATGAGGATAAGGGGCGTCGGTGATGGTCCCGTTTTGGCAGAAGTGGTCATCGGAGCCGGCGATGCAACCCATATGGGCCCCTTTCCGAAGAGCGTCTTGCCAATACCCTCCTTCAATCAAGGCATCGAGGTCATTGGCCGGATTGCCGAAATATTCGGTCGCATCGCCCCGGGAATAGATCTCAATCATCGGGGGAATAAGATCGACCGGGATGGCGTTGAAGTCGGCCCCGGCGGATAGGTAGTAAGTGTCATGGGGAATGACGATGATGTCTGGCTTTTGCAAGAGGGCCCGCAACTCAGACTCAGTGATTTCCCCATCGTGCACCCCGCGATACATATCCCCCTCATATCCTTTGTAATAAAGGATCATGTTGTTGTAGTAGGGGTAGGAATCGCGCTCATAGGCTAATAGGGTAGTGAACTTGCCGGGTTCGTTGTATTCCCGGCATTTGCTTTTGATGATATCCCATTTGCTGGGGGAGCCCACCCAAAGTTCCTTCCGCCCGACCCCGCCATGATCGTGGTCGGAGATGGCGGCGAAATCGACTTTGGCTTCGTCGCGGAGATGGCGGAAGTAGGAGTCGATGTCAGGATTGCCGTCGCTTAGGTTGGTATGGCCATGCATCTCACCGATATAAAGATTGTATTCGGGCTTATCGGGATAATAGGCCCTTTCGGCATCGATCAATTCCTGATAAAGGGCTTTGGCATCCCCTTCCCCGGAATAGACGGCGTCGGTGAAACGTCGGCAGCGGCCCGGGGTATCGATGCCACGGGCTTTCTTTTTGTCGGGATGATTCATAGGTTCTCTTCCTCCTCGCCATAGAACATTTCGTTCTCTTTGCCGTTTTTGTTCTTTCTTTTGATCATGTGGTAATTCTCGTCGGTCATTTTCTCCGTCCGGTATTTAAGCGGGGTCAAGCCGGTTTTCTCTTTGAAGACCTTGACGAAATGGGCCGAATCGGTGAAGCCGCAGACTTTGGCGATGACGTAGATCGGCTCATTGGTGGTTGAAAGCATCTCGCTGGCTTTGTTGATCCGGGCTTGCCGAAGGTATTCGAAAGGGGTGGTCTTGAATAAGAGCTTGAATTTATTGATGTAGCTGGTCCGGCTTTCGATGGCGACGGCTGAGAGGTCATCAAGGCCTAAGGGCTCCCCGATGTGTTCGAGCAGGTAATTGACCGAACGGACAATATTGGCGTAACCTCTTTTGGCGGAGAAATGGTCGGTGCTCCGATAGATCCTCTCATAAAGATAAGAAAGATCGCAAAGGAGCACTAGGGCATATTCATCGAATAGCACCGGACTGCGGTTCCCTTTTGCCAAGTGCACAAGCCGGCGGAAGATGGGCATTTTCTCGCTTAGTTGACTTGGAGTTAACTCCAAGAAAAAGGAAGCGAGGTCGGTTCGAGTCCTAAGTTCCGGCTCGGTCTCGAATAGGAGGCGGTAACCGGGGAAGGAATTCAGTTTATATAGGTTCTTGGTCAAGAACTTCTCTTCGATTAACAGATGGAAGATGCGGGCTTTGTTATCGACTGCCCAATAGCCATGCTCGACGTGGGGCGGGATGACGAAGACGGCGCCGGCGCTGAAAGGGAAGGAGTTGTCGGCGATGTAGTGACGGCCGCTGCCCTCGCAGACGATGTTGAGCTCAAAGAAATCATGGGAATGCATGAGCAGCGGGAACTCGTCATCATGGAAATAAGAAAGGCGGTTGCGCAGGTTGAACCGCGGATCGTCGAGGTTGAATTGGGATACCTTGGGGTGTTTCTCCAATTTGGCAGGATATTGTTGTTCCATCGCGACAATATTTTACGGCAATTCCATTGTATTAAAGTCAACGTTTGCAACCGGAAATACAATAAAGGTGGGAAAAAGTTATATTTCACTCAAAGTATAATTTTGCCGTCGATAAAAACCATATCAGGAGGACGCTATGCCAAAGAAAAGGTTGCCGATCATTATCGCCGGGACGCTTCTGGTAGCGCTTACATTGCCCAGTTGCTCATCCACGCGGATGGTCAAGATGTCGTATTACGACGAAACGACTTATGAAAAGGAGGGCGAGGGCAGCCTGTATAACCAGAACCTGTTCTATCGGAATGATCGTTCAATCGATATCGCCGACCCCAGCGTCCTTTATGTCTCTGACCCCAACGATCCCGATTATGGATCCTATTTCTTATATGGGACCAATTCGACCTCGGGCTTCTTCGCCTATAAGAGCACCGACCTTTTCCATTGGGATGGGATCGGCTATGCCCTATGGTATGAAGACGCCGATTCGCTGGGTGGCCGGGCCTTACAGCAAGATTGCTGGGCGCCGGAAGTGATTTATGATCAAGCCGCTGGAAAGTACTACATGTTCTTTTCCGCCACCCCTCGCGGCAGCGAATACGCCAATATGGGTTATGTGGCGGAAGCTACTTCCCCCCGCGGCCCGTTCCAGCTCATTGATAACGTCGAGCAATACTCAACCGTAGAGGGCACGGCCTTGAAAGACATCGCCGACCTTGATGCCGACAACAATCTTTTCTTCCAACGTTTCCTGGCCTTCGACCCGAGCAAATTGAACGCTAAGGCCGCTGAACTAGGAATCGCCGAGGAAGGGGTTGACCTCCTCCGGGTCCTGGATTTCCATCCTTTCGTCGATTCGAAAGGGACCAAGTACCTTTATTTCACCGTCCTCCATAATTCCTACATCGTGGGGATGAAAATGAACGGGTGGCTCGATCCGGATTATTCCTCGCTCACCATCTTAGCTAGACCGGGTTTTGCCTCCCCCTCTTCGACGAATAAAGACGTGGCTTATGAACCGACTTCCAACCGAATCAATGAAGGCGGCTATGTCACTGAGCACGATGGCAAGTACTACCTTACTTTCTCCATCAATTCCTCGTCCGATAAATCCTATTCGGTCGTTCAGGCCATCGCCGATAACCCCCTTGGGCCGTACCGCAAATTGACGGAGGCGGAAGGGGCGGTGCTTCTTTCCGCCGACTCCTCGATGCGGGATGACGTCTCCGGGACCGGCCATCATTGCTTAGTCAATATGGATGGGAAGGATTACATCATCTATCACGCCCATAACTCGGTCGAGAACGGCGGCAACTCCCGCCACCTCGCCATCGACGAGGTCAAGTGGGTCGATGTCAATTCGACCGCGGGGCAACTTGAGGTGATGTACGCCAATGGTCCGACCACCTCAATCGAACCTTTGCCGGCTAAGGTCTCGGGCTATGAAAACTTAGCCGAGGAAGCGACTTTCACCGCCACTAACCTCGAGTCCGGCAGCGATATCGGCGCCTTAAACGACGGCTTGCTTTCAATCAATCGCTTCGCCAATTACGAGTTTAACCAGACTTATGTCAAAGAGGCGGCCTTCATTGCCGAGACCAACATTGAGATCGACTTAGGCGAGCCTCGGGAAGTCAAAGCCATCATGGTCTACAACTCGAAGAACATGGAATCGGCCTTCTACGATGTCAAGCGGATTGAATTCGATTGCCTTGATGACGAGGGAGCGACCTACACCAAATACATCGACAATTTGAAGTTCGATTGGACCGCCTATACCTCAAGCGATGACATCGACGTCATCCGGCCTTCGGGCTCGGCCATCGCCGAATTCGACGAGATCAAATGCCAGAACATCCGGCTGACCATCGCCCCGGCGAGCCTTGATCAAATCGCGGTCCATGGGCTCAACGACATGCCCGAGTTATCCATTTCGGAGATCCGGGTCTTAGGCAAATAGGAGGGAAAAACCATGGCCAATCGCAAACGTCTATTCAAATTCCTGCCCGTCCTCTCGGCTGGCTGCCTGTTGGCGGCTTGCAACAACTACGTCTATGAAGATGATAGTAAGTCCTATACCTTCGCCAACCCGGAGCCCTATCTTCCGGCCACTGACCAAGGCATCGCCATCGATGGGGATTTGACCGACTCCGCCTATTCCTCGACTCGGTATCTGATTAATCGATATCGCAACGCCAACGAGGAAGTAACGGTCAAGATGGGGACCCACTTCGGTGAAAACGGCGTCTATTTCCTCTTCGACGTCGATGACCCGGCCGTCTTCGTTAGCCCCGATCGGAGCGGTTCCTGGAACTCTGGCATCGAACTCTACCTCGCCCCGGCTGATTCGACCGATATCGAGAGCGAAGGCTGGGAGATCGACTTCACCCCGGGCCTTGATCTCGTCACCACTAGATTACGTCGGGGTGGCCTCTTCTCGCCGATGCTCCAAGCCAAAGAAGACACCCCGTATATGCGTTCGAAAGGCAAAAACGGCGCTGTCGGCGAAAGCGGGGCGACCGGCTATACCATCGAGGCTTTCTTCCCGTATGGCTTCTTCGGGGAGGAGAAGATCGATTCCCTCGAACTCTGCCCGACTTTATTACGGACTTATAACGATGAGGAAAACGTCCGGCTTTGGTACAACTTCGGGCAAGAATACAAATCTGGTTATTCTTTCTCCAATCCTTCCACCTGGTGGACTTTCAACGAATTCGGGATGGAAGCCCATTTGCTGAATTTCACCGACGATGGGCACGGCTCGATCGAAAGTGATCGGAACTACGCCGAAGATGGCGACTCGGTCGAGATCGCCTTACTCCCCAATGCCGGTTATCGTCTCTTTTCCGTCATGGCTGGAGAAACCGACTTGACGAGCCAAGCCTACGTTGAGGATGGGAAACTTAAGGTCACCATCCCCTCCATTACTTCCGACATGGAGATCAAGGCCAATTTCATCCAATTGAGTCAAACCACCCATAAGATATCCGGCAACGTCAATTACTTCGGGGAGAAGATCCCCGCGGAAAGAATTGGCGAACTTAGCCTCTCAGCTTGCTGCGGTGGCGCTTTCTATGACATATCCATCAACGCCGACGGGACCTATTCCGCCGATTTGCCGGAAGGCACTTACTTCTTAATCCTTACCCGGGTCGGGGCTGGCAACCTCGTCTCTACTTCTGGCAATTTGACTGCCGACGCGACTTTCGACCTCAACATCGAATCGACCCTCGACGCCTCGGTCTTCCTCGGCAAACCCGATTTCACCAAGGAATTTACCTCGGTCACCGGTCAGACCAATGGGATGATCTATGATACTAAGGATAACGGCAGTCTCTATCCCGACCATTCGGTCATCGAGAGTTCCTTCTATGCCTCCAAGATCAAGGAGATTACCGCCGATAACATCAAATTCGGCTTCCGGGTCTATTTGAAGAATGCCATGGGTACCGGGGACTTCTCGGTCGCCGACGTCGCCATCGGCAAAACTGGTGACGCTTGGTATTTGGATGCCGGCTATGATTTAGCGAGCAACGCCGTCCGGGCCTATAAGCTCAGTGATTACCAAATCGACTTGGTGAGCAAAGGCGAGTTCACTGTCCTCCTGGTCAAGGAAGGAGCGACCCATCGTCTTTACGCCAAGACCGAGGAAGGATATGAATCGGCCGCCGTCTATGTCGACGATGATCCGACCCTCGTCTCCTTCTCGACTATCGATTTGTTGGCTTTGCACACGACCGCCAAAAACGCCATCGGGGAATTCGGGATGAAAGGGACCAAAGTCTATTGCCAATACGCCGAAGGGATCGGCGCGGGCGACGCCCCCTTGGTCAAAGCCTTGACCAATAAGGCGGTTTATCTCCGTCCCTCCATCGATTGCCCCTTAGCCACGATCTCCGGCCTCGCCCAATCCTATAAACCAGGGGAGACCATCAGCTTCAGCCTAACCCCGGACCGCTTATCGGAAATCACCTCGGTCACGGTGAACGGAACCGCGGTTTCCCCGCAAAACGGAATCTATTCTTACGAATTGCCGACTTCGGCCAATGAGATAAAGATTGCGGTCGTTTCCTCGGCTAAAGCCGTCATCCACGCAGGGCACGATTTGAGCAAAGAGTTTGCCTCTGTCGCTAGCGGCGCCACCAGCCATGGCGTCCTCTATAACTACGATACCGATGCCGGCTCAACCTTCGCCGATCCTTCGCTTATCGAGGCGACCTTCACCGCGCCTTCCCTTAAGGAAATCACCCAGAATGGGGTTCGGTTCGGGATGCGGATCTATTCTAAGCAGGTCGACGATTTGACCAACACCGGCTTCATCGACGTGGTGGTGGCCAATGAGAATAACAAATGGTATCTCGACATCGGCCTCGACTTGGTTAACGACAAGTTGAAGCCCGAAACCAAATATGAGCTTAGCCAAACTCAGATCGATGCCATCGCCGGGGAAGGGATGAAAATCTACCTTGCCCATGAGGACAACCAGTATCGCCTCTATGCGGAAAACGGCGCCGATCAATTCCAGTTCGTTGAGAACTACGTCGATGCCGATGCCAAACGGACCAGTTACGCCACCATCGACCTCATCACTAACCCGGTGACCGCCGCTAGCCGAGGCAAAGGCAGCTTCGGATTGAAGGACTTCAACGTCTATTCCGACTTCGATGAATCCTTGACCGATTCGGGACTCCTTAATCTAGTCGAGGAAAAAGACGTCTCGGTTGTATATCCGGTCACCATCGATTCCTCAGTCGCGACCGTCAATGGCCTCAAAAGCGAAGGCTATGCCCCGGGGGAGGAGATGAGTTTCACCCTCACCCCCAATCGCTTCGCCACCGTTACTGAAGTCAAGGCTGGCGGGAGCGTCCTTACTCCCGACGATGATGGCTACCATTACACCATCCCATCCAATGTTGAAGGCCCGATCAGCCTAGAGGTCAAAGGAAAGACCACCATGAACGTCTACGCTGGGCAAGGCGATTTCACCAAAGCCTTCGCCGAGGTGACCGCTTCGCCTTCAACCAGCATGGGGCAAAACAACGTCCAAGGGTCGGTCTATTCCTGCGGTGCTCACGCCAATTACCTGCCTTCGCCGATGATCGTCGAGGCCAAGCTCGGCTTAGATGGGCTCGAGGAAATCACCCAAAACGGGACCCGGATGGGTTTACGGATCTATAACCGGACCGAAGGGTCAACTAGCAATGCTTATCTATATGACGCCATCGTTGCTAAACAAAACAACGTCTGGGTCCTTGATATGGCCGCCGCGGCCTCTATCGATAACCAATACACCCCCTCGACCGCTTATCAGCTTTCCGAAGCGCAGCAAGCGGCGTTGAAGGAAGGAACCCTCACCGTCTATCTAGTCAATAATGGGACCACTTACTCCCTTTACGCCTTCGATGGGGAAACCTTGGAACTGGTTAAGACCTTGGCGGCGAGCGCCGGTTCCTCAATCAGCGCCCTCGACTGTGTCGTCAATAGCGGTGCCACCGCCTTAGAACGCTCGAAAGGCAACTTCGCCATCAAGGGTTTGACGGCCTATGCCGATTACGACCCGAGTTGGACGGCGGAACAAGCGATTCAACACATCATCGATAACCAATAAAGGAGAAAAAAGGTGTCAGAAGTAACACTGAAGAACATCTGCAAGGTCTACGAAGGCCAAGAACGGAAAAAACGCGGTTTCTTGGCGGTTAAGGACCTCTCAATCGACATCCATGACGAGGAGTTCATCGTCTTCGTCGGCCCCTCTGGCTGTGGCAAGTCTACGACTCTTCGGATGGTCGCTGGGCTGGAGGACATCTCCTCGGGCGACCTCTATATCGACGGGGTTTACGTTAACGATGTCCCGGCAAAAGACCGGAACATCGCGATGGTATTCCAAAACTACGCCCTCTATCCCCATATGACGGCGTATAAGAACATCTCCTTCGGTTTGACCTTGCAACGGCTTGAGGTCCCGACCTATGAAGAGTGTGCGGAAGTCGAGAAAGGGGTGGCCCAAATAAAGGGTGACCGCCGCTCGATGGATATCCTCAACAAAAAGATCGTCGCCACCGAGCGCCGACTCGAGGCAATTGACCGGCAGTCAGGGACTTACGGGAAAGCGCTTGAGGAGATCGCCGAGAAACTCCGGCACGTCAAAGACACGGCCAATGACCTGAATTCCTTAAGGGAAAAGACCGCCAAGTTGGAGCAGCGCTCCGTCGCCCTCCATCAAGCCATTGAGCGGAATTCCCTTGAGATGGGCAAACTCCAGACCGACGTCGCCTCCGATAAGCAGTGCATCGCCACCTTGGCGGAGAAAATCGAGAAAACCGAACAATCGTTATTGCCCTATCAAAAGAAGGCGATTGATTCCAAGCAAATCAAAAAACTGCGTCAAAGCCAACTCTATTATCAGAAATTGGCGGTCGGGGATGAGAAGATCCGAACCCAGGACGAGGCCGAATTAGCCAAGTTGAAAGAGGAGCTCGCTAAGCTTGACGATCCGAGTGGCAATGGGGCGGTAGCTTCCCAAAAAGAATGGACCGAGGAGATGATCGGACGTTATGAATCCGAACTCGACATCCTCGCCAAGCGGAAGCAATCGATCGAATCGAACCTCAATAGGATTTCGGAACGGATCGCCTATTTGGAGAAAGAACCCCAACCGGTCTTCCATAAACGGCGTTACAGCAAAGCCGAAATCAATACCAAGGTCATGCAGGCGGCTGAGATCCTCGATATTAAGAAGATCCTCTACCGCAAGCCGCGCGAGATGTCGGGTGGTCAGCGGCAACGGGTGGCTCTTGGCCGGGCTATCGTCCGGGAACCGAAGGTCTTCCTCCTCGACGAGCCCTTATCGAACCTCGACGCCAAACTCCGGACCTCGATGCGGTCGGAGATCGTCAAGCTCCATAAACGGCTCAAGACCACCTTCATCTACGTCACCCACGACCAGACCGAGGCCATGACCATGGGGACCCGTATCGTCGTTATGAAAGACGGGGTCGTTCAGCAGATCGACACCCCGGTCAATCTCTTCGACCATCCGGCCAACCTCTTCGTCGCCGGCTTCATCGGCACCCCGCGGATGAACATCTTCGACGCCAAACTCACCATCAAATCCAACAAGGCCACCTTCCTCTTCGCCGGCGGCTCGAAGCAAAGCTACCCCCTCTCTCCATTGAAGAAGATCAAGGAGGCTTATGCCGATGGGAAGGAACATGCGGTCAAAGTTGGCATCCGGGCCGAGAACCTGCTGCTGGAAGAAACGGGGAAAGGCATTCCTTGTTCGGTCACCAACATCGAACTCCTTGGCAACGAGACCAACGTCTACGCCACCTCCCCCTCGGGAGAGGACATCATCCTCAAGCTGGGTTATCGCCCAGACATCAAAGTCGGCGATTCCATCGCCATCGGGCTCGATGAGGCCAAGATCTACCTCTTCGACGCCGAATCGAGTGAAACGATCAACGAATAGAAGGGAAAAACTATGAAGAAATCAATCATCCTCCCCGGCCTGCTGGCTTTAGTTGGGACCTTAACCGCCTGCGGCCCAAGCGAATCGGTCCCCGAGGGGGCCGAACGGATCACGTTCTGGGGGACCGTCGACCAGTACAACTCCGAAGGTTATGAGGCGGCGGTCGAAGCCTATAACGCCGGCCAAGGGGTAAAAGACGGGGTCTACGTCAAGTTCTCGCCCAAAAGCGACCTCTCGAACAACCACATCAGCTTCTGCAAATCCGCGGTCGGGACCGTCGATATCCTCGGGGTCAATGACCGGTATATGTTCAATAACGCCGCCCAAGGGTTCTACACCAACCTCCAAACCTATGTCGACGACGAATCGACTTATACTAAAGACGCCAATGGGAACGCCTATTTCGATGAGGATAACTATTCGACTGGCAACATCGACCGGTTCCGCTTCAACGCCGACACCAAAGAGGCGGGGGCCGGTGAGGACCTCTATGCTTTGCCATTACTAAGCAACGCCTCAGTCCTTTATTACAACCAAAGCTATTTCGAGGCCAATAACATCAACATCATCTCGGTCGCCGAGGATGACTTAGAGGCCTATAACGCCGCCAATTCGTCTTCCTTCGCTCCTCGGGGCTATGCCGAATACACGGTTGAGGCCAGCCCGAAAGCCGGTCTTAAAACCTCGAAGAACCTTCAGGGTGAGGATGTGGTCAAGGTTTTCAACAACCTCATCCCGATGAGTTTCCTCGAACTCAATACCTTAAGCAAATACTTCACCCGTTCCTATAACGCCAGCTCGCCTTCTTTATACGGCGTGCTCAACGAATGGTGGTTCTCCCATGGCTGGGCGGTTGGTGGCGACTGCGTCAAATACGACGAAGCCCTTGGCCAATATAAGTTCACCTTGGGCGATAAGGACCCCAATTACCTGGTCGTTAACGACGTGACCATCAATAACCATGCCTATAAAGCCGGGGATATTCTGACTTATCGGGACCGGAACTATGTCCTTGATAATGGGACTAGCGACATCACCGGCCGCCTCTATGAATTGCCGTCCCAGTATGAGCAATTCCGTGAGTTCTGCGCCCTTTCGCAAACCAAAGATGTACCAGTCGATGCCGATTTCGTCGGCTATGGCATCTCCCCGTCGCCGGCGACTCTCAACAACAATTCCAAAATCACCTATTTCACTTCCGGTGAGGTGGCGATGTTAGTCGAAGGGGCCAACGCCATGGACACCATCTACACCTCCTTGGTCAACAAGACCAAATGGGATGCGGCGGTCATGTATAGCTATCGCGAGTTCGAAGGGGAAGACCCCGATCCGACCGGGACTTTGAAGGTCATCGGGAAGAACTACCAAGATGGCGGCGTCTTCGCTGGCGCGGTCAAGGAAGTCAACGGGACTCCGATCGTTGGGAAGCTCTCCGGTTCCTCGATTAACCTCGGCTGGGCGATTCCGGCCAACTCGTCCCATAAAGACGCGGCTTGGAAATTCCTTCAATTCCTGACCTCGAAGGAAGGACAATCCTACTTCGCCGGGGTCGATGCCGGCATCCCGACTAATAGCGAATTCGCCCTAAGCGCCGAGTTCACCGGCAAGGAAAACAAGAAATGCGCCAATTACGAAGCCATCTCGATCATGTCGGAGGCTTGCGAGATCGGCGACTGGTCCTACTTCGAAGACGGGGAATGGATCAATGTCTGGGCCGATGAACTCAATACTGATGTTCGTAACGGTGAGATCACCCTCGAGCAGTTCTTCGCCAATCAGCAGCAACGGACCGATGAGATTCTAGCCGGCTACGACTTCAAGCTCCACGGGAAGGAATGATGAAACGCTTCGCCTCCGCCGTCTCCTTGGATTTGCCGCGGAAAAAGAAGTTCAGCTACGAGAAGGCCTTCGCTTATACCTGCGTCGCCATCCCGCTTATCGGGTTCCTGCTCTTCTCCTTCGTTCCCTTGGCCATCTCCTTCATCTCGATGTTCAACTCGATGGAGTACTATGACCTCGAGTCGATGACTTGGAACAGCTTTGAGAACTTCAAGGTCGTCCTAAGCGACGCCACCTTCTACAAATCCATCGCCGTGACCTTGCTATTGGCCTGCAGCCAGTTCATCTCCCTCTTCATCGCCCTCTTTATCTCTTTCTTGCTCTCGAAGAAGCCGAAGGGGCGGAAGATCTTCCAAATCATCTTCTTCATCCCCTATATCTGCTCAAGCGTCGCCACCGCCTATATGTGGATGACGATGTTCGACCCTAATTACGGGATCATCAATTCCTTCCTCGTCTCGCTTTTCGGGGAGGGGGCCCGGGTCTCCTGGACCAGCGATCCGGTGGCTTATGTGGCCGCCATCATGATCACCACCATTTGGCAGGCGCCAGGCTATGGCATCGTCATGTATAAGGCCGCCTTCGACGCGGTCAACCCCTCGCTTTATGAAGCCAGCGACATCGATGGGGCTTCGGCTTGGAAGAAATTCTGGCACATCTCCTTCCCCTCGATCGCCCCGACTACCTTCTTCTTATTGATGGCGGGGATCATCGCCGGGCTTCAGACCTTCGACATTGCTAAGCTCTTCGCCTCGTGGTCGAGTTCGGCTTGGACCGGGACTGCCGGCCCGGGCGACATCGGCTTGACCACCGTCTTCTACATCTACAAAGAAGGGACCCTCTACTTCAACATCCCGGCCGCCTCGGTCGCCTCTTGGGTCCTCTTCCTCATCATCCTCGCCTTGTCACTTATCAATTACCGGTTACGAAAGAAGTGGGTTAACGTATGAAGCCATTCATCTCGACAATCGATCGTTCGATTCATTCCGTCTCCCCTCGGGTCCCGACTTTCGAGGAAGTCCGGGAACGGCGGAGAAGAAAGACGACCAATTTAGTCGGCAAAATCGTCGTCTTCGCGATTCTGCTTTTCTATGCCGTCTGCTTATTGCTCCCCTTCTACGTCCTCTTCGTGACCGCCATCACGCCCTATCAGGAATTGATGGGGTCGATGACCTTCATCTGGTGGCCGGAGGAAGTGAGTTTCGAATCGTTCCTCCCCTTCGTCACCACCGATAACTTGTTAGCCGATGACATCGGCATCCCGATCCTCCACGGCTTCTTCAACACCTTATGGTCGACCTTATTGACCACCACGGTGTCGCTATTCGTCTCGGGGCTCGCGGCCTATTGCTATTCCAAGATCCGCTTCAAGGGTAAGGAAGCCATCTTCATGCTGGAACTCGCGACCATGATGATCCCGATGACCACCATGACCATCCCCTCGCTTCTTTATTATGAATCGTTGGGCTGGACCCATTCCTGGCTCCCGATCATCATCCCCGGCCTCTTCGGCGGGGCGACGACCATCTTCTTCCTCCGTTCCTACATGGCCTCGATTCCCGATGAGACCATCGAGGCGGCGAAGATCGATCGGTTGGGTCCTATGCGCATCTTCCTCCAGATCGTCCTGCCACAGGCCTTCCCCGCCTTCATCGCCCAGTTCATCTTCGGCTTCGTCGGCGGTTACAACAACTACATGGGCCCGTTGCTCTATCTAAGCGACGACCCCAAGAACTACACCCTCCAACTCGTCGTCACCGAACTCCGCATCTTCTATGGCCAGCAAGGCCAAGTGTGCGCTTCCTGCTTGATCGCCTTGATCCCCTTGATCATCGTCTACATCATCTTCCAGCGATTCTTCATCGAGGGTATCTCGGTCGGCGGCGGGAAAGAATAAACCTATGAAGCAACCCGTCCTCGACAGCGTCTACCAGTTCAATCCCGCTTTTTCCGTCAGTAAGCGGATCGTGGCTTATCTTATCGACAGCCTCTGCTTGCTTTTGCTTAGTTTGCTGCTGTTCCTTTGCCTCGATCCTCTGTTTTCTAGAAGTGGTTTGGTCGAGGCGACCGAAGGGCGGATTGCTTCTTATTCGTCGCAGATCGAGCGGACCTTCGTCGACGCCTCTTTACTCCAATACGAGGGAGAGGCGGTCGAGGACGATGCCAAAGTCGGGGAGGACTTCGTCTACTCCTTAGTCCTCACTGCCTTAGATGGGGAAGTGGATGACCTCAGCCAATACGAAGGCGAATACATCTATTCGGATTTGGATGAGAATCCTCAATCGATCCTCTATTACTACTCGGTCTATAAAGTTGAGCATGCGGTGGATTTTTATTCTTCGTCCTTCGGTTTATCTTACCTAGCGGAGCGGTTCGGCCATGCGGAATGGTTTGTCGAATTCCCGTTATTGAAAAAGGAAGTCGCGGCCGTTCTTGATGGCTTGATCTCCAACCATGACTCGAAAGGGGAATATGAAGGGCAAGGGGTTAACGCCATCTATTCTTCATTGCATTCTTCATTCGTTTCCTGCCTGCAGGAAGCAAGGGAGGATTTAACCGAACATTACGCTCCCTTGGTCGAACTTTATTCCTTGTTCGAAGAAGGGCGGGCGAGCCTAGTCCGAATCAAAATCGGCGAATTGGTTTTAGCCTTTGGCCTTTCTTGCCTAGTTTATTTCCTTCTCTTGCCTTTGCTTTGCCAAGGGCGGACCCTCTCATTGCTTTTGCTTTCTGGGTTCTGCTTAAGCGGGGCGGGCATCAAGGTTCGTTGGTATCAATTACTCGGCCGGGCGGCTTTTGGTTTCTTTAGCTGCTTCGCCAATTTGGCTTTGCTCATCCTCTTGCTTTACGGGCAATACGCCGCCTACTTCCTTCAAGTCCGATTGCTGGGTCCTATCCAATTCTATGTGATTGATATCTTCGCTTTGTTGATACCGCTTTGCTCATTGCTATTGCTGCTATTCGACAAGCCGAAGCGACGTTCTCTAACAGATATATGCACCTATACCACCATTAAGGAAAAAGAGGTCAATTGATTATGAATTACCAAGCTATTATCTTCGATTTGGACGGGGTCATCGTCTCGACTGACCGTTTCCATTACCGGGCCTGGAAGGCCTTGGCCGACGAACTCAGAATTTATTTCAACGAGCAGATCAACGAACGGCTCCGCGGGGTTTCCCGGATGGATAGCCTCAAGATCGTCTTGGAGAAAAGCCCGTTGAAGTATACCGAAAACGAAAAACTAGCCATGGCCGAAGAGAAGAACGAGCTTTATCGGCAATACCTCCAGGAACTAACGCCGGCCGATCTTGATCCAACGGTTAAGGAAACCTTGGATTGCCTCCGGGAACGGGGGTTTAAGCTGGCTATTGGCTCCTCGTCGAAGAACACCGGCTTTATCCTTTCTCGGCTTGGCCTTGATCATTATTTCGATGTCGTCGTCGATGGGAACGACATATCGAAGAGCAAGCCCGACCCCGAAGTGTTTTTATTGGCAGCCCAAAGGTTAGGAGTTCCGGCTGAGCGGTGCCTGGTAGTTGAAGATGCCGAAGCCGGAATTAGGGCTGCCTATGCCGCGAAAATGGGGGCGGCCGCCCTCGGCTATGCCGCGAGTCTTCATATTGCCGATTATGATTTAAGCGAATTCGCTGACCTAACCCGGTTGCTCTTTCGTCCCGATTGCCGGGTTAAGAAGCTGAAACTAAAGGGCATTCTCGACGATTCGGTTGATTTCGTTTTGAATCGCCAACTGAAAAACCGCGAGTATTGGCATAAGTTTTGCGAGGTTTTCTCAACTAAAGAGGATGAAGCGGATGAGGGATGGCGGTGCGAGTATTTTGGTAAATTGATGCGCGGCTCCTGCCTAGTTTACGCCTATCATCCTGATCCGGAACTTTACGATATCTTGACTGAGGCCGCAAAAGACCTTTTGTCGCGCCAAGAGCCCTCGGGCCGGATTTCTTCCTATCCGGAAGACGACGAATTGAAAGGCTGGGATGTCTGGGGACGGAAATACGTCCTGACCGGCTTACTTCATTATTACGATATCTGCCATGATCCTGAACTTAAGAAACAAGTGATGGAGGCTTGCCGCCGCCACGTCGATCAGATGATTATGACCATCGGGGAAGGGGAAGGAAAGAAACCTATCACTATGACATCCTCATGGTGGAAAGGGGTCAATAGTTGCTCGATCCTTGAATCAATCGTTGAACTGTATCGGCGGACAGGCGAGCGGCGTTATTGGGATTTCGCTACCTATATCCTCAATAGCGGCGGCGCCACCGGGGCGAACCTGATTGAGTTGGCCTTAGCCAATAAGGAATGCCCTTATCAATATCCGGTGGTGAAGGCTTATGAAGTCATGTCCTTCTTTGAAGGGGCTTTGGCCTATTACGAAGTAGGTGGGGAATCCTCTTATCTCCAGGCGGTTAAGAACTTCACCGAAGCCATCATGAAGACCGACATCACCCTCATTGGCTGCGCTGGCTGCACCAATGAACTATTCGATGGGTCGCGGAATAAGCAGACTGAGTATAGTTCGGTCATTATGCAAGAGACCTGCGTCGGGGTCACCTGGATGCGGCTGAATGCCCGCCTATATTGTTTGACTAACGACCCGAAATATCTCGACCGGATCGAATTGACTGGCTATAACGATTTACTGGGGGCCTTGAACCTTGAAGGCAATGAGCAATATAGCTTTGAACTGCAACAATACATGCCGGGGATGGCCTTCGATTCCTATTCTCCGTTGTATATGAATTCCCGGGGCCGGGGAATCGGGGGATTCAAGACTTTCGCTTCCGGCGGCCATTATGGCTGCTGCATCGCCATCGGGGCGGCGGGCTTGGCTTTGATGCCGTTGCTTTCCTATTTGGATAAGGATGGGACCTGCGTCATTAATTATTTTGTCCCCGGGGAGTTTACGATCGGGGATGAGCATTTTAAGGTAGTTACTGAGTTCCCGCGGGCTTTAAAAGGACGGATTGAATTCAAGGGTACGAAGAGGTTCCATTTCCGGAATCCGGAATGGAGTCAGGGACTTAGATTGAATGGGCAGGAGTTCCAAGCGACCGGATATGTTGATTTCACCGCGACCGATGGACTCCAAGTCGAGTTCATCGCCGGGTTCCGTCATTACGAATTGAATGGGAAGTTGGCTTTCTCCTTCGGTCCTTTGGTTTTAGCCTCTGACCAATTGAAGGTCGATTATGCGATTGAGAAGCCGATTCCCCGTTCGGCCATTGAACATCCGGACTTCACTTTGTTGCCGCCAGAAAAAGGCGAGCAGATTCGCTTGGCCCTTCATTCTGTCAATGGCGACTTCCTTTTGACCGATTATCAGTCCTGCGGCAAGAAATGGCGGGAGAAAAACGCCATCATCACCGTCTGGCATAACGAGGTCGATCGGTGATGGATGAGCTAAGCTACGCCGAACGGGTCCGCCTTTTGCTGGCGGGCTCTTTTTGGGGTAATGATGATTTGGATGGGAAGGTCTATGCCTTCTCCGTATCCGATGGGCCGCTCGGGCTAAGAACCGCAAGGAGCAAAGACGATGGCGGGGCGGCCGGAGTCTATCCGAGCGTCGCTTACCCTTGCGCCGCGGTTTTATCTTCGACCTGGGATTTAGCCTTGGCTGAGGAGGTCGGGAAATGCTTGGCTTATGACGCCATCGACAAAGGGGTCGATATCCTTTTGGGGCCGGGGCTTAATATTAAGCGGATGCCGATCGCCGGACGGAATTTCGAGTACTTCTCCGAGGACCCGTTGCTATCCGGTCTATTCGCCAAGCATTATGTCTTAGGCGTCCAATCCGAGCATGTTGGGGCGACGATCAAGCATTACTGCGCGAACAATCTGGAATATTGTCGTCACTATGCCTCCTCAGATGTTGATGAGAAAACGCTGCATGAACTTTATCTTCGCGGTTTCTTCATCGCTTTGGAAGCTAACCCCGCGATGGTCATGACTTCTTATAATTTGGTCAATGGGGTTCGGATGTCGGAAAACGGTCAACTTATAAATGAGCTGCGGGATCAAGGATTCAACGGCGTCATCGTGACCGATTGGGAGGCCTGCAAGGACGCGAAGAAGACGATCGAATCGGGGACGGATATGATCTTTCCTTATAATCCTGAAAGGAAGAAAGAGATTGAAACGATTGCCAATTGCCGTTCGGTCAATGAGGATTTAGTTAAAGATAGTTCCGACCGGGTATTGCGTTTAGCCCAAACCTGCAAAGAAAACAAATCCTTGCAAAAGCCCCTTTATTCGGAGAAAAAGCGATCCAATACCGCATTGAAAGTCGCCGAAGAAGGGATGGTTTTGCTTAAGAATAACGGGGTTTTGCCTTTGAATTGCCAATCTCGGGTCCTCTTCACCGGCTCCCCCTGCCGCGATTATTATCGAGGCGAGGGTTCAAGCCGGGTCGAAAGCGACCTCCCCTTCCTTGGGTTAGACGAAGCCTATGCCCAACTTTGTGGGCAAGGCGAGTATATTCGCTCAACCTATTTCGAACTGATGAGTCCTTGGATGAATAGGTTATCGGCTCCGAATATTTCCGAAGTCGCCAAGGCCGCTAGAGGGTATGAGGCGACCGTCATTGCCGTCGGGGATGAGCCGGGGGTTGAAAGCGAGTTCTATGACCGCGAATCGATTAAGCTTTCTTCTTGCCAAGAGCAGATGATACTTGATATCGCAAAGCACGCCCAGAAAACGGTGGTGCTGGTCTATGCGGGCTCGGCAATCGATATGAGCGGCTGGATCGATGCCGTCGATGCCGTCCTCTTCGTTGGTTTTGCCGGGGAAAGGGCTAATGAGGCGGCGGCGGAAATTTTGCTTGGTATAGTCAATCCCAGCGGTCATCTAACCGAGACCTTTCCTTTGAACCTTACTGATGTCCCAGCCTACCAAAGCCCTCGTGATTCCTTTCATATCCAATATGCTGAACAGGCGAAGGTCGGGTACCGTTATTTTCAAAACGGCCGGTCGGTTCTTTTCCCTTTTGGCTTTGGCTTATCTTATTCTGAATTCGCTTATTCCGACTTAACCATTCAAAGCGATTCCCAGAACCTTGTTGCTCGTTTTAATGTTAAGAACGTCTCCGAAGTAGCGGGCACCGCTGTTCCTCAGCTTTATGTCCTCTCCCCGTTGGGCGAAGCTTATGAACTGAAAGGGTTTGCCCGGGAGAAATTAGAAGGCGGGGAGCAAAAGAAGGCTGAGATCGTCGTCCCTTGGCGTTATCTCACCCGTTTTCATGATGGGGCTTGGGTTAAGGAAAAGGGAACCTATAGACTATACATTGGGTCGCACGTTGAAGATATGGCTTTGATGGCAAGTTTCGAAGAAGGAGAATGAACATGATCCTGTCCGATCGATTCTTTTATTTGGATGAAGATTACTGCACGTTGGAAAAGCCGTTGGGCTCGCCGATTTTCCGTCATGTTTTTGCATTAGAACATCTTCCTAAATCCTTCGAAGTAACCATCTGTGGGCTCGGCGTCTATGAGCTTTATCTCAATGGCGAAAGGGTCAGCAAAGGGTATCTCTCGCCTTACCGGAACAACCCCAATCATTTCCTTTATTATGACCATTACGAGTTGGCTTCCAAACTTCGAATTGGGAAAAACGTCATCGCCTTTGAACTGGGCAATGGAATCCTTTCGAGCGAATCGCCGGTTTGGGGCGGGGATTCTTGTTCTTGGCGGGGCGCGCCGCGTTTTGCTTTAACGGCCGAGGCTGACGGAAAGGTTATCTTCGATGGGGCGGATTTTCTTGCTTCCCGGGGCGAAGTTATCTTTAACGATTGGCACTGCAGCGAGCATATCGATCTTCGGTTACAGCAAAAAGGCTGGAAGGATATCGATTTCGATGACTCTTCTTGGGTAAAGGTTGAACCGGCCCCTTTACTTCCGGGCGAGCGGAAGCTATGCCTAGCCTATCCCGTCCGGCCCTATCAAGAACTAAAACCTCAAACTTATTGGAAGGGTGAGCGAGGTTATATCTATGACTTCGGCCAATCGGGGGCCGGCACTTATCGATTGAAGATCATAGGGATGCCCGGAGAGCGGCTCGACCTTTATTTCAACGACTGCGTCATCGAAGGCAAGCATATTGGCAATAAGAATCTCTATTGCTGGGCCTTGACTGATCCAATGGCCAAGGAAGCCCAACATGATGTTTTGATCTTAACTGGGGATGTTGATGAGATTGAACCCCGTTTCACCTTCAAAGGATTCCGATTCCTCGAGATCGTCGGCCTAACCGAAGAGCAGGCCGCCGCGCTGGAACTAACCTTCATCCTGTTCTCTTCGGCTGGGGTTGCCGGAGAAATAACAACTGACAACGAGACCATCAACCGTTTGCAGGCTTGCGTCCTTCAAAGCGACCGTTCCAACTTCATTCATTATCCCCTTGATTGCCCCCAACGGGAGAAAAACGGCTGGACTGGGGATGCGGCTTTATCGGCCGAGCAGTTGCTGTTGAACCTCGATTGCCTTCCTAACCTCCTTGTTTGGCTTGAGAACATCGTCAAAGCTCAGAACGACAATGGTCAGATTCCTGGCATCGTGCCGACGGATAAATGGGGATATGAATGGGGCAATGGACCCGGCTGGGACCTGGTCTTGTTTGAACTCCCTTACCGGATCTACCTTTATACCGGCGATACCCAAGCGATCGAGATTTGCTTGGAGGCGATGAAGAAGTATCTCGCCTATATGGTCACCCATCGTGACGATCGGGGGATGTATGCCTATGGGCTGGAGGATTGGCTCCCGATTAATACCCATACCCCGTTGGAAGTGACTGATACTTTGCTTTGCTATCAAATTGCCCAGACGGCCGGATATTGCTTTAACTCGGTTGGGGAAGAAAACGAAGCCAATAAGGCCTTGGATTTGGCTAAAAAGATTCGAGAAGATTTCCGCCGCGTCGTCTTACGGCCCGACAACGATGATGGTCCCTGGGGTGAATACAACACGGTGACGACCCATGCCATGGCCCTGGCCCTCGGAATGTATGAAGAGGATGAACTGCCTTTAGGGGTGTACCGGTTCCGGAACCGACTCCACCAAGTCGGGGACCGAATGGACTTCGGGGCGATCGGGAACCGTTATTTCTTTCGTTCCGCCGCCGATTGCTTTGGGATCGATTATGCCCTGAAGACGATGATTGGCGGCGAATATCCTTCTTTTAAACGGAGTCTTGATAATGGGGCGACCACCCTTTGGGAAGGATTGATGTATTTCGATGGCGATTTAGCCCATGTCCCGGAGCATATGGTCAATGGCTCTTGGTCATTCAACCATCATTTCCTTGGCGATATCTCCAGCCTCTTCTATCGTTATCTTTCCGGTATCCGGGTTGAGGGTCCTTTAGAGGTCGTCTTCTCCCCTAGTTTCGCTTCTTCGGTTCATTCGGTTTCCGCTTATCACGAATTCCCTCTCGGTCGGATGGAGGTCAGAATCAATCACGATGGGAATGAGGCGACGGCGATGGTCTTATTCCCCGCCGGACTCAAAGTCAAAGTGAAGGCCCCAAAAGGGTATGGGACGGATAAGGAAGTCTTGATACCGGGGATGAACATTGTCCGTTTTTGGAAACATGACCATGAATAAACGGGAACTTATTCGGGAATATCTTTTAGGCCATTTGAAGGATACTTTCCATGGGCCAGTCGGTTCCTTGGCTGAGCCTTTCTTGGTCCCCGGGGCTGGCTATTCTGATGAACTATGGGGGTGGGATGCCTATTGGGTTGGCCATGAGCTCCTCTATGCTTTGTCTTTTTACGATGATGATCGCTTGAGAACGGTTGGATTAAGCGCAGAAGAAGCGATTGCCCATATCCAAGGGACGGTCAAAAACTTCTTAAATGCTGAAGATTTGCAGGGATTTATCCCGCCGGTTTTATCTAATCAGGGCTTTTTTGCTGGGTTTTTCGATAAGCTTGCCGCTAAAGGAATGCGGATGAACCAGCATTTGCCGTTTTTGGCCCAATTAACCAAGGAATGCAGCCTTTTCTTAGATGATTACCGTTGGTTCGACATCGGTCGATTAGCCGCTTATTTGGATTATTACGAAGCCTATCAGCATCATGAAATGACCGGGCTTTACTATTGGCATAACGATTTGCTGATTGGCATCGACAACAACCCGACGGTCTTTGGCCGGAGCTTTGATTCGAGCGCCGACCTCTTCTTGAATTGTTTCCTTTACCGGGAACTATTGAGCCTTTCCGATATCTTGGAAAAGCTTAGCGACAACCGTTCATCTATTTATAAGCAACGGGCCAACCGATTGAAAGAGGCCATCAATCACTTCATGTATGATGAGCATGAGGGGCTCTATTTCTCCCAAGATATTCTTCTTGATCATGGGCCCAAAGAGGTTGAGGGTATCGCTTTCCATTCGGCGATGCCGGCTTCTTGGGGATGCTTGCCGATTAAGATTCGTTTCTTCGGCTGCTTCCTTCCTCTTTATTGCGACCTTGTCCCGTCTAATCGGTTGAAGGGGATGCTTAAGCATTTAGAAGGCGATGATTTTCTTGGACAATATGGGTTAAGAACGTTGGCTAAGACCGAGCGGATGTATACGCTCTTCGATTCGCCAGGCAATCCCTCCAATTGGTTAGGACCTAGTTGGACGGTGGCGACTTATCTGGTGTACCAAGGGCTTCGGAATTACCATATCGATGATTTAGCTTCTCATCTCCGCGATAAGACCATCGAATTGCTTGGCGATTGCTTGGAGAAATTTGGGGCCCTTTATGAGTCCTATGACCCTGATGACGGCCATCCGTTCCGCCATCCAGGTTTCCTTAGTTTCAATACCTTGGCCTTGGAGATGATCGACGATGAATAAGGATATCTTCAATAACGACGTGCCGGCTTTCGGACAGGTCAAAGAAGGGGAACCCTCATTCCGACTTGTCTCCAAAGACCCGGTCTTCAAATTGGCCATCTTGGGTAATTCAATCACTTACCATGAACCGAATCCTTCTTTAGGCTGGTATGGCCAATACGGCATGGCTGCTTCATCGGCGGATAAAGATTACGTCCACGTTTTATTGTCGAAGCTTCAGGAAGCGGGCAAGCCAACTGATTGCCTAATCGCCAATTTGGCTGAATGGGAACGGACCATGGACGACGAGTCGCTCAAGCAGCATTACCCGGCTTTGCTTGGTTTTAATCCCGATGTCTTGGTTATAAGACTAGGAGAAAATGCTGACCATCGGGGCAAGGAAAAGGAGTTCGAGGAAGCGTATCTTCGGCTGATTGCCCTTTTCCCCAATTCCAAAATAGTTTTGACTGATCTTTTTTGGGAATACCCTCCTTTCGATGAGTTCTTAGCCGCCTTGGCTAAGGATAGGGGATATCCTCTCGTCGTTATTCATGACCTCGGGAATGATCAAAAGATGAAAGCCGGCTCATTATTTGCCAATCCGGGAGTCGGGCTCCACCCGGGCGATCTCGGTATGAAGACCATTGCTGAACGAATATTCGCCGCCACATTCCCTCTTATCTAATTCAAGGGTTTACGGCCAAATAAAAACTGGCCGTTTTTTTGACGGCCAGTAAAAGGAAATCGGTTCCTTTATTTTTGGGTTTTCTTCTTCCGGAAGAAGAGCAAGGCCCCGCCGGCGATCCCCACTCCGAGCAAGGAGAAGAGGGCGATGTACATTGGGGCGTTCTCTTCGGCGCCGATTAGGTTGGCCCCGTTAACGGTCGTCGGCATGTTGGCGATGAGATATTCCATCGTCTCGCCGACGGTGATGTCGATGTCGACGTATTCCCCTTCGGTCGTGAACTTGTCTTTGGCGTTGATGTCCTTAAGCTCATCGACTAGGTAAGCGTACTCGCCGAGGTCGTTATAGTAGGCCACGACTTCATTGATCCGTTCGTCTTCGAAGATACCGCAGATGTCACCTTTATCGTCACGGAGTTCATCAAAGTAGGCGAGGAAAGCCATGGCTTTGCCTTTTTCTTCTGCTAAGGTGGCGACCCCTTCGTTGGTATAGACATCCTTGGTGGCGTCTAAGGTGATGGCGGATGTTTTGTCGGTCCCATCTTCATTGCAGAAGGTGACGGTGGTGGCGGTGGTTGGGATGTTGGCGGAGTAGACGCCATTCCCGAGGCGAAGGAGTTCGTTATCGGTCATCTCCCCCACCAAATTGGTGTAAATGGTTGGGTTCCCGATTGAGAAATTGCCTTGCAGACGGGGCGTACCCGCGTCGATGATGGTTACGATCCAGCCGTTGATGATGGCGTCAACGGAGTAGAGACCGGGAAGGATTTTTTGGTTAGCCACTGTGTAGGTTTCGTATAGTTTGTAGTTTTCGTCAATCCCGGCATAAAGCTTGTATTGGTTGCCGTGATTGACTATTGCGATATCGAAGGAACCATCCTTGATGGCGGCCATATCGGTGGATGAGAGCATTTTTGTTTCGTCCTTATCATCGAACTTCCCGCTGCCCTCTTGACCGGCTTGTTCGCCGATATCCAAATACCAGTTGCCTTGTTTGCCGATGACGACATCGGTTAGATATTCAGAGTTGCCGTTATCGGCGGTTTTTCCGTAAAGTCGAACACCAATCCTTACGCCATTGCCTCCGCTGCCGGTGTTTAAAGCGCTAGCGGATAGGTTGAATTTTAAAACCGAGTTTTCCGCAACCTCATATTCTGAGGTACGGTAGGTGACGAGTTCAGCCTTTCGAACGTCAGCGCTACTTTTGGTGTCGACGGTCGGCTTGGTTTGGGTGCCGTTATCCCAAGCAGTCCGGATATCGTCGAATGATTCGGTGAATGTCGCAGATGCGATGGTGTCATAGGTCTTGTAATGCCTTTCCAGCTTGGTCATGGCCATCGGTTCGCCTTCATCGACGATGACGTGGTCATAGTTGCCTTCGTAGTAGATGGTCTTGGTTGTTTCGCCTTCGACCATTTTCGCCGCGATCGGAGCCTCGATGGCAGCCACTTCAGTGGAATTGACGTTTAATCCAGCGGCCAATCCCATGGCGGCGATCCCCAAGGTCCCAATGATGAATTTGATTTGATTCTTCATGTGGTTTGAATCTCCCTCTATGTTCGGAAATTATAGTTTGTAAGCGCTTACAAGGCATTGTCAGCGGAGAACATAAAATTGTATTTACGAATAACTTTCATTCGATAAATGGCCGATTTTGCTTGTACGAATACTCGATTAATTAGGAGTTAACGCACATTTTACGAATCCCGGCCATTTATCTTTTTAGACTGAGGTTGGTTAGGAATACAATTCTTGCGGAGAATTATTATGCGTAAACCCCTTCCATTGCTTGCCTGCCTATCGTTACTGCTTATTGGCTGTGGCCCCTCGATCCCCTCCTCTTCGATATCGGAAGAAACCCCGTCGGATATCAGCGAAACTACCCCGAGTGAGGAATCGACCCCGGTGACGTTGCCCGTGATAACTTTAAGCATCAACTCCAGCGTGAACGAAGTGGAGGTCGGCAAGACTTTGACTTTGACCGCGACCGTCACGGGAACCACTCAGACTCCCACTTGGTCGATCAGTGAAAAGAACCCCTCGTCCATGGATGCCTCGATCAATCAGAATGGCGTTTTATCGGCCGGGGCCATCGCCGGCACCCTAAAAGTCAAAGCCAGCATCGAAGGCCTCAGCGACGAAATCATCATCACCGTTAAAGAGGTGCCCGTTAACGTCCAGATCACCAACACCAATAAAGAAGTGGAACGGGGCAAGACGCTGCAAATGACGGCGACTAGCAGCAATGGCCAGACGATCAGCTGGTCGATCATCGATAAGGACCCCGTGACGGTCGAGGCGAGTATTGATCCGGTTAACGGTTTGCTGGCCGCCGGCAACGTCAATGGGGCGGTGACGGTCCGGGCCGCCTGTGGGTCCTCAACCGACACCATGGTTATTCACATCGTCGACCCGACGCCGCATTTGATTGAGAAGGCGAAGCTCGGTTACCGCGATCTCTATCGACCGGGGTCGGGTATTACTTGGGCGAAGAGGTTTATCGGGATGGACTAGAAGCGACCTCCAATTACGTTAAGGCGGTCGATGTCTATGCCTATTCGCTCGGCGATCGTTATTATCTAATGGTCGGTACTGCTAACTATCTTTCGATCGTCGATGAGGTTTTGACATTTAGCAGCGAGGTTTTCTATTGGGACTACGATGAAGAGGCCGAGGCGTATTATGCCGAGGGGCTTTATCTGGTAGCCTTAACTGATAGCCATTAATTTGGCGTAGCGAGTGAAGATGAATTAGGGTCCGCCGTCATCCCTTTCTTTACCAATACCGAGATTGAGAAGGTCGATGTCCCTTATCTGGTCATTCTAAATGACTCCACCTTATTCTTAGAGGCCGGGGAGTCGAAGCAGCTTTATACCCATTTCGATTTATTGGAAGGGCCGGTTAGTTTTGTCTACAGCGATGAATCGGTGGCGACAGTCACCTCAACCGGCTTACTCGAATGGGTGGGGCCGGGACAAGCCGTCATCACCGCCTCCATCGGCAACTATCAGGATACCTGCACAGTTGAATGCGAAGAGGCCGTCCCCTCATTGGAATGGATATATCCGGGGACCGATTATATCGCCGAAGGACAGACCATCCCGATGAAGGCGATTTCCAGCTCCGACGCCCCGATTGTCTATTCGGTCGATGACGAAAGCAAAGCCACGATCGATGAGGAGGGGAATCTGACCGCTATTGGATCCTATTTATCAGTGACGGTCACCGCGACTTTGGAGACTGATAAGCCGATTTCCATTTCCAAAAGCGTCCATCTTATTTGGGAGTCCGAGAGTTACGTCGATATCCTGATAGACGATTTATCGACCATGACCATCGGGGAGAAGGTCACTATCCCTTATCGGACCTATAACGTTGCCAATTTCGACATAAAGGGTGAGTCTGGTGGCTTCCGCAACTGGGCTGATTTCGTCATCGAGCCGATTAGGGAGGGTCAATATGATATCTCCGCCTCCGGTTATGATATCGACTATCCTGAATCGATCCGAATCAAGATTCAGAAACCGTCTTATGACCTTGAACTGTCCGGGGTCAGATTGGCGGTTCACGATTGGGACAACGATACCGTTCGTTATCTTCAATACTATAAGTGGAACAATACCCCCGGCTATTTGGATTCGACTTCCAGTTATAACGATGCCGACTCTATCTATCTTTACTCGGATAATGGCGTCTACTATTTGAAAAACACCGACTTCAATGCCGGTTATCTTGGCTTTAATGATGCTGGCGAACTTGATTACCTCGAGGACCCCTATCCCTTCGCCTACGACCTCGGAAGTGGTCTTTTGACCTTAAAAGACGATGCCGGGTCTAGCTATTTCCTTGGAATGGAAGTAGGCAAAGATCTCTTCGGGGCTTACCCGTTATCAAGACTTAATGATTCTTCAATTCTGCCGGCCTTTCTTATCGATCAAGCTATCGTCGCCTAATTTATTTTCCTCGTGTTGTTCCGACATTGAAGCGGCGTTTCCCCAAACCGTTTCTTGAAAAGGTTTTGAAAATGAGATTGGGAGGAGAAGTAGAAAAAAGAGGCGATTTCGACCAAGGGCATGTCGGTATAGGATAGGAGGGTCTTGGCTTCTTGCAGCCTTGACTCAACGACGAATTGCCAAAGGGTGAAACCGGTCTCCTTTTTGAACTTCGCCATGAAAGCCGATCGGCTTTGTCCGGTCTCGGCGATGACGTCTTCGACCTGCAACGGTTCATTGAGGTGGCTTTTGATGTAATGGATGGCCTGGCTTACCGAAGGCGAGTAGTTCTGGGGCTGGCGTTTGTTCTTTACCCGGTTAGTGAAGTCGAGGAGGGCGCTATAACGGAGTTTGTTGACCGCGTCCACGTTTTGGGCTTTTTCGCATTCCTGAGTATAGATATCAATCAATCTATAGGTCTCCTCGATTTCCAACCCGCCATTGATGGCGCCAATTTTCCCGATAATGGCGACAAAGGCGATGAAAATGTTCTTCGATTGGCGTAAAAAGTCCCCAGCGACCTTCCCTTCAGGAATCGGAGAAGACCGGGCGATTTCGTTGATTAGGGCTTTCAGTCCTTCAATATCGCCTTCTTCCACATAATGGAGAAGGCGCTGCTCCAAGCCATAGGTGGCGTGGATTATATTTTCCTCCTTAAGGATTTGGGCGCTGTAACTTTCCCCGATTTGTCGCTCTAGCTTCGGCTGGGTGGCGGAGAAATAACTGACGACGCTTTCCTTTTCCCCAGTCAAAAGAAATCGCAGCAAGCCGATGGAAGACAAAAACCAATTGAGGGAAAGATGGGGCGTGGAATGAAGGAAATCGGAAACAGCGCGCTTTTCTTTTTCATCTAAAGCAAGCCGCTCGGCTAAATCGGTCATGTTTTCCTCCTCGATCGCTCGATTGGGGAAGGGGCCCAAGGCCAGATGGTATTCCCGGAAGGGGAGGATGGCGAATAGACAACCCCCGATTTCGCTTATGCAGGGCTCGCTGGGAGAGCCGAGGTAGGCGAAGGCGTTAGCAGCCAGATGCGAGAGAAAGGGATAATGGCCGAAAGTCTTCGTCATCGCGGGGCTTGGGGCGAATAGAGCCGTCGGCGGGAAGCCGGTGGCTTGGAGATAAGATAGGGTATCCTCGAGTTCGGAAAGGGAAGTTATCATAAGACATATTTATAATAACTCGTACTCCTATGCAATAACAATTGCCGGAAATACCTTAGAATGGCGAGAACAAAGATTGCGTAGCGACGGCATTGCCTTCGTTAGAGCGGTCCTTGTAAGCGCTTACCATGCGAAAGGGAAAATATGAAAAGAATCACCTTGTGCAGCCGTGGGATCTGGAACAAGCCGTTCATGGATTCGCGGATCAAGACCAGATCGGTCAGCAAAGCCGAGAAGTATTTAGGCCATCTCGTTGGGCCGCTCGGCCTTATCCTCATCGTCAACACCGTCGCCTCCTTGATTGAGAAGTTCTTCCTCCAGCAAGTGGCGATCATGTACCCGGCCGGGACCGAGAACTCGATGGGGGATATCTACCAGGTTATCATGATGGTGGCTCGGATCCTCGGGGTCGTCTGGGGGGTCGCCAATGGTTGGCTCATCGCCCATACCCAATCTCGACAAGGGCGCTTCCGGCCGTGGATTCTGATCTATGGGTTCGTCCTCGTCATCGTCTGCGGCGGCATCTTCCTCTTCAGCAATGCTGGTTGGGGTCAAACCGCCTATTGGTTTTATTTCTTCTTTTTCGTCATCTGCTATCAAGTCATCGCGACCACCTTCTTCAACACTTATCGGGATAATATGGTCTCGGTCTCGACCCGTGACGCTAAGGACAAGGCGGCCCTTACCTTTATCCGGATGGTTTGCTGGACGCTTATCTCCGGCATTTTGATTGGCTTATTGGTCAATACGGTCGCGATTCCCTTTTGGCTTCAATACGACATCAACGGTTATCCGATCCTCATGATCGTCCTTTCAGTTATTGCCATCCCTTTGATCCTGCTGGAATATTTCTTCACCCGTGAACGGGTCGTTGAGGATGTGAAGGAAGAGGGCGAAAAGGCTGATCAACCGAAGCTCGTCGACCAGATCAAGGCTCTTTTCTCCAATAAATTCTGGGTCTTGTTTATGATCGGCTATTTCATCAACCAATTGGCCGCCAACTTCAAGGGGAACAACGTCCAATATTATTACGTCCAATATCTGCTAGGTGGGGCTGAGCAGCCGATAATGCAGACCCTTTATTCCATACTGACTGGGGTGCCGATGGGCATCGGCGCCTTCGCCATCTATCCTTTGTCGAAGAAGATCGGGGTCAAGAACACGATGTTAATTGGGGCTGGCCTTACTTTGGCCGGCTCGGTCTTGGGGTGGTGCTTCGCTGAGAACGTGGTTTTAGCCATGATTGCCGGCTTAATCCGCCAGTTCGGTGCATTACCGCTTAGCTACGTCGCCTCGACTTTGCTGTTCTATGCCTATGACTCAATCGAGTATAAGTCCGGAGTCCGGGTCGAAGGACTATTGGGGGTCTCGATCGTCAATTCCTTGCTCAATGTCGTTTACGCCCCCTTCGCCGGATTATATGAATCGCAGTTGCTCCGAATGGGCTTCCGGGACGAGGTCGGCTTCGTCCCTGACGGGAAGATGAAATCGTTCATGGCTTTCTGCTTCTATGGCTTCGACATCGTCTATGCCGTCGTCTTGTTGGTGACGATGCCGTTCATGACCGTGGAAAAAGAGATGCCTCTGATCACCAAAGAGCTATTGCGAAGGAAGAAGGAGGCAGTGCTAGCTAGCGGGGGGACCTGGCTTGAGCCGGAGGAGCAAGACCGGATCGAAAAAGAAGAGTCGGAACGGACCCATGAAGAGAACCGGATCGCCGACTTAAAAGAGCGCTGCGCCAAGAAAGGGCTCGACTTCGAAACTGAGAATAACAAGTATTTGGCCTGGAAAGCCGAACAAGAGGCGAAAGCCAAGGCTAAAGCCGAGGCCAAAGAGGCCAAAGCTCAAGCCAAAGCGGGGAAAAAAACCTTGAAGAAGGACAAAAACCATAATGAAGACGAGGCTCACTAAAGGGTGGCGCTTCCGGGAAGAGGGCGGGGAGTTCATAGCTATCGAACTCCCTCATGACGCCATGCTTTCTGGGACTCGTTCCCCCTTAAGCCCGACCGGAAAAGACGGCGCCTATTTCCCTGGCGGCCGATATGAATACCGTCTTGATCTCGAACTAACGGACGAGGACTTATCGTTCGACCTCGCTCTCCATTTCGAAGGGGTGTATCGGAACGCGACCATCCTGGTCAACGGACAGAAAGCCTATTTTCAAGCCTATGGCTTCACCGATTTTTATGTGAACCTCAACGGCTTTGTTAAAGAAGGAAACAACGAGATTCAGGTCTTAGTCGATAATTCCTTGGTCCCCAATGCCCGTTGGTATACCGGGGCTGGGATCTATCGGCCGGTGTATCTTGAGAAGCACGATAAAGAAGGCCCGGGCGACATCAAAATAAGGACCATTTCCTTCTCCCCAGCCGAGATTCTTATCGAAGCCAAAGAAGGGTCAAAAGTCATTGTGTTTGGCGAAAAGACGAAAATTTACGAAGGCTCTGCAGGGAAAATAAGCATCCCCAATGCCCATTTATGGACGGCGGAAGACCCGTATTTATACGACATCGAAGTCACTAGAGGGCAAGAGACTGAAAGGGTTCGTTATGGTATCCGAACCGTTGAAGCGGCCCTTGGCAAAGGGCTATTGGTTAACGGGGTGCCGACTAAATTGAAAGGCTGCTGTCTTCATTCCGAATCGGGTATTTTAGGAGCTTGTTCCTATCGCGATTATGAATTCCGGCGGATCAGGATTCTTAAAGACGCTGGATTCAATGCCGTAAGAATGGCCCATAACCCATGTTCAGAATATTTATTGGAAGCCTGCGATGAACTGGGGATGTATGTCCTTGATGAGGCTTTCGATGGCTGGTACATGCCGAAGAATTATCATGATTTCGCCAGGCAATTCGTTGATAACTACCCTTTTGTATTAGTCGCGATGGCCAAGAAGGACTTTAGCCATCCTTCCGTAATCATGTACTCGATCGGGAACGAAGTGACCGAATCCGCTTCAAAAGAAGGGATTGAGTTGATGACGAAAATGCGCTCGATCCTTCTTTCTTGTGATGATACCCGGCCTATCACCTGCGGCATCAACGTCATCTTGGATGTCTATGCCGCCAAAGGTATCGGGGTGTATAAGGACAAAGGCGATTATAAAGCCGAGCCGATCGAAACGAAGAAGCCCTATAAAGAGAAGAAGCGGGGTTCCACCCTCTTCAATGCCTTTATGCCGTATCTAAGGAAACTCTTCTTCGTCTTAAGCAGAGGGAAGACGGCGACCCGGCTATGTGAACAGATCATGCCGACTCTCGATATTATCGGCTATAACTATGCTTCTTCTCGTTATGAGCTCGATGGAGCTAACCATCTGATCCTTGGGACCGAGACGATGCCGGGGGATTTGCCGTTTAACTATCAGAAGATGGCGGAGCTCCCGAATCTAGTGGGCGATTTCGTCTGGGCTGGCTATGACTATATGGGTGAAGCCTTGATCGGGGATTGGACTTATTATTCTTATCCCGGCTTGCCTAAACTATCGGGTCAAGGCTTAACCGACATCAACGGCTATCCCAAAGGGATTCTGGGTTATTGTCAGGCGGCGATGAATGGTGAGCGTAAACCTTACATCGCCGTTCGGCCGGTCAACCATTATAAAGAACGGCCGAAAAAGAGCGCTTGGCAATTCACCAACGCCATCCCCTCTTGGACTTTCCCCGGCTTTGAGGGAAAGAAAGCCGTAATCGAGGTTTATAGCGCAGCCCCTTTTATTACCTTATCGCTTAATGGTCGGGTGTTGGGGACGAAACGAATGATTAATAACGTCACGCGCTTTGTTACTCGTTACGCCCCGGGGACCCTGCGGGCCGTCGCATTGAATGGGGAGGGGGAGGCATTAGGCGAAAACGCCCTTTGCTCCGCCCAAGGGGGGATAAAACTCTTGGCGAAAGCCAGTAACCTTGAGCTTGGAGGGGACCATCTTTCCTTCATCGATATCGCCTTCGCCGATGAAAACGGAACCATCGACCCGACGGTTGAAGTCCCGGTCAAGGTGTTTTGCCAAGGGCCGATCGGTCTATTGGGGCTTGGGTCAGGCTTATGCAAAACCGATGAATCGTTCCTCTCTGACACCTATTCATCCTACCAAGGTCGATTGATGGGCATCGTCAAATCGACCGGGGTGGGGAAAGGGAAGGTGAGAATATCCGCCGAAGGCTATAATTCAATTAGTTTGGAGTTTATTTGCCAATGAGCCGTCTATTGATTAATCCGGTCGCCCTGGACTATAAGTTCCAGCATCCTTTGTCGGGGCAGTATTGCTATCGGGAAGCCGCTGACCCGACTTTGGTTCTTTTCAAAGGGACCTATTACCTATTCGTCTCCAAATGCGGGGGCTTTTATTATTCGGACGACCTTGAGCATTGGACCTTCCACGCCGATAAGAACCTGCCGATCCATAGCTACGCTCCGGACGCGGTGGTGCATGAAGGGAAGATGTATTTTTGCGCCTCCAATATGCTTCATAAGTCGAAGATCTACGTTACCGAGGACCCATTAAAAGGGTTCAAGCCTAACGCCGCCCCCTTCGCTTTCTGGGATCCGCATTTATTTTTCGACGACGATGGGCGGTGCTACCTCTTTTGGGGGTGTTCCTGCAAACGGCCGATCTATGGCATCGAGATGGATCCGCGGACTTTAAAGCCGATCGGGAAGAAGGTCGGCCTCATATATGGTGATGGGACAAAGCACGGGATCGACGACAAGGACATTTATAAGGGCGAGAAAAGGAGCTTATGGGATTGCTATATCAGCCTGTTCACCGGCTCGGGGACCTATATCGAGGGGGTCTTCGTCAATAAGCTGAATGGGAAGTATTATCTTCAATACGCCACCCCGGGGACAGAATATCCGACCTATGGGGACGGGGTGTTCGTGAGCGACCACCCCTTAGGCCCTTATTCCTTCCAAGCCCATAATCCCTATTCGATTGAGGCTGGGGGTTGCTTCGTCGGGGCGGGCCATGGGTCGACTTGCTTCGATAAAGACGGGAACCTATGGCACGTCTCGACCATCGCCATCCGAGTCAATGCCAATTTCGAGCGGCGCATTGGGCTCTGGCCGGCTTTCCTTGACGAAGATGGAATATTGCATTGCGATCAATACCTTGGCGACTATCCGCATCTATACCCGGATGGGAAGTTCGACATAAATGAGGCAAAGGTGCCTTATGTTTTGCTTTCCTATCGGAAGAAAGCGATGGCTTCTAGCGAAACTAAAGAATGGCCTGCTTCCAATCTGACCGATGAATCGAGTCGGACCTTCTGGCAGGCCTGCTCGAATAAAGACGGGGAGTACGCTATCGTCGATTTGGGGAAGGAATACTCGGTCTCCTGCATCCAAGTGAATCTGGGGGAATATCGGATTCCCAAAAAGAAGATGCCCCGTTCATCAATGGGGGGAACCATTTCTCAGGAACGGTATATCGAGGAGGCGCGAATCACCGCCGATTACGAGCTAAGCGTCTCGATTGACGGGGAGAATTATGTTCCTTATGGGGAGAGCGGACAAACCGATTTGCCGCACCGGCTCTTTATTCAAGAAGCCCAGGTCCGTTATGTGAAGGTTACTTTCCGTTCCTTCCCTTATGGGGCGAGCCCGACTTTAAGCAACATTCGGGTCTTTGGCCTCGATAAGGGGAATAAGCCCGGGGAGACGCTTATAAAAGAGGCCTGGCGGCTATCGGCGACCAAAGCCTATTTCCATTGGGAGCAAGATAAGGCTTATGCCCATGTTATCCGGATCGGCATCGCTGCGAATAAATTGTATTCTTCCTATACGGTTTATGGTGATAACGAAGCGACCTTAACCTTTCTCAACGCCGAAGGAAAACGTTATTTCTTCGCGATCGACGCGATTAATGAGTCGGGCATTACTCCGGGCCCGGTTCAGCAATTGGAGGATAAATAGATGGGATTTGCGGAGGATTTCCTTTGGGGCGCCGCCACTTCGGCCGCCCAAGTCGAAGGGGGATTTGAAATGGATGGGCGTTCGCCCTCGATCTGGGATGTCGCCCCAAAAGAGAAGATCGCCAATGGCGAGAATTGTCACGACTCGGCGATGCAACGGACCCATTACCAAGAAGACGTCGCCATCATGAAGAAGATGGGGCTGAAGGCTTATCGGTTCTCCATCTCTTGGTCACGGGTTATGCCCAAGCCCCATTTCGTCAGCAGGAAAGGGATCCAATATTATTCCGATTTGGTCGACGAACTTTTGAAGGCCGGAATCGAGCCCTTAGTCACCCTTTATCATTGGGATTTGCCTTTATGGGCCTATGAATTGGACGGCTGGGAAAGCGAAGCCCTTGTCCCTCATTTCGTCGAGTACGTGGAGACGGTCGTCACGGCTCTTTCCGACCGGGTCCGTTATTGGATCACTTTCAATGAGCCGAGCTGCTTCCTAATGAACGGGTATATGCAAGGGGTTCATGCGCCCTTTAAACGGAAATACCTGTCGCTTCCAAGAATTACCCGGGTCTTCATGCTTTGCAATAAGGCGGCGGTCGAGGCGATACGGAATAATGCCATCTTATCCCCGAAAGTCGGCTTATCCTTTGCCTTCGGGGTGTATTTACCCGAAGTCAAAAGGGATAAGGCATCGGAAGAAGCGGCTTATATTAAGAGCTTCTCCAAACAGATGGGGGTCATGAACAACGCCTGGTTCCTTAAGCCCATCCTCGAGGGGAAGAAAGTCCGGGCCTATGGCATTTACCACACCAAAGGGAAACCGGCGGTCGAATACCAGGTTAAGTTCGATTTCATTGCCATCAACGTTTATTCGGCCTTCGATTACGGCTCTTATGGGGGCAATCCCCATATTGATCGGAGCAAGGTGAAATACGACGCCATCGGCAATGCCATCGACGGTGATTCGCTTTATTACGCGGTTAAGTTCCTCTACCGGCGTTATCATCTTCCGATTTTAGTCAGCGAGAACGGGATGGCGGCCGATAAGGAGAAAGTCGAGGACGGGCATGTCCACGATTCTTATCGGACTGATTACATTAAAGAATATCTCTCTTCTTTGAAGAAAGCGGTCAACGAAGGGAACGAGGTGATCGGCTATTGCCATTGGTCGCTGCTCGATAACTTCGAATGGGCCGAAGGGTATCGGACTCGATTTGGGTTAATTTACGTTGACTGGCAGAGCAAAGAACGAACGATCAAAGACAGTTTCTACGAGTATTCGAAGATCATTGCCGAGAATGGGAGGAGCCTTTGATGAATCCATTATTGCCATTAGATGAATATATTCCCGATGGAGAGCCAAGGGTCTTTGACGGCCGAGTTTATCTTTATGGGTCGCATGACAAAGCCGGGTCTGACCGTTTCTGCGTCCGGGACTATGTCGTTTATTCGGCCGACGTAAAGGATTTAAGCACATTCCGTTATGAAGGGGTGAGCTATCGAAAAGAGCAAGATCCCCGGAGCAAGAGCAAGCTAGTCGATTACTATGCCCCCGATTGTATCAAGGGGAATGATGGGCGTTACTACCTTTATTATTTTAGTGCCGGGCCGAATACCGCCTCTTTTGGCCCTTTATCGGTTGCAGTCTCGAGTTCGCCAAGTGGCCCTTTCGAGTATCTTCATGACATTTGCTATAAAGACGGGACACCAGTTTTGGCCTATTTGACCAATGATCCGACCGCCATTAACGACGAAGGAAATATTCGCCTTTATTATGGTTGGGGATTAGGGCGAGATTTCTCTTCGAAAATCTTTGGGCCATTGTATCGTTTCGTTCTGTCCAAACTTTGCCATCGGGATTTGAAAACCATTAAGGAGACTAAGCCGAGCATCCTTTCCTGCGCCTATTGCGAGTTAGAGGATGATATGTATACCGTTAAAGGGGAAGTGAAGGCGGTTCTGGATAGTAAGACCACCGCGAAGAAAGGCACCCCATTATACGAACATCCCTTCTATGAGGCCCCCTCAATCCGCAAGATCGGGAAGTGGTATTATCTCGTCTATTCCTCGAACGAGAATAATGAACTCGCCTATGCCAAAAGCCGTTACCCTGATCATGGTTTTGAGTTTGGTGGGGTCATCATCTCCAACGCCGATTTAGGTTATAAAGGCAATAAGCGGCCGAAGTTCCCGGCCGGGACAATTCATGGTGGCATTGCGGAACTCAATGGTCGTTATGCCATCTTCTACCATCGCTGCACCAATGACACCGACTTTTCCCGCCAAGCGATGGCCGAATGGATAAATATCGATAAAGATGGCGACATCGCTCAAGTCGGCATTACGACCTCAGGGTTGACTGGGCCAATTAAGGAGAATGGTCAATTCCCTGTTGCCCGTTGCTGCTACCTTTATAATAAGCGGAAGAAGGACAAAAAAGGCAAACGGGCCATCGTCAGCGAGCAAAACGGTGAATTGGTCGTGACCCGGGTAAAGAAAGGGACGGTCATTGGTTTTAAGTACTTCGACCTTACTGGGGTTGATGCTCTAGTTATTCATGGATCGAATGAAGGGGAAGGGGAAGGGGATTTCCTTCTTGCTTATGAAGAAGGGGGAGCGATCGTCGGACGAGGACATTATTCCGATGGCAAGGCGGAGATTAAGTTTGAAAAGGAAGCGCAAGTCACCGGCTTATTCCTGACTTATGAAGGCACTGGTTCATTGACTTTGAAGACGATTGAATTCGCTTTAGGAGAGTAAATCGATGTTCTTTAGCTTATTAGCCAAAACCTACGATCCGTTCGAAATCGACAAGAACACCTTTTCTATGTATGGGAAGTATCCCCGGTGTGTGCCGCTGCTTTCGACTTGTAAGTTAAAGGAAAATATCGGTAAAGCCACCGTCAATGGTAAACCCATTAGTTGGGGTTGTTGCGTCAAGATCCCCGTCTGCCCATTCCCGGTATATTTCCTTCCGATTGGGGAAGTGGCCAAGGAAGCGGACACCGATTACCGGGTTGAGTTAAAAGGGTATCGAAGCGATAAAGGAAGAAAGGTCAAAGGAATTAACTTTAATGTTCATACCGCCCCTTTGCGGAAAGACGATTCCCATAAAGAACGCGATGAAGTGAGTTTAAAAGCCGCCGAAGAAAGCGCGGTCCTTCTTCTTAATAATGGGGTCTTGCCTTTAGCAAAAGACTGTCCGATTGCCTTGTTGGGTGAATGGGATGAATGGCGATATACCGTTGTCGGGGCTGGCCATATCAATCCCCGGTTATTGACTTATCCTAAAGAGGAATTAGCCAAAGCCTTTTCGCTTGATAAGCACGCAGAAACCGCTTTGTTTTGCTTAAGCCGCGGCAGCGCGGAAAACATCGATAACCGCGCAATTGAAGGAGATTTCTATTTAAAACCGGAGGAAACGACTTCCCTTTTGCAGGCTAGAAAGCAATTTGGGAAGCTGATTCTAATCCTTAATGTCGCTTATCCGGTCGCGATGGGTTTTATTCTTGAGCAGGTTAAGCCCGATGCCATCCTTTTCGTCGGGATTCCTGGCCCGATGGGTGGGCGAGCGGTAACGAACATCCTAACGGGTAAACTGACACCTTCGGGTCGGCTACCGTTTAGTTGGCCTTTGGATATTTACGATGTTCCGGCAGCGGTTAATTTCCCTTATTTTGGAGCTGGAGTCTCCCTTCCTTCGACCGAGAATCAAGAAGTGGCCGCCCATATTTATTACGAAGAAGGGATTTACGTTGGATATCGTTATTTTGATACATTCGCCAAGAAGCCCGCTTTCCCATATGGTTATGGATTATCGTATAGCCAATTCGAAGTCCAAACTACGGGATCAAAAGATGTTGGTTTTGTCAATATAAAAGCAGAGGCAAGAAATGTCGGCCATTATGTCGGCAAGACATCGATCCTAATTTACGTTCGTCCTCCCCGGGGGCATATTGATAAGCCAAAGACGGTTTTCGCCGGCTTCATGAAAACCGAGCAACTTTCACCCAACGATAAGGCTACCTTGTCCATCGATATCCCGTTTATCGACTTCGCTTCTTATGATGAAGCCAAGCATCGTTTCGTTTTGGAAAGGGGCGATTATGAGTTTGGATTCGGCGGGGCGATAAATGAGTTTGTGCCCTTCTTCTCTTTTCGTCTTGATGAGGATAAGGTCCTTAAGCAATCGAAGCCTTATTACCCTTGCTTGGCGAAGCTAAAAGGGCTCGACGAAGAAGGGAAAGTTAAGTCGCACCCCGTGTTGGTGACTTATGATCAGCGTCTTGAGCCCATAGCCCCTTTTGTTGAAAAGGCTTTTAAGAAGATTGAGGCTTATAAAGGACCGGTTATCAGTTACGCGGCGTTGCAATCGCATCCGGAAAAGCTTGAGCAATTCATTGGACAGCTTACTGACCAGGAACTGCTGTCGCTTATTGTTTTGCAAGGGGCGGATTTTTCACCCAAAGGAACCGGGAAGGCCGGCTTCACTGGAGCGATTAAACGGCTTGGCTTACCGGCCTACTCGATGGCTGACGGGAATTCGGGGCTTAATATCTATACTCCAGCCACCGGCTTCCCTTCCTCTCTAACTAGCGCCGCCTCTTTTGATAAAGATCTTTTCTTCGCCATTGGCGAGACCATCGGGGAGGATTATCGCGATCAGCAAACCGAGATTGCTTTAGGACCGGCGGGTAATCTTATCCGTCATCCCCTCGGGGGACGGGCGGCGGAGTATTTTTCCGAAGACCCGATTCTCGCCGGGACGTTAATGGGCTATCAGGCCAAGGGGCTCCATGCCAAAGGGATATTAACGACCTATAAGCATTTCTTGGCCAATAACAGCGAGACCCTCCGGAAAGCGAGCCAATCGATCGTTGGGGAAAAGGCGTTAAGGGAACTTTATTTAAAAGTATTCGAGAAAGCGATGGCGGTCGAATCCCCTGATTGCCTCATGACCAGCTATAATGCGGTCAATGGTATTTATCCTTCCCAGCAACAAGCTATCCTTAATGATTACCTTGAAGGCGAACTTGGTTTTTCTGGCCTTATCATGACCGACTGGAATGCCTATGACACCGCTGATCCGACCCTTTCCTTAAAAGCCGGGACCTCAATGCTGACGCCGGGGGAGAAGAAATGGCAAAGGCGAATCAAGAAGGCCTATAAGCAAGGGCGATTCGATCGATATGTATTAAGGGACGCTGCCTATCGGGTGGTGGAGACCCTAATGAAGATAAAGGAGTAAGACATGAAGATCACTTTGGAACGCGACCAATTGGAATTAAAGCCGGTGTCGGATGTTTACCGAGTCGGGGTTGGTCACGACCATGCGTTCCAGTTCCACCGCAAGGATGTTTGCTCTTTCATGGAAAAGATGCAGCAGGACATCGGTTTTAAATATGTTCGTTTCCATGGTCTTTTCGATGATGACATGCTGGTCGTCCAATCGATCGTCGATTATTTCCGGATGCGTTTCATCCCGAGGGGGAAGAAGATAAGAGATGTAAATTTCCATCAAGTGGCCGATGTCCTTGATAATGTCCTCGATTGCGGCTACCTCCCTTGGGTCGAACTTTCCTTTATGCCTTCTTTATTAGCCAAAGGTAAGAAGAAGGGCCTCCGTTATCTAAACAATATCTGCCTGCCGAAGAATTGGGGCGTCTGGTCGCAGTTCATCCAGGACTTTATCCGTTTCTGCTTCTATCGGTATGGCCAGGACAACGTCCGGCAATGGCGGTTTGAAGTATGGAATGAACCCGACCTCAGCGTCTTCTTTGCCGGCGATCAAAAGGATTATTTCCATCTCTATGAAGTTACCGCCAAAGCGGTGAAATCAGTCGATAAGGAATTGCTTGTCGGGGGACCCTCGACTTCGGGGTGCCGCTGGATTAGCGACTTCCGGCAATATTGCGTTGACCATAACGTCCCGCTTGATTTCCTCTCCACCCATCATTACCCTGGCGACGCTTTCGGCAACACCTTCAAAGCCAAAGACGCCTTCCGGTTCATAAGCGTCGTTAAGGAGAACGGGCGGAAAGGGATTGGCTTAAGTAAAACTTACGAGGATTTGTTCTATAACCCAGACCAATTCGCTGGCTATACCCTCCAAGGTCTTTTGGATCTGGAGAAAAAGGCGGTTAGTGAAGCCAAGGGGCTGCCGCTTTATATCGATGAATGGAGCAGCATGGCGGTCTTCGCTTCGCCTTTCCATGACCATAAAGAGGAGGCGGCCTTTATCCTCGATGCCGCCCTCCATTTTGATCCTGGCGTCAATGGCGCCTTCTATTGGTGTGGGACTGATGTCTATGAAGAGCAATATATGCTCGGGGCATCGTTCCACGGGGGCTTTGGCTTAGTCAACAACCTTGGGATCCCTAAGCCGAGTTATCGGGCTTTTGAACTGCTGGCCCATTTGCCGAAGAACCACGCCTTTATTCAAGACGACGAACTCAAAGCCGTCTATTTCGAAGAAGGCGGCGAAGGCGCATTGCTCCTTTTCGCCCCAAGCTTTGATGTTAAGCATCCGAAATCTTATTCGCTCCAACTCGATTTAGGGGAAGTGAATGATATCAAAATGTATCGGATCGATGATGAGCATGCTAATCCGCGGGGCTATTACGAAAAACTCGGCTCGCCATCGCTTCTTAGCAAGAAAGAGGAAGCCGAATGCCTGACTGAGTCCGAATTAAAGGAAGAAGCTCCGAATTTGAACCCGACGATCTGGACCAATGACGTCTGGCTATATCGTTTTAAGATTCGGTAAAAGATTTTTGTTTTTTGCAAAGCGCTTTTTGAAATTGTTGCTATAGTTAATTAAGAGGTATCCAAGAATGGACAACATCCCCCATATCAAGATCGGCGTCGTCGCCGTCTCCCGCGATTGCTTCCCGGCTTCTTTAGCGAGAAGTCGGCTTGAGGCTTTGCAGCAAGCCTGCGTCAATAAGATTAAAGACGAAGACACCTTTTTCTGCCCGACCATCATCGTCGAAAGCGAATCGGATATGCTAACCGCCTATAGCCAGTGTTTAAAGGCCGGCTGCAACGCCTTATGCGTGTATCTTGGCAACTTCGGGCCGGAGATTGCTGAGACCTTATTGGCCAAGCATTGGGCCGAGTTCCCGGGCGGGCCGGTCATGCTCATGGCCGCGGCTGAGGAAGAGAACAACGATCTCCATGACCAGCGGGGCGATGCCTACTGCGGCCTCCTCAACGCTTCCTACAACCTGAATATCCGTGGAGTCAAAGCCTATATCCCCGCCTCCCCGGTCGTCTTGCCAGAAGAAGGGGCGAAGGAATTGGCCTATTTCCATAAAATCGCCAAGGCCATCTATGGATTGAAGCACCTTAAGCTCATCTCCTTCGGTCCCCGCCCGAATAACTTCTTAGCCTGCAATGCCCCGATCAAAGGGTTCTTCGATTTAGGGGTCGAGGTGGAGGAGAACAGCGAACTCGATCTCTTTAAGTCCTACAAGGAACACCAACTTGATTCCCGGATTCCTTCGCTAATCGAGGAGATGAAACAAGAACTCGGAGAAGGCCATTTCCTTGAATCGATCCTCCCTAAGCTCGCCCAATACGAATTGACTTTGCTCGATTGGGCCCGAAGCCATAAAGGCGAACGGGATTATGTGGTGTTGTCGACGAAATGCTGGCCGGCTTTCCAAACCGAATTCGGCTTCGTTCCCTGCTATGTCAATTCCCGCTTGGCTGGAAAGGGACACCCCGTTTCCTGCGAAGTTGACCTTTACGGGGCCTTAAGCGAATGGATCGGAATGCTCCTCTCCGATGATATTCCGACCTTGCTTGATATCAATAACACCGTCCCTTCTTCTATTTACGAATCGGATATAAAAGGGAAGTTTTCCTATAAACTTAGCGATCTCTTCATGGGTTTCCACTGCGGCAACACCTGCTCTTCCAAGCTCTGCCATCCCCATATGGCCAATCAGCGGATCATGGCTCGGACTTTGCCTACGGAAGTGACGAAAGGAACCATCGAAGGGGATATCGTCCCCGGGAAAGTCACCATCTTCCGCCTCCAAGGCCATGCGAATGGAAAACTCGGGGCCTATGTGGCCGAGGGCGAGGTCCTGCCCGTCCCGACCCGTTCCTTTGGCTCGATCGGGATCTTCGCCATCGAAGAGATGGGGCGGTTCTACCGTTACGAACTCATTGGGAACCATTTCCCCCATCATGCGGCGGTGGCCTTCGACCATATCGGGAAAGAGCTCTATGACGTCTTCGCCTATTTGGGAATAAATCCCATCGGTTACAATCATGGGCCGGCCGACCGTTATCCGGAGGAAAACCCTTTCGCTAAATGAACACCTACATCGGCATCGATCTCGGCACCAGCGGAATGAAGCTCCTCCTCGTCGATGAGACGGGGCGGGTTTTGTCGCGGGCTAAAGAACCCTATGCCGTTTCCTCCCCGGAGCCTTATGCTTCTGAGCAGGATCCCGCCGATTGGGAAGAGGCCCTTTGGAATGGGCTGGAAGCCTTATTGGATAATCAGGATCCGAGTACCGTCAAAGCTATTTCCTTCTCCGGCCAGATGCATGGGGTGGTGGCGCTTGATGAGGATTATAGGCCCTTAGGCCCAGCCTGGCTTTGGAACGATGGGAGGGCCAAGGACGTCTCAACCAACATCAACGCTCGGGATCATGACTTAGTGGTCAAGGAAACCGGGAACATCTCCTATCCCGGCTTCAGCCTCCCTAAAATCGTCTATCACCGGAAGATCGATCATGAATGGTGGGACGCGGTCCGCCATATCCTTTTGCCGAAGGATTACCTATCCTTCCTTTTGACCCATCGATTGGGAAGCGAGTATTCCGATGCCTCGGGGACGTTGCTTTTCAATCCCCGGACCCGTAATTACTCTCGGCCGTTGCTTAAACTATTCAAGCTCGACGCCGATTTGTTTCCGCCTCTTTACCCTTCGACTTATTGCCTTGGTTACGTCAAAGAGGACATCGCCACCCGTTATGGGCTCAATGAAGACGTCAAAGTCATCATGGGAGCGGCTGACAATATCGCCGCGGCCATCGGGATTGGGGTGAGCAAAGAAAAGATGGTCGGCATCAGCCTAGGGACCTCAGGGACTGTCTTCTCCCCGGCCGATCGGGTCCCGACCCATAACGATTCGATGCATTTATTCGCTTTCCCTGGACCGTCTTATCTCCGGCTGGGGTGTATGTTATCCTCGGCTTCCTGTTTGGCTTGGTGGGCTCAACTCACGAAGGAAAAAGACCTCGGGGCTTTGCTTGATTCCCTTGAGCCTTTATTAGGCCATAATTCGGTTTATTTCCTGCCGTATCTAAACGGGGAACGCTGCCCTCATAATGATCCGGAAGCCAGCGGGGCGTTTTTAGGATTAAGGATGCAAAACGATGAAAAAGACCTCGCTTTTGCGGTCATTGAAGGGGTTTGCTTTGGGATCAAGGAAATGATTGAGGCCGGAAAACTCACCTCCTCATTGCCCTTTGTTCTGACCGGCGGCGGGGCGAAATCGATGTTATGGGCAAAGCTACTCGCCACCATCCTAGATCACGATTTAGCGATTCCTTTAATCGATGAAGGGCCGGGTTATGGGGCCGCCATCTTGGCGATGTCGGGAACGACGGGGGAAGCAGTGTCCTCGATATCGAAACGGTTCAATAAACAATCAACCTTAGTCAAGCCAATTGAAAGCCTGCTTCCCTATTACAAGAAACGTTATCAACGTTATCTAAAGCTGTATCCTTTGACTAAGGACTTCCTATCTTAATCATATTAGACTAATCGCCTTATCGATATATAAGGCTTTTTGAATATTCAAAAGGGTGTTGGATACATTAAACATTGTATATGTACCCTATGATATTGGAAGATACTTCTCACCCTTCTTTTGTTCTCCTTCGAGATGAAGCGGAATTCCTTTTATATCAGGCTTACGAGCATGAATATCAACGCCGGACTGCGATCGTTTGCTATGGCTTGCGGTTCTTTGATTATGCATCCTCTTACCTAAGCGTTGATTTCAAACGCCGTTTTATCGATCGGCTAAAAAGGGCTTGGGCGAAGGGAAAATCGATGATTTCTCAATCAAGGAGGTAAAGGAGTTCTTAGAACTTGATAAGGCAAATATCAAGGGGGAGCCAATTAACTGTTTTTGCGTCAGGCCGGATGATTGGCGGGCTTTGATATGATCGATGCCGCGCGGACTGCTTACGATTTGAATCAACCTGTCATGGAAAGAATCGCCGCGATTTTAGGTCCGCGTATCGATCGGATACCCGACCGCTTTATTGGAAGTAAAAGGCCCGGGTTTGACCCGAGCCTAGAAGACAAGAATTAGCCGATCACAAAGGTGACGGTGAACGATTTGATCCGGACTTGCTCGCCAGTTCCATCGGGATCAAGGAGGAGGTGCTTATACCCCTTGCCGATGAAGGTCAGCGATTTATCGGCGTATTTCGAATCGACCTCGACCGCCCCGGCGTCTTCGTATGTCGTTCCATCGGCTGAACCTTGGATGGTTAAGGTGTTCTTGGCATAGCCGACATTCATGGTGACTCCGAGGATCGCATAAGCGGATTCTAACGTCGCAGTCGATTGATTCTTGCTGGAATCGTATAAACGAAGTTCAGAAGTGAAATGGCCTTTGTTGCTGATGATAGTTAGGTATTCATCGAGCTCATGTTTTTCGTCTAAGGCGTATTGCGTGCCCGCTGGATAGTCAGCCAGGGTATAGGTTTTGGTGATCGTTTCTTGGGTGGCGCTTTCTTCGACAAAGAGGGCCTCCACATTTAGGTTTTTGGTGACGGTCACGGTAACTTGATTATCGGTAACAGTGGCTAAGGCTCCGTTGATCGATAAGGACTGCAGAGCATAGCCTTGGTCGGGGGCGACGGTTAAGGTTACCTTCTCCCCGTTTTCGATGCCACTGGTTTTGGACGCGGTCACTTTCCCGTGTTCCGAGGCGGCAATATTGATGGTATAGGTCGCCTCGACGTAATCGACGACGGCGAAATCGATCAATTCGATATCCCCGTAGTAATTCTTGATGGCGCCTTTGACGGTGACTTCATAGTCTTCTTTGATGGCCTCGGGCAGGGTGGAGGCATAAAGGAGGATCTCCCCGGTTTCGTCATAGAGGGTCGCTTCGGTTGTGCCGACGTTTTTAACCTTGCCTTTTAAGGTATAGGGCCCTTCGGCGGTTCCGCCCTTTTGGCTTTGCCACGCCCCGACTTCCAGCGCTTCGGCGATACTGATTTCCCCTGAGGCGGGATAAGGATCGGCGACGGTCGCGGGCAAGAGCTCGCCGGCATAGGTGATGTCAAGTTGGATCATCTCGACGTTATTGTTTGACTCATTGGCCAATTTGAAAGCGTCCACCGGGGCGGCAAATTCATAGGTGCAGACGGTCCGTTGATTCGCGCCGGTTCCGCTAGTGGACTTATCGTAATCGGCGACGGGGGTGGCATTATTCCCGCCATACATCTTCAAATTGTCGTACTGTCCGAAGACGGTGGTGACGATTTTGACGATGCCGGTGATTTTATCGGAACTGATCGATCCCCCGGGATGGACGGTGAATTCGTTGTCATAGTCGACGTTGGGGACGACGTGGGCTAAGGCAATTTGGGCGGTGGAGGCGAAGTTATCGCTGGTAATGGTGAGGGTTTTGGTCTCAATCGGGGTAGTCGAATCCTCTTCCGATGGGGATTCTTCTTCCGAACTCGACTCTTCCTTGCTGGGGGTTGCCGACTCCAAGGGAGTTTCCGACTGGGAAGGCGTGTCGGTTTGGCTTGGAAGTTCGCTTTGGCTGCTGGCGGTCGTGGTGGGGCCGCAGCCGGCGAGGAGGCAGAGGCTGGCAAGCAATAGCAATCTGGATTTCATGTTCACTCCTTAATTTATTAAAAACCCGAAGGTTCCTAATCAATTGTTATCCCCGCATAGTTCGGGGCGTTGTTGTATTCGATGGCCATTTGATAATACTTCGACTCGAAGAAGGTGACGTCTTTTTCCTCGTCCCGATTGGCGGTCAGTATCTGGTCATTATGCTTATATTGGTAATCGGTCTTCCGCCCTTGGCCAGTCGCGGAGGCGGAATAGCCATCGCATTTGATTGTCAACTCGCCATTGATACCCGACCAATAGGTGTCTTTCGTTTTAACCCCGACCCGCTTCATGGCCTCAAGGTAAGGGTGGGTTGAATAGTTCGGAAGGTTGGAGGAATTAAGCCGCATCCCAGTGGTGACGAAGGCAAAGTCGAGTTTGAGGTAGTTGAGGAAGGTGTTGCTATTGGTCCCATTGGATCCATGGTGGAGGATCTTGAAGATAACGTAATCGTCCTCGCTCGTTAGATTCGGATAATTGGCCATAATCGAGTTGCAGGCACTCGATTCCATATCGCCGCCGAAGAAGGCTTTGGTGTTCTTATATTCGATGAGCATTCCGATCGAGCGGTTGTTCTTGCTGGCCGAGCTTGAGGTATAGTTGCTTTGATTCAAAAAGGTTATTGAGAAATCCTCATCGACTTGGATTGGCTTATCGACTAACTCGGTGACGATCATCGGTATGGTTTCAGGATAAAGCCGGTCCATAAGCGATTCAAAATCCCCATTCCCTCGGGTGTCGCCGTTTTCCACGATCATCCCGATCGAATCGATGGAAGCAAAAGTCGATTGCTTCTCTAGCCCATCGATATGATCGGCATCGGGATGGGAGACGACGAGCATATCCAAGACCCCGTCCTCAACGTAACGGGATAAGGCTGACTGAACGGTTGGGGCATCGGTCCTGGTGCCGCCGTCGATCAGAATCTCGTAATCACCGTATTTGATTAGATTGGAATCCCCGTAACGCCCTTTCATCTCTATCGAATAGATGAGGAAGTATTCATCGGGATCAGGGGCTGGGGTGCTTTCGCTGCTGGAGGACGAACTGCTCGAGGAAGTGGAATTGCTTGAGGTGGAAGAACTATCCGCCGTCTCCTTTGTTGATTCGCTTGGCGAAGTCAAAGGGGAGGAGGACGAGCCAGCAGGCCGCGTGCAGGCGGCGAATAGCAGGGCGGTCAATCCCAGCAGGAGCGTTTTCTTCACAGAGTCACTATACCACCGGTTCAGGAATTATCTCCCTATTTCCTCTTGCCCTAAGGGCAAAGTAAACGGACAATATGGGGCGGAGGAACTTAATCGTGTCCAGTTTCCAGGATTTGCGCATCGTCGATAATTTCTATCAATCGAGCGCCTATTACCCCATGCCGACCATCCTCATCTCGACTCTTGATGATGAGGGGAACACCAACCTCGGCGCCTATTCCCTTTGCTTCCCGTATTACATCGCCGGGAAGAATTATTACGCGATGATTCTTGAGGCCCGTAATTCCTCGAATACCGCGCAGAACCTCCTTAAAAGAGGCAAATGCGCCCTCAATTTTTTAGAGGATTCCTATAAGGATTTCGAAACCACCGTCAAACTTGGCTTCCCGGGTATGACGACTAAGGAGAAGATGGCAAACTGCCCCTTAGAACTAGAAAAAGGGTTAGCCGAAGGAGATGATCGGCCCTTAGTCATCAAGAAGGCCTATCAGGTCTTCGAATGCACCTGGGACGATAGTTTAGAGAATGCCTATGAAGACAAAGCCAAGGTGGGGCAATTAGATGGGGTCGAAGGGCCCTATCGGAACTTCAATGGCATCACCTCGAAGTTCGGCTGCCATTTCATTCTTAAAATCGACAAGATACTGATGAAGGATAAGTACTACCAAGCCATCGTCAACGGGGTGAAAGCTAAGGACTTCCCGAAAGTCCCGATTGATTTCGGTTATCGCGATTCGACTTATTTCTGGTACACCAAATTCAAGAAGGCTCTTAAATGCCCGATCCCCGAGATCAACTCCAATAACCTCGGCGGGGTCCGTTTCGCCGCCGATCGGATCGACCCGAATGTCCACTTCACCGACGAAGCCTGCGCGATGCTGGTTAAGGTGCCTCGAGTCTTCTTAAAAGTCGTCCTCAATGGCTGCGTCAAATACGCGAAAGAACATAATATTTCCGTCATCGACGAGAAAGTCATGAAGGAGATCAATGACAAGCGAAAGGCGGAGAAGAAACGGTGAATCGATCCTACTTAGAGGCCTACGATGTCTTTTGTCATCGGATTGCCCATGGCTATATCGGCTTATCCAAGACCTCGCCTTTCGATCGGATTGAGCCCGTCCTCGATGATCCGGATGAGCCGTTATTGACTCATCGCTATATTTTGCCGTGGTTAGACGATTACTTGGCGGGGAAAGTGAGCGAACGGGATTTCCACGTCTTCCTCTATTTTCTCTTCGCCTTGATGGATGCCAATCGCTCGGCCGCTGGCTTTGATTACGTGACTCGGGTCGCTTGCTTAGTGGCGATGAAGCGCCATCCGGTCGGTGATCACGACAAGAAGAGCTATACCGTCTTCGCCAAGTGCCTAAAGAAAGAATTGGGGCGACTTTTGACTGAGCGACATAAACCCGCGAATAAACGGCGCTTCGACCGCGATGAACTCGAGGCTTTGACCACCGTCGTCTTAGCCCGCCCAAGCCCTGACGATTTATCGGCGGAGGAAAAAGAACTCTATATCGCCGCCATCGAAAAAATGGTGGCTTTCGGTTCGGGGTGGGCCGCCAATATCCTCGGCGGGAACTATTATGGTTTCCCTGACCAACCGGCGAACGAGTTCGGCATCAAACCCGATTTCCGCTTAGCCAAGAAATACTATAAGCTCGGGGCGAAGCTCGGCTTTGGGCCCGCCGCGCTAAACCTTGGTTATATCTACTATTATGGTCGGTGCGGAAAACCTGATTACGCCTCGGCTTATAAGGCGTTCAACGAGGCCCTGATTAAAGGCGAGGCCGAAGCCGCCTATAAGCTGTCGGATTTCTATTCCTCGGGCAAGTTCGTCCGGAAAGACAAAGCGATGGCCCGCCATATCCTGGTCAAGTATTATCCTTTGGTGTTCTCAACCGTGGATTATCCTACGATTGGGGCTTTCGCCTATCGGTTGGCGAGGCTAGATTCCCCAACTAATTATGGGGCGCTTAGCAATCTTTTCCTCGGGATGAAGGTATATGAGCAGCGGGCGGAGAATCACTATAACTTTGGCGACGTCAAGGTGTATAAGGATCTCAAAGCCGATTACGAGGTCAAACGGATTGGGGCCAGCTGCGTCCTTAATCGGCCCTTCGTCTTGCCCTATCTATTATCAAATGAGGAATTATGCGGCTGCTTTGGCGAGTATAGCCCCTTCTGGGCCCAATATCGGGGCAGTTCGCGTTTACGGGTTCTTTTCAAAGGGAAAAAAGGCAGTCAAACTGGGGTTCTCTCCATCTCCGACCGCGATGGGGAATCATCCATTTATCTTCCTTTCCTTGGCGCGGACAAGTTGGTCAAAGCCCATAGGGTCTGCTTCCAATTGACCCTTCGGGAACGGTTAGAGGAAGACTATGACGATTACGTTGATTTCGATTTCCGCAGTTCCGACCTCTGTCTTTACCTCAACCGCCAGCCGTATCACTTGGATTCGGCGTTGCTATTAGCCTATGATGGCGGCCTTTCTGATCAAGGGACAGCCTATGATGTCAGCCTCTCCGATCCCTGGCTCGACAAATACGCAATGCCTAGCCGATTGAAGCGTTGGTACCATGAAGCCTTTGACCATGAACCGGTGGAGCAATTGACCAATCTCACTTACGAAGGGACCCAAAGCTATGCCAATTCCTTGGGTGAGTTCTCCTTCTATACCTCCTTTGACGATGAAGGGAATTTCGTCTTCGCCTTCGAATTCAGTTCGAATGTGTTGAATCGGCGCTTCACCGAATATCAATTCCAGGATCCGAACGCCCTAGAGGAGTTCAAGCAATATTGCATTAATCACCTCGGGGTCTTGCTCGATATCGGCTTGCCCAAGCGGATTTGCTACGATCTAATAAGCGAGATCGAAGCCAAATACTGGTCCCTCGTCCGCCCCTCATTGTTAGCCTAAATTTGCGCGCTTTTCCTTTTTAATCCCGTAAATCCTGCTTTATTTGCTTGATTTTATATCGAGTATTTTGTCGACGATCAACCTCGTTCCGGTGTCGATGGCTTGATAACGGGATAGCACTTCCCTTTGCCTCGGAGTTAGGTCTGATTGGCCTTTTTCCGATATACCTAGCAGGTAGGGCAAGGAGAGATTTAACGTTTCACCAAAGCGCTGGAGTTCGCTAAGTCGAGGGAAGGGATGGCCGTTTAAAAGGCGGTTGAGCCGATATTGGGGAAGCCCCATCCGCCGGGCTAATTCGGCCTGAGTCATTTGTTGCCCTTCGATGGCTTCCTTTATCCGAGCGAGGATCGCTTGCTCAATTGCATCCATAATCTTAAATATTATACCGCCTTGACTTTCATTCATTGCCGGCTAAGAATTATCCTATGGATATCAATCAATTCAAATTGCGTCCTGGCGAATTGCCAATGGACGTCCTTAAGCCCGACTGCGGGTTCCTCTCCATCTTCAAAAAAGTCGGGGTCATCGGCGACTCCCTCTCCTCGGGCGAATCCGAATCCAACGAGATGGGAAAAACCGGTTACCATGATTTCTATGAGTATTCTTGGCCGGCCTACCTCGCCCATGTGACTGGCTCCGAATATCATAATTATTCCCGCGGTGGGATGACGGCCGAGGAATTTTATAACACTTGGGCTGATCAATTCGGCTATTGGGAGAAGCGGCAAGCTTATTTCGTCTTTTTAGGGAGCAACGACCTCTTCACCTTCCCTCGACCAATTGGCAAGGCCGAAGACGTCGATGTCCTTCATCCGGAAAACAATGATGAGACTTACATTGGATATATGGGCCGGATCCTCTCCAAATGCAAAAAGATGGAACCCGATGCCTTCCTTTTCGTCTCCGGTCCGCTTAAAAAAGACGATGTCGAGCGCGATAAGGTTTGCGATGAAGCTTATGTGGAACTACGGAAACTCTGCGCCAAATACACCCGTTGCTATTTCTTAGAACTATCCAAATATGGGCTCGTTTATAACGATGAACTGAAAAAGGATTTCGTCATGGGCGGCCATCCGAACCCGATGGGTTATATCGCCATCGCTTTATGCATCGGGAATTACGTTGACTATATTATCCGTAGCGACTTCCACGCCTTCCAGGAAGTGGCCCTCATTGGTACCCCTTATAAGTTCTGATCGGCTTTCTTCCGTTCAACCCGAACCAATAGATAAGCCCCGACTAAGCCAAGGGTGAATAAGCCGATCCCTAAGCAAAGGTCGACGATGGTTTTGGTCGTCCCAAAATCAAAGGAGCGATAGATCTCTATCATGTCGGAATTGAAGAACATGGTGACGATGGAGCCTAAAGACAGCCCGGCGATGCAATAGAAACAATTGCCATGGAACTTTTCCAATAAGCCCGATAGCAACTTGGACACCGAGACCAAGCCGATCAATAAGCCGATGGCTAAGCAAGCATAGACCAATAGGATCATTGGGTTTTCTTTCCAATAGGTTAAGGAGACCGAATCTAATAGCTTCGAGAAGCAGCCGACCATCATCAAGACGGCGGTCGCGCTTAGCCCCGGGACTAGCTGGGTGATGGCGACCACGAACCCCAGCAATACGAAGATGATATAGTGGTACCAACTAAGCCGGTCGAGCTCGGGGAAACCGCCGGAGACGAAGATCGAGATGCAGGCGAAGGCGATCGGCAAGCCAAGGCCTAAGATAAAGAGGACGATCCTTAAGGTTTTTGGTTTCTCGCCTTTCAGCTGATCGGTGACCGCCGGATAAGCCCCGACCATTAAGCCGGCGAAGCAGGCGACGATGGCGAAGGGGATGAGATTAAGCAGTTGCTGGACCCCGAGGAAGCCAAGGACTAAGCCGATGACGGCCCCGATTAAAATCGGAAGTAAGAAGAGGGCGCAGACCTTGAATTTCTTAAGGATATTGCCGAGGGCATAAAGCAGTTTTTCATATAAACGGAAGATGATGGCGACCGCCGAGCCGGAGATCCCCGGGACGATGATGGCTAAGCCGATGAAAAAGCCAAGCAATCCCCCTTTGGCGACGTCTTTCTTGCTTTCGTATCGTAATGATTGGTTATCGAGGTTATTTTCCATACGCCGGCTATGATACTAGGGAGGCGAATATATGGCAAAAACCAAATGGTTTTGCTAATATAAACGGGAACAGGAGGTGGTCCGATGAATAAATGCAACGCTAAATTAAACCGGCTCGCCGCCTTTATTCCTTTCTTAGGCCACCCGCTGGTCTTTGAATACCTTTTCGAAGCCACCGTCCCCTTCTAACTTTCTTCATTTGGGGCGATTGGCCCCTTATCTTGGAGATTAGTTATGGAAAGAAACGCTTTATTTGAGTCGCCGCGCATCGGTCGGCTCTTCTTCAAAATCGCCATCCCCGGCTCAATCGGGATGCTGGCTTCGGCCATTTATCAGTTAGTCGATGGGATGTTCATCAACCTATTCTTAGGCGAGTTGGCCTTTACCGCGGTCAACTTGGCTTTCCCTTTCGTCATCGCCGCCTATGCCGTCTCCGACTTGGTCGGGGTCGGCTCATCGGTCGTCATCTCGATTCGATTGGGGCAAAAACGAAATGAGGATGCCAATAAGATATTCTCTTCGGCCGTCTTGATAATCTTGTTGGCCGACACCTTGATGATGGCTTTTCTCTTCCTCCTTTGCCGTTTCGTCTTTAACTGGTTAGGGGCGGAGCCGGCGGTCGCTGAACTGGCTTTCCAATATTGCATCCCTTATTTTGCCTTCCTCCCTTTATCGGGGTTCCTCTTCTCTTTCGATAACTTCCTTCGGATATCGGGGAAGGTGAAGTACTCGATGGTGGTCAATATCCTCTCTTCCTTTGCCGTCATCGGGCTGGAAGCTTGCTTCTTAGGGGCGTTCAAGTTGCCGATCTGGGGCGCTTCTTTAGCAACTTGCCTCTCCTTTGGTCTTTTTACATTGGTTTCGGTGTATCCCTTCTTCCGAGGGAAGTGCTTATTGAAGTTCGCTAAACCTCATCTTAGCCGGGAGGAGTTCGCCTTCATCCTCAAGTCCGGGGCTCCGGCTTTCTTATCGAATTTAGCCGGGAGGTTGACCGCGATCGTCTTGAATAAACTTTTATTGGCTCAAGGGGGCAACGCCGCCGTCTCGGTTTATGGGGCGCTTATGTATATCGACGGATTCGTCTATCCCCTTCTCTATGGGATGACCGATTCCTTGCAGCCGGCCCTTGGCTATAACCATGGGGCGGGGCGAAGCGACCGGGTGAAGAAGCTGCAAAATTACGTTTTTGCTTCCTCTTTCATCCTTTGCTTCCTCGTCTTCCTTTGCTTTACGACCATGCCGGGTTATATCACGTATCCTTTCTTATCCAATGCCGATGAGGCGACTTTGGAGCTGGCTAGGCAAGCGGCCTTCATTTTCGGCTTTCTTTATTTGGTCCGGAGCTTCCCTTACGCCATCTCCAATCTCTTCCAAGCCATCGGGCGTCCTTTGCCCTCGATCATCATGACCTTCTGCCTTTCCCTCGTCTTCCCTTTACTCCTCTGCGGGGCTTTCTATTTCCTCGGCCTAACCGGCATTTGGCTCAATAGCCCGGTTACTTACCTATTAGGCTCGATCCTTGCCTTTGCCTTCTTCTATTTCTTTTTGCTCCGAGGCAAAGAGGGTACAATCGAGTCTAAGGAGAAAGACGCGGAATGAAAGTACTCTTCATCGGGGCCGGACGCTGGGGCTTGGCCTTAGCATCGGTTTTAGGGAATAACGGCCATGAGATCTTGTTGTTAAGTCGGGACATTGAAGAAGGGGAAGCTTTAAATAAGACTGGCATCCATCCTTTCTTCCCGGATTATAAGTTTCCTTCAAGCATCAAGATGACTTCCGATGAAGCGGAGGCGGCCGCCTATTCGGAGGTGGCGGTCCTCTCGCTTCCGGTCCAAGTGAGCTTCGATTACCTTGCAAAACGCCCTTCTTTAATTGAAAACAAGCAAGTCTTACTAACCGGCAAAGGGATGGTGGGGGAGAAGATCTTAACCGAGGTCTTAGCCCCTTTGATCGATATATCTCGACTCGCCGTCTTAAGCGGTCCTTCGTTTGCTAGCGAAGTCATCAAAAAGAAACCGACCTGTGTGAGCATCGGGGCGAAGGGAGAAAAACTCGCCATCTTCTTCCAAGAACTTTTCTCCTGTTCTTACTTCCGAAGCTATGTGTCCCTCGATTTATCCGGGCTCGAGTTATGCGGGGCGCTAAAAAACGTCTATGCCCTCGGGGCCGGGATGATCGATAAGGTGGTCGATTCGGCCAATACCAGGGCTGCCTATTTGACTAGGGCCCTCCATGAATTATCGCGTCTGGTCTTATCGCGTGGCGGGGAACGCTCAACGGTCTATGGCTTATCGGGGGTCGGCGATCTTTTCATGACCTGCACTTCCCCTTTGTCCCGTAATTATCAATTTGGCTATCACTTCGGGGAAAAGGGCTATCAGACCAACGGGGTGGCCGAAGGGGTCTATACCCTCGATTCGCTTATTTCCTCGATCCCCAATCTAAAGGAAATCCTCCCCATCGCCTATACGATTGGCGAAGTGGTGGGAGGACGGCTCAACTTCCAAGAAGCCATCGAGGCTTTGATGGGGCGGAAGCTTAAGAAGGAAATCGATTAGATAAGGCCCATGGCTTGAGCTTGCTTTTTGACCGCTTCGGCGATGGCAACGGGCTCCTCTTCGTTTAAGCAGGCCTTTTCCATTGGACAGAGGTCGGTCTGGGCCCGATTCATTATCTTTTCGGTTAAGACCTCGTAACGGACCTGGATCCCGTTTTCTTCTAATAATTGCTTGGCTCCGAAGCTTAAAAGGTGGGTGGTTACTTCCTTGATCCCGCCTAAAACGCAGAGCGCGGCCGCCGCCTTGCCGATGACTTTATCGTAGAGGCTTGCCCCCTTCATCGCTTCCACGTTAAAGAGGTATATATTGAGTAAGGGCCCAATCCCCCTTCCCCTCTTCTCAATCGTTTGCCCATCGGGGCGAAGCAAAGTCAAATGATCCAATTCCATGGGCACAATATGAACCGAAAATATTTGTTGTGCAAGCGAAGAAAGAAAGCATATAATAGCCGAGCCGCGATAGCGGCGAACCTGTTGGGTACGGGACTTTAGCTCAGTTGGGAGAGCGCGTGCTTTGCAAGCATGAGGTCGTCGGTTCGAGCCCGATAAGTTCCACCAGAAATGGCTGTGTAGCCCAGTTGGTTAGAGCAACCGGCTCATACCCGGTATGTCGAGGGTTCGAGTCCCCCCACAGCCACCATTGATAATCGATGCCCTTCGGGGCATTTTTTCGTCTTTATTGGTTCAGCGGCTCAATGGTTCGAACCGCTTGGGGATTGGCTTTCTTTTCGTATTCGGCCAGGATTCCGGCCCCGATGATATCGGCTAGATAGATGAATTGACTGATGGCGACCCCGAGGTAGATGATTTTCCTTGTCTTGAAGAAGCGATCGATCGCGTAAACGATGTTTGGCGTCCCTTCGATGAGCAGGAAGAGATAAGTGGTGCTTAGTGAGATCGCCCAGACGACGGGGGCGATGAGGATTAAGAAGACATTGAGGGTCCCGAGCCATAAGACGGCCCAGAAGAGGAAGTTGACGATGAAGAATGGCATTAATCCAAGCTTCATTCGGAAACTCATCGCCGAGGGGAAGCGCGGGGTCATCTCGCCTTTAAGCTGAATCGCGAAGACGAGGTTAAGGAAACCGAGGATCAAAACCAAGCCGATGATGGCTAGGGCGCAAAGTAAGAGACCTTGAAGGATGGCGGTGCTTTGCTCGCTTTCCTCCGGGTTTAGTCCGGCGTAGGCTAAAACCGCGATCAGCAACGCAGCATAGACATAAAGGAAGGCAAAATTGAGCCAGGAAATCGCTTTGATTAGTTTCATTTCGTTTACCCCCGCGAAGCAAAGCTTCGCATTTAATCAACGGCTTTGGTTTATCGACCTGATTATCTTAGGGGCGACTTTCCCTTTTTTCAATCGCTATTCCCTATTCTGTTACGTGACATTCCTATTGCAACACCCCGCCATTTTTCGGACTCCGCCGGAATCCTAGTATGATGTAACGGCCTTCCAAGCCGCCCCGCCTTGCCAAAGGAGGTTGAAAAACACAATGGGAAAGAAGAAAGGAAAGGGGACGGGGAAATGGAGGACATGGGCTTTGAAATGGAGAAGATAAGGCAAGGCGTTTATACATTATCTGAACCTATGAAGCAACTTGAAGCTGACTTAAGAAATCATGTTCTAAATTACAATAACAATCCAATTATTAAATGGTGTCTAGCCAATACCCAAGCCAAGGTAGATGTGAACGGAAATATCCAACCATCAAAGCTAAACTCAAGGCTAAAAAGAATAGATGGAACAGTAGCTACGATTATTGCTTATGCAACGCTTACTAGGTATAAGTTAGATTATGAAAGTATGACAAAATAACACGATATTTATCGAAAATTCTTGACTTCGTCGGGGGGGGGTTACAATTTAAATGGGTGAATTTTATGATTAAAAAAATTTTATTTCTTATGTCGATAATGTTCATATCGATTGGCTTATGTAGTTGTTCATCTAACGTTAGTAATGAAAGTAGCGATGACATTACAAATGGCTCAAATAATAATACTAGTGAAGATAATGATTCTAATGATGATGTCGATGTGAAAGAGTGGAATTCAGTTAGAGATTTATATTTTGGGTACGGTATTAAAAAGAATGATATAAATAATTTCTTTATTAAGAATGGCACAAAAGTTAATGATTTAATTCATATAGATGATGAATATTATTCATATCGAAAAGTTAATACAACTATCATCTATGGAATAAATAATGGCTCTTTTAACATATCTAATACATTTACTGATAGTCAACTTAAAGATGTAGAAGTGACTAACGCTTTTGGGGTTACGAAGATTATCAAAGCTACTGTTTATACCGAATATGTTACTTCGATTAGCGTTAATTACTATGATTCCATGGATAAAGCAGTTTTTGGAGCATCTTATAATGGGGCTATTATTGACTCTAATATTGAAATTCTTGATGCACAATCAGGAACTTATAATTACTTCATAAGTACAATTGGTGATGGCTATATTTTGCCTAGTTATAGTGATGTTGATGTTCGTAAGGTTGAGTCAACCTTTAATATTGATTCAAGTGTTCCATCAATTTGTTATTCATTTTTAAAAACGAGTATGAGTTTATTTAATGATGTTGTAAAAGAAATAGGGACTAATTATTCGGTTACTTCTTTATATAATGAGAATGATTGGAATAATATTAATTGGGATACGGTTCAATTCACAAATAAAGAGGTTGTTTATGATGGTGAGACCCATTCTTTATATGCAGCTAATGTTCCGGATGGAGTTAAGGTAAGCTATAGTGAAAAAGAACTTTCAAGCCCAGGAGAACATATAGTTGAAGCAACATTTTATGATCCTAAGGGCAGAAAAATAGGGAGTAAAACTGCAATTTTATTTATTAACGATGAGTTTGATATTAGCTTTAAGTTTTATTATGGAGATAATTTGTTAAGTGAAAAAACATTACCAGCTCATTATGGTGAAGATTTGATTAGTATTGCTGATGAATATGTACCAGATGGATATATAATTGCTAATGATAATTTGGAATGGGCAGTAATTGGAGATCAAAATATAGAAGTGGATTTAATGGGAGACCACGAAGGATATTTGAAAATTTTAAGTGACACTAATACTGAATTAAACGGCAAGTATTTATCTTATGAGCTCATCGATTATTCTTATACGGTTAGTGAAAATCAAATTATTAGTATGACACCATATGGAGAAAATCAACCTATTGAATTCTTCCTTGACGAAATAACAGGTATTGAGTTTTGCAATTCATTGTATATTTATAGTGATTTTCTTTATAAAACCTCTAAGTTAAGTAATCTAGAGACTGTAAATATTTCAAATATGAAGTATTTAACTGAAATTCCTGATGGGTTCTTTTATGGTTGTAAAAACTTAAAAACCATAATAGGGCATAATTTAAAACAATTAACTAGTATAGGAGATAGGTTCCTTCAAAATACTGATATTGTTACTTTTGATTTAGATTTAACAAATGTTACTAAGATAGGAAAAAGTTTTCTTCGTGATGCTTTAACTGGAGCAGATTATAGAGAAATTACAATTGATATACCATCACTTCAATCAATTGGTGGAACAAAAAGTGGTCAAATAATAGATTATGAAGGTGAAGTTAACTTCCTATATTTCTTATATCAATCTAAGCGAAATGATAATTGTATTGTTAATTTGAAAATGTATGACTTTTTGTTAACTAATACTATGTTTAAATCTTATCATGGTGTTTGGGATGACAATGATTTGCAGTATTATTCATTTGTAAATTTAAATGTGTACACTAATAAATTAAGTTCACAAGAAAGATTGCTAGCAGATTTGCCAGGCATAGTGAATATTTATAAATTGTCATAATTATTCTGAATATATGTATGTTTGAGCTCTTAATTGGGCTCTTTTCTTTTGCTCAATTTTAGAAAAAGGAGGAGTTTTAATGTGATTTTTAAAAGAAAAAAGAAGAAATTAGAAAATTTTAATGCTTTAGGTTTGATTAATGATATCGCTCTTCCTTTGACACCATTTGGAGAGAAGATAACTAATTCAGATGTAGTTCTAATATGTATTGATAGGATAGCAAGTCAATGCGCAAAGCTTAAAGGAAGATGTATTAAAAGAAGTGAAGATGGAATTATTACGGAGAGGAACAAACACCTCTCTTTTTTATTGAAGTCAAAGCCAAATGAATACATGACGCCTTATCAGTTTATTTATAAGGTGGTTTCATTACTGTTACTTAATGATAATGCCTTTGTTTATCCTCTTTATGATAGAGAAACACTAGAGCTTAAAGCGTTATATCCACTTAATCCTATTATTGTAGAACCAATCGTGGATAAGTCTGAAACCTATTATTTGAAGTTCTACTTTGAAAGTGGTGAGTCATTTATTCTTCCTAAAGAAAACGTGATTCATTTAAGAAGGTTCTATACAGGTAACGACATCTTTGGAGGAAGCGGAAGTAAATCAAGTCATGAAGCCTTACTTAAAACACTAGGAATAAATGATGCTTTACTTCAAGGAGTAGAGAAGGCAGTTTTTAGTTTATTTCAAATTAAAGGCATCCTAAAACTTAATGGTCTATTAAAAGAGGAAGATAGGAACAAGGCGGTCGAGGCTTTCAATAGGGCGCTTGAAGGCTCAAGCAAGAACAAATCCTCAATCGTTCCTATGGACCTGAAAAGCGAATATCAATCGTTATCTTTAGATCCAAAATTAGTAACTTATGACACTAGCTACTTTTTAAAGTTTTTTCTCGCTCTAACAATTGTTGATTTGCTTATTCCAGTTATATTAACTACTTCGCTATACGAATGATGTGAAAGAAGTTCAACAGCTATTTCTAGCTCCTCATCGCTATATTTTTTGGACGGCCTTCTTTAAAATCTTTTCTTAATCTTGCTAACTCCTTACCTGTTTGTGTTCTTTCGACGATCATGTTTCTTTTTAATTCGGCAACTGCAAGCATAGTTGTTAAGAAAAATCTGCCCATCGGGGTGTCTTCTAATAACCTGATATTCAAAATATGTATAGCAATTTGCTTGCTAAATAATTGTTCTACAACTTTTATTCCCTCAACAGTATTTCTAGCAAACCTATCAAGTTTTGAAACTACTAGAATGTCTCCGGTCGTTAAATTATCTATTAGTTTTTTGAAGATAGGTCTGTCCAATTTTGTACCAGTATATTGTTCGTCAAAAATGAGTGCAGTAGGGTATTTGCTTAAAATATCATTTTTTGGACTTCTAAACCATAACCATCAACTTGTTTTCTAGTGCTTACTCTTACGTATCCATAAATCATTTTTCCACCTCAATTTTCTAAAATAAACATTTTTAAAATTAGCCAAAAATATTGTTTCTTGACGCATTGCTGAAATTTCTAAAAATAAAAGACAATCGCAGAAAGCTAACTGGTTATTAATTATTACATATGAAACTTTCGTTAGAGCCGTTGCAGAAGCATCAGTATTATAAGTTTTTGAAAAGGAAAGTATTAAGTATCTTGCTTATAACACATTAAGTTTAGAACTACTTTATATCCAAAATACAAACTGAAGTAAAATTCTCATAGCTCACTAATTCATAGTAAACCCACCCGTTTTCACGATAAAATATTCGAGTATATTTTGATGTATTTCATTAATCGAACTTTGATTTGATTCGTTTTCAGGAGGTGTTGTCGTAGTGTATAAATATAATTCGTTCAAAGAGTACATCCAGCTCAATTATATTGAAACCATACAAGACGCCCTCGGACAATATATCAAGCAAAACGATTTGACAATTTTCGATGAAGATACAGGCAATAGCCATACATACGAAGATTTTAATATCAGCACGATTAGGGTAACGACCGTCCATTACACCAAGAACAAAAAGGACAATGTCGAATTCGAAATTCACTTCAAAGCTGAATATATAGTATGCGACAATGTTTTAGATGGCGATAGTGATTGGCCGCCTTTCATAGAAAAATCCGGGTATTTCATTTTTGACATGAAGGGCTCTTTTAAAAAGGGGTTTGTGCCTAAAGGGAAAGACGATGTAAAGAAGGTAGACGAAGAGCCTGAAAAGATATCAAACAGCTTGGTTCCTATCATTTCGAGGGATGAAATGGATAACTATGCTACTAAGTTTTTAAGGAATTTTGTCCCGAGGCTCTCGAAAAACCTACGAAGCTCGATGTTGCCAATATGCTTGCTAGCAAAGGAGTAAAAGTTTATTACGCTCCATTAGAAGACAATGTATTTGGTAAGACATATTTTGCTAAAGATACGGCAGAAGTATATAAAGGCGATAATCTTTTGGATTTTATCAATGGCGAAACCGAGAGAATAGAAGTGGAGCCAGGAACCGTACTAATTAATTTCGATGCGGTAGTCGAACGTCCCATAGGCGTTTATAGAAATACGATGATTCATGAAGCTATTCATTGGTTCTTTCATAGTAACTACTTTGAGCTTCAGCAACTATTGGACGATGACCTTAAGTGCGCCGTCTGCTACTATGGCGAATCTTATTATCCAAATAGTGAAATTGCATGGATGGAATGGCAGGCTAGGTCCATCGCGCCTCGCGTTTTAATGCCAAAGAAAACGGCGATTATAAAATGGAACGAAATCCTAGAAAGCATAAAGGAAAAGGATGAAACTAACGAACTAACGAAATTCCAAATCTACGAGAAGGCTTTAGATAAGTTTTCTAAGTTTTTCGGAGTGACTTTGACATCTGCAAGAATAAGGCTCCAAGAGCTAGGTATTACCGAGATTGAAGGTGTTAAAAATTATGTCGACGGAGCATATGTAAAACCCTTCTTCTATAAAAAAGGCGCGCTAAAGAGGAATCAAAGTTTCGTTATAGCGTCCGATCAATTAGCCCGATTATAGCCCTATCGGTAGCACCGCCATCCCCGACATCAGGGCAAAGACATTGTCGATATCCTGCTAGAGACAAAGGATGAGGACTGTGCCATCTGCTTAAAAGCCATCCCCTCGCTAGGATATTTGTTGATGAACGAATCCCCTTCCAGAGCTTCCTTCAACAAAGGCTATACTGAAGATGGGTACAAACCGCCGGTGTTCCATCTGCATTTAAGACGGTGGGGCGATAACGATGAACTCTACTTCCGGGACTATCTATTGGAACATCCTCTAGTGGCCAAAGAGTACGAACAATTAAAGGTTCGTCTGGCTGAGCCTTTTCGTTATAACCGGGATGGCTATACCGAGGCGAAGGGCGAGTTCGTGAAAAGAATTACCGAGTTAGCCAAGAAAGAATACGGCCCTCGCTATGCCAAATAGGCGATTTCCCTTGGTTGAGCGCCGCTTTCCTTTAACTTCCCATCGGGATATGTATAATAGACGAGCCGCTTTAGCGGCCTGGTCCATTAGCTCAGCCGGTTAGAGCGAGCGCCTTATAAGCGCTAGGTCCGGTGTTCAAGCCACCGATGGACCACCAATAGACGGAGGCGTACCCAAGCGGCTGAAGGGGTCGGTCTTGAAAACCGATAGTGGGGTTCCACCCCAGCCAGAGTTCGAATCTCTGCGCCTCCGCCATCTTATAACTAACATTTTGATACAAACCAAGGGTATCAAAGTGAACGATATTTGCTCGAGAAATCGAGCATTTTTTATTTTTGGCGTTTTGCTAGTAGATAAAAATTGGTTCGAACCGAGGAATATTTAAAATTTGGTTCTTCTAGAAAAATGAAAGGCTATTAGATAAACGTTTCTTTACTAGAAAACCGTTACCCGATACCTAAGAGAATTTATGTGTAATTGGTGAATCGGCGATTGAGTATAGGAAAATCTCTTTCCCACTGGCTCGCGGGCAGGTGATAAAGCACATGTAGTTCGGTGGGTTAACGCTTGTGAAATCGTCGACGATTCATCGCCTATCGCACGATCGGTCGATTAAGTTCGATGGAGATGTTCCGAAGGTGAGCGAAAAAGGTTTGTTCATGTTTGCAGTTCCACAGCAATTATAACCTAAATAACTTTAAATATTCATTCTATGTTCTATCGGCTTCTCAACGGTGAATCCGTCTGCGCAATCTAAATAGAGAAATCGAGAATATACCGTTATCTTCCGTCCGACACCATCTGTTGGATTGGCGCTCCGCGATACCGATCGTTACCAAAGATATTGAGAACCTTTAGTCCTTATCTTGCATCGGTACCTATAGGAAGTTATTGACTCAACAGTCTCTTTTAAGGGCTTTTGAATTAAGCCAACAGAACCCAAACCGTGCCTAAGCGCAAGTTTTAAAGCCCAGGAATTTCTGCCGATCGGAATGTGTTTTTTTGCTTTCCGAAGTGTTCTAGCTAGAAATCGCTTTTAGGCGAATCTGTCTATTTAAAATATTAAAAAAAGGCTTATTCCGACTAAAATAAGATTGAATCGTATTTTGGTCGGAGGGCACCTATGGACTATATTGAGCGGGATATGGGAAAACTCATCAATGAGTTGAAGCGAGAATATGCCTGCATTTTAATAACTGGCCCTCGGCAGGTCGGGAAGACAACTTTGCTTGATCACGTTGATAATCAAAGGGGTTTCGTCACCCTTGACGATTTGCAGGGACGGCATTTGGCGAAAACCGATCCTGAATTGTTTTTGCAGTTGCATCCCACTCCCCTCACCATCGCCGAAGTCCAATATGCCCCGGTGCTGTTCTCTTACCTTAAGATCGCCATTGATAAAGGGATTGCCCCTGGCAGTTATTTCCTTACCGGCTCGCAAAGTTTTAAATTAATGAGACTGGCTCAGGAAAGTCTGGCTGGGCGGATTGCCATTCTAAATTTAGGCTCGTTGTCACAACATGAAATATACGGACAAGGGGACCTAGAACCCTTCGTTGTCGATCTTGAGCGGCTTCAGCATCGGGCGTCCAAACAAACCACTACAGACCTTCTCGGCGTCTTTCGGCGCATCTGGGAGGGGGGGATGCCGGCTCTTGTAAGTGGAAAATTCGCTAACCGCGATGTCTATTACTCTGGCTATCTGCAAACCTATCTTTCCCGTGACGTCAAAGAGGAAATTGACCTCAAAGACGGAATGCGTTTCCTCGATTTTCTCAGGGCGGCCGCCTGCCGGGTGGGGCAAGAACTCAATCTTCATTCCATCGCCCTTGATGTAGAGGTAAGCGACGACACGGCCAAAAGGTGGCTATCGATGCTGGAGAAATCGGAGGTCATCTATTTTCTTCACCCCTATTCCAATAATTTGCTGAAAAGAGTCGTCAAAGCCCCCAAACTATATTTCTTCGATACGGGATTGATTGCCTATCTGACCAGGCATTCAACACCCGACATCTTGATGAATGGTTTGCTGAACGGGGCGATTCTCGAGAACTATATCGTTTCCGAAATTCGGAAATCCTACCTTAACCTCGGTAAGGAACCTTATCTTTACTACTATCGGGACAAGGACCGGAAGGAAATCGACTTGATTTTGGAAGCGGATGGCCTGCTCCATCCCATCGAAATCAAGAAGTCGGCCAATCCCACCCTTTCGATGGTTAAGAATTTCGATGTTTTGCGGAAATCCTCTGTTCCTGTCGGCCAAGGTGCGATTATTTGCCTGAAAGACCGGCTGACCGCGCTTGACCGGGACACCTTGGTGGTGCCGGTTTGGGCGCTTTGAACGAGGATAATGCTCCTTTAATTTTGAAAAATTCCATTTGCACGTAAGGGAATTTGTTTTCGATTTAATCGCTCTTTTCTACGCTGGCCCATCGCCTGTAACGCAAAATACGCCCTTTTTTTCATCGCGTATTTGATGAATTCGTTGGCCTTATTCAACGGATCTCCCGGTGTGTTGAAATAGAACGCGAAGAGGTTGAGCCAATCCTGCAGCGAGCCGCGCCTTCAGGCTCCGCGCCTCGAGATAAACTTCTTCAAGAGCTTATGGACTTTGTTAATCGGCTCCATCGGGTTACGGGCGTCTGGCTGCCCTTTTGTCCCCCGATGGCCAGACGACGTCCCCGCCGCCGATCGACAAGATGAATCTCTGATTGGCCGGGAGGCCGCCGTGTCCAATAGGGATGATGCCGGGTTGGCTTAACCTGATTTTATCCCTATTTTTGGCAATCGATAGGAAAAGCTTCCTCAGTTCATAAACATAGCGCCTTGGGGTAGAAAATTACTTTATTGCTGAAGCATGATGAGCAGAGGGGGATACCGTTCCTTTCGGCCGCGTTTTTGCCGACGAGGATTATATATGCCGTTGAGGATTTGACCAGTTTTTTGGTGGAGTTGACTATTTCGATAGGATGGTGATGGATTTATAGGCAACGCCTAATGAAGGCGGAAATCCCGATCCGGGCGTGAGGACGATGGCAATCTTAAGCTGGTTTTTCTGGTTCCTTTTAACGTAATTATCCTTAAGGCTACCGAACAACCCGTCGGTGAAAAGGACGATGTTTCTGGCTTCCCGATATTTTTTTGAACCATAGATATGGTCGAACACGGCATTGATGTCGGTGCCGCCTCCAGCCTCGAAGTTCCCATTGAAGGTCGCTTGCAATGTCAGTTTCTCCACTTTGGTCGAAAATGCGTAAAGATCGATCTGCCCCTTCTTTAAATAGACCTCTAAAATCGGCAATAGATGGGCGACGAAGTCAATATTGCTGCCCGATACGTCGAGGTATACCAAGGTTGTCGGTTTGTTTCTCCCCCTATTTCGTGTGGAGATGGTTTTCTCATATAACGGCATCGAATGGCTGTATAGATCTAATTTCGCGCAGGCATGTCGGTCTTGCGGGCAATAGAAATAGGTTTGGGTCAGTCTTTTTCTTTCCGCGCACCGGCGATGATTCTTAAAGGATTCGATGACCTGGCTTATTAAGGCCGCGTTGGTGTTTATTTTGTCGACCTTCGAGCCGTCGGTTAGGGCGAGACTACGGTATTGGTTTCCCGTATCCTCGTTCGATGGAACGCCTGTTCCGCCTTTAATCGGAGTGGTCGTTGGGTCTTTTTGACCGACGGGGTTTTCCTGTGAGTCATCGTTGGCCGAGGCAACCTCCTTTGCCTCCGCCGCTTGATTTGCTGGCTGCGTCGAAGTTGTTGTGGTGGGCGCTTCCTCTCCTTTCTTTTGCCTCTCAAGCTCTTTATCGATGCAATCGTAAATTTCTTTGTAGGTGGTTTGGTCGGTCGTGTAAAGCTTGGTCAATAAAGAGCGGAACCTTTCCGGAGTGTTTTCCCCGATGGGGCGGAGTAAGCAGCTGTAAAACCGGCTATCGCTATATTGCGAGGTGAAATAGGAGGTGTACTTTTCCTCGGGGTAGCGGCGGCACAATTCGGCGTTGATCATGACGTCAAAGCAAATGTTGTCTATTTCCGGACTGCGTCCGGAGTCGAGGAAGGGGTGGCCGAGCAACACATGGTATATTTCGTGCATCAAGGCCATGAAAAGGTGCTCTAGTCGCCGGGAAACTTTGGCGAAAAAGCTCTTGTTGATGCTGAGTATCAAGTGGTCGGTGAAGGCGACGGCAAGACTATCAATGCCTGGGGTATTGAACGTGAACTCCTCGATTTGGTTGATTACTGTCTGGGCAATGGGCGGGTAATCCAAGCCGTAGATGGTCTTGATTATGCTTACTTCGTTCATTCCCAGCGGCCTTTCATTGCCTCGATCGATGCCTGCCAAAGGGGCTTATATTCTTTGATTTCGACTTTTATGTTGTCGTGCAAAATCTCCCAATACTTCTTAAACAAATTCGCCACATAGGTAACGTCCAGTTTGTCGTCGTATCCATGATGGTCCAAAATAAAGGAATTCAGGATTCGCCGCAAGACATTGCCAAAGGGCTTTTTGACATCCACCTTACTCAGCACGTCCTGACATTCCCAATATCCGATTGGGCTTTGCCCACCTTCTTTCAACCGTACTTCACCATCAAAACAATCGCGGATTTCCGGCTCGATTGTTTCAAAGAACGACGGCGGCATCGACCGACGGTCCTTCAACGTCAGGTAGGCGAAATAGATGAGGGTGCGCCGCTTGTAGCGATCAAGCAATCCGATATTCTTGGTTATGACCGAAACGGTTTCGAAGGTATCGATGGCTTGGCTGTTCTTAAGGACGAAGAGTATTTTATCCTCGGGTATTGGCAATGAAAGCAGTTCGCGTTCATGTTCAGCCACGTGGCGCCGGGTATAGTCGAGCGCCTTCGTGGCGATGGCGATTAGCCTTTCTTTTTCCTTTTCCTGCTTGGCTAATCCTGGCAAGCAATACAAAGCTTGCAAGCGGACAATCGGCCGATAGTCATCTAGAGGGAGCCTTAAGGCGCGGAAAGCCATAAAGATCTCAATGAACGTCTTGGCTAAGTATCCGACCCGCCTAGTGCTGATCTCAATCCCGGATTCGAAGAGCATATCGGCGAAAGTCGCAGCGTATTCCCTTGCCGTCGCTTCAATTTGCTCACGTTTATCGATACTGCCAATCCACGTGCTTCCAATTAAGTTTGCAAACCACATCTTGTCGGGAGGATATCCATAGGAATTCAGCGTTTCTTTTATAGCATAGCCCTTTTCTTCTAAGGATAATTTATTCCAAGCGGGGACTTCGATCGAATAAACGAAGCGGTCAAGCAAAGCTTTATCCAATGGTTCGGCCCCGACGTAAGCGGGGTCGGCATCATCATCGATATCATTCATCGCCGCCCATCGATATTTGAGTGTTTTTAATTCCACCCCTTGGATGGTTCTATCGTAGATTAAGGGGAATAGTTTGTTTTGCAGTTCCGGCTTGCAGCGATTAATTTCATCGATGAAAACCGCCTCGGCCCCCCAGATCGTTTCTGGGCTTTTGATGTAGCGCAGGCGGGTCCGGAAGCGGTTGGGCATCGGGATTCCCAAAAGGTCCTCGACATTGAGCAATGAGGCGTTGTATTTACGATATTTCAATTGGCCTCTCCTTGCCAATCGATCGAAGAGCACCGACTTGGCTGTCCCGGCCTTGCCGGTAAGCAGCAGGGTCTCTTTGAAACTAATGGCCGAGAGCAAGACCGGTTCGATTTCGTCCCAGCCGTAAATCCCCAGCTGACTTAAGAATTTTGTCATTAAAAACCCTCCTTATGGGCCATAAAGAGGGATGAGATTGATCCGCGCCATCGATCAAGCTTTAGCACTTTGCCGGCGATTCCGGTAAGTTGCTGGTAAGTCATCGGGCTTGTCCCTGCTTACTCTCTTTATGGCGTATTTATTGTTGGCGCATTCCTCGATTTTGACAAGGGTGATGTTGTCTTATCGAGTTTCGGGGCCATTGGCTGAATACTTTCCGAATTAATTTTGCGGGGCAAGCAAACTGGAATCGACTTACTTTGGAAACGAGAGGGTTCTCTCCCTATCACGAGTCGTCTTGGAGGTATCGAAGCCGGGAGTAATATTCGAAGCGCTCACTGAAATGGTGTTCATCATCCAAACGATAGGAATAATCCAAATAGCCATGGCTTTTGGGATTGTACTTCTTTTGCTCTTTGCCGGCGGTTAAGACCAGGAGGTTGTTGTGCATATCGAGAATCTTGACCAGGCTGGCGCGAGCGTCCTGCTCTACTCTTTCGATGTACGCCTCATAGCCTTCCCCTTTTCGATGGGTCAATAGTTCCAACGGTTTGGCGATGTGTTTGCAAAAATATACTTTTAGATTGGATTTTGCGAAGATATCGGCGACGTCATCAAAGGTGATGTCGGTATCCTCGACTACATCGTGAAGCCAGCATAGAGGCAAAATCCCTTTGAATGGGATGTTGGCTTTGGCTAAATCATCTGGCTCAAATGGAACCCCGTTTGTTCTGCCTAAGCCAATCAGGTTTTGGAATGTCTCGGCGCAGCGAAGCGGATGGTAATAATAGGGTTCGCCATTGGGCCGATATTGCTTCTGATGGGCTTTGATGGCGATGCCGATCGATAAGGCTAGAGCTGCTCGCTCTTCATCGTCGATACCAGCGGGGATGTATCGTTCAGCCTCGATGAGGCTCAAGGATTCAAGTTCGTCCATTGTTTTTTCCTTTCGGCTATAGGTTAAGGGATAATTTACCGGTTGTGGTCAAACGCCATTTGACATTGTGCTAGAATCGATTCATGGATTTGGCGGATTACATTGCTTTCCACAAGGAAAACAAGGAGAAAAGTTGCGATTTAGTCGAGTATTTATATTATCTGATGGATAGTCATGGCTTGAGTGCTCCCGAACTTTATAACAAGGCCAATCTTAGCCGGCAGCTTTATTCCAGCATCATTTCAGGGAAATCCAAACCCAGCCTCCCGACTTTGATTAAAATCGTCTTCGCCCTTCGCCTTAGCACCCATGAATGCAAGCTGCTGCTGAAAAAGGCCTCTTATACCCTTTCCTCGGCTTCGACGTATTCGCTCATTGTCCGTTATTGCATTGAAAACGGCATTTATGATCTAAACGCTTTGAATCGTTACCTTTCAGCCTATGGGTATGAAGATAGGCTTATTTACTGATTGTTACGTGATTCCTTTATTTTGCTTTCCTTCCTTATAGAAAAAGCCACCTGACCCCTATATGGGCTGGGCGGCTTTTAGCAAGGAGGGATTATTCGGGATCGGATTTGGCTCTGACCGGCTCGGCTTTGGATTTGCCACTAGTGACGGCTTGGAGCAATGGCTGAAGCTGGGCGGTGTCGTTTACCACGGCCGGAAGGTTGGTTTCCTCGATGGAAGCTTCGGGCTTGGGCTTTTTCTCCAATTGCTTAAGGCTGATTTTCCGGGCGGCGATGACGTCGGTGAGGTTCCGTTTCTTCCCTTCGGCCAAGTTTTCCTTGGGGATGGATCCGCTTTTGATGAGGGAGAGTTTGGCTAAAGCCGGGCCGGCCATTTCATAAAGGACCGAGGAGCAGAGGATGATTGAGAGGAAGGTATCGCCCATTTCTCCCGGCAGCATCCGTTGGCCTAGATAAGCTAACCCGATGGCGACTCCGGCTTGGGGCGCTAAGGCTAAGCCTAAGTAATTTCGAATCGGTTTACTGGATTTGGTGACCTTAGCCCCAAGATAGGCCCCGCCGTATTTGCCAAGCAGGCGGACTAAGAAGTAGACGACCCCGACTAAGCCGATAGTAAGGAAGGAGGAGAAGTCCATATTGATTCCGCTCATGACGAAGAACAGGAGCATTATCGGCGGGTCAAAATGGTCAACGTATTTAAATAACTTTTCATCGTGGGTTAAGTTGACGTAGGTGGCCCCGAAGATCATGCAGGATAGTAAGGGGGACACGTCGAGCAATATGCAGCAGCCGGAGATGATGGCGATGATGGCGAGGGCGATGATGAGGCGAGAGTTGGGCGAACGGCCTTTGACTAGCCAAGCCAGAGCTAAGCCACCGATGAAGCCGACGACCATGAATAAGAGGTTATAGAGGATCGGGAGGATGATGCTCCAGGCATCGATCGAAGAAGAGGAAAGTCCTTCGACCACCGCCGAGACGATGGAGAAGGCCAACAGGCACACCACGTCATCGAGGGCGACGACTTGCAGAAGAGTCTCAACGAATTCCCCTTTAGCCTTATATTGGTTGATGGTCATTAAAGTCGAGGCCGGGGCGGTCGCGGTGGCGATGGCCCCAAGCAACAAAGCAAAGCTTAAACCAATCTGGGGGAAGCAAATAGCGACGGCCGCGGTTACTAGGATCCCGGCCAGTAAGGCTTCAAAGACGGTGATGATCAAGACCTTAGGACCGCTGGAGGCTAAGACTTCTTTCTTAAAGAACTTGCCAACCCCGAAGGCGATGAAGCCGAGGGCCAGGTCGCTAAGGAAGGACATCCCCTCGACCACTTCGCTTGGTATTAAGTTCAGAACGAAGGGGCCGATTAAGATCCCGGCGATGATATAACCGGTCACGTTGGGCAGGCGGAACAATTTGCTGACCCGGGAGAGCAAGAAACCGGCCAAGAACATAATCGATAAGGCGATCAAGATGGTGGCCGCGCCGTGGCCATCGTAGAAATCGTAGAACCTAAGCAGCATGAAAATGCCTCCTTTTTACCTCTGTTTTCGTGCTTTCCTTTTCGAGGAAACGTGCATATCATATGCTGGTCAGCAATAAGTAAATCTAATAGATTTCTATTGCCTAATAAAAATATCTTATGTGAGGTCCATCCATGGTCGATTCCAAGCTCATTACCTTCCTTAAAGTCGCCGACAAAGGCTCCTATACTCTGGCGGCCCAAGAACTCTCCTTGACCCAACCGGCGGTCAGCCAGCAGATGAAACTGCTCGAGAATGAGCTCGGAGTTAAACTATTCCACCGGGTCGACAATAGCCTCAAACTTACCTATCAAGGCGATATCGTCCGCAAATTCGCTCGGCGGATCGTCTCTTTATACGGGGAATTAGGCTCAAAGCTTTCTGATGAGCAGGCTGGCAGGCGGAGTTATGTCATCGGGATCACCCATACCTCCGAGGCTAATCTCATTGCCGAAGTGCTGGCCCATTACGCCGAAGCCAACCCGGGGGTAAAGATAAAAATCCTCTCGGACTCCATAAAAAAACTTTATGAGAAACTCTCGACTTTCGAGATTGACCTCGCCATCGTCGATGGGGCTTCCCCGACTAAAAAGTACTCTTCAATCCTCCTCGATACCGATTCGTTAGTCGTGGTCATGGCCAAAGCCCATCCCTTAGCGAAGAAAGCCTCGGTCAGTTTGGCCGACTTAAAGAAAGAACGGCTCATTCTCCGGAGCAAAGCCAGCGAGACCCGGAACCAGTTCGCCTCGGCTTTAGCGGGCGCCAACTGCCGCCTCGATGATTTCAATATCGTCCTCGAGATCGATAACATCATGACTATCAAGGAACTGGTGGCGAAGGGCGAGGCCTTATCCGTCCTCCCCCGCAGCGCCTGCCATGGCTATGGGGATAAGCAGATGCTTTCCCTTCGGCCGATTGAGAACCTCAATATGATCCGGGAGGTCAGCATCGTCTTTCCCAAAGACTTCGCCGAGCGCGCCTTCGTCGATACCTTGGTTGCTGATTACCGGAAGATGCTGTCGCGTTAATTGACTGAACTGAATCGAAAAAATCCCTGGCTTGTGCAGGTGCGCTAACTGAGGAAGGCGCATAATCCCGATCGGCATCCTCGCCTCGCTCGGGGGAGCACATAAGGAAGGGGCCCTGATGGTTCACGACCGGGAGAACGCCCATTCAAAGCTCTGACTCTTCCTCCGCTCCCGCGAGCCTTTCTCGTGGGACATGCCGCAGGACTACATCAATCTTTTCTCCGCGATCTTCAACCCGCCGGTTGAGGTCATCCAGAAGCTGGATCTGGCGCTGAATAGGCCCATTAAGCCGCGAAAAAGGTGAGATACAGGGACGTATTATTGAAAAAGTGTCGATGAAGACTAGGCCGTCAGCATCCCCGTTCAAGCCAAGGGTTTTATTCTTTTTTCGGCCGTCCATCTTCGCCGTAATTATCTTGGTTTTGCGACTTATTCGGGTCGATGAAGACGATTTGGCGGACCCATTTATTGAACTTGCTACTTTGTTCGCTCTTTTTCTTTCTCCCTTGCTCATAGGCTTGCTTGACCTTAAGAGGAACCTTCTCCGCCAGTTCGGCTTTGGCCCGTAGTAGTTTCCCTTTGTATTGTTCTCGGAAGCGTTCGTAGTTGTGATAACCCGTCGACTCCTTCATCAGCTTCTTTAACTTCCCGAAGAGGTTTAAGGAGGTGATGAGGTCGAGCAGGAAGAGGCCATAAACCATGCCGATTAAGAAGATGAGGATGACGTTGACGGCCTCGGCCCCATCGGCGGGCCCAAAGATGAAATCGAACATCCCGGTAAAGGCCTGATAGAGGTAGGGGTTGATGAGGTAATAATAAACCACATCGACGATTAGCCAGATTAAAGAGAACTGGGGGCAGATGATGCCTAAGATATTCCCTCTTAGATTGGTGTAATCCCAAAGCCGGACCTTGAACCCCTTAACGAAGATAAGGCCAGCGAGGAACTCGAGGGCGATTAGACAGACGAAGATGATGCCGATGGGTATGAGGTCAAAGACTGAGGGGCCAGAGACGGTCTTATTGGCGAAGAGGTTGCCGGTTGGGTTATACAAAGGCCAGGCGGGTAAATTGTCAGCGATTAATGCCGAGATAATAAACATCGTCACCAGCCCGAATCCGTATAAGGGAAGCCAGGGGCCTTTTAGGAAACCGGGGTTGACCCATTTTTTCGCCGAGAAGAAACGACGGTATAGCACTTCAAATAGATAACCCAAGAAACAGCCGGCGATGAACATGAAAAGGAAAACGATAAGATATTTGCTGAATCCACCGCGAACGGAAACAAGGATATTCATAAGCCAAACCTCCGCCTCGATTATAGGCTCTACTTGCAATGTCGGCTAGAAGGCTGATATTCAGGCGGTCCGTTATCGGCAATCTAAGTGCTTTTTTCTAAAATGGTCAACCGCGCCGGTTCAATGGCTGTTTAAGAGGAATTTCAACCCCAATGCAGTGAGTTTCATCCTGGCCTCGCTTCGCCGCCATCCCCTTTCCTCGCGGGTTAAGCCCGAGAGGTCGTCCCCCGAATAGAGGAGGGCTCCGTACGGTATATGGCGGAATTGACAAAGGGCGATGAGGCCGGCCTGCTCCATCTCGACCAATTTCGCTCCTTCGGCGATCCGCCTTTTGATTTTGCTAGGGGTCTCGCGGTAAAAAGCGTCGGTCGTCCACACCCGGCCCGAGTCGAAGATGACCCCTTCCTCAAGCAGGAAGTCTTGGAGTTTGCCGATCATCGCGATATCGGCATCGACGTAACGGGAAGCAGGGAGGTAATGATAGGAAAACCCTTCATCGCGGATGGCCGAGGTCACGAGGAAGATCTTGCCTAGCTCGCTTTTGACTAATGACCCCGCCCCGCCGATGAAGAGGACCTCGTTTATCCCTTTGCCGATCATCTCCTCCAGGAAGCCCCCGATGACGGGGGAGCCGATGATGCCCTTGACTAAGAAGACCTCGCTTTCTTTCTTCCGGTAGACCGTGAGCTCGTTTTCCCCGGGCAAAACCAAATAGGGCTCGATCTCGCCACTTGAAAGCAATTCGGAGATGGCCTCGGCGAAAAAACAGATGAGGAGCTTTCCTTTTATCTCCGCGCTTTTCTCCGGCTCGAAGAGGGCCGCTTCGGGGGAAAACTCGAAAAGGGGGCAATCAAGTTGAGAATCTCGCCAACGGTTATCCATCGTGGTTTTATTCTAATGGAAGTTGGCCTCATTGGCCAGGGCGATCAAAGAAAAGAAGGGAAGCCTTCGTCCGCGGCGTCTTTGTCCCAAATCGTCCAATCGAATAAGAGGGCATGAAGGATTTCTTCATCGTCTCGACGGTCGTCGAAGGGCTTTCCTCCTCCTCGATCGACGCGCTGAGCATCATCATCCCGATCCTTTATAACCTCCTATTCATGGTCGACGGCCGGGCTTTATAACCTCATCTTGGAAAAAATCGTTTTTCGGGTATGGTTAAGAAAAGGAGAATCGATATGGCACACCAACTAAGCGAACAATCGTTAGCCGTCCTTAAGCGGATCGGGGCGGAAAACGACGGGGTCAAAGCCCCAAGCGACGAAAAAGGGGTCCAAGAGCTCATCATGGCCCTCGGCTTTATCTTAATGATGTCCTCAGCCAAAAAGGATAAGACTCCCGAGGATGAGGCGTTCCTGAAGCGAGTCGACGACTGCGCCCATGAGCTTCACGACCATCAAGCCGACTTGGACATCGCCGATCTGCGGTCCCGCCTGAGCTGAATAAATCCGTTTAGTTCGTAAAAGGAGGTGGGAACATGCACACTTACTATTTCCGCTTCAGCGTCAACGGCATCCAAACCGAGGACACCGTCCGGGCCAATAACATCATCGATGCCGAAAAGCTCGTCAAAGCCAAATACCAGCCCGGCTCCCGGTTCGCCTTCTATTCGCGGAAGACCTTGGACTGATAGAGGCGGGGGAACTTGCCCTTCATCAATAAGAGGAATGATTTTTCGATTTGCCTCGACAGGCGGTAACCGGGCTTTCCGCTTTCGCCAAAAAGGACGGGCATGACTTCCTTTTCGAAGTCGCCCCAGCCGTAATAGGCTTCGGACAAAGCCCCGGTGATGGCCCCTAAGGTATCGGCGTCGCCCCCGATGGAAACCGCGTTGGCCAAACTTTCTTCGAAGCTCGATGAATCGAGGAAACAGGCGAAGGCGGCCGGCATGCTGTCTTTGGCTAGTTCGGTGTATTGATATTCTCGATTCAACCGAGCATAGGTTAAGCCCGCGACCTCCGGGTAATAGGTAAGGATATGGGTTTTGAGTTGCTCTTTGCTTGCCCCGTGCAAGGCTAAGTAAATGGCGGTAGTCAAGCTTTCGGCCGCCTTATAGGAATCAGGGTGATCATGGGTCACCGAGGTGATGGCTTTGCTCAATAGTTTGCATTCCTCAAGATCAGAAGCGAAATAGGCGACGGGGGAGATCTTCATGGCGGCGCCGTTGCCGGCGCTCCCATTGGGCTGGTAATGGATCGGCTGCTTCGGGTCGATGTTCTCTGGGTCAAGAAGATGGTTCTCGGCCATCAGTTTACGCATCCAACCCAAGAAGCGGGTCCCCCAACCGGCATCGGGGTAGCGGTAGACCTGGCGGATGGTCAAGGATAAAACCGTCTTCTTCAATTCCTCAATCGAGTGATAACCCGACATCAAGCTTTCGGCCACCGCCTCGGTTAAGTAGGTGTCGTCGGTGGTGAAGCAAGTGGGGGTGAATAACTCCTTGGGTTTGACCCGGTTGCCGGTGAATTCGAATCGCGATCCGGCGATATCGCCTAAAATGGCTCCGAACATATGTTCTTCTTCCTTATCTTTTTGATTAGTATATACCCTTTGGTTTGGCTCTAGTTTGCTGATTTAATATAGGCATGCCCCAGCATATTGTCGTTAAACCCTATAATCCCGACTATCCCTCCCTTTTTGAAAAGGAGAAGGCTTTGTTGGTCCCGATATTTGGCGACAACTTGGTTGATATTGAACATATCGGCTCGACCGCGGTGCCGGGCCTCAAATCCAAACCCATCATCGATATTTTAGTCGCGGTGAAGTCTTTGTCTTTGGCCGATGAGAAGCAGAATGAATTTGAGAAACTAGGCTATGAATACCTTGGGGAGTTCGGGATTAAAGGGAGACGGTATCTTCGCAAGGGCGGGGATGAACGGACCCATCAGATCCATGTCTTCCGTTTTAAGGACGAGCATAATCTGATCCGTCATTTGGCGGTCCGGGATTATCTAAGGGCCCATCCATTGGTCGCTAAGCGATATGGCGAATTGAAGGCTAAGTTGGCGTTGGAACACCCTTATGACATCGATGGTTATGGGGATGGCAAGGAAGCGTTTATGAAGGAATCGGAGAAAGCCGCCCTCGCGTGGTATCGGCAAAATCATTCTTGATAACCGCCTTTTGCTGGCTTTTTCTCTTTTTGCAGGCTTTTTCCATTCGATTGAGTTCACTCCACGGTATCAAAATGGATGGCGGGGATTTATAATTCTTCTATGAAAACCGCTTGTAACCCATTCCTTCCCTTAAACGTCTATATTCCCGATGGCGAACCCCATGTCTTCGGTGATCGACTCTACCTTTTCGGGAGCCATGACCAAGAAGGGGGCGATACTTTCTGCGCCCTCGACTATGAGTTCTATTCTTGTCCGATCGACGATTTAGCGAACTGGACCAGCAATGGAATCAATTACTCAGCCAAGCAGGACCCGTTTTATAGCGAGAAGCGTCCTTATATGTATGCCCCGGATGTCGTTAAAGGCAACGATGGGCGTTATTACCTCTATTATTGCCTGTCTGGTTATCGGGGCGAAGGCGGCTATTTCGGCCCGATCTCGGTCGCCTTTTCCGATGCCCCCGATGGCCATTATGAGTTCTTGGGCCACGTTAAGAATAAAGACGGGTCGATTATGAACCGGTTCGTCGCCTTCGATCCGGCGGTCATGAATGATGACGGGGTTATCCGGCTTTATTATGGGACTTATTATCCTTTCGCTAACCTTGGACCCTTGTTTGCCCCGAAGATGAAAAAGGTCGAGATGCGGATGTTCAACAAGAGCAAAGAGCAGATGAAGGAGAAGGGTGGGGTCATGGGGCCGATTGTCATGACGTTAGAGGATGACATGCTGACGGTGAAGGAGGAACCGAAGCATTTACTTGATCCGCGGAAAGTCGGCGGGGCGAAGATGTATGTCATCCCCCGGCATGGCCGTTCGTTCTTAGGGCATGGTTTCTTCGAAGGCTCCTCGATTAGGAAGATCGATGGGAAGTATTATTTCATCTATTCCTCACTTAATAACCATGAACTCTGCTATGCCACTAGCGATTATCCCGATCATGGCTTCGTCTATCGGGGCGTCATCGTCTCAACCGGGGACGTGGGGATTAACGGAAGAAAAGAACCCGAACGGCTGAACCATACCGGCACCACCCATGGGAGCATCGTCGACGTCAAGGGCCAGTGGTATGTCTTCTATCACCGCCAAACCCATGGGAGCGACTATTCCCGCCAAGCAATGGCGGAACCCATCACCATCCTCCCGGACGGAACGATCCCGCAGGTTGAGGTGACGAGTTCCGGGTTATCGGGGGCGCCGCTCCCAAGGGGCGAATATTCCTGTGTCCGCTGCGCCGATCTGACCAATGGCCATATGCCCCACGGGAGCAATCAGGATCTATCCGGTTTCCCGATGATCACCTCCAAAGGCAATGAGCGTTTCCTCACCGGCTTAACCCCCGGGACCCAGGTCATCTATAAGTACTGCGACTTCTCCGGCGGTTCTTCCTTATCCTTAACCGGGCGGGGCAAAGGGAAGCTGACGGTCTATATCGACGATGGCTATATCGGGGATCTTGCCTTCGATAACCTGACTTGGGAAAGCCCTGCCTTGGCCCTGACTCCCGGCTTGAGTTCGAAGGGCAAATTGGCCTTCATCATCGGCGAAGGGGAACTCGAATTGCTTAAATTCGCCTTTTAGCCTTAACAAAACCAGCGGATGGTTTACCATTTCCTGCTGAACCTATGATCGAGTTTGAATCGCTTGGCAAATCTTACGGAGAGAAGGCCGTCCTCTCGGGGGTGAATCTATCTTTGCCGTTCTCCGGCTTGTTCTTTTTGCTTGGCCCCAATGGCTCGGGGAAGACGACTTTCCTCTCGATCCTTTCCGGCCGGGACAGCGACTTCACCGGGAAATTCCTTTTCGATGGCCAATCGATCGATAAAGGCAACAACGAGAAATATGCCGATGAGCTGGTGAGCCTTGGCCCCCAGGATCCCTTGATCTTCGAGGACTCCGATTGCTTGGATAACCTCCTTTTGCCCTTCGCCAAGAAAGACAAGAAGAAAGCCTTGGCGATCCTGGAAGAGGTGGGGCTAGGGAAGGTCATTAAGTCGAAAGCCGCCTCCCTCTCGAGCGGCGAGAAGCAGCGGCTATCCCTTTCCCGGGTCCTTTATTCGGATCGCCCGGTCGCCTTGCTTGATGAGCCGACTTCCTTCTTGGACAAAGACAACGCCGACATCATCCTCCAATCTTTGACCGCCTATTCCCAAGACCATCTGGTGGTCATGACGACCAATGAGGACATCCCATCGGAATATCAGGGGCAAGCTGGCTTGCTTCGGTGCTTTGAGGGGACGGTCAAGATGGAAAAGGCTGCCCCAAGGGGCGAAAAGCCAATAGAAACGAAAGGCGATGCCCTCCGGAAAAAGAACGAATTATTTCGTTTGTTCAAAGAAAGGCCTTGGTTCTTCTCTTTGTATAGCCTATTTACCGCCTTCTTCGTGGCTTTGACCGCTTTCTTCGGGACGATGTTCTCCTCCTCGGTCCGGGATTATTCCTTCGATCGGATGTACCCTTTGCATTATCCCGAGATCGCCCTTGCCCAAAACGCCGATCTCCTGCCTTTTTCCTATCAATTGGAATTTGAGCCGGAGACCGAGGTTTCCCTTCTTTATACCGTGGCCATGCGGATTGAAGACCCCGAATATTATCCCTTTTATCATTTCTCGAGCTTGCTTGATCTAGGCCGGATCACCAGTGGCCCAATCATGGATTACGTTGAGAACGTCGATTGCCTTTACGGAAGGAAGCCGACGGCCCACGGGGAGATCGCCATGCCTTATATGGGGTATCGGGATTTAGCCGCGATCTATGGCTATGAGCCCGACGATCCGGCGGGATTCGAAGCGATATCCCAGGACTTTCATTACCTATTCAATACCATCGACTTTAAGATAGTCGGGGTCTTGGATACGCCGGTGATGGAGACGGTCGACCAATATTGGGACTTCATCAACAACGACGCTTGGACCCGTTATTACGGCAGCTTCGTCGCCGCGACTTTCTTCTCGACCGGCGGCTTCGTCTATTGCGACCCCGAATACGCGACTTATCTCAACGCATTGAAAGGGACCACGGCTTATTGGCGGAGCGAGGAGAACGTAAGGCTGATAATGGAGAAAAAAGACGAGATGACTTTCTTCGATTCCCAAAACGGTTTCCCCTTGGCTAAGAAAGATGGGGGTGAAGCCCGTTGCTTGATTTCCGACAACCCTTGGGCAATGGTCTTCTTTTTATCGGTCGCCACCGCCTATCCTTTGGTCATGGGGCTCGTTTACTGCGCCTCCTCCTATCGGCGGAATCTCTTGCTTCGCTTCGCCGGGGCTTCGAGGCAGACGGGTTTTAGGCGGAATGGCTCGCTATTTGGGATCTTGACGGTTCTTTCAATGGGGCTGGGCTTGGCCATTGGGGCGGCAGCTTGCTATATTTACCAAGCGGCCTTCCTCGCTTCCTTGCTCGGTTTTCAGGCCAATTTCCTTTACTTCCACGTCTATACTTTCTTATTGATTTTCGCGGGGACGGCCCTTGCTTTGACCGTCATCCTCCTTATCCTTCGCTTTACCTTGTTTAAAGCGGACCTCAGCAAAGATCTGTACCGGGTGAAAGAAAAATGATCGAATTACGAGAAGTTTCCCTCTCTTTTGCCAATCGAAAGGTCCTCGATGGCTTTTCCTGCGGGTTCTATAAAGGGCTTAATTGGCTCGATGGGGAATCGGGCTCAGGCAAGAGCTCGATCATCAAGATGATACTGGGGGACCTAAAGCCGGATAAAGGGGAAGTGGTGGCGCCAGACGGACTAAGCTTTGCCTACGCCGGCCCCGACCCGAGCCTTCTTTATGACCGGGACTTCCAGACGAACCTCCGTAAGTTCGCATCGCTGTCCCAATTGCCTGAACGCTTGCAAAGGCTGGCCGAGGATTTCGATGCCGTTAAGCTCTTCAATACCCGGATTTATCGGCTAAGCGGGGGCGAGCGGAAGAAATTGGAATTGCTCGTCGCCTTGGCCGAACCGGCCGACCTCTATATCCTCGATGAGCCCTTTTCTTCATTGGATCGTTCGTCCAAAGATGCCTTGGCGGCCTATTTAACCGAGACAAAAGGCCAACGGAATTACCTTGTGGTCAATCACGATTCCGATACTCCGTTGCCCTATGACCATAAAGTCGCCATCGCGAACGGGAACTCCGAAGCCCCGGCCGCCGGCTCCCCGATTGAGCCTGAAGTCGATGGGGTCAAAGCGAAAGTCAGCTTGTGGGATAGCCTTCGCCATCTCCTATTCGAGGCCCGGGCCTTGACGGCGCTTGAAGCCGTGATGTTCTTGCTCTCCGTCCTTTCTTTGGTCACCTGTTTGGGCTTCATCCCGCCCAATGAAGACCAAGCCAACCGCCTCGGCTTAAATGCCTCGCCCTTCCCGATGGCCCTGTTCGACGGGAATCAGGACGAGGTCGAGTTTGAGGATTTCATGGCTGCCTACGATGCGGCGGACCTCGTCTATCTTCCCTTCATGTCCTATGACGCCGAGAACGATTATCTTTCCGATCTCAGCGCTGGGTTATTGGCCTTCGATGAGGCTCCTTTTGCGGTCTTCCAACAGGAAAACTCGCAAAGATTCCATATTCACCCCGATTACTCGTATTCGAAAAACGACGAGGTTATTGCGGGCCAATTCGCGATGCTGACTCCCGAATCCCCGGTTTTGGCCCGGTTAAAGGATTATGATTATTTCTCATTCATTTGGGATGGGGGTGATCAGGCCTTGTTCCTCTGCCCCAAAAGCGAATTGCCTTATGTCGCCGCCTCCTTCCTCAATGGCGGTTTCCATTACCAGGATTACTATACCGACGGCCCAGCCATCATCAGCGGCCCTCCGCTTCAGCTTGTGACCTTCGGGGTCGATTACGGCTTGACCGCCGGCCCTTCGACCTTCGCCTATACTAGCGATTCTTCTTATTCCTTGATTAGCCGAAGCACGGAAGGCCTCTCCATTCGGACCGCCTCCAACCGTTTCGTTCCGGCAGAGTATGGGAAGGATAATGTCATGAGCTTCGGGGCCTATGCCTATCTTTCCTTCACCGGGGCCTATATGCGTTCCCCGATCGAGGGGAAAGGCTTTCTCCTTTTAGGCAACGGCAAGGAATATTTGTCCTCCTTAGATTTATCGATCTTTCGCCCGATCGGCATCATCGGCTTCAATGAGTCGGCTTTGACCGAACCCCGGCTTATCTTCAATTCCTTGACCCCGATTTTGGCTGGCTTCTATTTCCTCATCTTCCTTTTCTCAATCAAAAACGACGCCCGGAATCTACGCTCGCTTTCGCTGACTTATCGGCGGAATGGGATCGAAGAGCGAAAGGCCGACCGGCTTTCTTTAACGGCTTATGTTTCGCCTTTGTTGGTTGGACTGCTCGTTTCGATTATCCTCTATTTCGGCTTGGTTTGGCCCTTGATCAACTATGGCCAATTCCTTTGCGATTATCCGGAGGGTTATGGGGCCGTTTATGGGTCGGCTTATGGCAATGTTTCCTTCCTTTGGTTCTATCGTCCCTCGTGGTTATTGCTGCTTAGCGTAGTCTATTTGCTTCCGTCCTTGCTCGGCGGCTTAATCGCCTTGCGGAAGAAGAGATAAGCTACTTATCTTTTCGAAGAAGTTTCTTCAATCGGACGTTCGGATCGAAGTCCTCTTCTTTAAACTCGACTAGCGAGAGCAGAGCCTCGATGACCCATTCTTCTCCTTGGGTATGCCATCCGGAATAATGGTCGATGAGGATCTTCGGCGGGAAATGCTTATAGACGAAACGGGAACTCACTTCCCGTGTGTAAGCGATGTAACGGGTCATATAGCCTAGCCAATACATCGCCTCGGCCGGGTGCTTCGTCGTTCCGTAAGCGGTCTTTCCAAATTCCTTTTCAATCTGGGCGAAGGCGTCGTCGACCTCTAATGGCAGGAGGTAGACCTTGCCTAAATCGAGTATTTCGGCGTAATGGCTTTTGAAGAATCGGCGCAGGAAAATTGGACTGGAGCAAGTTAGTCTCGTCACCGAGGTAAAGAACACCTCAGCTTGATGGACGGCGATATCTAGTCCGCAACTATCGAATTCTTTCATGAGAGCACCTGATCGATGTAGAGTCCAGTACCTCGGAAATTCCGCTGGGCCCATTTTAGTTTTGTCTCGATTTCCTTGGATCGTTCCTCGCTTTCGCGCAGAGAGGTAAGCCTTTCTTCCTCACATACGTAAAGCCGTTCTTGATAATGGAGGGAATTGATCGCGGCACTGGTTTTGAAGACGTATTGATTGCCCAAACGACTGGCCGAGAGGGAGTGAATTGCCTCTTGATCGGTTATCTGCCCGTCTCCAAAACGCCGCATGATTTGATACATCCGGTTATCTGCGATGGGGGCAATGATTACATCCACACCTTCGAGGCGTGCTAGGGTTTCCTTTAGTTTTGGATGGTTTTGGTATCTGTTGAGTTGCCTTCGGTGGTAGCAGACGGTTAATAGCCATTCAATAGAGGCGGGGATATTGATCGTCTTAAGTCTAACGAGGCTGCCAACGAAGACATAGACAGAAGGCGATGATTCCGTCTCAACGAAATTTAGGGCTGAGAATAACTTCTCTGAGCAATAAAAGCCTCGGCCGAAATCACAGTTGTCGCGTGCCCCGTCGGGATTGATATCATCGATTCCGTTTCTTGATCCGTGAAAAAGAAGGATTTGGCTTGGGGAAAGATTTTCTTGATAGACCTCAGTTTTTGCAACGTTGAGACGTATCCCCAGTTTGTAAAAAGCGTTATATGTTTTTTTCAGTATTTCACTGTTCGGCGTTCCATCCAATGCTTCTTGCAGGGTCCGAAATTTTGCGCCGGCCTTATTGGCAAATTCTTTTTTGCTGATATCAAGGATATCGCAGCATTTTTCGACGTCGTCTTTGAAAGAATAGTTTCCTAACATGGTTGTATCTTACTGCATTATTAGGCGCTTTTCAACTTACATACGCAAAAATGTATGACCAAGTTTTAGCCTTAGGTTATGCTAGGATATGCCACACGAGGTAACTTATGACCGAAAGAGAAAAGATGCTCGCCGGGCAGATCTATAACCCGAGCGATCCCGAATTGGCCGCTTTATCGATGGCGGCCAAACATAAAGCGTTTCTGCTAAGCCAAACCGATCCGACGGACGGCGAACTGTATATGAAACGGCTCCGCGACCTTTTGCCTGGGCTGGGGGAGAACTCCTATTTGGCCCCGGGCGTTCAAGTCGATTACGGGGTCCACGTCAAAACCGGAAAGAACTTCTACATGAACTATGGGGCGGTCCTGCTCGATTGCTGCCCGATCGAAATCGGGGATGACGTCATGTGCGGGGTCAACGTCCACGTCGTCACCCCGGTCCATCCCTTATTGGCCGAAGAACGGAACCAAAGGCAGTTTGAGGACGGCATCCATGACCTTGAATACGCCAAGCCAATCAAAATTGGGAGCAACGTTTGGATCGCGAGCGACGTCACCGTCTGCGGTGGCGTGACTATCGGCGATAACTCAGTCATCGCCGCCGGGGCAGTGGTGACCAAAGACATTCCTTCCGGCGTCTTAGCCGGCGGGGTCCCTTGCAAGGTAATTCGACCATTAAGCGAGAAAGATCGCCTTGGGGTTTACGACAAGAAGTAAGTCCCTTATTCCCTTTCGTTATCAATACCGATAGATAAGACGAAGTAGAGAAAGAAGAAAATCGTTTTAGAATCGCCTTGGAGGGCAAGCTATGAAATCCGAAGTCTATTTCATCCGGGAGATCAGTCCAGAAAACGTCGTCAAGCTCTATCGTGCCTTAGGAATCGAACTCCCGGGCAAAGTCGCGGTCAAGGTCCATTCGGGGGAGAAGGGGAATCAAAACTTCCTCCATCCCGAATTCTGGAAGAAGATGGTCGAGGAAGTGAACGGGACTATCGTCGAGTGCAATACCGCCTATGGCGATGCGGCCGGTGGGGTCCGGGACAATACTCCCTCTCACCTTAAGCTATTGGAGGAGCATGGCTGGACCAAATACTTCAAGGTCGATCTAATGGACGCCGAAGGGCCGGATGTGGTCTTACCGATTCCTAATGGCCAGATCTTGAAAAATAACCTCGTCGGCAAGGACTTGCTGAATTACGATTCGATGCTGGTTCTCGCTCATTTCAAAGGCCATCCGATGGGCGGGTATGGGGGAGCCTTAAAACAACTATCCATCGGCTGCGCCTCCCGGGCTGGGAAAGCCCTCATCCATTCCGGCGGGGCGAGCGATGACCGCTTCGAATGCTGGAATAAGCACGCCCATAAAAACGCCTTCCCCGAGGCGATGGCCGATGCCGCTTCCTCGGTCGTGAACCACTTCAACGGCAAGATCGCTTATATCAACGTCATGAAGAACCTCTCGGTCGATTGCGATTGCTGCCAGATCGCCGAGGATCCCTGCATGAGGGATATTGGCATCCTCTCCTCCCTAGACCCAGTCGCCATCGATCAGGCTTGCATCGATTTGGTCAAGAACAGCGATGATCCGGGCAAAGAGCATTTCCTGGAACGGGTCAATTCGCGTAACGGGATTCATACCATCGAGGCGGCGGCCGACCTCGGCATCGGTTCCCGCGATTACGAGCTGATCGAATTGAAATAGCTATCCATTGACGGATCGGAAAGAAAATCCCCGAAAATTACGTGATCCTCTCGGCGAAACCGGAAGCCCCATCGCCGTCGGGCCTATTTCGAGGGATTCGGTGGCCTTTTTTACATCGGGAAACGTAATAATTGCCGCTAATTAGGGATTTTCGCTGAAGAAATGACGGGCGGACTATTTTCGGTTGCGATGGAGCTCGCGAATGGGGTGCGTGTTGCTTCCTTTACGCATATATCGGGGGCGTCTTTGAACCCATTGCGAAATGCCGGAGCATGGTCTATCTTTATAGCCGTGTCAGGATCATGCGTATGAAACGAAAACCATTTACCGCACTTTTGCCTTTATTGCTTTTATCCGCCTGCGGTCCGTCCGGCCCTTCCTCAAGCGAATCGGAGCCGCCTTTGGAAACCACTCCAACGGAGACCGAACCAACGGAAACCAAGACCGAATCCTCCTCTCCCGATGAAACCCAATCGGATACGGAAGAAACGAGCGATTCGGAGGATAGCTCCAGTGAAGATAGCAGCTCAACCCCGGTTTTGGAGTGGCGCGAGGATCCGGAATTGCTTGTGGCCGGCTATGACGAAGAATATGCCAATCTCGACAAAGACGATCCCTCCATCTCCTATTGGCTAATGGCCGATAATTATGGCGGCGACACGTATGCTATTTCCGTTTATTCCAGCTTATTCGCCGACGACGCTTATTGGGGCGATATTAAAATCGCGGTCGATGGCGAACCGACGACTGCCACCTTCTCCGTTTTGGGGAATCCGAATCCCTACCATTACTATTGCCTGTTGCCTTTGACCCGCGGGACCCACACCATAACGGTTTATTATGAACCGCTTAAGGTTTACGCGAATTTAACGGCAGTTCTATCCAATACCATTCCACTTGGCGATGCCAATCTTTCTGAACTTGAGTTGGATTTGGAAGTGGGGGAAAAATGGAAACTGGAGTTTAGGAACTTGTCTGGCAATGAACTGCAGTTCCTTGAATATGAATTCGCGTCCTCCGATGAATCGGTGGTTAGCGTTTCTTCCGATGGGGTCGTGACGGCTTTGAATGTTGGGACGGCTGAGGTTTGGCTGGAAAGCCGGACCTTCACCAGCGAGAAATGCCAGGTTCGGGTCTATGACGATGATCCTTCCTCCGAAGGGCTGAAATATCGCCTATCGCCCGATCAATCCGGTTATTTGGTTACTGGTTATGAAGGCGATTCGGTCAACATCATCATCCCATTGATTCACCATAACAAACCGGTAATCGGCCTCGCTTCCGGCGCCTTCCGGGGTTTGACCTTCATTAAAACGGTTGTTTTCCATAAAGGGATCACCTACTTACCGGATGATGCTTTCTATGGCTGCGAAGCGCTGGAAACCATCGAGTGGGGCGGTATTACCACACTGGGCGATTATGCTTTCTATGGCTGTGGCAACTTCCATTTATACGAACTCCCGGAGCAAATTAACTCGGTGGGGGTCAGCTGCTTTGAAGGCTCTTTGCAGGCCGGCCCGCTTTATGTCCATAACAAAACGGTCGATTTTGGTTATTTCGCTTTCGGAGAAAAGATTACCTCTATTTATCTTGAGGAGACTGAACCAGCCGGGGATTTGCTTTCAATCCTCGCCTATCCCTCAAGAAGGCTTACCCTATATCCGGCTTGCCTTTCCTTTATCGAGGAAGACGGCGTTCTCTATGGTGAGTTCCACGATGGGGAACGTACCTATTTAACGGCGGCCGGCTTAACCGAGGCGAAGGAACAATTGAATCTTCCTTCTGCGGCCAATGGGTTGCCGATAGAGGAAATCGGGTCGGATTTCGCGGTGGCGAGCCCGGAGACGAAGTCCGTTACTATCTCGGGTTCAATCAGGATGCTTGACGACTATGCCTTCTTCTCCAATGATGAAATAGTATCCTTCACCTTCGCGGCCTCCTCTGACGAGGTTCCCTTGTCGATTGGGGAGCGGGCTATCGATTGCTCTTCCTTAGACGAGATTATCTTACCTGCCCGCTTAACTTCAATCGGCCAATATGGGTTTAACAACGCCTCCCGTCTAAGCATTTACCTAGAAGGGGAGATTGGCGAGGAATTCGATCAATACTGGGCTCCGGGTCGCCGGTTTGCCTTGGAGCGTTTCGTCAAGAAAATCACCGCTGATGACGACACGGTCTTCGCCATTTATGATAACGAGGATTCTTCGCTGCAACATGCGGCGATCGTTGATGGAAAGACCAGCATTCCCGTCTCGATCGAGGATATCCCGGTCAATCGAATCCTGCCCTACGCCTTTGAGGATACTGACTTCGGGGAATCGTTAACCATCCCGGATTCAATTGAGATCATCGAGCATCACGCTTTCTACAATATCCGGACCCCGAATATCTATCTGCCTGCGAGCGTCCAGGAGATCGAAACCGATGGTTTCGTCCCGTATTGGGATCTCGAAGAACCGACGATTTATTACTTCGGGAGTGAAGACGGGGCGGGGTTCGCCGATGGCTGGAACGATGATTATCAGGTCGTCTACGGTTATGACCCCGACGCACCGGTCAATCCCGATGAAGGAGGTAACGAACAATGAGAAAATTCTACCTGGCTATTCCTTTTGCCGCGATATGCTTAAGCTTAGCTTCCGTTCCGTCCATTTCCTTATCAAAGGCGGCTGAGAATGACGCCGAAACCTCCTCAAGCAGCGACTGGCGAAACGATGATCTGACCGGCGGCTTTGTCGATGAGGATGGATTAGTTGAGGAAAATGCCCCTTACCTATCGATCGATTACCTCCATGTCGAATTAGGGAAACCCGCCTTGGTGGAGATTTATGGGGTGCCTGGCAATCGGTGGGTTGATGTTGAACGGAACAGCGCTTACATCAACGTCGAGAAAGTCGACGATAACCGCCAAATATATGAGATAAGCCTGAATTACAACGACTATAACGGCCAGTCGGGTCAACATGCCCATGAGTCGGGGCAGATCGAGTTTACCTTCGATGATGTGACCTTATCCCTTCCCTTTGACCTCGAGCTCGGCTATTACCAAGACGGGCTATTCGATTTCCAACTCAATGCCGAGGGGACGGGCTATACTCTAACCGGGGTCAATGAGCTGCCGGAAAATATCGTCAAGGTCGCTATCCCGGCTTATTATCAGGAGTTGCCGGTGACGGAAATTGGCTCCTGGGCCTTTGAAGGCTTTTCCGCCGAAACGGTGGTGGTCCCGAGCACCGTCAAGAGTATCGGCGTTTCGGCTTTCGAATCGGCAGAAATGAATGGCGTATTCCTAACCGAAGGGTTGGAACGGATCGGTGATCGGGCGTTTTATCAAGCTTCCATAGAAGAGGAATTGTCTTTGCCGCGGAGTTTGGTCTATATCGGCGATGACGCGTTCCGTTATCTCGCTTGCCCTCATCTATATTTTGCCAGCGATGAGGACTCGGCCGCCCTCCGGTTCGGGACGATTGATTTTTCCTCGTCGGCCATTACTTATTCGACTTATCGGTTCGGCATTGGCTTCTATCGGCTAGAGGAGGATTTCACCTTCTCCCTCATTGCGGTCAATTCGCTGATCAGCGGCTCGCTTTTCGTTCCCCGTTCGGTTCGTTCTTACCCGGTTAAGCGGATCGGCGACGGGGTCAATCCGATCTATGTCAGCGCTGAGGGTTCTACCGCCTATACTGTGTTCAATTTAGTGGAAATATCTGAAGGGGTGGAGGAAATCGCCCCCTATGCTTTTTATGGCCTCCACGATCCTTGGAAGTTCCCTTCCTCGATAAAAAAGGTCGGTGACTATGCCTTTGCGAGCGATCCTAAGAAGGTCGGAAGTGGCCGCGGCGAGGTCCTGCAATTTACTGGCGAGTTGGCGGAAGTCGGTTCGTATGCCTTTTCCCACAGCAACTATTACGTTGGTTTTTCCCAAGCGGAGCCCGGCGAAGGCTGGGCCATCGATTGGGATGAAACGGAACTTGATCCGTATTCCAATTCCTATGCCTATGGCCCCAAGATCGTCTTCGGCTTCTCTCATAACCTCAACAACATCATCGACGGCATCTCCTATGCGGTGGCCGAGAAAGACGGGGAGGCCTATGCCATCGCCTTAAGCGGATCCTACCCCGACAAATTGAAGGCCACCGTACAAGACGGTGAGACCGCGATCCCGGTCAAAGCCATCGCTCCCTATGCTTTCGTGGGCTGGACGGGGGATGAACTGGTTATCCCCGAGGGCATTGAGACCATCGGTTATCGGGCTTTTGCCGATTGCGATTTCAACTTTCTCCGTCTCCCATCGACGCTAAAAAGCATTGATGACGAGGCTTTCTCCCCGAACAATAATCCGCAGGACCTTTATCGTGACGAGCGTATAAACATCATTTTCGTCCCTGATTCGGTGAACGAAGTCGGTGAGAAGGCTTTCGAGGGCAAGCGGGTCTATTACGCTGGCTCGACGAAGCCGGCCGGCTGGTCAGCTGAGCTCTTGACCATTGATTTCCGTTATTCCAGTCAGTATATCAAACAGGACGGTTATTCTTTTTTGGCCGATGGAAACAAGGACGCGGTTTTGCTTAAAGGGCCGAACGAAGGGGTTATTGACCTTACTTCCGCTTTCCCGGACTATCGCTTCTCCGCCATTGGACCCAAGGCATTCTATGGCTCTTCCATCACCTCCTTCGATGGTGGGGACCGGCTGGCTTATATTTATGAATCGGCCTTCCATAATTGCGCGTCTCTTTTGAAATTCGTTTTCCCATCAAACTTGATTTATATCGGGGAATCAGCGTTCTTTGGATCGGGTCTCACGTCCATTAATATCGTTTCTGATAACCTTTGGCTCGGCGACATGTGTTTTGGCTCGAGCCAATTGAAAGAGGCGACTTTGAAATCCCCAACCGGCGGGATGAGGATTGGAGATTCCCTCTTCTATGGAGCTGCGCTGGAAAAGGCGACGATCCTTGTTCCTAACCTCGCCTTGCCGACTCACACTTTCTGCGAATGCCGGGAGTTGGACTCGGTCATCCTCGACGATTCGACTGCCTCGATCGGCGAACGGGCTTTCTCCTCTTGCCAAAGCCTGACTGACTTCGCCTTGCCTGCTAGCGTCACTTACATCGGTCAGAGGGCTTTTGAAAACACGCCGGTGGATTTCAACGATTTAAGCGGCATCGAATATATTGGCGATCGAGCGTTTCAATACGCGTTGGATGGTAGCTCCATCACCATTCCCCTCTCGGCGATTGCCGAGACTGAAGCCTTCGCTTACTCTTATGTCCAAGAAGTGACGGTGACCGGGGAAGGGGATTACCTTGGCGGAGCTTTCCGTGGCTGTTATAACCTTAAGAAGGTGACTTTGCCCTCGACCATTAAGCATATCGACGGGTCTTTCGACCATGCCAAACTTGAGGAGTTCACCTGCCCGGATTCGTTAGAGACGATCGACGGGGCCGCGTTCCGGTCGACCAATATTTCGTCCTTCCAAGCCGGGCCGTCATTAAGGACCATTGGGGATGATTGCTTCCGGGAATCCTCTTACTTGGATTACGCCGATCTTTCGGGGGTGACGACCCTCGGAGACCGGGCCTTCCTTAGCGCCAAAAAGGAATGCCTTTTCTACCTATCCGCCGATTTAGAGGAGGTGGGGGAAGAGGCCTTCAACTCGCAATCCACCATCTATTGCGCCACCATCTATTGCGCTTTCTCCGAGGAAGAGGCGGACGCGATTTTCCCGGCCGGCTACCAAGAATGGAATGTCAGTTTCCATTTCAATGCCTCCCATGAACAATTCAACGAGGCTGTCGCCAACAAGATGGCTAGTTCCGCCATTTGAATCTAACTGGTTATATCGCTATGGACTATCGGAAGGAATCGCTGAAGAAGCACCAAGAATGGCAGGGTAAGATCGAGATCAAACCCCGGGTGGAGGTCGATAGTAAGGACGCGTTGTCCTTGGCCTATACCCCTGGCGTGGCGGAGCCGTGCTTGGCTATTCGCAATAACCCAGAACTGAGCTTTGAATTGACTAGACGTTGGAATACCGTCGCCGTCATCACCGATGGGACCGCCATCTTAGGGCTGGGCAACATCGGCCCTGAAGCCGGGATGCCGGTCATGGAAGGGAAGGCGGCGTTATTCAAAGCCTATGGCGATGTCGATGCCGTTCCCCTTTGCCTCCATACCCAGGATAGCGAAGAGATTATCAAGACCATCAAGATCATCGCCGGCTCTTTCGGCGGGATTAACCTTGAGGACATCGCTGCTCCACGGTGCTTCGAGATTGAAAAACGATTGATCGATGAACTCGATATCCCCGTCTTCCATGATGATCAGCATGGGACCGCCATCGTGGTCGGGGCGGCTTTACTCAATGCCTTAAAGTTGGTTGAGAAGGATATCGCAAAGATCAAAGTCGTCATCAATGGCCCGGGGGCGGCCGGCACGGCCATCGCCAAATTCCTCCTTTCCTTAGGCGTTAAGCACATGAAGGTCTGTGGAATCAATGGTCTCCTTTCCCCGGATGATGAAAGTTTAAATCCCGCCCAACATGAACTGGCGGTTTTGACTAACCCAGAAAAACAACACGGGCTTTTAGCCGATGCCTTGGTTGGAGCCGATGTCTTCATCGGGGTCTCAGTCGGGAATATTGTGACTCCCTCGATGATTGCCAGCATGAGCGTTAAGCCCATCGTCTTTGCCTTGGCCAATCCGATTCCCGAGATCACGCCCGAGAAAGCTAAGGAGGGCGGAGCCTATATCGTCGGGACCGGTTCCTCCGAATATCCCAATCAGATCAATAATGTCCTGGTCTTCCCGGGTCTCTTCCGTGGGGCTTTGGATGCGCGGAGCAAGATAACCGAGGTGATGATGATCGCCGCCTGCAAGGCCATTGCCGAAGCGACTGGGGACATTTCAATCGACCGTATTTTGCCTTTGGCCTATGAAAAAGCCACCCACCAACGGGTGGCGAAGGCGGTGTATGAAGCCGCTAGTCGACCGAGATAACGACGGTGGTGCCGTCTTCGTCGGCGATGTTGATGATCTCGCCTCTGACCCCGGATTCGACCGCCTCGATCAATTGCTCGATGTCGATCCCGTCGAATTTGGGGGAGATGAGGTGAAGCCCCTTGCCGACCAGCCCTTTGACGATGAAGAAGGGCAATTTGATGTTGACCTGGTCTTTCCCGGGCTCGGAGACGTGGACGTGGATGACGGCGTCCTTTGATTCAAGGGGACGCTTGGTCTCGGCTTTGCCTAACAGGTAATCGACGGTAACGTCGAAGTAAGTGGCGATTTTCGGCAGCAAGGTGATGTCGGGATAGCTTTGGCCGGTCTCCCATTTGGAGACGCTTTGGGAAGTGACGCCGAAGGCGGCCGCCACTTCTTCTTGGGTTTGCCCTTTCTCTTTCCGAAGGGCGAGGAATCGTTCAGCGAACTGTTGCATTTCAGTTGCCTCCTTTGTGCTTCCAATTTACTTTTGGCTTCTCGGCCGGACAATGACGCGGTAGGCGGATTCATCAACTAGGGGTTGGTTTGGCTCAACCGGTAGTTTAAATGGCCGCTTTATTTATGCAATACCGCTTTAACCGCCAAGAAAGAGGGGATTTGCAGCTCTTTGAGCCTTCCAGAGGAATTATAGTCGTCGAAAAGGTCAGCAATTTCGAAGGAGGACCGCAAAAGGGCGCTTAATTGCTCACCGACGGTATGGGAGAATTGGTAACCGTCCTCTTCGCTATATTGTTCGGGATTGGCAATCGGGTCATAGGGGAATCTGGTGTCGATATGATGCTGATCGCTCGAAAGGAAATTGGTCCCGATGTCGAAACCGATCAAAAGGGTTCCTTTATCTTTGAGGACCCGGGCGCATTCTTTAATGACCGGTTCAACCTTCTGGATGTAGCAAAGCGAAACCGGGGCAATGATCAGATCGAACTCGTTGTCTTTAAAAGGCAGGGGCTCGCTGATGTCGCCTTTGGTTATGTTGATGGCATAGCCTTCCCGGTCCGCCACCATCTTATCCGCGACTAATTGGGCATCGGATATATCGATCAGGGTGCATTTAGCCCCCAATAAACTCAGGATCGCCATCTGCTGGCCGCCGCCGCTGGCTAAGCCTAAAACCTTCTTCCCTTTTAAGTTAGATGGAAGCCAATTTTTCGGTACGGGGGTAACGGAAGTTAAGTAAAGCTGGTAATCGCCTTGTCGGACCATTTCACATTGCTCCGGGCTTAAAGGCGTGCCATATTCCCAGCCCTCTTTTGCCCAAGCGTCGAACATCTGGGCGTTCTTTTGGGCGTAATCGTTCATTTATCGATGACGCCGAAGTGGACTAAGGCGTTATAAAGCCCGTCGTCTTCGATGTTATCGGTGACGTAATAGGCGGCTTGCTTGGCTTCGTCTTTGCCGTTGCCTAGGCAGATCCCGTATTTGACCATCTCGAACATCGGGATGTCATTGAGGTCATCGCCGAAGGCCATGGCTTCCTCTTTTTTCAGCCCCAAGTGGTCATACATGGTCTTGATGCCTTTGGACTTCAAGAACTCGTACTGGGTGAATTCGGTGTTGTCGTCGGCGAAGCGGCGGAAACGTAGGTGATGCGTTTTGGCATATCCCTCCAATAGGGGATCGCTTTCTTTAGTCGAGAAGACTTGGACCGATAAAAGACGTTCGCCTTTATATTCCTCAATCGGGCGGGGGAAGGGTTCATAGAAGACATGATAGAAACCTTCGACCAGCTGTTTATCGACGGCCTTGATATAGGTGGTGTATTGGCCAAGCAGGTTATAGCCGAATCCATGCTCGTTGAGGAAAGCGATGAAGTCGTCTTTGATGTCGTCATCGATGAAGTCGGCGTAAATCGTTTGCTCCTTGGTGAAGCAAGCGCCGCCATTATGGGTGACGAAGCAATCGAAAGGGATGAGGTCGAAGGTCCTTAAACGCTGCAAGGCGTAATAGGTCCGGGCGGAGTTGATGACTAACTTGATCCCTTTTTCATGGGCTTTGTTTAAACCCTCGACCCCTTTCATATTGAAGGTCCGGGTCTTGTGGTCGAAGAGGGTCCAATCGAAATCGCAGAAGATGGCTTTGATGTTTGGCATAGGCGAAGTATAGCAAGGATGCGGAGAAGGATAAACTGGGAAGGGTGTTTGATTTGACCGCTTAGTCGCGAGGTTTAGCGACATGTTTTCGTTTACTATTTCATTTACTTTGGGATTTGCCGATGCCAATTGACATTTTGGTTGGTGGTTGACCGCCACCCGGTCGCCCGATAAACTTTCGCTATGCCATCACTATTAATGTTTACCGGATATATCCAAAGCGAAGTTGCAAAGCTTTTTGATTCTTGGTGGGGCTTAAAAGGCGTTATGGAAAGCGGGCAATACCGCTATGGGCCTTATGAAAAAATCAAAAAAGTCCGCTTCCGGGCGGTCAATTTCTATAAGTCCCAATTAAAAGAAGATTATATTTACGTGAATCACGACCCCAACAAGGCCCGGGTTTCCCAGCGTCCAGACGGGGTTTTTGTCGTCACCGTCCCTGTGATAGCTCGGGCCTTAAAAAGCGGCGATGCCCCCGATATGCCCTCGCATTCTGTCTATACCGGCACCATCCAGCACAATATCCATTTGAGTGAGGATATTTATCGTCAGTATGTTGATATTGGCAAAGCGGGAGGCTATGTCGAGGAAGATATCGCCAATGCCGAAAGATGGATCAAGGAAGTTCTCGAGGTGAAGTTATCGTTTGGCAGCTATGCTGGTACCCCTTTTGAACTTCATCTTGATGTCGTCACCTATCAGCAAGCCAAGATGCGGACTGATCGCATTTAGTTTTGATATTGATTTGGAAGTCGAGCCAGTTATTAAAAGTCACGTTTTACCGCCACTTTCTTAGGCTTCGGCTAGCGTCTTGAATTCGGGATCAGCGATGGTTTTGACGATGGCCGAGACGTCCTCCTTCGTGAGATTTCTGCATTTGTTCATCTGGTCCCATCCCAGCCCAGGGCGAGCAGAACATCGATATTTTAAGCGGCGCAGGACATGACGTTTCTAATCAAACAAGAAAGCGGTTTTGTAATTTTCTGCTTTCGCATATCTTTAGTGAATTCAGTTTTGGCACAAAAGTTGGCCTATTGCGTATAGGGATTGATATCTTAGTGAAAATTTTTGCTATTTTTTACAAAAATTCTCAATAGGAATCCAAGCGTGGCCTTTTTACACAATTGAAGCCTTTGGAAGACCGGACCCACGGTTTGGGTTAGGACACACAAAAGAGGTATGAGGTTTTCTGCTTTTGAATTCCCCCTTATTGTTAAATGGGCTAGTATTTAAAAGGAATTTGGACGTATCGGTTAAAATGAATCGCGACCGATAATCATGAGGAGAATGTATGCTTGACCTTGACCGTTTAAAGATGTTGTTGGAGCCGTATAAACGGAATTTTTCCAAAATTTGGAAAGATGAAAAATACAAATGGGAGGCCGTGAAGTGCTTCCAAGACAATTGGGATTTGAAAGCCGTTGACTTTGCTGATATGTTAGATCGGTCGCTTAGCAAGACCAATAATCTATTGGCTTCTAATAACAATTTTCCTAAAGCCATGATTGTCGATTTTGCCAAAACCGCGCCAGACGAAGTGCGTGCTATGTTTTCGTCTCTGTTTGATGAAAGCAAAGACGTCTACGACAGAATCAAAGCGTTTAAAGCCCAAGCAGAGACTGTACGGCAGAAATACCGGAGTGGGGCGAAACAACATTATCAATACGAAAACGCCATTAGTACCTATCTCTGGCTTCGCTTCCCTGACAAATATTACATATATAAATTCATGGAGGTAAAGGCGACCTGTGAAAAACTTGGGGCGAATTACCAGTTTAAGAAGGGCGATTATGAGAACGACATTCGTAACTTTCTGAATTTCTACGATGAGATAAACGTCGAACTTAAAAAAGATCACGAATTGATAAACTTGTTCCAGTCACAACTTACCGATACTTGTTATCTCGATCCGGAATCAAGAACGCTGACGTTGGATTTTGGCTATTTCGTCAGCAACTATCATCAAGTTCCTTCGGCCGATGATGGGAATGAGCCGCTGGAAAAAAACGATCCGCCTAGAGAAGCAGCCCCAAAGAACTATTGGTGGCTCAATGCCAACCCCAAGATCTGGAGCTTTTCCAATATCGCGGTTGGCGAGACCCAGTCCTATACGCTTTATAACGAGAACGGGAATAAACGCCGCGTTTTCCAAAACTTTCTCGACGCCGAGGTCGGGGATGTGGTTATCGGGTATGAGTCGAATCCCGCCAAGCAAATCGTAGCCCTGGCCCGTGTTAGCGCTAAACAAGACGGCGATAAGATATACTTCCAGAAAGTCGAGGGCTTAGCCTCCCCGATTGATTATGCCACCCTCCGTGCCTGCCCCGAGCTGAAAGGGATGGAGTATTTCCAAAACCCGCAGGGCAGTTTGTTCAAACTAACCAAAGATGAATACGATTTCATAATGGATCTGATTCGCGAGGCCAATCCGCTTCCAGTCAAGAATGATCTTCCGACTTATGGGCAGAGCGACTTCCTGCGAGAAGTGTATATGACGAAGGACCGTTATGATGACTTGGTTGGGTTGCTTCGGAACAAGAAAAACATCATCCTCCAAGGCCCGCCGGGCGTCGGCAAAACCTTTGCCGCCCGTCGTTTAGCCTGGTCCATGATGGGAGAAAAGGACGATGACCGCATTCAATTCATTCAGTTCCATCAAAGCTATTCTTACGAAGACTTCGTGATGGGATATAAACCCGCGGATGAAGGATTCAAATTGAAGCCTGGCATCTTCTACGACTTCTGCCAGAAGGCCGCCAATCAGCCGGATAAGGATTTCTTTTTCATCATCGACGAAATCAATCGTGGCAATCTGAGCAAGATCTTTGGCGAATTGCTAATGCTGATTGAAAAGGATTATCGTGGAAGTAAAGCCACCTTGGCCTATAACGGACTTCCGTTTTCGGTGCCCGAGAACCTCTACATCATCGGCATGATGAACACCGCCGACCGGAGCCTTGCCATGATTGATTATGCCCTCCGGCGTCGCTTCAGCTTCTTTACTATGGAGCCGGCCTTTGATTCCGATGTTTTCGTCGCATACCAAAAGGGCCTAAACAACGAGAAGCTTGATAAACTCATCGATGAGGCCAAAAACCTAAACGACGAGATCTCGAAAACGCTTGGTCCGGGCTTTTGCATCGGCCACAGCTATTTTTGTGGGCAGAAACAATGCACCGATGAATGGCTGCGCTCAATCGTTGACTACGACATCCTCCCGACTCTTAGCGAATATTGGTTCGACGACTATAGTAAATTCGAGAGTTGGAAGACCGTCCTGCAAGGCATAGTCAAGTGACGAAAGATAATCACATCCTCATAAAGAATATCTATTACATGCTTTCGTACGCTTTCCGCGTGCTGAAGCAAGGCGGTTATGAGAAGGTGGCCGCGGAGGAGTTCGACCATATCCATAACCTCATGGCGGCGATCTTATCAGTTGGCATCGGTCGGCAAATAAAGCGTGGCTTATACCGGGAATATATCAGCCGCAAGGAGGATATCCCGGTGGCCCGAGGCAAGATCGATATGATGGGAAGCCTCAAGAACCTCATCAGCCGAAAACGCCTTTTGGCTTGCGAATATGATGAGCTGTCCGAAAATAACCTGCTGAATCAGATCATCAAAACGACGGTTATGAGCCTGCTGCTGCACGGCGAGGTGAAGGAAGAGTACAAATCCGATTTAAAGAAGGAGATGCTGGTTTTTTCCAACGTCGATGTGATTAAGCCATCGGCGATACGCTGGTCAGCCATTCGATTCGACCGAAACAACAACGAATATCGGATGCTCATCAGCTTATGCCAACTCGTTTTGCAAGGTCTTTTGCAGACGACTGAGTCTGGCGAATACAAGCTGGCTTCTTTCTTCAACGAGGAGGAGATGTGCCGGCTGTACGAAAAGTTCATTCTTGAGTTCTACGTCAAGGAATGTCCTCAAGTGAAGGCAACTGCCTCCCAGATTCCTTGGGCTTTGGATGATGACGAGCGGACGATGCTGCCGTTGATGCAAAGCGACGTCACGTTAACCCGAGGGGAGCGAGTACTCATCATCGACGCGAAGTACTATGCCAAGACGACGCAGGAACAATATGGCGCCCATACGCTTCATTCGAATAACCTTTATCAGATCTTCACCTATGTCAAAAACAAGGATGCGGAATTCGGGAGCAAGCCGCATACGGTATCGGGGATGCTGCTTTACGCCGCGACCGATGAAGCCATCCTGCCGGATTGCAGCTATCGCATGAGCGGCAACCGCATCAGCGCCAAGACGCTGGATCTGAATAAAGACTTCTCCGAGATCGCGGCTCAATTGAAAGCCATCGTTAACGAATATTTCCCTAAGGTTGTTTAGGGGTTCTTTCTCGCCTGGTGGAGAGTTAGGCCGTCGGAACTTGGATAATCGGCTCTAAATAAATTTGCTTTTTCGGTTTTGCAAAATATAAGCAAAATCAATTCTACGAACTCAGTAGGAACTATCTCGTTTGTCGGATAAACGCCTTCGATTAAGATAGGGATGGAAACCGCGAAAATTCCGACGGTACCTAATCAATCGATATTTGGTTACTCGTTTGCCGATTGCCAATTCCGTTTCATTCCAGCGGCTTTTGCGGCCTTTCTTCTTGTCAAACCCTGCAATCAAGCCTTAGAGCCAGCTTTATGTAAGCGCTTTCATTTTTTGCTTACCAACGGCCATCATCCGTTCTAGAATTAAGTAAACAGAGCGCAGGAGGAAAACATGGCTAAGCTCTACAAAGTCGGCACTCCAGAACAGCAGGAGTACCTCCACGACTACAACTTCGCGCCGAAAGGCTATGCCTTTTTCGAGCCGGGGATCTATGGCAACGACGCCAAGGAATTCGTCGCCTTCAACATCGCCAAATCGTTCTATCAAGTGTATCCCGAGGTATTTAACCTCGCCTATATCGAGAAGTCGACCGGCATTAAATCCGAGGAGGCCAAGAAGCGGCTCAAACGGCTTTATGACGAAAAGTACATGATGTTAGTGAAGAACTCCTGCGTCGGGGTAATGGGGTTCGGACTTTATTATTGGGTGGTGAAACTTAAGAAAGGGACCACCCCGGAGCAACGGAAAGAATTGACCGACTGGTTCCAGGAAAACGATCAGATCTGTACCGGCTATATGATGGAGGAAGGCGGGGATTTCGATTACTATAACGGCAACCATATGCGGAACCTCGACAACCTCATCTATGGGGTCCTCGATAAGTTCCGCTTCCGGGAATACGTCGAATACGTCCATCTGACCCCGGTTAGGAGGCTCATCCGCGAATCCAGCGTCAATCAGTTCGACGCGAAAAAGGACTTCCGGCATTACTTCTTCGCTAAGGAAACGGTTAAGAAAGCGGTCGCCCTCAAGAAAGGAATGGACGAGAAGGATTTCGCTTTGCTCGAGGCCATCAATAACGCCCCTTCGGTCGCCGAGATGTTCGATTACGATGTCTTGGCTAAGCTTTCGGGATTAGACGCTACGGAGATGAAGAAAGACTTAGTCCACATAGTCGATGAGACCAAGACCGTCATCCCGATGGTTTATCTCGATTATCGTCGGTTAGGGATCAAACAACGGTTCTTCCTCGTTTCCTTATTCGAGAATACCCAGTCCTATCGAAGCGAGCAGATCGCCGACGAGTTAGCCGAGGATCCGCGCTTCGTCAATTTCTTCGATTTCGGCGACGCTCACCATAATTACATGCTTTCGATCTATGATGAATTAACCGATGCCGAGGACATCCGGCAGAAACTGCTTGGCTATGCTGAGGTTAAGGAAGTCAAAGAGGCGTTGTCACCAAGGCAATTCCGTCGCTGGACCGCCCGGCTCGACGCCGAGAATGGCCTCTACGAAGAATGCGTCTTCACCGATGACGTATTGCTCGATCGGAGCGAGGAGAAGTAAGTATGAAAATCAACGAAGCCCGTCCTTATGTCGTTAAAAACTTGCCTTATGCTTTGAATCCCCGTTCGATCGCCGTCGTCGGGGCTAGCCGTTATAAGAGCAAAGTCGGCAACAAAGTCGTCTATGAACTCCAGAAGTGGGGGTATAAGGGCAAGATCTATCCCGTCAACCCGCGGGCCGACCAGGTACTCGGATTGAAAGCCTACCACACTCTTTCCGACATCCCCGACGAGATCGATCTGGTCTTTGTCGCCGTCCCCGCCCACCTCGTCAACTCCATCGTCCATGAGGCGGTTAAGATCAAGGCTAAGATGCTGGTCATCGCCACCTCGGCTTTTAAGGAAATCGGCCGAGGCGAATTGCAGAATGACATCACCGAATATTGCCGCGAGCATGAGCTGCCGCTTATCGGGCCGAACCTTGTCGGCATGGGGTCCCCCTACATGCATTTCAACTGCGGCTTCATCCCCTATCTCCCGGTCCCGGGGCCGATCGCCATGATCTCCCAGTCGGGGGCGAACCTATTGGCGGCCCTTGGGACGAGCCAAGAAGAAAACCTTGGGATGAGCTTCTTCGTCGGGCTCGGAAATAAAGCCGACGTCGACTTCTCGGAATTCATCGAATACGCCGAGGCCGATCCCCATACCAACGTCCTCTCAATCTACATTGAAGGGCTTGATTCCCCGGAAGCCTTCGTCAAGAGCTGCCAGAAATGCACTAAGCCGATCGTCGTCATCAAGGTCGGCCGGAGCCAGATCGGGGTTAAGGCCGCCTTTGCCCACACCGCCTCCGAGAACCCGGAGACCGATGAATATTACGATTCGATCATCAAAGAAGCCGGGGCCATCCGGGTCACCACTTGGCAGGAGTTCCTCGACGTCTCATTGGCTCTAGGGTATCAACCGACCCTAAAGGGCGATAACGTCGTCATGATCACCAATGGCGGCGGCGCTGGGTTGCTTAGCTGCGACCATTTCGAAAGGCTGGGGATGCCTTTACACGAACTAAAGGACATCTCGCCCTTATTGGCGGCGAGAATCCGGGCCTATATGCCGATGTTCGGTTCGCCGCTTAACCCGGTCGATATCTCTGGGACCGCCTCGGTCATCCAATACAAAGGGGCCTTCCAGCAAGCTCTTCGCGACCCGAAGGTCGATGGGGTGCTCGGGGCCATCTGCCCGACCGCGGTCACCGATGTCTTAGGGGTCGCTAAAGCCGCCATCGAGGTCTATGAATCGACGAAGGAACTGGGCAAGCCGTTCCTTATGATCTGCCAAGGCGGGGCCGAATGTGCCGAGGCCATCAAACTGCTTCGTGAGCATGGCATCCCAGCTTATAAGACCGCCGAGCAAGCGGTCAACGCCATGGTTGCCCTTCGTAAAGCGGCCAAGAAGTAATCTCCTCATCTTAAAAAGGCGGGCTCGTCAATCGGGCTCGCCTTTTGCTTTATTCATTGATGAAGACGTAGATTTCGTAGGGGCGGAACTCCTCGCTTTCATCAGGATAGTTATGGAGGAGAACCGGGCCATCGATGATGGGCTTGGGATAAGTATGGTCGGAGAAGTTGGCGATGACCCGGAGCTTACGGTTGCCGATTATCCTTGAATAGGCGATCCATTCCTCGTGCTCGAGGTAATCGGGGGAGAAGGCCCCATCGCGGATGAGGTCGCGGTACTTATCGTCTTTCCATAAGGCGATGGCCGCTCGATAGAAGTTTAAGACCGAATTGGGGTCTTTTTCTTCTTCGCTTACCGAGTGGCCCGGGTCTTTGCCCCCGTCCACCCAGGGTTTGCCATTCGTGAACCCATAGCCTTTTTGACTGTTCCAGCGCATCGGGATTCTCGCGTTGTCTCTCGCCGTCTTATCGAGGGCGTCCTTAGCTTCTTCCTTGCTCATCCCCTTGTCTTGAAGGATCTGATAATGGTTTATGGCCTCGATGTCTTGGAAGTCCTTAACCGAGGCGAAATGGCCATTGACCATCCCCAGTTCATCCCCTTGGTATATGAAGGGGGTGCCCCGAAGGAACATGGTCGTGGCGAACATCATCTTGGCGGCTTGATCGCGATACTCTAGGTTGGCGTAACGGTTTAAGGCCCTAGGCAAGTCATGGTTATTCCAGAACAGGGTATCCCAGGCCTTGCTTTGGTCGCTTTCCTGCCGACGGTAGATGATGTCCCGGTACTCCTTGACGTTGAAGGGGCGGCATTTCCACTTGCCGAATTCCTTATCGTGGAAGACGCACCAGTCATCGAAGAGGAAGACCATCGATAGTTCTTCCCTTTGCGGATCGGTATAGAGGAGGCGGGTGTCGCGATCAGCACACCAGCATTCGCCGATAGCGATGCCGCCGGTCCGGCCAAAGGTCTGGCGGTTGAGTTCGTGAAGCCGTTCATGGAGGTGGGGCCCGTTTTGGATGATCCCTTGTTCTACCTCTTTGCCGATGTTCTCGATGACATCGAGCCGGAAGCCATAAACCCCTTTGTCGAGCCAGTAGTTGCAGGCGTCGTATAAGGCATTTCTCATCGCCTCGCAATCCCAATTGAGGTCGGGTTGGCCGGGGGCGTAAAGGTGGAAGTAATAGTCGCTGGTCGCGGGGTTATATTCCCAAGCCGAGCCGCCGAATGTCGAGCCAATGTCATTGGGCGCATCGCGCCAAATGTAGAAGGGGCGGTAGGGGTTCTCTTTGGATTTGGAGGCTTCCTTGAACCATTTATGCTCCTTGGAGGTGTGGTTGAGGACCATGTCCATGATGATGCCGATGCCGGCTTTCTTGGCTTTCTTGATGAGTTCGTCCATGTCCTCATCGGTTCCGAATAAGGGATCGATGTGGCAATAGTCGGCGATGTCATAGCCCATGTCCTCCATCGGGGAAGCGAAGACCGGGGAGAGCCAGATGGCGGTGACGCCGAGCTTCTTCAAATAGGGGAGCTTGGATATGATGCCGGGGATGTCGCCAATCCCATCGCCGTTAGAGTCTTTATAGGAACGGGGGTAGATTTGATAGATGATGTCGTCTTGGAAGCGCGGATGGCTCATGATGAATACCTTCTTTCCGAGGCTAATTATATTGAGGCGGGGCGGGGAATGTCACCGGATTTGGAAGCAAAAGCTTCCTCTTTGCGGTTTACGCTTAGGATAGTCTTCTTAAGAAACCCTGCAATGGTTCATTCTAATTGCCGTTTTTTGGCAGTATCGCCTCAATTTGCATTCCGTTGACATTTTCCTTTACAAAATGCCGAGGCCTTTTATATTAACCCCACACCGAAAGGAGCATCTATGAGCAGAAAACCACTTGTCGTTTCTTTGGCCGCCTCTTTATTGGCCTTGGCCGCCTGTGGGCCGGTCTCTAGTTCATCGACCACGAGTCCGGTTACCACTCCCTCCGGTCCGGGTTCGTCAGGAACCGGCTCGGAGGAATCCTCTTCTTCCTCGTCTTCCGAAGTTCCATTGGTCTTTGATGACGCCTTGCTGGAGCGTTTTGCTTCCAGTGGCATCGATTTCGCGGGGACCTTGGAAGATACCGGCTATGACGTCACGACCCATAACGAGGGATTCATCGGGAAAAGTTCCTACGAATTCCGCGATTATGACGATGACAATTATTTCTATGCCGACGCCCATTATTATAAGAACGAAGATGGCTCGGCGAAGTCAATCGAGCTTGGGTCGGATAACGTCGCTTACGACGCCCCGCTTAAGGACAACACCGGCAAGGCTATTGTCTATGACGATTATTTTGCCAACCCGTTCGTCGATCTGACGATGACCGACTTCACTGAAGATAACGGCACGTTCAAGCTCGCTTCCACCAAAGCGGTCGACTTTGCCCGTCCCTTCTCCGTTTATTCCCGCGAGGCGGTTTCGTCGGTGACTCTAGCGATCGGCGAAGATGGCCAAAGCCTCGACTTGGAAATCGTCTCGGCCTATCAGGAATATGGGGAAATCGCTAACATGATTCAGAGCCTGACCCTGACGATCGCCTCCGTCTCTGATCATGAGGAACTTGCTCCCTTCCCGACCGAGAGTTATCACGCCGATATCGAGGCGGCTTTGGGCGCTTGGAGCATGGCTACCGCGGGGCCGAGTGATGAAACCGGCTATGTGTATAAGAAAACAATGACCCCATTGGACGATGAGACGATGGGGGTTGCCACAAGCGAATCAATCATCACCTATAACGCCACCATGTTCAAAGCCGATGGGGGATTGACCTCGGATAACGACTGGGGCTGGGCCTTGTTTGACGATGGGAACAATTATTACTTCGAGATCGTCGACGGGCAACCGGTCATGGGCGATTACTTGCCATTCAACGAAGCCATCCTCCCGTGGCCGACCATGGTCGCGGCCGAGATGTTCGTCCCGACGGAAACCGAAGGCGTTTACCAATACCGTTATGCGCCAACCGCGATCGAGGCGGCCGTCGCCTTCCTTGAGGACCCGGAAGTCATCTCCTTGCTTTACTACATGGGAAGCGTTTCCGACCTGACCATCACGGTCAAAAACCAACTCGTCACCAACTTCTCCTACACCTATCTGACTTATGGGTTAAGCGGGACCTACCATGAACGGGTCTCGGTCGATATCGAGCAATTCGACACCGCGACCATCGATTACGAATTCAAGGTGCCGGTCGTTGATAAGACTCCCTTGATCGATACTTGGACCGGCGGGGGCTATACCTTGGTCATCGGCGAAGACGAGACGACGCTCAACGGGGAAACCGCCGAGTTGTCGGGGCTTCACGAAGATGAGTGGGGAAACCTGATTGCCACGATCACCGATTCCGAAGGCAATACTTACGAGATCGAATATAGTCCGAGCTATGACGACATTTTGCTGACCGCCGAGGGCGATTATTACCCGACGACCTTGACCCGGGACAGCGGTGGCAGCGAAGCGGTCGTCATCCCCGATGCCTTAATCGGTACTTGGAGTAACGATGATTACACCTTGGTCATCAGTGAGGATGGTACCGTCACCCTTAACGGGAAAGAAGGGACCGACGTCGCCTTGACCGGCTATCCCGACGAGATCAGCGCCGTCGTCGATGGCACAACGTATTACATGTGCTTCGAATCTTATTATGACCCGGTCGCGGTTTCGCTCTATACCGAGGACTATTCGGTTTATGCGTTATTAACAGGGCAATCAGCCAGCGCCACTATCCCCGAGTCCATCGTCGGGACCTATGAAGCCGATGGCTATACCATCGTTGTAAGCGAAGATGGGTCGCTGACGGTCAATGACGAGCCGGTGGATAATGACGAATGGACGACGACTTTGACCGGGGCAATGCGGACTTCCTTGACCATTGATGGGGTGGTCTGCACCTTCACTTGCTATGATGACGGGACCGCTTTGCTTGCCGATGACAGCATGGAGATCTACGTCGAGTTGACCAAAGCCGGGGCCAGCGTTCCTTCAATCGACGAGAAATACGTTGGCACCTGGAAAGGGACTGATGAAGAGGGGATTGAGCATACCCTTATCATCAATGCTGATGGGACGGCAAGCCTCGACGGCGAATCCTTCGACGAACCGTTGGAATTCTCCACTGGTTTCTTATGGGACAGCGCCTCCGCGACTATCGGTGAACTTGGCTATACCCTCAACTACATGCCTGACAGCGAGGAACCATATATTCGGGTCTTCGACGACAATTACGACCTCGATGTTAACTTCTATCGAAGCCAAGAAGGCGGCGATGAGCCAGTTATTGGCAACACCTTTCCTGACGAATGGATCGGCACTTGGACTGGCAACAACATGTTAGGCGACAAGGAAAGCCATACCTTGGTCTTCGGGGATGATGGGAGCGTCACCCTCGATGGCGTTGGGGCTAGTTCATTTGTCTATGATGAATTCGAAACGACTGCCGTGTTTGGCGGGGTGACTTACTATCTGTCCGCCGCCGATTATGGCGAGCTGACAATAATGCTGACTAGCGAAGATTACGCGGTTGTTGTCCAGTTCACCAAAGCCTAATTGCTTGCTTAGCCGCCTCATCTGGGGCGGCTTTTTAAGCGTTCATTTTGGCGTTGCTTGCCTCGCCCGATACAATTAGTCCAAACAGGAGGATTATTCGCCATGCGTTATATCATCGTCGGCGGGGTGGCCGGTGGGGCCAGCTTCGCTTGCCGTTTACGGAGAGAGGAAGAAGAGGCCGAGATCGTCATCTATGAGAAAAGCGGTTTCGTCTCTTACGCCAACTGCGGTCTCCCCTATTTCCTTTCTGGGACTATCAAGGAGAAGCAGAACCTTGTCTTACAGACCCCGGTTTCCCTTCATAAGCGGTTCAATCTCGAGGTCTACGTCAATTCCGAGGTGACCGCCATCGATCCGAAGAATCATACCGTCACCATCAAAAACCTCCTTGATGGTTCAATCAAGACCGACCATTACGATAAACTTATCCTCTCTCCCGGGGCCGAAGCCATCCGCCTTGTCAGTTTATCCGAACGGGTCTATGAGCTGAAGACGGTCGAGGATGCTTACCGTCTGCAAGGATTCCTTGCCGCCTATAAACCGAAGAACGCCATCGTGGTCGGCGGTGGTTTTATCGGGGTCGAGACGCTAGAGAACTTAGTCGAAGCCGGCTTAGAGGTCACCTTGGTCGAAGGAAAGAGCCATTGCCTGGCTAATTTTGATGCCGATATGGCCCGCTTCGTCGAAAAGGAGATGGAACGGCATGGGGTCAAAGTATTGACCAATACCAAAGTCGAAGCGGTTGAAGATGGAGCGAACGAAGTCAAAGTCACGACCGATAAAGGAATTTTCGCGACCGACTTATTGGTCCAAGCGGTCGGAGTCCGCCCGGCTTCTTCCTTGGCCAAGCAAGCGGGGCTAAATCTAGGAATCCGGAATACCATCAAGGTCGATAAGCATTATCAAACCAGCGATCCCGATATCTACGCGATTGGGGATGCGACTTCGGTTACCTCGGGGATCGACGCTGAACCGGCCTATATCGCTTTGGCTGGTTTAGCCAATAAGGAAGGAAGAGAGTTGGCCTCTTATCTTTCGATGGGTAAGGATTTTGCGATCTCCGGCTTAGGGACCTCGATTCTCAAAGTGTTCGGTTTAGCCGCCGGCTCAACTGGCTTTAGCGAGGAGCAATTGCAAGCCAAGGGCATGGAGTATGAAAAGATATATTTATCCCCGGCTAACCACGCGACTTATTATCCAGGGGCTAGCACTTTGCTTATGAAGGTTCTCTTCAACCATGAAGGGGCGATTCTTGGGGCCCAGGTGGTTGGTAAAGATGGGGTCGATAAACGGATCGATGTCCTTTCGATGGTCATCAAGAACAACTTGGGATATAAGGCGCTTAAAGACGCCGAATTGGCTTATGCTCCGCCTTTTGGTTCAGCTAAGGACCCAATCAATATGGCCGGTTTCATGATCGAGAATATCATCACTGGCCGGGTCAAGCAGTTCTTTAGGGAAGACTTACCATCGATTCAAGCTGATCCCCATAATCTATTAGTTGACGTCAGGACAAAGGGGGAATACGACGCCTTCCATATTCCTATGTCCATCAACATCCCGGTCGATGAGCTGCGGGACCGTCTTTCCGAATTGCCCAAAGACCGCCATATCCGCTTGCTTTGCCATAGTGCCATTCGAAGTTATATCGCCGCCCGGATCTTGACTCAAAAGGGATACGAATGCTCCCATCTAAGTGGTGGATACGTCTTTTATTGATGACAAATCGAGGGGGGGGCGTATCATTTAGCCCATAAGGAGGAGTTTTGCAATGAAAAAACTCAGCTTGGTCGAGCATATCCTTGTGATTGTTTCGACCGTCCTCATCCTCTGCGCCTTCGCCTTTTCCTATCTGCTCGACGAAAGCGCCGGTGTCCCAGGGCTTTTGACCTACGGGACCATCTTCAGTGTCTTGGGCGTCTTTATGATCGTCCTCGCCCTCTGCGTTGGCTTTGGCCTCTACCTTAGCAAAGACAAAGGGACCGTCAAGACCGTCGGCGTCGGCATGTTATTGGCCGCGAACGTCGTCGTCTTCGCCGCCAGCTCCCGCTTCCTGATCGCAGAGGATATGTCCGGCGTGGGCACCGCCGAAGATCCCGAGGCCATCTCCATCAGCATGATCCTCGGCTTCATCGGGGCGATTGTTTACTTCATCGCGCTTATCCTCTGGGGACTCCGGGCCTTCGCCGGGGTGTCCACTAAGGGCGATTCCCATGATCCCGACAACGATGAGAAGATCCAATCCCTTATCAAGTGGCATGGCCTTCTTGAAGATGGCATCATCACTGAAGAGGAATACCAGACCAAGCGGGCGGCTATCCTCGGCATCGAGACCAAACCGGCCAAGAAGAAGGACGACCTAACCAAGTAAGTCGCTTAACCTAGTCTATTCGCCGTCCCATTCGGGCCGGCTTTTTGCTTAAGAAGATTTCTTAAATTGCCAGGGAAATAGATGTTTAGGCCCTAATTTGGCAACTTTACCTTTGACAAAACTCCATTATTACCTACTATTTGCAGTCGATGCACATGCCTAACGCAGTGCCTTATTGAAAGGAAAACATGAAAAGACAACCTGGTTTGCTCCTACTCGGCGCCATCGCCGGGTCTTTGCTCGCGGCTTGTTCGCCGGCGGGAACCTCCTCCTCTTCGCCTTCGGCTTCGAAAACCCCGGAGAGCACCCCTTCGACGGGCTCTTCTTCTTCGTCCTCGTCGAGTTCCTCCAGTTCGAGTGTGACCCCCCTATTCATACCGAAGCCCTCACCGAGGCGATGTTCGCTCCGTATCAGGAAGGCTATGCGGTCGAACTCTATACCCAAGTCCAATACGCGGGGGATGAGCTCGAGACCGATGACTATATCAAAGCCGCCGCGGTCGAAGGCATTTATTGGTACGACGTCTATTACATCAATGACGCCGGCGAGCTGGCCCCGAGCAACGATGCCCGTCATCAGATCGAATCCCACACTTTGGATGGCGACACCGTCCCGATGGCCTATGACGCCTCGGTCTTAGTTTCCAACGAAGTCACTTATGTCCCCTTGATGGGGGAAGACCCTTATTCGTTCGTCGAGACCCCCTTAACCTGGGCTGATTCCCATTATGAGAACGCTTTTGCGTTGCTGGAGTTATCGGACTTCACCCGGGTCGGCGAGACCAACGAATGGGCCCTTAACATGACCGATAAGAGCCTGCAGAACGCTTATAAAGGGTTGGCGGCTCAGCTTTTCGACGATGATGCTCAGTCGGATTTGGCTTCCTTCTCCCTTTTGACCAATGGCGACGAGATCACCGGTTTCAAACTGGCCTTCGATACCTACTCCATTGCCGGGACCGCCACCTACCGTTCGGCTTATGGGACCTTTACTGGCTCGGGGGCTGAGGTCTTGTCTCCGGTCGCCCCGATTGAAGGGACCGCGATCGCCGAATTCGATGAAACGATGGCGGAATTGCGGAAAAACAATTACGAATTCAAGATCTATCAAGAGACCTTCGACTTTAATGCCGAACAATATCGCCCTTCGGCTCGCTTCACTGGCAAAGCCGATGGCGATTCCTATACTTACATGCAATATGAGTTAGAGGACGCCACCTATACCCGGGAAGCCTTTGCCTATGGCTATTACAATCTTCATACCACCGATGAGGACGGGAAGCCGGTCACCTATCTCCAACCGGTCATCCCCATCGACGGGGTCTATTATGACGACGCCATCACCTATACCGGGGCGACGGTGAAGGATATGCTGGCCCCTTTCGCCCTCAATTCCGTCTTCTTCACCAAGACCGGCACCGCCGAGGACGGGGCTTCGATCTATACCATCCGCGATGATGTTTTCCTTTCCCACGAGAACAACATCATGGCTTTCACCCCGCTTGATTCCGACTCCTATCCGGATTTGATCATCAATCTCGACGTCACCATCGGCGAGGATTATGTCAACTTCCACAATGAGACCTATGATGAGCGCGGCGTCACCGGCGGCATCCTCTATGACATCACCTACACCAACATCGGCAAAGTCGGCGATATCATGAACGAGACCAACGTCAAAGACGATGCGACCGGCCTTACCTGGAGCCAGATCCTCACTCATCAAGACGCGACCTTAGAGGCCTGTATCGACTATTTCGGCGAGGACGTCCTCAACTCCATCCCGACCTTCGGTGGCCTTTATGCCTATGCCGGGGCGGATGTCAGCGGCGCCCCTTTGTTCTTAACCATGTGCTATGACCGGGAAGCGCTTGACGAGCTTCTTGAGTCCTATTCGGCGGCTTTAGTCGCGGCCGGCTTTGCCGAGAACCCGGGGCAGGAAATCTCTTCCCCGATGCAGGAGGGGGAGACTTGGGCTTTCTCAAAGAAAGACGTCACCATGCCGAATGGCAATAAGTACAAACTTACTTTGACCATCGCCTTTGTCGAAACCTATTCTGGCGAATATCAACTTCAGGTCGCGACCTCGCTTGGGAAGAACGAATAGTATGGGCAAGCATTGGATATTGGCTTGCTCAGCTTTCCTGCTGTTTGGCTGCGCGCCTGGGCAAGCCTCGACTTCTTCTATTCCCGAACCAACGCCCGAGCCTTCGGTCTCGGAAGTGAGCGCTGAAACCTTGTCGGCTTTCTTAACCAAGGCCAGCAAAGGCTTTAAGGCTGAGGGTGTCTTCCGCCAAGGGAGTGAAGCTGCCTATTACACTGGCAACTGCGTCGATGTCGCCATCGGGACGACCGCCTCGACCATGACCACCTATGCCGAGGTTATCGAACCCGGCACCCCAACTAGAAACAATGGTTCGACCTACCGTTATGAGATGTACCCTTATGGCGGCAAATTGGTCACCACTTTGGCGGAACTTGGCATCGATAATGTCGTCGATCGTTATTTCGCGACTGATGGGTCGGGCGCCTATTTGGAATGGGGGACGACCACCTTCTCCTCTTTCTTCTACGATGTCAGCGTCGAGGATTTCACCCAAGACGGCGATACCTTCGTCTTGAAGATGGACGATCCCTCTTTAAGCGATGTCTACGTCGGGGTCGGATCGCAGCTTTCCGGCTATACTGGGTTGACCCTCTCGTCCTTCGAATTGACTTTCGGCGATGGGGAATACCCTTCTTACAAAGCGGCTTTCGAGCCTTATCAGTCCTCGACCATCGGCCTCACCAATAGCGGCGTCTCCGGCGTCTTCACCTATGCTGGGGAGGAGGCTTGCGCACCCCTAGAGCCTTTGCCCGCCGGGGAAGCGGATCCGATCTTTGAGGCGGCCATCAAAAAGCTGCAAGCGGGCGACTATTCCTTCGATATCGAAGGGACCGCCACCCACATAAAAGGGAAAGCCGATGACGGGAAAGCCACCACCTATGAATTGCTTGATTCCGATGACAACAAGACCGCGGCCTACGGGTATCGGAATATCGATTCCGCCCATGTCCAGGGGCTAATCACGATCAACGGGAAAGTCTATCCCGATGGCCCAGCCATCGAGGGGCAATTATCGATGATGCTCCCCAGTTTCGCCATGTCGCCGATTTTCTTCGATAAAGAGACGACAGATGAGGGGACCCTCTATACCTTGAAGGAAGGGACCGGGGCGGTCTGCAATTATTACGATTACGGGATGATGGTCGGGGAAACGGTCGGGACGATCAAATTGCTCGTCAAAACCGATTCGGTCGTCGTTACCAATGAATTCGGCGGGGCGAAAGAGACTTTCACCTATTCGGATTTCGGGACGGTCGAAGGATTATTGGATACCCTGTAGGAAAATGGCGATGCCTTGACCTGGAAGGACGTCCTTTCCAACGACTTAGCCGAATACGCCGTCTTATTGGAAACCATCCCCGAGGCTGCTTTGGCGGCAATGCCGACCGTCGGGGGTCAATACAACTACTTCACCTGCGATGCCTCCTATAAGCCTGGGCATCCGGTCTTTATTTATAGCTTCGCCTCTTACGATTATGACGAAGCCTATGCCGTCCGCGATGGCTATGAGGCTAAACTCGTCTCGGCCGGTTTTGTTAAGCAAAGCCAGACCGGGGTCAATAACGGCTCGGTCTATTCCAAGCCTATCGAAATCGAGGGGGAGAACTATTCCCTCGACCTCGAGGTTTTAGTCGGCGTGGGGTTGCTCTCAGCCCCGCGTTTCCTGATTTACCCCTCTTTAACCAAATGAAAGGAGCTAAAAGATGAGAAAATCCCTTCTTGCTTGTCTTGCTTCGGCAGCCATCTTGGCTTTAGCCGGCTGCGGGCCGAGCCAATCTTCCTCCTCCTCGAGTCAATCGCCTTCGGAATCGCCTAGCGTGAGCGACTCCCCAGACGAGACCAGCTCTTCTTCCTCATCCTCTTCGTCTTCCTCTTCGTCTACTCCAGAAGTGGAAGTTAGCGTCGAAATCACCGCTGCCCCGGAGGGTAACTTGACTACCGGCGGGACTTTCACTTTCCAAGCCGAAGTAACGAATTCGACGGAGAAAGTCGTTTGGTCGATCGAATGCGACCCATCCGATATGGGAGCGGCAATCGACTCCGCGACCGGCGTCTTGACCGTTGGCGATAAGCCCGGGACCATCACGGTAAAAGCCACGGTCGGCGATAAGTCTGATTCCGTCACCGTCACCGTCGTCGAAGGCGCGGCCACTTATGAGCCAATCCCTCAGGCTTTGCTTGATGAAGCAGGGAAAGGCGTCAAATCCAGCACTACCCTGACCTCCCAATACGTCGGCAGCACCCCGAGTTATCAATATTACGAGACCATTTCCTCTCCAAGCGTCGTCTATTACGCCTATGCTTATTCGCTTGAAGGGTTAAGCAACCCTTCCGGGAGTAACCGTTACGAAAACCATGAGGGGGTTGTGACGACGGTGGAACTAGGCATCGACAATAAACCGGCTTATACCAATCTCCTGGCCCTCGATCCTTATATCGAGGACGAGTATACGAATTTGAGTTGGGCCGATTCTGGACTTGGCTCGGTTTTTTCCTCGCTTAAATCGGAAGATTTTATTACCGCTGATGGGGTTAATTATTCTTTGAATGTATCTACGATGAGCCAGGATCTTCAGGACCGTTTAGTATTGACCTTCCTCCCGACGGGCGATGAAGCGCCTTTGGATGATTCGTGGAAGTTCGAATACCTGTCCTATGACCTAGAAGCCTTTTCCTTGAAGGTCACCGATGGGAAATTGACGGGCTATTCGGCTAAATTCAAAGACGTCGAATCCAGCTGGGGCGACGTCAAACAATTGTCGTTTGAAGGAACCATTGAGGAGACCGGCGAAGGGCTGATCAGCCCGTTGACAGCTCGGACTAATACCATCCCCGAACTCGAAGATGCTTTAGCCGAACTCAAAAAGGGCAATTTCGTCGCCGAGTTCGACGGGACTATGAACGGATCTTATGCCAGCCAAGCCTTGAAAGAGCGGGTCACCACGGACGGCTCTTCAATCAAGGTTGAGGCTTTGACTGGACAGGGGGCTAAGTTCGACTACGGCTATGTTCAATCGGGCAATAAATACGCCAAACTCACCCAAGCCGAGGATGAGTCTTATCAAATCGCTGATATTCAAGAAGGCAGCACGGCCCAATTTATTCCGACTTTCGGTTTCTCCTCTGTATTCTTTACCCCGCAAGCCGGCACGACCAACGTCTATGACTTCAATTTCTCGCTTGTGCTCTATACCTCGCTGTTCTACATTTCCGATGACGCTTTCCCGTTGAGTGCCAATTATGTTGACGCGATGTCCATTAAATTGGAAGACAATGGCAATGTCGTCATCTCGATGTCGGCGGTGGCTGAGGACATGTGGGATGATGCCTACGACATCACCATCACATACAGCCAGATTGGCGAAGTCACTGAGTTGTACCCGGAGGGTTCGATCCCTGATGTTTCCTTGGCTTTGACTGACAGCATGCTGCAAGATGCTGCCCAAGGTATCCACCTTAAGAGCGAGCTTTACGAGCAAGATGTCGTTGAGGGCGAAACCCCGGAAGCTGACGTGAATTACTATGAAACCTTCGTTTCCTCCAGCGTTAACGTTAGCCGGAATTATTACTCCTACGGCTTCGATTACGCCTCTCCCGAGGAGATTCGCTATGAAAACCATTATGCCGAGGCTAGTTTGCCGACTTTAGGGCTAACTAACGAGATTTCCTACGAACCTTTGCTGGTTGAGGATGAGACTGAGGATGATGGTTATGCTGAGATGTATTGGTCCGATTCGGGACTGAAAAACATCTTCAGTGAATTGGCAGTTTCTGATTTCACCTCGGAAGGCGATGGAAAGTACAGCCTGAACCTCGACGGCGTAAGCGATTACGTTAAGTCGAATCTTGCCAAAACCTTCGTTTCCGACGGGGAAAAATTCGGCATTTCCGATGCCTGGACCTTCGAGTTGCAAGACGATGTCCTAGCGGGTTTCGAATTGACCGTGGTCGGCGGGGAGATTTCCTCGGCCAAGATCGATTTCGTAATCCGCGAACCGGCTTATTCGTGGTCGAACCCAACGAAGATTTGGATTGAATCCGAGGTTGTTGAGACCGGTGCTGACGTCGTTTCGGCCTTAACTCCCAAGGAAGGCGAAATTGCAGCCATGGAGAATGTCTTTGATGAATTAAAGGCTGGAAATTATGTTGCGACATACGATTTCACCAAGACTGGTGGTTGGCCTTCTTTGGTCGAAGTCGATGAAGTCTTAACCTCTGACGGCGAATCGTTCAAAGTCGAGACGATTGGGGATGCCGGCAATACCTTCAATTACGGTTATTATCAATCCGAAACGAATTACGTTTCCGTCTCTTATGACATCGATGGACAATATACCGCGACTGGAACTCCGGTTGCGGGGACCGCTATGTCATTGCTGGCGGATTTTGCTATTTCTTCGGCCTTCTTCAGCCTTAAAGAAGGGACGGACAACGTCTATGAGTTCGTCAATCCCGGGATTGTCGATTACACGGACATCTTCTACAACGAGGAAAACGCCAAAACCGTTTCTTTGTCGGTGGCGGAATCGTTAACGATCACTCTTGAGGATGACGGCGATGTTGTCGTCTCTTTTGATGGCGGCAACGCCTATGGGGACTACGACATCACCATCACCTATTCTTCCATTGGCGAAGTCGAATCTGTCTTCCCCAATGGTGTGATAACCGCTTAATCTACGTTGATAAATTAGCGTCGAAAGCCGTCCTTCGCTGGGCGGCTTTTTGATTCAAATATCTTGTTTTTGCGGCTCTTTCCGTACTTCTTGATAGTAAAAGGCTGCTCGTTTTGAGCAGCCAGAGTGGAGGATTCGAATCCAATTAGGCCGGCAAGGCGACGGTGGTGGTCCCGATGTTGGTGACGGAGATCTCGAGGGTTAGGACCCGAGTTTCCCCGCGGGTATTCTCGTCGAACACTTTAGTGGCCTCGACGGTGAAGGATGTCCCGTCCTCGGCTAAGATGGCCTTGGCTTTCTCGCCAAAATCATCAGCTTCATAACGGTCTTCGCCATAACCGATGACATAGATCATCCGACTTAGGGAGTCGCCTTCGATCGAGAAGACGTTTTCTTCTCCGGTGGTGTAGATCTCGCCGGAATGGCCGGTGTAATCCTTCCAAGAGAAGAGAGACATATCGAAGCTCGACGGGGTGTCGGCGCCGGAGTCGACATAGACCCCATCTTTGTTTTCGTAGATATCTAATTCGTCTTGACCGTCTTTAGGCAAATAGTAATTGTCTTCGATGACGACCCCGTTTTCTACCTGTTTGTAGTATTCGGAGTTGTTGGTCCACTTGACGTCGTAGATGAAGGATTTCTCCGATTGGACCGATTGGTTCTCGGCCCCGTAATTAAGGTAGGTGGCGTCCTTGATTTCCATATGAACGGTGGAGTTCGGATCGATCATCAAGGTGTTGGTCAATAGATTGGCTAGGCGGTTATTGGCTGACATCGGGTATAGGTAGATGGTCACGGCGCCAAGGTATTCGCCAATGGAGACGTGGGCGGTTTTCTCCCCGATTTGGTATTGGAAGGAATCGGTGCCCCAGATATCGACACCTCTTTCGGTCCAGCCGGCGGACTTAAGGGCGGTCACATAAGCTTGCTTGGCGTCTTCAATCTCGCTGTCTTCGAAAGGGGTGGCGTAGATCCCAAAATATTCAGGGGTGTTCTGGAACTCAACGGTGCTGAAGCCCATTGATTCGCTCGGGAAAGGCAGGATCGAGGGATCGTCACCGACCCAAGCTTTTAGCCCTTCCGCGGCCCCGAGGCTTTCCCAACTGGCCGGGGCGACGTAATCGACATAATCATCCGCATCATAGGCTGCGGTGGTTGCCCCGACTTTGGTGAGGTCCATGGTGACTTTGCCTTTATAGGCCAAAGCCCCGAAGGTGTAATCGTAGGTGTATTCGATGTGGTATCCAGATTCGACGATGGAGAATTGAAGTGAGCCGGGATCCATAATCTCAATCGAGGAATCGACGGGATAAGCCGGATCGTTAAGATAGGCGTAGGCGGACATGATCGGGTCAAGGAGATAGACGCCATTGCCTTGGGGGAGGTAGAACTCGGCGGCTAAGGAATAATCGGGGAGCTTAGAAGTGATGGTTCCGTTTTCGGGCCGACCGGTCCCGATGATCTGCTTTTTGTCCTCGCTTAGTTTGATCGGGGCGATCTCGGTGGCGGATGTTTTGAAATAGCCGCTTGATTGCTCTTTATCGCCGACCTTCTCCTCGATAAGAAGGAGAGTGTCGGAAGCTGAGATGGTCGCTGAGTAGTCGGCGTTGCCTTCAGTCAGGTCATCGTCGAAGTAGGTTAAGGTGTAATTGCCTTTTTTCAATTCGGCGAAAGCCTGCTTTAAGGCCGCGTGCTCTTCGAGGGTCGGATAAGGGACTAATTCATCGAAAGCCACGTCCTTACTAACGATATCGACGTTGGCTTCGGCGTAGAAGAGGCCGACGCTGGTGAAGATGACCGAGGACTTTAACTGCAAGGAGAGGTCATCGCCATCGGGGGTGATATTAATGGTCTTGATGGGGACGTCGCTATATTGGGTGAACATAATCCCAAACAACGTTTGCGTTTCCTCGTCATCGGTTAAATCGATGACATAGTTTTCCCCATCAGCCTTCAAATCATCAGCGGTTAGGCTAGCGAAGGGGTTCACGACCAGCTCTTCGTAAAGAACCGGGACGGGATTTAACTCAAGGTCGTAATCGATGATCGGATCGAGGATGATGGTATTGTCTGGTTGCATGGTCGGGGCGAGGGCCTCGCCTTTCTCGTTATGGTGATAATGGACTGGGTCGTTGCCTTCTTCCTCGAGATAGTATTCGTCCTCCCCGATATAGCCGGCGAGGTCATTAGTGACTTCTTCACCGTTACTTACGTCGATAAGAAGGGTCCCTTTGAAGCCGATGTTGCCCTGGAGGGTTTCCAATATTCCTTCCTTGGTCAAGGTGGGTTGGCTTTCCGATGGCGTGCTTTGACTCGGGGAGGTAGAGGAGGTGCTTGGGCCGCCGCAGGAGGCTAAGGCGCAGGCGCTAAATAATAGAAGGAGGTTCGGTTTTCTCATAAGTCTTCCTTTCGGGCAAGATTGTTGTCTATTTAGGCTGCCTTTGCAAGCAAAATGAACCAGGCGTTCGATTGGTTGACTAATCAAAAATCGGCCTAAATACTTGATTTATCACTTGCCTAGAGGATAATCCATAGTGCCAAAAATGAGGTAAAGAATGAAAAAGAAATCATTGTTAGTCCTGGTGGCTTCGTTATTGACCTTAGCCGCCTGTGATAGAAGATCGTCTAGCAGCATCAGCGAGACCCCGAGTGTCTCCGATTCTACCCCGAGTGAGGAATCGACCTCGACCTCGACGCCTATCGTCAAATACGCCGTCAATATCGGCGAGGTGACCGGGGCGACGATAAAAGTCGACAAGCCGAGCGCTAAAGCCGGCGAAACCATCACCCTATCGATAAAAGTCGATAACGGATATGAGTTTGCGTCCCTTAGCCTTAACGGCGGCGAGGTGTCTTTCACTGAAGTAAAGAAAGGCGAAACTTACACTTTTGTGATGCCGGAGAAAGATGTGACCGTGACCGTTACTTTGACTTATGTTGCCGGGGCCAATATCGAGAATCTTAAGACCAATTTCCCCCGATATTTTGGCCTCGATTAAGGAAAAGACCGTTACCAGCATCACCGTTTCGACCGAAGGGAACAACGACTTGGACGATGGGGACTTCGGGACCTTGACCCTTAAAGCCGCCGCGAACGAGGCCTTGGTCACCGATGAAAAAGGGGACATTTTCAAATATTACGGGTATTTCGACGATGTTTGCTATTCCATCGATCAAGGGACATCCAAACGATTCGCCATTGATCAAGAGAAATATGATGCTTACGTCGATGACTATGAGTCGGAAGCTTCCGCGAAACGAGAGGTTGACTCCATTGTTAGCCAATATGGATTGAATTTCCTTTTTGAAAACCGCGAATCGCCGACCCTTCCTTGGTATGGCGGCTCCCGGGCCCCGAAAATCGGTGAATTGGATGTTTTGTTTGATTCAGAGACCAACCAATATTCGGTTAAGGCCGAGGGCTATTATGAAGTCGATCCGGATTCTTATTTGACCAACTATGTTTATGCTGGGGAGTTCGTGTTCGACTCCTCGCTTACGCTGGTCAAAGCCTCCTCTGACGTTAAGTTCTATACCGTTGCCAATTGGGATGCCGAAGGGCATAAACCAGTCGATTCTTCTAAGGTTTATGAGGAGATGAAGACCGAGGTTAAGGACATTGTCTTTGGAACTCCTTCAACCGTTACCAAAGAGAATTCATCGATTGAAGTAGATGATTACTTCGTTTCCTCAATCGAGGGAGAACCGGTTTTATCGGGAATGACTGGCAAAGATTCCTCGGGCAATCCAGCGTTCGTTGTTGGGGATGCCCCTGAGCTCTCTTCGGAAACGAAGTTTGTACCGGCGACGGCCTTGAATTTCGGCAGTCTTGTCTTGACTGGATGCAGCGATGAAACCGCCCTGGAAGAGGATTGGTGGACCGAAAAGACAGTCTTCACCAAAGAAGGAACCTTCACCCTATATTTCGGCGATGTGGTTAATACGAAACTTGTTTCCACCACGGTTATGGTTTTGCCCAAACCCAAGACAGTTCCTTATTTCTATGCCAATGGATCGTCTTTCGACTATAGCTCGGAAAACGGGACTGAAGTCGGTTTCGATTATGAAACTAAATCGGCCTCGATTGAGCTATATTTGGACCAAGGTTCCGATAGCGTGGCTTTCGATTTCTATTATGAATTAAGCGCTCCGTATGACGTTGAATCGATTGCGATTAATAATTCTAATTCCGCTGCTGTTGAGGCCTCGATCGTGGAGACCGATGACGGCGCCGATTTGGTTTTGAATCCGAAGGCCGTTGGCGAGGCAACCATTACGTTTAAAACCGATGCTACCATTCCGGCCAGCGAGGCTGATTATGCATCGAATACTGCTTCGATTACGGTGAAGGTTTTGAATAAAAAGCCAGTTGATCCTGCCGAGGAAGCATGGGCCAAAGCGACTGCCGAATGGGAAAATACCGCTGTCGGCGGATCCGGTGCTGTTTTGCCGATGCCGAGCTTTGATTTTACCGATGTGGAGATTACACAGGAAATTTCGGGCATTTCGGTGAAGACAACGGTGGAAATCTACACTGAGTTAAATAATAGTTTCGGCTATGCTTCGACTATGTTATCCAACGGATATACCTGGGTTGCCGAAACCGATGATTCGGTTTCCCTTTCCTTTGACGCCTATTCCGTGACTGTGAGCTATAACGAAACTAAAGGGTGCGTGGTCGTGGTTTTCGTCGGCTGATCATTGTTTGTTATCGTGTTTGCCGCCTGGCTCCCACAGGGCGGCTTTTTGTATAATATCGAGGTCGTTATTCAGTGTATGGCTTGCTTAGAAAGTAAAATGGTCATCGCTAAAAGTAGACGCTATATCAATGATTCTCTTTGTATCCGGACGGACCGATATCCCAGCTTATTATGCCAAGTGGTTCTATAACCGGGCTTTAGCCGGTTTTGTCGATACTAGGAATCCTTTTAATCGCAACTTAGTCAGCAGGATATATTTCACCGATGTCGAGGCCATTCTTTTCTGCACGAAAAGGATTCGTCCCTTACTGGACTACTTGCCAAAGATCGAAGAATTATACCCTTCTATTCAATTCGTCTTTCATCTCACCATTACTCCCTATCACGAGGATATTGAGCCGTTGATGGCCCAATACAAGAAGGAGATGGTTGAGGACATATTGGCTTTATCCTTAAAGTACGGAAGAGAACGGATTTTCCTTCGATATGACCCTATCTTGCTTAATGAGCGGTATACCATTCCTTACCACGAGAAGGCTTTTGCCCATCTGATGAATTTATGCGGGGGTAAAATTGGTTATGTAGTAACGAGTTTCATCGATATTTACAAGAATACCCGAAGGAACATGAGCGTTCTTAAACTAAGAGAATTTACCCCTGATGACTATCGGGAAATAGGGCAGAAATTTAGCTTGATTGCTCACGCTAAAAATGCGGAGATATTTACCTGTGCCGAGAAAAACGATTTAAGGGCCTTTGGCTTCGATTCCGGGGCTTGCCTAGGGATTGACTATGCCAAGAGCGTCCTGGGGCTTAGCAAGGGTTTAAACAAGCAAACGACGCGTCCGGGAACAGGCTGTGGATGTGTGAAAATGGCCGATATTGGGGATTACAATTGCTGCCCGAGCCGGTGCCTTTATTGCTATGCTAATTACGATGCTGATTCGATAGGCCGAAATGTGGCTAAACATTCCGACGAATCAACACTTCTGATTGGTCAATTAAAGGACGATGATCGGATAGTCAAAAGATCCCAATAAATCATTTTACAGACATTTTATTGAGGGCTGTGTTGGCCGCATAAGCGGCCTTTTTTTTTTTTTTTTTACCAATAAGGCTGACGATGACAATGCGTTATTAAAGATATTTTGAGTTCTGAATGACGTTTGAGATGTTTGTTTAAAAGCAGGGAAGCAAAGGGATTAAAAAACTGTCAGTAATGAATCTAGAACGGCCTATCTTTGTTCTCGACACATTGGTTCGGGAGTTGAATCTTAGAGTAAATCATAGTTCCCAACAGGTTTCATATAGGCCAGAAAGCTGCCCTTTGCTCTAATCACTTTGTAATAAAAGAGAATCGGTATTTTTGATAAGCAAAAACTGCTTAATTATTAAATGCCTAAGCAGGAAATACACATTTAAACGTATTAAAAATACGCTAAATATAACAAAACGTAAAAAATGCCCAATGTAAAAAGTGTTGAGGAACACTTAGATAATAAAAGTGCTAAGCAATAATAGGGCTTAAAGCATACGCAAAAAACGTTTGTTTAACAAAAACGCAAGTAATGCATTGAGCAAGATAAGCGAAAATACGTAATTTTGCGTTTTGGCTGCGATCTAAAAATGACCGTTTTGCAAATTCCGCTTTCTTTATCATCAGATAATTGACCGCCGATTCACCTATCTAATGAGTTTAGAAAATCTAAAGCCGAACTCAGGCGTTCGCTTTGCCAAATGCATCCCCTTATCTCTATTTTTCCTTGTCGATTAATTTGATATTTTGACTAATCGTCAGCGATTGTTGCCGTTGCAAACTTTTTCTAAATCTAAACGAAATTGATCCGACCCCTTGCACTTGACGAATTCGGCCTTATAACGTTCCTACCCTTTTAGCCTGACGACTAAAAAGGTCCTGGCCCACGCTTATCAATTTATCCTCTTGACCTCGATATGACTTCATGGTGTTCAATTGCGGACTAGTAGAGGTATATGGTTATGAAAATTGGTGACATCTCTGAAAGGCTCGGCCTATCTCACGATACTCTCCGGTTTTATGAAAAAATCGGTTTGCTGAAAGCGGATCGCACCAATTCAGGTATCAAGGAATATTCGGATGCCGACATTAATCGGCTCAAGCTGATTATCTGCTTCAAAGAATCCGGCATCCCTCTGGTCGACATTGGGGCTTATTTGGCTCTGGTTGACGAAGGGCCGGGGATGAAGATCAACGGCTGGCGATTCTTCTTCGTTCGAAAGCTCGGCTGGAGGATAGCCTCAAGAAGATTCAGCGTTCGCTGGAAATGCTCAACCTAAGATCGCCGTTAGCCAGCAAAAGTAAATGGTCTCGAACTAGCCATTTTTGATTGATTATGCTTAAAAAGATCCGATAAAATCGGACTTTTTATTTTCGCTTTTGATATAAAACCTAATATATATCTTCTTACTTAACGTGCTTCCTTGGCTTGTTGCTAGTTATGTTTTCTGGTTAGAACAGCAATTTTCGATTTCAGGGCTTCAAACATTGAGTTTAATCCATATTTCTTTACCGATTATTCTTGGCAAAATTTCGACGAATTTTTGACCTTTCCAATTTGGAATTTACTCGACGAAATCGAGCCAACATATAAGTAAACTTAAACCGGTAAAGCGGTATCGGTAAAACTTTACTTTTTAGGTGTTGACGCGCGCAAACCCTTTTGAGTATGCTATGCCCGGTATCGGTAGGACGATGCCGCCAATAGGAAGATGAAGACTTACTCGCTCAATCAGTTGGGCCGTTACCCAATCTACCTGAAATTGCTGAAGGAGTTTTTCGACGAAGGGGTCAATGTTGTTTCCTCCCCGCTCATCGCCAAACGCCTCGGCTATTCCGAAGAGCAAGTACGCAAAGACCTTCAAAACGTCGCTTCTGAAGTCGGAAGGCCGAAGAAGGGGCGGGAGGTCAAGCAGCTCATCGAGGACATCGAGACATTCTTGGGTTACCGCGACTCTACCTCCGCCGTCATCATCGGCGTGGGGCATTTGGGCGCGGCCCTTTTGAATTTCCCCTCGTTCTCGGAGATGGGATTAGAAATCCTAGCCGGATTCGACACTGATCCCAAGCTGCTTTGGACTCGGGTCGGGGGAAAGGAGATTTTCCCCGTCGCGATGCTCAAAGACATCCTCCCGCGCCTCAATGCCCATATCGTCATCATCGCCGTCCCGGCTAGTGCCGCCCAATCGGTCGCCGAACAAGCGGTCGCCTCGGGCGCGAAAGCGATATGGAACTTCGCCCCTACCCACCTTGACCTCCCCGATAACATCGTCGTCGAGGACGTCAACCTCGCCTCATCCCTAGCCGTGTTATCCCACCGGCTAAATGTCGCTCTTGCCAAGGAGGAAAAGAAATAATTATGGCAACCGAAGAAAAGAAAACCGCCAAGAAGACGGAAGCGAAAGCCGAAGTCAAGGCGGAAATGACCCCGGAAGAGAAGAAAGCCGCGGCCGAACAAGAAGTCGACGGCCTCGTTCAAAAAGCCCTTAAGGCCCTTGACGAATTCGCTTCCTTCGACCAGGAAAAGATCGATTACATCGTCGCGAAGATGTCGGTCGCTGGTCTCGATCATCATGGCGATTTAGCCAAGAAAGCCATCGAAGAGACCAAGCGTGGTGTCTTTGAGGACAAGGCCACTAAGAATCTGTTCGCCTGCGAGTACATCGTCAACAACATGCGCCACCTCAAGACCGTCGGCATCATTAAGGATGACCCGGTCACCGGCATCACCGAAATCGCCGAGCCGGTTGGCGTCGTCTGCGGCATCGTCCCGACCACCAACCCGACCTCGACCGTCATCTTCAAATCGCTCATTTCGATGAAGACCCGGAACCCGATCATCTTCTCCTTCCACCCCGGGGCCCATAACTGCTCCAAAGCCGCCGCCATCGTCATGCGGGATGCCGCCATCGCGGCTGGCGCGCCGGAGAACTGCATCCAGTGGATCGAGCACACCTCGATGGAAGCGACCTCGGCTCTTATGAACCATCCTGGTGTCGCCACCATCTTAGCTACCGGCGGCAACGCCATGGTCAAAGCCGCTTATTCCTGCGGCAAACCGGCCCTTGGCGTCGGGGCGGGCAACGTTCCCTGCTACATCGACCGCTCGGCTGATATCGCTCAGACTGTCAACGACGTTGTCCTGTCCAAAGCCTTCGATAACGGCATGATCTGCGCTTCTGAATCGGCCGTTTTCATCGATGAAGCGATCTATGACGAAACCATCGCCATGTTCAAAAAGTACCGTGTCTACTTCGCTAGCGAAGAAGAGACTCGGAAACTTGAGCAATATATGTTCGGCGTCACCAAAGGCAGCGCCAACGTCGCTGAGGCCCGGCTCAATAGCAAAGTCGCCGGTATGTCGGCTATTAACATCGCCAAGAACTCCGGCTTCGAAGTCCCCGAAGGGACCCAGATCATCGCCGTCTATTGCGATTCGGTCGGCGTTGAGGAACCGATGTCCCGTGAGAAACTCTCTCCGGTCCTCGCCGTTTACAAAGTCTCCGGCTTTGAGGAAGGGACTGAACTCTGCGAGAAGATGCTCGAATTCGGCGGGCTTGGCCACACCGCGGCTATCCACTGCCACGACCAGGAGATGTCCGATAAGTTCGGCGACGTCGTCAAAGCCATCCGTATCGTCTGGAATTCGCCTTCCACCTTCGGCGGCATCGGCAACGTCTACAACTCCTTCATCCCGTCCTTGACCCTCGGCTGCGGCACCTATGGCCACAACTCGGTCGCCGGCAACGTCTCGGCCGTCAACCTCCTCAACATCAAACGCGTCGGCAAAAGGAGAAACACTATGCAATGGTTCAAGGTTCCGCAAAAGATCTATTTCGAACGCAATTCGATCCAATACCTCCGTTCGGCCAAGAACATCGAGAAGGTGTTCATCGTCACTGACCACTCGATGGTTCAGCTCGGCTTCCTCAACAAGATCATCGATGAGCTCATGGCTCGCCGCAACAAGGTGACCTATCAGCTCTTCGCCGAAGTCGAACCCGATCCGGACATCACCACCGTCCGCCGCGGCTGCGAGCTCATGAAAGAGTTCCAACCCGACACCATCATCGCCCTCGGCGGCGGCTCCCCGATGGATGCCGCGAAGGGCATGTGGATCTTCTACGAGCATCCGGAAGTCAACTTCGATGACCTCAAGCAGAAGTTCATGGATATCCGCAAACGGGCCTTCAAGTATCCGGAACTCGGCCGCAAGACCAAGCTCATCTGCATCCCGACCACCTCGGGCACCGGCTCGGAAGTCACTCCGTTCGCCGTCATCTCCGATAAGGCCAACCTCAAGAAGTATCCGCTTACCGACTACTCCTTGACCCCTTCGATCGCTATCGTCGATCCGGAATTCACCACCAACATCCCGGCTAGATCGACCGCCTATACCGGCATGGACGTCCTCACCCACGCTATCGAGGCCTACACCTCGGTCATGGCGAGCGATTACACCGACGGTTTGGCCCTCAACGCCATCCGGTTGGTCTTCGAGTACTTGCCGCGCTGCGTCCATAATGGCAAAAACGACCTCAAGGCCAGAGAGAAGATGCATAACGCCGCCACCATCGCCGGCATGGCCTTCGCCAACGCCTTCTTGGGCATCACCCACTCGATGGCTCATAAAATCGGCGCTGAATTCCATACCATCCATGGTCAGACCTGTGCCATCCTCCTCCCGCATGTCATTAAGTACAACGGCACCCAGCCGACCAAACTCTCGGTCTGGCCGAAGTATGAGGAATATGACTGCGACCAGCGCTACCTCAATATCTGCAAAGTCGTCGGCATCCCGGCCAACACCCCGGAAGAGGCGACCAAAGCCCTCTCTGACGCCGTCATGAATCTCGGCAAGGAGATTGGCATCGACATGAACTTCCAGTCGGTCATCCCCGATGAGGAGAACTACATGTCTCACCTTGAAGAACTTGGCTATCTCGCTTACGAGGATCAATGCACCCCGTGCAACCCGCGCGAGCCGATGGTCGCCGACATGATCCAAATCATGAAGGACGCCTACAAAGGCAATTAAGATGGAAAAAGTCGAAGTTTCGATCTGCGTCGGGAGCTCTTGCCACCTCAAGGGCTCGCGCGACGTCATCGAGCAGGCCCGGAACGAGATTTCCCGTCTCCACCTGCAAGACAAAGTCGAGCTCAAAGCGGCCTTCTGCTTTGGCCAATGCGGACATGACGGGGTCACCGTCAAGGTCAACGACAAGATCATCCCCGGGCTCACCCCGGAGAAAATCGCTTCGCTTTTCGAAGAGGAAATCTTGCCTTTGACCAAATAGCCTATTAGGGGGCCTCTTAAATGGGGCCCCCTGTTTCACATTTTAGGAGGAGTCTATGATCGCGCCGCTTTATACCCGGGAAAACGATTGCCGCAGCTGCTACAAATGCATCCGGCATTGCCCAACCAAGTCCATTTCCTTTAAGGATGGGCAAGCCCGCATCATCACCGGCGAATGCGTCCTCTGCGGGACTTGCTATGTCGTCTGCCCCCAAGGGGCCAAAGCCATCCGCGACGATAAAGAGAAAGCGAAGCAATTGCTCTCTAGCGGTAATTGCTATGCTTCCTTGGCTCCGTCCTATTTATCCGAATTCCCTAATTCCAACTTCCCAAAGGTGAAGAAAGCCTTGCTTGAGCTGGGCTTTGCTGGGGTTGAGGAGACGGCGGTCGGGGCGACCATCGTCAAACGGGAATACGACAAACTTTGCGAACAAAAGCAGATGGACGTCATACTCTCCACCTGCTGCCACTCGATCAATACCTTGATTGAGAAGCATCACCCCTCCTTAACCAAATGCTTAGCCCCCGTCTTATCGCCGATGCAAGCCCACGCCCAGCATTTGAAAGAAGAACATCCCGGCTGCACCGTCATCTTCTTAGGTCCTTGCATCGCCAAAAAAGATGAGGTCGATAAGTATCCGGGCTATGACGATTTGGCCCTCACTTTCCTTGAACTTGAGGACCTGCTCGAAGAAAAAGGCATCAAGGTCGAAGAGGCTGAGGTCGAAACCCCAGCCCAATCGAAAGCGAGGCTCTTCCCTAGCGAAGGTGGGGTCCTGGCCACCATGGAGAAAAACCCCGATGGCTATGATTATTTAGCCTTCTCGGGGATGGAGGATTGCCAAGCGGCGATCGAAGCCCTTGAGCGGGGCGAGATCCATCACGCCTTCATCGAATTAAGTGCTTGCCGCGGATCCTGCCTCAACGGGCCGGCGATAAGACGAAAAAAAGAAAGCGCCGTCCTTTCCTTAGTCAAGACCCGTCATTCGGCCGGGAAAGAGGATTTCGCGGTGACCGAAAAGGGTAAACTCGACAAAGAATTCCATCCCGCCGAAGAGAAGAAGCACGTTTATAGCGATGCCGCCATCGAGAATGTTCTTCACGCCATCGGAAAGTATGACAAGAAGGATGAACTCAACTGCGCTTCCTGCGGCTACCCGACTTGCCGCGATAAGGCGAAAGCGGTCCTCGACGGCAAGGCCTCGTTGGAGATGTGCTTGCCTTATTTAAGCGAGAAAGCCAGCAGCTTCGGCAATGACATCGTCGAGAATACCCCGAATGGCATCATCGTCGTCAATGACGATTTCACCGTTCAATTGATCAATCCGGCCTTGGCTAGCTTACTTAAAGTCTCGCCGTCGGAAGCCATCGGCCAAAGCGTCGAGAACTTCATCGACTTAAGTTACTTCGCTCTTTGCTTAGCCGGGGAATCAATTAGAAACAAACATATCCACTTAGAGAAATACGATCTCTATGTCGAACTTTCCTTAGTCCACGACGAGAAATATCACATCATCATCGGCACCGTCCGCGACCGGACCCAAACCCACCTCGAACATGAGAAGCAGGTCCATGACGCCAAAGCGACGGCGGAGATCACCAAAGACGTCATCGAGAAGAACATGCGGGCGGTTCAAGAAATCGCCCAGCTCTTAGGCGAATCGGCCGCGAACACCAAGATCGCCCTGACTAACCTGCAAAGGACCATCGATCCCGACCATGGAAAGAAGTGATTTCACCGAACTTGAATCCGGCTACCTTTCGGTCAACCACAAGGGGGAGGAGCTCTGTGGCGACCACGTCCAGATCGTCAGCGACGCCTCTGACGGCTCAACCACCTTGGTTTTGGCCGATGGGCTCGGCTCCGGGGTCGTGGCCTCGATCCTTTCGACTTTGACGAGCGCCATGCTCTCGCGGATGGCCGAAGCCGGATTATCGATCGAAGATGGGGTCGAGACCTTAGTCAAGACCTTGCCGATCGCCAGAGACCGGGGCAACGTCGCCTATTCGACATTCACCGTTTGCCGGATCGAGAAGGATTACACCGGCTATATCTATAACTTCGATAACCCCGAGCCGGTCTTCCTCCGGGACGGGAAGGAGAAGAAGCTCAATTACGAGACCTTGACCGTCGAAGGGAAGCTCATCAAGAAAGCCAAGTGCTATTTCGACGTCAATGACTGCTTGGTCATGTTCAGCGATGGGGCGGTTTACGCCGGGGTCGGGGAGACCTTGAACTTCGGCTGGACTAGAGAAGAGATATCCGCTTACCTCGAAGGGCTCTTCGATCCCTCGATTTCGGCGAAAAACATCGCGACTTTATTAGTCGACCACTGCGACTTATTGTATAATCGTCGCCCGGGGGACGACACGACCGCTTTAGCGGTCCGCCGCCGGGAAAGGAAGAAATGCAACCTGATGGTCGGGCCGCCGACTAATCCTAGCGACGACGAAAAGGTCTTGTCTTCCTTCTTCAGCCTCGAAGGCCCCCATATCGTCAGTGGTGGCACGACCTGCAAGATCGCCGCCCGGTATCTAGGCTCTTCAATCGAAGGGTCGCTTGATTACCTTGATCCGGAAGTCCCGCCGATCTCCTATATCAAAGGGGTCGACCTCGCGACCGAAGGCATCATCACCCTCAATAAGGTTGTGTCCTTGTCTCGCGATTATCAAGGACAGAACAAAGCCTACTTCGACTGGAGTTTCCGGCAAGACGGGGCGAGCCAAATCGCCAAAATGCTCTTTGAGGAGGCGACCGACATCACCTTCTACGTCGGCTGCGCCGTCAACCCGGCTCACCAGGATCCGGAGTACCACATCGACATCAAGATGAAGATGCAGATCATCGATAACCTCGCCCAGGAACTGAAGAACATGGGCAAACACATCAACGTCACTTATTTCTAAGGAGAGAACACATGGCCGTAGCAAAATTCGACACCCTCGTCCAACAGCTCAAATACCGCGTCTTGAAAGAAGTCGCCAAAGACTATTGGGACGGGACCTTGAACGAGAAGATCAACGATATCCCCAAGGTCATCGCCCCCGGCCCGAAGGCCAGCATGCGTTGCTGCGTCTATAAGGAACGGGCCATCGCCGCTGACCGGGTTAAACTGGCTTTAGGCGGGGATAAGAACAACCCGAACCTCCTCGAAGTCATCGAAGCCGCCTGCGATGAATGCCCCTTCGGCGGCATCACCGTTACTAGCGACTGCCGGGGCTGTCTTGCCCATCGCTGCGCCCAGGCTTGCCGGCTGAATTGCATTACTTTCGGTGATGATCTAAGGGCCCATATCAACAAAGATAAGTGCGTCAACTGCGGCCTTTGCATGAAGGCGTGCCAATTCGGGGCCATCATCAATCGGCGGCGGCCGTGCGAGGCCAGCTGCAAGATCGGGGCCATTCACGCCCGGGCGGATGGGATCACCGAGATCGATGAAGAAAAGTGCACCCGGTGCGGGCAATGCTCCTATGCCTGCCCGTTCGGGGCCATCATGGATAAGAGCTACATTACCCAGTGCATCGATATCATCAAAGGGGCTGAAGGCGGGAAGAATTACAAAGCCTATATGATCGTCGCGCCTTCGATTTCCAGCCAATTCCATTACGCTAAATTAGGTCAAGTCATCACCGGCATCAAAGCCTTAGGCTTCACCGATGTCATCGAAGCCGCCTTAGGGGCCGACATGGTCGCCCTTAACGAGGCCAAAGATCTGGCGGAAGAAGGGTTCTGCACCTCCTCCTGCTGCCCGGCTTTCGTCCGTTACGTCAAGACCGCTTTCCCGGAACTCGCCGAGAAAGTCTCCAATAACCTCTCCCCGATGGCGGCCATCGCCAAATACATCAAGCAGATCGACCCGAGTGCCAAAACCGTCTTCGTCGGTCCTTGTATCGCCAAAAAGATGGAGGTCACCCGGCCCGACAGCGCCCCCTTCGTCGACTGCGTCATCACCTTCGAGGAACTGCAGGCTCTTATCGATGCTAGAGGTATCGATTTGCCTTCGCTTGAAGAGAAACCGCTTGATAACGCTTCCTACTTTGGCCGGATCTTCGCTAGAAGCGGTGGTCTCTCCGATGCGGTCAAGCAGGCCTTGAAAGAACAAAACATCGACTTTGAGGTCAAGCCGGTCGCTTGCTCGGGCTTAGATCAATGCAAAAACGCCCTTATGCAGGCTAAGCGCGGCGTCTTGCCCGGTAACTTCATCGAAGGGATGGCCTGCCCGGGCGGCTGCATCGGCGGCCCCTGCTGCTTAACCCACGAAGTCCGTGATGCGGCTTCGGTCGATAAGTACGGCCACGAGTCGAAGGAAACGACGATGCTTGGCGCGGTCAATACCGTCATGGCCGATCCGAAGATCGCCTCGACGAAGTAACGATCAATAACGATTGGGCGGCTGGCAACGGCCGTCCTTTTCTTATTCTTCGAACTGGTAGACGTTGATCCGCTTCGAGAGGATGGTGCAAGCGTCAAGGCCAACCAAGGAACCATTGTCGAATAAGGGCGAGACATCGTAAGAGGTATTTTCTCGCGGATGATTATCGAGGTGATGATAGGGGTCAAGGTAATCAAAAAGCAGGTGGGTGTGGAAGTGACCGATGACCACTTTCTTATGCTCGGCCCAAATGGGGCGATAGACGTTATGGCGATATTCTTCAATTGGATTGCACCAACGGGCTTGGTACCAGGAGGCCTCATCGCCTTTCCGCCAATTGGGGATTAAAGGGATACTTGAATGGATAATGACGTGGTGGGGCGTCTCAAAATAATTAACGAACTTCTCTTTTATCCAAGCGAAGACTTCTTGAACTCGGGGGTTATTGGCCGCCTCGTCGAATAACTTTAACGCTTCATCGCGGTCGCTGGGCGCGGACCCATATCGGGGCATCCTTAAGGCGAGGTTATAAGCTTCCTCATAAGTCGATCCCGCCAGTTGGAAAAGCGTCAGGATCGTTTTGTTTTGGAAATCGTAGTTTTTGGGATAGCCGCGCCTAAGCATATCAAGCAGGCAGTCTTCGTGATTGCCTTTGACTAAGATGACCTGAGGTAGGCTTTGGACGTATTGGTATAACTCATTAGGTTCGGGTCCCCGATCGAAAAGATCGCCGGCGATGATAAGGCAGTGGTTTGGATTGCTAGGATCGAAGCCGGCCTCCTTTAATCCTTCCAGAACCGGTTGAAGGCAAGCGTGGGGGTCGGAGAAGGCGAAGTACGTAGTCATTTGGTTTTGCGCTGCATTCATAAGAACATTTTATAAAATAGTTAATGATATGTACATATTAAAAAGGACAATTACGTAAATATAATGCTTGACTTAATTCAGGTTGCCGTTTAAACGCGTGATTCCTTTCGCCTTTCACTGATTCAATGGTTTGAGATTAGCAATTTGGTTTGTTTTATGTGTGTTTTGCGTCGTTTTTGGTTTCGCTTGTGCAACGCGGTCCTGTTCTGTCGATGGGCGCCTCAATTGAATCATCTTCCTTTGTTCGAAGATGAACCGATAGTAGGGTTCTGCAACGTATCCTCTGTCCTTCGTTTCTTCGAGGGAAGTGGAGCATTCCAATTTAAACATTTTGGCCTCAATGCATGTTTGTCGAAGGTCTAACGCTTTCAAAAGTGGCGTGCTGTTGCCTAGGAAGTTGTAGTTTTCCCGTTTGAGAGTGTATTATAAAGACGTCGAAAAAACCTTCTTCTTGTTGGCGGATTTTCCTGCAAGGGATATACGTTTATCGGAGGGCAAGTTCAATGTTAGAAAATTTATTTTTGTTGACAGCATTGGCGAGCGGAACTGCCAATGGATGCAACGCTTTGGTAGAAGAAAAAGGCGATTTGCTATTGGCGGACGAAACTTCAGAGACCTCAAGATTGCCATCTAAATTTGACAATAATGATTCCGATATGAATCCGGAAACTCAGAATGTTTCAAATGCGGATTTATCAACTTATGTTCAAGGGCGGGTTATGGGGAAAAAATCCGATGGATCGCTCGTGCCTTTAAAAAACTATTGTGTAGAGATTTTCGATGACAACTTGATTGTCGATACGCGTTTGGGTACCGTTTATACTGATGCTGACGGTTACTACCGGTGCACTTTTCAAAATGATACCAGTTTCTTAGAAAATGGTGGGTGCGACCCATACGCCCGGGTGTGGGCGGCTAGTAGAACGTTTGAGGTATGCCCTGTTGCGGGTACGGTTTATCACGTTGATTCTTATACTACTGGCAATGTTGCGACGGGAACGACCCTCACATATAACTTTACAATAAATTTATTCGATGGATCAGACACTTCCCGAGCTTTTGTTATTGCTGAGGCAATGCGTATAGCGCAAGATTTTGCTCATAACGAGGGCAACATGCCTTTGAATGGCGCGAGATTGCGTGTCAATTACCCAACTGAAACGACTTCGTTTTCTTTTGGCGTTTTTTCCGGCATTAGTACAGCCGATTGGGAGAGATGGGACATAATTGTCCATGAGTATGGTCATTATGTTGAGTATCTTATGGGGACCTATGGGGCTGATTTGGGCGAAATCATTTTCAATAACCCTTCGCATGCAACGAATAAAGACCATTTTAACGATAAGTTCTCGAAAGAGTACGCGCTCCATCTGACTTGGTCCGAATCGTGGGCGACCGTTTTTGCAATGGTTTTGGATGACGTCAATTACGAGAATTTCCGTAGTTTTACCTTTGCTAAAGAAATGGTTCATTTAATCAACTCTTATTCCCTTTATAAACCTGATGGGATCGAAAGTGGCGAAGCCCAGGAAGACGCAGTTATCGCATACCTTTGGAACCTTTATGATAGTTATAACGATTCTGTCGATACTGTAAGCCTAACTCCTGGAGAGTTCCTTAAATCTAGCTTAAAAGATGGCATGGTGACACTAGATGCTTTTGTCGATGATTTTGAAGACAACCATCAAGATCTTGTTGCACAAAATGCCATTTTGCTTGAATCGTTCCAAATTGCCCCAAATTTATATCCGTTTCGCTCGGTAGCCGTAGAGAACATTCCTTTGAAGGTTGAATTTGCGCCTCACGGAAGTTTCCATAATCCGAACGATGAATTTACAATTCAGTTCTTTTCCCAGAAGGGCGATTTATTTTATTCTGTTGCGGGAATTCGCCCGAAAATTCCTTCCAACCTTGCGACCGTCTCTTACACTATTGCGGAAGATGAATGGGCAACAATTTATCGGCTCGCAGTGCCTTATTCGTTTGTCTATGTTTCAGTCGAAGGCTTCCATAACGCGAATCCTCGTTCAGGCCCCTATCGCTCCGCCTTCGAAATTCTTTATATGCATGAATCCATAAGTTTGAACCCCTCTGATTTCGTATTTCCTGACAGTTATTGCCCGACCGAGGAGTCGAAGCCTGTTTATTTAATTGGCTTTTCGTTCTTTACAAGGCGGCTTCGTACTGGGTTCATCCAAGATGAATACATTAATCTTTCCCCTCGTAAAGAGGGTTTCGGAACTGCTTATTTAGAATTAGAGTTCCCTGCCGATGTGCACTCTATAGTCGCGGATCTCTCTTTTTGGAGTAACGATGAGCGTTATTATTCCGCGGACAAGCCAAGGGCTGCCATTGAATATTGGGACGAAGATAAGAAAGATTGGATTTTGGCTTTGGATTTGCTGAAAACCAATCTCCCTACCGATCGGTATAATCAAAAATCTTATACTGTTTATTTCCCAAAAAGCGTGAATCTGTTTCGATTTTACGCCCATTTTGAGAATATGACTGGTTATACGGATCGGAATAAGGGCCGGATTTCAATTGGCCCGATGGACATCTATTTCCAGGGAGAAATTTAATTATGGCCAAATCGTTTTCCGGTTTCACTGTTATTGCATTGGAGGCTTTGGTTTTAACTTCTTGCGTCGGCCACTCGGATCCTTTAGCGCTCGGTTACGAGTTCGATTTGGAAACGCACGCGGTTGAATTGGCCTATCGACTGCCGCGTAAAACATTTTCGCTTAACGAGGATATTCCTATTAAGGTATCCTTTGGGCATTCGGAAGGGGCGAACTTTTTACCCACCATGGTTCAAGCCCGCTTGTTTTTGGAGTGGAAACCAGGCGGGAACGTCGATAGCGAGTCGAAAATCTATGATCTTTCCATAATACCAATAGAGGAATTTAAGACCGACAAATACGTTTATCGGAATAACCGGATTGACGGCAAAACTTTCACCTATACCGGAGATTTCGTTATCCCCCAATGGATTTTGCAAGCGGAGTACAAGCAGGATTCCTTTGTTCATCTTCAGCTTGTTTTGTTTCTCGAACGCCAGGATTGGGATGATCAAGGCAATCCGATTGGCGACTTGCTTATGAGTGGTTTTGCCTCCGAGAATGTCAACTTCAAATACATCGACGAGGATACTGTGGAATATTGGCGATGATTCAAAAAAACGATTGATCTTTGCTTTTGAATTTTCTAAACGTTTCCTCAAATAGAGGTCTATCCAAGCTCGGCTTGATAACAACGGGAACTACCGCTTTTACTATCGGGTTTAACTCTGGTTAGAAAACCAGCGCTTGGATGCTGATGACCCCGAGCCCAGCGGTCAAGGCCAGCATCGCGACTAAGCAGCCATAGGCCGAGAACTTAGCGAAACTCAAATCGACTTTCCCTTCATGGACGACCCGGAGGAACATTAAGCCTGCTAAGGCGCCCAGCGGAGTAAGATACGCCGCCACATTCGAGGAAAGGGCGACGGCTAAAACATCGGATAAGGCATAGGAGCCGACGTCGGCGAAAACCTCTTCGAAGAGGACCGACATCGGGATGTTGTTGACCAAGTTAGCGGTCACCAAGGAACTATACCCATAGCCCCAGATCGAACCCGGGCCGGACAGGAATTCCCCGATGGTTTTGGTGATGCCATATTCCCGCAAGGCCAAGACGATGACGAACATTCCTAATAGCAACGGGAGGAGAGAGAAAGGGAGCCGCTTGATGGTTTTAAAAGGGATAGCGGTCCGCTTGACGACGGCCCCACGGATAAAAGCAAAGAGGAATAAGGCCAAAGCCCCGGCTAAGCAGCAAAGGTAAGAAGGGATAGCAAAGAAGGAAGAGAGGGCGCAGCAGACGATGCAGAAGAAAAGGCAAAACAGGGCGAAGAAGACCGTCGGCTTATCGGCGAGTTGGCTTTCGGGGATATCGGCTTTCTCCATTTGCTTACTAAGCGGCTTATGGAAAAGCAATAAGAGGGCAAGATAAGCGATAAGCCCCGAGGCCAAAGAAGGCAAGGCCATATAGGCTAGGTAATCGAAGAAGGCAATGCCTAGGGCTGAGGTTAAATAGAGGTTGGTCGGGTTCCCAACCGGCAAAAGGGCCGAGAAAGTGTTGGCAGCGATAAACTCGCCAAGTAGATAAGGGATCGGGTTGATACGGGCGTTCTTGCAGAAGCCTAATAAGAACGGGGTGAAGGTTAAGACGATGATGTCATTGGAGGTGAAGACGGTCAGGATCGAGACGAAGACAAAAAGGATACTGAAGAGGCCGATTTGCTTTTCCCCGGCTTTCCGTAAAGCCAAGTTCGCTAGATAAGCGAAAAAACCTTCCTCATCTAGCAAAAGGGAAATGAATACCATTGAGAAGAAAAGAAATAGGATTTGCAAGGGGTTCACTGGCGAATTGCTGGTTAAGTCATCCAAAACCGCCTTTCCGTCCACTAAGCCGAAAGCGAGCAAGATGATGGCTCCAATCAGGGGGAAGAAGCAATAGAGGGTGAAGTGGATTCGCTTGCTCAGCTTCACTTCTGGGAGGAAGATGGCGGAGAGGGCCATCCCTAGGCAGGAGACTATCGATACGGTTAACCCAGCGATCATAACGAAGCGGATTATAGGCGCGCTCGCGAGAGGGTGGGTGATGTAAGCGCTTTTACTTTGAAGATGGTGAGCCTATAATTTTCCCGAATAGGAGTATAACCATGGCCAAAGACAATGCCAAGAAAACGCGCGGGGTCGCCTTTTTCGCCCAAACTTACGAAGGAGACGTCATCCCGAAGCGGACTAAATGGATTTTTTCGATTGCCGCCGCCTTCCGCGATGGATCGTATCAGCTGATCTCGTCCTTCTTATTGACCTTCATGATGTATGCCGGGGTCTTAGGGACCGGTGGGGCTGATTACTCCCAACAGATTGTCGCCATTAACATCATCTTCGTCATCTGCCTTATTTGGGATGGACTCAATGATCCGATCATGGGGGTCCTCATCGAGAAGATAAGGTTCAAGTCCGGCAAATACAAACCTTGGATCTTAATCGGCGGGATCGGCAATAGCATCGTCATGCTTTGTTTGTTCTTGCTGAAACCCACTGGCTGGGCCTACGTCGCCACCTTCGCCGTCTTCTATTTCCTTTGGGACTTCGTCTTCACCATGAATGACTGCGCCTATTGGGCGATGGTTCCCTCGATGACGAGCGCGGAGAAAGAACGGAACAACATCACTTTCCTAGTTTCTCTATTTATCTCGATTGGGACTTTCGCGATGTATGGGGTTTGCTCGATTATCCCCAACGCCGCGAATTCCTATTATGTCTATGGGGTCATCGCCATCGTCTCCTCGGTCTTGTTCTTAGCCTCCCAGTTAGCCATTTTCTTCTTCTGTCAGGAGAAGCGGATCGACCCGGGGCAGGAGAAGGTCAGCGAATCGACCAAGCTTGGCGACATGTTCAGGATGGTCGGGAAGAACAAACAGCTGCTCATCGTCGTCATCTCGATCTTCTTGTATTACGCCGCCGCGTCCTTGGTCGTGAGTTTCGGCTCCAATTACTTCTATCTTTGCTTCGGATATGGGGGCAACGCTGGCGGGGCGATCATGCTGGTGTTCACCGTGATGTATGCCATCGGGACGGTGTTGTCTCAGGTCTTGTTCAAGCCGCTTATTAATCGGTTCTCGCGTCAAACATTGATGACCGCCTGCTTCTTCATCGCTTTAGTCGCGTACTTAGTTCTCTTCTTAATCGGCTTCCCCTTATTCGGCGATAAGCCCTTAGCCTATAACGATGCCGCTCCCTCAGGCCTTTTATGGGCCTTCGGCGGGACCCTTAGTTTGCTCTACATCCCCCCGATCTTCTTCTTCGGGGCTCAGGGCATCTTCTATATGATCCTGCTAGTCGATTTGCAAAACTGCATCGAATATAACGAATGGAAATTCGGGGAACGGAAAGAGGCGGTCGCTTCCTCTTGGCGTCCCTTTACCGCCAAGCTCTCCTCAGCTTTGCAAAAAGGGCTGATCCTCGTCTCCTTCCTCACCGCCGGGATCTATGACGTGACCCAGCAGATTAGCGATGTCCAAAACGATCTGGCTTCCCAGGTGGCGGCCGATCCGGATAAGGAAGCGGAGTTCACCGAGCAGGCGACGGTCCAAGTCGATGCCATCATCAATGGGGTCGCGGCGACGCCAAAAGTCGTCATGGGAATTTGGATGGTCGGCTCCTGCTTGTTGTTCTTAGTCGCGGCCTATTGCTTAATGCGGTTTGGGTTCAAGATCGACGAAAAGACTTACGCCCAGATCGAATCGGATCTGAAGCAGCGTCATTCAGCGGACGTTCAAGCCGATTGAGTATCCCTTTCCTTCATCCTCGATTTGGAGGCTGGCTTCCCCGGCCTCCTTTTGTTTTGAGGCGACATAAATCGAAATCATCCCGCCTTCTAGGGCGACGGTATCAGGGGAGAGTAAGCGAATGGGGCCGGTGGTTTTGATCTTCAACACATCGTTGCCATATTGGCAAAGATTCCCGTAGTTATCGACTTTCCGAATTTCAATCCTCGCCGAATCGTAGGTTTCGCCATTGACCAGCTCCTTCTTACTGACCTGGATGTCTAAGGAGGTATAAAGGGCCGGGCCTTTAAAGATGGTTTTGACGATGTTGCCTCCTTTGATGAAATCGAACCGGTAGGGCTTCTTCTCATTCCCCCAAATCCCAACCGATTGGGTATAGATATCGGCGATCTCGGGGAAAGAGAGGCGATAACGCTTCATGACGTAGAACATGAGCAGCTTATGGCGGAGCTTGAGATTGGCTAAGCCATGGGTCGCGGCATAAGTGAAGGCTTTTTTGATGGTCTTGCGAATCCGCCCCTTGAAGGAAGCGGGCAAGTGGGTATCGGAAATCCAATTATCGATATAGACCGGGGGATGGGGGAGATGAGGGAAGCGCTGCTTATCGGGATAGAAGTCGCCGATTTTCTCCTCCCCGTGATAAAGGGTAACGTAATCGGCATTAGTGAAAATCGGGAAAGGCGATGGGATATTGGTAGCCGAATAATCGCCTAAATCAAGGTGATAGGGAATATAAGCGACGTTATTCTTACTGAACTGACTCATATAGGCATAAGCGGCGGGCTTAAGATTCCGGAATATCGTCATGATGCCGTGGTAACAAATATGGTCGCCCGAGCCGAAATCCTGATGGGTGCCGTAATCGAAGGCGCACCAGGCGATGGTGCCGGCTAGGTCCTTATGCTTGAAGGCATCATCGATAACTTTCAGATGGCGAAGGGCCTGCTCGACTTGCCTTTCTCGTTATAGCCGTAGATATCTTCTAATTGCTCCGAGCCTTTGAAGTTCCGGACTCCGATCGAGGCCCGGCTGGGATCAAGCTCCTTTTGAATGGCTTCGATCTGGGCATATAAATCGTGGTCATCCCGCGATTCGTCGATCCGAAGGCCATAGGCGATGAGGCAGGGATGGTTTCTTTCCTTCTTGATCATCCGAGCGGTGAAGTCGAGGAGGGTCTTTTTCCATTGCTCGCCCCCGATATGCTGCCAGCCGGGGATTTCGTCGATGACTAAAAGGCCTAATTTATCGCATTCAGCCAGGAAGGCTTCGCTTTGGGGATAATGGGAAGTCCGGATGACGTTGATGCCCAGTTGCTTGAATAAATGGGCATCGTCGGCTTGCAAGGAAGCGGCGGCCGCAGCCCCAAAATAGGGATAAGTCTGGTGGCGGTTCAACCCGATGAGCTTGGTTTTCTTCCCGTTAAGATAGAAGCCGTCCTTCTTCCATTCGGCATCGCGGAAGCCGAGTGTCTTGATGTATTCCTCGCCGTTATAGGTCAGCTTAAGCGTGTACAACGTCGGTTCATCAAAGGTATAGGTTTTGATGTTTTCGATTGTGTTTTGCGTGCCTTTCCATTCGGCGATTAGATTATCGTCTAGGTACAATTGGCAATCGATATCTTCGGTTTTTGCGCCCTTTTCGTCATAGGCTTCGATGTTTATCATTCCGTTGGCATTGGCTTTGACGAAGATATCGGATAGATAGTTTTCTTTATGGGATAAGAGACTGACGGGGCGGTAGATGCCAGCATAGGTTAAGTAGTCGACGACGTTGCCAAAGGGCGGGATCTGCTTATCCTCCCTTGAATCGATTAGGAGCAGGAGCCGATTGCCTTTCTTCTTGACTAGCCCGGTCAAGTCGAAGTCGACTGGGAGATAGCCGGAAATCTTCTCCCCTAAGTCAGCGTCATTGAAATAGCAATGGACTTTGAGCATCGCTCCTTCAAGGTGAAGGATCTTGACTGGTAATTCCGGATGCTCATCGTCGAAGGCTAAGCCATAGGAGAAGACCCCTTGGTAATCGCCTTCCGAGTAATAATGGTGAGGCAAGGATAGGGCCGGATGGGGGAGACTCACCTCTGCTTTCTTCCCCAATAGTTCCATCTTTTTCCCGATGGCGAAGGAGTAATGGGCATTTAGTGGTTGGATCATGGTTAAATCCTAACACCGAAGTCGGGGTGGACAAAAGAAGGGCGAGAAGGAAGAATATAGCCATTATGAGCAAGCATTTTGATTATCTTATCGTCGGCAGCGGACTTTCCGGCGCGACTTTCGCCCGGTTGGCCTTAGACGATGGCAAGTCGGTTCTAGTCGTGGAGAAGCGGTCCTCGCTTGGTGGCAACATCGCGACCTCCGACGTCATGGGCATCCCGGTTCACCTCTATGGTCCCCATATCTTCCATACCGATAGCAAGGAAGCCTATGACTTCTTCACTTCCCATGTCGAGACTTACCCTTTCATCAATTCTCCCTTAGCCTTCTATAAGGGGAAGTACTACCATATGCCCTTTAATATGAATACCTTCTCTGAACTCTGGGGGGTCAAGACGCCGGAGGAGGCAAAAGCTAAGATCGACTCGGAAGTGGCCAAAGAAGGGATTAAGGAGCCCCGAAACTTAGAAGAGCAAGCCCTTTCGCTAGTTGGCAGAACCATCTTCCAGACCTTAGTCAAAGGCTATACCGAAAAGCAATGGGGACGGGATTGCCGCGATCTCCCTTCCTCAATCATCAAACGGCTCCCCCTTCGTTTCACCTATAACAACAATTACTTCAACGATCCTTACCAGTGCCTCCCGAAAGGCGGTTATTCCAAACTCATCAATAACTTGCTTAAAGGGGCCGAGGTCCGGCTCGGCGTCGATTACCTTGCCCATAAGGCTGAATTGCGTTCATTAGCTGATAAGGTCATCTATACCGGGGCCCTCGATGAGTATTTTGCCTATTCGCTAGGGGAACTAGAATGGCGGTCGCTCCGATTCGAGACTGCGGTCTTGCCGATTAATTCGTTCCAGAATAACCCCGTCGTCAATTACACCGACAAAGAGCCTTCTTATACCCGGGTTTGCGAGCATAAGATGTTCGATGAGGAACTTAAGCCTTTGCCTTATACGGTCGTGACTTACGAATATCCCGATTCCTTTGCCCGGGGCAAGATCCCTTATTATCCGATCAACGATGAGCGGAATAGCGAACTAGCCAAACGTTACCAATCTTTAGCGGCCAAGGAAGAAGGGGTCTATTTCCTTGGGCGGCTGGCCAATTACGCTTATTTTGATATGGATGACACCATCTTGAAGGCGATGGCCTTATATAAGGAAATCGGGGGCTGCTAAATTTCGCTTGCATACTCGGGCTAAGGGGTCTATATTTACCAAGCCGAGAAAAAGGCGACATCGCGGGGTAGAGCAGCCCGGTAGCTTGCCAGGCCCATAACCTGGAGGTCGGTGGTTCAAATCCATCCCCCGCAACCAAGGAAATTGACGCCGGTTCGCCGGCGTTTTTTGTATTTTCTGCCTCTACCTGCTAATCGGTTTTGTGGGTTGCCAAGCGATCGATAGGGAGGAACCACACAGCCTATCCCGTAGCTTTGAGGCTACCAACAGCCTACGCCGTAGTTCTTGGCTTGGCGTTGTGCTTAGAAATACCTTGTGACTAACCGGTTTTCGTCGCCATTCATAAAACGACGATTTTGCTATGCAAAATATTAACAACTATTAACAATCAGTCTATGATAACGCCGGTCAAAATATGAAACTCTCAGAATTGAAGATCGGCGAAAGTCGGAAAATCACTAAAGTCGGTGGGGCGGGCGTGATGCGTCACCGCTTGTTAGAAATGGGGATCATCCCCGGGACGAACGTCGCCATCACCAAGCGGGCCCCCTTGGGGGATCCGATCCAAATCCATATCCGCGGCTATGAGCTAAGCATCCGGAAAGAGGATGCCGAGCTTATTGAAGTGGGGGAGGAATAAGCGATGCTCGTCGCTTTAGTCGGAAACCAAAACTGTGGCAAGACCACTTTATTTAATGCCTTAACCGGGGCCAACCAACGGGTCGGCAACTTCCCCGGCGTCACCGTCGATTCGAAGATCGGCACCGTCCGTGGGGTCAAAGACAAAATCGAGATTGTCGACCTCCCGGGGATTTATTCCCTTTCCCCTTATTCCAATGAAGAAGTGGTGACCCGGGATTTCATTCTCCAGAAGAATCCTGATTTGATTCTTAACATCATCGATGCCACCAACATCGAGCGGAACCTTTACCTGACTTTGCAATTGATGGAGCTCGGCAAGCCGATGCTCATCGCCGCCAATATGATGGACGAGGTCCGGAAGGCCGGGAACTCGATCGATCAAAATAAACTTGAGGAACTTTTAGGCATTGAGGTTTGCTCTATCTCGGCCGCGAAAGGGGAAGGAATCGGCGAGCTGGTTGAGCATATCCAGCGGATCGGAGCTGAGCATTCCTTGCCGGCTAAGCAAGACTTCTGCCCGTCTACTTCCCCAGTTCATTCAGCCATCCATGCGACCATGCACCTTCTAGCCGACCATTCGGAACGTTATCACTTGCCAATCCGTTTCTTAGCCTCTCGGATCATAGAGGGCGATGAATTGCTCGAACAGCAAGCTAACCTCAATGAAAACGAGAAGGACATGATCGGCCATATCGTCAAAGAGATGGAAAAAGACGCCATGATGGATAGAGAAGCGGCCATCGCCTCGATGCGTTATGACTATATCGATAGTATCTGCTCCCAATGCGTCCATCGGGTCAACCAATTGACGGAGTCACAAAAACGGAGCAACGCCATCGACAAAATCTTGACCAATAAGTGGCTGGCCTTTCCGATTTTCATCCTCATCATGGGGGCGGTCTTTGGCATCACCTTTGGTTTAGTCAATAACTTCGTCTCTGAGTATTTGGGCTTAGGCATCGACTATTTGATTGAGATTGTCCGCAATGCCATGACTAAGGCCGCGGTCAATCCGGTCGTCACTTCTTTAGTCTGCGATGGGGTGATGAATGGGATTGGTTCGGTTCTTTCCTTTATTCCGACCATCGTTGCTTTGTTCTTCTTTTTATCCTTATTGGAGGATTCGGGCTATATGGCTCGGGTCGCCTTCATCATGGATAAGCCTTTAAGGAAATTGGGCTTATCCGGCCGAAGCTTCGTCCCGATGCTGGTTGGCTTTGGCTGCTCGGTCCCGGCGGTTATGGCTTCGAGGACTTTAACTAGCGATCGGGATAAGAAACTGACCATCTTCCTTATTCCTTTTATGTCCTGTTCGGCGAAGTTACCGGTGTTCACGTTGTTGACCGCCGCCTTCTTCGGGGCCTGGTCACCTCTGCTTATGATTGCCTTATACCTTATTGGCATATTGGTGGCGGTCCTTTCGGCTGCGGCGGCCAAAGCCTTAGTCAAAGGCAAGCCCTCGCCCTTTATGATGGAACTTCCGACCTATCGGCTCCCGGGGGTTAAGACCACTTTGATGCTGATGTGGGAGAAGGCCAAGGACTTCATCAAGAAAGCCTTTACCATCATCTTCGTCGCCACCGTCATCGTCTGGTTCCTCCAGTCCTTCGATTACCATCTTAATTTCGTTACTGACAACGAGCAGTCCTTGCTCTCCTATATCGGCCGCTTCCTGACCCCGATCTTCTATCCGCTGGGTGTCACCGATTGGCGGGTCACCTCGGCCATCCTGACGGGGTTAAGCGCGAAGGAATCGATCGTCTCGACCCTCAATGTTCTTGTCGGCGATGAAGCCACCATCTCCTCAATCATGAATGGGCTTCAAGCCTTCGCGGTCCTGATCTTCGTCTTGCTCTATATGCCCTGCGTCGCCACCTTCGCCGCCGAGAAGCGGGAACTGGGTTCGACTTGGCTAGCGGTAGGGAATATGGCTCTGCAAACCTTGATTGCCTATTTGCTGGCGACCTTGGTCTTCCAGTTGGGCAATCTCTTCCTTTCGCCGAATTGGTTGGATTATCTGATCCTCGGAATCGTGCTGGCTTTGTTCGTGGCCGCCATTGTCTATTTAATCGTCAAAGGCGGCTGCCATTCCAAGGAATGCGAGGGGTGTGCCTTCGCCCAATCCTGCCATAAAAAGGAGAGGAAAAAGAAAGAGTAGAGAGTTCTCCTTGGCGGAGAATTAATCTATTTCGCACAAGTTTTGGAGTTTAATTTGAAGCGCAAAAGCCCAACCGAAATTTATCGCAATAAAATCATTAAGGACGCAAAAAGCCGTTATTTAAAAAATAAAATAATGGGGTTTTGACAAGAATATACTTAGGTTTTATGGGCTTTTTCATTCCTTTTACGCTTGACTAGGCCCCGGTCATTGATAAAATCCATTCCGGGATTTGAATCCCCAACAAAATTATGGTCATCACCTTCGTCTGCGATGTCTTAGGACAAGAAAACAACGGCACCACGATCGCCACCATGAACGTCATTCGTTCGCTTCGTTCCAAAGGGCACGAAGTCCGGATCGTCTGCCCCGATCAGGATAAGATCGGCCAGCCGGGTTACTATGTGGTCCCGGCAATCAATTTCGGCATCTTCTCCCATTACGTCGCCTCCAATGGCGTCTGCCCGGCTTCGGGCAAGGATTTGGGCCCGTTGAAGGAAGCCCTTGAAGGCTGCGACATCGTCCATTTCAATTTCTGCGGGATGCTCTCGGGCAAAGCCTGCGACTACGCCCATTCCCTTGGCATTCCCTGCACGGCCTCCCTCCATACCCAGGCCGAGAACTTCACCAATCATTTGAAACTCGAGAACTTCTATCCAGCCAATAAGCTAGTCTATACCTGGCTCTATCGTTCTTTGTTCTCCAAAGTCGATGCCATCCATTATCCCTCGAAGTTCATCCACGACCTCTTTGAGAAGGTCAACCATTTCCATTCGAAGTCTTACGTCATCTCCAATGGAATCCAAAAGGCTTTTCAACGGGAGGCGGTTGAACGTCCAGCCGAATATAAGGATAAGTTCATCATCGTCTATACCGCCCGTTACTCGACCGAGAAGGCTCATAAGCAATTGCTAAAGGCCATGAAATACTCAGCCCATCGGGATGACATCCTTTTAATCCTCCCAGGGGCGGGGCCGCTCGAAGCCAAGCTCCGAAAAGAGGCCAAGAAGTGGTGCGTCAATCCCCCGGTTTTCGGTTTCCATTCTCGAGAAGAGATGGTCAAGATCCTTAATTACGCCGATTTGTATTGTCACGTCGGGACGGTCGATATCGAGCCGGTTTCGTTCCTCGAGGCCATCTCGGTCGGCATCTGCCCGGTTTTGACCGATTCGCCGCGTTCGGCGGTCTCGGGCTTTGCTCTTGATCAGCGGAATGTCTATGACCACCGTTCCTCCAAAGACTTAGCCAAGCATATCGATTATTGGTTCGAGCATCCAATCGAAAGAAAACAAAACGCCGATTCCTATTTAGGCTATGCCGATAAGTTTGATTTCCAACGCTCGATGGACGCGATGGAGAAGATGTTCTTAGAAACCATCGATGAGTATCGCCATAACCACCAGGAAGCCCTCGAACTCAAGGAAAAAGAAGCTTAATAATGAAACCCGTCAAGACCGTCTACTACTCCGACCCTTTGAATGACGAGTTCTCCGGCAATAAGATCGAGCATCGGCCTTTGCCGAAAAACTATAAATACGTCCATAAAAACGTCTTTTATCGGGCTACCGCCTGGTTCCTTTACTATTTGATCCTCTATCCGATCGCTTGGATTGCCTATAAGGTGTTCCTCGGCTATCGGGTTAAAGGGAACAAACGAATCAAAGGCATCATGCGGAAGCCGGTCTTTTTCTATGGGAACCATACTTCTTGGCTTGATGCCGGGATCGCCCAGTTCTTGGTCTCCCGAGGCAAAAGGACTTATATCATCACTAACCAAGACACCACCTCCATCAAAGGGATAAGAGGTTTGGTCTCAATGATTGGGGCCATCCCGACCCCGCTTAATCCCGAGCAGAGGGAGAAGTTCGTCGACTGCATCCGTTATCGGGCCAAGCAGAAATGCGGGATCTCCATCTTCCCTGAAGCCCATATTTGGCCCTATAGCACCCATATCCGCCCCTTCAAAGACGATGCCTTCGTCTATCCGGCTGAACTCGGCGCCCCGGTCGTCGCCATGTGCGTCACCTACCGGGAACGGAAGTTTCGGAAGAAGAAACCGCCCCTGCCGGTGGTTCACGTCTCCAAACCTTTCTTCCCCGACATGGATAAGTCCCTGACCGAGCGGAAAAGAGAACTCCGCCAAGCGGTCTATGATTATTTAGTCGAAACCTCGGCTTCGGAGGAAAACGTCGAATACATCGCCTATCGGCCAATCGAGGAAAAACCGGATTAAGCGTTTCGGTTTTATATTCCCATTGCTTAGACTATAATTAAGCTGTTTCCAAACGAAAGGACATAATTCAATGGAACTCAAAGGATCGAAAACCGAAAAATGCCTGATGGAAGCCTTCGCCGGCGAATCCCAGGCCCGCAACAAGTACACCTACTTCGCCTCCAAAGCCAAGAAAGAGGGCTACGAGCAAATCGCTGCCATCTTCCAGGAAACCGCCGACAACGAGAAAGAGCACGCCAAGCTTTGGTTCAAATACCTCGAAGGCGGGGCCATCAAGTCGACTGCTGAAAACCTCGAAGCCGCCGCCGGGGGCGAGAACTACGAATGGACCGAGATGTATCCGTCCTTCGCCAAAATCGCCGAAGAGGAAGGGTTCAAGGAAATCGCTGCCAAATTCCGCATGGTCGCCGAAATCGAAAAGCACCACGAGGAACGGTATAAGAAGCTGCTCGAGAACGTCAAAGGCGGCATCGTCTTCGTCGGGAATGACCTCGCGGTCTGGAAATGCCGTAACTGCGGCCACATCGTCATCGGGAAATACGCTCCCGAGGTCTGCCCGGTCTGCAACCATCCGAAGGCTTACTTCGAGCTCTCGGTTAAGAATTATTAATTCTCCATCGATTGAATTAGAGGGTCTGTGACCCTCTTTTTCTTTGCTTAGAGGTCTAAGAAGGCTAAACTTCTCTCCATGGATATCGTATTTTGGATTCTCACGGCCTTGATCCTGCTCATTTTGCTTTGGGTCGTCTTTCTGCTTTCCTTTCAATTCGTCTTCATTACCTTCGGGTTCTTAAAGCCTAAGGTTTTCCCAAAAGCCAAGACGCTTAGGAAGTTCGCCATCATTATCCCGGCTCATAACGAAGCTGAGGTTATTGGCGATTCGGTGAAATATCTACTGAATGAACTGGATTATCCCCAGGATCTTTATGACGTTTATGTCTGCGCCGATAACTGCACCGATGAGACCTTTGAGCTAGCTAAGCAAGCGGGCGCGATCGTCTATGAACGCCATTGCGATGACCCGGATAAGAAACGGGCGGCCTTCCCGATTAAATTGCTCATCGATGAAGTCATGAAATCGGATAAAGGCTATGATGCCGTCATTAAGTTCGATGCCGACAATATCCCAAGCAAGAATTATCTTCACGCGATGAATAACGCCCTGGAGGCGGGCGTTACTATCGCCCGGGCCCACGAAGCCCCTTCGAACATGGGACAGAATCTTTGGACTAGCGTCTCGGCTTGCTATTATGCCCGTGATTCCCGGCTCGCCTGCAACTTCCGGGAACGGGTCAATTGGAACTCGATGCTTTCGGGGGCGGGCATGATGGTGAGCCTTACCGTCTTAAAAGAGACTGGCGGCTGGGATGCGATGGGGGGGATCGACGATGCCGAGTTCACCGTCAAGCGGTTATTGGAAGGGCGGCACGTCAATTACGTAAGCGATGCCATCGTCTATGAGGATCAACCCTCCTCGAGAGCTGATTCGGCGGCCCGAAATGCCCGGATGGCCAATGGCTTAGCCAAACTTTATAAGCAATCGGCCTGGGACTTATTCAAGATGTTCTTCAAGACGGGGAACCTGTCCTATTTGGACATGTTCGCCCAATTGTCTTTCGTCCCGTTGCCGATGCTATTGGGGATCAGCATTCCGATTTATGCCGTCTTCTTCTTCGTTACCTTAGGATTAGAAGCCGGGGGAATCAATGTCTATTCGATGTTCACCCCTGGACTAAATGGCTCGGCTTTCTGGACCATGATGTGGGTATTGATTGGGGCGGCCATCGCCGTTGCCTTCTATTACGTCCTTTGGACTTATCAATCTTGGCTCGGGGTTTACTTAGACCGGGCTATCCTCGATAAGGATTGGTATAAACAAGCCAAGAAAGGCATTTGGCTCGGGGCTTTTGCCATGATCGTTTATGGCAGCTCGGTCTCCAGCGGGACCCGGAAGAAGAAAGTCGTTTGGAAGCAGATTAAGCGGAACAAGAAATAGGGCGGTAATTTCTCGGGTCTTCAATCCGGCCAATTTAAAAATAGGTGATAGCCAAATCTAAAATAGTTGGTGGCCAAAACTAGAAAAACGAGCACCCAAAATTAAAAACCGACCCGAGATTTTACGAGTCGGAATTGTACTAGAGACATTGTTTCTTGCGGTAGGAACTTTTCGAATAATTCGCTTAAAAGACTGATCGTTAATTCGGCTTTTGCGGGTTTTCTTCGTTTTCTAACTCGGCGATTTGCTCTAGCAGCTCTTTTTTCCTCGCCTCGATTGTTTTGGCATCCATCCGAACCCCGGCTTGGAATTTCGATTCGAAGATGATGACGGTGATTAAACTTAGAATCACGACGAAATAGAAGGTCAACATCCGCCAAAGAAGAGCAATGACGGTGGCTCTGGCATACTCAACCCCGATCGCCCCTAAGCAGATGGCGAAGGCGAACTCGATGCCGCCCGTCCCGCCCGGGGTCGGGATCCAGCAGACGGCCCCGGAAGCGAAGGCGCTTAAGAAACCGACTTCAGCGTATTCCCCCCAAGGGGTCGGCTCTCCAACCGCCCGTAAAAGGAAATAGGGCAAGGAGAAATAGATCATGTAGGAGACGAGCTTGAAAAGGAAGGAGATGAACACCGATCTTTTATGGGCGAAGAGGGCCTTCATGGTCGATTGGACGTTCTCGCAATACATTTCAAAAGCCGGGATCCGCTTGCCCAAGAACTTATTGATCCAGCGGAACCGGCAAAAACATTTGGCGACCCGGATGAGCCAATTGGCCAACCGTTTCGAGCAGCCAAGCGCGATGATGAAGAAAAGGAAACCGAGGTTAAAGACGTAACCTAAGATAGCTAAGGCCCAGGTCCAATAATAACCGGTTAAGTTGCCGGTCGCGGGATCGACGGTGAAGTTATAGATGGCCTCGTTGATGTCGCCGATATAGAAGAAAGCGAAGACTTCCAAGAGGTTCAAGGCGATGAGGTAGATGACGAAGTTAGTTAAGACGAGCCCGGTGGCGGTGCCGCTTTTCATGCCTTTTTTGGTGAAGTCATACATTTGGATCGGCTGGCCCCCGGCGGCGAACGGGGTGACCCCATTGAAGAAGTGCTCGCTAGCCCCGATTAAGTAGGCATCGGTGGTTGAGGATTGCTTATCGAAAGATTTGGCTAAGATGACTAAGGATATTGGGAAAAGGATGAAGAAAATAAGCGTCATCCCGATGGCCGCCAATAGCCAAAGGTAGTTCTGCCCGCTGGCGATGGAAGAGAAGGTATCGGCGATCTGGGAGATCTCGGAGGTATTGAGGATGACGGTCACGACGATGATGGCCATCATGATCATGAAGATGATGCCCGAGATCAAAGTCCTTTTATTCGTCTTGCCCTCTTTTCCCTGTAATAAGGCCAATTCCTCTTGCAGGGCTTTTTTCTTATCTTCTTTATTGAGGGTGGGGGTGTTTTGCTCGTCCATAATTTCGTCTGGGCGCATTTTACCTTAATACGGCTTCCTTGTCCTTATTCTCTTACTCGGATTTTGCCGGAAATTCCACGCGTAGGCGCGTCTTCGCGAGCACCCGCCTACGAGAAAATCGCCGCAATTTTACAATCTTCTTACGGAGTTTTACCTTCCCTTAGTGGAACTGCCTCTCTCCTGGTCTCAATATAATGGCGTTTCAAAAAACTAGGAAAAGAGAAAAAGAATGAGAAGCAAACTGCTCAAAACCTCCGTCTTCCTCCTCGCGCCCTTTGCTTTAATCGGCTGCGCGGGCAAGGAATTCGATCCCGCCACCCCGATCACTGTCGTGACGAGGGAAGATGGCTCCGGCACCAAAGGGGCCTTCATGGAGATCATCGGACTTAAAGGAAAGGCCGATGTGGAAACTAACATCGTCATCGCCAACTCGACCGCCGCGGTCTTAGCCGAAGTCGAGAACAACCCCTATGCTATCGCCTATGATTCTCTTGGCTATCTTGATGATTCGGTCAAGATCCTGACCGTCGATGGGGTCGAGGCCACGACTGAGAACATCCAGAAAGGGACTTATTCCATCTCCCGCCCCCTCAACGTCATCTATCAGGAAGCGACCATCAACGCGAGCCCCCTCTACACCGATTACCTCGGCTTCCTCTCCTCCGCGCAAGCCCAGGACATCATCGATGAGAATGGCTATGTTTCCGTTGTGACCGACGCCAAAGAATATGCCGCTCCGTCTACTGCCTTATCGGGCGAGATCGATATCTCCGGCTCGACCTCTTTACAGCCGTTGATGACCATCTTGGCCGAACAATACGAATCCCTTAATTCCGGGGTCACCGTCAATGTCTCCGGCGGCGGCTCAGGCACCGGGTATGAGAACGCCCAAAACGGCGTCTCGGCCTTCGGGATGATCTCCGAGGAATTCAATTCCAGTAAAGCTGACAAATGCGTCCCCTCGACTGTCGCTAAAGACGGCATCGGGATCATCGTTAACAAAAAGAACCCCTTAAACGACATCAGCAAAGCCGACCTTAAGACCATCTACGATGTCGACGCCGATCCGGGATTCCAGTCATGGAGCGAGCTAATCGAACCGGCCGAATAGAGGAAGGAATCGTCAAATGGGCGCTGTTTGGCTGCGCCCTTTTTGGCGTTTTGGCGGTCATTTCCATCGCCATCTTCCTTTTCGCCACCGGCCTCCCCTTCATGGCGGAGAAAGGGTTCGGCTCCTTTTTCCTCTCCGCTACCTGGCGGCCAACCGCTTCCACTCCGGAATATGGTTTATTGGCTTTGTTCTGCACGACGCTGATCGTGACCATCCTTTCCACCGCCTTAGGTGGGGGATTGGGGTTACTGACCGCTATGTGCTTATTTCGTTTCGTCCCGAAGCAGCTGAAGCGGCCTCTCTCGTTTATGATCTCGATCCTCTCGGGGATCCCCTCAGTCATCTATGGCTTATTCGGGGTCAACGTCATCGTCCCTTTCTTACGGGATTATGTTTCCCCGACCGGGATGGGGTATGGCATCTTCGCCGCCACCTTGGTCTTATCGATCATGATCCTCCCGACGATGGTGAGCTTCACCCTCGATTCCTTAGAGGCGGTCAACCCTTCCTATTACGAAGGGGCCTTGGCCTTAGGGGCCAGCCGGGAGATGGCTTGCTTTAAAGTCGTCATGCCGGCCGCCAAAAGCGGCATCTTCGCCGCCTTGGTCCTCTCTAGTGGAAGAGCGATGGGGGAGACGATGGCGGTCATCATGGTCATCGGCTCGCGGGCGACGATGCCGACGAGTTTATTCCAAAGCACCCTTACCTTGACCGGGGCGATCGCTTTAGGGGCAACCGAATATAGCGGCGACGCCAAGACCTCTTTGGTCGCCGTCGGGGTCGTCCTCTTCGTCTTGACCTTATTGATCAACGTCGCCTTCGCCCTCATCCGGGGAAAGGAGAAACGATGCTAAGCGATGCTTCTTTCCGTCGGACTCGACGGGTTTATTATTCTTTCCGTGGCGGGGCCTACCTCGGGATGGGGATCTCGCTTTTGGCTTTGATCGGCCTTGTGGTTTATATCTTAGTCAAAGGGGCGCCTTACTTATCCTGGGATTTGCTTTTTGGGGACTATACTTCTTCTTCGGTCTCCTTGGTCCCAGCTTTTATTGGGACTTGCTATCTGATCTTGATTTCGTTGGGCATCGCCGCGCCGATTGGCATCTTCGCCGCCGTGTTCTTAAGCGAATACGCCGCCGCGAATTCGAAGATTGTCGGGGTTATCCGGGTGGCTATTGAGACTCTATCGGGCATTCCCTCGATTGTCTATGGCTTATTCGGCTACTTGCTCTTCGTCTTTTATCTTAACTGGGGTTATAGCTTAGTCGGCGGGGGCATCACCTTGGCCTTGATGGTTTTGCCGACCATTATCCGCGGGGTTGAGGAAAGCCTTCATTCGGTGCCGCGGTCTTTACGGGAAGCGAGCTTTGCTTTAGGCGCCGGCAAATCGGCCACGACGTTCAAAATCGTCTTACCCTGTGCCGCCCCGGGAATCTTGACCTCCTTGATCCTTTCAATCGGCCGGGTCTTAAGCGAGTCGGCGGTCCTCTTGGTCACGATCGGGATGGTGGTCAATAAAAATCCTGTCACTCCGCTTAGCCCCGGGACATCTTTAGCCCTCGACATCTACTATTTCTCCTCCTATGGTTACCGAGAGGAGGCGGCGGCCACCGCGGTCGTCTTGCTCTTCTTGGTCCTCTTCCTCGATGGATTGGCCTTGTTGGTGACCAAATGGCTTTCGAAAGGCAAAGGCTATGGCAAATAAAATCATCTCCGTCTCCCACCTTAACCTCTTTTATGGGAAGCAGCAGGCGCTGAAGGATATCAATATCGATATCTATGACAAAGAGGTGTTGGCTTTAATCGGCCCGTCTGGATGCGGGAAGTCGACTTTCCTCCGTTCCCTTAACCGGATGAACGATCTAATCGACGATTGCCGGATCGAAGGGAACATCCTTTTCGACGGGCAGGAAGTGCTCGACAAGAAGACCGACGTCAATATCCTGCGGAAGCGGATCGGGATGGTGTTCCAACGCCCCAACCCCTTCCCTAACTCGATTTACGACAACATCGCCTTCGCCCCGCGGTTATTCGGGGTGAAGAAGAAGGATCAATTAAACGCCATCGTCGAGAAGAGCCTTCGCCGGGCTTCGATTTATGAGGAAGTCAAAGATCGGCTTAAGACCCCGGCCCTTTCCCTTTCGGGCGGGCAACAACAAAGGTTATGCATCGCGCGGGCTTTATCAGCTGAGCCCGAGGTCTTATTGATGGATGAGCCGACGAGCGCCCTCGACCCGATTTCGACAGCGAAAATCGAAGAGCTGATCGGTGAACTGAAGAAGGAGATCCCAATCGTCATCGTCACCCACAATATGCAGCAGGCGACCCGGGTCGCCGATAAGACCGCTTTCTTCTTAATGGGGGAGATGGTGGAGGCTGGCCCGACAAAAACCCTCTTCGCCACTCCAAAAGATAAGCGAACGCTTAATTACATTACCGGCCGTTTCGGTTAGAATAGGAGGGTGCAAATGGAAAACCGCGTTGAACGTACAATCGAAGGGATCCGCGATCAGGTCACCCGTCTCTCGTTTTCGGCGCTTAAAGCCATCGAGCGGGCGATGCGGAGCTTGAAGGAAAAGGACAAGGAGCTGGCCAAAAACGTCATCCGTGATGACGCCGACATCGATGAGGCCTATGCCGCGATTGAGAAGGAATGCTTCTCGGTCCTCCTCCTTGATTCCCCTTTCGCCTGTGATTTCCTCTTCATCTCGTCCGCTTTGAAGATGATCACCGATTTGGAACGGATCGGGGATTACGCCGCCGATATCGCCGAGGAGGTCACTTATCTGCCGGATGGCACCCCCTTTGACGTCCCCGACCTCTTCGTCCTTAGCGACTGCGTCATCGCTTTGCTGAAGGAAGCGGTCGACGCCTTCTTGAATTCCGATGTCAAGAAAGCCCGGGGCTTAGCGAAGAAAGACGATCGGATCGATGAGCTTTTCTTAAAAGTCCGCGGGGACGTAGCGAGTGATCTAGAGAACAATTCCATTGTCCCGGAAGCTGGCATCGTGGCCGCCCTTATCTCGAAGTATTTGGAACGGATCGCCGACCACGGGGTTAACCTCGGGGAATGGGTCGATTACGCTTTGACCGGAGAGCACGGGCTCTCCTAAGGAGGATCAGCATATGGCCGAACAATCCAATCTCGTTTACTGCGTCGATGACGATATCGCCATCCGCGAGCTCTATGGCTGCGCCTTTGCGCTCGGCGGGTTCGATTATCGGGCCCTAGCCTCGGGGAAGGACCTCTTCGCCGAGTTAGGCAAGCAAAAGCCCGACCTCATCGTCTTGGACTTGATGCTGCCGGGAGAGGATGGGTTCGACATCTTGAAATCCTTAAAGTCCGATGCCCGTTACGTCGATATCCCGGTCATCATCGTCTCGGCTAAATCGGGGGAAAGCGATAAGGTCAAAGGGCTCGACATGGGGGCTAATGACTATATGGATAAGCCCTTTAAGGTCATGGAGTTCTTAGCTCGGGTCAAAGCCAATATCCGGAAAGCCCAGCCGGCCAACATCCCCTTCAAGGGGCTTAAATACGATATCAACAAGAAATCGTTTTATCTTAATGGCGAGCTGTTGAAACTGACCAATAAGGAAGGGCAGTTATTGAAATTGCTGCTCGAGAATAAGGAGAAACTGGTCGAGAAGGAGGCGCTTATCGCCGCCGTCTGGCCCGATGCGGTCGATATCGAGACCCGGACGGTCGATGTCCATCTCTCGATGCTCCGTCGGAAACTCGCCCCGGCCGGGATCAATTTAAAAACCGTGAGGGGCGTCGGCTATATCCTTGAATGAGGAAGCGCCTCGTCCTCTCGGTCTCTTCCCTTATCTTCGCCGCGGTGGCGGCGGTTTTCTCTTTCTCGGTCTTTTTCTTCACCTCCTCGACCCTTAACCAAGGGCGGGCCGAGGCCCGTCATATGGCGAGCATTTATGCCAATGCCTATGAGGATGGTATTCCCATCGACTCAACCGTCTTCCCGGCGATGTTTGGCCTCGCTATCTTAGATGAGAATGGCAATCCGAGGCAGGAGTATGGCCATAACCTGCCCGATGATTATGCGACCTTGCCCGAAGTCCAATCTGCGATCGAAAGCGGAGAAGGGGAAGCGATCAACGATTTCGATGGGGCTTTCCGTTTGGCTAGCTGCTGCTTAAGGACCAGCGGACCCGATGACGGGGTCTATTACGTCTATTCGCTTATCGGGGTGGAACTCTATGGTCCTTCTTTTGTTAATTTCTGCGTTTCGAGCGCGTTAGTCTCGGCGGGGATCATCGCCATTGGGATTTTATTGACCTATTTCCTTTCCGGCCTTTCCTTCAAGCCGATCGAGGCTAGCAAAGTCCGGTTCCGCGAATTGGTCGAGAACCGGCCCCTGACCCCATTCCCGAAAGCCATCGACAAGCCCAGCGCCGAGTATTACCGGGAAGTCGATGAGGCCTCGAAAGCCTTGTTGGCCGCCCGGAAGTCTCTTAGCGATGAGAAAGAGGGTATCCGGAACATCCTCGATTCAGTCAGCGATTTGATCATCTTAATGGGGGAGGATGAGGACATCGCCTTCTTAAACCTCGCCGCCGGCAAGGCTTTCCATCTCGACGTCATGAAATACCATTCCTTGCCTAGCCTTGGTTTCCCCAAAGCGATTGAAGCCAGTATCCGGAAGCACCGGAAAGTCGAGCAGACTTATGATTTCAATAATAAGACGTACGCTCTTCGAGGCTATATGACTCCGGGCGGTTATGTCATCGCCTTAGCTGATATTTCGTTTGAAGTGAATGGCGAGAAGCTCCGTTCTTCTTTCTTCTCCGCCGCCTCCCACGAACTTAAGACCCCGCTTACCTCAATCATGGGGCAAGCGGAGATCCTTTCTTTGACTCCTCATCCCGATGCCCTCGATCCTTCGATCGCCTCGATTGAGAAAGCCTCGAACCGGATGTATCGGCTGATTGAGGACATGCTGTCTTTGTCGCGGATCGAATTCGGGCACCGCGAGGTCAAAGGGCCGATCAGCCTGGCTAAGCCGGCGGAGGAGGCGAAGTCCGCCCTCGCCTTCTTGATGGAAGAGAAAGGGGTTGAGGTCAAGATCGAAGGGGATTTCGTCTATCCGATCAATTACGATGATGCCTATTCCCTTATCAAGAACCTCTTGGAGAATGGAATCCGTTATGGCCATAAAGGGGGCTATGTCATCCTTACATTCTTGCCTAATGGCTTCACGGTGGCCGATGATGGGGCTGGAATCGGGGAAGTTGATAAGCAACGGGTGTTCGAGCGGTTCTACCGGGTTGAGAAAAGCCGGGATAAGGCCAGTGGGGGGACTGGACTAGGCTTAGCCATCGTTAAGCACACGATGCTTTCCTATGGGGGGAAGGTGAGTTTAGAGTCGAGCCTCGGGGAAGGGAGCACCTTCACCTGCGTTTTCCCTAACGTCAAATAAGCCAAATAAGGCCGGCTTCTTTCTTGAATTTTCCTCTTGCATTGACCTCTTAGGGTGTGGATAATGTACGAGCGCTTCCAACGTGGACCATTGGTGTAGCGGCCTAACATGCTTCCCTGTCACGGAAGAGACCACGGGTTCGAATCCCGTATGGTCCGCCAGCGCCTCGGTAGCTCAGTCGGTAGAGCAAGGGACTGAAAATCCCTGTGTCGGCGGTTCGATTCCGCCCTGAGGCACCAGAAGCGAAATCCCCGGATCGAATCCGGGTTTTCTTTTGCAAAAGTCCGCTCTTTTAGGCGAAATTCGAAAAGTAACTTTAATAGTGTTTGTTCGGTTTTTGCGGTTCGAACCGGCGAACGCTCTGAATCTTCTTATAGAAACTTACCTTGGTGATTTCTAATGTAATTTCTAAAATTTCGCGCAAAAAGCCGCCTAGGATTGGCTAAGCGGCTTTCCGTATTCAATTTCCGATTGATAAGGTGGACAAGGGATCGTAAATTCGGGCCTTAGAGGTATCGATGACAAGCTTTAGTTTGTCGCCTTGACTGACCGGCTGGCTGGCATCGATGCGGGCGACGGCGTCTTTTCCGCCGAGATTGAAGTGGACAATATATTCCCGGCCCATCAATTCCGCCACCCCGATTTCGACTTCAAGGGTGACCTTGCTGTCTTTGTTCGCCCGGGAGAAGTCTTCTGGCCGGATACCATAGACTACCCGGCGGGTTGGTTCGGCGATGAAGGCTTGAAGTTCGGCGATTTCCTTCTTCATCTCTTCGGCTTCCCGTCCGATGTAGGAGAGGTCGACTTTCTTCTTTTTGTGTTTGGCCTCGGCTTCGGCAATATCGGCGGCGACCCGTTGTTCTTCGACGGCCAACTTTTGTTCTAACTGGGCTAAACGATTCTTATGGAACTCCTCAATCTGCTTTATTTGCTTGGCGGTGGAAGGTAAGGTCTTCCCGTCGGAGAAGCGGAAATCGTTGCCTTCGATGACTGCGGGAATCAGGTTCATGGCGGGGGAGCCAATGAAAGAGGCGACGAACATATTGGCCGGATGATCGAAGATTTCCTCCGGAGTTCCGATTTGCTGGACGTGGCCGAGTTTCATGACGACTATCCGGTCAGCCATGGTCATGGCTTCCGTTTGGTCGTGGGTGACATAGATAGTGGTCGCTTCTAAACTGCGGTGCAACTTGACGATCTCCGAGCGCATCTGAACCCGGAGTTTGGCATCGAGGTTGGAAAGCGGTTCATCCATTAAGAAGACTTTAGCATTGCGGACGATGGCCCGGCCTAACGCCACCCGTTGCCGTTGGCCACCGGATAATTCCTTCGGCTTCCGATCGAGATATTCCCCAAGCTCTAGGATTTTGGCGGCCGCTTTGACTCGTTGATAGATGGTGTCTTTGTCGACGTGGCGGAGCTTCAAGGAGAAAGCCATGTTCTGATAGACATTAAGATGAGGGTAGAGGGCATAGGATTGGAAGACCATGGCCATATCCCGGTCTTTTGCCGGAAGTTCATTAGCTCTTTTGCCTTCGAGGAAGAGATCGCCGGTGGTGATGTCCTCTAAGCCAGCGATCATCCTGAGAGTGGTGGACTTGCCGCAGCCTGAAGGTCCAACGAAGACAATGAATTCCTTTTCCTTTATATCTAAATTGAAGTCATAGACCGCCTGCACAAGGTTAGGATAAACCTTGTTGACGTGGCGGAGGGAGATGAGAGAGTCCTTTGGCGCTTCCTTCGGTTCTGTCTGCCGGGCCTTGTCATCTAAGAGGAGATATTTTAGGGATCGCTCGCGTGATTTCTCAATCGATTTTTGCTCTTTCTTGAAAGCTGCGCGGTCAGCGAACCGCTTCTTTATCCTATTGGATAAGGGAGTTTTCTGGCTGGAATCAGTGGTCGGCTGTTCGGGTTTTTCATGCATATTATTTCTTCTCCTTTGATAGCGTTAACATTTCCTTGACAGGCATACTTTAGCGCATTTATACTTGCAATGGAAGCGGTTTCATAGATGAGTTTAGAGAATCGTACCACCATTAAGGAAATAGCCGCGGAAGCCGGCGTGAGCATCATGACTGTCTCCCGGGTGTTCAATCATCCGGAGAAGGTCAAGACCAATACCCGCATGCGGGTGAACGAGGCTTTGAAACGGCTTGGTTATACCCCCAATACCGTCGCCCAGGCGCTCTCGAATGGGCGGACCAATATCATTTATGTCTATATCCCGACTGACATCGTTGGGACTAATCCTTTTTATCTTAATGTCTTAGCCGGTATCGCTGATCGACTCGGGGATAAGAACTACTCTGTCTTAATGCGCAAGGAATGGTATTCCGGCGAAGCTTGCGACGGAATCATCTTGATGGGGTTAAACGAAGACGATACCCAGCGCGCTTTAGACCTTTCCTCCCGGAAGCAAGTGGTGGTTTTTGGTTCCCTTGAAGGAGCTGATTCCATCGATATCGATAACCGATTAGGCATGAAAATGATGGGAAAATACCTAATCAAAGCGCATAAAAAGCATATTCTCTACCTTTCGATCGACGCTCCTAGAAGTTTCGTTGGCGAACGGGAAAGCGGTTTTAAGGATGCGGTGGAAGGAAAGGCGAGCTATGAAATCGCCAAAACCAAGAATGACACCGCTTCCGCTCATATGTTCATGGAGGAGCATTTCGACTGGGTTAAAGGGTTCGACGCCGTTTGCTGCGCCACGGATGAAATCGCCTTAGGCGTGGTCAATTCCCTTCGTGAACACGGGGTCAAAGTAGGGGAGGAGATCGCGGTCACCGGCTTCGATGGCTTAGGCCGCGAGATGCTGACCTTGCCCGCCATCACCACCATCCATCAACCGATCTTCGAGGTCGGGCAAGTACTGGCCGACCGGTTAATGCAGAAGGTAAAAGAGGGCGTTCAGATTAACGAGCGGCGTCTTATTGCCCCTTCACTTTACGTTAATGGTACCGTCCTTTAGGACGTCCATATAAATTAACAGGAGAATAAAAAGCATGAGCAATCACAACACCAAAATGTTAGCGCTTCCATTGTTAGCGGTAACTTTGTTAACCGCTTGCAATACTAACAAGGGCTCGTCATCTAGCTTCACTCCGGGGGCGACCTCTGACTTAACCGGGACCACGGTTAACTTCATGGTTTATCAGCCTTCTGATCAAGATGACCAAAACGCCTTGAAGGAGCTCTTGGCGGAGTTCACCGAGGAGACTGGCATCAATGTCCGGTTGCAAGCCACCGTCAAAGACAAATACGATTCAACTTTCAAATCGGCCATCTCCCGTGGCAACTTCAAACCCGATTTGGCTTACATGGACCAGCCGCTCATCGCCACCTATGCTTCGGCCGGATCAATTATCCAACTCGACGAATACATTGATTACTATGAGATTGATACCTCGGTATACAATCAGGCGGCCTACGGTACCAATGTTTATAATAAACATACCTATGGTTTGCCGTTGAATATCACCGCCTCGGTTTTGCTTTATAACAAAGACCTGGTTTCCGAGGAAGAGGTTCCTAATAGCCTCGATGAGTGGGTCAATGTTGAAACTGATAGCGGCGTTGCCCTCTTCGAAGGGGTCGGGTCAGGGGGCTATGCCGGCTGGTACTTCCAATCTTTCCTCGAGAACTGCGGAGGGAAGCTTTATGACGAAGCGACCAACACCGTCGCCTTCAACTCCGCCGAAGGAATCAAGGCCGCCACCTATATTCGCGACCTCTATCGGATGGATACCAATGACGATACCATCCGGACCTCGGCCAATGCCTTTGCCAATGGGTCCATCGCCTTCAAGATTGGTTCCTCCTACGACATCGATAACCTCTTCAAGCAGAAGCCGAACTTCAATTTGGGCGTCGCTTTGATGCCGGGGAATGGGACCACCCATTATTCGGTCATGGGCGGGGAAAATCTCGTCATCCCCTCGACGGCCGCCAATAAGGATGGGGCGATGATGCTGCTAAAGTTCCTCAACGAGAAAGACAACATGGAGCTCCTTGGCAGCTTCACCGGCAACTTCCCCTCGATCACCGAATACCAAGAGACCGAATCGCCTTATATGCAGGTGGTGTTGGAACAATTGAATCACGTCGTCTCCCGCCCGATCGTCCCGGGCTGGATGACGGTCAACGACCAGTATCTCGGTCAAGCCATCAGCGATATCGTCAATCCTGACGAGAAGCGGGATATAACCGAAGCCCTCACCTGGGCCGAAGCGGCCTCTAATCAAGCTTTGAAGAAAGCCGCTTAAAGGAGACCCATGCTTTCGCGCGAATTAAGGACTTTCGCCAAACGGGGCCGACGGAACTTCACTGCCTGGGTCTTTCTTTTTCCTTTGGCCGTCTACTTCCTAATTTTCCAACTAGCCCCGATCTTCATCTCCTTCTTCGTCTCCTTGACCGATTGGGATGGTTTCTCTGATTCTTTTTCCTGGGTCGGACTCATCAACTATTGGGAAGTCATGACCAACGACATCCTTTATCCCGATTTCTGGCCGAGTTTCGGGACGACCTTCCTCTATGTCCTAATGACCGTCCCAGCCTCGATCATCCTCGCCCTCGTGGTGGGGGCGATCCTCAATAGCCATATCAAAGGTGAGAAGTTCTTCAAGACCTGCTTCTACATCCCCTCGGTGACCGCTGGGGTTGCGGTCAACGCCATTTGGTTAGCCCTCATCGATCCCTCGACCGGCGTCATCGGCCTAATCAATGAGACCTTCGGGACCAACATCAACTTACTCGGTTCGACTTCTACCGCCTTGCCGACCCTCGCCGTTATGTCGGTGTGGGGCGGGCTTGGCTATAACGTCTTGATTGTCTTGAGTTCGATGAAGAACATCAATGGCCAGTTATATGAGGCTTGCGAGGTCGACGGGGGTAATTCCTTCTCGAAGTTCATCCACGTCACCATCCCCGGCGTCATGCCGACCCTCTTCTTCCTCATTATCACTTCAACCATCGGTGGTTTGCAGGCTTTTGACCAGATGTATCTCATGACCGACGGGGCCTTTGGAACCACGACCGTCATGTTCGAGATCTATTCTCTCTACATGGATTTGTCGCAAGTCGGGGTCGCTTCCTCGATGAGCTACATCCTCTTCCTCTTCATCATTTTCTTCACTTTCATCCAATACACCGTTGTGCCGCAAGGGGATTCGAAGAAGCGGCGGAAAGGAGGGTTCGGAGATGCGAAACGCCTCATGCTCGAGCTTCGCCAGGAAGCCATTAGGGGTTAAGGTCGGCCGGATCGCCGCCTATGCGGTCTTGATCCTGCTCGCCTTCTGCTTCCTCTTCCCGTATTTGTATTTGATCTGCACTTCCTTCATGACCCCAGAGGATCTGTTTGAACCGGGGTTCCATATGTTGCCGATTGATGACAACGGCCATCTCTATCTGACGTTTGAGAACTATTCGAATGCCATGGATTCATTACGGCTCGCGACCACTTTTGGGATCACCATCCTCATCTGCGTCGTCAACACCGCCCTCAACCTGCTGCTCAACGCCATGGCTGGTTATGCCTTGGCCCGGTTTGAGTTCGCGGGGAAGAAGGTGGTCTTCCCGTTGATTCTCGCCTCGATGACCATTCCCGGGGCGATCATGACCATCCCGAACCTCATCATCTGTCAGTTCCTCGGGGTCATCGATACCATCGGGGCCCTCATCCTCCCCTTCGTCATGTCGATCTATAACGTCTTCTTGATGCGGCAGCAATTCCTCGGCCTAAGCAAAGACCTTGAGGAAGCGGCCGAAATTGATGGGGCGAATCCCTTCAAGGTGTTCTTCACCATCTGTCTTCCCTTAGTGAGCCCGATGCTCGTCGTCTTGGGCATCACCACCTTTATGTGGAACTACAACAACTTCATGTGGACCTTATTGGCCATCCCGACCAATACCGATATCTATACCCTCTCCCGGGCATTAGGGGAATTGGTCTCGGCCGGCTCAAGCGATCCCAACCGTTACCCGCAGATGCTGGCCGGCTCAGTCATCACCTCATTGCCTTTGGTCCTGATCTTCTTCTTCCTGCAACGCTATATCCTCGAGGGCATTTCGCTCGGCGGGGTCAAGGAGTGATTTATGAGAAAACATTTTGCCAGCTTCGTCTTTCTTTGTGCTTCAGCTGCTTTATTGGTCGGCTGCAATAAGGGCGAACAAACCTCTTCTTCCACCCCCTCAGGGACCAACCCGGATGAGACGTCGGCCATCGATTCCGATTCCTTAACCAGGGCTGAGGTCTATGAGACCACGGGCAGCCGGAGCAAATTGCTTCAGCGAACCAGTGACCTGGAACTTGAACCGTATTCTTTTACCTCCGGGACCGAAGTCAACATCAGCGCCGGCACCGGCAAAGACTTGATCGGCTATGGGGCGGCTATGACCCAAAGCTCGGCTTATTTGCTTATGACCGCCGAGGAAGAGGTGCGGAACCAAATAATCGACACCTTCTTCGTCGATGGTGGCTTCTCGGTCCTCCGAGTCCCGCTTGGTACCTCCGATTACACTCTCGACAGCGAGGACTTCTATACCTATGACGATTACGAGCAGGGGGCCGATTACACCTTAGCCCATTTCTCGATCGAGAAAGATCTTCGTTATTTGATTCCGGCCATCAAGGAGGTGCAGAAGCGGTGTCCCGACGTCACCATCTTCGCCGCTCCCTGGTCGGCCCCGGCCTGGATGAAAACCAGCAACAGCCTGATCGGCGGCTATTTGAAAGGGTATGATGAAACCGATTTGGCCAAAGCGAGCGCCGAGGAGAAAGCCTACGCCGACTACCTATTCAAGACGGTCGCGGCATTCGATGAAGCCGGCGTCACCATCGATTACCTTTCCTTAGTCAATGAGCCCTTCATCACCAACGTCAAATATCCCTCGATGCAAATGTCGGCTGAAGGTTATTTTCGGGTTGCCAAGGCGTTGTGCCAAAAGCTGGAGGGGAGCGATTACTCCGATCTTCGGCTTGACGTCTACGACCATAACGTCGGCGACGGGATGGACATCAGTTTTGAACTCTTCGTCGAGTACTTGCTCGATGACGAATTAACCAATAAGTATGTTTCCGGCTTCGCTTTGCATTGCTATGACGGCAATTGGCCGACGATTTACGGGGATTTCCTCTATAACTACACTGATCCGACCGCTTATCCGGATTATGCGGCGAAAGACTTCTACATCACCGAGGTCACCGAATCTTCCTCTTCTGTCGACTTCGCTCAGAACCTCGCTTGGGCGGCCGGCAACGTCACCATCGGCCCGATGGGATATGGGGCTAGCGCCTGCATGTATTGGAACTTGGTTCTGACTAGCGATGGCAAACCGGTTAAAGGCAATTCCGCCACCTGTTTCGGGGTCATTTCCTTAGACGGGGACGAATACAAACTCAATCCGGCCTATTACGCCTTAGCCCACGTCGCCAAGTTCGCCAAAGCCGAAGACGGGGAAAAGCCGGAGATTCTCTCAACCACCTCGAGTAATGAAGGGACCGTCCGGGCCACCTCCTACGAGAATCCCAATGGTGAGATCGTGGTCGCGCTGGTCAATATCAACGACCGTTCTTCCGAAGATGTCTCCGTCGTCATCGGTGAGGAGATGGTCACCCTTTCGATCGAGCCCCAATCGGTCACGACCTTGGTTTTCAAGACTGGGGAAGCCGAGACCTTCACCTACATCGAATACGACCATGTCGATATTTATCAAACCGGGGTTGGGCAATACCGGTTCGAAATCACCCTCGATGCCGCTTATTCCGATCCGACCTTCTATCTCTCTTTCGACGATTCCTTCGCCGAATCGGCCAAGGCCGAAGCCATACTGAAAGACGGGGTTTACGTCTTAGAGGCCGAGGTCGAGCCGGGCGAATTCTACCTCAACGTCACTAGCGGCGACCTTACCGGCGGCTTGAACATCACCATCCCGAGCCTCGCCCCAAGCATTGAGGTCTTAGAAGGCGAAGGCTATTACGTCGAAGCCAGCTTCAACCTCGATACCGCCACCTCATGGTCGAGCTTCTGCGATCCGAACGGGAAAAAGATCTACCGTTCTGCCTCCGATGTCTTCGACGATTCGGCTGAGCAGGTCAACGTCGATGTTGACGGCAAACAGGACAACATTTACATCACCACCAACGAATACGTCGACAAAAAGGCCGACGAAGCGAAGCCCAATTACTTCTTCGTCCTCGAAGGCAAAGCCGGGAAGGTCACCTTCATCTCCTCCTCGGTCACCTTCCGGGAAAACGTCTTCGCCGAGGAGTCGCTCTCCTTAGAGCTCATCGACGAGAAGCCATATCTGGTTTACCGGGCCAAAGGGCTCACCAGCGATGCCCCCTATTCGGCTTTGAGGGTCAAAGACGTCAACGGCGAGACCCATCAGGCTCAAATGGCTGACCCGAAAGATGATATCGAGATCCGCCTCGACCTGACTTCATTGGAGAAGACCGGCACTTGGTATGACGTCTTGGTCACCCGGGGCAATGGGTCGGGATCCTATGAGTTCCGACAGGAAGATTGCCTCGATTACGGGGCCAAGGTCGAATGCAACGGCCGCCGGTACGAATTCCAGAATTGGGAAGGCATCGTCAAAGTCAATGCCGTGAATATTTGAAACGCTATGAAAAGAATCAGAACCAGCTTACGCAACGGGGAACGGCTCGCCGTGCTCCCCTCCATTACTCTTCAGGATAAACCTGACCTCAATCGGCGCTGCATCTACGTCGATCCATCAAGGACCTTCCAAACCCATATCGGGTTCGGCGGGGCCTTGACCCGGGCGACCGAGGAGAACCTTCGGGCTATGGGGCCGGAAAAAGCCCAGATGGTGATTGAGAAATACTTCTCGGCCGAAAAAGGCATCGGCTATAACCTTCTCCGCCATACCATCGCCTCCACCGATTTCGGGTCCTATTCCTACGATTACCTTCCCGAGGGGGCAACCGATTTAAGCGGTTACGATTTCGCCGAAGAGAAGCTGACCATCGAATACGGGACGAAGATCAACAAGATTTGCCCCGACATCAAGCGGATGGCGACCATCTGGTCGGCGCCGGCGTACATGAAGAGCAATCGCGAACGGAATTTCGGTGGGCAGCTTCGTCCGGAATGCCGGAAAGATTGGGCCGAATATATGTGCCTTTATTTGGAACATATGAAAGAAGCTGGCCTCAAAGTCGACATGGTCACTTGCCAAAACGAACCGGAAGCTAAGCAGCTTTGGGAATCGACTCACGTCAGCGCCGAGCAGGAAGCCGACCTAATCAAGAATTACCTAGTCCCGGCCTTAAAGCGGCATGGCTTAGAGGACACCAAGATCTATATCTGGGACCACAATAAGGACGAGATGGTCCGCCGGGCCAATGTCACTTTAGCCGACCCGGAAGTCGATAAACTCGTCTCCGGCATCGCCTATCACTGGTACGTCACCAATAACTACGACAATGTCTTGATGGCCCACGATATCCATCCGGATAAGGCCATCATCTTCACCGAAGGCTGCGTCGAGTGGGCCAATGCCGGTTACTCCGGCGGGGAGGAAAGCAAATTATCAGCCAACAAGGCGGCGGAAAAGTATGGACGGGACATCATCGAAGGGCTAAACCGCCATACCGCGGCCTTCATCGATTGGAACATGGTGGTCAATGACGAGGGTGGGCCCACCTGGGTCGGCAATTACTGCGACGCCCCTGTCATGTTCGACCGCCCCAGCGGGGAAGTGATCTTCCGCCCGGCTTATTACTACATCGGTCAGTTCTCGAAATTCATCCAACGGGGCGCCAAACGGGTGCTGTGTTGGAACGACTTCGAGTCCAACGTCTATTCGACGGCATACCTCAACCCCAATGGCGACTTGGTCGTGGTCGTCATGAACACGGACTGGATCAACGAGCCGGTCCTCCTCATCCAGCGTAAAGGGGCGACCGTCACGCTGCCGCCCCATAGCATCACTACCTTCGTGATTGAGAAAGGAGAATTGAACTCATGAAGAAAGGAACATTGCTTTTCGCCCTCGGAGCCTTTGGGCTCCTCGGCAGCGCCGCTGCCATATCGTTGCCTTTATCGGTTTACGCCGAAGATTCGACTCCGGATGATACCTCCGGGTCGGAGGAAACCACCCCGACCGAACCGGTTAAGACGGTCGAGTACAGCTTTTGGGAAAATCAGGAATTGGTCCATTCGAAAGTCGTCCAAAATAAGATTTCCTCCAACATCTCCACTTTAACCGCCAACACGGTCGCAACTAACTACCAAGCGGATAACGCCCACGGGTTTTACACCGATAACGCGTCCTATAGCCGTTTAGTCGTCGAGGTCGAGGCGGCCGGTACTTATGATTACGGCATCTCGACTTACGACGCCACCGCCGACTTCCCGGTCAACATCTACGTCAATTCCTATGCCAACAAGACCAGCACGATACTGGATAACGCGACTTGGTGGCAAAAGAATAACCTAGAGTATTCGACTATCCCGGTTGAACTAAACGAAGGGCGCAACGTCATCGTTACCCAGACTTGGAAATGGGGCAACCTCGTCACCTTCACTTTGCCCGAGACGGTCAAGGTCGTCTCCTTTGGTTCGGAGACCGAGGGTACTTATTCTGGGACTGATTTGATCCGGGCTGAGATGTATGTCGAGGATCCGCAGACCAATGTCTGGGATGGGAGCAAGGCTTTGACTTACAAAGAACTCCGCTACGACGCTTCCGACGAATATCGGGGCGCGACCTTCGTTAACCTCGACTTAGCCGAAACGACCAAATCGCTAGATTTCGAGGTCCAAGTTGATCAGTGGAGCGGTGAATTGGCCTCGCTTGAACTGCAGGCCAACGGCAAAAGCACTGCCATCACCTTCGGCGACGGGACCACGACTGGCGAACCTTTCGTTGCCCATGTTCCCTCGTATGCTCTTGAGGAACTCGGGATTTCAGGGGAGGGCAAATATAGTTTAAGAATTATCAATACTGATTCCGCCCAGAAGGTCCGGCTTAACTCCATCACCGAGAGCACGGCGGTTGACGTGGTTTCGGGCAAAGTCATCGCCGGCGACAAGCTTAAATCCTCCGTTAAAATCAATGGCCGGAGCCTTGACCTTGCCGATGGAGGCATCGCCCTTGATTGGTCGGGGTCGGGTGTTGAGTTCGTCATGGAGGGCCAAGGCGACGTGATCGCCAACTTCTCCTCCAAAGGCAATTCCAGCAATACCCGCTTTGTCGTCGAGGTCGACGATCAAGATCCGGTTTATGTGACTCCCAGTGCAGCTTCGGTCCTCGCTTCCGACTTGCCTGAGGGCACCCATACTTTCCGTCTCACCAAGACCAGCGAAGCGGCTGGTAACCTTTATCAACTCAATAGCCTGACCGTTGATAAGGACGCGACTTTGACTCCGGCCGAAGAGCGTGATACCAAATTCCTCTTCCTCGGCGCCTCCATCGTCTGCGGCAACCAAATGGGCGAAGTGGTCGGTGAGGATTATTACCAAGCCTGGGGCAACTTGCTGACTCGGGCTTATGACGCCGATGCCCAAACGATTTCCTGCTCGGGCCGTGGCCTCATCCAAGGCACCTTATCCGAATCTTCTTGGGCGCAGGACAATACTAAACAGATCACCGATATTTACACGAAGACTAGCTTCTTCCGTGATGCATCGACGGAATACGATATGGATTCCTTCGTCCCAAACGCCATCTTCATCAACGCGGGTAACAATGATTTGTCGGGTTCGCTTTTGGAAAAATACGGGACCACGGTTGAGGATATTGCTCAGGCCGCGGTCGATTTCACCAGCGAACTTCGCGCCCTCTATAAGGATGCCTCGATCGTCTGGCTTTGGGGCGTCGGCACCAACCATGGCCGGAATTATGGCCAGGTCTTCGAGGAGGCGATCGCCGGCATCGCCGATGAGAACGTAGCCTTCGTTAACTGCGACGAAACCAAGGGCGATGAAGTCGTCACCGGCACCATGATCCAAGGCTTAAGCGGCCATCCGACCCAGTATCAGCACGATCAGATTGCCGAGAAACTATCAGCCGCCTATTCCGACTTAAAAGGCGTCGACGATCCCTATACCCGGAAATACGACTTTACCCGTTACGAAGCTGAGGATTACGCCTCCGGCGGCAAGATCAACATCGAAGCTGATGATGCGGCCCAAAACTGGTCGGGCGGAAAATACGTTGGCGATTTGCCAAATAACGAAATTGAAGACATCGCCGATGTGGAGTCGAAAGCGGCCAACATTGGTCATATCGCCATCCCGGTCGACGTTAAGGAAACCGGGGTCTACGAAATTCAGATCGGCTATGCTACCAGCGCTAACGCGACCTTTGGCATCTCGATCGATGATGGCGAGTTTACCGAACTGACCGTCAATTCCGGCGATTGGTGCGGCGGTCATGGGGTCTATGAAACCTATACGACCACCCTCTACAAAGGGCAACGGACAATCTATCTCACCGCCGCCCTCTCCAATTGGATCAATTACGACTACGTCAACGTCTTGAGAATCGGCTCGGTTGAAGACAGCGTCTACCAAGCTGCCAAAGCCTATGCTGACCATTTCTTGCAAGTCACCGGCGAAGAATGCGAGACCAGCGCCCTCGATAACGATTTCGACGAGGCTATCTGGACGACCTTAGCCAGCGATTACGAAGCCCTCGATCCGGAAGTCAAAGACTACATCTACTATTCCGATGATTTCTCCGCCATGCGGGAACGCTACAGCTTCATCATGACGAAGTATGGCTTCACCAACTTCCTGACCAACGCCTCTGGCACCTTGTTGAAAGCTCCCGCCTATATTGAGAACACTTACGCCTACAATACCAATTGGGGGCTAGTGGCTGGTATTCTCGCCTTGGTCGCGGTCGGCGGCGCCATCGTCGCCGTCGTTGCCCTCAACAAGAGCAAGAAGCGGAAGGAGCAATAATGGTTCCTTTTCTCCTTAGCTTGGCTTTACTCGGGATGGCCTCGCCCCTCGCGGGAGGGGTCAGCCCATTGGCCGATGAGCCGGTAACTTATAATTTCGTCGGCAACGCCGCCCTTCATCACGTCCGTTTCCCCGACACCGACAATAACGGGGTCAATCAATTTGGCCAGGAACGGGGTGGTTTCGGGGTCAATTACCAACAAGCGGCCATCACGCCCCTTACCTCGGCTGAAGCCTCTTTCGCCCGCTTGGTCGTCAATGCCGAGTCGGCGGGGACTTATAACATCCCCCTGACCTTCAAGGCTGGCAACTATCCGGTCAACGTTTATGTGAACTCGGTCGATAACGTCGAGACCCATTCCATTTCGGGCAATTGGGGCGAGATGGAATATGACGACCTTTACGTCAATCTCAACCAAGGGCAAAACGTCTTGGTATTCCAAGTCTTCGATTGGGGCTCGCTTCGGACTTTCACCCTGCCCGCGGGACTGGATTTGGTTAAAACCTCTTATCCGGTCGGTACCTATGGGGTCGAGAGCTTGATCTTCCAGGCCACTTACCTAAGTGGGACGATCGAGGACCTATTCAATCCCGCGACCACCGTTTCCTACCAAGACCTGATCTTGGATGCCAATCAGCAATACAAAGGGGCGGCAATCGCTTATATCACGCCAGCGGAGACCAATCCTTCCCTCGATGTCACGATCAAGATGTCGAGCAAAGGCGCGACCAATTCCTTGGCGTATTCGGTGGGGCCGAACGTCGACTCCTATAAGACCGTCGATCTAAGCGCCGCTCCCTTAAACGAGGAATACACCGTCCATCTTCCTTCCTACGAATTGGCTTCGATGGGCTACGCTTCCTCGCAAGAGAACTATGTTCGGATCGCCAATGCCGGGGTCGCCGGCGATGGGGCCTTCACGGTCATCTCGATCAAAGAATCGTCCCAAACTGATGTCGACCCGGTCGGACCGACTACCTATGTCGGGGCCGAGGAGCTGAAGTCCTTAGTCAATGTCCGGGGCCGGAGCTTAGAAACTCTCGACGCCATCCCGCTTGACTGGTCGGCCTCCGGTTTGGATTTCGTCTATGAAGGCAGTGGGTCCTTGGTCCTCCATACCGATGTGGCCAGCTCGATCCAAACCCAAAACACCAAGTTCGTGGTCGATATCGATGGGGACGTCCATTATGTGAACGTTACCCCGGAGACGATTCTGGCCACCGAATTGGAAGACGGGACTCACTCGGTCTCGATTTATAAGACCAGCGAGGCGGCCGGAAACCTTTTGTCGGTGACCGGAATCGAATACAGCAATGGTGGAGAAATCCGCAAAAGCGCCGCCAAAGAGTTGAAATTCGAATTCATCGGCGACTCCGTGACCTGCGCCAACCAGGTCGCGATGAACGTCGAGGACGCCTATCAGGGTTTCGCTCGGCGAATCGCCAATGCCTATGATGCCGACTTCGATGTCATCTCCGTCTCCGGACGGGGATTGATGGAAGGATTCAATTCCGAATCCAACTGGGCCATGTCGAAAGATGCCCAGATGAAGGATATTTATAACTACCAATCCTATTTCCGCGATCCGAATACCTTGGCTGAGGCCGAAGAGGCCGACGTCATCGTTGTCGGGTTGGGAAGCAACGACTTAGGGGCTTCGATCATGGCAACCCTCGGGACCACCATCGAGGATTTCACCGCCGAAGCTACTGCCTTCGCCGCCAAATTACGGACGGCCCATCCGGAAGCGAAGATTGTCTTCGCCTATGGCATGTATTATAACCGGGACCATATCCCGGAATACCAAGCGGCTATCGAAGGGCTTAACGACGAGAACATCGCTTTCGTTGAGATCCCGCAGATGATGCTTGGTGACTCGGGCCATGCCAATGAGCTGAACCATGACGAGATTGGCGGGATCCTCTCGAAGAAAATCTCGGAAATGCTCGGCGTCGCTGACCCCTATGTTCGGGAATACGATTACCAAACCCTTGAGGCTGAGGATGCCCTTATCTTCGGCGGGGAGGTTAAGCAAAAGGAAGGCGACCAGTATTGGAGCGGTGGAGCCTATGTCGGCGAGATGGGGCCTTCGGATGAGGATGGCTACGCCACCTCGATCGAGGAGATCGCTGAGGACGCCAGCAACGTCAAACGGCTGACCTTTACCTTCGAAGTCCCGGAAACCGCCGAATACGAAATCCGGATCGGCTATGCCACCGGGACGAGCGATTCCCCGATGTCGTCCTTGGTTGGCTACCGTTTCGATGGGCAGCCGTGGCAGCAGACGACCTTGACTGGCTCCGATTGGTGTGGCGGCCATGGCCTCTATAGCTCGGTTTACGGGAAATTGACCAAAGGCCTCCATAGCTTCACCATCACCGGGGACCTTAATCCCAATGGTTGGATTAATTACGATTTCATCAACGTGGTCAAAGGCGATCCCGTCAATTCCTACCAGGTCAAGGCCTCGACCGGGACTGGCTATTCCATCCACTCGTTGCCTACGGAAGTGGTCGAAGGCGAGGATCTCTCCTTCAGCGTCAAGTTGGAGCAGAATTATTCGAAGTCGCCTCTCGTCGTGAGCAATAACGGGACGGCCTTGACTCCGAACGCCGATGGAAGCTATACGATTCCCGATGTCTCATCCGACGTTAACATCTCCGTCAGCGGCGTGACCCTCAATAAGTGGAAAGTCACCTATTACGCCTATGAAGGGGCGCAAGCCTTCGCTTCCTTCGATGTCACGGTTGGCGAGAAAATCACCATCCCGAGCACCAATCCGACCCGCGATGGCTATACCTTCGTTGGCTGGATCATCGACTTCGACGTGATGCCCAATAGCGACATCAACGTCTATGCCGAGTGGGAAGCGATCGGCTCTGGTGATTCGTCTTCCGAACCGGGCGGGGATAGTTCGTCTAGCGATGGATCCTCCAGCCTCCCGAGCGAGGATTCCTCCTCATCTTCGACTCCTTCCGACCCGAGCGATTCGGGGGATGAGAAGCCGCGCGACAACACCGTCCTTTGGATTGTCTTGGGCGTGGTTGGCGGGGTCGTCGTCTTAGCTGCCGCCGGCTTAGGCATCTTCTTCTATCTGAAGAAACGGAAAAAATAATCCATCCATCAGTAAATAGGGCTCCCATCGCGGAGCCCTATTTCTATGCCTTCCCATGCCTTTTAGGCCTTCGACAATCTTGGCTCTTTGGTTATCCTATGGGCATGCTAGTTATCAATATCTATTATTCAGGGAAAAACGGGGCGGCTCATTCCTTCGTCAAAGCCATGGAGGAAACGGGATTAGTTAAGATGATCCGGAATGAACCGGGCAACCTAGGGTATGAGTATTTCTATCCGGTTGATGACGGGGAGACAGTCCTGCTTATCGATAAATGGATGGACGAACATGCCTTAGACGCCCATCATCAAAGCCCATTGATGGGGCAGATCGCCGAGCTACGGGACCGTTTCGACCTTCATATGCGGGTCGAATGGTATGTGCCAATTGAAGACAATCCCTCTGACGAAGGCTATGTCCGTCATTGAGCCGGTTGTTTGATTAGACGACGATGGACCTTCCTCACCAATAACTGGAAGCCAAAGAAGGCGAAGAAGAGGCCGATATAAACGGCGTAAAGCCCAATTAAATAAAGGGGATTGACTTCACAGACCCCGATTTGGAAGTTGATCCAGCCCGGGACCTCAATCGGCAAAGGATTGACTTGGGTAAAGGCGAAGTTTAGATAAAGCAATTCGGGCAAATGGTTTCCATACCCATCGACCCAGGTGGCCGAGGCGTTGGTGATGCCGACCGAGACAGCGGTGGCGATAAGGATGACCACCCCGTAATAAGCGATGGGGATGAGGCAGTTTTTAAAATGGAACTCGCTATGACGAAGCATGACGGGCAAGATTGAGAGCAAGAACAATAACAAGTGGGTCGAGGTGAAGTAGAGGAAAGAATAATCGAGGACCGAGCCGAAGTTCTGAATCCGCCCGAAATAGAAGAAGACGGTCAAAGCCCCGGCCGAGTGGACGAAGAAGGCGATGTCATAAAGGACTTTCTTCCTTAAGGTGACCGACAATAAGACGATGATCTTCCCGATGTCGCAGATGAACAGGGGAATGCTCGATAAGACGATGTTATAGATGTTATAGCCATCGCCGATCAGCATCGAATCCTTCCCGGCGAAATGGATGATGAGGATGATGGCCATCGCCCGAAGATAGAAGACTTGGGATTCTTTATCCTTCTTCTTTAAGAGGAAATAAGAAAGCCAGGTGAAGAAGATGACCAAGGCAAACATTAAGAAATGCCAGATGGTGAAGTTATCGAAATGGGTCGCGCTTTGGAACCAATCGGGGCTATGGGCGATCGGCTCGGACAAGATGTTCAGCGGGATGGTCATTAAGACGAATAAAGGGAAATAGAGCAAAGACTTCCAATCTTCTTTTTTCCATTCATTGCCCAAGAGGTAATAAAGTCCAATCCCGATTAAGATGGCGTCTTGGAGGACGAACATCGTGACGATGGCGAGTTGGGGCATGAAGAGGTTGATCGAATCGTAGATGGCCAAAGTCACCGAATCGAGGTTATTCCGGTTCGGGGTATTGAAAGGCGTCTTGACCATCGAGCTATATTCGAATAGGCACGAAAGGGATACTAAAGCCAAAAGGGGATAGAGCAACTTCAGTATATCTTGGCTCTTCTTATGATGGAGGTAGACTGCTAAAGGGACGAGCAAATAAGCCGCCATCTTCGATAGTTCACTCAGGATGAGCCAAAAGGAGAAGTCGCTCATCCGCGAAAAGACATGGAACTGGTTGAAGGTGAAAGATTGGAGTAAGCCAAAGAGAAGATAAAGGAAAGCCCCGACCTTCAAAGCAAGGTCGAAGCGTTTTCCAAATGGCGGAGTCGGCATGCTATAGTCTAAATGGTGTGGAAGAGCAGATCGCCATAAGAGGGGATCGGCCAGTAGGATTTATCAACGATCAGCTCGAGTTTGTCAAGCGGAGTTCGAACTTTCTTCATGTCGACAAGCAAGACATCACGGCAATAGACGGCTAGTTCATGCCCTTTGAGCTCTTTGGCTTTGACGATATCCTCATCCAAGGCTTTCAAGGCGAGGAACCCTTCGTCGATCAGCTTATTGACCTCATCGAGGGTCTGGTTGGCATAAGTCGATAGTTCATATTGCTCGGTCTCGCGGATAAGCAAAGCCAAGTAACGGTTGGCGGCGGGCAATAACGCCTTATGGGCCAAATGCGATAAGGTTTTAGCATCGATTAAGGATGCCGAGGCGTAGTTGGCGAACTTGATCTCTTGCCTAGAGGCTAATTCTGATTCGGTTAAGACACGGGAAGAACGGAAGAGCTGCTTGACCGGCTCGCTGCTTAAGGCCTCGGTCGCCTCGACCGCGGTTTTTAGTTCGGGAAGCCCTCTCCGCTTCGCCTCTTCCTTCCATTCGGGGGAATAGCCGTCGCCAGAGAAGACGATCCGGATATGCTCTTTCAAAGTCTTTTGAATCCAGGCCTTGATAGCGGTCTCTTTGTCGTCGCTTTTGGAGACGAAATCGACGAAATGGGACAATTCATAACCGACCGCGGTGTTGAGGACGGTGTTGGCCTCAGAGATGTTTTGGTTCGAGCCGACCATCCGGAATTCGAATTTATTGCCAGTGAAAGCGAAAGGCGAGGTCCGGTTCCGGTCCGTGTTGTCTTTATACAATAAAGGCAAGGACTTAGCCCCGGTGTCGATGATCGAACGGTCGCTATGCGAACCATTCTTCCCTTCGATCAACCGGTGGACCAGTTCTTCAAGGTTTTCCCCTAAGAAGACCGAGACGATGGCCGGCGGGGCCTCGTCCCCGCCTAAGCGGTGATCGTTAGCGTAAGTCGCCGCCGATTCGCGAAGCAAGGGGGCGTATTCATCGGTCGCGGCCACGATAGCGGTTAAGAAAACCTGGAAGATCAAGTTGTTCTCCGGCTCTTTGCCGGGTTTTAAAAGGTTGATCCCGGTGTCGGTGCCGATCGACCAGTTGTTATGCTTGCCCGAGCCATTGACCCCGACGAAGGGCTTTTCATCGAGCACGCAGACTAGGCCATGCTTTTTGGCGGTCCGCCGCAAGACGAGCATGACCAATTGGTTTTGGTCGGCGGCGATGTTGCAAGGGGAATAGATGGTGGCTAATTCATGCTGGGAGGGGGCGACCTCGTTATGCTCGGTCCGAGCCGGGACGCCGAGTTTCCATAAAGTCCGGTTGACCTCGCTCATGAAGGAAGCGACCTGGGTCCGGATCGGGCCAAAATAATGGTCCTCGAGTTCCTGCCCTTTCGGGGCGGGGGCGCCCACTAGGGTCCGCCCGGTATAGGCTAAGTCTTTCCGTTTGGCGACGCGGCTCCCTTCTAAAAGGAAATACTCCTGCTCGGCTCCGGCGTAGGCGATGACCCGGTTGGTCTTCTCGTCGCCCAATAAACGGAGGGCTTTGACCGCTTGTTCGGATAGGTAATCCATTGAGCGGAGTAAAGGGGTCTTTTCATCTAAAGCCTCATTGGTATAGGAGCAGAAAGCGGTCGGGAGGAAAAGGGCGCAGCTGCTGTCGTCTTTGTATAAAAAGGCGGGGGAAGTGCAGTCATAGGCGGTATAGCCCCGAGCCTCGAAGGTGGCCCGTAAGCCCCCAGAAGGGAAGGAGGAGGCATCGGGCTCGCTTTTGATGAGCTCTTTGCCAGAGAAGGAGAGGATGGCTTTGCCTTCCTCATCGATTCCGGAGAGGAAGGAGTCGTGCTTCTCGGCGGTGATGCCATTTAAGGGCTGGAACCAGTGGGTGAAGTGGGTGGCCCCGTTTTCTAAAGCCCAGGTCTTCAAGGCGTGGGCGAGTTTCTCGGCCAAGGGGCCATCTAGCGGGATCCCTTTTTCCTTCACTTCTTTCAAAGCCAAGAAGGATTCCTTGTCGAGGTAGCGTTTAGCCGTATCATCGGTAAACGCCAAACAGCCGAATTCGTTCTTCAGTTCGTTGCTTTCCATGTTCTGCCCCTTTCGGTACGGCATATTATAGGAGCAAAAAGCCAAAATGGAATGGTAAAATATGCTCATGGACATTCTATCGATCTTCAGTCAATGGAAACTGAAGCCAACTCTAACTATTAAACAATCAAAAGAATATTTAGCCCGTCTGAAGGCGACTATCAAGCGGCATGAAGGGGATTTGCTATTCGCATTAGCCGCGGATTTAGGGAAGTCAACCCAAGAGGCTTACATGAGCGAGATTGGCTTAGTCTATGAAGAAATCGCCTATTACCTTCGCCATCTTTCCGCTTTTCGGCGTCCCCATAAGGCGAAGACCGGACTGGCTACTTTTCCCTCGAAAGCCTATGTCGAGGCTAGACCCTGGGGCAATGTCTTAATCCTCTCGCCATGGAATTATCCGGTTTTATTGAGTCTTGATCCTTTAGCCGGAGCCTTAGCCATGGGGAATAAAGTCATCCTGAAGCCAAGCGAATACTCCCCCGCGGTGAGCCGCGTCTTGAAGGCGATAATCGAGGAGGCTTTTCCTGATGAGGAGGTGCTTTGCCTTCTGGGCGAGGCGGACTTAGCGAAGCAGTTGACCGCCTTGCCCTTCGATTTCATTTTATTCACCGGGTCGACTAAGGTCGGGAAGGAAGTGTATCGAGCGGCCGCCGAGAATTTAGTGCCCTGCGCCCTTGAACTCGGGGGCAAATCCCCTTGTATCGTCACTAAAAACGCTGATTTGGCTTTGTCGGCCCGGCGAATCGTCTTCGGAAAATGCCTTAACGCCGGGCAGACCTGCGTCGCCCCCGATTACCTTTTGGTGGATGAGACGATTAAGAAACCTCTTGTCGAAGCCCTAAAGAAGGCGGTTAAGGAACTTTATCCCAATGGGCAATTAGGCAATCCTGACTATAGTAAGATCGTCTCTTCGAAACATTTGAGTCGGCTGCTTTCGATGCTGGATAAGCCGGCAATGCTCGGCGGAAAGCACAATGATACCCAGTTGGAATTCACGGTCATTGAGGCCAATTTTGCGTCGATTTGCATGGAAGAGGAGATTTTCGGGCCGGTTTTGCCTTTAATTCCCTATCAGGATTTAGATACGGTTTTAGAAGAAGTCTCCGCTCGGCCGATCCCCCTCGCCCTTTATGTCTTCAGCGACGATAAAAAGGAAGCGCAGTCCATCGTTTCTAAACTTGATTTCGGTGGGGCGGTTATTAACGATACTTTGATGCATTTATCCCTGCCTTCTTTGCCTTTCGGGGGCAAAGGGGGCTCGGGGATGGGCTGCTACCATGGGAAGTATTCGCTTTCTTGCTTCAGCCGGATGACCCCGGTTTTGACCAGAGGCAAAATAGATGTAGACCTCCGTTATCCTCCCTATTCATCGAAGAAAGAATGGGCGATTAAGAAAATCATGCGTTGAACCTTGCTCCAATCAAGGTATGATTAAGGAGGATTAGCCACTTAGTATTCCATACTAGATTCGTATAAAACGCAGTAAAAAAGGAGCTAATATGCGCAGAATCATCGTTGATTCCGGCTCATCGATTAAGCCGGACGAAGCCAAGGAAATGGGGATTGACGTCATCCCCATCCGCGTCATGATCGGGGGCGTCGAATATAGCGACGGGGTCGATATCGACTCGACCAAACTTTATGAGCTGATGGCGGAGACGAAGGAATTCCCCAAGACATCGTTGCCGCATCTGGATTTAGTCGAGGAAATGGTCGACAAGTACTTAGCCCAAGGGGATGAGGTTTTGATCATCTCCCTTTCCAGTGGGCTTTCGAGTACGTATTCCGCTATCGCGTCGATGCTTTTAGACAAGAAGAACGTCGCCGTCTTTGATAGCAAAAACGCTGCCGGTGGGATGAGGATTTTGACTTTAGAGGCTCTGAAGATGGCCGATAAGCCGATGGATGAGGTCATCGCTCGGTTAACCGAAGTTAGAAGCAAGATCCGGCTGGTCTCTTTAACCGCCACCCTCGATTATCTATTAAAAGGCGGGAGACTGAAGAAAAGCGCCTGGATGGTCGGGACCTTGCTCCGCATCCTCCCCATCATCTCCTTAGATCCCGATGGGAAAGTCGTTTCCATCGCCAAAGTCCGGGGCCTTCACGGGGGGGTTAAGTGGCTCTGCGAGATGCCATTAGAAAACGGCGACATGGACCTCTCGATGCCGATCGTCGCTTCCTATACCCGGAGCCGGGTCAACCTCGATAAAGTGGTGGCCTATTATGAATCGAAAGGGATCAAACCGACCCATTACGATGATTTGACCGCGACCTTGGCCGCCCACTGGGGGCCGGATGCCCTCGGCGTCTTCTATTGCGTCAAATAGTCTTGCTTAATTCGTATAAGCCAATGGAGACGGCGTTATCGAGGTTGAGCGAATCCAGTTCGCTCGAGATCTTGATTAAGACCGGTTCCCCGATATCTAAATAAGTCCTATCCAATCCTTTGGCTTCGTTGCCGAAGATCAAGGTGGCGGGCTTTTGGAATTCGACTTCGCCTAAATGCTTTTTCGCTTGGAGCATAAACGGATAAAGATGATGGTCGGGATAGGCTTTTCGATATTCCTCAAAGGAAGCGAAATTATGGACCCTCAACCGGAAGAAGGCCCCCATTGAGCCGCGGATGACTTTCGGGTCGAAGCAATCGGCGGCCGGCTTGACGATTCCTAAGTCCTTGATTCCGAAGGCGAGGCAACTCCGGATAATGGTCCCCAGGTTCCCCATGTTCATCGGGTTGACCAATAGGCAATGAGGAAGATTAGAGTCTAATTGGCTTTCTTTCTTGACGAACTCGGCGATGGCCATGACGTTGTCTTTGCCTGATAAGGCTTTGAATATCTTTTGGTTATTGATGATGACCGGGATATGTTTTTCCTTGGCTAATTGGCTTAGCCGATCATATGTCTCCCCTTCGTTTAAATTAGGGGAGAGGTAAAGCTTAGTCACCTCGCTATATTGAATTGCCTCAAAGCAGACGGTCAACCCGAGGGCGAAGGAAGTCGGGCTGCTTTTATCGTATTTATCCATGTTGTTTTAGCCGATCGAATAATTCCCGTCTACTTATTAAGTAAGGGGACGGAGGATATTGTATGGCAAAAGAAACGGGTTTGCGAATCGCTCGGCTGGATAAACGGAAACTGGAGACGCTGAAACTGACGCTCGCCTTCGATCCCGGACTTTATTTAGGCGAGGACTTCTTAGCCAAGTTGGTCGAGAATTACCCCGACCAATATCTTAAGCGGATTGACCTCATCAAGCGGATCGTCCGTGATCCCGATTTCCTTTATGGAACGGGGAAGCAATGCGTGGGCTTTGCCAAATACTTTCCTCTCGATGACGGCGGGAGCATGTTCGTTTGCTTCTTCACCTTGCAAGGGAAACCGAAACGTTATGTCCTATCCCGTTTCCAATTGCTTGAACGGATTAAGCTCAGCGGATTCGTCCCGATGGCAAAGAAGCGAACCGTTCCCGGTAAAGGGAAAGGGCCGAATTAAGCCAAATATAAAATAGGACCAATAGGTAGGAGAGGGCTAAGAAGAGGAAGATATAAAGCCAGGTCAAGGCCGATTCCGGGGCGAAGAACCAATAGGGATAGGCGGTGCCGTTTAAGAAGAGTTGGTCGGGGAAGATATAGGGGTTGATGTAGATAAAGAGGAGATAAATGATCGGATAGCATAAGGAGAAGAAGGCGGTGTAATAACGGACGGTCCCTTTTTCCTCAAAGCACATCCATTCCAATAACGGGACCCCGAATAAGAGAGAATGGAAGAGTATGGAAGAAGGGCTCGGGTCGACGGGCAAAACGAAGACGAAATAGAGGATTGAACCTAACAAACAGAAGGCGAAAAGAGGCAGGGCCAAACGCATATACATCCCGGCGGCGATGCCTTTGATCCCCCGCCGCATATCGAGCCCATTGGCGATGATGACGACGAAAAGGAAGAATAAGAGGACCAAAGCGGTCTGGGTCGAAATCAGGCAAAAGGCGTTGCTAGGGGAATTGACGTGGCTTAGGTAAACGATATAGGCGGACAAAAGGAGGGCGAATTCGCCGATTCGCGAGAGCAGGGCAATAAGACGGTTCCGCACTATCATAGCAAAGCAAGGATACCACCTTTGGCTTTCGAAGCGTATGCTTGCTTGCGATGAAACTATCTTTGCATCTCCAAGACGACCAATACCCCTTTACCGGCTTAACCAATACCCGGAAAGTCGCCCGGGCCATCATTTTTAATGAATTAGGCGAGGTGGCGATCCATCATATCCACCGCGATGACCAGTTTGGGTGCCAATCCTATCTTGAGACCCCGGGCGGGGGAGTCGATGAGGGTGAATCCTATGAAATGGCGGTGGAGCGGGAATGCTTAGAAGAACTCGGCGCCCATATTGAGGTGCTGGAATGCCTTGGCTCCTGCGAGGATGCCTATAACCTCATCAAGCGGAAGAACCTCAATAAGTTCTACCTTTGCCGCTTAAAGGATATGAAGGCGAGCAAACACTTGGTTTCCCGAGGCGACAGCCTCATTGAATATAGCGAATGGCTGCCGATCGATCGCCTGCTGGAGGAATACGCCCAGATGCCGAATAATGGCGTTTCGATCTTGGTTAAGCGGCGGGAGACCCCGTTTCTAAAATTGGCCAAGAGCCGGATCGCTTATTATCTCAAATATTAAATTTTAAATTTCAATAAAAATCATTTGCTTAACCACAGGGCGAAGTATATATTTATGTGGCCGTGGCGTGATTGGTGAAACGGTGAACACATCCGGCTGTGAACCGGACATGAACGGGTTCGACTCCCGTATCACGCCCCAGACAAAGGAAATGTGCCTCTAACGTTCGTGCGTTAGAGGTTTTTTCGTCTTCTTAATCGCGCTTTCGCATTTTATGGCTCTTTCAGTACAATAATGGCATGTTCCATTCCTTTATTGATTTTTCCGAAGAAAACAATTGGCGTTATGTTCTAATTGTTTATCCGTTGGTGTTGGCTCTGCTTTGCCTGTTCCCGATCTTGGATTATTTCGGGGTTTATAATTTCGCTGATTATTTCCTGGGAATCTTCGATAACATGGGGTTTATTGAATCGATCGTGAAGGGGGTTTTCTCTTGGGAAATCGTCATTGCGGCTGGGGTTATCCTTGCGGTTTTAATCTATATAGGCACCTTCGCTCGGGAACGGGGCGAGTTCCACTTTCGCGACTGCTGGATCGATATCTTCAACATACTCATAATGGGGTCTTTTATTGGCGGCACCATCACGATGATTTGCTTGTCCAAACTCAAAGGCTATGAACCAATCGATGTCCGTATTTTCTATTTCAGCTGCATATTCGAAGGTTGCTTGGTGCCTTGTCTAGTCTATAGCCTTTGCCGGATTTTCGCTTGCACGCCTTTTCTGAAAACCCTGATTCGGCCTTTGCTGGTCTTAGTCGATTTGATTTCTGGCTCCTTCGACAAAGGGTTTGATTATTCCTCCTCCGGAACCCATAAGGAGATCCGCGACGATGCCGATTACGATTTGGAGGCTTACCAATACACGACCAATAGAACGGAAAGCCGCAGCGAAACCTCTTATCACGATGCTTTCGTCAAGGATGAATATACTAACGCGCGACGGATCCGCGTTGAGGTGAAGACCAACTATGAGGTCCCGGTGACCGATACCCATACGGGAGTGCGCAGGAAGAACTATCACCAGAAAAGGGAATATACGATCGAGGAAGGGGAGAAAACGTCGAAACGAACCGGCAATACTTACTCCTATTCTCGGGTATTGAAAAAGAAAAACGTCGGTAAGAAACGTTACGATGATTAGGAAGCTATGCGGATGGGAATTTAGAACTCTGGCTATCTAGAATTGGCAAAGAAACTACGGGGGTTATGCTAGCGCGCTTTATCTTCCTGCCAGTATGGCTTAGAGTGCTGCTTCAAAAAAGGAATGAATATGCTTAGGAAAATAACTATTAACGATTATGAATTCGCCGTCGGCTTATTGCCTCGGCTAAAAAAGAAAGACTTAGAGGCGTATGTGGCCGCCGATAAGTCATTTGTCATCCTCGATGGGTCGAAGCCAGTCGGCATTTTGCTCTCCGTTTTGCTTTGGGAACGGATTCCCTTCATTGAGCATTTGATCATCGAGGAAGGAAGCCGAGGACAGGGATTTGGCAGTCAAGCGCTTAAGGATTTCGAGGCGTTTATAAAAGAAGAAGGGCATCCGCTTGTGCTACTTTCGACTCAAGCCGACGAAAGAGCCCAATACCTCTATCGACGGTTAGGCTATGTCGATAATGGGGCGTTATTCATGGGAAATACCCCTTATCCCCAACCGGCGGAGATCTTTCTTTATAAGAATCTTATCTAAGGGCATTTAACGGATCTTCTTGCAGGAGATGGCGCTGCGCTTTGCGATAGAGAAAAAAGGCTTGATTGAATCATCGTTTCACCATTTTCCAACGAAATCCACTCAATTCCATCAACCGTATATATGGATTTCCAATTTAGCCTAGAGGCGGCTAAAAACGTCAAAGAAAGAAAAAGTTTTTGCCTTCGTTTCCTATTAGGGTATTTTCTTACCAACCCTACTAAACAAACCGGCTCAATGTGTATTTTACAAACGGCAATTCCCTCGATTAATGCTTGCTTTTCGTCGTTAAAATCGTACAAGCAATAGGGCAAAGTCGATATATGGGCGTTTGTCTATTTATTTTACGCTCTCGATAAAACGGCCTTTTTCGCACCCTTGTAACTGCTTTTGTATGGAAGTATGCTAGACCCGCAATCGAAGATTGAGGGACCATTTATGAAGAAGACGTTACAGCAGAAAGCCGCCGAGCGGAAGTTCCATCGGCCGAACAAATTGCTCTATACCATTCTTTACCATATCGCCATTCAGAAGATCTTAGCCCCGAAGTACAATCCCCATTATGAGATCGTCGATAACATCAATGATTGCAAAGGTCCCTGCTTTTTGGTCTATAACCATCAGTCCCGAATCGATTACGTTTGGCTCGTCGGGGCGACTTATCCCCGCCGGCTCAATTTCTTAGTCGGCTATAACGAGTTCTTCCGTTCGCATTTAGCTTTCATCCTTAAGCTTATGAACGTTATCCCGAAGAAGAACTTCACCCTCGACGTCCCGGCCATGCAAGGCATTAACTCCATCATTAAGCAGGGCGGGACCGTCTGCTTCTCCCCTGAGGGGATGAGCTCGATCTCCGGCCATAACCAGCCGGTCGTCGCCGGCACCGGCACTTTCTTGAAGCACTATGGCATCCCAGTCTATGTCGTCAACATGGCTGGGGCTTATTTGACCAATACCAAATATTGCCTTGATGAGCGGAAGGGGCGGATCGATGCCAAGATCTCGCTTCTGTTTACTCCGGAATACCTTAAAGAACATGACCCCGAGACCATCGAGGCCGAATTGAACAAAGCCATCTACCACGATGATTTCGAATGGAACAAGAAAGAGCAGATCCATTATTCCAACTTAGCCGGGAACGCCGCTAAAAACCTCCATTACCTCCTCTATAAGTGCCCCCATTGCGGTTCCGAGTTCCATATGAAGGAAGAGGGGGACAAACTTTATTGCCCCGACTGCGGTTTCTCGGTCACCATCGATGATTGTTATAACCTCCATCCAGCCGAAGGATTCAGCTGCCCGGAAACCATCTCCAAGTGGTTCGACCTCGAACGCCGGGATGCCTATCGAGAGATCAAAGCCAATCCCGACCTGGTGTTCACTGCTAAATGCAAGCTCGGCAAATTGCCGCCTTACCATACGGTTAAGAACATGGCCACCAGCGAGCCCTGCGGGGAAGGGACGGCGACCCTCGACAAAGACGGCTTCACCTTCGAAGGGATCGTCGATGGGGAACCGACCTCGATGCACCTCACCTATAACGAGATCCCGACCTTCGGGATGCCGGTCGATACCTCCTATCTCGCCTTCTATTACCAAGGGAAATACTATGATCTCTTCCCCGAAGGCGGGGTGGCGATCAAGATGCTTCACCTCTTGGAGGAGTTCCAACGATTCACCGTCAATAAGTGGAAAGCCTTACCGCAGGAATCCTGGATTTACGAAGACGACAAGAAATAAGCAAAAAGGCCGCAAGTCGCGGCCTTTTCTTTGCAAATCCAGCTTATTTATTCCCTTTTACGGGGCAAATATCGATGGCTTTGCTGATTGAATCAAGATAACGCCCCTCATAGGATTCGATTAAACCTTCATCACATAGTTTCCCTAACTTCGGATCAATCGGGAGCTCGTCGGTGACGGGGATTCCATATTTTTCAGCTAGGGCTTTATGCTCAATTTTGCCAAAGGGGTAGAGCTTCTCGTGGCAATGGGGGCAATCCATATAAGCCATGTTGGTGACGAGCCCGATGATCGGGACATTCATCATCTTGGCCATCCGCAGAGCCTTCTCGACGATTAAGGAGACTAAGTCGCTCGGGCTAGTGACGATGACAATCCCATCGATTGGGAGGGATTGGAAGACGGTTAAGGGGACGTCGCCAGTTCCCGGGGGCATATCGACGTAAAGCTCATCGATGTCGCCATAGATGGTATCGGTCCAAAATTGCTTGATAAGGCCGGAGATGACCGGGCCCCGCCAGATGACCGGATCGGCCGGGTCGTCGGTTAAAAGATTAAGCGACATCGCCTCAATGCCGGTTTTGGTCTTGATCGGATACATCCCATCCTCGGATCCGGTGACCAGCTCTTTTAACCCAAAGATGGTTGGGATCGAGGGGCCGGTGACGTCGGCGTCGATGATGGCGACCTTCTTGCCATCCCGATTGGCGTTGACCGCCAAAATGGAAGTGGTGAGCGATTTGCCAACCCCGCCTTTGCCGGAGACGACGGCGATCATCTTCTTCACGTGGCTATAGGGGTGGGGCTTGGCAATGAAAGAGGCCGGGTCGCGTTCAGCGCAGGACTCGGCGCAGTTGGAGCAGTCGTGGTTGCAATCGGGCATGTTATCTATCGTTCCTTCTGTCTAATTCGCCAAGGAGGCGGAAGATCAAACTCTTCCGGGTGACTAAGCCGACGAAAACCCCTTTCTCATCGACTAAGGGGACGTAGTTCTGATTGGCGACGAGATCGGCGATCGAGCTGACTTCGGCGTTTTCCTGGCAGGAGGCGATAAGCCGGGTGAGGGAGAGGGCGGATAAAGGAGTCTTTTCCGCTTCTTCGAGGCTATGGCCGGCCGCCATCCAATTCAAGACGTCGGTGGCGGTGATGGAATAGAGATAACGATCGCTGACTCTTTCCAAAACCGGGATCATCGAATAGGAGGATTTAGCGAAGGCTTTGATCGCTTCCTCAAGGGTCGAATCCCCGTAGACGTAGGTGATCTTCTTTTTGTTGGTGACTAATTCCTTGGCTTTCATGGGGGTAATTATCAATCCTGCATTGCCTAAAGGCAAGACTTGACAGGGAGTGTATCATACCTCGGTATGTTTGAAGTCTTCCTTGATAGCCTGCTTGACTCCCTCCGGGTCCTAGCCTTCGTCTTCCTCTTCCATTTTCTGCTTTCCTTTTTTGAAGGGAAGATCGCGAAGTTCTTGGAGGGGAAGAACAAAGCGGCCCCCCTCCTAGGTTCGGCTTTTGGCCTCATCCCCGAATGCGGGACCTCGGTCGTGGCTTCGGACTTATACTTAAAGGGCCATTTGACTATCGGGACTTTAATCGCCGTCTTCTTGGCTTGTAGCGATGAGGCCCTGCCGATCCTTTTTTCCGACGATGGTGGAAGATGGTACGTTGGCTTCGTGGTCTTGGGACTGAAGTTTTTAATCGGGGCCGTGGTCGGGGTCATCGTCGATTTGGTCTTTGCCAAAGCCAATCAGGCGGTCGAACATCACCTCCATGATTGCGAGGGCGAAGAAGCGGTCCATCATGGCTGCTGCGGACACGAAGTTGAAGAGCCGAATCCCTGGAAGGCTCATCTAGTTCACCCGCTTATCCATAGTTTGAAGATCTTCGTCTATGTCTTCGTCATCACTTTCCTCTTCGGGATCATGGTCTATTACCTCGGCGAAGAACGGATCGAATCCTTCCTTTCGGCCAATTATTACCTCTCGCCTTTATTAGGGACGGCGGTCGGGCTCATCCCCAACTGCGCCGCCTCGGTCCTCCTATCGACTTTCTACCTTGATTCCTCCTTGCCTTTCGCGGGTTTATTCGCCGGCTTATTGATGAATGCTGGTCTTGGGATGTATATGCTTTTTAAAAGCAAAAAGAGCCTGAAGAAGGCTCTCTTGGTCTTAACTATTTGCTTAGTCTGCTCAATCGGGTTTGGCTACTGCTTATTGCCCTTATCAATTTAAGCCGAGTTGGCCGGCGTAGATTCGGGCGTCGGCTTCTTCGCCGGCTTCCAGTTTAACAATGGCATGGGCGAAATCGATCGAATATCCCATTGAGCGGCCCGTGACGGTGCTTTGACTGGTGAGCACCGTCGCCTTAACCCAGTTGGCCTCCCCTAATTCGAAGCCGGGGAAGCAAGTCGCTTCCTTGCCTTTTAAGAAGCCGATCCGGCCTAATATCGAGGGGGCGGCGCAGATGGCGTGGACGTGTTTGCCTAAACTTATCGCCTCTTTGATGAAACCCATCGCCTGGGTCGATTCATATAAGCCTTCGACCCCGGCTTTCCCGCCGGGCAAGATCAAGAAATCGTAATCGTTGATATCAGCCTCTTTGATTAGTTTATGGGCCTCAACGCTTACTTGGCAGGAGGCCTTGACGGTGAGGCTGTCCATATCGGAAAGCAAATCGATATTAAAGGCGTGGCTCCTCGACAAGATATCGAAAGTGGCGAGGGCTTCGACCAATTCGAACCCCTCATGAAGCAAGATGGCGCATCTTTTCATAAACATTCCTTCCTTTCTTGCCTAATATTAATCCATATGGCCACCTACCGTCATCCCAAATACCGGAAATCGTCCTATAAGAAAGAAAACCCCGCCGGGCGGACCGGCGAGGATATCGATATGCTTCGGGAGAAGAAGGTGAGGGATCTGTCTGCTTTGTCCGACGCCTACAAAGACGACATCGATGGGGCTTAGCGCCCGGCGATATAGTCTTCGGCGAGCAAAGCGACGGTTAAGGTCTCCTTGATCGGATGGTCTTCGTTCAAGGGAACGTGGATCAATAAGGTATGGGGATGGTCTTTTAAGCAACGATAGTAGCATTCGTTCCCGACGAAGCGACCGGGATCGAGCCCGATGGCGGCCTCTTCCCCTTCCCGGATGAGGGATTGGGACAAGGAGCTGACTTCTAGCTCAGTGGTCCGCGATGCCGGCCCTTTGGCTTCGATCTTTTCCTTGGTTTTGATGATTCCGGCGTTATCGGCTTGGACCGAATCCCTTTCATTATAGGCATAGCGTTCGAGGACGGGCTCTTTGGCGAAGGGCGAGAGGGCGAGGATGATGATGGCGTCATAGCCTTTGGCCTTCTTCAACAAGGCGAGGGCGTCTTTTTCGTACAAGACGTCAAGCAGGAGGGTGTCTTTGCCTTTTTCCTTCAGCAAAGAAAGGATCTGCTCACTCGGGTTGATGGGATGGTGGGAGAATTTCTTAAAGCCGACATAGAGAGTTTTCATAAAGCAATCTCCTTGTGCGTGTGTTTTTAGTGTAAACGCCGAGTGGGGGAAAGTAAACGCTTTAGATATCGCTAAGCCGGTAGAAAGCTTTGGCGTTTAAATAGAATAGATGCTCTTTTTCTTCTAACGTCAATCCATTACGCTGATCGAAATACTCTTGATACATCGGGTTAGCTAAGGTATCGAGCCCATCGACCGGGTTATCGGTCCCAAACATAATCCGGTCAATCCCGATTTCCCGGAGGACTTTGATCGCGGTGGCCAAAGGGACCCACGCGCAGTCGGCGTACATATTGGGGCAGTTTTTCATCGCCTGGAAGCAAAAGGAATTGTCGGTGCAAAGCTCCATATGGGCGGCGACGAACTTAAGCTTAGGATAGGCCTTGCAGACTTTCTCTAGGTGCTTGATCGAGGAATACTCGTCGATAGCGGTATGGACCAAGAGGGGGAAATCGAATTGAAGAGCCAATTCCAGCCAGGCTTTAAGTTTCGGATCATCGATCGGCAGATGTTCTTCATAGGGGTGGAACTTCATCCCGATGATGTCGGACCGATGTTTCTTTATATAATCGATCAATGGTTTGGTCGGCTGCTCTTCCATCGGCCGGATCCACATCAAAGCCCCGATTCGGTCAGGATGGGCTTTATGAAAGGCGATGGTTTGCTTTAATATCGTTAGGGTGGGCAGTTTCTTTGGATTCGGGTCGCCTAACGAGGGGAACTCGGCCCCGTCGGTATTGGAGATCAGGCTATAGCTGATCCCGTATTTCCGCATCGAGGAAAGGATGAGGCGCCGGGTGGTGCTAATATCGGGCAAGGACCCGATATGGGCGTGGGCATCGATTATCTTCATCGAGAAAAGAGCTTTTCCCGGATATCGGAAAGCAAGGCCGTCATTTGCCTTTCGTCGAGCCCATCGTTTTCATCGTTTTCGAAGATGAAATCAGCTTTCTTCTTGGCCGGCTCGACGTATTTTAGATGCATCGGCTTGACGGAGGTGAGGTATTGTTTGATTACCCCTTCGGCGGTCCGGCCCCGCTGGGTCAAATCGCGTTGGAGGCGGCGGGCTAGGCGGACGTCGGATTCGGCATCGACGTAGATGACGTAATCGTAGGTATCCTTGGGCAATTGCATGACCATGATTCCCTCGACGATGACGATGTCTTTCGGGCTGAAAGGCCGGGTGACCTTCATCCTAGTATGGGAGGAGAAATCGTATTGGGGGATATCGATGCTCTTCCCTTCCCGGAGGGCGGAAAGGTGAGACAAAAGCAACTCCTCATCAAGCATCGCCGGGTCATCGTAGTTGAGCAGGTCCCGTTCCTCGACCGGGAGATGGCTTTGGTCCCGGTAGTAGGAATCGTAGGAAAGGATGGCGGTCGGGCAGGGCAAATTGTCGCGCAGCGCCCGCGAGATGAATGTTTTCCCCGAGCCGGAACCCCCACAGATAGCGATTAGATGGGTCATCGGTTTTCCTCCGGAAAGCCATTGTATACCAGGCGTTACCTTCTTTCCATCGTCTAAAGACGAAAGAAATACTTGAATTCGGTGTCGGGCTGGGTACAATAAGCCTCGCACCTTGGGGTGTAGCCAAGTGGTAAGGCATCGGACTCTGAATCCGAGACGCGCTGGTCCGATCCCAGCCACCCCAGCCAGTGTAAACGATGACCGGTTAGGCGACTAACCGGTTTTTTCGTGCTTAGGGGAAGGCTGCAGAAACCGTTTATTATCATTTGAATCATTTACTTTGTCCGTCTTTTGCGGCTCTTTTTACGGTGAACCGTTAAAAATCCTTTGTTAAGGTTGTATTTCCGACATCTTCCAACAACTTCCAACGTCTTCCAGTAACTTCCAATGTCTTCCAATTATTTCCAATCACTTCCAAAAGAATGTCCTAGCAAGGCAAGAAAAAAGAGCCTTCCGGCCCTTTAATCGATGGTCATGATGGCCTTGACGATCTCGATCATCAAGTTGAATTCCTTGACGGATAGGAACTCATAACGGCCGTGGTGGTTATAGGACCCAGTCCCGAGGTTCGGGGTGGGGCAGCCTTTGAAGGAGAAAGTGGCACCATCGGTGCCGCCGCGGATCGGCGGGAAGACCGGGTTCAAACCTAATTTGTTAAAAGCCTTGACGGCGGTATTGACGGCTTCCGGATGCTCGTCGATGACTTCCTTCATGTTCCGGTACTGATCCTCGATGCGAATCTTGACTTGGCAGCCAGGATAGCGGGCCTCGAGTTCTTTGACCGCGGTCTCGAATTCCTTCTTCTGCTCCTCAAGCTTCTTCTTGTCGTGGTTACGGAGGATGTAATGCATATGGGCCTCGGCGGCGTTGCCTTCGATCCCGATCAGATGGTTGAACCCTTCCCTTCCCTCGGTATATTCCGGGCGCTTAGTGGCCGGCAAAAGCCGATCGAACTTAAAGGCGCAGGTGCAAGCGTTGACCATCTTGTTTTTGGCTTCGCCGGGATGGATGGCTTTGCCGAGGATCTTGACCTCGACCTTGGCGGCGTTGAAGGTCTCGTAGGCGATTTCATAGGGATCGCCCCCATCGATGGTATAGGCGTATTTGGCCCCGAACTTCTTGGCATCGAAATGGTCGGCCCCCCTGCCGATCTCCTCATCGGGGGTGAAGCAGAAGCAGATCGGGTGGTGCTTGACCTCGGGATGGGAGACGAAATAGTCGAGGACCGCCATGATGATGGCGACCCCGGCTTTGTCGTCAGCCCCCAGTAGGGTATCGCCGCTGGTGACGATCAAATCCTCGCCGATATGGGCATTAAGGATTGGAAACTCCTTGGGGTCAAGGGAATATTGGCCATTCAATTTGATGGCTTTGCCGTCGTAGTTTTCGATGTATTGGGGTTTGACGTCTTTCCCCGATTCCTCGGAGGCGGTGTCGACGTGGGAATTAAGACCGATTGGGTCGGCGTCTTTCTCCCCCTCGAGTTTGCCGTATAGGATCCCGAACTCATCGATATAGGCCGGGATGCCCATGGCTTTGACTTGCTTCAATAGCAGTTTGGTCAGGTTCAGTTCCTTAGCGGCCGAAGGGACGGAGGAACTCGACTCATCGCTTTGGGTGTCGATTTTGACGTAATCAAGGAATCTTTCGATTGCTTTGTCCATTTTTCTCTTTGCTCTTTGAATATATACGCAGGCATTCTACTATCCTTTTCCCCCAAAGCAACGGACTTGAACTTCTCTTTACATTGGTTGGTTCCTTGGGGTGAACCGATTTTGCCCTTTGAGGCGGAATGGTTGCAAACCGCTTCCCAATTGCTAGAATACACCCTTGCATTTAAGGAGTTTGTTAGATGGATAAGCAAGCATTAAGCCTCGATTATTTAAACAAGACGGCGGCAAAGGCCGAGAATGATCCCCAGTCCTCGATCCTCCGCCACGCCCTCTCGCGGAGCCCCCTCACCTCGGTCATCTACCGGAATGAGTCGCGGCTCGCCCCTGAGCATAGCCTCGAGGTCAAGACCATGCCGGTGTGCGATCAGAAGGCCAGCGGAAGGTGCTGGATCTTCGCTGGGCTCAACCTTTTACGGGAGATCATCGCCAAGCAGCTTGACGTCGCCTCTTTCGAGCTGAGCCAAAATTACATCGCCTTATTCGATAAGATCGAGAAGAGCAACTTCGCCCTCGTCTCGATCCTTTCGTTGCTGGAAAAAGGCGAAGAACCGACTGACCGGGTGTTCATGCACGTCTTGACCGAACCGGTCGGCGACGGGGGACAATGGGATATGTTCGTTAACCTCGTCTTGAAATACGGTTTATTGCCGAAAGCCGCCTTCCCCGAGACCTATCAATCCTCCAATACGAGGGAGTCGGACTTTTTGGTCAACGAGGCGATCAGAGGATTCGCTGCGGAGGCCTATAAGCTATTCAAGGAGGGCAAGAAAGAAGAGGCCTATAAACTAAAGGACGAGACCATCGATAAGATCTATCGCCTCTTCCTCGTTTGCTTTGGGGTCCCGCCGACGAGTTTTGACTTGGTCTATGTCGATAAGAAGGGCAATTACCATCGGGAAGCGAACTTAACCCCCGTTTCCTTCTTCGAGAAATATGTCGGCAAGGAATACCTCTCCTCCTTCCAGTCGCTTATCAACTCCCCGACCAAGGATAAGCCCTTTCTCCATGACTTCACCGTCGATTACCTCGGCAACGTCATCGAGGGGAAGCCGATCAACCACCTCAATGTTCCGATGGACCGGATGGAGGAAGCCATCATCTCCCAACTTAAAGACGGCCTCCCGGTCTGGTTCGGGAGCGACGTCGCTTTCAACCGCGACCGCGAGTTAGCCTATTGGAGCGATAAGTCCCACGATTACCAAGGGGCCTTTGGCTTGGATATCGCTTTCGACAAAGCCGACATGCTTGATTTCCGGGGCTCGGCCATGAACCACGCCATGCTCATCACCGGGGTCGACCTAGTCGATGGGAAACCGACCGGCTGGAAGATCGAGAACTCCTGGGGCGAGAAGAACGGGGACAAAGGCTATTACTATATGTCGGCCTCCTGGTTCAGCCATTTCGTCTATCAAGCGGTCGTTAATTCCAAGTATTTGACCGAGGAAGAGAAAGAAGCCGCCAAGGCCGAACCGACCCATCTTTATCCTTGGGATCCGATGGGGACCCTCGCTTAAATTGCCTAGTTAGGCAAAAGACTATACCCAAGCTTTTCGCTTGCGTTAGAATGCGCCGGTGAAAAGCTTTTTCTCTTTGCTCAATAAGAAGCGGGCCCGGAACCTGCTTAGCAACTTCCAGCAGTTCATATCCATCGTCTTGATGGGCGGGATCGCCATGACTTTATTCGTCGGGTTATTCGCCAATGCCGATTCGTTATCCTCCCGGGTTGAGCAAGCCTACGAGGAAGGGGGTTATCCTTCGCTTTATGTTTTCACTTCGCCTGTTGTTTCCCAAACCGAAGGCGAGCAAGTCGATTTATTGAGTTTACAAAGGGAAGTGCTTTCGGATGATGATGTCATCGATAGCCGATTAGAAGCCACCGCCTCCTTCGGTGGGAGGCCGGTCTATTTAGCCGTCACCGATGGAATCCCTGAATTATCCCATCCTTATGAAATTGAAGGGGAATATGACCCCAATAGTTTCTTCTTCATCGATTCCTCGCTCGGGGGCGACACGTCCTCTTTGCTTGGGACCATCGCCGTTGGGAAAGCGGGGGAACTGGAGATTCCTTTAAGCGGCTTAAGCGGCTATCTTGAAGGCAATCCCCTTTGGGAACAGGCTAAGCCCATGTTGGAGGGGATGCTGCTTGATGGAGCCAAAAATCCCTTCGAGGAGGATAATCTTTCCCTCTCTTTAACCCCGACCAATTACATGCGCCATCCCGAGAACCTCTCGATGGCGGCCTATTCGACCTCGACCGTCTTGATCTCTCGGGATTATTTCTTCTCCGCCTTTGAGGATTTCCTAGCCACCCGGTTCAATCCCGCTTTCGTTAAGTACATATCCGCTTATTTACCATCCCTGCTTTCCGATAACCTGTTCTTGATCAAAACCGATCATCCTAGCGAACTTAAGCAAGACATCATCGATACCTTCGGGGAGGCCGATAACTTCTTATATTGCTTAGAAGGCAGCGAAGCCCCGTGGGCCGCCGCGATCCAAGTCGAGATGACCGAGGCCACCTCGCTTACCTATTTATTCCCCTTCGTCTTCTTCTTCGTCGCCTTATTGGTCATCCTCACCACCTTCGCCGAATTGATCATGAAGGAACGGATCGAGATCGGGACTTTGAAGGCCTTGGGGCTAAGCAACGCCGAGATCACCTCCCATTACGTCTTCTTGGTCATGGCCTTATTGACCGTCTCCTCGGTCTTAGGCTTCATCATCGGCCCCTTGTCGATCCCCATCATCATGGGCCAGAAGTACGATATCCTCTATTCCTTGCCGGCCCGGCAGCTATTCGTGTTTCCGGTGCTTCCGGCCCTTCTTTCCTTCGTCGCCTTCCTACTGGCCGGCGGACTCTGCGCTTATTTCGTCTCTCGGAAGCAATTGAAGTTATTGCCGGCCGAATGCATGCGGCCTGAGGCCCAGTCTTTCAAAGGTCGAAGCGGACCCGAGAAAGCTAAGCGCTCCTCCTCTTTCGTCTTAGCTTGCAAGATGGCCTTCCGTTCGATGCGGTCCGGACTTTTTAAATCAGTCATGGTCGTGGTCGGGGTCGCTGGGTGCACGGCGCTGCTGCTATGCGGTTTTGGGATCGAGGATACGCTTAACAAGGGGATCGAGGTCGATACCAACTTGGCTTATGGCTCGGCCTTGCGAGGCAACTATGCCCATAATAGCTACGAGCAATACCCCTCCTATTTCGAGGTCGAAGGGATCAAGACGGCCAATCAGATGTATAGCGAGGCCTCGAACGTCTCCTTCAAGACGAAGACCAACCTGACCGAGGTGATGCTACTCGAGGATAGCCATGACCTTATCAAGGTCCCGACTAAGAAGGGCAAGGTGTCCTTGGCCTTACAGGTATCGGAGCAGCTAGATGCCCAGATTGGGGATACGATCAGTTTCACTGTCTTAGGCAAGACCTATGAACGGGAAGTGGCATATATATACGAGACCTTCTCCTTCAATGGGGTAGTGGGGGTGATCGATGATTTCACCGCCTCCCCGGTTTATAACGCCGTCTTCTTGGATGTTGAAGAGGGCGTTGATCCTTTGACGGTTAAGGAAAGAATTGAGACGGTGGAGCCGAATCTATTCTCCTCTTTGCAGACTCGCGATGAGACCTTAGAGCAAGTCCGCTCGATCGTCTCTGGCATCTCGGTCATGACCAATGCGGTCAAGGTGTTCGCGATCCTTTTGGCCTTGGTGGTCTTGTATAACTTAGCTTTGCTTAGTTTTCGAACCCGTTATCGGGAGATCGCGACCTTAAAGGTCCTCGGATTCTCCTTCGTCGAGATCGGGGTCAGTTTGATTTTGGAGGCATTGTTGCTATCGGCGATTGGCTTCGGGGTCGGGTGCCTTTTCGGTTACCCCTTTATGTACGCGACTCTGAAGGTCAATGAGGTCAGCTTGGTCCGCTTCCTCTATACCTTAGGTCCTTTGAGTTATGTCTATGCTTTCCTGCTGACTTTCGGGGTCTCCTTCGTGGTTAACCTCTATACCTCTTTCTTGGCCCGAAAGGTCAAGATGGTCGAGAGCCTGAAGTCGGTTGAATAGTCGGGATTGCCTCCCTTTTGGCATGTATTTTCCGTCGGTCTCGTGAAGGAATATTGCACGAAAGCGACGCAAAAGCCGCACGACGTCTCCAATTGCGATTATTGTGGTTAATCCAATTTTTCGATTGGGTTTTGCAGGAATTCGGCTATATCGGCGATGGCTTGTTCGTATTCCTCGTTTTGCTCTTGGACGGTCTTCTGGCTGGTCAGGAAGCCGACTTTGTTTCGGCCGTCCGACACCACCTCGATGAAGCCATGTCGGGCTAAGGGATATCGTTTATGCTTAGCCGGAACCCCGGCTCTTTTTAGCAAGTTAAAGAAAATCTCCCCATCGATCTGGAGGGAGTCTTGCCCAGCGGTCAGGATGAAAGTCGAGGGTAAAGCCTTTGCTTGTTCCTCACTTAGGTAAAGCGGGGAGGCGAGATAAGTCTTCCTTAACTCGGAATCAGGGCAATAACGTTTGCCAAACCAGGTTAAGCCGATGGAGGGGATGCTCATGGGATAGCGCTTCCTCTTGGTCTTATTCAGATCCAACCAAGGGTAATCGATGACCAAGGATTGGACAGGTATCTGCAAGGCGACCTGGATGGCGAGGTTGGCGCCGGCGCTATGGCCGAGGAGGTAAAGGCGACAACGGTCAAAGGAAAGCCGCTTATCCTCGAGCAGGCATTTGACGAGGTCGACGCAGTCGTCGATGGCCGAAGGTATTTTGCATTTGGGCGACAGCCGATAATCCAAGGAGGCGACGTTATAGCCGGTTTCCTTGCCTAGTCGATTCATGAGCCCGATGTCATCGGCGGCTTCCCCAAAGCCGAAGCCCCCGCCATGGATATCGATGATCAAGGGCTGGTTGGGTTCCTTTGCCTCCAAATAGAAGCAGTGGAGGTAACGGTCATTACGATGGTAGTTATATTCGTTCATGCCGATAGGATACGCTTCTTATTGTTTCTTTGGCGCTAAATGAGGTGCGATTTCGATTAGTTTAGCCAATGGATAGTCCTTTAACGCCACTTGATTGAGGATAAACCAAGTCCGCTTATTGGGGGAAAGCATTATCTTGACACCATCGATTTTTTTGTATTTCACTCGTCGTTTTAATTTGTAACCATCGGAAGTTGTGAATTCCGATTTGCCATCTGGCAATAAGGTGACGGAGTTGGCGTTTATATTGATCGTGGTGGCCATTAAATAACCCATTGCGGCAATGAAATCGCCGACCAAAAACGCCAAGATTATAAAGGCTATTGAGGCAGGGGAAACCCAGTCGTGGTTGTACGTTAAGTAGAAACCTAGGCCGAGTCCCAAGCCGATTTCCACGACGACTCCGCCAATGGCGGCTAGGAAATATGTTTTCCTCTTTGGGTAGAGTTCAAATGTTTGCCTTAATAAATTCATTGTCAGCTCCTAAGGAAACGATTGAGTTGGTCCTGATTGTTGAATCCATGGACTTTGCCGTCGATCGGGCTCCCTTGAATTTGATAACTAATCGAGGACTGATTGTATCGATTAGTATCGGATGAGCGATAAAGTGGGGACCAGTTAAGATAATCAGAGTCTTCGAAATGATAACGGAATTTCATCATTATTATTTCGTTGTTATTACTTCCGATCCCGATTTCGAAGGCGGCTTTTAGATTAATTAAGTAATTGATCAGATTGATTTTGTTTGTATTGATGGATGGTCCCATAGTAAATGAAGCGACTAATGAGGCCAACGAAAGAACTATGCTTGCGGCGTTCAATTTCAAACTGACTAGATTCAACAAGGCTGCCGCCGTCGCGGCTGCTGGGCCTGTTAGAGCCAGCGACACCAAGCCTACTCCTATGCCGGCGACCGTTACTGCTAGCCCGGCGGCGCTCAATCCGACACTTACGGCTTGACTCGAATTGTCCTCCCAATCAAGTGTATAGATTTGGTTGATCATTTCGGAAACTACGCCATAGATGGCTGCTCTGGTTTCTAAGTCCCAAACATATACTACGGCGTAGTTTATGTCACTGTTTTCGCCGTACATCGATCCCAAATGATTGATCATTGGGTATTCGTAATAGTTTGGGATATGCTGCCTTGCTGAATCGTTGCTGATCGTTATCGGCGTTATGCCTATCGGGTCGAAATCGCTAATCCAGATCGCGCCTCTGTCGCCGTTTTTTCGCCCTTGTGCAATATCGTAAAAGCTGCCGCTTACGCTTGAATCAACGCTTTCGGTTACTTTAAGGTGGTAGGGGTGTTCGTCATCGTAAGTTTCGTCGTTATGGGAATAGACCACGATGTAATAAGTCGTTGGAACGCACTTAACCACTACATGTTCGCTTTGGCCGGTGCCAGCATAGCCGGTCCCAACTAGGTATTTCGAATCGTTGAAGTCTAGATTTTTATAAGATGTATTGCTGAAGTTCCCTAACCGAAACACTCGGATGTCGTAATCGCAATTTGAAGGAACGTTCGTCAGGTCAATCGTGAGGGTGCCCTGCGATACCGCATCAAATGAATAAAAATCCTTGTCGATGTAGGTCTTTTCCCATAGCCACCATCCGGATTTCTTTTGATTGATCGTCGCATCCAGCCAAACGGAATGCCAGGAGATGCCGCCTTTGTCCGTTCCGGCTTTATAAATCGCGGAAGCGGAAGCGAAATCGTCGTTTGATTCAAGACTGTCTTCAAAAGCCAGAGTGCTAATGGTTTGACTGCCATTGTCTATGGCGTGGAATGGCTGGCTGGCGGTTTCCTGAATCAAGTTTCCGTTTTCGTCGTAACTGCTGGACCCAATTCGATCGGATAAATCGCCTTTGTATTCATAACTATCCGACAGGTTATATTTGAAAGTGGCGGCGGCGTCCAAAACATATTGATAGCTTTGATCTTTCGTCTGATTTAGAGCTTTTCTCTTGATTGGACGATGAGTTTCGCTCTGATCGATGCTTCCATAATCACTTGGTTTGGAATTACTCGGCGCAGCGCATAAACTCAAAACTATTGCTACCAATATCGGGACAACTTTCATTGTTTTCGCCCTCCTTGGCGTTTTGCCTTTTTTGTTTCAAAAATATTATAAGCGTGAAGCGGCCGCTGAAACAAGTAATAATACACATGTATAAAACCAAACAATAGTATAGAGCCGGCTCTATCTTCACGGTGAAATCGGCCTTTTTATCGCATAGCGTCTTCGTGACTTTGTTTTTCGAGATGGTTACCGCGTCGTTCGACCTAATTGGTCTTTAGTCCATCGTTAAATCAGACAAGCTTTAGATTGTTGTTATCTGGAAATTTGGTTCTATTTTTCCTTTATAGTGAGCGTTCATCAGATTGTGTAAACAATTCGAGGGGCACTCCCGGACTCGGTAATGATTTTCGAACTATGCCATCCAGCAATTGGCCGAATATCTTTAATCCGTTGTTGAATAATGACGTGGGGTTCTTTGTCAAACTGGCTCGGTCGTTGGCGAAACCAAAAGGTTAGTTCGCGCCAAACCATGAGCATAAGATTTGCTTTCTTTCGGTTGGCCGGTATAGTTAAACTCGAAAGGAAGGTTACCCACCATGGCAGAACAGAAATACCGTTGCCTTCTCTGCGGGGCCATCGTCGTTCCCAACCCCGACGGCACCTGCCCCATCTGCGGCGCCGGACCGGATATGCTGGTCCCGGTCGACGAAGACGGCAACGACATCGAAACCAAGTAAGGTGGGGGCCAGTTGGGCCCCTTTCTTTCGTTAATAGGAGGTAACTTCATTTATGATAAATCCACGGAAAGTCGTCGTCATCGGCGATGGTGCGGTCGGTTCTTCGATTGCCTTCACCCTCGCTAGTGGCCATGCGGTCAACGAGATCGTCATCGTCGACGTCAATAAGGACAAAGCCGAGGGCGATGTCCTCGATATCGCCGATGGGATGAGTTTCCTCTCGGTCCCGAAACTCATTAAGGCCGGGGACTATGAGGATGCTAAAGACGCCCACATAATCATCATCACCGCCGGGGCGGCCCAAAAGCCCGGGGAGACCAGATTGGACCTATTGCATAAGAACGCCGCCATCATGACCTCGATTTGCGATAGTCTCAAACCCCATCTTGACCCCGAAGCCATCGTCATCATCGTCTCCAATCCCTGCGATGTTTTGTCTTATCTTGCCTACAAGAAGCTGGGATTACCCGCTGCTCAGGTCTTTGGATCTGGCACCGTTTTGGATACCTCAAGACTTAAGACCGCCATCTCAGAGGATACCGGGATCGACCCGCGGAACGTCCACACCTTCGTGGTCGGGGAACATGGCGATTCCGAGGTCGCCGTCTGGAGCGCCACCTCCATCGGCGGGCTCTCAATCCTTGATTATTCGACCCAATGCCCGGAATGCAATTTGTCTCATCTTGATGAATTGCACGCCAAGATCCGCGATGCGGCCTATCAAATCATTGCTAAGAAAGGGGCGACTAATTACGCCGTCGCTTTAGCGGTCTCCCGGATCGTCTCGGCTATCCTTAATGATGAGCGGAGCGTCCTCACCGTCTCAACCTATATCGAAAACGAGTTCGGTGGGGCGTTATCTGATATTTACCTTTCCCTTCCTTGCGTCGTTTGGTCGAATGGGGTCAAGTCGATCCTCCATCCTTCTTATTCGAAAAAGGAGCAACTTGCCATCCTTGACTCGGGGATGCAGTTAAAGGAGAAGATTAAGGAACTCGAACTGTAAAACCGCACGAGTTTCTTCTTCTCTGATTTTAAGCCGATCGGCCCGATGCCATCGGCTTTTCTTTCAGGCGAAAGACTCGCTTCTTGGTAAAAAGCGCCCAACCTCAACTTGATTCTCTCTCTCTCTCTCTCTCTATGATGGCTCTTGAACCGATGGGAAAGACAAGGGAAAAGTCCGCTCGATCGTCTAGATGAGGGGGCTTTCTCGCCTTTTTCTGTCGATTCGTCAATAACGCGTTATATAGAACGCGCGAAAGGATAAACGAATGAAAACCAATCATGTCAAGTTGCTTGGGTTAGCCTTCGGGGCGATTCTGGCAATGGGCGCTTCGGCTGGCGTTTCTAACGTTCAGTCGATCGAAGGAAACCTCCCACTGACTTTTGCTCGCAAAGAGGCGGGGGAAACCTTCACCGCCACCCAGTCGACCTTTACCGCCACCAGCGCTGATAATTTAGGTGGCGACACCCACATCAGCTATTCGACTTCCAAAGGTGGGGGAACCAGTGACCCGGCAATCAACTCTGGGGTTATTCGCCTTTATCAGAAGAGCGGCGGTGGGGACGGCGGAACCATCACTGTTACCGTGCAGACCGGGTACAAGATTACCGCCGTTGAAATCGGAAGTGGGATGTCTACCACCGTTCGTTATTATCTCGACGGAGAAAGTTCAAGCGGTCAGGCCAATATTTCCATTGCGCAAAACTATACCTACACAGCTTCTGGTTTAAGCAATGAATCTGTAACGTTTGTTTGTAATGGGACAGACAAAAACTCACGTCTTTACGTTAATCATTTAGCGGTTACCTATGTTGAGGACAGCGCTCTTCCGAGTGACGTTGAAGTCAAGGAAGTTAAATTAGCGCAGGGTACTGGAACGGATACTGTTTACCAAAATGAAGTTATCGATCCTACGGGGTTTGAGGTTTCTTTGGTTTATGGTTCTGACACAGATCCTAGTTATAGCAGCGAAGAAACGATTGCCGTTAGTGATTCTCGTTTAACTTGGAACATCAATACTGAGGAACTTGGCCAGCAAGAGCTCACCGTTACCTTCAAAGACGACGACGTTTCTGTTACGTCCAATTCCTTATCGATTGAGGTCATTGCCGACCCGTTCGGCGATTATATCGTTGATGTTCTCAACATTGATAATTTCCCAGTTGAAATAGCAAGTCAATACGCGGATGGGTCTTATATTTCGTCTTCTGGCGTGGCATATAAGTCCAATAACGCTGGAAGCTACAACTCGATTCAACTTCGGTCGAATAATAGCAATAGTGGCATCGTCACCACTACCACGATTGGTACTGTCGATTTGATCGAGATCACCTTCAACACTAATTCCAATTCTGAGCGGGTTATCGACATCTATGGTAGTCATGAGCCCTTCTCTTCTCCCGCTGATCTTTATAGCGGGTCCGCGATCGGCTCGATTGCTTATGCCGATGGACAGATTGGGACTCTCGCTATTTCGGAATTAGAAGGTGCCCCTTATGAGTACATTGGCATCCGTTCCAATGACGGCGCCATCTACATCGACCAAATCCGGATTGGATACACCGAAGCCGCCACCCCGACTGACGCCGAAGTGGTCGCCAAGTTTGTCGCGGACTATATGCATATGGATGACTACGATGCCGACAAGACCGGCGTCGGAACCGGCGCTTGCCTTGGCGAAGGCGGATATTACCAGGTAGCGATGACCGCTTTCTTGGAGTTGACCCCTGAGCAGCAGGAGCTTTTCAAGACCAGCGATGAGTTCGCCGAGGCGCGGGACCGTTACGAAGCCTGGGCCCGGTTCAACGGCGACGACACCCCGTATGACGGTTCGTTCAATCCATCTTTGGCCGCCCGGATCAACAATGACGACAAGCCCGAGTACTGGATCGTCGTCGGCATATCCCTCGCCGCCATCGGCTTAGCCGCCGGCTTGTTCTTCCTCCGCAAGAAGAAAGAGGCCTAACACTCTCTTCTTGATATAGTCCCCTAGCCTTCCCTTAGGGCAAGGGGCAAAAAAGGTCACCCTCGTCGGTGGCCTTTTTACATGGGCATGGCAAAAGTTTTTACGCCGCAGAGTTAAAACCTAACTTCGTTCAAAAGTTTCTACGCTCAAAAGTTAAAACTATTTCTAGATTTGAGGAGATGGTCAGTTTTGTTCACTTGGTCATGTTCGTTAATGGCTGGCGGATGTTTTCCGCAGCGGAACGAAGCTTGGCGGTAGCGAGCCCATTTTCGAGTCCAAATTGGTGTTGGCCTTGGTACGTATGTAAAAGAAACGCTAAAAGGGAAGGGACGAGAATAGGCTTTTTGTTTTGATAACATCTGGATAATCGCAGATTTGGCAAATCGTGAAGATATGATTGATCCCGCAGGTCGGGATTGCTTCTCTCTCTCTCTCTCTTTAACATCAAGCGCGGAGTAAGAGGCATGGTGTGCTCAAAATTAAGAAAGACCCCGCGATTCCCTCGGGGCTTTTTCGCCATTTTGGGCTAGGCCAGCTATTACCACCAAAATCATTATTCAGTAGCGTTCTTATATAGAAAGCGCGAAAGGAAGGATGAACAATATGAAGAAAACGACGAAACGTTTGCTGCTCGGGTTAGTGGGGGCGTTCTCGGCCTTTGGGCTGATCCTTGGCGGTAAGGCTATTGTTGGTGGGTACAAGATGGAACCGGTCGAAGTGGCGGCCGGAACTGTCAGCGACACGGTGACTAAATCGAATTTCACCAGCGTCAATGATGACCTGAACGATTTTATTTCCTATGAGACCGGGAAAGGTGACGGAACCACGAATCCGGCAATCAATAATGGGAATATCCGTTTATATCAGCCTGCCAGTGGCAAAGTTAATGGCGGATATATCACTTTTACCTCTCTAGCCGGCTATACGATGAATTCGATTAGCATCACCACGGCCCAAGAGACGACTGTTAACCATTACGCCGGGGCCTTCAACAACAGCGATAAGACCAAAGGGAGCAGTTTGGCGGAGGATGCAACCTTGACAGTCGATAATTTGGCGACTAACGAGTATACCTTTGTTTGTCAGGGTTCTTCTAGCAAGAATAGGTTGGACATCAGCGCTATTTCGATTACTTATTCTTGCGAAGAAGCCGAGCCTTCTAAGCCGGTTTCGATTGAGCAATTAAATATCGCTGAGAGCGCTTCCCCCGTCTATCAAGGAATGGAGTTCAACCCTGATGGTTACGGTATTACCGTCACTTTCCAATATGAAAGCGGTGGATCATTCCAAGAAAGCTATTCGCTTACTGATGAAGAGGTCGAATATACTGTATCGACCGCCAATCTTGGCGATACGACGCTCAATGTTAAGTTCATCTCCGACGATGTTACTCTATCTAAGGACTTCACTGTTACCGTTGTGGAAGCGCCGGCTATAATGGCAATGACCGATACCTTCATTTACACCGATGTTGAATGGGCTCCTTCCGGCTACACAACTTTTGACAATGTCGTTCCGTCGGCTTCCGAAACCTCGGTGGCTTACTCCGGAAAGCTTTTCAAAAACGGCAATAATCTGCAGTTTAATAGCAGTGAGAGCCGGGGTTTCTATAGCGCTTCTTCTGCTGGCACAATTCGCTCTATTTCCGTTTCTTGGGCGAGCGGCAGCAAAACCCTTAATGTTTTTACAAGTGAAACCAAGCCGACCTCGATCGGCAGCTTTACTAAACAAGTTGGGACATTGACTCAAAATTCGACAACTTTCGCCTTCGATGAAAGCAACAATTATCGTTATTTCGCTTTAATTGCCACCGGTTCTCTCCAAGTTTCGAAAATCGATATCACTTGGAATGTCGACACCAAAGAGATTGATGGGTTCGTTACCGATTTCTTTGATATGGAACTTTGCGGCGATGGCAACGGAACTACCGCCCCGGACGCCGAATCTTGGGAATTGCTGGCTTATGAATTCGCGGACTTGAGCGATGTTCATCAAGCGGAAATCGCTTCGTCGGAATCTGATGCCAGCGACAATTTGACGGTCAAAGGGGTCGTTGCTAAATACGACTACATCGTCGGTAAGTACGGTACCTCGGTTTACAAAGATTTCATGGGGCGGAATCCGGCTTCGATCTCCGGAGCTTATACGGTCAACCACAATGGTAATGATGGAAGCGTCTACGTCGTCGCTGGTATCGCAGTAACCGCGGTTCTTGCCGCCGGAGCCTTGATCTTCCTTAGAAAGAAACAAAGAGCCTAATCTCTTCGTTTCTTCTTATTTAACCTCCCTTAAAGAGCCACCAGCGATGATGGCTCTTTTTAAGATGGGGACTTTTCCTATGTAAATTGTTTGCTAAAAGGAGAAGGGTAATTTAATTCAATATTCCTTTGATGCCTTCGATTGTTTGGTGGATTTTGATGGTGATGGGCAGTAGGGGATAACCCTCTGGACAATATTGCCCTGACAATTCACCCCCTCTATCATCGCGGCCGGACTGGCAAGCCAATATGAAAGCCCTGAAGAGCACAATCGTGAGGATGTGGGATAGGGGCTCTTTTCACCTTTTTGGCTAAGGGTCCGTTCTTGCTCGGTTATATAGAACCGATGAAAGGAAGGGAATCAATATGGGAAAAGTGAGCAAGCGATTGCTACTTGGCATCCTGGGAGCGGCCACCTCTTTCGGGATGATCCTGGGCGGCAAAGCCGTCGTCGATAGCGTGGACAATGGGGCAACCGAGGTAGCGGCTGCCGGCGATACTGACGCCAGGTACGTTCGCGTTAACTCAACCGATGATTTGCCGGGCGAACACTATTTGATTGTTTACGAGAATGGAGGTTCATCTTTTGTTTTCAACGGAGGAATCTCGTCCTCGGACCTCGACTCCAAATCTAATGCGATTGCCGATTATGCTGTCCAGACTGAATCGGATGGCATCCCTTACATCACAGTCGATGAAAAACTGTCTGGTTATGAGGTAAATATCGTTGAAGCAGGGAACGGGAAATACGCAATTCAATCAACCAATTCCAGTTCTTATTATGTTTATCATTCTGGAACAAAAAACTCTATTAATAGCACATCATCTTTGAGTAACGCTGCAACGGCGATTACTTTTTCGAGTAACAAATTGACCGCTAAATGGGGCTCTTATTCCCTGAAATATAATACAAGCGACAAAAGGTTTAGATGCTATTCTAGCGGCCAGAGCGCGGTTTCGCTGTTTAAGTACGTTCCCGGAATTACTGCCGATCCCGAATCCATTTCTATAACGTTAGACGGAAATCCGATTGAGGATAGCCTTACCATTTATGATGGACAGTGCGTTAACTTCGAAACTTCCGTTTTGCCGGGAGGCGCTGATCAAGATGTCGCTTGGTCGGAGTATATGAGCGATGACGGCAGCGTCTTGTTCATGGATGGGGAACTTATCACCGAAGGAGCTTTGACCGAAGACTTGACGTTCGACGTTACGGCCAAATCCGCTGCCATTGATACCGTTTCCAAAACTATCTCGGTTACTGTTAAGGCTAATTGGGTAGAAAGCCTAAGTTATGAAGGACAAGTCAAAAAGCAGGTTATTGGAGAACCTTTTGATTCTACTGGTTTAAGTATTTTTGCTTATAACGCCGATTTCCAACTCGATGTAACCGAAGATGTTATCTATGCTCCGGAAATCATCGAGGAAGGCATCAGTTCCGTTACGGCTTCCTATATGGGCAAAAGCGTGTCTATTCCTTTCGATATCGTTAAAGTAAACTGGCATTATAAAGCCACAGACATTACCCAGCTTTATGATGGCGCGACGATCATTATCGGCGTGGTCGATAAAACGCACAATATCGTTGCTGGCACTTATGATTCCGGCAACGGATGGTATACACCTGCTAAGACTGAGACTATTGGCAACGATGGAGCGATAGATTTCGAACAAACCTTCACTTTGGGTGTTTGCGAAAAAGGGTATACCATTTACGACAAAGCAGCGCAAAAATACTTGGCCCACAACGCCTCAAACGGCAAAGTCAATCTTTCTTCGGAGTTAAGCGCCAAGACCTATTGGGATATTTATTTCGAAGGCGGGATTTTGAAAATAAAGGATATGACTGCCTCAGTAGATTGGTTCTTGCAGTTCAATATCGGTTCGGATCGAATTGGCGAATATAAACCTTCGAGCAATCAAACCGATCCGTATATCTATGTTCTTAATGGAAACAATGTTGCTGCATCCGATAAATTAAAAACCTTTGCAAAACTGTACCTCCGGTGGAATGACGAACTCGATGGTTCCGATACCGGCGCTTGCCGGGGTGAGAGCGGCTACTACGCCAAAGCCAAAGCTGCCCTCCAAGGTGAATGGTCTTGCGTGACCGAAGCCCTCGCGGCCGATACTACCGGCATCTTAGCCCGGATCCAAGCTTGGGCCATCGCCAATGGCGAGGTCTTCGAAATCGGGGCCAATGGCATCAGCACCCATTCCCTTGGCAACAAGGCGACGGGGATGGATAACCCGGCCTTAATCGCTATTAGTTGCCTGAGTTTAGCTGCCTGCGCCGCCATGATTGGTTACGCCATCAGCCGCCGCAAAATCCGGTCGCGCTAGTCGATAACGGTCATTAAGCCCTTCGGTCCGCCGAGGGGCTTTTTGCATAGAAAAAAGGATCTGGAAGAGGATTATTCCCGCAGATCCTTATTGCTCTTTGAGATTTCCAATCGACCAATCAAGCAGGGCTTTGGCGTACTTTTCGTGGTAAGGGGCCAATAGCTCATGTTTGTATTCGCGGATGTTCGCAGCGCCACTAATGGGCGTATCGGGCGCCTCGAAGGTGACGTTATCCATTAAGGTATCGATTTTGGCATCGTTAATATAGGTGAAGTAGGGCTGATCAAGCTTATCGCTGGTCCAATAGGTATCGGTCAACTTCCAAGTCGTCTCATCGATCGTGTCGTTGTAGAAGACCCCGGCTCCATCGACTTCCCCTTGGACATCATAATGGAAGATGGTCGGAACGAACCCTTCTTTATAGCCGGGTTGCTCAATCGATTCGGCCGAAAGGTGGTAATCCTTCTTGAATTCGACCCATTGGGCATAGGCGGCCTTTTCTGCTTCGCTCGCGTCTTCATCGTTATTCCCGGCGACCCCATTTAGCAATCGGACTCCTTCTTGGACGGTGTCGAGGACATAGAGGTAATCGGTATCTCTATTATCGATGAAGTATTGCTTTAAGAAATGGGATTCGAGGTAACCGCAGTCGGGGCATCCGGATTGGGTGAAAAGGAGGGTGAACTCCATGTTAGAGGAGAGCTTTTCATCGAGGATGGCCTTATCGATATAGATCATCTTCGGATAGTTGATCCTGGCATCCATCCATTCGCTGAAGACGGCTCGCGAAGTCACCCAATCCGATTCCTGATCGACGTTATCATGCTGATAGGCTAATTCCCCGTCGTCGAAGATGGCTAAGGTCTCATGGTTGGATACTAGTTCCAACCCATAGTCCTCTTCCTCGACGATGTCGTTATAGTCAATCCAATATAGAAGGAGGTTATGCTCTTTTAAATAAGGGACTAAGACATCGTCATGCCAATCGGCGTAGCAGCTGCAGCCGATGCCCCCATCGTTATGGACCATCAGCAAAAACGATTGCTTCTCCAACACCATGGACCGGAGGGTCGGATAGTCGATCTGCTTCATATGGCTGGTCCCCTTTATCTCCTCGCCCATCCCTATTAGCGTCCCATAAGCCAAATCGACCTTGTTGAACTCATCAATCGGCCCGCAGGCGCATAGGGGGAGTAGGGCGAGGGGGAAGAAGAAAAAAGCCTTTTTCATAACGGGAGGAATCTTAGCATAAAAGCCGTTGAGTTTCACCCTCGCGCGCGGAAGCGAAAAATAGCAAAATTTTACCTTCGATTTTTCTAGGTCTAATCGAAGGAAAACCGCCATTTTATGGGCTAAAATCTTCTTCGCCGAATTCGGGGCGGAAAAGTTATGAAAATTTTTGTTTATTTTTGAGGGGGTTGCCTATATTATACCCCCCGTCAAAATAGACCCCGGGAGGCAAGTCAATCCACTCGGGGTTCGGGAGGAAGGGTTATGGAGCAGAACTCGGCCATCATCAGCCTGTCGCACGTCAAAAAGATCTTCGATGGAACCACCGTCGTCGAGGATTTTAATTTGGACGTCAAACCAGGCGAATTCATCACCATCTTAGGCCCCTCGGGGTGCGGCAAGACGACGACCTTACGAATGATCGCCGGCTTTGAGCTGCCAAGTGAAGGCAAAATCTTGCTCAACGGGGAGGACATCTCTTACCTTCCGCCGTATAAACGTCCGGTCAACACGGTGTTTCAGCATTATGCCCTCTTTGCCCATCTTGACGTCTATGACAACGTCGCCTTTGGGCTGAAGATGAAGAAGGTCCCGGTCGAAGTCACTGACCGGAAAGGCAACAAGAAAATCAAAATGAAGCACCTCTCGATCAAAGAGATCGATGCCAAGGTCAGCCGGGCCCTTTCGATCGTCGACCTCGACGAAATGGAGGACCGGGACGTCTCGACTCTTTCCGGGGGTCAGCAACAACGGGTCGCCATCGCCCGAGCCATCGTCAATGAACCGAAGGTTCTTTTGCTTGATGAGCCTTTGTCGGCCTTAGACCATAAGATGCGGAAAGACATGCAGATCGAGCTCAAGCAAATGCATAAGAAGCTTGGCATCACTTTCTTCTACGTCACCCATGACCAGGAAGAGGCCCTCACCATGTCCGATCGGATCGTGGTCATGAAAGATGGGGTCATCCAGCAAGTCGGGACCCCGGAGGAAATATACAACGAGCCGATCAATGCCTTCGTCGCCGACTTCATCGGGGAATCGAATATTTATAACGGCACCATGATCGGGAAAAAGAGAGTTCGTTTCATCGGGGCCAACTGGGATTGCGTCGATGACTTCCCCCTCAACGAGAAAGTCGACATCGTCGTTCGACCGGAAGACGTCTTGATGGTCGAACCCGAGAAAGGGACGACGGTTGGGGTGATTTCGAGCAAGATCTTCAAAGGGGTTCATTACGAATTCATCGTCAACGTCGGCAAGAACGAAGTCCTCTGCCGCGACACCCATGATCATGAAGTCGGGGCCAAAGTCGGAATCGTGGTCGAGAAAGAGAATATCCAGATCATGCATAAGGAACTCTCGGTCAACCAATATACCGACGCCTATATCAATTCGAATGGCCAAGTGGTCATTGGCGAAGATCCTTTCGATGCCGATTTGACCAAGCTTTTACCTGGCTCCCACCTCGAAGAGGAGGGCAGCACCATCCTCATCGGGCCCGATGGCAAGCATTACGACCTCAATGATGCCGAAGTGGTGGCCGAGATCGACCTCGACAAGATCGAACTGAGCGATGACTTATCCAAAGGGCAAGCCCAAGGCACCATTATCCAATCGGTCTGGATCGGCGACCATTACCAATACATCGTCCGGACCGATGATGAGGAAGACTATGTCGTCAACTCCCCCTTCACTTGGAACGAGAACGACATCGTCTCGGTCGCGGTGAAGAAAGAAGACATCAAGCTCCGGCTTAAAACCCCGATTGAGGAGCTAGTGAGGGAATAAAATGGCGCGGGCTTTATCCAAGACCAAGCGGTTCTTCTCTTTTAAGCGGAAGTACCTCTGCATCCCTTATTCGGTCTTCCTTATCCTCTTCGTCATCATCCCGATCTTCATCATCTTGGTCTATGCCTTCACCGGCTCGACCGAGGACGGGACTCTCTATTTCAGCTTCGACGCCTTGGCGAGTTTCTTTACCTCTCCAACTAAGGTCAACATCCTGGTCGTTTCCTTATTCGTCGGGATGCTCAATACCATCATCTGTTTGCTTATTGGTTATCCAGTCGCTTATCTATTAGCCAATAGTAAGGTCAATAAGAACAAGATCTTGGTCTTGCTCTTCATCATGCCGATGTGGATTAACTTCGTCCTCCGGACCGGGGCGACCCGCGACGTCTTATCCTGGATGGGGATCAACGGGGGCAACCACCCTTATTTAGCGACCATGATCGGCATGGTCTATAACTACTTGCCCTTCACCATATTGCCGTTATATACCACCATGATCAAGCTCGATAAGAGCCAATTAGAAGCCGCCTCCGACCTCGGGGCTAATCCGCTCAACGTGTTCTTGCACAATACGCTGCCCCAATCGCTGCCGGGCATCGTCTCGGCGGCCGAGATGGTGTTCATGCCGACTTTATCGAGTTACGTCATCTCCGATACTTTATCGGAAGGGAAGATCACCTTATTCGGCAACATCATCTATTTGAACTTCAGCCAGTCGCAGTGGAACGAAGGCTCGTTCATGGCCTTCGTGATGCTGATTCTCGTCGGCATCTCGATGCTAGTTAGCCGCCATTTCGATAGAGGCGAGCAAAGCGAAAGGAGGGGGACTTTATGGTGAATGACGCTATCGCGCGCAATAAGCGCAAGGACGTGGCCTTTAAGTCAATCGGCCTCTTCGTCATCTTCTTCATCCTCATCTTGATGTATGTGCCAATCTTGGTGCTGATCGCTTATTCTTTTACCAACGCCACCAACGTCGGGACCTGGACCGGTTTCTCCTTTGATCTGTATGGGGCTTTGTTCCAGGACGAGGAGATCATGACCGCCCTTGGCAATACCATCATCTTGGCTTTGTCTTCTTCCGCCATCTCGGTGGTGCTCGGCACCTGCGGGGCCATCGGGACCTTCTATTCCTCGAAGAAAGCCCGGGCCAGCATAGAGATGGTGACCCAAATCCCGGTCGTCAACGCCGAGATCGTCATCGCGATGTCTTTGACCGTCATGTTCGTCTTCTGCGGGACCTATCTATTCATGGGAGCCAATATCTTCTCCTTCTGGACCTTGTTGATCGGTCACGTCATCTTGTCGCTTCCCTTCGTCTATCTTTCGGTCAAGCCGAAATTGCTTCAGATGGATCCCCATATTTATGAAGCGGCCCTCGATTTAGGCTGCTCGCAGGGGAAAGCCATCTTCAAGGCGGTGCTGCCCGAGATCATGCCCGGGGTCGGCTCGGGGGCCTTACTCGCCATTACCTTATCCCTCGATGATTTCATCGTCACCGCCTTCACTCGAGGCGCGGGGTTATTGTCGGGCGAGAAGACGATCGATACCCTTTCGACTCTTGTTCAGGCTAAAATCAAGAAAGGGCCGGTCCCACCGGAGATGCGGGCCTTGACCACCCTGATCTTCTTATTCGTTTTTCTCATCGTCGTCCTCATCACCGTCTATAACAACGTCAAAGCGAGACGGAATCGGAAGAAAGCGAGGTATTGAACATGAAAGCAAGCAAATTAACCGGCTTTTGCGCTCTTCTTCTCCTTCTTTCGCCGTCTTTAGCCAGTTGCGGCGCCGCTGGGAATAGCTCGGCTATTAACCTCCGGGTCCTCAACTGGGAGGACTATATCGGCGAATATGAATTGGAAGCCGATTTTGATGAAGATGGCGAATACGAGACTTATCCGGACGTCATCTCGGCTTTTGAAGCCTATGAACGGATCGTTAACAAGAAGAACGTCAACGTCATCTACGATACCTTCGACACCAATGAGACGATGCTTTCGTCCTTAAAAACCGGCAAGTCGACTTATGACCTCATCTGCCCCTCCGACTACACTATCCAAAAGATGATGAGCCAGGGGATGCTGGTCCCTTTTGACGAAGGCTCAACCCCCAATTACGATGCCTCCGTCTCCCCCTATCTAAACGGGCAATTGGACTATATAACCGCCGACGACGGGACGGGGAAGCAAACCCCGATCTCCCAATATTCGCGAGGCTATATGTGGGGGACCTTAGGGATTCTTTATAATCCCGCTAAAGTGAGCGAAGAGACCGGGGTCGAAGAAGATACGGTCAAGTTCGATATGGCCGATTGGAATTCCCTTTGGGATTCGAAATACCACGGCCAGATGTCGATCAAGGACTCGATGCGCGATACCTATTCGGTCGGGATCATGAAACTTTTCGACGCCGAGGTCAAAGAAGCCATCCTTGATTCCGGTTATTACGATGAGAACCTCGATCTCAAAGAGGGGGTCGACATCAATGCGGTCATCGATAAAATCACTACCGATCCGTTGTATCTAGAGATGGACCGGGTCTTTAACCTCTCCGATCAAGAGACCGTCGCCAAGGTCGAGGATGCCTTGCTTGAATTAAAGAGCAACGTCTTCGGCTTTGAGGTCGACTCCGGCAAAGACGACATCGTCAAAGGCTTGATTGGGATGAACCTCGCCTGGAGTGGCGACGCGGTCTATTCGATGGACCGGGGCGAGAATGAGGCTGACGAGACTATTTACTACTCTGTCCCCAAAACCGGGGGCAATATCTGGTTCGATGGCTGGGTCATGCCGAAGTCCGATTCGCTTCATAAAGAAGAAGCCCAGGAGTTCGTTGATTTCCTTTCCCGGCCCGATATCGCCACCATGAACATGGACACCATCGGCTATACCTCTTTCATCGCCGGGCAAGATGTCTTGGACTTAGTTCGGAACTGGTATGATCCAAGGACTTACGCCATGTATGTCTACCATGACGCCACCTTAGATGGCGACTCCTGGGAAGACAGCGACTTCCTTTATGACAAGGAAGGCGAATTGGTGTACCAAGATGGGACTGGCCTCCATGAGGATGGGGATGATTACGGGCCCTTTGACATGACCGGCTCGACCTATGAGCAAGCAGTGGTCAATGGGAAGCCGATGTCTTGGCAAGAATACCAAGATCTTTACAATGAACAAGTCGCCGAATCGGAAGACGAGATGCTCGCCTGGGACATCGTCGATTTGACCTATATGTTCGAAGGGACGGTCGAGACCGAAGGCTATGGGCTGGGCGATACCCCCGACGATAACCCCTATCTTTTCTATACCGATGAGCTAGAGGCGATTCCTTCTCCTTATGGCGGGGAGGAGAGTGTGCTGGCTGGTCGGCAGTTCTATGCCCAATATCCCCCCAATTACCTGATTCCCAAGTTGGCCGCCATGAAGGATTATGGCGACAACAACCGTTACGTCCTCTCGATGTGGGAAAACGTCAAAGGCAATAACCTCCCCATCTGGGGCGTGGTGGTGTTCGCCTGCATCTTAGGCGCTGTCATCATCTTCGCCGGGGCTGGCCTCGTCACTAAGCTTCGTTATCGGAAACTCCGGGTCGAAAGGCGGAAAGCCGCCCGTAAACAATAGGCTAAACGTCTGATTTGTATTATCATTGGCCCGTTATGGTGTATCTGGTTTTGATCGTCATCGCCTTGGCCTTCGGCTTAGTCGAGGGCATCAGCGAATGGCTCCCGATCTCCTCGACTGGCCATATGATCCTATTGGAAGGATTCTTCCAATCGGCTAATTACGATATCCCGACCCAGTTGGGTTTCGAACACGGGGAAGAATTCTTCTCGATGTTCCTCGTCGTCATCCAGCTTGGGGCGATTCTCGCGGTCGTGGTGTATTTTTGGAACTCACTTTGGCCGTGGAGCAAGAAGAAACTGAGCGAAGAGGAAGCGGAGTTCGTATCCAAAGGGTATCGCGAGGACGTCATCCAAGGGGTCAAAAGACGGCGAATCTACCATACCTGGGGCAAAACCATCGTTGGGGTCTTGCCGGCCGCGATTATCGGGCTCATCTTTGAGTACTTCAATCTCGATGCCAAGATGGAGAATTGGGTGACGGTGTCGATCACCCTCATCGTCTACGGGGTCCTCTTCATATTGCTTGAGCATTACCTCAAAGACAAAAAGGATTTCGCCCGGATTCATTGCATCGATGACCTAAGCTATAAAACCGCCTTCTACATCGGCTGTTTCCAAATCCTTGCTTTGATTCCAGGGACCAGCCGGTCCGGGGTGACGATACTCGGAGCCTTATTGCTTGGCTGCAGCCGGGGGGCGGCCGCCGAATTCTCCTTCTTCTTATCGATCCCCGTCATGGTCGGGGCTAGCGGCTTAAAACTCGTTTCCTTCTTTATGGATTCCGGGATGCCAAACCTCAACGAATGGCTGTTCTTGCTGATTGGGATGGTTTCGGCCTTCCTTATCTCCTTACTAGCCGTCAAGTGGCTCATGGGGTTCGTCAAGAAGCATTCCTTCGCTTTATTTGGCTATTATCGAATCGCCCTGGGCTTAATCGTCATCGCCTTCTTCGCAACCATGGTTGGCCTAGGCCGCATGAACGTTTTCTAATTCGGCTTTGCTAAGCTGACGAATTCCCGGCTCCCTTGATAGGTGACTTCCTCATCGCTATAGAATTCCTCGCCGGCGGGCAATAGATCGGCTTTGACATCGGGCTTTTTTATGATTTCGATAAAAGGAATCATGAAATCACCTTGAAATGCTATTTCGCGATCTTCTAATTTTAGAATAATTGCTTTAAGAATGAGGGCTTCATCATTTAGTCCGTTCCAGCGAACTTTGGAATAGTCCTCGACTAGGATTATATCTTGAATTGTTTGATTACAGGCAACGTCTATTTGCTTAACGTCGACTAAAGCAGATATTGCTTCCTCAACAGTTATCTGGTTTATTTGAAATTCTGGATGCTCATCATCCGGACTGCCGAACAAATGGTAGGGGGTGTAATCGTAATCTATAGCAATCACGGAATTTTCGAAAAACAGTTCCACTCGACCATAAACCTCGGAACCCCCAAATTTCTCCAGTGGGTCGTGGCGAAGCTTAAGAAGCCTTTTGCCGATCAATGACCATAAGAGGCTTTTCTCTTGCTCAGTCAGGACTACTTCACCATGATCGTTTCCCTTTCAAGGCAATTCGTATGCCTTCTTTTCTAGGATGCCACCTTCGAAAACTCGATTAAAGTCCTAATAGGTGGGGGGCAGGTTTGGGTTTCTGACCGGAGGGGATGCTACGAAAAATCCCTCTTTCTTAGCGGGTCAGTTATGTTATAATTCGTCAGCTGCATCCATAGCCAAGTGGTAAGGCAAGTGACTGCAACTCACTCACCGTCGGTTCAAATCCGGCTGGATGCTCCATCTTGAATTGTTTAGCCGAGATTGTCTCGGCTATTTTTATTGGCCTTTGTCTCGAAAATGCCATCACGAAACTTTCAAAAATGCCATCACGGATTATTGAAAAATGCCATCACCGACCATATAATGCCCGCGAAAGGAAACCAGATGTACCGTCCTCGACTCTTAGATAGCCTGATTGAAAAGAACCTGTCTTTGCTCGGCGGTGTGTACCTGCGCGGGCCTAAATGGGTTGGCAAAACCACCTCTTGCCTTCAGCATGCTCATTTCGCCTATAAATTGCTGTCGCGAAATGATTTGCTGACGGTTCAAGGGCTCTATGATGTCGATCCCTCGCTTATTTTCGAGCATGAGCCTCCGATTCTCTTTGATGAATGGCAATGCTTTCCGCCAATTTGGGATGAGTGCAAAATCTTTATCGACGCCAATCATGCCAAGGGAGGACGGGTTCTTTTGACTGGGTCGAATGAGCTATCTGAGGAGAAAAAACGGGAGTATATCCATCATTCCGGCCTTGGTCGGATCGCCACCCTTTTCCTTCGGCCGATGTCTTTGTTTGAGTCTGGGGAGTCCGATGGGTCGGTTTCTCTCCAATCCCTTTTTGAGCCGGGCGCCAAGGTAAACGGGGCTAAATCTAATTTGACCTATAAGCAATTGGTGCACCTTTGCCATCGGGGAGGCTTCCCCCGGTCGCTCGAGCTTCCAAACGAAGAAGCCGGGTTCGTTGCCTCGACCATTATCGCCAACTTGACCGATAACCTCGGATTCGATGAAGAAGGCGGAGTGGGTCTTTCCAAAGATCGTATGCGGTTATTTCTCTCGGAGTTAGCCCGTAATGACTGCACCTTAACCTCCTATGCCACGATGTTAGCCAACATCAAAAGCGAGGAGAATTTCCCGGTCAGTCAGGCGACCTTTGAACGTTACCGCTATTTTTTGAACCGGCGCTACATAATAGAGGAAATACCGGCCTGGTCGTCGGTCTTTAAATCGCGGGTAAATATCATTGCTTCGCCAAAAAAGACGTTTATTGATCCGTCCTTGGCCATTGCCGCTTTGCATCTTAACGAAGCGGATTTGTTTTCCCGCCCGGCGGATTTCGGTTTTTTCTTCGAAAATCTTGTCCTTCGTGATTTGCAGGTTTATGCCGCGACGATCGGGGGATCGGTTTTCCATTATCGGGACCGGCATGGTTTGGAGGCCGATGCGGTCTTGCGGCTTAACGATGGACACTATGCGCTTATTGAGATAAAGACGGGTGGGATGAAGCCTTTGCTAGAAGGGGAAAAGCATCTACTCTCTATCAAAGAGGAAATGATGGCTTACAATTCGACGGTCAACGATCCGTCCGCCATTCAGGCTTTGCCTTCGGCTTTGGTTGTTATCGGCGGGGTCGTACCGACGGGGATGACGACAAAAAACGGGGTTCATATTGTTCCAATTGGCTGTTTGAAGCCTTGAGGGAAAGCGATTGATGGAGCTAGGGATTGCCGGTTTTTGGTTTTCATGGATTGCTGTTCAAAGAGAGCCAAGACTCTTATTTTGCCTATTACGAAGGTCTTACCAGGCTATTACGAGACTATTACGAAGCTATTACAATTGAGCAAATCTCTATTACAATGAACCGTACAATGAACAAAAGATATATATTCTATTCATTTTGAAATTGCCGATTTTGCCGAGGCCTTCCCATTTCCCTATTGATAGGTGGGGCAAAAGGGCATATATTAGCAAGGCCGTGAAAGCGGTGCTGCGCCCGTAGCTCAACTGGATAGAGTACCAGACTACGAATCTGGGGGTTGTGGGTTCGAGTCCCCCCGGGCGCGCCAAAAATCAAATTCCCTCGACTAATTCGAGGGTTTTTCTTTGGAAGAAGGACATTTGGAAGGACATTCGTTTTCCGTTGACGCTATATCGATATTATGTGGATTTAGCGCCGGCGCTGTTCGATACCCTGTCGGGATTAATTCGGCCTTTGATTAGCAGGTACTTATTTATCTATGATGAAACGCCAATGCTTGATGCGCTATTCCCTATATTTTGACCTTTATTCCTTGTTTGATATAATTTGGAAAATAAAATGTTTTTATTGAGGTAACCCGAATGAAGACCTATGTGATGAAAATCAGGGAAAAGTTTATCTCTTCGATCGAAATGTGCGTCAAACGGCGTGAGTATCGTCTCAATGATGCTTCGAGAAGTTCGATAAAGCCAAACGATCGGCTCGTCCTAATCAGTTCCTCTAACCCGCGTAAATACGTTTGCGTAAAAGTCAAAGGGGTGGAACGTTTCCCTTCCTGGGAAGGGGCTTTGAGGAAATATTGGGAAGAGGACTTCAAAGGCATCTATCCGTCTTTGGAAACGGCCGTGAAGGAGTGTTCTACATTCTATGGCAGAGAAGAAGTTTCCAAATTCGGAATAGTGGTTTTCTCCATTGAGCCTTATAGGCTTGCCTTGAAACAAAGCAAGATACTATTGGATACCAATGTTCTTATCGATCGCGAGTGCGTCGCCGCTAAGGAAGAAGATGCGTCCAATGGCGCTATGACTGCTTTGGGATACTTAAAAGATTTGGGCTGCCAACTGTTCGTTTCCAGCCAATCGGTTCAAGAGATATCGAAGTCTCATGACAAGCGGATGGGCAGCGCCTCAATCGATACGATATCGGCTTCATACAATGAATTGTTCGGAAATCCAATCTCTGATGACGGTTTCTTTCGCCAAGCCTTAGAAGGCTTTCGAAACGACGAGAACGGAGAAGCCGGCGATTACTTGCTTTGGCAGCTCTATACGGATCAAGTCGATTTCTTATTTACTAGCGACAACGGGCTGCTTAGAAAGGCGAAGGCGCTGTTTTTGTCAGCTCGAGTCTTGACGATCCCTTCGGTAATGGGCCAATTAGAGTCGAATTTGTCGCTTTTCCCTCAATACAAAGCGTCATTCATACGTTTGCTCAGATTCAAAGACGTTAATTTGTCGGATGTTTTCTTTGATTCCCTTAAAGAGGATTACCCAGGGTTTGAAACATGGTTCAAAAAGAAATCCGTGGAACCTTGCTACGTTTACGAAAAAGAAGACGGAATCAAAGGCTTCTTATACGTCAAAGAGGAAGGAGAATCAGAATCGTACGAGGACTTCGAAGATCCGTTCACGGAAAAGAAGAAACGCTTAAAGGTCGGGACTTTCAAAATATGCTCGACCGGTGTTCGCCTAGGGGAGAGGTTCATCCAGATAATTGTGGGGGCCGCATTGGCTAGGGGCATTGACCAGATTTACGTAACCCTCTTTGAGGATAAACGGGAGGACGTTATAGCCCTGAAGAATCTTTTGCAGAAATGGGGATTCGATCCTTATACCCACAAAAAGAGCAATGGCGAATTGGTTCTCGTGAAGGATATCTCGTTTTATAGGCGAGAGCGGGACATAAACAAGAATTATCCTTTATGCCGCGACAATCCCGATTATTACTTCCTGCCAATTTTGCCAGGCTATCACTATAGATTGTTCCCTGATCTGCGCGTAAAAGGCGAGAGCGGCTCCAATCAGGAGTTGGCATGCAACAACGCCTTGGAGAAAATCTACCTAACCAAGTATCGTGCTTCGGCAACTCCTGGCGATGTTTTGCTTATATACAGGATGGGCGAGAGAATCAGGAAATATACCTCTTGCGTGACCGGCGTCGCGGTTCTTAAGCAAATCCAAATATACGAAAGCAAGGAGGAGCTTACCCAAGCGTGCAAAAACATAACGGTCTTTGGCAGCGAGGAAGTAGGGGAATTGTTCGACAAAGGCTATCGGACGGCCGTTTCTCTTATTTATATACGCCCGCTTAAGCGCAAAGTTATACTGGATACCTTGCGTAGGAAAGGCATAATAAGCTATGGCAAAGGGCCAAGGGTACTGCAGCCTATGACGAAAAAGTGCTTCGACAAGATTATCGACATATCGGAAGGGGACAAGGAATAATTGGGAAGCAATAGACTATGAGAAAGATAATCATCAGCATAAACCCGAAATACGTGGAAAACATCCTCAGCGGCGCCAAGCGTTTCGAGTACCGCACCAAGGTGTCGAAAGATGACGTAAATTCCCTGCTTATATACGAGACTTACCCGGTTAAGAAGATCGTCGCCGAAGCGGAGGTCATCGGCATTATTTCGATGAGGCCAAAAGATCTTTGGGATGCCACTAGCGAATACGGCGGCATATCGAGAGAGGATTTCGACCGGTATTTCGAAGGGCGTGAAATCGCTTACGCATATCGCCTTGGCAAAATAACCAAATTCGATAAGCCGTTGCCGATAGCCGATTTCGGGTTTCGTGCCGCTCCGCAAAGCTTCGTCTACGTTCGATAGGGGTGGCGTCGCAACCATATGATTGCCCTCGATTAATTCGAGGGTTTTTTGTTTGATTTATTAGCCTTGTCTCTTTGGTTCGATTAGTCGTTGGTCTTTCCGTCGCCCTTATGCAGAGAGGGGGCAAGATTCACGCTGCGCCTAGATGCGGATCGCGATATTGAAATATCTTCCCTCGGCGCGGATAATAAGCGGGCTCGGGATGTAGCGAAGCTTGGTTATCGCGTCTGCTTTGGGAGCAGAAGACCGGCGGTTCGAATCCGCCCATCCCGACCATTGATTGCTTTATATTCTGCCCGGTACTCTGGGCGTTTTTATTTGCACCTCATAACAATGGAACTGTAGTAGGGGAGACAAACGCTTTCTTGACCCCGATATCTCCGGAATGGCGGCCATCCGCCAAGTAGGTTTGAGTTATAGACGGCTTTCCATCTATCAATAAGGTCAACCGGCGGCAAAATTAGTTTCCTTGGATGGGGCTCTATACACCAAATTGAGATTATCGGCGCCACGTTCATACACCAAATTGAGATTATCGAACCCGTGTTTTTACACCTAATTGAGATTATTTAGACGGGATTGACCGGCCGCTAGACTGTGGTATGGTCAAGGGTGTGCCGCTTTGTCCCTATCCCCTGACTCGATTGCCCCATAAGTTATAGAGATGGCCCGCAATTCCGACCTGTTTTGCATGGCTTTTAACTTTGGTAAAGGCCATTGCCCTTTATATAATTCCTTTGTTTCAAGGCGAGGTTTCTTATGATTATTAAACGCAAATTACCCCATGGCGAGGAATTGATCAATCCCTTAGGCATTGGGACGGCGTCCTTATATCAAGCAGCCGAAGACGAAATCAAAGCGACCTTTGACCTTGCCATCGATAAAAGAATCAACTTCTTCGATTTGGCCGCCGGTGGTTCCTCGGTCTTCAAGCCGCTTGGGGAAGCGATGAAAGGGCGACGCGAGCAAGTCTACCTTCAGTTGCATTTTGGCGCCGTCTATAACGAAGGTGGCGAATACGGCTGGAGCCGGAACCTAACTCAGATAAACGAGACCTTCGCTAAGGAAATGAGTGCTCTTCAAACCGATTACGTCGATTTCCTCTTCCTCCATTGCATCGATGAGATTGAAGATTACCAAGACCTTAAAAAGCAGGGGATCCTTGATTTTGCCTTAGAGTTACGTAAGCAAGGCGTTGCCCATCATCTCGGCTTTTCCTCCCATACCCCAAAAACCGCCGAGTTTATCCTTCAAGACGGCTATTTCGACATCATGATGTTCTCCATCAACCCGGCCTATGATTATGAGTTAGGGGATGATGAATTCGGGATCGGGACCATTACCGAACGGAAAGCCCTTTTCGCCTTAGCCGAGAAACTCGGCGTCGCCATCTCGGTTATGAAACCCTTCCATGGGGGCAAGTTGCTCCGTTCGGACACCAGCCCCTTCCAAAAGGAACTATCCGCTTATCAATGCTTGTCCTATGCTCTTGATCGGCCTGGGGTCATCGCCGTCGTCCCGGGAGTCCGGGGCTTAGCCGACCTTCATTCTTTGCTCGGCTTCATTGATTGCTCGGAAGAGGCGAAGGATTACGCCCCGGCTTTGGCCAATATAAAGAAGGTGGCCGATATCGCCTCCTGCGTCTATTGCGACCATTGCCTCCCTTGCCCAGCCGGGCTCGATATTGGGCTGATCAACAAGTATTACGACTTAGCCCGGATCGGCGACAAATTGGCTGCCTCCCATTATGGGAAGCTAAGCAAACACGCATCTGATTGTCTCCAATGCGGCCATTGCGATTCCCGTTGCCCCTTCAAAGTCAAGCAAACCGTGCGGGTGAAAGCGATCCAAGGATATTTCGGGAAATGAACCTATCCGGTTATCACGGCTTTCGGATTTCATAACTATTTTCCATTTCCTTTCATCTTTGCCAATCATCGAACCTCTCTTTTATTAAAAGAGGTTTGGTGTTCGTCGCTATCCTCGAAGCGAATTCGGTTTTTGTTCTCGTCAGCCAAAAGAAAAAGTTTGCTGACAAGAAAAAGACGTCATCTACATTTTCGCCAACGAAAGGAGGGCAAAAGCATGAAGAAAACGCCCATTCTGATCGCCGCCTGGCTGTTGGCTTTAACCGGATGCGACATGGTGACATCGAGTAGTAGCTTGACCGATGGCACCGACGTCACGGATATTAGCACCCCGACGACCGATTCAACTCCCTCAACCGATACCACGCCTCCTGCCACCGACTGGACGGCGGAGGAAACGGAACTCATCACCGCCTTGCTTGGCGACCACGCCCCCGTCTGCCCCGGGACGATGTTCCCTGGGGCCGAATACGAGGTTTTGCCAGGCGTATCGACGGCCGGCGACCCGGTCCTTATCGTCCAGATATATGATCTAGAGGTCGAAGATGTCGCGACTATAATCTCCGCCCATTCGGAGACTGGGGTTTATGAAGACGTCACCGATGATTATGCCGGATATATCGATGAGAATATGCATGTCATCGAGGCCTATTACGATGATGAGACCATACTCCAAGCCCATATTGGGACCTATAGCCCGGTGATCAATAATATGCCGGTCACCGAAGGGTATTGTAATATCGAGATCGATTATTTCGGCTTATCGGTCCATTACGATGATTTCCCGGCCGAGAACCTAAACCTTAAAGTCGACACGCTTTATGGACTGGATGAAGGGACGGCGGATTTCCCGGCTTTGACCGGCACCGGTTATCTGTTGACCCCGCTTTACGATCAGCAATACAACGAATACGTCGGCCTTCTAATCGAAGGGACGACCGAGGAGGCCGTCGCCGCTGAACTAGTCGCTGCCAGTTGGGATGATGGCTATGCCGATTATTATGGCGAGGGCACCGTTTACCTTATCGACGAGTCTGGGGCCATCGGGGTTATTCTTTTCGACGGAGACGATGGCTATACCTACCTCCAAATCCTCCCCAACTCTTTGATTACGGGTTTCCCGTTAGAGGAGATAGTTGATTACTTCGCCACGAACGCATTGCTTGATCGATCGTGATCACCGACGAGATTCCGGTCCCTGATTTTGAATGCGATGGGTTTGAGACCGTGGACTTCTACGGGAGCCTTTATGTCTATTGCTATCCAAGCGACGGGCAGGACCATAGCCAGGACTATATCGATCAATTAACCGAAGCCGGTTATTTCCCCTTGGCCTATATCGGCAACGAATATTATTACTCCTCGCCCAATCGAGAGATCATGATCTGCGTTTCCTATGATTCGGAATATCAATCGGTCGATCTCTTCTTCCAGCCGGTGACCGACAATTACGTGGTCGAATGGCCAGCGGAGTTAATAAGTGGGGCTATTGCCAAAATCGGTGGGGCCGAAGTGACTGCCATTTTGCCCGCCCCAAGCTTTGATTGGGACTTCGGCGTCGTCTATGACAGCACCGACCTCGCGATGCCTGAATATGGGATCTACCCCGAATTCAACATCGATATCCAGGATGTGGGCGAAGACGGAGGATACGTCGAGCACGCCGCGGATTACGCCGCTCAGCTTAATGCCGCCGATTCGGGTTGGACTTATGATGACGTTTCCGAGGTTTGGCATGATGCGACTGGGAAAGTCGAGGTCGAGATATTCGATGATCCGGACAACGGCTTCTCAATCTATATCCGGACCTATGTGGCTCTGCCTTCTGCCTTCGACGCCGAATTGGTCGCTGAAGGATTAACGTCTTTAGGAATATCGGAGACCATCCCGCCTTACACCGGGGCCAGGGGTTACGATACGACGGTTGGCACTTCCTCCGTCAGCGTCAATCTAGTCAAAACCGATGCCGCGTCAGTTAACGCCTATACTGCGACCTTGGTCGAAGAGGGCTGGACGGCTTTAACGGCTGGGGACCTCACTTTCTATCTAAGCCCGGAGGAGACGGCGGTCCTCCAGATCGGGATGATTGCCGATGACCAAGCCCAGCTCATCGTCCAAAATTCCGAGATTTGGGAAGCGAAGGTCGAGGATGTCTCCAACTGGTTCATGATGATGGAGTTGATTATGGGCATCGAACTCCCATTCCCCGACGCTTGGGGCTGTCCAGAGGGGACCATTGGGGTCGATAATAAGCCGGAGCCATCTGATCCAAATGAAACGTCGCCTTATTACTTCTATTACTATATCTTCGACACCACCTTCGTTACGGCGTTCGAGGCCGAACTAGTCGAATTAGGCTACGTCAAAGCCGCGACCCCTGATGATGGGTTCACCGCTTCCTATGTCTATACCTTCACCGAAGAGGTTTACTTCACGGTCGAGATATACGTGGGGCAAGGATACGCGATCGTCGCCTTAATATAAAGATGACTCCAACTCCAGGAAGGCCAAGCGGCCTTCCTTTTTCGTTTCGTCATCGCTTACTGGCAGCGATAAGGAAAATGGCTGAAAACCAACGCTTTTCACTAATATTTTATTGATTAGGAAAGAAAGGAAATATTCGGGAAAGTCAATGATGCTGGACGTCGTTTAATCCTCTTGCAAACCTTACCCGTTAGCCCCATAATGCCGCTAGCCAGGAGAATATAGACAATGCCAAATTTGGACAACTATGTCATCATCGGCGATGTGCGAATCGCCGCTTTCGGGCCGCGGATCATCCGGATCGAAAGGAAATCGGAAAAGGGTTTTTGCAACGACAAGACCCTTATCGCCATCAACCGGGTGAACCTCGACACCACTCCGATTGAAATCCGAAAGGGGAAGAAAAACAACCTCATCATCAGCGAGGACCACGAGGTCGACTTGACCCCGGAGATCATCGGCAGCCGGATCTACCGGGTCGAAGGGGGGCAGCGGACCTTGCTCAAGACCATTGAGCAAGCCGATTTCCGCCATACCGGGGAATTGCCCTTGCCGGAAGCGACCCCCGAGGTCTATATCGTCTCGGAATCGCCAAGATTAAGATTAAGCAAACAGGGCTACCTTCCGACCAAAGACCCCATGTGCGATTACGTTTTCGAGCAGGAAGTTCAAGACCTCTATCTTGTTTTTGCCGATAAAAATCCCTTCATACTAAGAAAGGTCCTCCTTTCCCTAGTTGGCCCGACCCCGATGCCGCCTTTAAGCGCCTTCGGGACCTGGGATTCGAAATACTTCGTCTATACCGACGCCACCGTCGACGAGGAAGTGGCGAATTACAAGAAATACCATCTGCCGCTCGATAATTTCGTCATCGATACCGACTGGCGGGCCGCTGGGGCCACTAGAGGGGCTGGCTATAAGGTCAACACCGATTGCTTCCCCGATATCAAAGCCACCTTTGCTAGACTCCACGCCGACCGGATCAACGTCATGTTCAATGACCACCCCGACCCGGTCGAGGGGGCGAAGAACCTCTTCGATCCAAAGGAAGTCGAGTTCCGTTCCTATAACTTAGACCATCTCATGGATTTGGGGCTCGATTACTGGTGGTACGACCGGAACTGGATCACCCATCTGGTCTCCCCCGATGAAGGGAAGCCCCAGATCCTTAAGGCCGAGACCTTAGGGATGTACCTCTTCAACGATGTGACCGAGAAGCATAACCAGAAGGCCAAGAAGGGCGAATATGCCCGGCGGTCATTAGGGATGTATAACGTCGACGAAATCAAAAACGGCAAATACAAAGCCATCACCAACCTCGCGAGCCACCGTTATGGGATCCAATGGACCGGGGACACGGTGATGAAGAACGAATACATCGGCCTTGAATGCATTAACCTGATCAAAGCCGGGGTCTCGCTCAATCCTTATTGCCATGGCGATATGACTGGCCACGTCAATGACGGGGACCTTGATCTATATCTAAGGTATAACGCCCTCGGCATCTTCTCCCCGATCTATCGGCGCCACAGCACCTGTGACGTCAAGCGGTTCCGCCAGCCTTGGCACTGGGGCGAGCATGCCATCGAGGTGTGTCGTTATTACGATTACCTCCGTTATCGGATGCTGCCGTATTGGTATTCCCTCTCGCGGGTCAATTTCGAAACCGGCATCCCCCTTACCAGGGCCCTTGGCTTCCTCCCGAACGAGAAAACCCGTTATGACGAATACAAGATCGGCGACGCCTTGCTGTATTCCCCGTCCTTCATCCCCGATAAGAAGTTGCCGGTCACCAAGGAGATGTTCCTTTCGCCGATCAAAGCGACTTATTGGAACAACAAAGAACTTTCCGGGAAGCCGGTTTACGAAGAGACGATCGAGGGGGTGGTCGACTTCGATTGGGAGGACCATTCGCCGAAAGATGGGGTGGTGAACCGCGAGGATTTCTCCGCCCGCTTCGAATTCGATTTCTACAATCCCTATGATGAGGAAGTGACTCTTTACATCGGCTCCGACGATGGGGCCAGGATCTACGAAGATGGAAAACTCATCTTCGAGAACTGGTCGATTCATGCTTATGATTTCGATGAAGGCCCGGTTTTGAAAGCCAAGTCGAAACATCATTATGTCATCGAATACTTCCAAGGGAAGATGGGGGCGCAGCTCCATCTCGAGGTCTTGCCGAAATCGCTGATCCCGACGGCCGACAAAGACGTCTATATCCCAACCGATTCCGCCTATTTGGATCTGATCGATGGCCATTTGCTTCAACCCGGGACTATTTATAACCATCTCTATGCCATGGAGCAGGCCGCTATATTTGCTAAGATGGGCTCGATCATCCCGCTTGCCAAAGAAGCGCTCAATACCCATGATTCCGATTGGTCGAAATTGACTTTGGCTCTCTTCTTGGATCAAGACCATCCGGCTAACTTCACCCTCTATGAGGATGACCGCGAGACCGATGGCTATCTCCATGGCCAATACGCCAAAACCCGCATGAGCGCCAATTACGTCGAGTCGAAGGGTTGCTTCGAATTGACCATCGACGAGATGATCGGCAATTACGAGGGGAAACTTGAGGAACGCGATTATAACTTCGACGTCTATCTCCCGGCCGGGGCGAAGCTGAAAGCCGTCCGGGTCGATGGCGTCTTAGTAAGCCATACCGAAGTCCCCCATAGCGAGAAAGGCGATATCCTCCCCTTCGAGGGACCGGCCCTCGCTATCGACAAGGCCACCTGCCACGCCAAGCTCGATACCGGCTCCGCCCATTTGGTCGAGTTCTTCCTCGACTAAATCTCATTCAACTTAAGCCCCCTCTGTCCGAGGGGGCTTTTTGCTGCAATTCCTTGGGTTTCATTCCGATAAAGTTCCATCGTGAGAAAGCGCAAAAAGCCATCAGGAAACATCTTAAAATCTGCGAATTGCGATTTTTGTGTAGGAATTGCGCCCTTTTCTGTTTTCATCAGAAGGAACGAATATCGAATTGCGCAAAAGGGTATTTGCTGTATTTTCCGTTACTCATCGAACCCTCTAAACCAATCTCACTCGCTGATAAAACAGCCTTTTCACGATAGTCCTAGGTGGGGGATACTCAACTATTTGTAAATATTACTTAACTTATTTATCCGATTATGGCTATACTATGCCTGTCGAAGGTTTAATCTATATTAACTTCTTCTTGATTGAGCCTCGGCAAAGCGAATAATTGACCCGTAAAAAGGAGGAAATCCCGATGCCTCTTCCCTTCGCGAAGACCCATTCACCCCTAAAGGTCGCATCCTTACGAGGACCGGAAAAGCAAGTCCGGCACTTCCAGGATATCGGCCTCATTGAGGGGGCGATCATCGAGTTGCTTTCAGTCAGTCATGGGGCTTGCATGCTCCGACTGAAAGACGGCCGGCTGGCTTTAGATGCCGGCAGCTCCATGCTCATTGAAGTGGAGGAGGCGGGAGAACGGTTATGACTTTATTCGATTTAACCGTCGGGGAAAGCGCCATCATCAAAGAAGTCAACGGGGAGAAGAAACTCGTCCGCCGCCTCTTCGATATGGGGCTGACCCCCGGGGTCGAGGTGTATCTGCGCAAAAAAGCGCCCCTTGGCGACCCCATCGAGCTCACCCTAAGAGGGTATGAGCTAAGCATCCGGAAAGCGGAAGCCAAATCCATAACCATCGAGGAGGAGAAACAATGAAGACCTTTGCTTTAGCTGGGAACCCCAATTCTGGCAAATCGACCTTGTTCAATTCCTTGACTGGTTCCCGGGCTTATGTTGGGAACTGGCCGGGGGTCACGGTCGAAAGAAAGGAGGGGACTTACCTTAACAAGAAGAAAAACCAGGAGGCCAAGATCATCGACCTCCCCGGCATTTATTCTTTGTCCCCTTATTCGCCTGAGGAAAGAATCGCCCGTGATTACCTTTTATCCGGGGAGCCCGACCTCGTCATCGCCGTCGTCGACTCGACCAACCTCGAACGGAACCTCTATCTGACCCTCCAACTCTTGGAGATGGATATCCCCGTCGTGGTGGCCCTGAACATGAGCGATGCCCTTGCTAAGCAAGGAAGGAGCGTCGACGTCAAAGCCCTCTCCGATGGGCTCGGGGTCCCGGTCATATCGATATCGGCCCTCCAGTCCCATAACCTCGACGAATTGATGGCTTTGAGCTTGAAAGCCGCTGAGAGGAAACGGGTCGGACAGACCATCTTAAGCCATGAGCTCATCGCCAAGGCCAAAGACATTTATTCCGAAGAGGAAGCCCCCTCGCCTTTGTTCCATGCCATCAAGGCCTTAGAGCAAGACGAGGTCGAGGAGAAGGACCATCCCGAGGCTTATAAGCGAGTGGGGGAACTAAAACCTGATGAGAGCCTCTCTTCTTCCTTCGCCGATGCCCGTTATCGCTTCCTTGAACCTTTGGTCAAGAAATGCTTAAGCGGGAAGTCAACCAAAGCCAAAGAGAAACTGAGTTTATCGGATAAGATCGATAAGGTCTTGACCAATAAATGGGCCGCCCTCCCGATTATGGCCCTGATCATGTTCTTAATCTTCCATATCGTCTTCGGGACCGATCTGCTTTATATCGGGAGCATCTATTCGGCCGCGACCGGCAACTCTTTATTTGCCGAAGGGTTCGGTGGGGTTGAGCTCATCATCGATGGGGAGACGTATCAGCCCTTCGCCGATCTGTTCTATTCGACTGACGGGGTCAATAACCTCGGCGAGTTCCTCCATATGCTGGCCGGGGACAACGAAACCGGTATTCTTGGTTGTATATCGCTTGGCATTAAACAGGGGCTAATCAACATCAATACCCCGACTTGGCTCGTCAATTTCCTTTATGACGGGGTCTTGGGTGGACTAGCGGCCGTCCTCGGCTTTGTGCCCCAGATCATGCTCCTCTTCGTCTTCTTCTCCTTCTTGGAGGATTCGGGCTATATGGCCCGGGTCGCCTTCGTCTTAGACCGGATCTTCCGTCATTTCGGGGTCTCGGGGCGGGCGTTCCTCCCGATGATCATGGGCTTTGGCTGCGCCATCCCGGCCATGATCAACACTCGGTCTTTATCCAGTGAGAAAGAGAAGATTAAGACCATCCGGGTCATCCCCTTCTTCACCTGCGGGGCCAAGGCCGAGTTCTTGGTCATCATCGCCGCCGTCATCGCTAGTATCGTCGGGGTCGATGCTGGTCTGTTCACCTTCCTAACCTATGTCTTTGGGGTGGCGGTGGCTCTAATCGCCGTCATCGTTATGACTAAGACCACCTTAAAGGAAGAGGCGCCGCCCTTTATCATGGAACTCCCTTCCTACCATCTTCCTCAACCGAAGGCCTTAGCCCTCCATGTTCTAGACAAGGGCGGCCACTTCATCAAGAAAGCCTTCACCATCATCTTCGCCTCGACTGTCATTATCTGGTTCTTGGCTAACTTCTCCTGGGATTACACCCCGGTTTGGACCTTAGAAGGGGAAGCGGCCGAAACCAGCTCGATCCTCTATTCGCTGGGTAATCTATTGCAACCTCTCTTCACCCCGATGGGCTTCGGGGTCCAAGCGGGGAACAATGGCTGGATCTATGCCGTCGCTTCGATCCAGGGGATCGTGGCGAAAGAAAACGTCGTCGCCACCGCCGAATCCTTATCGGGGGTCGCCGGTTATGGCTCGTTTGCTGACTTCGCCTTGGCTAGCGGCATCTCGACCGCCGGCTTGGTCGGGTTTGCGGTGTTCAATATGCTGACCATTCCTTGCTTTGCCTCGGTCGCGACGGCCAAGGGGGAATTAGGCAGCAAGAAAGCCTATATCAATACCCTCTTGTTCTGGCTAGTCACGTCCTATGGCTTAGGGACTCTAGCTTACATCACCTGCGAATGGGTTTGGACCTTGGCCATTACCTTGCCCTGCCTCGCCGGATTAATCGTCGGGCTCTACTTCTATAACCGCCCGAAGAAGATCAAGGAGGTGAACGCCTAGTGGATTTATCTTGGATCAGTTACGTTCTCTTGGCCTTGGTCCTCGGTTTCTTCCTCTTTGTCCTTATCAAAGGGATCATCAATAAATACCAGGGGAAGGGCGGCACTTGTTGCTGCTCTTCCTCAAAAGGGAAGAAACTGGTCAAGCAGTTCCATAAGCTAAAGAAGCAAGAGGCGAAATGCCCGTATTGCCAAAATGGAGAAAGCCACCTTAATAAGGGCGATGCTCTCGATTAAGCCCAACCTTGATAAGCGAGGCTATTTCACCAGTAAATCCTTGGCTTATTCGCTTAAAGTCTCAAAAGCCCGGACCTCGGTCATCGTCTCCTCCCTAATCGCGGAAGGCTATTGCGCCAAAGCCGGGACCCGGGATCTGATCTTGACGGAGAAAGGGTCTGCCAAAATGGCGGAGATCGAAGAGGATTTGACTAAACTCAGCCTTGCCCTCGATTCCCTTTCCCTTTCTCAAAAGAAAGAGGTGAGCGGCTTGCTTTATACCTATGGGTCAAGCCGAATCCTTGAGCAATTGCTTAAAGGGAAATGAAAGTTGGTCTATAATCTAGCGGCGCGCCGGTAGCGCAACTGGATAGAGCACCAGACTTCGAATCTGGGGGTTACGGGTTCGAGTCCTGTCCGGCGCGCCATTAACAAGGTAAAAGTGCCCGAGCAATCGGGCATTTTTTAATTTTTGCTTTCTCTAATAGATAATTTTAGGTTCGAACTGAGAAATATTTGAATTTACGTTCTACTGGAAAAACAAAACCCTACCAGATAAACGTTTCTCAACTAGAAAAACGATATCCTACTAAAAATTGCTAAACGTCATTTTGCTTACTCTCAATATTGATTTATTACCAACTTTTTCTAAAATTAAATTGGTAATAAAAGTTGGTGATAAGGTTGGTGGCAAAGCCATTGCTACAAGAAAACATGGTTTAAATTCAACAAGAGAAAGAATACTTTCTGAAATGAGACATAATCCAAATATTACTAAGGCTGAGCTAGTCGTTTTAATCGGTATTAGCGATACGGCAATCGATAATAATATAAGGTATTTAAGAAATAACGGATTTATAAAACGTATTGGCGAAAACAAAAACGGATATTGGGAGGTTGTTAAATGAATATAGATAGAAGTAGTGGATATTGTGGCATCGATTCTAGCAAATGCGATGCCTAGCCTCCAGACCTAGAATATTCCTATCCGGATGTCTGCCAAGGCATTACGAAAGGCGAAAGGAGAACGAAATGATCGATATAGGCGATGAAATCACAATTGATGGCCTCCGATACAAGGTCTTGAAACTACTTGGTCATGGCAAAGGCGGCTATTCCTATTTATCGATGGCTGATAATCGGCAATACGTCCTGAAGCAGATCCATCATGAGCCTTGCGCTTACTATACTTTCGGCAACAAGATCGAAGCCGAGCTCCATGACTACCAACGACTGTCGCAGACGGGGATAAGAATCCCGAAGATGATCGGGTTCGATAAAGAAAAAGAAGTGATCGTCAAAGAGTATATCGATGGTCCAGTCCTCTCTGAACTTATTAAGTCCCATCAAGAGGTGGCTGATTATATCGAGCAGATGAAAGCGATGCTTCCCTCCATCTATGGCGCCGGGCTCAATATCGATTACTATCCGACGAACTTCATCGTCAATAGCCAAGATGGCCTGCTTTATTACGTCGATTATGAATGCAACCTCTATGATCCGAAATGGGATTTCGAGCATTGGGGCATTAAGTATTGGAATGGCCAAGAGCCAATAAATTAGATATCGAGACAGTAGGAGCCGGTGAACATTCTTTGGCATCCTTTTCCTAAAGCTATTCAAGGCGATTACGATTTTTGCTGAGATAGAAGTAGGCCATTAATCGTACTATTTTGGTTCTTCCAAAACTTGTTTTTTAACCTGGGTATAATCAAGTTGAAAGGAAGACCGATGAAACTGACTAACGAAATCGCCATCCTCCGCGAAGTCCTGCAATTAAGCGATTCCGACCTCTGCTCCCAATTGGGGGTCTCGATGGAGACGCTGAACAATTGGAAGTTCGGCCGCAAAGGCGTGGGGATTGCCAGTCTGGAGAAAGTGTATTCCTTTGCCTTTGCCCAGGGCATCGGATTGAATAGCATTTATGAGCAGCTTTTACGGGAAGAGCACGAAAACACCCAATCCGCCGTTTTTTCCATGGCGCCAAAAGGCCCTTTGCCTTGCCGATTGATCCCGCCAATTCGAAGGCAAATAACGATTTCGGCGTCGGTTTCTATTTAGGCGAAACCTTCGAGCAAGCCGCCAACTACATCTCCGCACTCGACCGGAATTTCGTGTATTGCTTCCGGCTGAATCGGCGCAGTTTGAAAACCTATCAATTCAACGTCGATGCCGACTGGATGATCGCCATCGCTTACTTCCGGGGCTGGCTGGATGATTATCGGAATCATCCGCTTGTTCAGAAGCTTATCAACGGCCTATCCGATTACGACGTCATCATCGCCCCGATCGCCGATAACCGGATGTTCGATATCATCGGCGAATTCATCGGGGGTGAGATCACGGACGAGCAATGCAAGCATGCCTTGGCGGCCACCAACCTTGGCTTTCAATACGTCCTCAAAACCAAAAAGGCGTTGAGCCATGCTGAATTGCTGAAGGAAATGTTCATCTGTCAGAAGGAAAAAGCCCAATGCATCGAGAAACGGGCCTTATTGACCGATAACGGGGCCCAAAAGGTCAAAGTCGCCCGAATCCAATACAAGAACAAAGGACACTATATTGAGGAAATACTCCAATGACGCCGCTAAGTTTCATCGAGTTTAAGCTCTGCCAAGCCCAAGCCAGGATATTCGAGGCTTCGGTCACTAAGACTGACTATAGCTCCCCGATCTTCATTCGTCGCTTCGTCTATTCCTCGATCGCCAAGGCCTTTGATGAGAAGGTTTACCTTTGTCGCTTCGATACGGTCGAAGTGGCGTTGGATGTCATTGATGAGGAATTCCCTGAATCGAGTTATGGGAGAATAAAATACACCCCGGATCAAATGTATTGGATCGGCTACATATATCGGTGCCTTTGCCTGAGATATAACCTATCCAGCAAACGCGTTTATCAGTTGTTCAATGCCCGGGAAATCGTCCAGTATTACCCGACATTCCACACCTTTGACATCGTCGATGCCGCCGAGCGGATGATGGAGAACATCGATTACGATGACTCACCCATCCAAGAAAGGGCCTATAAGGTCGCCAAGCGTTTGCTATATCGGGAAAAGCTGATTGGCTTAATGGGGGGGAGAAGTCAAGGTCTATGTCGACCGGCCAATTGGCTTTGATCATGAGGGAGTCGTCTATCCGCTGAATTATGGATATATCAAGGAGTTGAAAGCCCCCGACGGGGAATATCAGGACGCCTATGTTTTAGGGATCGAAGAGCCGGTGAAGACGTTCGTCGACCAACTCATCGCGGTGATAATCCGGAAGAATGATGACGAGGACAAATTGGTCGTCGCGGCTAAGGACCGACAATACTCAAAGGAAGAGATTCGCCAAGCGGTGAATTTCCAAGAGCAGCACTTCAAGAGCAAAATCATTATTCCCGGCGAACGGCGCGAATGGGATGACGAATAAAATCAAATCGCCTCGGCCTAGTTGCTCAATCAGCCGAACTCCATCACTCGGGCTATCGATGTCTGATTTACCCATCCAATAAGCGCAGCGATATAGGTAGCCATCGGATTGTTTGTCTATAATTCCCAAAAAGGAAAATGACATGGACGCGATCAGATGGTGCATCGATTACCTAAAAGTCTATAACGGCCTGAAAACGGGATTCAATCTACCGATTGAGAAGGAATTCCGGGCCTTGATGAATATCACGATGCCGGTTGATCTAGCCGAGGAGTATTACCTTAAGCAAGGGCAAGCCTTAAAGGAAATAAACGCCAGACGTGGGGCGGTCGATGCCTTATCCTTACCTCGTCAAGAGCCCCATTTAGCCCTTTATCGAGGCGACATCACCCGGTTAAAAGTTGACGCCATCGTCGATGCCGGGAACGAAAAGCTGCTCGGCTGCTTCATCCCCCTCCATTCTTGCGTCGATAACGCCATTTTCTCCTTTGCCGGGCTCGAGGTTCGGCGGGACTTGCTGGAGGTTATGGAAAAGCAAGGCCATGACGAGCCGGAGGGAAAGGTCAAGGTCACCAAGGGGTATAACCTGCCTTCTCCCTATATCTTCCATACCGTAGGGCCAAAAGGATATGACCCCAAGTGGGAGGGGAAGCTAACGGATTGCTATTTATCCTGCTTACGCCAGGCGGAGCGGATGAACCTCCGCAGCCTAGCCTTCTGCTCCATCTCAACCGGGGTCTATGGCTATCCGATCGAGGAGGCGGCGCCTTTGGCCTTGAAGCTGACCAAGGAATACCTTAAGACCAGTTCCTTGGAGTTGGTGGTCTTCGTCACCTATAGCGATTATGACGCTCGGGTTTATGGCGATTCGTTACGCTGTTTGGAAGAAAAGGAACGGTTTTTGCAGGTAAAATGAGGTACTTCACACTGAGTGAAGTGAAGTGTGAAGTAAGAGTGAAGTAAAACTTCATTCTGAAATTTTAAGAGTGAAGTAACCCCCATCCTTATCCAGACAGAGGTCAGTAGGCGATAGGTTATCAATTTCATAAGAAAGCCGGGTATCCGAGGTGAAAACGCCGAGTATCAAGCAGGAGGGATTAACCGGTTTTCAATAACCGGAATGAAATGCCATCAAAAACCGGAATGAAAGGCCATCAAAAACCGGAATGTATGGCCACCAAAAACCGGAATTGGTGCTAAATAAGGTATGTTTTATAAAAAATAAACGTGAGAAAAAGACCGATAAAAACTTGACTATCTAATAAAAACATCAAAAACCGGAATGAATGGCCATCAAAAACCGGAATCATATATAATCTATAACCGGATTAAATGTCATTTATTTACCGGAATTGACTAGCATAAAAACGTTTTATCGTTTACAATGGCAATATGAAAATTGAATATCGCAATCGCCTAGCCGAAAAAACTCTTGAGAGAAAGTTGAGATCCTCGGGCTGCGTCCTTATCCGTGGACCAAAAAGCTGTGGGAAAACTACGCTTGCCAAGCGATTCGCTAAATCGCAGTTCGTCTTGCGGACGAGGGACGATATCGGGTTGGCGAGGGTTAATCCCCAATTGATTTTAGCCGGCGATCCCCCTCGTTTGATTGATGAATGGCAAAAAGCCCCGGATATTTGGAACCACATCAAAGCCGCTCTTGATGATGATTTCATGTTTGGCCGATTCATCCTAACCGGCAGCACGACCCCGGTTGATCCGAAGTTCATCCTCCATTCCGGCACTGGTCGCATCTCCCGGATGACCCTCTATCCCTTTTCGCTTTTCGAATCGGGCGAATCGAATGGGCATGTCTCGCTCGGGTCGCTATTGGAGTCTCCCCATATCGAGCCGTTGCTGGCGGCCGATAACCATATTGCATTGAAGGACATCGCATATCTTATTTGCCGCGGCGGCTGGCCGTTATCGCTTCTATCCGGAAAGGAGGACGCCATCGACGTGACGAGGAATTACTACGATGGGCTCTTCGTCGCCGAGGACGAAAACGATGAATATTCCGATTTCTTCAAAAGCAAAGATGTCGATCTGCTGGAGATAATCCTCAAAGGCTTCGCCCGCAATATCTCGACCCCGGCGAAGAAAAGCCGAATGATTGCGGCGATTTTGGAGTCCGGCCGTCGAAGAACCTTAGACGAGAAGACGTTCGACGCGTATTACAAGACGTTGAAGGATCTGTTTATCGTATATGAATTGCTTCCTTGGAATGCCAATATCCGTTCCTCGGTGATGATCCGCCAATCCCCGGTTTATCACTTCTTCGATCCGTCAATTGCCGCCGCCAGTCTTCGTCTATCCCCGGCCCGCTTGGTGGAGGATCTGCACTCGCTAGGACTGTTCTTTGAGGACTTGGCGATCCGAGACTTGACCATCTATGCCGAAGCCATTGGGGCCGACGTCTCTTATTACCGGGATTCCAGCGGCCTGGAGGTTGATGCCATCATTACTTTCCCTGACGGGGATTATGGGGCGGTCGAGATCAAGGTCGCTGGGGACGATTCCCTGACTCGAGGTAGGAAATCGCTTCTATCATTCGAAAAGAAGATGAGGGAAAACGGCAATCCGACCCCCGCCTTCAAAATGATTTTGACTAGCCATGGGGCCTGTTACCAAGGGGCGGACGGAATCTATGTGGTGCCCATCAATTGCCTGCGGCCTTGATGCTTGGTTAGACGGCGGGAAACGATTAGAAGTGGAACAATTTATATAAGCGGCAAGGGAGATGTCGATTGAATGGGGGACGGCTGTCTATCTTAGGCGCAACGACAGATAACGTACACGATAGATCCCCGGTTCGCATCATTATTAAAGTTCCAAGGATTCGAGCTTATCTCCGATTTGCTCCATCGTTTTCAGCACTTCTTCAAAGGTAGGGAACTTATCGAAAAAAGACATGCTATGCATGATTGACTCATAGCCCTTTCGAACATCGCGATTGAGTTTTTCTTTCCAACTGGAATAAGCATAGGGCCCGGTCGGGTCATAGCCTTGTTCGCCCCATTCGGAATGGCGCTTAACGTAATAGGCGTCGGATTCTTTGCTTAAGGCGATGAGCGATCTTAATTCATCCGGATTAGCGAACAGGCTCTCGATGTCGGGGTGTTTCATCATCAAGGTGACGTCATTGAGGTGACGGGAATTGATGGAGAGTTTCCCAATATAGGCATAACGTTTGATGGCTAAAAGCTTATCGAGGAAGGTCCGCTTAATGGAAGTGACGTTGATTGTTACCTCCTTCAAGCCATATTGCTCGATTTCTTTGTCTAGCCCCCGTTGCTCCATGAATTCCTGGATATATGATTTGATGGGGCGCGGTGAGTAGGGGATGGAGTTGGAGAAGGAACCGATATCGAGTTTGATTGGCTCGATGCCTTCGATTAGAAGAACGCTGCTTTTGTGGCGGGGATATCGCTTATGGATGTCTTTTTGAAAGGTGGTGCCTTCAATGTTGGACAAGATGGTTTCGATCTCCTTGATGTTTCGGCTGCATTGTCCGTTGGATAAAGACGATCCTAAATAGTTGAGGTCGACGTCTTCGGAGAAACGATCGATCGAACCGGGATAGCCTTTGCTTAAGGAGGTGCCGCCTTTGAAGATGCAATCATTGGCGAATGGGGAAGTGGCGAGGTTAAAAAGCATCTTGACGATGTAGTAGTCGCGCTTGATATTGCTGATGGAGATGCCTTTGGCTTCAGCGGTGTGAACCGCCATCACCTCAAAAAACGACGGGGTTAGATGCAGATTCATTGATGTCCTCCATTTTGGGTATGTCGTAAAACGAATACTCACTAAGGTACTGATTGAGTTCGTTTTTGATGTTATAGAAGTTCAGTAGGTTCCGGAGGAAGGCGATGGTGCTTTTCTTGTAACGCCTTTTCTTCAATAGCTTAGCCAAGACTTTTTCGTCAAAGGATTCGGCGACTCTCTTCGAATAGTCCATGAAGGCCCCTTCGTCGAGGTCGGGGATTTCCTTATAGTGTTCCAACACCTCCAAGACCGAGAGGGTATCGACGGTCGGCTTATCGAATTTGACGTTGAGCCGATAGGCGGTGCACTTGCCGATTTGCTTTTTGTCACCGTCGATTCGGGAGGTCAGGAATTCTTTTCGTGCCGGGACTTGAGTGGTGAGCCCGAGTTGGTTATAAAGGGCATAGCCAACCGGCATGCCCGATTCGTCGGCGGTCAATGACTGACCGATTTTGTCGATGTCGATGGTGACCCGGCCGTATTGGTCTTCGTAGGGAAAGTAGTAAACGCCTCGGGCGGCTTTGGACAAGGTCCCATCCTCAACCAGCCGTTCCAAGCATTTATAGTAGGTCAGTTCATTGACCCGACCATCTAACCGTTTACGGTATAAGGCGGAAGCGAAGATCAATTGCTCGACCTCGAACTTTTTCAGTTCGTTTTTGATTATCTGCATCTGACTCATATACAATCCCCTTCCTTTGTTACCTAAACTATAAAGGCATAATTTGACTTGTCAAGTGCAGTGGCAGTGCACTTTTGTAAAATGTTGGACGTTGCAAAAGGATATCAAGAACATCATCGCGTTAAAAAAGCTAACAAATCGCTTATCGATGTTTGCAAATTCGAACTAATTTCGATGGAATTGGGCAAAAGTAGTCAATCTGCTCCAGCTACATGAATCGTTCCTAAATCAATGGATAAGGTCGAGACTTAATCTATAGGCATTGCCAAATAACGTCGAAAATAATAAAAAAATAGTCAATGGCGTTTATAGGTAAGTCGGATAGATGTAATACTCTTCCCCGAATAACCCAGGGCAATAGGCGACTTCCACCGAATCCCCAATCTCGAGTTCAACGTAAATCGACTTGGGGACGGCGATGGAGCAATAACCTTCTGCCGTCTTAAAACTTAGGGTGTAATAGCCTTTGGCCCGGACCCGGTTAATGTATTTCAAATCGGTGATGGTCATGGTTTGGTATTGGGGCTCGCTATAATCGAAGGCGACGTTAAGAGAAGAGATGCCACACCAAGCATAGGCAAAGCCGAGGATGAACCCGGCTAAAGCCCAGCCGGTTACCCTGGCCCAAAGGGGGTTCTTGACTTTCTTAGGGGTCCGCCTTTGCTTTAGCCAATAGATAAACCCACTGATCCCCATAATCGCGATGGCGATGATCAAAGCCGGAATCCAGAACGGGAAATCGGTTAGATAGCCGACTTTCGAATTAAAACTTAGCCCGGGCAATAGGGCTAATAAAGCCGGACAATCGACGAACAGGAAGAGCTCGGCATCGGTGAATTTGAATATGATCCGGAAGAATAGGGTTATCGCCCCGCCGAATAAGGCGAAGAAGAAACTGCTGATGATGAAAATCTTGCTCGATACCAAGAAGGGGAAATAGCTGATCCCGAAGGTGAAGATAAGGAGATAAACGATTAAGCCCCAATGGAGCTGGGGATGACGGAGGAAGATCAATATCAAGCAGGCGAGGCAATAAAATGAACGGGTTAAGATATTCCCTTCCAAAGAAGAAAGGAAAGCGTTGTTATTGCCGGCGATATCCAAAGCCAAGCCCAGGATCAAGAATATCCCGAACCCGCTATAACGGGCGTAATCGATCCAAGGACGCTTCGGCTTGCTCATCGAGCAACAGTATACCGGAATCCCCTTATTAGTTACCAAAACCATAACCGGTCTATTGCAAACGCGTGAATATCAGCCCATCATTGAGAAGGCGGACTTAGTCAAATATGAAGTCGTATCATTCGGAAGGAATTATCTGCATAAAGGACCGATATGGCATTGAGTATCGGGTCTGTCATCTTGCCTATACCCTGAATGATGATGAGACATTCGAATACATCTTTACCCCGAATTATTCGGTCATCGATCTAACCGATTCTTCCTTCTTCCAAGGTATCCCGGGCCTTAACCTCGATTTAAGGCGGAAGCAATATGTTCGAAGCAACATGGTTCCCTGTTATCTCGGAAAGAGTTCCCCAGCCGAACCGGGTTGATTATTACGAGCTGCTTGAGGAAGTGGGGATGACCTATATGGATCCCATCCTCTATTTAATCCGAACCGACAAGGTTTATTTTGGAGACCGCTTCTACATGATCCCTGATCAAGAGAAGAAAACAGTGTCCTTCGATGACTTCCCTCCCCGATCCTCGGCTGCCTCCTGCTTGCGGATGGTTCTTGATTGCTTAGCCGCTGGTGACGAGGTTCAGATTGGCAATGTTAAAATCGATGATGCCATTCGACTACCGGTGTTTCGCGTCCTTTATTGTCTGTACTCCCATTCAGTCGAGGCGAAGAAAGCGGCCCAGCAGGAAGGAATTGCCAAAGCCTGTTTTTTGGGCAAGTATCAGGGAAGGAAGCCCGTTCCATTTGATTACCCTCGATTTCTTTCCTTAGTGGACCAGGTCAAATCCCAAGGCTTAAGCGCCAAGCAGGCGGCTGGAGAATTGGGCATCTCAACCGATAAGTTCTACCGGGAAAAACGGAAATTGGAAAAGGGCAAATAGGGTCAATGTTTTGCTCAAAACCGATTTCGTTTTGGCCCAGTTTTCGACCTGTAATTTCTCCGGTTGAGGGAGACAATAAGTAGAATATCCCAATCATTCAAACCTCTGATTTAATCGGGCATTTGGGTTCGAATGTAGCGAACTGTATCCGGGGAATCGGAAGAATATCGGGGCTGGAGTCGGAAGTTTGTGAGGATTTGCATCGGAAGAATGTAAGGGTTTCAACCCCTGATATTCTGATTTTATTTGGCTAAAGGCAGATTTTACCAAAGAATCTAAATTTGATATAAACAATGCTCATATATAAAAGTCGGTATGGTTTTCCCTGAACAAGATCGTTTATCGGATAAACTGGTCAACCCTTCTTTGCCCATCGTCCATAGGTCGATGGAGACAAAGGAAATCCAAGAGTCTTTCGCTGATCCTTATCCTTCTAATCCTCTCTACTTCCTGCTTGGTCCCCAGGGGTCGGGAAAGTCGACTTTGCTGGGAGAGTTGTTTGATTATTACACCCAATGCCCTGATTGGCTTTTCGTTGACTTAAGTGGGGCATCCCATCTTCTTTTGACTGCCTCATCCGCTATAATCGATCAAGGGCGGATCAAAGGGCTTTTGTCTCCGTCGGAAACCAATTTCTTTTGGGAAGGGGAGGAATTCGTGCTCGAGGGGCAAGAACCGATTTCCTCTCCCTTTGCTTTGTTGACTAACCTCTTGGACATCCTTAAGGAGAAACGGAAGAAAGTCCTCTTCATTATCGATGATGTGGTTAATTCAACCGAGCTTCAGGACTTTCTATCCGATTATCAGTCTTTCCTTCGCCGTAAGCATCTGGTCTATCTTTTAATGTCTGGCACCTTCGAGAATATATCCAAGTTGCAAGATGAGGAATCGATAACCTTCTTGTATCGGGTTCCCAAGATATATTTAGGGCCTTTGCCGCTTAAGGAGATTGCTTTCAATTACATGCGCCACCTTGATATCAGCTTAGAAGAGGCAGCTTCTTTAGCTAAGTTTACCCAAGGCTATGCCTATGCTTACCTGGTCTTGGGGTTGATACTAGGGAGAAACAAGAAGAAGACAATCGATAATGAAGTGCTCATTGAATTCGATCGGACCTTAGCCGAAAACGCCTATAACAAAATATACAGTGAGTTAACCAAGACCGAACGCCGCATTGTCAAATCCTTCGATAACGATGAATCCGTTCCGACCACGGATATGATCGCTAAGCTGGGTATAAACGAAAAGAGTTTTCGTGTCTTTTGCGACCGTCTAATCAAGAAAAGGGTCGTGATATCCGATGGCTATGACTTGCTGCGTCTTGCTTTGCCGCGGTTCCGGGAATACCTGTTCTTCCGCTGACCCATCCTAGCCATAGGGTGGTCAACCCCGGAAAAAGATTCAAAAATATGACCGTAGAGCATTGAAATAATGTAACCAAACGCCTTCTGGAATGTCTTAAAAACTGCAAATTTTGGCTTTAGAGGTAGCCAAAAAGCGTAACTTCAGCTGAAATTACCTATGCAAAAGTGCCGATAAACAGCCAATTATTCTCCTTCGCTCTTGCTAAGGGAATTTTGCGAAGGCTTTATTTTGAACCCCACCCCGAGAAATTTTGGTTTCTCTAGTGGGCTTAAGCCACGGTTTCCTCTTCCCGTTTGAACAGGTATTCCTTCTTCCCCGTATAGGGGGAGAAGTCATCGTTATAATGATTAGAGACAAAGAAATAGATGAGCCACATATAGGGCAAACCCATATTGGTCTCGATAAGGGAATTGACGATGATGGTCTGGAAGGAGAAGCCATTCAGGGGTCGGATTCCATTGATCAAGAGGGCCGCCTCCCAGCCAAATTGGACCGCGATGCCGATGAGGTTAAGCTTCAGAAGGGAGAAAAGATGCCTTTTATCCGGACGGAACAGTTTATAGGCCACCATCGCCCCATACCCGACGATTAAGAAGACGGCCATGATGTAATGATAGGCCCCGGTGGTTCGCTGGGTGACGATATTTGGCTTCCCGCCGGCTTCCGATAAACTGGGACATACCAGCCACCACATGACGATCAGGAAGATAAAGAGGTATTTGTCTTCGTCGTTTTTAAGCAGCAGCCAGATGAAGCAGAAGTTGGTGATCCCATAAGATAAGGACATCCATAGGAGGACCAAGGCGGTGTTGAGCTCCCCTTGGACCACCCCGTTGATTAAGACTTCCCTCGTCCCGGTTATTAGATGGAATCCCCCGTAATCGACGAGGAAATAGAGGATCCCGCCAAATAAGGACCAGATCAAGGTGATCCGTTTCCTCTTAAGGAATAAGAAGGCCAGCAGGAAACAAATAAACAAGGAGTCGAGGATGATATAGGCGAGGTTAAAGCTCCGAGTCGGGGTGATCTCGGTCGGATCGGTGATCATGGCGAAGATGCTCATGGCCTAAATGATAATCGTCTCGGTCTATTATTCAAAATATCCTTTACGGGCTTTATCATTTGGCTATGAAGAAAATCGATGACCGCTACTTCGTCAATCCGAATCAAGGCGAAGAAAGCCTCGACGCTTGCTTAGAAAGCGATGAGCAGATTCTCTGGCGGGGTAAGCCATATAAGAAATCGTTCATCCTCTCGAGCGTCTTCCGCCTTTTGCCCGTCGCCCTTATCTTCCTGCTTTTCGACGTCTCCTTCATCGTCATGCTGTGCTTATTCATGGATGGGATGCCCTGGTTTGTCTATATCTTCATCGGCGTCTTCTTTTGCTTCCACCTGCTTCCTCTTTGGATTTGGATCGCCGGCATCGTCTCGGCTAGCAAAAGGCAGCAGAAGGAGGAATACGCCTTCACTTCCAAGCGGATCATCATTAAGCAAGGGTTGATCGGCTCGACCATCCTCTCGATCTATTATCCTTCCCTTACTTCGGTTAACCTCCGGATCGGCTTGATCGAGAAACTATGTAAAGTGGGGGATATTTATATCGTCGCCAATAACCAGAAGGCGGTCTTAGAGGATATAAAGGATCCTTATTTCATCACTTCTCGGCTCCAAGGCATCGCCAACGACATCAAAAGCGATATCTATTATCCCAATGACTTACGTCCGAAGGATAACCATGGATACGATACCCAATACAAAGGAGGGGAATAACCCATTAAAAAGAATGAAGCCTTTACCGAGGCGATTGGCAAATTGCTGGAAACCAAAGCCCAAACCATGGAAGAGGCCAAGATGATCGTCAAAGCCTTTAAACCCGATGAGGAGACCATCGCCCTCAATAACCTTTATGATGAATTCGAACGTTCTTCGGGGAAACAGAAGAAGGCGCTAGGGAAGAAGATCTTAGCCAAGCGCCCTGATGACTTAGACGTCAAGCTGGCTTTGCTTTACGAAGAGAACTTGCCCCCAAAGGATTTATTAAGGGAGATCGATAAGCTATTGGAAGAAGGGTATCCCGCTTTCGCTAAAGCCGCCGAACTCCAAGGCGATAAGAAGGACGAGGAGGACCATAACCTTTATCAGATCCTTAATTGCCGGCCATACCTAAGGACTTTAGCCGCCAAATACTCCATTTATATCCAACTCGACGAGAAGGAAGAAGCCTGCAAGGTCGCCAAGAAGCTCCTCTATTATTCCCCGGGCGATAACCTGGGGATTCGGATCAAGGCCAGCTGCCTCTTCTATTACCTTCATGACCAAGAGGCCATCGATTTCATCTCCTCCCATTATCCTGATGAACTATCGACCGTCTTTGCCGCCGCCTTCGACAAGTATAGCCATGACCAGGATATCGATTCTTTCTATAAGGAAGTCTCGCCCTTCAATGTCTATTTGGCCCTTTATTGCACGGGGCAGCTTTATGTCGAGGATGAGGATTTCCGGGCCGCCAATCGGAGCCCTTACTTCCGCCATAACTCGCTAGAGGAGGCGACCGATTACCTTGAAGCGGTCCTCGATTCCTATGGGAACGACATATTCAACGATTTGGTCAAGAAAGGGGCAGAGGGGCGTCACCTCATCGACTTCGCCTCCTTCGTCAAAGAGCATGAAGGGATCATGGCGGTAATCTGCCCCCTCTATTTCACCCCCGATGCCTTTGAGAATGGGGTGAGCCGGAATTACTTAGAGAAAGTGGCCGCTGGCAAGACCAAGCCCGGCCCGAAAAGGAAGATGTTCGAATCCTTGCTCTATGGTCGCTATAAAGGCAAAGAAAAGGAATTCCAAAAGGAACTCCAATACCTTGACCGTGAATTAAACGCCATCGAGGTTCAGCCCGATTGCGTCTACGTCACGCCCTCGGGGGCGGCCTTAGCCAGCACCTTCGCCGTTTTGATGAACACGATCAATCCGGTCGAGGATGGGATCGCCTCGGCTTAATGGCCCAATGATATTTGAAATCCCCCAATCGCCTTTGGAGCGGACCGCCCCCGAGAAGTTCTATTTGCAGGAGGCGAAGCTTTGGCTTTCTTATCGCCTAGGAAAAGGGCATTCATTTGCTTTCCTCTTTTGAGATTTTTGCCGGTTCCAAGACCCGTGCCATGTTCCTAAACGAAACGATGGCGATCTGGTTCCCCCCCCGGCCGAGCTTTTCGGCATTTATAAACACGAGGAAGCGACCGGGGATCCCGATATCCAGGCGGGTTGAATCGCGGAGAAGCGGTTTGTCTTCTTCGTCAATTTAGTCGAGAGATGCACCGGTTTAAGGGGGCGGAGGCGAAGGCGATATTGGAAACGCTAAACCGGCTTAACCTAAGTGGACGGAATACGATAGCTACGATTATTGCCATGTCGAGGACATCCATAACGCTTCCGAGGACATCGACCGATCGCCGGCTTCGACTTGACTATATTTCCTTCGCGATGGTCAAAAGCCCTTTGATGGCGTTGAAGCCGTTTTGACGATAAGAATCTTCCGAGGGAAATCCCTTTTTGGTATTTAGGATTATGGCGTTAAGCCCTCCCTTCTTTATTTGCTCCTGTATAAGGCGGAGGAAAAAGCCGCCGATTCCTTGCCTTTGCCGCGTCGGCAAGACCCCGAATTGGTCGATGTGGTATTCTTCCTCTTGATCCAGGGCTTTTTGAAACCGAGGCCAAAGGCCACGGGCTTTCAGTTTTCCTTCTAGGAAGTAGTTGTTATGGAAGTGATTCAAGAATGGCTCCCTGACCGGAGCGAGGGAAGGGTATTCATCGTTCCAAAGGGGTCGGGTGAAGATATCGATATATAGGACGATCGCCTCTTCGAGGTTGACTTCGGTGAACTTGATTAGCTTCATAAGGCCTAAAGGATATCGCGCTTCCACTTATCGAAGCCCGTAAAACATGGCCAAAAGCGAATCGATTCGGTCTTCCCCGCCGCCTGCTAGATGACTAAAGCCCCCATTGGCGTCTAGTTGGGTAAGCATCCCAAAAAACCAACGCCCTCTTGCGGGTATTGATCGTTTGGGAGAGATCCCTATCTCCTTTCGTTAAGGTAATTATTCAGCAGGTACATCTTATAGTCATCGAGGGAAAACACCTTGTCGGAATTTGGGTCTCCATACTTCCGAACCAGTTCCTTTATTGGCATCGTCTTCGCCAATTTTAAAGCCAAGATATCCTCGTTGAGGGTTTTTTCGGCGATCGCGTCGATCCCGTCTTGTTCGATGTTGCCTATCCGCCAAGCGGGCGAGGGGTTGGTGAAATTGAAATAGACGTTCAAGCCGCTGGTGATGTAGAGGGTTATGTCCTTCTCGTTATGCGGAAGGTAAGGGGTTTCGTCGTCTTTGAGGATGGCGATGCATTCCTTCTCGCTTAGGAGGTTTGGATAATTCAGGTAGTAGGGCTTAAGTAGCTCGGGGATGCCGTTCTTGTCGATCCTTATATCGTAGAGTTTCCGGTTATTGCCGTCGCAGCTGCCTTCGTGGACGAAGACTTCCTTCACGCCCATTTGGTTGGCGATATCCAAAAGGCAGACCGCTTCTTGCTTATTGGTCTGGTAGAGGAATATCTGCCATCTTGGCTCTATGCCATGGCTTTTCAAGGCCCTGGTTGCCTGGAGCAATTCCTTATAGGCCCCTTTCCTTCCGACGAAACCATCGGTTGTCCTCTCCAAGCCGAAGAAAGTCAGCTGGACCTTCTTCGTCCCGACCTCTTTCAGCCAATTGACGTATTCTTCGTCCCGGGCGATCCTAAAGAAACTCGCCAATTCGAACCGTTTTGGACTAATTGTGGAAAGGGCGTTGTCTTTGATCCATCGATCCTTGTAGTCAGGGCAAAAATCCGGTTCTCTTAGCCAACTGTAAAACGTTATGTTCGGGAAATGCCATTTGAATGATCCGACGATGAATTCGTCGTATCCTTCCTTGATCTTCCAGTTCGGCAAATCGCCCAGCCAGCAGTGGCGGCATCGATTGGGACAGCCGTGCATATCGAGGCACACGGTTAAATGCCGATCGCTTTTATCCATCGCTTAATCTCCTTATCCGTACCTTCGCCGGCTTTTTTTCGGCAAACAGCGTCTTTATATTAGCTGATTGGGCGCGGCGATATCAACCGCACCGGGGCGAGGACGGGCATCCGCACCCCGAAGGAGGCCCTCGACGAGATCGAGGCGAAATTCCTAATCGCCCTCCTCGAGGGGAACGGCCAGTCGCCGCCGGGGATCTACCAGACCCACGGCCCCAAGCAAGGAATTCGTCTTCTTCGTCTATCTAGTCGAATACTATGCTCGGCATAAGGGCTATGAAGCCGAGGCCGCCCTAAAGAAATGGAAAGACAAAGGAAGACTCGATCTCATCTATCAGATGTACCCTTATTACCATGTCGAGGACTTGCATAACGTCTATGACGATATCGATGAACTATTAATGACTGCTGCTTAACCAAAGGGATAATAGCAGCAAGAGGAGGATGCCCGCCTCCTCTTTTTGAATGGGTTGGAAGCAATCGAGTTGGCCGATCCGGGTATTGCCCATGATCATGGCTAATTGATAATCGGGATCGGGCTCTTCCTCTTCTAGTCCATTTAGGTAAGCGCGCGGATAGACGTCAAGCCCTTCGATCCCGGTTTGGGTGAGAGCGTACTTGGTCTTATTGATGGCCAGCCTTTTCTTTTCAAAGGCGAAGAGGAGGTTCTCGCCCTTAAAGGCGACTAATCGTTTATCCAATCGATAGTCTAGGAAGGAACAACCGCCTTCATTGATGTCGATATCCAGATGATAATCCTCGAAATAAGCGGACACGAAGGATAGCTTCCCGAATAGGGGAAGAATAAAGAAGGTCGGCTGGTCTTTGTCGATTAAGGAATAGGGGGAAGGGGGAGAGGAGGTGGATGCCGCCAATAGGGGAGTTTGATCAGCTAGTTCAGGGAATAAGGACTCAATGGCCTCTAAGTCTTTGATCAGCGATAGACCCGCTAAGAAGGAGGGCAAGGAGGATAAGCGACGATAGGCTAGAGAATGGAACTTATCCTTTGACAAAGGCTCCTTAGGATAACCTAGGGATAGCAAGGTCTTATAGGCATGGATTAGAGTTAAGTCCATAGATACCGATAGAAGGCTATCACTATAGGGGATAGCAATCTATAGGTAACCAGACCGTTGAATGTGCAAGACAAAACAGCGATTAAAACTTATCAGGCAAATAATCTGGAATATTCAGTGCGGCGTAAGATTCAAAGGTTTCTAAGTTCATGATATCAACTTTGGTAAAAAGGAATCCTTCAAGAAATCTTAGTTTCGTTCCGATTGATGACCTATTCGCTTTCGGAACGAATCCCCTAAGTTTGAATACGATTTGCTGTAAAGCCGGAGCGAATTCATAGTCACCCTTTTGAAGGAATTTGTTGGCCATCCCTTGACTATATACTAAAACAAAGTGGCTTTTGCGACGATATTCATCGAATATCTGACATGAAAGATCGAGATATATGAACGCAGTATGATAGGCTTTTTCAACAATGCTTTTGATAGCTTTCGCATTGAATATGTTGCCGCTTTTGAACTCGATGAAAATTTGATTGCCTTTGCTATCTATACAAAAGGCGTCGGCGGATTTCGGAGCGTAAAGCAAGGAATTTTTGTCTTTGTACCAGTCTTTGATTTTATCGAAATTAATAGCTTGCTTCTTCGAAGACGAAAAATAGACTGCGTTGTTGCCGCGACCATCTATTTTTGAAGTCTCGCTAATCGTAGTTATCTGACTACGTAGCACATTTATGTTTTGCTTAGTCATCTAATAGGTTCTCGAGTTCTTCAAACGGGTTAAGAAGAAGCTGATAAATCTTGTCGGTGTTAGTGGTGACGTCTTCGGCTTTAGAATACCGGCTGTGATTTGTTGTAAGGTAGTATTTGCATTTATCTGCTATTTCGTATTTTGCTGAATACATCTGAATGGCTCTTAAGAAATACGGGCTGTGAGTCGCTAATAGTGTTTTTGTGCCAAACTCCTTGGTAAGGAGAACAATCAGTTGCGCGTATTTCAGCTGCCATTGTGGGTGAAGATTAATTTCCGGCTCGTCGAGGATAAGGATTGATCCGTCGGTGATAAGGCCGTCATTTAAAGCGTCTTTTAGGGCGATGAAAGCTTTTACGCCGTCAGAGATGTTATCCTCAGGTATGGATTTGGTCGTCCCTGATGGTTCGTAGGCTCTCACGCCATTTTCGCTTACCTCTTTCCAATCGAAAATATCGTTGATGATATTCAAGATCGCTCCTAATCGTTGGTTTATTAAGATTCGGTCGCCCATCGTTGTCTTTGCGTGACGGCTCAATTGTTTGAATATTGATCTCAATAAATTGTCATCTTCTTCACGTCCGATTGGTTTTAACTCGAACGGGCAAGCGTTTTGGTTCCCTGATTCGCTGTAGTTTTTTAATGTATCGTTGGAGAAAGAAACTCCCCATTCGCCATCTTTGCCTGTCAAATTTATTACAGCTTCCAATGAAGAAAAAACATCGTTGATACGTTTGTTGAACTTATTGGCGAAATTCTCGCTGATGATTCGGTTGGTCCATTCTCGTTCCGTTATATTTATATATTCCTTCACCATCGAAGAAGCCTCTTTGGCTTTCTCTGGGGGAATAGGGTGAGATTTGACTATGCGCTTGATGTAGTTTTCGATATCAGTATCGCTTGGCTTTTCCTTGTTTAAAAATTCGTCATAGGCAATTACAGCTTGATTAACGGCGTTGTGAAAATCGGCTCCAAAAGGAGAAAGGCCAAAAGATGCAGAGCTAACCAAAGAATAGGTGCAACTATCTTTTCGCATTTTAGCTATTTTGTTTTTTTTACTAACGAAAGATTCGGCGATTGCGAATAGGGCTTTTCCAATTGTGGTTTTCCCCGAATTGTTCTCGCCAGCTAATACAGTTATCCCGTTTAATTCAATAACAGCGTTTTCGATTTTTCCTACGTGGTTAATTTCTAACTTCATAAGTCTTTCAGTTTTTATAGATTTCCGTTTGCAAAGTAATTATAACCTATAGCCCAAGGGAAAAGATAGATATCTAGATTCGCATTTTAAAAGTAACTGAAAAATTAGGTAGTATATGATTTCAGCCCTTTTTGGCCGAGACTTCTTTAAATAGGTTTGCTCATCGTTTCTTTTTGTTGAGATAGGAAAATAAAATGCATTTTTTAGACGCTGCTTATTTCATTCATTTACTTATTGCAAGCAATGGCATTGCCTTTGTTAATGTCTTGGGTATATTAGGAATACTTTGTCCTTATGTTGGGTTTCTGTTTGCCCGTAATTGGTCAGTTGGATTCAATGTTCACCACAACGCGACCAGTTTCATTGTGCGCGGACGGATCCGTATAAACCTTTTCCTCAATCATTTGGTCCATTGCCATAGAACCATCGAATATCACGCGCTTGATTGGCCGATTGATGGCCTCGCCGATTAGTCGACATTCGCCCTCGTCTAGGCAAAGCATGATATCGACGTATTGGGTGTCGTTGACGAAACGATAGCCGTCTTCGATGATCTTGTCGTAGACAGCTTGCCATATCCGCGTGCTTTTTAGTTTGCCGCTGATGCCGATCCTTTTACCGTCCCAGCGGTCGTCAAGGAGGTCGTCCATGTCTTTGGTTTTGCCGTTCTCGGCAAGGAATTCGTGGGCCTTGCTGTGTAGGTTTTTTGGCCCTCTTTTGGAATAAGGGCTATTTTCGCTTAGATTTAGCTTCTTGATTTCCCGCGAGGGGATTTGGCATTGCTTTAACACGCTCTCAGTCTCGTTGCAGATGAGTGTCTCCTGGCCGTATTTCAACAGCAGTTCCTTGATTTTTTGCTTATTCTCTTTCAGCAATTGAGCCAAAATCTTGGCTGTCACTTTGGCGTCGTATTCCGAATCATGGCACTGGGAAGGGTCATAGTCGTCTTGCTCAAGGAAGTCCTCGCAGACTTTCTCCAATGACGGGTTTTTCCCATAGACTCCTTGGTATATCCTTTGAACATCGAAGGCGAAGAGCCCTTTTATCGGCTTCAGCTTATAACGTCGGAAAGAATAATTGAGATAGGAAAGGTCGTTCCCGACCGCGAAGCCAAAATACAACGTATAAGGCATCTTCTCGAATAAGAAGCGGATATTGTCGGCGTATTCGTCAAATTCCTTGGATTTTCGATAGGCTTCGTAATCGTTGGCCTCATATTTTAAGTGGAGATCCTTTTGGCCTTTCCTTCCGATGAGATCGAAATCGTATTTTTTCCCTTTTCCCGGATTAATCAGGCATTTATTGGTGCTTTCGATAAAGCCGTCCGCATTGGCGATGGCGTCGCCGAATTCGCATATTTTCCCTCCTCCATTGTGCGTATTCGAGCATTCGATATCGAAGGCCACCAGATGCCGGATAGATTGGGTTTTAAGTCTATTCATAAACTCGCTCTTCCGCTCCTTATCCTTTTCGAGCCAGGTTAAATAGGTCTTGATTTGCCTGATTGTCAGGAAGAAGCAACGGTATTTCTTGTGGTGAATCGAATCGGGGAAACCGGGGCAATAGGCGAGGTCCTGAATCATTTGGAGGAATGAATCGAGGAGCAATTCTGCGGCGGACTTGCCTCCTGGCTTGCCATATCCGACCAGATTTTCGTAAAGCGTTTGGGGATTTCGGCACTTTTTGAATCGGGAGGCGAAGGAATCCAAAGCGATGCCTAGGTCGAATAAGGGCCTATTCCCAAAAATGGTCTCGAGCCAATCGAGTCCTTCTTTTTGGGCGTATGCGATTTCCTCGGCAGAGCGGAATGTCACGATGTCCGGATTCGCTGTTTTGACGATCTCTTTCAGCATAGCGATGTGGGCCGTAGCCCCTTGAACGTCGATAGGGTCAAACGATTCTTTGCAAACAATCGTTCCGGATTGGGAGGCCAAGACATAATTGAAGCTGAGCACATCTTTTTCGACGCCTAAATGGAATACGAGTATTTTGCGGTCAAGCGCCTCTCTCTTTTCAGGGGCGGGCTCGAGATAACGTTGACGAAGGAGGGCGATCTGTTCGGATGTGAATCCCAAGACGTTTTGGAAATATGCCTCGATCCCACCTTTTCCGTCGATCTCGCGTTGAACCGCATCGATCCAGGAACGGTGAACTCCTTGGGCGGCCAAAGCCGATTCGTACATTTGCGGGTCGATCTCCTTTAATCCCGATTTTTCAATCATGGATTTGAATTCTTCGATATAGGCGTTGAGGAAGCGATTGGAGAGCAGATAATCCTGAACCGCGTCTTCTTCTTTGACGCCTAGGATAAGCAGGAGAAGATAAGCCAGGACTCCGGTTGCGTCTTTGCCGTCGGCGCCGTGAAATAAGGTGGCTCCTTCAGGGGAATCGATAATATATCCGATCGCCTCCTTTAAACCGGTTACCGCTTTCTGGGAGGTGACGAATTCCCGGTAGCGGAATTCCATCGCCTTCACGGCATCACCCGAATCGTCGCCAAGGTATCTACGCGAAAGAAGCAGGCAACGGCCGATGGTTTTCCGGACCTTGAGCGAGGTGATTTTGTCGAAGCGCTCGGGCAATTCGCCGATGGCAAGGTCTTCTAGGCCATCGCCAATCGGGCAATGATGATAAGCAACCCCTTCCAGGTTAATATCCTGATTGAGCCAAACTTCTTTCGCTGCTCGAAGATCAATTACCTGACGGACTTCATGGTTTGCCACTAGGGCATCGGCTAACTCCGGATAAAGGTAGCCAAGATCGCTGCTGCGAATGAGCCGGTGGGGCTTGATGGCCTGCCCATCGCTAGTCCGGAGCCCGCCGAGATCATGGGCGTTGCTTACGCCTCCGACGGTGATTCGTTTAATTGCTTTTGACATATGATTTCTCCTAGATAGGTTCATTTGTTTGGTGTTCGGCTTTCTTCAGTTCGCGCTGCAAAAGCAGTTTCTCTTCGGCCCAACTGACGGCTAAGTGAACCACCATCCCGAAGCCGAACATCATGATTATGGTGTCAAGGGTCATCTCCAGTCCGGCGAATTTGTAAACCAGGTAGAAGATTCCGTAATAGCCGATGTTGATGATGGCGGAGTTCAGAAGCGAGTATTTCGTTTTGCCTAAGCCGACGAAGATGTTGTCGGGGATTTGGCATAGGGCATAGGCGATGTAGAAGCCGAATAGCTTCAAGGTGATGACATATATCTCCTCGGCGTTCTCCAGTTTCTCGACATGGCGGAAGAAGGGTAGCCAAGACGGGATTAACAGCAGCCATAGGGCGACGATCAATCCGGTGATGAGGTAGTAATTACTTTGCTTCAGTTGCTTATATCCTTCGCCGGCGTCTTTTCGGATGACCTCCCCTAAAGCACTCACCGAGATCAAGAGCCAAAGCCAAATGAAGTTATTGACGACCCAATAATTGCCGGCACTGGAAACGGAATTGACCATCTTGGCCACCATGAGAATATAGACCCCGTTATCTAGTAACGACTGTCCAACCGAGGGCAAGCCGACTTTCAGCCAGGAAAGGTACATACCCTTATCATTTTTATCGAACCAGGCTGGGCGGATTTGTCTTTCGATCGCTAGCAGGATTAGCATGGCGATGGCTAGCACCCCATTTATAAGGATGTTGGAGTAGGCGACCCCATTGACCCCGTAGGCCGGGATCAGCAGGTAGTCGGTGAGGATGAGCAGAAGCGAATTGACGATGACGTAGATATAGAAGTTCCGCTTCTTGCCGATGATGACGAAGACGACGCTGGCGAATTGGGGGATGATGCCGATGGCGAAGGCCAATGTCTCGAGGTTCAAATAGTCGACGATGGCCTCGATGTCGGCGGTCTCGGGGTTCATGAACTCGACTAGGTAACGGGCGACCCCATAGACGACCCACGAGAGGGCGGCATAGGTCAAGAAGACGGTGAGCCCGGCCTTGAATACCTGGCGGGCGAAGGTCGCTTGGCCCTTTTGGAGTTCCTTGCTTAGGATGGAATACAAAGGGATGATCAGCAGGGCCTTGATGCTTTCGCTTAGCAAATCGAACCATTCCATCTGGCCGAGGACGTCGAACTCGCTGACGTCGACCGAGGTCGAGAGGAAGAAGGTTCGAACGGTCTGGAGAATCGCGGGGAACAAAGCCACGGCGATGAGGGAGAGGTAGAGGCCCCATTGGAAGGATTTGAGGTTGCTGAAAACAGTGGCGATTCGCTGCTTCATAGTTGTTTCTCCTTTCTTTTACCCGATGTCTTGGGTAATTTGGTCGCGGAAGAGCTCGACCCAAAGTTTGCTCCAACCCACCCATTCGAAGACGCGCTGGTAGTTGGGGCTGTCCTTAGGCGTGCTAAGTCCCGCTTTGTCCATGACGGCGATGATTTTGTCGGCAAAGCCGTGCTTCAGCTCGGCCGAAGGATGATAGAAGGCGAGGGCTTCCTTGAACCGTTCGTAGAGCTGGTTGTTGTTCCGATTGAGGTAGCCGATGTTGAGCAATTGCCAAAGGGCGTAGATCAGGTCCTCGCTTTCGCCGCCTATATGAGTTGTGTCCCAATCGATGAACCCGACCAGTTTTCCTCGGTCGAAGATGATGTTTCGGGGTGAGAGGTCGCCATGGACATAGACCCGTCCGTCCCCGAGCAGTTTCTTCGATATCTCGTCTTTTTGCTTGATGGCTTCCATCACTTGCTTAATCCAATCCATCGGCATGTCCTGCCGATAGAACAGGCTCTGGCCTTGGAAGTAGGCGAAGGCATCGAATTTCTCACCTCTTTCGAGGACTTTCGGGATGAAGGGCAGCTGGAAGGGTTCGGCTTGGCGGAGGAATTCGAACTCGATCTCGTTGTCGGAATGGGATTTCAGCAACCTCCCGTTTTCGACCCGGACGTTTTGGGGGGAGAGCCCGCCCGCTTGGGGCTTCTCGATAAACTGAAGATCATTGATGGAATTGTTCAGGTCATTGAGCAAGTCTTCCAGCTTTTGGTCGTAGTTGGTCTGGGTTTCGGTCTTGTAGGTGACGATGTTGCCATAGACCGTCATCGCTTGGCGGATGATCCCCTTGTCGTCAATGGTGCAATCGACGAATTCGGCATGCCGTTGGAATTCCTTTTTCATTCCCTGGTTATGCTTGATGCCGAATTTGACCAGCTGCTTGGCCTGCTTCAGATAGAGGTCGCAATGGCTGAGGGCGAAGGTGAGCAAGGCATGGATATAGGGGTGAGCCAATTTGACGTTGAGGTCGCTTTTCACGCTCGCTCGGGGATTGAGTTCGGATACTTTGAATTCCCGACTGGTGAGGATGGAATCGAGTATCTTGGCCGTCTTCAAGACCAAGGCGAGGTTCTTTTCCTCGCCCAGCACCCCGAGCCAATCGGAATTTTGCGGGCATTCGATGAAGGAACGGTAGATGTCGAAGTAATCCGCGAATACTTCCGGAGAGTCATAGTAGCAGATCAGTTCCAAGACTTGGGTGGCTTGATTGGGCCCCTTGATAAAGACGTTAAGATTCCGGTTGTCCCAATAATTGACTTGAGCCCCTTTCTCATTATGTAGGGCCTTAAGCCCTTCTAAGGATTTGAACTGGAAGATGTAGTCTAAGAGGTTATTGTCGTATTCATCGTAGTTACTCCAGACTTCTCTCGTGGAGTCGGGGTCCTCACTTTTGCCGTTGAATAGGTCGAGGTAAGCTTGATAGGAGCCAAGGCTGACGGTGTAGTGGAGGCCGCGATTGACGAAGGTGCGGATTCGGAAATCCTCCTCGGACAAATCGGCGATGGTGATGCCGAGGATCCGTTCAATCGGGCCGAGATATAAGCGGTTCAAAGCCCGTTTGCCATTAAGGGCATTTATGAAGTTGGACTTTTGACTTTGAACCTCGGCTTCTACGTCGGCGGCTCCGAGCAGACCCCGGCTTTTAAGGTCATCGTATATTTTCCTCAGCAACCAAAGGCGGCCTTCTTTCCTTTGCTCTAAGATTTTATTTATGTTCTCGGCTATGATTGTGTTTATTCTTTCGGTTGGATTGTCCATTCTCGGGTTCCTCCGTTTGTTTCCTAAGAGCATTATTGCTCGAGAAATTTTAGGTGTCAAATACATTTGAAAAAGGTGTCAAAAACGTAATAATCGGCTTTTCTGAAGGTTGAAGACCCCAGTCAATTTTGACAACTAGGGCCGGCCACCGACGAAAAATCATTGGCTGAAAGCGACCATCCCTTACCGTCATAGAGGCGGACAGTGCCCCGATATCGGCGCTTTCTAAGGGCGAATATTGCGGTGGTATAATCGGTGACGCAACCGATGGTTGTCAAAATGCTAATCAATGGTTGGTTTCGCGTTTATGGCCTGAAGACTAATATTGCTGCCCCGGTGTACGCAGTTTACGTTTTGGCTTGTAGAAATAGGCAATTTGTTTGGGAGGATTGCTTGAGTTATCTGTCTTTCGCTCCTCTAACTTTTTGGTGAATCAATTGCATTAGCGATGATATTCAGCCACCGATTATCCCGATTCTGAACATCATCGGTGATCATGACATCGACTAGTTGGAGATGAGCTTGAGCAAGAAAGGGTTCGATGGTTTTTTCGGTCATGTCGGTGTAGTAACGGCCATCCCGAGTTCCTTCATATACTCCATATTTGAAGGAGGCATACAAGAACCCTTCCTTTCGTAAGGCCAATCGGCATTTGGCTAAGACATCAACTAACTTGGTTGAAGGGATATGGAGCAAGGAGGCGGAGGCGAAGATGAAGTCGAATTCGTTGGTATAGTCTAATTGTTTGATGTCTTGTTGGATTAGGTGGGGCAAGCCAATAGCTTGGCCGTGCCGAATGAATTCAGGACAGCTATCAAGGGAATAGACGTCATAGCCAAGGCTAAGGAAGTAAAGGGAATCCCGGCCCGATCCAAAACCGAGGTCCAATACCTTCTTGGCTTTCTGCATATAGGGCTGAACGAAAAGGTAGATGGCGGACATATCGCTGTCTTTGGTTTTAGCGATGTATTCAGAACTATGGTCAGTGTAGTAATCCTTTATCTTGTCCATAAGGCGAATCCATTCCTTAAAGCGGACTTATATGACAATACGAGGTTATGCTCGTGGTTAGGAATAAATAGCTTGCGGTTCCTTTCGATTATCTTGCCTAAGAAGGGTTTGGGAGCCAATTTATCTTTCTTATGGGCGTTGCAATCATGGCAAGCCAAGACGAAGTTCCAGTCCTGGTTGTCCTTAATGAAGGACCAAGGGACGAAGTGATCGACCTCAATTCGGGAGAGGGGTTTGCCGCAGTAGAAGCAGACCCTTGGCTCACCTTTGCTAAGCAACTCATCCCTAAACTTATTGAGCGCGATCCGTTCGGGTTCTTCGTCTAACTTTGATGAGAGGTTAGCGATCTTCTCATGCCTTATATCCAAGATGTTCTCGGTCCACCTGATCCAGGCATAGAAGTTGATCTTCTCTAAGGCGTCTTTATAGTCGCAAAGGAACTTATAGGACTCGAGGGTGAAGAAGATGACCCGTTTGTTATTGTCATAGCCATAGATGGTGTTGTTGAAGTCGTCATAGAGGGCGTACATGACGTCTTTGGTTATCTGGTTCTTGGTGGCTTGGAGGTATTTGCTCCTTATGGTGTTATCCAAGACGTCGAAGTCGACGCCTTTGAGCAAGGGATCGATGGTCAGTTTATCGGCCTCGATTACCATGGTGCTGTTTCTTCCGTTCACGATCTGGGGGATATCGTATTTGGCCGAGAGGTTCCAATAGATCCGGGAGAATGATTCCGCTAGGTATTCATAGGGGAGGGCGATCATCTCCTCATAGTCATAGGCATTGAACAGGTTATCGAGGATGCACTTAAAGAACACGTACTTATACGAGGTCACCTTCCGAGCATTGGAGTTAAGGCAATGCATGATGTCATTCATGTAGAAATGACCAGGGGGAGGGATGACTATTGGGCCATAGGTGGGGTGGGTTGGCATAGGGGAATTGTATAACGGGATTGGGCTGAGGAGAATGCTTATGTCCTATAATGCTTAACTAATCCGAAAGATCGGCTGGGCGATTCGTTAAACTTTTCGTCGTTTCTTTAATCCCCAGTTCGATCTTTTTACTGCCAATCGATGAGTATAAACTGTGCTTATGACAAAACTCGGCGAAATGCTTGCCAACAACGATGAAAAACTCATCCAGTTGCAACCGCGTTTGAAAAACGAAAATCCAAGTTGGTGGAGAAGACTATTTCTCAGTTTTACTTTTGAAGGGGATTTAATCCATTACATATTGACGCCGAAAACCACCGATCGGTTAGCTTCAAGGGAAAGAGAGTACTCGGCCGTTGGACTTCCGACTTGCCGAGAGATAGTCGAACGATATATTGCTCTCAACCCCAGCAAAACCGAATCGGTTATCAAGTTTTCAGGCCTTTTGTTTGGCCATAGATATTCATCAAGGGATATTTGCTCGCTGGCCAATAACCATAATGAGAACCTCGGAATGTATATGGGGGTTGATGAGGAGGGGCGGGCAGTGGCCATCTTAAAAGCCACCATTAACGGCGGATCCTATCGCAAGGAACGTTATGACGATGAATGGCTTGATTCCGAAAGAACAAAACTTCGTTATTGCCTCCAGAGGGAGCCGGCAACGAGCAATTTTGAATTTTCAAAGAAAGAAAATAGGGCAATATTTGATGGTTTGATTACCGATATGCCTGTCACCATCTATTTATTTGTGAATTATCCAAAAGAATCGGATTACGAATATGTCGGGACGTTTGAGGCAAATTCTTTGTCAGCTGATCGGAAGTCGTTTACCTTGGTTAAAACCGATAACCGAGCGGAAGAATCCAATTTTTACGAATATGAACAGTTCGTTCGCGACTATATTTCGACCAATTTCAATAATATAGTCAGCAATACTCCGCTTCTTCTTGAAAGAGATTTACCGTCTGGCTTGACTATGGTGGCTTCTCAGAGATCTTTCAATGCTGCGCAAGGAAACCCCGACTATATTCAGTTGCAGAGAAAGTTAAAGATACTCGGGAACTTTGGCGAAGAGAAAGCTCTCCAGTTTGAAAGGGACCGGGTTAGCAAATTTGCTAAGGATTATGCTGAACAGGTTATTAGAGTTGATAACGACCGCGAAGGTTATGATATTCGATCTTTTTGGCAAGATGGTAAGCAAATCCGCGAGCTTAAGCTCGAAGTCAAAACGACAACTGATGCAAACGGAATTAATCCGTTCTTTATGTCGGCAAATGAGTTCGACGTAATGAAACAATCGAGCAAGGATTATTGGCTATACCGTTTATTCAATATTCATTCGACAAGGCCTTCCTTCTATGCGTTAAAAGGCAACGTTGCCCAGAAAGTTATCTTTAAGCCTTCCGAATACGCGTGCTATTTGGCAAATTGATAGTAATCATTGGCCTATTGCCAAATGGCCGAGTTCTTCGGATTCAAACTCTAATACCGTTCTAGAATAAGTAGTATTGCGATGCCGCTTTCTGCTTAAGGCTTTGGAATTTTGCTAGCTCTTGTAAATCGCTATTGTGAATCGCGCTGTCTTCCAAGTAGCGTTCGATTTGATTAATAAGTTGTTTATTCGCGTCTCTTCTAAGCGTCTTTGTCCCGTAATGCACCATCCGATGGCAATTAGGGCAAAGGGAGACGACATTGAAGATATCGTCGTCGCCGCCATCGGATAGGGGTCCGATATGATGACATTCGAAATAAAGATTGCCGGACTCGGTCAGGAAGGTAGGCTTGCCACAATGATCGCATTTTCCATCGGCCCGTCTGAAGGCAATGCTCTTAACGATTGTGAGTCTCTTCCTGACCAAGGTTAGTTTTCGTTCGCCTAAGGCCGCATCCACTTGATGAATAACCTGTCCCAGTTTATCGATGAGTTCGTCATAGGCATCGTTGAGTATCTCGTCGTTCCGGGTTTGCTTCATCTCGATCATTTCATCGACTGTGGCGCGATTCAGCAGCATATCCAAGTAATGCTTGATGGCTGAGGATATCGTTCGATTGCCGCGGAAATTCAAATCCGACAGGCAGGACTTATGGTTCATGATTGATTTATAAATCTCACTTACCAAAACTGGTTCATCGATATCGTAGATGGTTTGCCCGCGGAAGATATATCCGTCACGGATTAAGCCATCGGTGATGCTATCCATCGCGTTAAGATAGGAACGAACTGATGATGCCGAAAGGTGATCGCCAGGTTTCGTCTTGGGGGTGACGCAGCTTTCGAGGTAATGCTTGTAGGCTTTAACCCGTTGCTCGTTCATAGAGCTAAGCTTAGCAGCTTCGCAGCAACCTTCAACAAAACGATATCTTTCTCCTTGACTGACAGGATAAAATAATCCGGTACATGATCTCCGTCTTGTCCACTCCAACATCCGAGGCCTTCTTCTCCTTGTTAGGCCAATGCACCTCCTCGGTTTTCCTGTGCTCTCCCTTTATCAAAGAGCCAGTGGCCAATCGAATAATCAAGACGGTTAAACCCTCAGTCGATATTCAGGTTTTGTCTAGATGCCGGCTCGATACCTTTGCTTCCGAAGCCAGTGACTTATCGGCTATAAGGAAACTGGTTGATCATCATATCGGGGTCGCTTCCGATCCTTTATTGCATGCCAAGGTCTATGTCTTCGATGACAAGAAAGCTATCCTAGGATCGGCTAACCTCACCCCCAGCGGGCTCTCCCATAACGATGAGATATCCTTGCTATTCGACGATGAGGCGACCATCAGAACGCTTAAGGGACAGTTCGATTATCTATTAGGCCGGTCATCGATTCTCTCCAGTTTCGACTTGGATTATTTCGCCGAAAACCTTGATCGGGTTAGGCCCTTAGTTAGTGATGGCGAGGCAGAGAACTTGCCTTTAGGCTATGGCGATATCCTCTCCAGCTTAAGCGGCTGGGAACAGGATGTCTTCCGTTTCCTCAACGGGCTTAACCATCGGTTCTCCCTTGAGGAGGCGTATGGTGGGGAAGCGATGCTATCCGCCATCCATCCCGATAACCACCACATCAAGGATAAGATAAGACAGGTATTGCAGTATCTCCGCAACAAGGGATTGATATCCTTCCTCGGGAGAGGACAATACCAGCGACTATGGCTATGACCTACCAATACACTTTATATAACGAACCATTCCAAGCCATTAAGGATGGCTATAAGAACGTCGAGATGCGCCTATACGATGAGAAGCGGCAATTGCTCTCTATCGGTGACTATATCATCTTCGTCAATAAAACCAATGGCGAATCCATCGAGGCGGCGGTTAAAGGACTAACGCGATACAAGAACTTCGATGAGCTCTATGCCGCTTATCCGGATAAGACGGTCATCGGTTATAAACCGGGTAAAGTTGCTGACCCAAAGGATATGCTTCGTTATTACAGCGAAGCCTCGATCAAGAAGTGGGGCGCCTTGGCGATCGAGATTGAGGTGGCGGAGCGATAGGCGGATTATTTGGCTCGGCGCTCCCAAAAGCCATCTAATCTCCCCATAATATATAACCTAATAAGCATCTAGCAGATTTAGGCGACTAATAAAAGATTGATTCCATTGATGGTTTGATTTTCTATCTTTGATTGCCAAGGCCTTCTTGTTTCTAGCCATTTGAGTTGCTTGTAGGCTGGAAAGAACGGCTTCACCCTCTAAAATCGCTCAACCCTAACTATTTACAGATATATAAGAAAGTATGTAACAATTATGATTGTTTGCTTATAGACGTTAATAATATGGACATAATTTCAACTGTAGATTCCAAAAATCTTTCTGAATAGTCTTTTAGCTAAACCCATGCTAAACTAATCTCGATGAACGTCTCCCTATACGATACTCCAATCGGTCCCTTGCTCATCGCTTCTAAAGATGGCGAGCTGTCTTTTGTCGGTTCCCCATCGGCCCATCTTGATTGGCTAAATGAGGGCACTCGGCAAAGGGATCCCGCCATCGACTCAGCCATCGCGTGGCTCGATGCTTACTTTGCTGGTCACCCTTATTCTTTCCCTATACCCGATGGGCTGGATGTCACTCCTTTTCAACGACGGGTCTATTGGGCTTTATTGGCCATCCCTTACGGGTCAACCATCACTTATTCTGAACTTGGGAAGATGATCGGTTGCCGTGGGGCGCGGGCCATTGGGCACGCCCTCCACGATAACCCCTTATTGCTGATGATTCCCTGTCACCGGGTCCTAGCCAAAAACGGGCTCGGTGGTTATGCTGCCGGAATCGACAATAAGCGTTATTTGCTTCATCATGAAGGGAGCTTATGAAACAGCTTAATCCTGAACTATTGAAAGGCTTAACCCGTTCCTTGTTGGACCAAGAAGACGAGACGAAGAATGATCCGACCCTGGTCTATTGGGCGAAGCAAGTCATCAAGAATAAGAATATCGAGGATGAAGCCCATTGCTTCTTATTGTTCGCCGCCTTCAATTATCTCAACGCCGCGGTCAAGCGGGATAAATCCATCGGCTATTACTTCAAGTCGGTATTCAAGCAAGTCGTCCCTTTATTGGATGGCAATGGCTTCGACATCGCCTTCTCCCTTAATAAGGACGATAACGGTCCTGTCCTCTATGTCGAATTCGAAGGTTGTTTCCAATTCTCCTTCCATAATCCCAATATCAAGGAAATCCAAAACCAAAAGGAACTGGTCTTCGATGGGATAAGGAAACAGCCGAAAGCCGGTTATATCCTTCGGCAAGCCCGCCTATTTATAAGTGCCCGCGATCTCCCAGAAGTATAAGGAGGCTAATGATAAGTAGGGCGATAACCGCTTTCTTATCCTTTCAAAACGAAGAGGCGATAGGCTCTTATACCCATAGACCATCATTATCCCTTTTCTGATTCCATAATCCCCATAGCTTAGGATGCTTTTTCTCTCTAGACAGAAGAGGAGGAACATCTCGGCCGTCCATCGCCCGATCCCCTTAACCGCGGATAGCTCCTCGATTATTTCTTCATCGCTTAAAAGGGCTAACCTTTCTTTATCTAGTCTCCCTGTCTTCGCTAAACGGGCGATTTCCTTTAAGGTCATACCCTTTCTTTCCGATATCCCTAACTCGCGGAGCTCACTGATATCCATCTTCAATATCGAATCGGGATTGAGATAGGGCTCGACCCGGCGGAGGATGCCGAGCAAAGCCTTATTCGATATCTGCTGCCCGATGATCTGGCGGCTAAGCGAGCCAAACGGGTCGAGCCAGACCTCTTTGTAAATATGAGGGATGTTCTCTATGGCTTTCGCCAAGATCGGATCCTTGGCCTTCAAGGCATTCAGTTCTTCTTCGGTATAAGGGTAATAATCCATAACTGTTCCTATCTTACCAAAGAAGGAGTAACCTTCCCTTGTTATGCGTTACATCCATTGTCCATCGGGCATGAAGATCCCTTATATCGGCTTCGGGACCTATACCCTGACTGAGGCAGACATCGAAGCCGTTATCCCGTCTGCTTATCGTACCGGTTACCGCCTCTTCGACTGCGCGCAGTATTATGGCAACGAATCTGCCCTCGGCCGGGTCATCAAGGAATATAACTTACCCCGGAATCGTCTCTTCCTCTCGACCAAGGTACATCCCGATATTAGGACCTATGAGGAGGCGAAGCAAGCGATTGAGCAAAGCCTAAAAGACCTTCAAGTCGATTATCTTGATCTTTTGCTTCTGCATAGCCCAAATCCTTTAGATAAGTTAGACGAGGACCATACCCCTTATTATGAGTCGAACCACGAGGTTTATAAGGCGATGGAAGAGGCCTATAAGGAAGGCAAGGCCAAATACCTTGGGGTCTCGAACTTCGGTATCGATGATCTAAAGGATCTCCTATCCCATAGCCAAGTCAAAATATCGGTTAACCAGGTCAAGCTCCATCCCCATCATGTTAATCAGGACTTATTGGAGTATTGCAAGGGCAAAGGGATCTTGATCGAGGCTTATAGCCCCTTAGGCTCGGGTGGCCTTTTAGCCGACCCGGGGCTAAAGGAAATCGCCGATAACCATGGAGTAAACCCAGCCAATATCTGCCTCTCCTTCGTCCATCAATTAGGATGCCTCCCCATCACCATGGCTAAGCAAGCGGAGTATATGGCCGCCAATTTAGCCGCTTCAACCGAACTGACCCCCGATGAGCTATACTCTTTGTTGCAATAAATAATGGGCATGGTATGGTTTGCCCGTTGACTGAACTCGAGGATTTATGAAGAAATACCTATTGTTACTCCCCTTGGTCTTGCTCGCTGCCTCTTGCCGTGAGCATGCCTCCACCTCTTCCGTTTCGGAAGAGTCGACCCCGGAATCGACGCCGATTGAGAGCACCACCCCCTCGGTTTCGATCCCCGACATCGATACCACCAAAGCCTTTACATCGCTCCGCGCCGACGTCTTGGCCTTCAAAGGGCAATTGAGCTATAAGGTCGAGAAAGAGAACGGCACCGTCTTGCAGGAAACCCTCACCTCGATCGAATCGATCTTCGCCGATGGCTCCTATTCCTATTTACGGGAATACGATGAAAACGGAACCATTTTCCTTTCCCAGGATTACGCCGACGAGGAAGGCTATGCCTATACCTATGACGAAAATGGGGAGCAGGCCTATTACGTCTATGAGGAGGATGAGTCCTTGGTCAAGTTCACCGACCTTTGCCCCCCGATGTTCAAGATGCTGGCCTCTTCCTTAGCCCATCCCCAGGCCGACGGGACCTTGTTACTTACCTTCTCGACCAATGAGGTCAATTACCAATACAAGCTCGAGATCCTCGCCTTATTGACCGGGCGGGGGGATCTGCCGACCGATGGGGACTTCGTCTTCACCCTTACCGATGGGGTGATCGACGGGGGAAGTTATACCGCTTCCCAAACCGGGATGGTCAAGATCAATGGGATTAATATCATGGCCACCATCACCTCGGTCTATGACTTCGATATCTGCGACGCCAGCGACATCGACTTCACCCCGAACTTCGCCGAATAAGCCCCCCTTATCAATCTAGGCCAGCCCTCGTCGGTTGGCCTTTTCTTATTCAAGGTCACTAAAAAGGCTAGTAGGAGATTCAAAACTAAATAAAAAGGCATTATCTAGTAGCCAAATAACTATAACGAGAAATTTTAAAACCTAGGCGATTAATGCTTTATATTTGATTATTTACTTCGCCAACTTCTCTATTCACTTCTCTTTACTTCACAAATACTTCACGATACTTCACTAAGTAGGGTTAGGTACTAAGCAGAAAAGAAGATTTGTCGAGTTTAGCCTAACTTCTATGGATAACCTTGGCTTATCGCCATTCCCTTGTTGGCTTTATCCCCCTTTATTCCCCGTCTAATCAAGTTATCACGTTCAAAAAACCATAGGGCAAGGAAGAAAGGGCTTGCCTTTTGCATATTCAAATTGCAAAATTATTTCGGCAATTGAGGAGCTAATTAAACATGGCAGCAGAAAAGAAAATGGTCTTTGTCGAGAAGCTGAAGAAGAAATTCGGCTATGACGAGCCGATCTTCACTTCCGAGATCATCGACACCTTCCCTGAACTCTCCGTCGTCCGGGTCCACCAACTCATCCGGGCCGCCGAAGAGGAAGGGTATCTTAAGCGGTTCCAACACGGGATCCACTTCTTCCCGAGCGACAAAACCGCCAAACTCAACATCGGCCGCATCATCGAACGGAAATACGTCACCGATGGGAAAGACATATACGGCCTCTATGATGGCTTAATCAAACTCCTCCCCTCGATGTTCCGCGATCCGGAAACTAGGGAAGAGGAAGTCTACACCAACCGCGAAGGAAGACGGATGAGAGAAGTCATGATCGGCAATAAGCGGATCATCATCCGGAAGTCGAGACTCAAGATCAACAACGAGAACTACAAAGCCTATGCCTTGCTCGAATGGCTGTCCCATCATAAATCGATCAACGCCAAGCTCCGCAAGGAAGTGACCGAATACCTCAACGAAGTCCAGCTGACCCGGCAAGACGTCTTCTCCCTCGCCGCCTATTTCCCCGGCAAGGCGATGAAGAATTTGATTGCCGGTGGCCTGTTCGACTTATTAGCCGCCTAAACCACCTCCGGGTGGTTTTTTCTTTGCTTGGTTAAATGTAAGCAAAACCGCCTTTTAATCGTTGATTAACCAAAAGGAAAGTCTAATATATGCCTTTGCTATGGCAACGTTTCTGCTCGCGGTCATCTACCTTGTCTTCCTATCCTTAGGCTTACCCGATTCCCTTTTAGGTTCCTCTTGGCCTTCGATCTCCTCTGAATTAGACATTGGAAGAGGGATGCAGGGGATGATCACCATCATCATAAGCGCGGGGACCATCGTCTCCTCCTTGTCGACCCGGTTCCTGAATAAGCATCTCCACCGTTATGGGACGGTCGCCCTTTCAATCTGTTTAACCGTCACCGGACTCGTCGGCTATTCCTTCTCCGGTGAGCTCTATCAATTATGCCTATGCGCCATCCCGCTTGGCTTAGGGGCCGGGGCGATCGATGCCACTTTATCCGATTACGTGGCTAACCATTACAAAGCCATCCATATGCAATTGCTCAATGCCTTCTGGGGGATTGGGGCCTTGACGTCCCCTTTCATCATGTCAGCCTTTTTAACGAATTACGGGGGCTGGCGGAAAGGGGCCTTGGTTTTAGCCTGCATCCAAGGGAACATCTTCCTCCTTACCTTATCGATCATTCCCATTTGGCATAAAATCGAGATCAGCCGGGGCGAAGGGGCGGCGGAGGAAGCGGCGGATTCAGTTGGCTTATGGGAAACGTTCAAGCAACGGGGACTCATCTTCGCCATGATCGGGATCTTTGGTTATATCGCCTTAGAACAGACTTCTTTCAATTGGTATGCCTCTTTAGCAGTCTTCGAATACGGGGTCTCCGAGGATTTAGCCTCGATCTATTCCTCTTTCTTCTTCATCGGCATCACCGCTGGAAGGATCGGGTCAGGATTCTTGTCCTTAAAAGTCGATGACAATAACCTCATCCGGATCGGGGAAGGGATCATTTTATCCGCCTGCGTCATCGTCTTCTTCGCCGATGTCCCAGCCTTGCTCCCTATAGGGATCGCCTTAACCGGCTTTGGCTGCGGGCCGATCTATCCCTCGATTTTGCATAGGACCCCGTTTAGGTTCGGGAGGGAATATTCCTCCTCGGCGATGTCATTAGAGATGGTCGCTGGCTATATCGCCTCGCTTAGCATGTCGGCTTTATTCGGATTAATCGCCCAAAACACCACCTTCAAGATCTTGCCGGCCTATAACTTGATTATCTTGGCCTTAATGGCTTTAGCCAATGAGGCGGTGCTGTGGACGAAACCTAAGCAACCTAGTAATCAAAACTAGATAACTTGACTTTTATTACTAGTAGGTTATAGTTTTTTTCGTTATGAAAGAACGTAAGCCGCTTGATCTCCCCCAATATACCCTCGCCATGGATCTCTCCAACTCCATCACCCATGGGGCTGGGGCTTTGTTTATGCTGATTGCTGGGGGATTCATCATCAAGAAGGCGGTCGATACTGGTTCTTGGGTCACCGTCTTATCCTGCGTACTCTACGTCATCGGGGTGTTCTTGATGTTCTTAATGTCTTGCCTTTACCATGCCTTAGCCAAGAATAAAGGCAAGAAGGTATTGAGGGTTTTGGACCATGACTTTGTGTTCGCCGCCATCATGGGGACTTATGTCCCTTATAGCCTAGTGGGGCTTTCCGAAGTCCCCGGCACTTCCTTTCCTTGGGGCTATTTAGTCTTCGGGGTCGTCTGGGGTGGCTCGATCGTCGGGATCGTCCTCAATTCGGTCAATTTGAAGAAGTTCAATGCCTTGAACATCACCCTCTATGTGGTCTTGGGTTCGGTGGCTGTCTTAGCTTTCTATCCTCTTTACTTAGCCATCCCCTTAGAAGGGTTATTGCTCCTTTTGTTTGGTGGGGTCGCCTATTGGATTGGGGCGGTCCTCTATGGGCTCGGGGGCAAGAAGAACCTCTGGTTCCATACCGTCTTCCATTGCTTCGTTTTGCTCGGGGCGATACTGATGTATTTCTCGCTTTATTTCTACGTTATTTAAGAGCCTTCGGGATTGCTGAATCGAAGGGGCCTGCTATGATTTCCCCGGAGGAACCATTATGGAAGAGATGAATCTATTGCCGAACGAGGAGATTTTGGTTGAGGCTAAGTCCGTTAGCCAAATGCGGGCTGGTGGTCCGATCTTGCTGACCTTAGGGCTCCTTACCTTCGTTATTGGCATTATCGTCGTTGTTGGCGACCTCTATGGATTGATTCCTTTGTCTATCGGGGTCGTATCAGCGGCCGTCGGTATCTATTTCGTCGCGAAAGCGCCCCTGCCGACGGAAATTTACGTTACGAATCTCCGGGTATTCGGGATCGCCCTCATCAAGACCAAAGGCTTATTCAAACCCAACGTCAATAAGTGTTTCACCGTCCCCTTATCGGCCATCGTCGACGTCGAAAGCGTCTATCAGAAAAACAATGCCTTTCATCACCAAGGCAAAGGCCAGGTTGCCATCACCGATAAGGGCGGGACCGTCGTCGACTTCGGCTATTTAACCAACGCCGGCGAGGTCTATGACCAATTGGTGTCTTTGATCGCCAAAGCCAATTAAAGGATTGCTATGGATGAATCACTAAGCGAACTCCGGGCCGACATCGTTGGAGCGCCCGACCATAGCAGCCTCCTCATGATGGCTCTTGGCGGAGTCTTCCTTATCTTGGGTTTAATCTTTTTCTTCGTTCCTTTTGACTGGGCCACCGTCTTGATGATCATCGGCCTATTGGCTGGGGCTTTCTTGCTTTTTATTGGCTTCGTGACCATCTCCTTCTCTCCTAGCCCTTCGGAGTTAACGATTGCCCAAGAAGGATTATCCGGCCGGGCCGATTCGATCTATAAGAAGTTCTGGTCTTATCCATCCAAACGGTTCTTTCTTCCCTATGCCGAGATTGCTGATATCCAGGTGAGTAGGAAAAGAAAAACGGCCACCTTGACCTTAATCGATAAGCGGGGCCGTCATTATGAGTTCGCTTCGATCAATAACGCTGAGGAAGTGGTTTCGACTATAAATCGATATCGAGGATGATCGGGCAGTGGTCGGAGTAGGGGAAGTCCTTTTCCATTGAGGAAGCTTGGATCTTATCCTTCAACGAGTCGGAGACGATGAAGGCATCGATCCGCCAACCGGCATCCTTCTCTTTGGCATGGAACCGGTAGCTCCACCAGGAGTAGGCAACCTTATCGGGATAAAGGTAACGGAAGGCATCGACGAAGCCACTAGATAAGAGTTCGCTCATCTTGTTCCGTTCTTCGATGGTGAAGCCAGCATTATGCTCATTGGCTTTTGGATTTTTAATGTCGATCTCTTCGTGGGCGACGTTGAGGTCGCCAGTATAGACAAGGGGCTTTTTGGCGTTGAGCGATATTAAATAAGCCCGGAGCTTATCCTCGTATTCCATCCGGTAATCGAGCCGTTTAAGCCCTTCGCCCGAATTGGGGACATAGGCCCCGACGAGGTAAAAGTCTTCGTATTCTAAGGTGATGACCCTTCCTTCATCGTCATATTCCCCGTTGGCCAATCCATAATGGACCGTTAAAGGCGGGTTCTTGACGTAGACGGCGGTCCCGGAGTAACCCTTTCTAACCTTGGAGTTGGTTGAATAGAGATGGTAGTTGGGGATCTCTAGAGGCCGCAAAGCATCGCTTAGTTTGGTTTCCTGGATGAATAAGACATCGGGGTTTAAGGCGAAGGTCGGCTCATAGAACCCCTTGCCCATCGCGGCCCGTATCCCATTGACGTTATAAGAGATGATCCGCATGGTCGTTATGCCTTCTTTCGATTTCGCTTTGGTTATTTTGGCTGAAGAAGAGGAAGTCGAGCATCTTGACTTTTCTTCCTAATAACACCGGTCCCTTAATCAATAAATACCCTTTTCCTTTCCTTATCTTGCCTAAAGCCTTATAGGGGATATAGACCGTCAGCTTTTGGCCCATCGTCGTAGATTGCTTCAAGGAAGTGAAATCGGCTTGGAGGTAACTCGAAGCATAGGAATAGAGGATGGTCTGTTGCTTATAGACGTAGGGCTGAGAGAAAAGAAGGAAGAAGAACATCGCCAGGCACAGGGCGGCGCAGACGAAAAGGCAGGCCGACAGCAAAATATCCTCATTGGTAAGCAAGGGGATACAGGCGAAGAAAGCTAACGATAAAGCGGCTAAGAAAAACCCGGCATACACGACCTTATTGGCCCGGCATAAGGGGAGGAACAGCCCCCAATAGGAGGGGAGGTTATCTTCATAGGCCGCCTCGATCTTCTCTTCTTTCATCCCCTTAGCCAAATCGAGCAGATTATCCTGGACCAAGAGGGCTTGGCGGAGCTTCCGGAAGTGATTGGTCGGGAAAAGCAAGACGATGAGGGCGAAGATTAGGGCCAGGAAAGCGGCGAAGAACTTCTGCTCATCGACGATGGCAAGTTCAATGTCATTGACCCCGAAATATAGATAAGCGATGCCGGTGCCGATTAAGCCAAGGAAAATGGCGAGCTCAGTGAAGGCGAAGAGGAAGAAATTGACGTTGGCTTTGGTTTTCATTTGACTAATCCCCCAACAAGCCCCTTAAGGCTTTGATGACCGGCTTGGATAAAAAGGCCGCGAGGACGGCGGTGGCGATACTCGCCACCCCCCTTAGCACCGTCTCCACCAAAACAAAGGCGTAGGGATAGCCGATGATCAAGGCGTCTAAGTAGATGGCGAGGGTATTGGCCATGGTGACCAATAAGGCGGCGAGGATGGCGAAGAGGATGAAAAGGGGCAACCGGTCCTCTAGTCGTTTCTCCGTCTTCCCGAAGAAATAGGCGACTAACCCGAGGAATAAGGGGCGGATGGCCGGCCCGATCATCCAAATTATTGTAGTTGGCCCAGGACCATAGAGGGCGAATTGGATGACGAACTCCCCCAGCAAGCAGATAATCGTCGCCTCGATCGGGCCGAAGAGGAGGGCGCTGACGATGAGGGGGATGGAAGCGAGGGAGAAAGAGAAATTGCCAAAGCGGATGCTTAAAAACGATAAAGCGATGTAGATGGCGATTAAAAAAGCCAAGGCGGACATCCGCTTCAAGGCATTGCCCTTGCCAAGGGGCAGGAAGACCGTTCGTTTCTTCTCCATTCTTTCCTCCGGGTCGGCATTCTACCCTTATTGGGGTAAGCAGGCAATGGAATGGCTATCAGGCCTTATAAATTGATGGCAGCAAACTTCGAGGAAAAGGCGATTTAACCGAGCGAGTGTTCTTTTCGCAGCCCCTATTGTTTAAAGCGTTTTTAGAGTATAATAACTTTAATAAGAAAGAGCCCCATACTATGAAATTTCTCGAATCGGAAACCACGGAACTCAAAAGGACGCTGAATAAAGACTTTGCAAAGGAAGTCGTGGCCTTCCTCAACACAAGAAATGGAATCATTTACATCGGTGTAGATGACAATGGCAATGTTTTGGGCGTTCCGAATATCGATAAAACGATGCGGGAAGTTAGGGATATTATTCGCGATCAGATCCTCCCCTCTACCGAAGGCTTATGCGAAATCGGTTCCTTGCTGGAAGGCGATAAAATGGTTGTTTCCGTTAAAGTATCAAAGGGAACAAAACTTTATTACATTAAGAAAGAAGGAAGAAGCGCAACTGGCTGCTTTTATCGAGACGGCACCTCTTCGACGCCTATGAGCGAAGAGGAAATCGATAAGCGGCAAATCGCGAGCCTTCATGAAGTTAAATTAAGTCTAGTCGACATTCAAAGCAATGGTGGCGACTATACATTTGACATTCTCAAAATCAAGCTCCGAAGCGCCGGCGTGGATATAAACGAGAAGACTTTTGAAAGGAGTTTCCGCCTTCTAACCAAAGAAGGGAAATACAATCTTTTGGCTGAGTTATTGGCGGATAAGAACTTTTATTCCATCCAAGTTTGCGTATTCAATGGGAATGACAAGCTTTCCTATTCGAAACGGAATAATTTCGGACAGCAATCGATTTTGCAGGTCTATGAAGACATCAAGCATTATTGCGAGGCTTTGAACGACACTTATATCGACGATAGCAGCCTGCCAAGAAGAAAAAAGAAGATGTTTGACAATGAGGCTTTCGAAGAAGCTTGGGTCAATGCGCTGATTCATAACGATTGGATACACGGGAATCCGCCATCGATTTATTGGTATCAGGATCGGATGGAAATCATGTCTTACGGAGGACTGAAGGAAGGCTTATCGAAAGAAGACTTCTTCGATGGCGTAAGCGATCCGGTCAATAAAGATCTTATGGATGTCTTCGTTCAATGCGACATTGTCGATCGTTCGGGGCATGGTGTGCCCAAGGTTGTCAAAGCTTATGGCCGCGAAGCTTTCCGATTCCTTGGCGTCGGGATAATGGTCACTATACCTTTTGATAAAAAAGGGTTTATCTCGAAGGCGGATGGCACAATAAATGGCACAATAAATGGCACAATAAACGACAAAGAAAATGACACGATAAATGGCGAAGCAAGTGATACAATAAGCGGCACAAAAAGTAGCAAAACACTATCCGAGGCCGAAAAACTAATAATGTATGCCATATCGTTAAATGGGCGTTTAACTAGAAAAGAAATGAGTGGGCAAACAAATTTGTCTGAGCGTACTGTTTCAAGAATTCTTGCTTCACTTCAAGATAAAGGTTTAATTGTAAGGGTAGGTTCGAGAAAAAAAGGCGAGTGGAAAACAAGAACAAAATAGTTTAGAGATGAAAATTTATGCAAAAGATCATTTGCGTTGTTTCGCGGCAAAACGCTGTTGTAATATCTAAATAAAGACGGAAATACCCGAATTAACGTTTTTAAGTTAGCGTATAAACCATATCATTGGATTCCTGATCTACGTGTTAGAAGTGTATTGGCACGCGAAATGACTGTTGGATCGGAAATCATCGATCTATTCGATAGGTATGGCGTTTCGATTATGCCCTTGATGCCTGCCTGGTTCTTCGGTCAAGCGGGGATATAGCGATTATTTATCGTCAAGCATTAGACGATAAAGTAGGATTCGAACGTGCTGGCTTTAGTCAAGGATTAGTCCTCAATCAAATCGCCGCCCATTATCAATCAATCTTATTTCCGTTGGTCCTAACATTTCTAGGTTGGAACTCCCAACGACGGGCTGATGGCGCAATAGATGGCACAATAAGTGGCGCAATGGCACGATAAATGACACAATAAGCGGCACAAAAAAGGGCGCAATAATCGGAACCGGGCGAAGTCCGTTAACCATGTGTGACACTTTAAATGAGCCTGTAAACTCCACCGTGACTTCACAGACCCCGGCGCTTCCAAAAACCTTAACGCCGCCCAACAACAAAACCCCGAAGGCTTTAACCCTCGGGGTCATTGGCTTAGTTCTTGGATAGGATCGTGGCCCGTTCCTTAATCAAACGCTTGAGTTTGTCTTTGTCTTCCTCTGACAGCAAGGAATCATCGATCGCTTGATCGAATTGCTTTTCCTGGCTCAATAAGCGATTCAGCAACCGGGGCAAGACCACCGGGGTCAAGCCTAAGTGGGCGGCGAATTGCTCGAAGTCAGTTAATCGCAAATCGTCTTTCTTGCCATTGAGGGTCAAGGCCAATTGATGGGGGTAACCGGTGATGACGGAGCTGCTCAATCCATAGGCCGGGGCTAATCGATAAGCGGTCTTGGCCTCGATTAAGGCCAGCTTCTTTAAGTGGAGGTCATTGTCCCCGGTTAAGAAGGCGAATAGGAGGCGGGATAGGTACTCGGCCTTGTCTAAGCCGGGATAAGCCGAATATTGCTGGAGGACGGCCTTGCCATCCTCGTAGCTCCCTTCCCGCTTGGCCGCTTCTCCCCGTCCGAGCAACGCGGCGAAATCCTCAAACCCCAACTTATCACGTTTCACCTCATCGAGCCGGCGGAGCAATAAGCCCAACCCGTCGTTGGTTTGGAAGAAGCCGAATAAGGGGACCTTGATGCCAGATAAATTGGCTAAAGTAAGGAGGAGGTGTTCCATAGGAATCCGCTTCGGATCGTTTTTATCGGGATAGAGGACGAGGTAATTGGGATAAGGCCGGTTCCGCCCTAAGGGCAAGGTCACGATCCTTTCTTCCCCGGGAATCACCTTGCCAGTTCGCGCATCGTTGGATAAAGCATCAGAATAGGTGAGCTCGGCTTTTTCTTTGAGTCGAGGATCGGCGAAGTGGCTGGTCAAGCAATCAAGATGATAGGGCAAGGAACCATCAGTTAGGTCGAGCCCACAGTAAAGGCAACGCTTAATCATTGTCATACACCTCGATATCGCCGAAGCAGTTATGGGCTAAGGATAGCAAACATCCGAACCGGTCATCGGGATCTAGTCCTAAGCAATGGCAGGCTAAGCCGAGGTTCTCCCCTTCCGGCAGCAGGTTATCAAAGCAAGGGAATAAATAAACCGAGGTGTAGGGCTCGCCGGTTTTCGGCAAGGTCAAGGACACCGGCGGGTTCTTTTTATCGACAAGATACCCCTGGTCATATTCAAAGACATAGGATGACCTGGTCTCCCGGAGGTAGCCGCAGAACCGCCCCTTCTTATACACCAGGCCGGTCCGGCTATCGCTTTCCATCCCCATCCTCCTCCGGGATCAAGCGGGCCCCGAACATCTTCAAGGCCTGATTGACCTTGTCGAGCCGGACCGTCTGCTTCCCCCGTTCGAGCTCCTGGACGAAGCGAAAACCGAGGCCGGAAAGGAAAGCGAATTCCTTCTGGCTGTAGCCGGCTTCCTTCCGCTTCCTCCGTATGTACTCGCCGATCAGGTTGTCGTCCATAGGGGATAGTCTATACCCAAGTATGAATAAATTAATTAGTAAGTTAAATATAATACCCGAACGGGTAACAATATTCTTAAATTAACTCAAACTGAAGCCCGTTCGGGTCTTACTTTCCCTTCTTTGGGCATAGAAAAAAGCCCCGCCGAGGAGGGGCTCGCTATCAATAATAGGTGGCGGGGCTATCGATGACGGTGACGCTGATGAGGTAGCAGATCAGCCCGATTAGGAGGCCAGAGAGCAAGGCGATCCCAAATCCCATCCAGCAGAGGCGGGAGAGCTTGAACCGCCGTTCGTAGATGGCGGCTAATACATAGCAATAGACCCCTAAGGGGATGAGGCCGAGGAATCCGCCGAGCGAAGTGAGGGCCAAGGCCAAGGCGAAGGCCGGGATGAAGGTCAATATCCGTAAGGGCAGTTTCTCATTATCCCCAGAAGTCCCGCAGAGCTCGCCGCTCGGCTGCTTGACGAGGAAGGCGAAGACGGAAATAGTCGCTAAAGCCAGGCAATGGATGACGGTATAGACGAGGTCGGCGCTGCTATAGACTATGGCCGGTTCCCCAACGATCCGGGCGGCGAAGGTTCGGCTAAGGATGATCATCGTGCTGACCGGGTCGATGGAAATCGAGAGGACGGCGTCAAGGGGCTCGCCATCGAATTGATGGACCAGCACCACCGCGATATAGAAGTAGAGGAAGGCGAATAAGAGGGCCGAGGCGTAATGGATGATCCCAGTCCGGAAGGAGAGGGAGATTTTGGCAAAGAACGCCCCGACGAGGTAATGGGCGGCTAAGAAAAACAATAGGACCAGCAATAAGGGGAAGTAGTAACCGTATTGAAGGGGGAGCCGGCCATTCAGCGGCCGGGTTTGGGCGATGACGATCCCATTGAGTAAGCCCAATAGGTAAATGATGAGGACCAAGGCTAAGAAGGCCAATAGCATCGTCAAATGCCGGGTGAGCCAAAGGGCCTTACGCTTAATGGGGAAGGAGTAATAGACGTCGGTGCTCCGCCTAGAATAACGGTAGGATTCGGCCATGAAAGGCAGGCAGGGGGCGACGATCAGCGGGAAGACGGTTAAGACCTCGACCCCGGGGTTCGGCCAATAGGCATAGAAGGAAGAGATGCTGGCGAGGTAGACGACTAAAAGATAGATGACGGAGAAGATGGCGAGGGCCGGAAGATAGGATAGCAGGCATTGCCCGATCAGGCGTTTATTCATCGATCCGTCCCTCCTTTTTGGCTAAGGAAAGCTCGGCGGCCAGGGTCTCGTTTTCCTCCATCGGAACCGACTCAAGGAGAGCCGGCTTATAGGCTTCTTTGAGCCTAGCGATCCCCTCCTCGTTTTCCTTGACGATGAAATGGGTGATGGAGCCGAGGTGGCGGAATAAGACGACCTGGAGCCCGAGTTCCTCTAAGTCGGCCGGGGTGAGGCTATTGGGGAGGAGGGCTTGGTATTTGACGAGGTTGGCCCCGAAGTCGGCTGAATCGGCGTCTTGACCGAGCCTCCCTTTGTATAACAACAAGAACCGCGAGGCCATTGAGCGGGCGGCCTCGGCATTATGGGAGGCGGCGACGATGATCTTGCCTTCAGATATGGCCAGCAACTGATCCTTAATAAATGATAAAGAGAGGGCATCGAGGCCGTCGAAGGCTTCGTCCAACAAGAGGATCGGGGCTGAGGAGGCGATGGCTAAGGAGAGCATGGCCTGCCGCCTCATCCCTTTTGAGTAGGAAGAAAGCCGTTGCTTGGGGTTCAAGCCGAATTGCTTGAGGCAATAGGCGAGCCGTTCCTCATCGAATGAATAGAAGCTGGCGTAGATCCTTTTCAAGGAGCCGAGGGAATGGGAGACGTCGTAATACGGCTCGTCGGGGAGGAAGAAGACGGGGGTCTTTTTCTCCTCGACCGGGGAGCCATTGATCAATATTTGTCCTTCGCTAGGGTCGATGACGCCGGCTAAAAGGCGGAGCAAGGTCGATTTGCCCGACCCGTTCTCCCCGATTAGGGCGGTTATCCCCTCCTCGATGACGGCGTTAAGCCCATTTACGGCCTTGATTGGCCCATAATGTTTGCTGAGGTTGTTTATTTCGATCCGCATTGGCGTTTGATCTCCTTGATTATGGTGTCTTCGTCATAGTCTTGTAAGAGGCTGGCGATAGTTTGGGCTAGTTTGGCGGCTGACTTCGGCGGATGGAGGTCTTTGACTAGGTAACCGCTTCGGGAGACGGCCTCAATATAGCCTTCTTCGATCAATAGCTCGTAGGCTTTTAAGACGGTTAGGGGATTGCACTGATAAAAGGCGGCCGTCTCTCTGACTGAGGGGAGGCGGGATTCCAATGGATAGGCCCCATGTTTGATGGCCTGCACGTAGTCGGAGGCGATCTTCTCGTATAAGGTCCCTTTGCCGTTCATGGCAATATTATTGCCCTCGTCAATCTGTTATACAAGGGGATATAACAGTTAGCATTTCCTCTAGAGCCGACTACACATGGCTGCTCATTATTCATCGTCGATATGGCATACTTCCGGCAGAAATAAGAGGAGGGTGAACGTTGCGTCATCGCCGCGAGCCCAATGGCTTTGGGCCGAATTCCGTCGATCTGTCTTACTATATGAACGTCCCCGGCATTGAGGTCGAGGTCCATGATTTCGAGCGCAACATCGAAAGCGATTCCGATAACTTCACCTCGGCCGTCTTTGAGGCCGGGGGCATCATCCATCAGCTCAATAAGGTCAAAGGCCGGGTCAACCGGAACGTCACCAATGGGCGTATCCATCAGGATGATACTTATACCCTCGATGGGAAAGAAGGCTATAAGACCCTCTTTGACGTCTTCAATGAACGGAACTTGCTTACCAACCAATCGATTTACGATTATGGCAAGATCCGGGTCAAGGCGCTTAATGGTCAGATCATGGGGGCCAGCCCTTATCCTTATGGGAATGGCTATCCCCAGGCCGGCTATCCGAACCAATATCCCAATGGATACCCGAATCAAGCCCCTTATCCCAATCAGTATCCCTCGAATGGAGGGGTGGTCCCGCCTTCGGCTTATTCTTCGAATTCCCGTGTCCGGACCGGGACTACTAAGAAAGGAAGCCGGAGCCGCTGGAAAGCGAGCCTCCCTTTCTTCCTCATCGCCTTAGTCTTAATCGGGGTCGGGGTCTTCTTCTTATTAAAGCCAGTCACCGTTGAGCCGGCATCCGAGGTCAAAGGGTCATCGCTCAAGGTCGACATCTTATATGATTTTATTGGAGAAGACAAAGACGCCTACGCCTTAATCGTTGATGATAATCAGGATACCGTCTATTACTTCGTTGACATGGATGTTGACCTCTCGGCTTACGAAAACAAAACCACCGAGGTCAGTTTGGTTCTAAACGTTGGGGAGAACGAAAGCCTTCGGACCGACCACGATTTCCATTACGAAGACAAAGATACCCACAACGTCTATACCTATTGCGCCGAAGCCTATTCCATCCAGATTGGCGGGAATGACATCTATACCCTTGAGGATTACGAGAATTCCAAGAAAGGGTCGAACCTCGCCATCGGGGCCATCGTCGGCGGAGTCGGCCTCTTGCTCGCCGTCTTCGGCGTCATCGGCTGCGTCAAGAAACGCTGAAACCTCAATTGGACCAGTCGGAAGGCTGGTCTTTTTTGTCGTCAAAAGATAACTAGGGGTAGGGCGTTAACCTATTTTGTCATCACGAAGTTTAGATCGATCTCCGTCCCTTGTTCGTATATGGCTTCTCCGGATAGATCGAGCTCGGCGTTCCAAATGATTCCATAACCGCAACGATCGATTCGTCCTTGTCCATATAGACCAGGGATGTCTTTCAAAGCTTTAAAGGCCGGCGTTGCCGCAATCAATGGCTTCAAGTCAAACTGCTTGTAGGTTCCATCCTCGAAACCGACGAACAAGACATAGTCTTTGGTTTTAGTAAGGGAAGTGATTCGATGGAACATAAGCTATCTCCTTGCATGTATTAAGTAATTATTACTTTGAACACATTCAATATAGAGAAATATTTATTGGGTGCAATGGGGGAATGATATTGAGCGTTAGAGAACAAAAATGGCACCTCCGCGCAACGGCTGGCGTCTTATTTTTAACGAAGGCGAGCTTTACTCCGGCCGGATTCGAATATTTAGACGGAAATTAATTACCTGATAACTACACTAGGCCCTTTCGGGGCTTGACTATTCAGGGATTAAACGTTAATTTATAACTGGGTTTGGACCACGAAGGCCTTATCGGTCGTCGTGGCCTTTTTCTCTAAGGCCGCCTTAAGCGCCATCAATAGGCATAAAGCCAATATCAGGTGGGAGGCGGCCTGCAAGAACTCGACCAGTCTTTTTCCGCTTTCCCTAATGGCCAAGTCCCCGATCGGGCGAGGTCTCCGTTTGGCATAGCAGCCTCCCTTTGACAAGATAACTATATTGGAAAAACTATACCAAGTAAATATAAGTGAATAGGATTTAAAATAAAAAATTGAAAGGCTTGTGACTGACTCGATTGAATCATAAACAAACTGCCTTCTAACGAAAAAGCCCCACCTTTCGGCGGGGCGAAAAGCTAACTAAGCCAAGGACTAGAAGAGGTTCGAGGATTGGGTCAGCTGGTTCGGGAAGATCTCGACATAAGTCGGGGCTTCGTAGGCTTTCCCTTCGAGCACATCATAGGAAGCGTCGAAGTGGACGCCGTCGGAAGCGATCTGGTTCAACTTGTCAGTGTAGTTCATGTTCGCTTTCTCCTTTGCAATTCCGCCTCTTTTTTCTTGAGGCGGCATTATATTAGCAAGGAGTCAAAGACCAGATGAATGTAACCGTTTTCTGAAAGGGGTTTCTGAAAACGCTTTTAAAAATAGTGTAGGTTTTATCGATACTATTTTTACAAGAAATCAAGTATGAGATTGCTATTTTCATTCGTTTTCATAACGTTTTCAAGCAATGAAAAAGCCCAGCACAATGGCTGGGCGAGCTGATTAACCGATTAATTAATAGAGATGGTTGAGGTTGATCCGCTGGTTGTCGAAGATTTCGAGGTAAACCGGCTGGGCATAGGGCGCGCTGGTGACATCATCATAGGACGAGTCGAAGGTCGCACCTTGGGAAGCGAGTTTCTCGAGTTGTTCAGTGTAATTCTGCATATTCGCTTTCCTCCTTTTCTTGGGCCTCTTTTTCTTGAGGCAGTTAAAATATAACCCCCTATTACACCGAATCAAGGGGTCTGGCCATGTAAGCGTTTTCTGTAAGGGGTTTCTGAAAACGCTTTCAGATAAATATCAGCATTTATCGAATATTTATATTGTCAAAAATCTATTTTCACAGTGGTTTTTTAAGATCAATTTACATTAGTTTTCATTGATTTTACACCAAGGCTAATCCTTGAGGCAGCCGATGGGGATGATGTGAACCCCGACCTTCCGTCTATACCCATATTCGGTACCGGTGAGGATGATTTTCAACTCGGGTGGACGGAGCTGAATCCCGCCCTTGGGAGCCTCGTTTATCAGCCGCTCGACTTCGCAAAGGTGTTTCGCCCCTTCATCGATTTCGCTGCTTCCGAGCTTGAACTCAATTAAAGCGTAGCGTCCATCGGCGAGATGCAAGACCCCATCGACTTCCAAACCGAAGCGGTCATGATAATAGGAGAGGCTACCACCTATCGCCCTCGAATATACCGGAAGATCCTGGATGCAAAGCGATTCGAAGAGAAAGCCTAAGGTTTGGAAATCCTGATAGAAATAGCTTGGCTCGACCCCTAAGGCGGCCACGGCGATCGAGGGATCGATCGGGTTGAGTTTCTTCCCTGAGCGGATGGCGCTTCGGGAACGGATTGATGGGCACCAGGCGTCAAGATCGGCAAAATATTCATATGGAGTTGAGTAATCGATTTCATGATTGTAGGTCTTGCCGGCGAATCTTCCTTCCTGGTAGTAACGGTAGTCGTCGGTATAGAAAACGTCGGGGTCGATCTCTTCGATCAGAAGATAGTTTTTGAAATGCCGATAATCGTTGATTCGTAATTCGTCTTCCATTCCCTAATCGAGGAATAGACAAAACGGGAGATCTCTGTATTCGTCAATTGGTTCGCCCATACCGGTATGCCCAAATCCAATGGTCACCTCGACATCTTCACCTTTGGCGAACTTGTCCTTTTGCATTCGATAACCAATCTAGATGGAATCAAGCATTAGGCTATGGTCATACCCTCGCGCGGGGCGCCGGAGCAAGAGGAAAGCGCCATCGCCAAGAGCAACGCCAATGCCATCAACCCACCAGGTGTTTCATATGAGAAGAATGCCACAATAGGGCCATTATTCATTCGTTAAGTATGGCCGGACGAGAGCTGTTTAGGCGGAACAACGAGCTTTGCCCATTTGTCGAACCCCTTAAGAGCCGATAACGGCAAACGCTCTTAAAACTTCCACTCGCTAGGCTTTATAATATTCCAGTAGCAGGAGAATATTCTTAATATGGATAAAGCGAAACCGGTCTTGGCCTTAGTGGCCCATGACAATAAGAAGCCGGAGATGGCGGTTTGGGCCGCCTCCCACAAGGAACGGCTATCCCTATTCAATCTGGTTGGAACCGGCCATACGGCCAAATTGGTCCAAGACGCCACCGGGCAACCGGTCAAAGCCTATTTATCGGGCCCGATGGGCGGGGATCAACAGATCGGGGCCGCCATCGCCGAAGGGCAGATCCAAGCCGTCTTCTTCTTTTGGGATCCGCTTTCGAGCCAACCCCATGACCCCGATGTCAAGGCCTTAATGCGGATCGCCGCCGTCTATGACATCCCCTTCGCCACCAATGAGGCGACCGCCATCGCCCTCTTGTCTTATCTTGCGACCCATTAAGGAAAGGAAAATATATGTACGAACCGAAAATGGAATTGACCCCCGAGCAAGAAGCCATATTGCAGGGGAAGGAAGGAAAGACCAAGGCTAAGATGATGGAGTGCTTAGTCCGTTATGGCGACGTCTTCGGCGCCAAGCGGCTCGCGCCCCTCACCTACAAGACCGGTCACTTAGTCACGAGCTTCGGCATCTCGATGCTCACGACTATTTATCCATTGATGGATGAATTGATTGAAGCCGGGCTTAAAGCCGAAGGCGGCTTCACCGCCGACCCCCGGCCGATGGAATTCGAGAATTGCTCGGCTAATCCTTTAGAGAAACTGGTCTTCAAGAAGATCATCTATGGGCGGCAACAAGAATACGAGGGGATGCTGAAGAAGGTCGGATTGAAGTCCGATGATTCGTTTACTTGCACCTGCTATCTCCCCGAAGTCGGGAATGCTCCCAAGAAAGGCGATGTCATCTCTTGGGCTGAATCAAGCGCCGTCGTCTACGCCAACTCGGTCTTAGGGGCTAAATGCAACCGGAACTCCGGGGTCTTGGAATTATTCGGCACCATCTTAGGCTATGCCCCGGAATTTGGCTTCTTAACCGACGAAGGAAGGAAAGCCGATTATAAAGTCATCGTCAAAGGCGACCATCTCCCCGAAGCCCAGATCTTAGGCTCGGCCATCGGGATGAAGGTGATGGAGAAAGTTCCCTATATCGTCGGCCTTGATAAGTTCTTGAAGCCCTTGCCCGATGAAGACACCGTCGCTTATCTCAAAGACATGGGCGCCGCCTCGGCCAGCAATGGGGCGGTCGGCTTATATCACGTTGAAGGCATCACCCCGGAAGCCAAAGAGCAAGGGGAGAAATTGCTTAAAGATGACGCCAAAGAATACATTGTCGATGAGGCCGAGATCGAACGGGTCTATAAGTCCTATCCGATTATGTGGAAGAAGAAGGATAAAGCCCCTCAACGGGCCTTCATCGGCTGCCCCCATCTGACTTATAAGCAACTGGTCGATTGGACCAATAAATTCGAAGCTGGGCTAAAGGAAACCGGACGGAAGAAACTGACCTGCTACACCGTCCTAACCGCCGCCCCGGCGGTGGTCAAGAAGTTCAAGGCCACCCCGGATTACGCTAGGCTAATGGCGACCGGAGCCCACTTAGCTTCCATCTGCCCTCTTATGTATGCCGATAACCCCCTATGTGGGGCCAAGCGGCTCATCACCAATTCGAATAAGCTCCGGACCTATACCTTCGCTAAATACGCCAAAGACGAGGAATTGCTCAATATCCTCGTCGGAAAGGAGGGCAAGTAAATGAAAGAGTTCCATGGCCGGGTCATCGCCCCTGGGTACTTCAAAGGGGAGGCCGCCGTCACCCATGGCGGGTTCAATACCCTCGCCTCCTTTCAAAAAAGCGCCCTTAACAGCCACTGCAAGAAAGTCATCGTCTCCGATCAGAACAATCCTGACCTATTCGGGAAGAACATCACCGGCAAGGCCTTATGCCTCCCGATGACCATCGGCTCGACGACCGGAGGAATGATCATCCAGACGGTGGCGGCCCGGGGCATCGCCCCTTTGGCTTGGCTATTCAGCGAGCCGATCGATCCCCTTGCCGCCTCCGGTATCATCCTCGCCACCACCTGGAACGGGGTTAAGCTGGTCGCCGTCGATAACTTAGGACCGGATTTCCTCGAATCGGTCAAAACCGGCGATCAAGTCGAAGTCAAAGAAGACGGGACGGTCATCGTCTATTGATAGCAGGGCCAATCCTTTCGGGGGTTGGCCTTTTTCTATAACGCGTTATCGAAAACTTATTCCTTTAACGTTCGATTCCATCGAATGAATTTGGATTTGCTATAACGGCGTTATCGCAAATGTTATCGTAATCGTTGTAGAAAAGGGGTCTCCCGGCGGTTTTCAAGGTAATCAATCTAAAGATTCGGTGACAAAAGTTGTCGCCATCTTTTTAGCGTTTCTTTACAATGGCTATGGGAATATTGACATGGGACTTTCGGTTGGGATCGGCAAACTTCTCGATGGGCATACGGTCGACCGGCTCCGTTTATCCTTTGAACCGACCTACGATCCCGATTCGAGCATTCATGCGATTTGCGCCTTCGCCAATGGCCTAGAGGGAAACAATGGCGGCTTCATCATCATCGGGGTCGAAGAGGAAAACGGCTTGCTTAAGCAGCCGATCAAAGGACTAAATCCGAAAGACATCGACGCGATTCAAAAGGACATCGTCAATAAGTGCCACTTTATCCGACCTTTATATATTCCCCGGATCGACGTGGTCACTTATCTTGGGAAACACCTGATTGTGCTTACCTGCACTGCCGGACAAGATGGCCCTTATTACGCGCCGAAATCCGTCTTCGCCAATCAGTCGGAGAAGTCGGTTTATGTCCGCCTTGGTAGCCTCAGTAGCGTCCCCACCCAATCCCAGTTAAGGGATTTATACGATCAATGCCAAATCATCCCTTTTGACGATCGGTATAATCCCTATATCGAATTATCCGATATCAGCCCTTTCTATTTGTTCGATTACCTTCGTGAGGTCCAAAGCGACCTATCCTCGTTAACGGATTCCGGGCTTTTCCCGATCCTCGAAAGCATGGAATTGGAGCGGGGGGGAACCCTAATCACCCGGAAATAAAAAACGCGGCGGTTTTGCTCTTTGGCAAAGAGGAATCGCTTCGCCGCCTTTTCCCTTACGCCTATATCGAGATGGTGATTGTGCCCTTTGCCGATGGACGTCAGATGAGCGAATTCAAATTCGACGGGCCGATCATCAAGTCCTTGCGGGATGCCTTGACCAAATTCTCCAACCTTGTTTTGGCTTGCCGAGTCAGCAAAAGCGATACTGATCCAAAGACCCAATGCGTCTGGAATTACCCTTATGCTGCCGTTAAGGAGGTCTTAGCCAACGCGGTCTATCATCGGGACTATAAGATCCATGAACCGATCACCGTCTTGGTGACCCCTTCCTTTCTGGAAGTCAAAAGCTTTCCAGGGCTGAATGCTTCAATCAACCTCGATTCCATCAACCAAGGCGAGCCCCAACGTCGGGGCAGTTACCGGAATCGCTTGCTTGGGAACTACCTGAAGGAAGCGGGGCTCACCGAAGGACGAAGGACCGGGATCCCGAGAATATTCACCAGCCTGGAGGCCAACGAATCGGACAAGCCGACGTTTTTGATGGATGGCGAACGGGAATCCCTAACCGTTCACTTGCCGATCCAAAAGCAATTCCTCGATGGTTCCAGTGGCGTCGAGATGCAGTTGGTGAATCAAGATGACGACTCGAAATCGAAGATCCTAATGGCTTTGTCGGCTGGGCCGTTATCCAGACGGGAGATCGCCGTATCGTTAGGGTATAAGGGTATCTCTGCCCGGTTCGCCGCGATGATCGTCAAAATGGAGGAAGAGGGATTGATTCAATCGTTCGGCAACGGACGGGCGAAGAAGTATCGGCTGGCGTCTAGACGTTGATAAAAACCTGACGTTTTTACATCGCCAAATTCAATTTCTTCATTGCCATTGCCTTGTAACAATGTGGCGATGTAAACATTTAAAGTTTCCTTTCATCTTTTCAAAACATCGGAAAAATGATTGAAATTAAAAGAAAATATTTATTTTTCCTTAAAGCGTTTAATTAAAGTGCACTTACAAAGTGAAATTTCGCTTCTATGACATTTTTAATTTCTTCATCGCCACTGCCATGTCATATCGTGGCGATGTAAATGGCTATCTTTTGATCAATTCTCTCCGTTTTTCCAATAGCCGTCTTTGTCTCCGCCGACCCTGATTAAGTACCCAAGGTTTTTAAGTTTGCTGATCGCCCGCGAAATGGTGCGCTGGCTAACCCCAATCTTCTGACTTAAGTCTTTGGCTGTGAGGCTGGGTCTTTCATTTAAAAGCTGCCGGACTTTCGTTTCCGTCGCGCTTAATGAACGCGAGGTGCCATCGGTTTTGCGATAAAAGATAAAGCGAAACCCGAGTCCGGTATCGGCATAATCGTATTTGACGTGCTCTTTGGCGCAATAGGCGAAGGCTCGTTCAAATCCGGTTGAATGTTTTTCAATTGTTTCGTCCATATAGAGGATATCGCATATCTTTGTGTTCAGAGGTATCGATTCTAATCCATCGAAAGCAAATTGCTCGGGGGTAAATGGCGATGGGAAATGTCCTGGGGAATAAATAATCACGCGATCGCGGAAAATCGTTACTTCGAATTCGGCGGCGATTCGTTCGTAGCTTCCGTGGGCAAAGGCATTAACGACAATTTTCCTAATGGCCTCTAGGGGAATCTCCGGTATCTCTTTGCTCTTGATCCCGCCATCGAATACGACTTTCCAACTAATGTGTTCGGCGATGTATTTTTGGGTGGCGTCGATGCAATCGAAGATGTTGCCCTCAAACAATTTCATGTCAACGATGGTTAATCTTTCTTCAGTTTGATAGGTGGCGAATTTGACTTTCAGAGGATTGTTCTTCGAGAACAGGACGTTTCCAGCGTTGTTCAGATTACGGTCATCGTAAAGCAAACCCAATTTGCGAAGCACAATTTGTTTGGATGTGTACTCGAATCCTATCCGCCCGCATTTTTGCCCCCGCTCTATGTAAGCCTTGAGATCATCTTCGTTGACATCATCGATTGAATGGTGCGAATCCGACGTTTCCCACGTCTCGTAAGACCGTTTCTTTCGTTCTAGATAATTTAACAGCATGGCTTGATCCATAACCTTGTCGCGATCGGCGAAGCGAAGGAAAAAACGTCCGAAAGCCGAATAAGGTGTGTTGTACCCTTCGAACGTGACCTCGATGAACTGCTTTCCGTCAGCCGAGGTTAATTCGCGAACGGAATGGAAAAAAGATGGATTAACGTGGGATTCTAAATCGCGTGAAAGGTGATTTAAGGTGGCTTTTCCTGCTTGAACTCCTATGACATCGCCATTGTCATCGACTCCGAAATACAAAGTTCCGCGGCCGTGCTTGTTCAAAATGGCGGCGATTGATTCGAAGCCGGATTTTTGCTGGGCCAGACTAGCTTTGAATTCAAGCTGCTCAGATTCTTTTCCGATGTTCATAGACGATCCCCTTCATTGCCAAATATATTTTGTTTATCGCCATTATAATCATTAATTAGTCTATTTACAAGATTTTCATTAAGAATCAAAGCTTTGGATGAATGGCAAAGAACACTGGTAACATCGAATAAAATTTAAGCAAGTAACTTGATAGACTATATAAAAAAGAAAAATCAAAAATAATAACCGTTTCTATGACAATTTTAATTTCTTCATCGCCATTGCCGTGTCCTAACGTGGCAATGTAAAGTTTTGTCTCCTTTCGCTTAACCATGTTTGGGAGATCGTTTCGAAATAAAACAATAATGCAATTGCATGTTCATTTTGTTATATTTTTGTTGTTTTTGACCTAGCGTAACATGGGAAGTTCTAAATTCACGAAATCGCCACCTCTATTAAGCGATTGCCCGGCGGGGCAAACGAATACCCCAAGCATCGAGAATGGGCATCCTTTAACCCAATATACTGATACCGACATCAACGCCAGGAAATATCGCCTTTGGGACCTTGACCCCTTTTCACTTTCAGAATATAGGGCGCGCTTCAAGCGCGAAAATCGCGATAATCGTTTCGCCGATCAATCTGACGAGCTTTTCTTCACCGCTATCGGAGCAGCCAGAAAAGAGGGCGATGAATACTTAGCGACCAATGCTGGCTTGCTTTGCTTTGGGTTTCTCCATCAAATTAGGGAGACCTTTCCCCTCTTCCAACTTGACTACATTCAAAGCGATGGTCAATCGATTCGCTGGGAACGCCGTATCAGCAGCGACGACCTATCTCCCGCCGGCAACCTTTTTCAATTCGTTCGGGCGGTGACCGAGCTGCTAAGCGGCAACCTTCCAGCCCCTTTTTACTTTAAAGACGGTTTCGATTCCGGGAAGAAATTGCTTTTTGAGACGGTTCGGGAGGGACTGATCAATGCTATCTTCAACGCCGATTATTCATTGCCTGGTGGCGTCAAGATGACCTTGACCCCGAACGAGGTAGCCATCCGTAATCCCGGTTTATTTGTTATCGATCTGCAAAACGCTTTATATGGTGGCCTCTCAGTTCCTCGCAATGCCGGTGTGGCCTCGATCTTCCGTTCCATTCACTATGGGGAGAAGGCTGGGACTGGCATTCCCGCGATGGCTGAGAACATGCGTCGGTTCGCTTTCCCCGACATCGCCTATGAGCAAGATGACAACGCGGTGACGACCACTTTACGGCTTTATCTCGTTCCGAACCTCGATGAAGAAACCCGAGCCTTGTTTAGGCTTATCGCCGGGGCCCGCGAGGGGATTTCGGTCGCTGAGGCCATGGAGCAGCTTCATTTTGGTCGGCGTAAAGTGGATGAGTTGCTCTCCTCGTTGCAAGCCAAAGGGCTTATCAAGACCAATGGCCAGGCAACCAGAGGGAAGCGTTACCTCAAGGCTTGGCGGACTGTTTGATCGGATTCTTGTTCGTTTTGGGGTTTTAGTGAAAAGATTATTGGCCAGTTGAGCAAGAATATTTCGATTTGAGCAAGATTAATCAGTATCTGAACAAGATTAATCGGTATCTGAGCAAGAATAACTGACGATTGAGCAAGATTCCGGTGCTTTTGCTAGGAAATGACATTTTCAAAGCGCAAGCATTGAATTGAGATTAGACGATTTGGCATTCCGCCATTGGTAATGTGGGCATTGCTGGTGACGGCCGTTGCCAATAATTATGTCTTTAATCTATCGTCTATCATTTAACAATAAAATAAACAGTTTTGTTTATAGTTGACAATTTGTAAAATAGATTGGCAGGAGCCGATATGCATTTGCCAAAGCATGAGACCTTGTTCGTTGAGTTTCAATCCGACGTATGCGCAGACGACGTTTTTGAATTCCGTTTGATTGATAACGTCGTCGGCATGGCTAATGCCAAAGGCGGGGTTATTTACGTCGGGGTCGAAGATGATGGGAGAGTGACCGGGGTTAGCGAAAAGCATTCGGACCCCGCGGGAGTGGGGGCGATGATCGCCAGCCGCACTTTCCCCAGCGTCGCCGTCATCTCTGAACTAAGCGAAGATAATGGCTTGCCAATTCTTACGATAAAGGTCAGCCCGAGCAATGCCATTATCACCACCTCCAGCGGCAAAACCGTCTATCGGCGTCTAAAACTCGATGGCACCCCAGAAAACGCCCCTTTGTTCCCGTCTCTATTCATGACCCGCCTTTCTTCATTACGGTTATTCGACTTCTCCTCGACCCCGTTATTGAACGCCAGCGTCGATGACCTCGATCCCAATGAGCGTAACCGACTCCGGCGGATGATTTTGGTTCATAATGGCGATAAGTCCTTGCTCGATCTCGACGACGAGGAGTTGGATTTCTCTTTGAAGCTGCGGGTCCGGACCGAGAATAACGAGGTTTATCCCACGGTCGCGGGCCTCTTGCTGATCGGGAAAGAAGAGAAACTAGCCGCCTATATCCCGACCGCCATCACCGTCTTTCAATCATTGGTTGGGACCAATGTTAGCAAGAACGAGACCTTCATCCACCCTATTCTGCGGAGCTTCGATGAATTGTTCGAACGTTTTCAATTGCTGAACCAGGAACATGAGTTCCGGTACAAAATGCTCCGTGTCCCTTTGCCTGATTATTCAGCCGATGCCTTTCGCGAGGCCATCGTTAATGCTTATTCCCACCGGGATTACTCTTTGTTGCAAGGGGTCCGTTTTCTAGTTGAGTCGGACAAAATAACCATCACGAGCCCTGGAGGCTTTATTTCCGGGATTACCGCCGATAACCTTTTGACCGCCGAGCCCTGGGGGCGGAACCCGACCCTTTCGATGGCGTTAAAGCGGATTGGGCTGGCCGAACTGACCGGTCGGGGGGTCGATCGGATTTACCTTGGTTCAATCGAGATGGGGAAGATCCCGCCGACCTACGATGAATCGACTTCCGAGTATGTTCGCGTCGTCATCTTCAAATCGGTGCCGGATATCCGTTTTTGTCGCCTGCTAGCCGCGCTCCGCGACCGAAGCGGCAAGGAGCTTCCCTTTAATACCGTTTACTTGCTTTATTCGCTGCGGGAGGGGCCTTTGAATCTTCGTTCGCTCGTCAACAAGATGGGTTATAGCGATTCCCGGGTCCTCTCGGTCATCGAAGATAGTAGAAGATATGGGGCTATCGAGGAAGAGGATGGGCTATATCGCCTCAAAGCTTTGGACGATGAGCCGCAGGACCAAGAGAATCGGATCATCGCCTATTTGACTGAACATGGCACCATCAATAAGCAGGAAGCCGCCGATTTGCTTTCCCTCCCGCCTCGACAGGCCTATGGGGTGCTGTTGCAAATGGTAGGACAAGGGCGATTGGTTTTGGCCCGGAAAGGAAAGTACGCCGCTTATAAACTCGCGGAATAGCCGTTTTAACTTACATTTTAATTTACCTAACTTACATTTTAACTTACAGGTTAACTTTTCAGAGGTTGCTAAAATGAGACAAAATGTAAATTAGATGTAAGTTAAACCAGCCTATTAATCGAATAAATATCAAAAAGGCTAAATTTCAAAAACCTAAAATTGTTGACGTTTCGTTTAATTTACATCAACTTACTTACGATAGGTCAAAGAAGTGATGAATTTCTCCTTCGAGACCGGGCCATTGGAATATAGCCGCCCTTTGCCAAGCTTGAACCCGGTTTCGATGGCGTAATACCTCGTCTCTTCCTCGTTTAAGCCGGCCGCCACCGCCATCCCGCCGAGCTTATCGATCTTGTCGAGGGTCTGCAATAAGGTGAGGGCGGTCGATTCGCTCACCATCGAGTCGACGACGAAGCCGGAGTCGAAGATGAAAAGGCGGAGGGAAGAGAAGGGGAAGTCGCTAGAGGCGGCGTTGCTATCGAGGTCATAGACCCCGATGCTGGCCCCGAGGTCATTGGCTTTCTCGATCGCTTGGCGCGCCGCCGTTCCGTGGGCGAAGAGGTCTTTGGCTTCGAATAGGAGCCCTAAGCTCCGCCGGGGGAAATGATAGGTTTCCATTAAGTTCGACAATAAAGGCAAGAAGGCGCCATCAAGCAAGGAGGTGGCCTTCATCCGGAGGTAGCAGCCTTTGACCCCGGCGCTTTTCATTAGGTTCTTCCCATAGTCGCGGTAGAGGAGGCCTAAACTCCTTAAGGCCGAGTAATCAAGGTCGCGCCGCTTTTTCTCATCATCAAGCAAAGAACGGAGTTCAGCCTCGGCGATCATCTGGTTCTCATCGTTTAAGGTAAGATATGCCTCGTAATAGACCGGCTTATTGGTCGAAAGCTCGACGATCGGGGCTAAGCCGACTTCGGCCGCGTCTTTTTCCAAGGCTTGGTTAAGCAAGGACTTAAGGTAAGCCCTGCGTCCGGCTTTTCTTACATTGCGCCGCCCAACCTCGGCTAAATACCCATCCCCGATCTCCTCGCTTCGGTCGAGCTCGCTTTTGATAAGCGAGACCATATCGGAGAGGGCCGCCGCCTCGGTCGGATAGGCGATGGTCGAGTAGGCGAAGGTGGGGGAATAGGTTGAAGAACCGAGCATCACCGGTTCGCTGATCGCCTCATCGATCGTCTCGACCGCAGCAAAGAGGTCGCGCTTGGAATGGTATCCGCTTAACTTGATGACGATGCTGGTGTCATCGTAACGATAGGCGTCGGCGTAATAAGGGGTGCTTTGGAGGTTGGTGAGGATATGCAATAAGATGGTCGAGGGGGATTCGAGGGGGTTATGCTCTAAGAAGGATTCGAGATGGAGGAGGCGGAAAGCCACCATATAGCCGTTTTTCTCGATCAGTTCGCGGGATAGCATGGCCTTGAACCCTTTAAAGGAGGGGATATGGAGGGCTTTATCGACCAAGGTCCCGGCGGGCTCGTTCTTATTGACGATTGGCTCGATGATCAAGGTGGCGAGCCCATCTTTGCTCCGCCCGACCGAGGAGATGGTCGATTCCTTCTTCCCGATGGCCTCGATCACCCGGTTGAGCGAGCCGACCCGTAAAGGGCATTGCTCGCAGGGGGCATCCAAACCGAATAAGGTCTTATAGCAAGGCAAAGTCTTGCAATTGGGGAACTTGGCGATGAAGTTATCGGTCGCCTCTTTGATTTCGTAAGTTCTTTCGTCGATGGTATAGACGTATTTATTGGCCCGTTTGGCTAAGGCGTTGATCAAGGCTTGCCGTTCCCCGCTTTCTTCATTTCGCCGATTGACTATTAAAGCCGTTCCCAATATCGAGAATAAGTCATGAGACTTATCGAACCCTTCTAAGCTTAAGTCTTTGGCGGTGGCCGATAATAAATACAATAAGCCGAACTTCTCATCGTCCCAGGATATTGGGAAGAAGAGGGCCGATTCGGCCAATAAAGACTGCATGAACCCCATGACCGGCTTGGGGGCATCTTTTAAGTGACGGATAAAAAGAGGGAAGTCGACTTTGGCCGCTTCATAGACTGGATCCAAATACGACGGGGGGATGTTCTCCCCTAAAGAGGATAAGGAGGCGGTTAAAGGATTGTCGGAAGTTTCCTCGTAAACCATCTTATAGCAGCCGTCCCGGAGGCTATATTCAGCGACCCCGCCCCGATCGAACCCTTCGGTTTTGATAAAGTAGGATAAAGCTTCCCGCAATGATTTCTCCCGTTCGCCCTTTTTGGCGGCGAAGCTGGCCCGGAAGAGCTTCTCGAAGTTGGCGATGGCAATGACGCGCCTTGAGTTAGGATTGGACCGGGCCGAAGGGAGATAGATGGACTTATCCCCTTCCTCGATATAGACGTCCTCGCCTTTGGCTAAGGCTTTTTCGGCGGTTCTGATTAGCGATACCGCCGGGATAAGGGGGAAGATGGCCGCCCCGACCCGGAGGGAATAGACCTTCGATTCGGAAGTGGGCAAGGCAAAGCCCCCGACTAAGGTCCGTAACCGGGATAAGAACTCGGAGTAGGAGCCGGCATCGTAAATATAGGCGTAATATCCATTGGGTGAGCGGCGGCTTAGCAAAGCATAGGGGAAAGTCCCATAGACCGCCTCCTTAGCTTGATTGGATACCGCTTCGTTTGCTTCGCTCGGTCCCGATATCTCAATGGAAAGGACCGCTTGGCGGTAAGCCGAGTTGGCCTTTATCTCCTCAAGCATCGTCTCTTCAAACGATTCAGCGGGGCAAAGATATCGTTTCCCTTTGTATTTGGGCCCCTCTTCGCTAGGGCGGGTATTGGCGTAGGCCGCTAAAAAGGCGTTGATCTCATCCTGAAAGGAGTCAAGGTCGGCGAAGCCATATTTATTGGGGCTGAGCTTTGGGGTTCCCTTTCTAACTTCCTCTAATTGGGATAAGACGGCTTTATTGAAGGCCTGTTCGGCGTATTTCCGTTTCCGGTTATACACCACGAACAAAGCGAATAAGGCCAAGAAGACCGAAAAGCAGCCGGCGGAGACGATAGCGAGGGCTAAATAAAGCCGAAGGATCAATAAAACGATCAGGGAGGACAAATAGGCGACCCCGATTAAGGTGAAGCCGAGGATGATGAGGTTCAGCCGCTTGTCATTGGGTTTGTTCATGTTGCTTCTCCTTAACGATTGCCATTGGCCTCGATGCTCTTTATCTTGAATTGTAACCCTTGATAAGGGGTCGATAAACGGGAGGTGTCATCAAACTCCCAATAGGTCTGTCCCCCTTCGCTTGAGACCACGCTTAGATGGGTATCCTTGAAATCGGTGAACTCGATGGTGAAGACCACGAGGGCCGCCCCTTTAAACTCGGTTCTTTCGACCAATCCCCTGGATATCGAGCTGACGTCATCGTCATCTAAATCCTGCCGATACTCGAAACGGTCATCCCGACCGAAATCCTCGGCCGTATGGTCGATCGGATCTCCATTCCCCATGTCGGTGGTTAAGAAGGCATTGAGTTCGGATTTCTGCGTTTCACTCAAGTTGAGGCTGAGCTGGCCATTGGTTTCGGTAGCTTGCTCATCTAAGGTGAATACCTTGGCATAGATGTCGATGGCGGACGCCAAAACAATCGGTTCATCCTTTCCCGTTAAGTAATTGGTCTGGGTCGCTTCGACTGAGGAATCGGCGGTCAAGCCAACCGAGAAATCAGAAAAATCGCTCGATTCCAGATAAAAGGCGAAGGTGAAGCAGGTTGAGGGGAAGACATCTTGAAGTTCGATGCCATTGATGGGCTGGAAATAATCGTCGAAGTTCCCCTGCATCGAAGGATTAAGGTTTTCCGGTATCCCATCGGGATAACGGGTCTGCAGCAAAGCGTAATCGGAATAGGAACGGGTTGGCTCGGAACCATCAACTGGATTGCCCCCGACCGAGTAGGCGAAAAGCTGATATTTATCGAATCCCGGGGCCTCGACTTGGATGTTATTCCCTTGGAAGCTGACCCGGTGCCGGGCCATGAACCAAGCATAGGTCGAGACGCCAAGCGCCCCGAGGCAAGATAAAGGCGCGATGCTGAGGGCGGCTAGTTTCCAAAGGAAGCGATGCTTCTTCATGCTCGTTCCTCCGGAGTGAATGAGGTCGGGTCGATTTTCGGCAATTCAACTTCTCCCTCAACGAAGGCGGTGCTGGAGTATTCGATCGAGAGGGTGAAGTTGAAACTAATCCAACCGGTGCCCGAGGTATTGACCGCCTTGATTAGATAATCCCAGAAGGCTAAGGGATCAGGGGATATTTCCAATAAGGTTGAGCAGGAATAGTAAAGGGTATCCCCATTGTAATAGGGGTAGGGCTTAACGTAGAGCTGAGCCGTATTCCCTTCTAAGGAATAGATCGGCATATTGGAGGTCATCCCATCCCATTGAAGGGGCAAGGACAGCTTATCGCCTTCAAGCTTTTGCATTAAGGATTCCGAAACCGGGTTAGCCGCATCGGCCTGCCCCCGAGTTATGACCCGTGAGTAAGCGGTCGCGGTGGTGTTATCGCCAAAGCTGATCGATCCTTGGGTGCAGCTGGCCTTGACATAGCCCCCGATGTTGTCCTGGGAGTATTGGAGTTCAAGGTAAACGCGAGGCAAGTAAGAACGGGATAAGGACACCTCGTTTTGGACTAGGTCCAGGTAATCATAGATATCGATTTGGGGAGCGAAACTGACCGAGAGGGAAGTGCTGTCGGCGGAGCCGGTGGTCGCGGGGGTTCCAGTCGGCGAGTATTCGGGATTCCCGTCTTTCCCAATTTCGACATAGACGTCTGAGACGGTGTAATTCGCTTCTCCGGAAGCATTCGAATCCCCATAGGTCACCCCATAGCCAACGGCCTTGACGTAAACCGAGGAGACCCCGGACTTCAAGGTGATGTTATTGGGATTGACCTTAGCCGAGGTCACGAACCAGGCATAAGTCGCGACCGAAAGGGAAAAGACCGCCACCAAGGAGGCGATAGCCGATATGAGGATGTTCTTCTTCGCGGTGGTCATGGTCTTATCCTTGCACCAATGTCGCCTGCCCATAGCCGACGGTATCGGTGTTGGCTAAGGGGTAATTCCCATTCGAATAATATCCGTAAACGGTATCGTTGTTGCGATAGAACCGGAATGTCAAATCGCCGGCTTGGTTTAAGTCGTCAAAGTCAAAGTTCACCAAGACGTTGCTGTTATCCGGCCAGGCGTTCCAGGCTTGGGTCTCGTTATCCCATCCATAAGCGGTGTCGGCGTCGGTTCCGTTGGTTACGTAATCGACGTTGTAAATGATGTCTTCGGTATTGCCAAGCCGGTTGGTGAAGCTGACTTGGAAGTCCTTAATGTATATCTTAGTGCCGCCAGCGACTTCGAAATAGGAATTGAAATAGCCTCTTTCGTAGTTGTTATGCCCATTCTCCTCGCTTTGATTATTCGGGGCCGCATAGTCTTGGTATCCGGTTCCGACAATGCCGAATGTGGCCTCGTCCAAATAAGTACTGTTGTTCAATGCATCATTTTTCCAATCGATAAAATGGTCGTTGTTGTATAGAGTAACCCTAGAGTTGTTTACGTAGTAGTAATCGGCGTAATAACGCATTGTCGATTGATGGTTGGAGGCGGAATAAACGTTTCCGTTTACGTCTATATTCGAACCATAGCCAAAGGCGAACGTCGGATAACGGACTTCGTAATCCGCTCCGAACATATTGGAAATAGTTTGGAACCAGCCGCCGTTTTGTTGATCAATTTCCAAGGTGATGACGTCGCTATGAAGCTGGCCGTCGTCGATGACCGGGTGGTCGGCCGGGTTATATATTGAGTTCAGTGAGGCGATCTCGCTGTTGTCAGGGGCATAGGGGTGGGAAAGATCCTGCCAAAAAAGCATCTTGGTATGGGAGGAATTCCAACCACTGGAAATTTCCCAGTCGCCAAATTTAATTGCTGAGCCTTCGACTTCCGGATTATAGGCGTTGAAAAGCAATTGGAATGAGTTTTGGTTGGGGTCGACGCCTTCGTCCCGAGTGGCGACATAGGAGATATGGAAGTTTATGTAGAAAAGATTTTGCCCGAAAATAGGCGAAAGATCCTTGGTTGACCAAACCCAGAAGCCGTTATTGATGTTAATGGCACGGGTAACGCGGTAATAGGACGTAATAATGCCAAAAAGGGCTGTTAGGGAAGTTGGTCTATTTACCGTTCCAGCCCCAAGCCCTCCGTCTAACACTTGAGCGTTGAACATTCCGCCATCATTCGCTTCTTCAGTGTCGGCGTCATCTTCATAGTTGATATTGGACTCCCAATTGCTGGTTACTGGTTTATATCCGTTCGAGTCGGCGGCGGTTGAGGTGTTGCTGCCAGGGAAGAATTTTGAATACTCTTGCATCGGCGCTGGGATAATCGCGTTGGTCAACTCGGCGGCGTTGTTATTTTGGGCGGCACTGTCTTTTTCGGTCCCGTAATCGCCGTTTTCGTCGGATCCGTAGAAATCGACGACATCGCCTGAATAGGTCGGGAACCAGCCACCAGTGGACGAATAAGTGTAATTCCCACCATAGCCTTGGCCAGGGTTTTCGTAGCCATACTGGTAGTCACGGACTTTTAGATCCGAATAGTCGTGGTCGCCGTTGATAGCGGATCGATAGTTGTAATTGATGCTCATGATGTCGCCAGCCGAGGCATCGACGGGGTTGTCTTTACGGGTTTTTCCAATTAGTACCCGAGCGGAATAGGCTGAGGGCCGGGAATTTCCTTGGATGACGATGGTCCCGTTTTGTCCCGAATTATTGCCGTTCCCTCCATAAAGGCCAAGGTGATTGGCTTTGCCATCGCAATGGCCGATGAAGAAGCCGACGTTCAGTTTGTGGTCGTCATATTCTGGGTGGATGGTTTTGAAAGCCCCGGAGGAGACGGCGCTATTGGGGTCCCCCTCGGTTAGTTCGACGGTCGAAGTCGAGACTTTGCCGTTGCCAAGCACATTGAATTGGTAACGCTCCATCACGTAATAGCCGAATTGATCGTCGATGGCGTAGCGGACTTTGGCGGTGATGGTGCATGGGAACAAGTCGAAATCCTTGGCTAAACTTTCCTCGTTGACTTTGCAGTGACCGGTTACCGCTCCGCTGGAGTCGATGGTTAACTCAATCGTATTCGGATCGCTGGTTTCATATTCGATTTGGTGGGAAGCGCCGTTTACGTCGGTGAAGGAAGTCGAAAAACCTGATATGATGCCGGTATTGCCGCTATCGTTGTCGATAAAGATCGACTCGCTCTGCTGGGTGAAGGAAATATCCGGCAGCCCTTCGGCGGCCGACTGGAAATAACGATCTATTGGCCCGCCATAAATCCCGTTTCCATCCTCACTGGAGTTAGGACTCACGGTGATGGTGGGGTGATCGAGGATCAGATTCTTCACCTCAGAATTGATGGAGGTATAGCCGAACATCCCGACGTCGCGCCCGTCGAGCCCGGCGACCAAAAGGTTGGAAATGGTATGGCCCGCCCCGTTGAAGGTTGAATCAAAGGGCATATCATCGCTGCCGATGGGGGATAAAATCAGGTTTTGGTCCCAACTGACGTCTTCATTAAGCGTCACGATGTCATTGGTTTTCAATAGACCTAGGGTAACGATCTTTTGAAGGTTGATGAATTGCTCTGATGCTGAGAGCCCTGATTTGGACTGGATGACGTAGGTATGGCCAGCTTCCGGATTCCCGGCTTCGTTTTCGGCGACCTGATAGAAATACTTACTCAAATCATCGAAATTGACCTTGACCTGATTCTCGACCTGCAGGGCATTAAGATAGGCTGCCAAGGTGATGCCAGCGATAGAAAAAACGACCCCGAGCATCGAGCAGACGGCGAGGATCGATAGGAGCCATTTGTTGGCTTTATGTTCATTCTTCGGGCCAGTCATTGATTTCTATTCGGCAGCTGGCTACCTGCTTGAGGCCCTCTAGTTTTGCGCCCTTAGGTCGCCCTAAGTTTGCCTTTGACAAGGCAATTGTACACGATTGGGGGCATCTATCAAGTTTTATATGAAATATAAAACGCTTAGATCCGGGAATGACGGAGCAATAAGGCGGCGATGATTTTCCCAATCGAGGGCATGACCTCTAATCCCTTCCGGCGGAAGTTGAGCCTTTGCGATGGCGTATTGGCCTCGTAATTGACCGCCTTGATGGTCAAGATGGCGATGCTTTTAAGGTAGCACGCCAAGGCAATCCCGTAGGAGCAATTGTCGTAGCAAGTCAATCTCGAATAACCGGCAAAGCGACGGTGTAAGTCGCCTTTGACGTCATCGCCATCGAATATCCGAACGTCACCGGAAAGCAGCGACCCCCGTTCGATATAATGGCCGCCTAATTCATACCCTTCTTTCTCGGCTTGCTCGCATAAGGACAAGTCCCCGACGAAGAAAGGGGGGAGTCCCGGAATCTGGCCATAGACGTTTTTCCCATCTCCCGAATAATCGATCCCGTACGAATAGTAACGCTCCGAGATAAAGATATCCCCTTGGTGGAGGGTGTTTTTGATCGCCCCGACCGAGCCGATGTTATAGACGACGTAGGGATCGTATTTCTCTAATAAAGCGGTCGTCTTTAAAGTAACCAATGGCAAGCCGACCCCGACGGAGGCGACGGCGACCTCCTCCCCGCCCATCCGGCCGACATAGACTTTTAAAGACGGGAAAAGCTCTTCGACTCTTGGCAAGTCGAGCCTTGAACGGAGATAAAGGATGGCGTCTTCGTCTTCCCCAACGATGAGGATCATGCTCTCTTCCTTTCTTTGCTGGCTTCAGCGATGTTGACCTCGAACCGGCCGCGATCGACTGGCCGGGAGAAGTAGTAACCCTGGATGGCGTCGCAATGGAGGTGACGGAGGATCTCGGCTTGCTTCGCCGATTCGACCCCTTCGGCGATGACTTCCATCCCCAAGGTATGGGCCAGTTCGACGATCGAGGCGACCATGGCTTTGGCCTTGGGCTCGATCTCGATCTCATCGATGAACGATTTATCGATCTTCAAGACGTCATAGGGGATCGATTTCAATGCCGAAAGCGAGGAATACCCGATCCCGAAGTCATCGATACTAGTATGGAATCCTAAGGCCTTGATCTTCTTGATGACCGAGGAGATGAAGATGAGGTTCTCGGCGGCCAGCGACTCCGTCAACTCCAACTCAATCTTATTCGGGTCTACCCCGTATTGGGCGACCGTCTGCTCGAGGAAGGACAGCAGCTCCGGATCATAGACGGTCCGTCTTGATAAGTTGACCGAGACGATGAGGTTCTTCATCGCCGGATCGCTTTTCCATCTGGCCAGGGATGCGCAGACGGTCTGGAAGACGAAATGGTCGATCTCGACGATCTTTCCGCTCGATTCGCAATAGGGGACGAAGACGCTCGGCGGCAAGATGCCCCGGTGGGGGTGCTTCCACCTCACTAAAGCCTCGGCCCCAAAGAAATTCATATCATTCAAGTTGACTTTCCCTTGGTAATAGACGACGAATTCGCCTCTTTCGATGGCGTTATTCAAGTCAGCATCAAGCCAATGGATCGAAGCGTCCTCATCGACTAAGCTCTGCGAGAAGCGGAGCACGTCGCAAGAAAGCCGGCGGGAGGCGCTATGGCGGAGGGCGAACTCGGCTTCCTCGACTAAGGAACGGCCCGGAAGCGGTTTTACCGCCGGCCTCGAGGAGACCCCGCTTAATAAGGAGGCGAAAGGCAAGGAGCCGGAATGGGCGAAGTTATCGCTAAGGTGGATCAAGAAGGCCCGTAACCCATCGATGAAAGCGTCTTCGTTTTGAGTCCGATGGAGCAGCAAGAACTCATTGTCGGAGGTGATGCCGATCGGATTAAGGGGGAAGCCGACTCGGAGGCTTTTCAAGACGAACCGCATCGTTTGCCTGGCTAATTCGATCTGCAATGAGGATAAAGCCACCCCGCCCGGCCCGGTGACCGAGAAGGCGATGCCGATGATCTTATCCTGGGGGTTGCCGGTTATAAGCTTTTTCGTGAAAGAAGCGATCTCTTTCTCCGAATAGACATCCTCAACCGCCCCGAATTTAGCGACGATGAAGGCTTTTTTCCGCCCATCCTCGATCCGGAGATGGAGGAAGAGGCCGCTTAAGACGGTAAATACTAGGAAAAGGACGATCAAGATGGCGAGGGCCAAATATTGCTTATACCCGTATTCGGCCCCGAATAAGCCGAATAAAGCGATGGCTAAGCTAAAGCCAAAGGAGAGGCCGGCTAAGAAAAGGGAGGCTAGTAAGCTGTAGGAATGGATGGCGATGCGGCGCTCAATCATTGCTTACCCCCTTATCGCAAGAACTAATTTTACCTTCCTTTTTTAGTTTTTGCCTCTCTTTCTTTTTGGCTTTCGCGATTTCCGCTTGGTAATGCTCTTTCAGTTCCTTCTTATAACGCCATTTCTCTTCAAAAGCCAAAACCGCCGCCTCGTCATTAAGGTCGATCCCGGCTTTATTCAAAGCCTCCTGCAATTCGGCCTGTTCTTGCTTATGTTCTTTCTTCATCTGGACCGCGGTCGAGGCGATGGTGTAGATGGCGGCGATCGCCAATGGGGTCAAGATCAATAAGGGAAACAACCAGCTGGCATGATTATGCTCGCTTGGGACTTGGGGGGAGACGTAGGTTAAGAAAGCCCCAAAGGACTCGGAATGGTAAACCATCTTCCCGATGTAGTTATCGACGGAAAAGGTCTCGCCGCTTGAGGCGATTTCGGCGTTGGCGTTATCCCCTCTGGTCTGGAAGGTCATGACCTGCCCGTTTTCGTCATAGATGATATTGGTCACCCGGTGGGTATCGGGGGCGCCTAAAGTCGCGTAATAGAAAGTGATGACGTCGCCGACTTCGATCTCTTCGGGCGGGACATCCTCGATGATGATGCCCGAGCCGACCGGCAAGGAATCAGGCTTATCCCCGACCATCGAGTCGGTGGCGACGTAGAGGAAGGAATAGCCGAACACCGAGGGGACCCCGAAGTTCTTCTTCATGCTGACTAACATCGAGACCTGGCAATAGCCAAAGAAAAGGACGAGGAGCAAGAGGAAGCCAGTGACAAGCCGGGAAAGCCACTTCCTCATCGTTTACCCCTCTTCTTGCCATAGTCTTTGACGAAGATCCTTCCACCCCGTTTCGACCGGGTCTTGAGGTTGGTGTAATGGATGACTTTCGGCTGCTTAGCCTCTTCGGCTTTCTTTTCCGCCTTCTTGGCTTTTCTGGCCGCCTTCCCTTTCTTTTTGGTCGAGGCGACCGGCTTTGATTCTTCGGTCTTTTTAACGGGCTTTTTACGGGGTTTCTTGGGTGTTTCCTCGTTATTTGCCGCCTTTTTCTTAACCGTTTTCTTCTTGGTTGAGCCCTTTTTCTTCGCCGCTGGTTTCTTTGGTTTTTCCTCCTCTTTTTGCAGCGATTCTTCGGTCGATTCGACCGGCTGCGGCTGAGTTTCGACGTTCAAAGGCTCGTTGGCCGGCTCGGCTTTTGACGGCACTTTGTCTTTGATGAGCTCGTTGATGAGTTGCCCTTCTTCCTCGGGGGAGGTTAAGACATAGTCCCCGGCCTTTTCTTGCTCGGGCAATAGATACACTGGGTGTTCGGGGACCGGGATGTTGAGGTCATCGTTAGCCTCATCGCTCTCGGCGATCCCTTGATTATCGGAGATGATGGCGCCCCCGGCGACCGGAGAGGGCGTCGCATCGGGATAAGGATGGGATTGGCCTTCTTCTAGATAGGGCGAATAACCGGATTCGATGTCGTGGTTCCGATCGATCAAACCAAGTCGGTGGACCTCGATCCGGGTCTGCCGGAGTAAAGCCATCTCCTCTTCTTCTTTAGCTTGGATGTCTTCGAGTTTTTTCTTCTCGGCTTCGAGCCGGGCCCGTTCGAGCTCAAGTCGCCGAATTTCGGCCCGCCGTTCATCCTCTTTCCGTTGAAGCTCAGCTTCCTCTTTCCGTTGCTTGGCTTCCTCTTCGACGTCTTTGGCCTTTTGCTTTTCGATCGCTTCTTCAATCGCCGCCAATTTGGCCTTGTCGGCTTTAAGCTTGGCCTCGAATTGCTCGCGGTAGGCTTTGGCTTCCTCTTGGGTCGGGGCGAGGGGGATCTTCGATTGCTCGCGCTCGGCCAGGGGGAACTGGTCATAAAGGAACTTGCCGTTGTAGAACGTCTCGTCCTCTAACGAGAACAAAACCTTGGGGACGATTTTCTTCTTTTTGCTCTTGGCCTTGATCTCGTCTTTCTCGATCAAGTTGGCGTCTAAGGTGAGGATTGATTCGGCCAATAAGCCGGCGAGATTGTCGATATAGGCGTCATCGAACTTCTTGTCGTCTTCTTGGACGTTATAGGAAATGCCGAGTTCCTTATAGGCATCGAGGAACTTCCATAACGCGAAGCATTTCTTATAATCCGGGTTCTTGACCAATAAGTTAGTCGGATGAATCGGGTTGGCGACTGGCTTAGCCCCTTTCATCAAGGCCATGAAGGGGGAGGCGTTGAAGAAGGCGACTCTTTCCCGTAATCTAGCTAGCCGGAGCAACAACTCCTCGTTTTTCTCGGCTTGTCCTCCGTCTTTCGAGGGGGCGGAGACTTTAATCCTCGTATCGACTTCGAACTTGACCCCGGCTTGCATTTCTTCGCTATGGAGCAAGAGGACTTCGGAATCTCTAGTCTCGCCATGGTCGCGGACAAAGAGGAAGCGCTTCTCGACGAAGACCCCGGCTTTTTGAATAAGGGTCATCAAAAACCGGTTCTCGTAGATCCAGTAATCGACTTCCGATTCCGGGACTAATAGTTTCTCCGGGGTGACGTTCCCTTGCTCATCGACCGAATGGACGTATTGGGTATGGGAGGCGAGGTGGGAGATGGACCGAGAACTGATCCTTTTCGCTCTGCCAGCCTCTACTAGGACATCGTTATCTTTAATAAAGGAACGGGGATTGGCGATGATTTTCTCAATCGCCGCGAACCCTTTCTCCAACTCGATAATGAAAGTATCGTCCAGCGTCTTCTCTTCTAATCTGCTCTTCTGGGCTAAATAGGTTTTCTTGCTGCTTCTTATGCTCTCCAATAACGCCTTAAAGGAAGCCGACTGGCTGATTAATGATTGCAGTTTTCTTAGATACGCCCGACTGGCGGCATCTAAACTCAGCTTCCCGGCCATTTATTTATCCAACCTGTTTCAAGAAGCCTCTGATCTTGGCTTTGCTCCGCTTGAACTCGCCTTTGCCAAACAGCTTAGTCAGCTCTTGGTCTAAGGCCAAAAGCTCATCCCGGAGGAAGGCGACGTTTAAGACCTCGAACTTCTTTAGAATCTTCGACTCAAAGACATAGTCGACCGCTTCAAGCTCGGTCCCGCCGCAGGCGACGTAGCAGGGGACAAAGGATTCCATCTGGCGGAGGATCCGGTTGCCGAACGCCAATTTGAAATGGGCGATGACGAATTCGTCTAAGGCCTCGAACCGTTCCTTGGTTTTCGTCGATAAGGGATAATCGGCCTTCGCCTTGGCGAATAAGGAAGAAAGATAGTCATAGGGAAGGGGGCAAGACTCAGTGAACTTGGCCTCAAAGGGGATGCCCTTGTTATCGAAGAAAAGCGACATCGACCGGTCATAGACCTTATCGGTGATGGTGAAGGTCGAGTCATCGTTATTGGCCGTCCCGACGAAGATGATGTTTTGAGGGATGAGCAACCTGCCTTCGTTTAAGTGGCGGGGATCGTCGCTTCTAGGCGCGGCGACCAGGGAGATATTCCACTCGTTGACGTTCGGCATTTCCATGATGGAAAGGAACTCGGCGAAGTAGTACTCGATTCGGGCGAGGTTCATTTCGTCTAAGACTACGACCGAAAGGTCATCGCGGTAAGTGGCTTCGTAAATCGCCCGGAGGAACTCGGTCTCGGTGAAGCGGTGGGTGAAGTCGTTGTAATAGCCAAGCAATTCCGACCGGTCATGCCAAGACGGCTGGACCGAGCAGATGGTGGCGTTATGCTGCAAGAAGCGTCCAAAAGCATAAGGCAAGGAGGTTTTGCCGGTGCCGGAGATACCTTCTAAGATGATGATCTTGCCCGTGCCGATAGAGGAGATGAACTCCCGCATCGTCTCGATGGTGTAATAGAGCCCGAGTTGGGAAGCGGCGAAGAGGCGGAACCGTTCGCAGATCCCCTTCAAATCGATATTGGCCGCGTCTTCCGGTAAACGGGTCGGGGGTAAGGGGGTCAAGTATTCCTCGTCGACGGCCGCCAGCTTGGGGAAGCGGACATCGTCGTTGCTTTCCTCGTTTTCCTTCTTCTCGTTCTTGTTCTCGATAGAAGCGGTTCCGGTATTCGCGGGCAATGCCCCGACCGAGATGCCGAGGATCTTGTCTTTCTCCGAGATGGCGTGGAACAATTCTAAGTTCAGCCGTTCGATCTCGGCTTTGTATTTCTTCGTGTCCTCCGTCCGGCCCCGATACCGGATATAACGCCTTATGAAATAGAAGATTAAATAGCCTAACGCGCCGAGTAAGGCGGCGGCGATGATGATGAATAAGACGAAGAAGAAATAGCCGGCCGTCCCGAAGTCGGGGGAATAGTTGGCGTAAAGCGAGTTGTAGTAATCGATTTCCTGGGGGACTCTTTTCCAAGGACCAGCGAAAATATCGGCGAAGAAATAGCCGAGGTTCGTGAAGAACTGGATGAGCATGTTCTTTAAGTATTCGAAGTAAGCGGACATTGACTATCCCTCCTTATTTCCTCATGGTGTTTAAGCAGACGAAGCTCAGGTCGAGGTTGAAGGCCCCGTCGACCACTTCCTCAGACGCATCTTTATCCCAGCCCTCGATATAAAGGCTGATGACGAGCCGGGTCGGCTCGTTGGCATTTAGATAGGCCAACGGGAACTGGGTTAAGGGGTCGAAGCTCGGCTCATTATAATCTAGAGACAACGAATCGATGGTTTGGGAATGCTCGATCTCGGGGGTAAAGCCATTTTCTTTTGATTCGTCCTTAAGAAACGGGGCGACGTTGGCGCTGCTCTTGGGCTGGTTATCCCCGTTATCGATGACGTTATCGCTCTCTTCCCCATAAATTGGATCGCCAGTATAAGACCCATAGACGATTTCTTGGCCATCGAGCGAATCGAAGTAGCCATCGCCATTAAGGTCGAGCCGGCCAACTAATTCCGTCTCCCCATCCTTATATAGATCGAGGATCCGATACCCCTGGTTGCCTAGGAACGAGACCCGGATGCATTTCGTGACCGCATCGAGACTTCCTTCCTCTAACCCGTAATAGGCTTCGGTTTCGCGGTTGGTTTCGATATTCGGGGAGAGGAAGGTCCCCTCTTTATCTAAGAATAGATAACCGGACTCTTCGCAACGGAAGTAAGTCTCGAAGGATAGATACCCTTGGCTAGCCTTAATCGGCGTCGGGATGCCCGGGCTTAATGAATAGAGGACCGGGAAAGCGGAAGCGAGATCGGTTTCATCGTTATACCAGCTATTTAAGTTCATCCCCGAGACGGGGCTTAATTCCATCCCCGGGGCATAGCTAGGATAATGCTCCGATAACTCCTTATCCCCGATCGATTCGTAATAATCGATATTATCGCTGAGGTTTTGCTTTAACCCGATTTCGAGTTTGGGCCCTTCGGCGACGCTCATCCCGATTTCCGATACCTTTTGGGCATTGGTTAATTCAAACCAAGCGTAGGTAGCGGTGACGGAAGTCCCGAGTGCCAGCAAAAAAGCCCCGGCGCCTAAAAGAAGGAGGGACTTAATGGTTTTAAGGTCATCGAAACGCTCCATCAGCCATCGAACTCCATCTGGAAGGTCATCATCGCCCCTTCCGGGACCGCCCCGGCGCATTCCTGGTCGTTGCCTTCTAACCAGGAGACGATGGTGTAGCGGACCACCCCCAGCGGGGCGATGGTCGCGTTATCGCGAATAATGACCCCGGTTTCGTCATAGAAAGGGGTGCAATAGCCTTTCGATTCTTCCCTTTCCAAGTCGGGGGAAGGATAACGGAGGATGTTCCCATTCTCGTCCTTTTTCCTTGAGGTCTTAGAGACGCATTCGCGGGTATCGTCTACTCCTCCATCGATCGTCCCGGGCTCCAACGACTGATAGCCATAGATGTCGAACCCTTCGCTTGAGTCATCATCGGATAAGGATTCGCGATATAAGCCGATCCGCAGGTATTCATAAGGCTCGTGGGCCTCATTGAGAGGGGCGACATAGTCGCTTATCGAGAATTGATAGGTATAGGTGAGGCTCTCCTCGGTGTTGTTATGGAGATAAAACACATACACCAAGGCGGCCGCCACCCCTTCCTCCCCTTGCTCGGAAGAAAGGTCGGAGCCGGAGACGACTCCATCATTCCAATAGGCGTTATAGGATCCGCCGAGGTTGTCTTGGTTTTTGACGTGGCTATCAAGATAATCGAACACCTGGTCAGAAGCGGCCGGGTTGGCGTTGGCGATCCCATCGGCGAGCAAAGTCGAGGTCAAATCCCCATCTTCATATTGGGATAAAGAAAGGTTATCCGACTTATTCCGCGGGTTTAAAGCCACGGTGAAATTGCCGGATACCCGGCCTAAGAACGCGGCGATGGTAAAGCCTATAAAGCCCAGTAAGGCCACCGAAAGGACGATGGCGGCGATGTTGCGCCGCTTTCTTCGCTTCGTTATCTGCTCCGCCGTTTCCCGTCCCACCATGCCGGGGGTATCGGGCTGCGGGGCGGCCGAAGCATTTTCTTCCGGAGTCTCCTCTTGGCTATTCTCTTTCTCTTCGTCAGCCAAAATCAAAAACCTCTAATGGCCGAAATTCACGGCCGGCGCCTGCTCGGATGACCATTGGAATCGCTTAGTTCACCCGGATAGGCTAATAGCCCATTTAGGGGAAAACGGATCGAAACGCCCCAGTTGCCCACAAGGATCGCTTTATCGTCTTCCGGGGTAACTGGCTGCCATTCCGAGGGAGTAGGCCCTGTAGTTTTGCGCCGCCAGGTTTCCCAGGCTTTGCTTTTCACGGGCCTATTTTGGAATCTTTGTCTCCGTCAGTCAAGAAAAAAACGTCAGCCGTTGAGGAGGTGATGTAAACATCAATTCCCGTCAGCCGACGTTATTAGTCTTTATTGTTTTCTTCTTCGAGTTCCTTCAAGACCTCAAGTCGAGCTTCTTCCTTGGCCTTAGCGGCGATGGCGTCTCTTTCCTTATCGCTAAGCTTCGATTCCCGTTTCAAGGCGAAGTAGACGAGATAGACGATATCAAGGGCGAGGATAACAAGGATCGGCATGACGATCATAAGAAAGAAAGGGGTGGGGTTATTCTGCAGCCAGCCGATCATCGGCCCGTTTTCCTCGAGGTTCAAAGCCAAATAATCGCTGTATTGCTCGGGAGAATGATAGGTGGTGATGACCAGAATCGAGACCACGAAGGCGAAGACGATGATCGCCGCCTCAATGATCCCGGCGATCATTAGCGTTAACTTCTGTTTCTTGTCCATATCGGTTCGTTTCCGGGCTAGATTGTAGCACACCAAATGCCATATTTAAGGGAAAAATGTGCCGAAAAGCAAAATCTCCCCTTGATTTGGCTAGGTTCCGAAGGCTATAGTGTTGACGCTTCGAAGGGAAAGCGAGCCCAACGCCCAACAAAAGAAGCATTGCCCGTCGATACAAGCGACGTTACGAAAACCATTGGAATCCCATCGCTAGTGATGCTTATTAAGCGTCGAAAGTGAAAGGATTTATTTTTATATGAAAACCAAAAGCAAATTGCTCCTCGCGTTATCGGCTTTAACCGTTGGCACCGTCGCCGCCGGGACCACCGCCACCTTCGCCTGGTTCACCACCAACCGGACCGCCACCGCCCACATGACCAACGTCACCGCCTCCAACCGGAACGGCAACCTCAAGATCAGCTTCACTGGCCTTGGGAACAGCACCGTTTTGGACACTGCGAATGGTTCCTCCTATCCGTCGTCCAACGCCACTGGAACCGATGTTACCGCTAAGTTCAATCAGACCCTCACCGATCTTTCATCGAAAGATGGCTCGAAATTCTATGCCCCGGTTTGGGATGCCTCCAAAGGGTCCGGCACCTATTCCAGCGGCAATCACGCCAAGCCGCAGGGGTATGAGGTATACACCAATACGACCTCGGAGCACGGCTACATCCAGTTCTACCTCACCATCGAGAATACCGGCGCTTCCGAGCTCCAAATCTTCCTCGATCCGTCTTTGACTGCGATCAATCCGGCCGCGACAGAAGAAGAGGAAACCGATCAAGCGGCCGCCAACACTGCGCTTGCGAGCTTCATGCGGGTCGCGGTCGTCGCCTCCACCACGCAGCCCAGTACTTATCCGAGCACCGTCAACCTGCAGAATGCCGGCAGTTTGGTCTTCATGGACGGAAACCACGATTACAACCGGTATGTCACTAAGGATTCGACTGATCTTTCGACAGACGATGGCTTGACCGCTTATACTGGCGAAGAACATTTCTTCGACGATCCGGCTGATATCGATGACGATTTGACCACTATCGCCGGGGAGCAAGACACCGCTCGGACTGGTCACGCCAACTATATTGGGAATGTTGCGGCCGACGGGAAATCCGGTGATACCGTCTATGTCGCCGTCGCCATCTGGATGGAAGGCACCTGTGCCGATTCCGATGCTGCCGACAAAGGCATCGTCGATATTGATCTTGGGTTCACCGCTCTCGAGCCGAACCCCGGCGCCTAATCCCCGCTAATCCATAACTCCACTAGGGCATCCGCTTGGGTGCCCTTTTCTTGTCGATGGTAGGGCAATCCTTAAAAGATATAAAGCGTTTTTTCCGCCATAAATAGCCCCTTCTCTTATTCCGCTGATGATAGTAAACTATCATGCGTTTATGGGACTGACGTTGCTTAAACGACCGCATTACCCCCATCGGGTGAAGGATATGGCGAAGCGAAGGGTCCCGTATTTGCTGCTGTTGCTTTTAGGGCTGATGTGCTTTGCCGTCGGGGCTTATTTCGAGGAGGCCATCGCCTTCTTCAATAACCCAGTCAACATCACGATGGATGACAGCGAGTTCTTCATCACGATGGCGGCCTCTTTAGTCTCCATCGCCTTGTTCTTAGTCGTTGCTTATCGCCATCTCCGGCTCGGGGTCAGCTGGGGCTTTTTGATTTTGTTCATCGTTCTGGCCGTATCCAACGCGGTGGGGCTATATCTATTCCCCAAGGCCACGACCGGGATGGTCGAACATCTAGACGGAACGACCAGTGAGTTTACCTACATCCTCACGGACATGAACCGGTTCCGTTACCTCTGCATGTTCTCGATCGGCTGCATCTATCTATACCTGCTTTTCTGCGTCTTCCCCAAGGTATTGAAGAACGCCAATTCCTTGATGTTCCTATTCTATGCCACCGTCTTCGTCACCTATTTCGCCTTGGCTTATTCGCTAGTTAAAGAATTCGACGTCTATAAGCAATACTTCGATCCGAACGTTGATATCACCAGGGCTACTTATGCCGCGAGTTTCTTTTTTAACCGGAATACCTATGGGACTTGCTTGGTCTTAGGGATATGCGCCTTGATGTTCATTCATAACCGCCACCCCTTCTGGTGGAATTATCCGCTGATGATCATCCTCTTCGTCGAGCTCTTCTTCGTTATCTCTAAGACCTCGATGATCATCTCGGCCATCATCTTGGTCATCTTTGCCATTTACCGTTTCGTGGTCACGGCCAAGCGGCATTGGATAAGAAACATCATCGCCACTTGCTTTGCCATCGCCATCCCCTCGGTCATCTTCTACTTAGGCTATGCCAAGACCTTCGGGGGCAATGACATCCTCTCCAAGTGGATCGGGAATTTGATGCAGGCCTTAGAAGGGCTTGATGCCCCGACCGTGAAATCAAGATTTGACATCTACCATACGGCGATGGAGTTTTTATTCGAAGATCCTCTCCGCCTCGTCTTCGGGGTGGGGGAGAATAACGCCAGCTTCTTACTAGGCGCGATCAATCATATCCCCGTCACGGACATGAATGGCATCTTCTTCATCCATAATGGCTTCCTTCATGTCCTTTTCTCCGGTGGGATCATCAAGCTATCGATTTATTGCTTCACCCTTATCTTCTTCTTAGTCCAGGATGTCCGGGCCTTGATCCGGGGCAGTAAGGCCGCCTTCCCCTGCCTTATCTTCTTCATCGCCTTCCAGATCCATGGGATGACCGAGACCACGGCTTTCTTAATCGCCGATACCAAAGGGTTCATGATCATCCTCTTCGCCTATGTCCCGGTGTTCGCCGATATCCATAAGATATACGGGAACTTCGACCGGCTGCCGGAGTTAAGCAAAGACCATTCGCCTTTGACCGCCAAACTAAGCGGGCCCTATGTCTTAGCCCTCGATTATATCTTGGCTGGTTTATTCGGGGTTTTGCTCCCTTTAACCATCGGGGTGGCCTTACTTGGCTATCAGCATGATTACCGTTATCTCGCCTTATTCGGGATGATTGGCTTCTCTTTATTGCTCCTTTGCGCGGTTTCCGGCCAAAAGAAGCCGATTTACAGCCTTTTCCATCTAATCGGCTTAATCGTTTATTCCCTTTTTGCGGTCCTTCTCGTCTTTAATCCCAGCCCGATTCTCTTCTTCGTTGGCGTATTGGTTTTGCTTGGTCTCTCTTTCGCTTCCTGCTTATTGAACCTTAAGGATTTGCCCTTATTCGCCCTGAAATATGTCTTGCCTTTGATTCTGCTTTATCTTCCTTTGATCATCCCCAATATCTGCTTGGTCTATAAGCTGCCGGCCTTCTCCATGAGCGATTATGCCCATCTGTTTGTCTTAGATTGCTTCATCCTCTTCTTAGGCATTGCCTGCTACCCGGGTATCCTCTATCCCTTGTCCCATGGGTATATGCGTTTCGAGTGCGCTTATTTTCGATTGCTTGATAAACTCGATTTCCGGGCTGAACGGAAACTCGCTCTTCGGGATTGGAAGGTGGCCAAGCGCCACCGGAAGTGGCGTTATCGCCGGCTTGAGAAACGAATCGAAAGAGCGATCTAACCTCCCCTCGGCCGATTTCCATTCAAACGATTGGCTCAATTCCCGCGTCTATAAATAAGTAAGGAAGCAATCTAAATGAAAAAAGCGGTCCTTACTTGCCTAACTCTGTGCTCCTTAATTGGCTGCGCGCCCGCTTCCGAGTACCATCTGGCCCGGGTTGCTCGGGCAACCGAACTGCCGGAGGTGAAGGTGCCGGCCTCTTTTTCTTCGACCAGTTTGCAGCTAGCGCTAGAGGGGCTAGAGGATAATGGCGTCGTCTCTCCGGCTGGCTTAGGGCTGGCTTTCGGCGGCCTCGGCTTAGCCTCGAATTCCGATAACGGGCTCCTAGATAAACTTGGGATAACCGAAGATAACTATCTTCCTTTACTCGGATCGCTTAATTTCGATTACCAAAAGGAAGTAGCCTATCCTGACCAGGCCCCGGCCGATTCCTCTTTGTCGACTTTCGCTTTCTTGCAGGCGATTGGGGATAAAATCGAGGTCGATGAAAAGGCGGCTAAAGAATTAGTCTCCTTGGGTTTATCGAACATCGCCTCGTCCTTCGATACCTATCGCGATGTTCCCTTATTCGCGGGGAAGATTACTAGCCTTTAATACCTTTAGTCCTTTGACTTCGCTTTAGCCGGGTTTAAAATTAAGCCCATGGAACAAAGCAAACAACTCGAGCCGTTGAAACTCAACTATAAACGGACTTTCCTTATTGGCTTCGCCTTCTTCGGGATCCTGCTTTTATGGCAGGTCTACGATTCCTGGTGCTCGCCGATGTTGACCGAGCTCTTCCAAGAGGCCCTCGGGGCCGATAACCCGGAAGAGGTCCAATACCTCGTCGGGATGGTCATGGCTCTCGATAATTTGGCGGCTTTGATCATGCTGCCGATATTCGGGCGATTAAGCGATAAGACCAAGAGCCCGATCGGCAAAAGAATGCCTTATATCCTCGTCGGGACCTTGGTTTGCTCGATCGCCTTCCCCTTTATCCCGGTCACCTTCCATTACCATAGCTTAGCCGGTCTAATCATCGTCATGGCCATCGTCGTCTTCTTCGCTATGATGTATCGAAACCCGGCGGTCGCCTTAATGCCGGATATCACCCCTAAGCCCTTACGTTCAAAAGCCAATGGCATCATCAACATCATGGGCTATTTAGGCGGGGCCTGCGCCACTTTCCTTGGCATGTTCTTCGTCTTCACCAATTATTTAACCGAGCAAGAGGGCAAGGAATCCCAGTTCAATAACATCTGGATTATCATGATTCCCTTCCTTGTCGCTTCGGTTTTGATGATCGTCTCCTGTTTAGTCTTATTCTTCACCATCAAGGAGAATAAGTTGGCCCGTGACCTAGCCGAGGAATTAGCCAGAGGCGAAGCCGAATCGGAAACCGTCGATAAAGTCGATGACGAAGCCCCGATGAGCAAGAACAACAAGATCATGCTTTGGCTTATACTCGGGGCCGAGTTCTTATGGTTTATGGCCGACAACGGGATCGGGACCTTCTTAAGCAACTACACCATCTATTATCTCCATAGCGACACCGGTTCCTCCTCTTTACTAACCATCGTCGGCGGGGTCGCCTCGGTTTTAGGCTTCCTCGCCGGCGGTTATCTTGCTTCCTATATCGGGAGGAAATGGACCATTTTCTCGGGTTTAGCCTTAACCGCGATTGGTTTGCTGGTCTGGGTCATCTGCGGTTTTGCCTTCCCGCCCGAAATCCCGCCCGAAGGCGAGCTCAATCCCTTCCCCTTCTTCCTTTACATCGTCTGGGTGCTCAAAGGGTTCGGCATGAGCTTAGTCCACGTCAATTCCTACCCGATGGTCGTTGAACTTTGCTCCTCTAAGAAAGTCGGGGCCTTCACTGGTTACTATTACGCCTCCTCGATGGCGGCCCAGACCATCACCCCCTGCTTATTGGGCTTATTGCTATTGATCCCAAGCTTCAGCTTCGCTTATCTGCCGGTTTATGCCATCGCCGCCATCGGGGCGGCGACCTTGGTCTTCGCCTTCGTCAAAAACGTCACCAATAAGAAGACCACCATTAAGAAAGGGCTCGAGTCGATCGGCTCGGATGACTAGTTATGCCGGCTGCTTATTCCCATCATCGCTTGGCCTTAACGGTCTTAAAGCTTTATCCGGATTTGGATTCAGACGCCTTTTGCCTCGGCTCCCAAGGGCCGGATCCCTTCTTATACCGGGGGACTTTGCCTTGGGAGAAGCAAGTGGGGGCCATCGCCCTCAATGACTATGGGGACAGGGTACATCACGCCAATATTTATCCCCTATACTCGAAGATGCTCTCTTTAGCCGAGGACAACGTTACAAAGTCCTACGTCAAAGGGCTTTACCTCCATTATTGTTTAGACTCTTTAGCCCATCCATATATCTTCTATCGCTCCGGCTTTGAAGAGGATGGGACGTTAGTAGGCTTAACGAAATTCAGCCACGGCAAGTTCGAGGCCTTATTGGACGCGGTTCTGCAAGCCTATGACGGGGTGAAGCAGAATCCCGGCAAGTTATTCAAACTGAAAGATAGCGATATCGCGGCCATTTCCCATCTTTGGGCCAGTTTAGGTGAGGTCAAAGAAAAAGACTTCATCGATTGCTATCATGACTTCAATAAGACCCAGTCCTTCCTCTATTCTCGGACTGGCTTAAAACGTCCTTTGTTCTATTTGATCGGCCCAAAGGGCTTAGCCTATGGGATGAGCTATCCCCATTTCGTCAAGAAAGCCGATGAAGGGATCGATGTCTTGAACCTCACCCATCAAGAGTATTTAGAACCAGCGACCGGGGTATCCCATACCTATTCCTTCTTAGAACTACTGGATTTAGCGAAAGAGAAATTCGTCGAGATCATGGGTCACCTCAATGATCCGGCTTTGCCGCGGATCATCGATTTCAATATCGACCACGATGGCGATCCAGCCGGGAAAAGGAAACTCTATTCCAAACCTTGCTTTCCTTTCCTAGCCCCGAAGGAGCGGAAGCAATGAAAGACATCGCGATCTTAACCGATGGCTATGGCATCCTCCTTTATGAAGAGAAGGGATTTTATAAGTTACCCGTCTTTGATGAGTTGCCGCCCGATTGCTTAGTTGGCCAGGCGGTAGGGCCGCTTTTCCTCGACTGCGGGCAGGGCGAAGAAGAAGCCCGGATCATCGGGGTGGTGGAGAAGCTCCCGATTCCCTTTAATGCCAAAACCCGTTATTTCCTTCTTTCTGAACTCAATGCCCCGGTGGTTGAGCCTCGTTGCCGATTGGCCTTAGCCGTGGCCTTTGCTTTCTTCCCGTTTCTATTCGGGATCAAACGGGTCCATCCCTTATCTCCTGATGACTTGCGGATGGCTAGGAAGCTGGTCAAGGAGCTAAAGAAAAACCGAGCCGGGAAGAATAAGATCCGGACGTATCGGGGTTTGATCCGGAGCGAATGCGCCCTGCCCCGCTTAGAAGAAGCCTATAAATTGCTTTGCCGATGCTAAAGAAACTCCTGTCGAAAAGATTTTGGCCCAAAGCCATCATCGCCATCCTTATCTTCTGCCAGTTTGTCGGCCTGTTTTTGCTTTTTCTCTATCTTTCCGATTGGAGCGGACTCTCCCCCGAATGGTCGGTCATCGCCGTCATCATCGTCTATGCCATCGGGGTGGTGTTCGCCTTTTATTGCTTTAATTCCGACTCCTCAATCGCCTATAAACTATCCTGGGTCTTCGTTATCCTAGGCTTCCCCGGGGCGGGCTCGTTTTTGTACTTGATTTTCGGCAACAAGCAGAACACCCGGCGGAACGCCAAAGGGGTGAAACGATTCATCGTCCCCTATCAACGGGCGAGTCTAAGCGAGGACGAATGGAAGCAGATCGAGGATAAATACCCTTATGCCTATCCGATCGCCCATTACCTTCACCGGGTTAAAGGGATCATCCCTTATAAGGATAGTTCGGCCGAGTATTTCCCGCTTGGTGACGCCATCTTCGAGCCGATCCTTACGGAACTGAAGAAAGCCAAACACTTCATTTTCTTGGAATTCTTCATCATTGAATCCGATGGAGTGTTCTTCTCTTCAATCCTCGATATATTGAAGGAGAAGGCCAAGGAAGGATTGGATGTCCGGATCGTCTATGATGACGTTGGCTGCCTCACCACCTTACCTTCCTCTTTTGCTAAGGATATGGCCGAACTTGGCATCAAAGCCCATCCTTTCAATGAGTTCCGCCCCTTTCTTGACGTCCGCCAGAATAACCGCGACCACCGGAAGATGATCATCATCGATGGCCATACCGCCTTCACCGGAGGCTTTAACCTAGCCGATGAATACATCAATAAGAAGGAACGGTTCGGCCATTGGAAGGACAACGGGATTCTGGTTCGGGGGAAGGCGGTCGAAGGCTATACCAATAGCTTCTTGGCCACCTATGAGTCGCTTTATCCCTCGAAGCCCGGCGAATTCGACAAAAAGCAATATAGTTCCGATATGTATATCGATGAGATTGGGGGCTATCCCAAGCAAAAAGGCTATATCGAGCCTTACGACGATATCCCCTTTGATGGCGAGACGGTCGGGGAACGGGTGTATCTTTCGCTTATCCAGCGGGCCAATAAATACGTCTATATGAGCACCCCCTATCTACTTATCGACGAAGAGATGGAGAACAGCTTATGCGCGGCCGCCAAATCGGGGGTCGATGTTCGCTTGCTCACCCCCCATATTCCCGATAAGAAGACGGTGTTCAATTTGACCCGTTCTTACTATCGGCGGTTACTCCAAGCCGGGGTCAAGATTTACGAATACACCCCGGGCTTCGTCCATGAGAAGATGTTCATCGCCGATGATCTAATGGCGACGGTCGGGACCATCAACCTCGACTATCGGAGCCTTTTCCTCCATTTCGAGAACGGGACATTCCTATTCGGTTCGCCGATCATCAAAAACATGAAGCGCGATTACCTCGATACCCTTTCCGTTTCCAAGGAAGTCGACCGGGCCACCTATGAACGGTGGTACCAAAAGAATAAGTACTATTGGGCGTTATTAAGGATCGCCGCCCCGTTCCTTTGATTGGTGCGGATTTATTACGCCATTTATTACGCCATTTATTACGCCACATTCTAAAAACACGCTTTTTATCGCCGCTCTTTCTAAAATTTATTACGCCATTTTGACAGGGAAAAGAATCGAACGGCTCCGTTTTCTCTGTTTGCGCTTTTATCTTCCTATAGAAGGAAGATTTAATGGCGTTATCCCCCTTTGGGGCGATATAATCGTTTCTGGAAAAACTATGGATATCAAAATAAGCAAAACCCCAACTTACGATTTGCTGAACCTTACCCTCGATGACGGGCTCCAGGTGGGCCTAGTCGACGTCGGGGCGGGGCTCGCCTACGTTAAAATGGGCGAGGACTATTTGACCCGCCCGATCCCGACCGGGATCCTGCTCCGTTGCTATGACGGCAAGACCGTTGGCCCGATCGCCAACCGGATCAAAGGCGATACCTTTGAGTTCAATGGCCAAAGGTATCATCTTCCCGCGAATGAGAAGGGCAACATCCTCCATTCGTCCTCTTTGGCTTTGAACGGACGCCGCTTCACCTATAGCCATAAGATCTTGCCCGATGGGAGTTTAGCCGTCTATTTCGCTTATTACCTATTGCCGGAAGAAGGCGAATTCCCTTCCCCGGTCGAGGTCTTAGTCACCTATACCTTCTATTCGACCCATGGGTTCAGCATCCTTATCGAAGCCACCCCTGAGGCCGATTGCCCCTTATCGCTTACCAACCACGCCTATTTCACCTTAGGGGAAAAGGAAATCACCGGGGTTAAGCTCTTCCTAGACGCCGACTCAGTCGCGACTTATGACCACGAGCTGATCGTCCAGTCTTATGTCCCGGTTAAAGGAGCGACTGATTTCCGGACCTTTAAAAAGATCGGGCAGGACATCCATTGCGACGAATTCATGGCCAACCCCAAACTCCATGGTTATGACCATTGCTTCGTCTTAGCCCATAAAAAACCGCATTCCTTAATCGCGGTCGGGAGCAAATACGCCATGGCCGTCCAAACCAACGCCGAGGCGATGCAGCTTTATACCTCCAATTCCCCCGATGCCCAAGGGATCGTCCATGACTCCTTCGCCGTCGAGCCGGAAAAGGCCTTGGGCCCGGTGTCGCGTTATACGGTCAAGGGCAAGACCACCGATCAACTTTCGATCACTTATTCATTCTTTAAAACGGAGGAATTGCGATGAAGTTAGATCAAGCCGTCGCCGAGGCGCTTAGCTATGCTGAGTCGCATCTAGGGCTCGGGAAGCTCGGGCATTATTACTACCAGAACCTGTTGCTTCATGAACTTGGTCTTCCCAAACCCTATGAAGGGGAAATCGATGAGGAGCATATCGCCTCCCTCTCCTTACCCGACGAGGTCATCGACCATCTAGTCGAGGCCTTGATCGATGAGAAGGGGATGGCGGTTGACGAGGCCGAACGGGAAGCGACTTATGTCTTAGGGCTCCTTTCCCCTGACCCCGACGCGGTCGATAAGCATTGCCATGAGCTCATGGGCAAAGGCGAAGCCAAAAAGGCCACCGATTACCTTTATTCCCTCTCGATCGAAAACGGCTACATCGCCAAATCGAAAGTCGACAAGAACGTCTTCTTCACCGCCGATTATCCTTCCGGCCCAAGCTTAGAGATCTCGATCAATCTCGCCAAGCCGGAGAAGAACAACAAGGACATCGCCAAATTGTTCACTTTCAAGTCGAGCGGCTATCCCAAATGCATGCTTTGCCCGGAAAACCTCGGCTATGAAGGCAACCCCAAGCATCCGGCGAGGGAGAACATCCGTTACATCAGCTTGACCTTAGACGGCACCCCTTGGTACGTCCAATATTCCCCTTACGTCTATTACCCCGAGCATTGCATCGTCTTCGCCCAAGACCATACCCCGATGGCGATGAACCGGCACATCTTCGCCTGTTTGCTCGATTTCCTCGATATCTTCCCCTTCTATTTCATCGGCTCCAACAGCGACCTCCCGATCGTTGGGGGCTCGATCCTCGACCATGAGCACTTCCAAGGCGGGGGCCATATGCTGCCCTTGCTTAAATCGAAGCCCCGGCGGGAATTCAAGATCGGCGTTGAAGGGGTCCGCCTCTACGAGGCCGACTTCTACGATACTTGCCTCGTCATCGAGTCCGAGGATAAGGAGAAGCTGCTCGACGTCGCCGAGAAGATCGACCTCCATTGGCATCTTTACACCGACGAGGAGAACGACATCATCCCCATCACCGATGACACCGTCTTCCATTCGACCGTCACCCCCTTGGCGCGGAAGGTCGATAAGACCTACAAGATGTTTTTGATCCTCCGCAACAACCGGACCAGTGAGCAATATCCGGGCGGTATCTTCCACGCCCATCCGGAGTACCATCACATCAAAAGCGAGGGCATCGGCCTAATCGAGGCGGCTGGCTTATTCATTTTGCCGGCCCGGCTCATTCGCCAGGCCAAGCAAGCCGAGGATATCGTCGCTAAGGGCTTAAGCAAAGAAGAAGCGCTGAAGCTCTACCCGGATATGGAGGGTTTCGACCCGTTGATTGAGCACCTCCGCCAGGGGAAGGACTTCCATTCCTATTTGGCCGAAGTGGGGCGGAAGATCCTCGGCAACGTCGCGGTATTTAAAGGGAAAGAGGGGGAGAAAGCCCTCGCTAAATTCGTCAGGAGGCTGAAGTTATGATTCTACTTGACTCGGTTTGGGAGAACTTCCCGAAAAACTGCTTCGAGGATCCGGAACGGGCTTATTTCGCCCATGGCCGGCTCGAGATCGTCGGCAACCACACCGACCATAACCATGGCGTCTGCTTAGTGAGCGGCGTCGACATGGGGACGACGGCCGCGGTCAGAAAACGCGACGACGGGGTCGTCAATATCGTCTCTAAAGGCTATGCCCCGGCCGAATTCAATATCAATGATGGCTTAGGGGTCACCGAAGAAGACGGCCATTCGCCTTTATCCCTTACCAAGGGGGTGATGGCGCGGATGCAAGAGCTCGGCTTTAAGGTCGGGGGGTTCGATGCCTATATGGAAAGCGATATCTTCCCCGGGGCCGGGGTTTCCAGTTCGGCTTGCTTTGAATCGCTGATCGCCAAGATCGTCGATGACCTTTATAACGACGGGAACATGGACCCGATCGTCATGGCCAAAATCAGCCAATACAGCGAAAACGTCTATTTCAAGAAGCCCTCGGGGCTCTTAGACCAAATCGGGGCTTGCTTCGGCGGGTTGGTTTACGTGGATTTCAATGATCCTTCCAATCCCGAGGTCGAGCCCTTGCCTTGGAGTTTCCCTCTCCATGCCGTTTTGCTAAATTCAGGGGGATCCCATGCTTCCTTGACCGGGTTATACGCCGCCATCCCATCCGACATGAAATCGGTCGCCGCCTATTTCGGGAAGGAATATCTTCGCGACGTCGACCCGAAGGAATTCTTTGCCCAACTTGGCCAAATGAGTGGGGTGAGCGAACTCGCCAAACTCCGGGCCACCCATTATTTTGGGGAGAATGAACGGGTCGTTCAGGCCAAAAACGCTCTTAAGAACGGGCAGCTTGATTCTTTCCTCGATGCCTTGCGCGAATCGGGCCGCTCGAGCTCGACTTTATTGCAGAATACCATGGTCCCGGGCCGTTATTACGGCTCGCCCCAAGAGGCGATCGATCGGTTGAAACCTTTCGTTGGGCAAGGGGCCATCCGGGTTATGGGCGGGGGCTTTGCCGGCTCGATCATCGCTTTCCTTTTCCCCCGCGACGTCAAGCCGTTCATCGAGGCGGCCAAAGGCTATTACGGGGCCGCCGCCATCCGCGATGTCAATATGGAAGAAGGCGGGCCGCGCCGGATTCGCTAAACTATGCTGCTTGGGGTAAGCTTTGGCAATTTTCCCTATGTATTGGCGATTTTGTTGACCGCCGTCCTTTTCTATGCCTGCGTGGCCCTCTGCCACCGGGCGGGGAAGGACTTTTCCCATAAATTCATCACCGTCATGGTCTGGGTCAACTTCGCCCTTCATTTTTTAAAGCAGCTTAACCCCTATTACGCGGCCGAATGGCCTTTCTCCTTAGCCCGAAGCACCGGGGAGAACCTCTGCGCGGTCTTAGTCATCATCACCCCTTTCCTTTGGCATTTTGGCAACGCCTATGTCAAAGACTATATGTATTACATGGGCATCGTCTCGACCTTGGTCATTTTGCTTTACCCGACCTCCTTAGTCGAGGTCGACATAAGGGAGCTCGATGGGTTTTTGGAATACGTAAGGTTCTATTCTTGCCATCTTCCCTTATTGGTGGTCGCGGTCGTCATGGTCAACGAGGGGTTCCATAAATTGGATTACCACCGATTATGGGCTATCCCCTTTATGTTCTGCGCCGTTCAGGCCATCATCTTCCTCAATTCTTTGATCCTAAACCTTTGCTTATACCATTATTCCTGGGACTATTTCTTCTCGGTCGATGCCCCGGAATTCAATTCCTCCTTCACCTTTGGGCCGGGGCATATGCTCGATCCGGTGCTCGGTTGGCTCTATCCCTACCTCCCACCCTATTTAATGACTTATCATTATGGGAATGAGATCCGGTTCACACCGGTCCTCTATCTGTTCTTGCCCATCTGCCTATTAACTGCCATCTTAGGCCCCTTGCTCGCTCTTCCTTATGAGTGGCGCCATATGAAGGCCGATCGGGCAGCGATTGGCCAAAAAATAAAGATGGCCAAAGAAAAATGGTTGCATCGTAGGTAAGGCCTACTCTTTAATAAAGGAAATCAACAGAAAGGACGCAACAAAATGGAAAACAAACGGAAAGCCGGGCTCTTGGTCCCGGTCGCCTCTTTGCCCGGCGGGCATGGGGTCGGGGACTTCGGGGCCGATTGCTTTGACCTCATCGATTCCCTCGCTGAAGGCGGATTCACCCTCTGGCAAATCCTCCCTCTTAACCCTTTGGGCTATGGCCATTCGCCATACCAGCCCTTCTCGAGCTTCGCCATGGACGAGCTCTATGTCGACCTGTTCGAACTAAGCCAGCGGGGCTTATTGAAATCGCTCCCGCCGTTTGAAGACGGGATCAAAGGCAAAGTCAGCTATGAGAAGAGCCGGGAATACAAACTCCCCTTGCTCCACAAAGCCTATGAGGCCGAGATGGAGAAAGATCCCCATTGCCTTGATAAGTTCATGAAGGACCATCCTTGGATCAAGGACTTCGCCGCCTTCATGATGTTCAAGCGGATCGATTCCCGTTCTTGGGACCACTGGGTTCTAGAGAATCGGGATTGGATCAAGAAAAGAACCCCCTTCCGGGGAGAGAAAAGGAAAGCCTACCTCTTTGAGGTCTGGCTCCAGATGACCCTTTACCGTCAATGGGACGCGGTCCATAGCTATGCCAATAAGAAGGGAATCAAGATCATCGGCGATATCCCCTTCTACGTCGGCCATGACTCCTGCGACGTCTGGGCTAATCAGGATACGTTCCTGCTTGACCCCGAGACCCATCAGCCGTCTTTCATCGCCGGGGTCCCGCCTGATTATTTCTCGGCCACCGGCCAGCGCTGGGGCAACCCGATCTACGATTGGGATAAGCTTAAAGCCACTAAGTATTTCTTCATCATCGACCGGATCGCCCAAAACGCCAAAATATACGACATCATCCGGCTCGATCACTTCCGGGCCTTCGATACTTATTGGAAGATCCCAGCCTCTTGCCCGACGGCGATCGATGGGCAGTGGATCGAGGCTCCGGGCTATGAGCTTTTCGATGAATTGCTTAAAGAATACCCCGATATCGACATCATCGCCGAGGATTTAGGCGACCTCCGTCCCCAGGTGTTGACGCTGCGCGACCATTATCATTTCCCCGGCATGATCGTCGTCGAATTCACCTTCGATGATGACGCCATCGCCCATAAGCCGGGGTATGATGAAGAGAATGCTGTCTGCTACATCGGGACCCATGATAACGCCACCGCGCGGGGCTATTACTTATCCTTAACCCCCGAGAAGCAAGCCGAATGGCGGCAAGCCCTCGATGAGCATGATTGCCGCGACCATGACGTGGTCGATGCCCTCATCTCCTATTGCCTGAATAAGAAAGCGAACGCCGCCATCCTCTGCGCCCAAGACCTCTTAGGTTTAGGCGATGAAGCCCGGATCAATGTCCCGGGCATCGTCGATGACGTCAACTGGACCTGGCGGATGGATAGCTTAACCGAATTGAAGAAGCGGATCCTCGCCTTAAAGGAGAAGATGAAGGCGAGCAACCGCCTATGAACCTTTATTGCGTCTCTTTAGGCTGCGCCAAAAACCGGATCGACACCGAGATGATGCTCGCTTGCTTTCCCTCTAGCACCAAAATCGTCGACCGGCCCGAGCAAGCCGACCTCATCCTCATCAATACCTGCGCCTTTATCCTTTCGGCCAAGCAGGAATCGATCAATACCATCCTGGAACTAGCCGCCTATAAGGCGAAAATCGCCGTCGTCGGGTGCCTAGCCGAGCGTTATTACGCCGAGGTCAAGGAAGCGATGCCGGAGATCGATTGCTTAGTCCCGATCCGCGATTACGCCCATTTAGCCGAATATCTATCCGATTTAACGGGGGAAAGGGGATTCAAACCCCTTGACCCCCTCGATCGGGTTTTAACGACTGCCCCCTTCGCTTCCTATCTTCGGATCAGCGAAGGGTGCGACAATTTTTGCTCTTTCTGCGCCATCCCTTATATAAGGGGGCGCTTCGTCTCCCGGCCCTATGAGGAGATCAAAGCCGAAGCTAAACAATTGCTTAGCCAAGGGGTGAAGGAGATCTCGCTTATCTCCCAAGACACCACGGTCTATGGGTCCGATTTCCCGGGCAAGAAGCCGGATATCGTCGACTTATTGAAAGAGCTCGACGGGATGGGGTTCTACTCGATCCGCCTTCTTTATCTTTATCCTTCCGAGATGAGCGAGGAATTGATCAAGACGATTGCTGCTAGCCGCTCCATCGCCCATTATTTCGACGTCCCGGTCCAATGCGCCTCCGATCATCTTTTGAAACTGATGAACCGGCATGGGGACGCCAAGCAGATGCGCGATCTTTTCAAAAAGATCCGGGAAATCTGCCCCGATGCGGTCTTGCGGACGACTTTGATTTCTGGGTTCCCGGGCGAAAACGAAGATGACCAAAAGGAAACCATCGAATTCCTTCAAGAAGTCAAATTCGATCATATGGGTTGCTTCACTTATTCTCGGGAAGAAGGGACGGCGGCTTATTCGCTTCCGAACCAGATCAGTGAGAAGCTAAAGCAACAACGGAAAGACGAATTGATGAAGGTCCAAGCCGCCATTTCCTATCATAATAACCAAGAGCGGATCGGAAAGGTCTATGAAGGCTTGGTTATCGGAAAAGAGGGCGACCGTTATTTATTGCGGTGCGCCTATAACGCGCCTGATGACATCGATGGGGCCGTGACCTTCGCCTCTTCCAAATCCCATAACCCCGGCGATATCGTCAAGGTCAAGATCACCAATGCCGCGATCTACGACCTCGACGGGATCGAGGTTGAGTAAAACCATCGTTAAACCGATTGTCAATTTATCGTTTGCCTGATAACATTAGTCCAAACTCAAGGAGTTAAAAATGAAAAGAAAATCGTTGTTGTTGATGCTGCCGTTAGTGGCCCTCACTTTCTCTTGCGCCTCCTATGGCTCGGAGATCACCTTGGAGGAGGCCACTGAAGTCTACACCGACATCAGCAAACATACCCTCGACTGGAGCGAAGTCGAGAAGTTCACCATGAAGTCGAGCGGGGCTAGCGATGCCATAGTCGCCGGCGACAAGGAGAAAGGGTTCATCTATTCGGAATCCCCGGAGTCCACTGCCTATATCTTCCTCGCCGAGATCGACGGGGAAGAGAAGATCGTCACGACTAATGGCGACACCTATACCGTCACCGGAGATGGTTCCGAATGGGATGCCGGATTCGCTTCCATCGTCAACACCAGCCTGGCCACCTTCCAGGCCCTTGGACTGACCGCCATGGGCGCCGCCATTCTCGGCGGCGGGCTCAGCGAAGACGCGGTCACGTTCTATTCCAAAGGCGATGGTTCCCTCACCGCCAAGATGATGATCGAGGAAGCGGAAACCGTGGTCAGCTTCGATGATTACCGAGTCGTCGAGTTCAGCGGGGAAGATGAAGATGGCAATGACATGGTCGTTTCCATCTCTTATGACAAGTGTTCCGCGAAAGCCCCGAAATTAAGCGACTATAAAGCCGCCTAATCATTAGCTTATATACTTAAAGGCCCTCGGATTGAGGGTCTTTTTGCTCGTCATTTAGCTTTTCGAAAGCTTCTCGGCGGTTAGTTTTCCTCTCTTTTTGGAAATTTTGGCGTAGCTGCGTCGAACTATTTAGGAGACTTTAGAAAATACTCATAATTTAGGCGGTACACGGTTAGATACATACTTAGATGCATATTCTTGCCTATCGGTAGGAATATCTGGATATTCATTCTGGTTATGGTGAGCGATTTCCGGTTGCCCAATCTCCTCCTCGACCTATAATCGAATCGAAAGGAGCAGATGAAAATGAAAACCCTTATCTGTTATTTCTCAGCCTCGGGCGAAACGAAGAAAACCGCCGAGGCTTTGGCTTCCGTTTTAGGCGGTGACCTTTTCGAGATAACCCCGGTTCCACCCTATAGCGAAGCTGACCTCAATTGGCGGGATTGCCATTCCCGTTCGACTCTTTTGATGAACGATGAATCGGCCCGTCCGGCCATCAAGGAGGACTATCCCGATTTAAGCGGCTATGACCGCCTCCTCATCGGCTTCCCCATTTGGTGGGGCGTCGAGCCGCGGGAGGTCGATACCTTCCTTGACGCGGTGAAACCCGCTTGCCCAATTTACGTCTATGCCACCTCCGGCGGCTCGCCGATCGAGACGGCGGTAAAGCATCTGAAGGCAACCTATCCTTCCTTGGATATACGCGAGGGAAGATTGCTGAATTTCGGCGTCAATGAAGAAACGCTGAAAGGCTGGATCGAATGAAGCAGACCGCTGGAAGAAAAGGGCTGGGGGACTTAGCCCCCAAATTCGCCGAGCTCAATGATGACGTCTTATTCGGTGAGGTGTGGTCTAGGACCGATAAATTGGATCTCAAGACCCGTTGCATCGTCACCGTTGTCTGCTTGTTAGCCAAAGGGATCACCGATAACTCGCTCAAATACCATATTGAGAACGCCAAGAAGCATGGGGTCAGCAAGGTCGAGATGGTCGAGATCATTACTCACGCCGCCTTCTACGTCGGCTGGCCCAACGCCTGGGCCGTCTTCCCCCTGGTCCGGGAAGCCTATGCCGAAGACAAGACCGGCTTCGAACCAATGTTTGGTCTTGGAGAGCCTAATGACGGGTTTGCCCAGTATTTCGACGGGCAAAGCTATCTTAATCCTCTTAATAAGGACGGGGTCTTCATTGCCAACGTCACCTTCGAGCCGGGGTGCCGAAACCACTGGCACATCCATACTGCCAAGGAAGGCGGGGGGCAGATATTGCTCGTGACCGATGGGGAGGGCTATTACCAGGAATGGGGAAAGCCAGCCCGGAAATTACATCCGGGCGATGTCGTCTACATCGCCACGGGAATCAAACATTGGCATGGGGCAAGCAAGGACGAATGGTTCGCCCACCTTTCCCTCGAGGTGCCGGGAGTCAATTGCCATAATGAATGGCTTGAACCGGTGAAGGAAGAGGAATACCAAGCGCTTAAATAAAGGAAAAGCCGTCCTCATAGGCGGCTTTTTGATTATATAAAACTATACAACCTAGCGTTCACTTCTATTCTACTTCTATCAGTACTTCTAACCAACTTCTATCGAGCTTAGAAGTAACTTCTAAGTATCGCAAGTTAAGAAAAGACCCTTTCGGGCCTTATTCTTTATCCTTGAAGGCGGAGTCATCGACTTTCCCGACCGCGGTCCGGGGGAGTTTGTCGATGAAGCGAATGGACTTAGGTTTGTAATATATTGGCAGTTTCTTATTTATGCTTTCGCGGATCCGTTGCTCAATGGTTTCTAATGAATCCGCGCACGCGTGATGCTTAACCAAGACTAAGTTCAGCACCTGGCCAAGCTTAGGGTCAGGGACGGCATAACAATAGGCCTCGTAAATCCCTTCGTCTTCTAAGCAAAGCCTTTCTAGGTCAGCCGGGCAGACGATGACCCCGTTGACCTTGGCGATCCGCCTTAGCCGGGCCCGGAAGTGGAGATAGCCTTCCTCATCAAGATAGCCTAAGTCCCGGGTCAAGACGTATTTGATCCCATCGATGACCTTGAAGCTTTTCTCCGTCAGCTCCGGATCCTCAAAATACCCATTCATCAAGGTGGGGCCGGCTATCGCGACCTCCCCTTCTTGATTCGGCCCAAGCGGCTCCCCGGTCTCCAGATCGAGAATGATTTCCTTTAAGCCCCTTAAGGGTTTGCCAACCGTTCCCCGCTTGGCGGAGAAATCGGAATTGACGTTGGTGACGGTGACGGTCTCGGTCAAGCCATAGCCTTCGTGAAGCCGGCATTTCGAGCCGGATTTTTCGGCTAATTCATCGAAACGGTCCAACAAGGAATCGGATACCGAATCACCCCCGACGAAGGCGGCGATCAAATTCTTGATGGCCTTGCCAGCGAACTTGGGATTATGGAGTAAGGCGTTATATAAGGCCGGGACCCCGATGATGATGTTGGCTTGGTTTTTCCGCATCCTTTTGATCGCGGCTTTGCTATGGAACTTGAGGTCTAAGACGGCGGTGCCGGCAACTTGGATCGGCAAGCAGACCCCCATGGCCAGGCCAAAGCCATGGAAAAGGGGGATGACGGTATACATCTTCGCTTCCCGCCCGTCCTCAATATCGACGATCTCATGGCCCCGGCTCGCTAACTCGGCGATGGCGGCGCTGCTGAGCATGATGATCTTCGGCTCGCCATTGGTCCCGCCGGAATTGAGATAGACGGAGGTGGCGCTCGGGTCTTTAGAGGAACGGCTGGCCTTTATTTCTTTTAACTTGGCTAAGGGATAGGCTTTCTTTAGTTTGCCGGCCTTTAAGGCGGCTAATCCTTTCAACAATGGATTCCCGACCGCATAGGGGTTGACCGAAAGGATTTGGACATTCGGGCAAGAAGCGGCGATCCGCTCGGCATCGATATTAAGGCAGATAAGGGCCTTGGCTTTGGCTTTATCCATAAATCCCGAAAGCTGGTCATCGGGGGTCAGCGGATGGATCAAATAGGCGATGGCCCCGAGGTAATCAAGGGCATAGAGGACATAGACCGCATGGACGCAGTTGGGGAGATTCATCGCCACCACGTCGTTTTCTTTCACTCCGAGCCCAGCGAGCTTATTGGCTGTCTTATATACTTCTTTTAATAATCTTTCGTAAGTGATGGCGGCATGCTCGAACCTTAAGGCGATGCCCTTGGGGTTATAGGCGGCGGAGGCGGCGAGTTGATCGAATATCTTTTCCATGGTTACTTCCTTATAGGCGATACCCTAATCCTAAACAGACGAAGAGGAGGATAAGGGCGAGGAGAGGTTGGTGCAAGAGGTAGATTAAAGCGCTATGCCTTCCGCAAAAGCCGAACGGCTCAGCATAACGAAGCCCTGGCAAATAGGACTTCTTCTTGGCATAGAGGGTTTTCCCGACGAAAGCCCCGATGAACAATAAGGCGATGACCGGCAACGGGCGGATATAATCGCCCCCGGCTCCGGCTTGGCCGATGAAAAGGCGGAACAGGTGGGGCAAGACGTCAGAGGGATCAGCATAGCCAACCGGATTGCTATCCATCAGCATGCAGCAGAGGAAGACGAAATAGAGCCCGATCCCTAAATCCAGCCACTTATCCTTGGAGAAATGGTCCTTAATGCAATAGAGGAGATGGGCGATGAAAAGGCTATCGAGCATCCCGAAATATATATACATGCTCGGGTCTTCGATCGCTACCCCTAAGCCGAAGAAAGCCAACTTGATAATCATGGCGAAGGCAAAGAGGATCCCGGTCCGTTTCCAGTTATTACGCGAAAAGGTGCAGCAGATGCCGCTAAGCAGGACGAAAACCCCGACGAAGAGGATATGGGCGGCATCCCGTAACGGGAATCCCCCAACGGGCAAACCTTCATAGAAGCATAAGTTGCCGAATTCCGCCATCGCTCGAACTGGCTCAATGCCGATAATCGAGTAATTGGAGGCGACCGACTTCAAGATACCCGGAAGCATCGCCAAATCGACGCAGAGGTGGTCGAAGATCATAAGTAGGATCGCGAGTCCTCGTAGGAAATCGATCTCGGGAATCCGGTTCCTTTTCCTTTCTTTCCTCAAGGCGGCCTTGCTTAAATCCATAGCCTGCATATCTTAATGGAGCGACGGTTATTTTGCACCCTTTTCCCGTCTCGAGGGCCCGATAAAATATTTCTTGCATAGGCTAGGGGGTGTCTCTATAATACCGCTTGCGCACCGATAGATGCGTTGCCGCCCTCATAGTTCAGCGGTAGAACGGATCCATGGTAAGGATCAGACCTCTTTTCGACTAAGGGTGAGGGCACCAAGCAGAAGAATCGGCCGGGAAACCGGCCTTTTTTCGTCGTTTATCCCCCTTGAAAAATTAGCCATCCATCGTAATATTCTTCCTATGAAACCAATTCGAATTCGCATGCTCTCGGCCGCGACCTCGGTCGAGGGCCAAGGGGTGGGCTCGGCCTATTTGGAACAGGTGGCCTTGGTCAAGCAAATAGAGGAATTCCAAATCCTTTTAAAAGGTGATAAAGGCAAAGCCCAAATCAACCACGTCCATACGGTTAATCCCTCTTTCTATCTCCGGATGGGACGAAAGACCGTCAACGTTTGCTACGTCCATTTCCTCCCAACCACTTTAGATGGGTCGATCAAATTGCCCAAGCCGATCTTCGCCATCTTCAAATGGTATGTCAAAAAGTTATATAAAAAGGCCGATGAGATCGTGGTGGTCAACCCGATCTTCATTAAGCCCCTTATCGAACTGGGAATTAAGGAGGAAAACATCACCTACATCCCTAATTACGTTTCCCCTGACGCCTTCCATCCTCTTTCTTTAGAAGAAAAGCAAGCGATCCGGGAAAAACTCGGGATCAAGAAAGACGCCTTCGTGGTCTTAGGGGTGGGGCAGGTCCAGACCCGGAAAGGGGTGCTGGACTTCATCGAGGTGGCTAAAGCCAATCCAGAGATCCAATTCGTCTGGGCTGGCGGGTTCAGCTTTGGAAAGATGACCGACGGGTATAAGGAACTGAAGAAGGTGATGGATAATCCACCGGCGAACGTCAAGTTCCTCGGCATCGTCAAACGGGAGATGATGAATGAGGTGTATAACGCCAGCGACCTCCTCTTCATGCCCTCCTATAACGAATTGTTCCCGATGTCGATATTAGAGGCTGCTTCCTGCGGCGTCCCCTTCCTCTTACGCGACCTCGATCTATATAAAGACATCCTCTTCGACGATTACCTTAAAGGAAAGGACAACGAGGAATTCGCTGCTCTTATCAAGAAGCTATCCGAGGATAGGGAAGCTTATGAGAAAGCCCGGCTTCAAGCCGATAACATCGCCGCTTACTATTGCCTTGACCACGTCAAGCAGCTTTGGCGCGATTACTACCCCCGGATCCTCGATAAGTGGAGCGCGGACAAACCGATTAGGCAATAAGCCGACTAACCACTATAATTAACAAGCCAAAGGAGCCATTCATTATATGAAAATCTGCATCTCGGCCGAAACGACCGTCGACTTACCCAAGGACCTATTGAAGGAATGGGATATCCATACCATCCCCTTCACCTTGATCCTTGGCGACCAAACCGGGTATGACGGGGAAGTCACCCCCGAAACCCTTTACGAATACGTCAAGAAGACCAATCAACTCCCCAAGACCTCGGCCATCAACGAAGCTGAATACGAGGAATACTTCCGTCAGTTGCTTAACGAATACGAGCACGTCATCCATTTCTCCCTCTCTTCTTGCATCTCCTCAAGTTATTCCCATGCTTGCCTCGCGGCTGAGAAGTTCCCGGGCAAAATCGACGTCATCGACAGCCGCTCCCTTTCGACCGGCATCGCCCTCCAAGCCGAATACGCCCATCGGCTATCCTTGCAGGGCAAAGCCCCGGAAGAGATCGTCGAAGCGGTCAGCAACCGGATCCCTTATGACCAAGCCTCCTTCTCCCTTGAATCGGTCAATTACCTCTATAAAGGCGGCCGGTGCAGCGCCCTGGCCATGATCGGGGCCAATGTCTTAGGCTTAAAGCCCGAGATCTACGTCAAAGATGGGAAGATGGGCCCGGGCAAGAAATACCGGGGCCCGATGAAGAAGGTGGTTTTGAATTACGTCGAAGACACCTTAGCCACCTACAATAACCCCGACAAGGACATCGTCTTCGTCACCTATTCGACCGCTCCCGAGGACGTGGTCCAAGCGATCGTCGAGCGGGTGAAGAAAGAAGGGTTCCGCCGGGTCTATGTCACCACCGCCGGGGCCACCATCTCCTGCCACTGCGGGCCGCATTGCCTCGGCATCCTCTATTTCAACGACGGCGACCATGCGATCCTCGATTAAGCTTAGCTTCGGTCTATTGCCGTTATTGCTTGCTTGCTCCCCGGCGAAGTCGGTGGGGTTAGATGATTACGTCGCCAATATCCCCTTTGAAGGGGAGAGCATGAAGGTCATCCAATTAGCCGATACCCACTGGACTTTCGGCTCCGACCTCGAGGAGGAGGCGGCTTATCTAAGCGCCCTTATCAACGAAGCGGGGGCCGACATCGCCATTCTCACCGGCGATCAGATACTCGGGGGCAATAAGCGGATTTATACCCGGCTTCTTGATGCCCTTGAGGAGAGTTCGCTTTCCTATTTCGCTTTAGCCTGGGGGAATCATGATGAGCAGGGACTCTATGATCCCGATTTCCCCACCAACTTAGCCTTAAGCTACGATAAGTGCCTCAACATCGACCATCCGAATGACGATATATTCGGTAGAAGCAATTTCGTCATCGATTTGACTAAGGATGGGAAGATCGTCCATGAGCTTTACGTCCTCGACTCCAATAAACTCGATCCCCATGGATTCTCTTTGGCTTACGACGTCATCCACGAGGACCAAATCGAATGGTATGAAAGAATGGTCAACCGGGCCAAGGACATCAATGGGGCGATCGTCCCTTCCTCGGCCTTCTTCCATATCGCCCTTTGGCAATACGAATATGCCCATCGATTAGCCAACGAGGGGATAAAAGGCTATTCCTCCGATCCCTCTCATCCGGGTGGAATCATCGACTATTCGGGGGAGATGCATGAGGAGATTTGGGAAATACCTGGCCTTGGCCAGACTCGGACCTACGCTGGCTATGAAGACAGCGGCTTCTTCGCTAAAGCCGAAGAACTCGGCTCAACTAAAGCCATGTTCGTCGGTCATGACCATAAAAACGATTTCTGCGCCCTCTATTATGGGTCGGAAGCTAAGGCCAATGATCCGATCGCCCTTTGCTATGGGCTGAAGTCCGGCCAAGGGCTCACCTATCAAGAAGGCCATTTAGGGGCTAATGTCATCGAGATATCGGCCGCTGGAACGATAACTTCCTTAAAACGGCTCTACCTCGATTACCAAGAAGACAATGTCTATGAATCTGGCGACTTCACCTGGGAGGATATCTTCGATGCCATCTAAGTATTCCTGGGCTTATAAGCTGATCTGGATCTTTTTGTTTCTGGCTGGGGGGATCCCTTTTTACGAAGGGATCTTCGCCCTGATCCATGACTATGGGTCGGGCTTCGTCTATACCCTTGAGGCTTTGCCGTATTACCTTTGTTTCCTCTTGCTTATCCCGATGGCTTTGATTTTCTTCTATTTCGTTTTGCTCGGCCCCCGGTCGAAGGGATTCTACCTTTCTTTATCCCTAAGCCTCGCCACCGGGGGCTTCCTCCTTGTCTTGCTCAATGCCATCTTCGTTTTATCGGGCATTTTCGATTCGGTTGTCGAAGGGAGTTATTCCGCCCTCTATCCCCTCGATACTTTATTGATCGGATTGTTCGTCGCCTTTATTAGCCTCTATGGGCTATATAAATGGAAAAAGTGCGATACCAAGCATGTTTTCCCGGGCTGGTTGAAACTAGTTGAAGGGCTTGGCAAGGGGTTTGTTGGTCTCGTGGCTCTCTTCTTTGCCGGGGATTTGGTCCTCTCGCTCATCACCATGGACTATTCTTTTGCCCACGCCGCCAGCACCTTCCCCCTTTATATGCTGGCTCTTATCATGGTCGGCTATGTGGTGACTTGGCTCTTCGACATCAAGAAACGCTTTTTGGTCAATGCCATTCACCTGGGATTGACTGCCATTTTCGCCATCTGGTTCGGGATCGCCTATGCCCTTGACCCTTATTTCCTCAATACCTCGATGGTCGCCTTCTTCCCGATTGACTTCATGGGCTCCTTGATGGTCGGGCCGACGGTTTTAATCGTGGTTAACGCCATCCCGGCTTTGCTGGGAGTGGGGATGAGACTCGTCGCCTGGATACGGCTAAAGAAAAAGATCGTTTCGAATATCAACGGCTGAAGACGGATAACAAGGGAAAACGCGCCGGCTCCGAACTATGTTCGGGGTCGTTTTTCTTTTCGGGGCCGTCACCGCTAAAAAATCAATGCAAAATAATTATAAAAACCATTGATTTTGTTGTCCTATCCTCCTAGTATGCCCCTTTGCAATGAAAGCCTCTTCGCTTCCCTTAGTCCGGGTCTTCGCCCGGAATACCGTCCTCATCAAGATGGCGGTCCCGGTGTTCCTCGAGATGATACTTTCGGTGGCCATGGGCTATGTCAACCAATTTTTGCTTTCCCCGGTCCCCTTAGCCTCGAACGCCGTCGCCCAAGCCAACCAGATATCGAATATGTTCATCGTCTCCTTCTCGGTGCTTTCGAATTCCTCGCTCATCCTGCTCACCCAGCTATTGGGCAAAAACGATACCGCCACCGCCAAGAAGATATACAGCCTCTCGATTTACCTTAACCTCGTCATCGGCATCGTGGTGGCGGGCATATTATCCGGCTTAGCCTTCGTCGTCTTCCCCCTTATGGGGGTGGCGGAAAACGTCGTCCCCTTAGCCAAACTTTACTTGCTCATCACCGCCCCCTCGTTGGTCCTGCAGGCTTTGACCAATGTGCTCGGGTCGTTCCTAAGAGCTCATAAACGGCTGACTTTCCCGACCGTCGTCGCCTTCTTGACCAATATCATCAACGCGGTCGTGGCCTCGATATTCATCTTTGGTTTCCCTGATCAAACCATCGAATTCAAGCTGATCGGGGTCGGGATCGCGACCTGCGCCTCCCGCCTGGTTGGCTTAGCGGCCTCCTACATCTTCTTCAAGATGTCGATCAATGGCTCGCTGTCGGTCAAAAACCTTAAGCCCTTCCCCCATAAACTTTTGGGGCGGCTCATGGGCATCGGGCTGCCGACCGCCGGGGAGACCCTCTCCTATCAAGCCTCCCAGCTGGTTTTGGCCATCATCATCAATTACGCCGTCGGGGTCTTAGACCAAAACCTAAGGACCTATATCATCACCTTCACCTCGATTATCTACCTTTTCGCCCAAGGGACCGGGGTGGCGATGCAAGTCACCGAAGGGACGTTACTAGGCGAAGGGAAGAAAGACGAGGCCGCCCGGCTGGTCCAAGACGTCGGGACCATGGCCCGGACCGTCTCCTTCATCATGGCGTTGCTGATCACCGCGTTGGCTTACCCGATCTTCACCGCCTTGATGCATCAAGCCTATGCCGACCCCTCGGTCAACGTCGATAATACCTCCCTCCATTCCATCGGGATGATGGCGATCTTCTGTATGCTCATCGACGTCGTCTTAGACCAAGGGAGGGCCACCAACCTCGTTTATGTCAAAGGGCTCGAGACGGCGGGCGACATCAACTTCCCGGTCTCGTGCTCGATCGTCACCTCCTGGGTTTTCACCGTCGGGGTCTCGGCATTGCTTTGCATCGTCTACGGCCTTGGCATATACGGGGCCTTCATCGGGGCGGCCTTAGACGAATGCGTCCGGGCGGTCCTGTTCTATATCCGTTGGAAGAAAGGCGGGTGGCGGAATAAGGCCATCACCAAGGGGCTTGGGAACGAAGAAGCCAATTAGGCTATCGCAAATATAAGTAATCGGCGCGGAAACCCATGCCGATTTTCTTTTAGGCGAGACAGGTTAAGTTGAATCATCCGCGCGATGAATCGAGGTTCCCTTTGTTGGTCAATCAGACCTTTTTCTCCTCTAGTCCCAATTGGTCGAGGATATAGGGGAAGTAATGGCTGTCGGGGATGATCCATTCGTTTTCCTCGGGCCGATGATCGTTCGGCAGCACCCGGACCTGTATCTTGCTCGACTCCCGGCTAGATTGGGCGAGCAGTTTGCCCATTTCCGGTAGGCTGATGGGTTCTTCCTCCACGATGTAGTTCCAAAGTGCGTCGCTGGGGATATTTTCCCCTAAACCCGGGTATTTGATCCAGCCTTGTTCGCAATAGGCCCCCGATTTCCATTCCCCGCCTTCGTTGAGCCAGACGTAAATGCGGAGCTCTGCCTCCGGGTCGGTCTCAAATATCATCCGATGGGTGGCTGGGTAACGATCGGCGTATCCGCAGCCAGCAAGAGGGATCAACAAGAGTGAAAACAAAGCAAAGAGGCGTTTTTTCATATCAGAAAGGGTTCACGAGGCCTAAGACGGAATAGACATAGTCGTATTGGCATACGTAGTAGGGGTGCCCTTGTTCGAAATAATCATCAACTTGGAGGCGGGGAACGGGACACGGCAAGAGGAAAACGTCGTAATCATCCGGAATCTTCGGACTCTCCTTAATGTATGAAGCCATTGTCTTCAACGGGCATTTTTGCTTTTGCATATCGATTAAAGCCGTGTAGAGGGCCTCGCCGGTTTCTTGGGAATGGAATTCCCCTTCGCCCATCGCCCCCGAACGCCACTCTCCGTCAAGATCGAGCCAAACCATGACGTAGGTTTGGCCTGGTTCCATGACCGCCTCTTGGAAGGCAGGGTAGTTTTGGCTTTGGCAGCCGACTAAGCCCAAGGTTAAGGCGGCGAGCGTAATCGTTTTCTTTTTCATTGTCGTTTCCTCCTTATTTATAGGGATGTCCTAAGTAGTCCTTCATTGACTCGTAGTCGATTGAATGATTGTTCAATAGCCCGAGCTCAACGCCGAGATAGACGAACCAGTTCTCATATAGTTGACGGCCTTCCATCGATTGGAAATCCTCTAGCGATTCAATTGGGTAGGGGATGATGTGAAGAAGGAAAGCGTCGGGATATTTTCCGGATTTCTTTATCAGCTTCGCCATATCTTCCAAAGGGCAGGGTCGGAATTGCTGCATTACCATGATCTCATCGGCCTGGACGGTGAGCGATCTCTCTATTACCGCCCCGGTCATCCAATTGCCTTGGCCATCGACCCAAGCGTAAAGATCGAACATCGTAAGCGGTGGGCTTTCGACGATCATGTCATAGTAATAGGGGTATTGGTTAGACAAACTGCAGCCCGACAAAGAAAGCGTGGCCACCGCGGCGGTTGCCATTATTAATTTCGACCATCGGCTTTTCATGCGTTTAATCCTCTTTTAATTCGTATGGATGGCCCAAATAATCCTCCATCGATTCGTCGTCGATGGAATGCTCGTTCAATAATCCCAGTTCGACGCCGAGATAGATGTACCAGTTTTCGTAATTCCCGATTCTATTCATTCTTTGAAAGTCATATTCGGTCGCGATTGGGTAGGGCAAAATCGTTAAATCGATATATTCTGGGTCTTTTCCGGATTGCTTAATCATCCTCGCCATGTCCTTTAAAGGACAGGGGTAGTCTCGCTGCATCGCATAGACGGCCAGGAGGTTCAAGTCGGAGAATCCGCTGTTGTAAGCGGTGATCCCGGTCATCCAATCGCCATGATCATCGACCCAAGCCGATACTCTGACTGGGTGATCGGGAGGAAAGTCGTAAAGGTATTGATAGTATAATGGATATTGATTTTCTAAACTGCAACTCGCTGGCGACAGGCCTAACAATGCTAGCGTTATGAAACGTTTTTTCATCGGCGCTTCCTCAAAACCATATTCTATCACTGAAGAGGATAGTGAAACCTTTTTTTAAAGAGGCGGTACCGCTTCGCATTTTAGGGCGATGTCGCCGAATAAAGTTGTAACTCCTCCCTCCCCTGTGCTATATTCACCTTGCGGAAATCCCGAAGCGGTTCCGTGAAGCGAAACTTATCAGAGTGGCCTTCGAGCCACTCTTTCTATTGAAGGAGGGAAAATGAGCGAAACCGAAAACACCTTAGTCGAATTGCTGCAGCCGCGGATCAATGAACTCGGCTATGACCTATACGACCTCAGCTTCAAAGGCGGGTCGTTGCAAATCGTCATCGACCGGAAAGAGCCGATCTCCCTCGATGAGGTCGTAAGCGTCTCCGAGGCGGTCTCCGCCATCCTCGATGAAGCCGACCCGATCGAAGGGGCTTATACCCTTGACTTAAGCTCGGCCGGGGCCGAGAAGCGGATCGCCCTCGATAAACTCGAGGATTACGTCGGCTCCTACCTCGCTATCCACCTTTCCCATCCTTACAAAGGGGAAAACGATCTCCAGGGGACCTTGATTAGTTTAACCCCCGAGACCATTGACCTCGAGATCGCCGTCAAGGCGCGTAAGCAAATTATCCAACTCAATCGGGCGGACGTTGAGAAAGCCCGCCTCGCCATCAAATTCTAGAAAGGAAACACCATGCCAAGAAAATCCCAAATCGTTGAGGAACGGCCGCCGTTCCTTGAATCGCTCCACGCCCTAAGCGAATCCAAGGGGCTGAGCGACGAAGACGTCCTCTCGGCCTTAGAGGACGCCACTTGCCGGGCCTATGTCAAAGAGCTCGGCGGGGGCGATGACGCCGTCGTCACCTGCCATATCGACCCCGAGACCGGCTCCGTCTACCTCGCCCAGGTCAAGAAAGTGACCGAGGAAGACGACATCACCGATGACTTCCTCCAAGTCTCGGTCGAGGAAGCCAATGAAGGGTTGAAGGAACCGAAGTACAAAGTCGGGGACGATTTCGAGATTCCCTGCCCGATGAGCCAGGTCACCGCCGTCTTGGCCAAAGCCATCAAGAACAACTTCCGGGCTCGGCTCGCCGAAGCCGAACGGGTCGCCCTCTATCGGGTTTATAAAGACCACATCGGCGAGATGATGGTTGGGACCGTCGAGAAGAGTGACGACAAGATCACCAGTATCTCGATCGGGCGGACCACCATCGAATTGACCAGGAAAGAGTTAATCGGGGACGAATACTTCCGGATCGGCGACCAGGTCAAGGTCTACATCCAAGAAGTCCGGCCGGCCCAGTCAACCGAAGGCAAGCCGAGCCGCGGCCCCCAGATCGAGGCCACCCGTTCCTCCGAAGGGTTCCTCAAACGGCTTTTCGAAGAGGAAATCCACGAGATTTACGACGGGACCGTCGTCATCAAAGCCATCGCTCGGAAAGCCGGCATCCGGAGCAAAGTCGCCGTCGCCTCCAATAACGAGGACGTCGATGCCACCGGGGCTTGCATCGGGCAAGGGGGGAACCGGATCCAGAAGATCGTCCAGCAGCTCGGCAATGGCAAGAGCAAAGAGAAGATCGATATCATCAACTACTCCGATAACCCCGGGATGTTCATCCTCGAGGCGGTCCGGCCGGCCAAAACCCTTGGCATCAATGTCGATGAAGAGGATAAGGAAGCCGACGTCATCATCGAAGACGATTCCTTAAAAGTCGCCAAAGGTTCGCGCGACATCAACTTAAGCCTCGCCCAGAAGCTGACCGGCTATACCATCCACCTCATCACCGAATCGGAAGCCAATGAGGACCAGATCGAATACACCCCGACCGAAGAAGTGGCTAAGCAAGCCGAGGAGCAGAAGAAGCGGAAAGCCCAGGAAGAGCTGACCAAGAAGATGGCCGAAGAATCGGCCAAGCGGCTCGCCGAGGCCAAGAAAGCCGAAGCCCCGAAAGTGGAGCCCCTGGTCGAGAAGACGGTCGAAGAACCGGTTGTTAAGCCGGCCCCGAAAGCCGCCGTCGCGCCTGAATCCTTCCCTGAAGAGGCCACCAATCCGGCCGCCGCGGCCTTAGCCGAGCTCAATAAAAAGAAGGAAGAGCCGGTCAAGGAGGAACCGCAGGACGTCAAGACGACCACCACCCTCTCCGACCTGGAGAAAGAACTCGAGGAAGCGAAGGAGAAGAAGACCAAGCCGGCCGCGAAATCCAAACGGCCGCGCAAGATCACCGAAGAGGAGGTCAAGCGGGAGCCGGCCTCCCCGGCCAAGCCCGCCGTCCCGACCATGCCGGTTTATACCGACGAGGAACTCTCGGAGATCGAGGAAGAGGACATCCATAACGGCGATTTCGACGATACCGAAGACGATATCGAGGACGATTTCAGCGAATACGACCGTTATTACGATGACGACGGGAAATAAATGAGGATCATCCCTCAACGGATGGACGTCTTGACTAGGACTAGCCACCCCAAGCATTCCTTGCTGCGGGTACTCATCTCCCCGGCGGTCAAAGTCGATTACGCCCAAGACCAGTTAGGGCGGGCCATCTATTTCGCCCCCGACTTAGCTTCCTTCGAGCTAGCCCTAAAAAGGGGGCGGCTAAGAAGGTACGGGCTAAGCGAGGAAATAATCGCGGAGATCAGGCAATGGATAAGGAATACGGATTCCTCGGCTTGCTGAACAAAGCCGGGAAGCTCGCCTTCGGGGAGGCGATATATAGTTCCCGTCCGCGCCTCTTGCTCATCGCGAGGTCCGCTTCAAGCAACTCAAAGAAGCGGCTGCAGGACTTCGCCGCCTTTCGGAAAATCCCCGTTTTGGAAGAAGAGGGGGAGGAAATGGGGCAAGCACTCGGGAGGGATTTCCTCTCCGGGCTCGCCATCCTCGACGAAAAGGCGGCGAAAGCCTATTTGCAGAAGAAAGGAAAGGAGAACCTATGAAAGGGAAGAGCAATTTCCACAAGAAGAACAACAACCCGCATCAAAACCGGGTCAGCAACTTCACCCCCAATAAGGGCAAGAAGGAGGCGGCGCCGAAAGTCAACGGCGGCGTCTTCGTCTATTCCAAGCCCCTTTCCGTCGGCGAGCTTTCCAAAGCCATCGCCGTCCCGGCCAATGACATCATCAAGGCCTTGTTCATGCAGGGGAAGATGGTCACCATCAATCAAATCCTCGATGACGAAGCCATCGGGACCGTCTGCTTGGAGTTCGGCTACGACTTCAAGAAAGAGAAGATCGTCGATGCCGCCCACTTTGAGGACATCGAGATCGTCGATGACCCGGAGAATCTAGTTGAGCGGCCCCCGGTCGTCACCATCATGGGCCACGTCGACCATGGCAAGACGACCCTAATCGATGCCATCCGGAGCTCCCATATCGTCGACACCGAAGCCGGCGGCATCTCCCAAGAGATCGGGGCCTATCAAGTCGAGATCAACGGGAAGAAGATCACCTTCATCGATACTCCGGGCCACGCCGCCTTCACCGCCATGCGGGCTAGAGGCGCCTCGGTCACCGATATCGTGGTCTTAGTGGTGGCAGCCGATGACGGGGTCATGCCTCAAACCTTGGAGGCCATCGACCACGCCAAAGCGGCTGGGGTGCCCATCATCGTCGCCGTCAATAAGATCGATAAGCCGGGCGCCAACCCCCATAAGGTGTTGGAGGAATTAATGGCCCACGATGTCATCGCCGAAGAGTTCGGCGGCGACGTCATGAGCGTCAATATCTCCGCCAAAAAGAAGCAAGGCATCGACGAATTGCTCGAGATGATCGCCTTAAAGGCCGAGATGCTCGAACTCAAGGCCAACCCGAATCGTTACGCCATCGGGACGGTGCTTGAATCTGAGCTTGATAAAGGCGAGGGGCCGAAAGCCACCTTGCTCGTCCAAAACGGGACCCTTAACGCCGGGGACTTCGTGGTCGTCGGCGAGACTTATGGGAAGATTCGCCGGATGACCAATGAGCATCGCTCGGTCTTAAAAAGCGCGCCCCCCAGCACCCCGGTTTCGGTCATTGGGCTTTCCAGCGTCCCCGCCGCCGGGGACCGCTTCATGGCCTTCCCGGAAGAAAGACAAGCCAAGGAAGTGGCGGAAGAACGGGCTTTAGCCAAACAAAACGAAGCGCGTTCCGGCACTTCGGCGATGTCCTTATCCGACCTCAACAATCTGGTCAATGCCGGCAAGGTCAAGGACATCAACGTCATCGTCAAGTCCGATAGCAACGGGACCGCCGAGGCCCTTAAAGCCAATTTGGAGAAGATGTCGACCGATAAGGTCAAGATCCATGTTCTCCTCGCTTCGGCTGGAGCCATCTCCGATTCCGATATCATGTTAGCTAGTGCCTCCCACGCGATTATCTTCGGCTTCGCGGTCCGCCCGGATGCGAGAGTCCGGCAATTAGCTGAGGAAAACCACGTCGAGATCCGGCTCCATAACATCATCTACGAAGTGCTTGATGAGATGGAAGCCGCCCTCAAGGGCATGGTTGACGTCGAGAAGGTCGAGTCGGTCTTAGGCGAAGCCGAGATCCGTCATATTTATAAGATCACCCACGTCGGGACGGTCGGGGGGTCTTATGTCACCTCCGGCCTCTTGAAGTCGGGGGCGAAGGTCCGGCTTATCCGCTCTGGCGTCGTCATTTACGATGGCAAGCTCGGCTCCTTGAAACGTTTCAAAGACGACGTCAAGGAAGTCAAGGATGGCTATGAATGCGGCCTGACGATCGAAGGATATAACGACATTAAGGAAGGCGACCGGGTCGAAGCTTACGAACTGGTCGAGAAGGCGGAATAAATGGCCGACCGCCAAGGACGGCTGAAGGCCATTATCGGCAAAGACATTGCCGACATCGTCTCCCGCGAGATCAAAAACCCCCATGTGGGGCTGGTCTCGGTCAACGAAGTGGTGGTCAACGCCGATTGCTCGGAAGCGCGAGTCTACGTCACCTTCTTTGAGGCGGGCCATGAGAAGACCCGGCTGAAGGAGTTAAAGAAAAGCGAGGGGTTCGTCCGGACCTCTTTAGCCAAAAAACTCGATGTCTACAAAGTCCCGAAGGTCAGCTTCTATTTGGATGAGACCTTCAAGAAGGCCGCCTCTTTGGAGGATGCGCTTTCGCGGGAACAGCAGCAACTCGACGAGCTAGCCGATAAGCGTTAATTCGAAGCGCCGCCCCTTACCGAGTTTAGTTTTCTCGCTAAACCCGGCTAAGCGGGCGGTTTTCTTATTGGCTAGGGGATAGACGAAGGTTAAGGGGTTCTTCTTTTTGGCTTCGCGATGCAAGGCGAAAAGGAAACATTCAAGGGCTTCGTTTTCTTTGTTCTTTTTATAGGATAGCAAGCTGACGGTCATTTCCAGCCGCCCGGTTGCGCAGAATTGGACCGCCCCGAACACCTTCTTCTTATCAAGGAAGACGTAGGTCAAACGATTCGGTTGCAGGGGCTTTAACCCTTTGAGGTTGGCGTATTGGATGGCTAATTCCGGGGTCAAAAGAGGGCGAATGGTCAGCTTCTTATCGACGTAATGCTCCTTATGGAGGGCCGGGATATTCAAGGCCTCGTCATTGTCGAGGGCGGCCCCTAAGTTGAAATGGGCTTCCTCCCGGAGGCTATACAGTTCCGCTAGGGTCTCCTTGGCGAATTGCCGTTCGGTCTCCCCGTCATTGGGGCAGATCTTGCCCATGACCGGGAGCCCTTCTTCCTTCACCATCCCCGAGAGGTCGCTTTCGAAGCATTCGAGCAACGGGCGGATGAAGGTGATATTGGCTCTTTCCAAATGCATCTTCGGCTCAAAGCTCGCGATCCGTCCCCCGTGGATGGCATTCATGAGCAACGTCTCCAAGCAATCGTCTTTATGGTGGGCGAAGGCGACCTTATTGGCCTTGAGTTCGTGGGCCGCTTCGTTGATGGCGGCTTTTTTCACCCTGGAGCAGATCGAGCAGGGCAAGCGGCCTTTTTTGGCGTGGAGCTTTAATATCTCGTAGACATCATGGCAGTCTTTAACGATGAGTTTAAGCCCAAGGGAGGCGCAGTAATCGGAAATTGACTGAGCGTCGAAGCCCGGGAAGCCTAAGTCGAGGCAAACCGGATAGAGGGTGAAGCGCTTGCCGGAGAACAATCCATAAATCGACATCGCCTTCAATAGGCAAAGCGAATCCTTCCCTCCCGAGATCCCGAGGACGACCCGATCCCCTTTCTCAATCAAATCGTAGGCCTCATCGGCTTTCCGGAGGCAGGCTAAGACGCGGCGGATGTATTTCATAACCCGTTCATTATATAATGATTCGGTTATGGACGGCATCCTCATCCTCGATAAACCGATCGGCTTAACCTGCCGGCAGATCGATAACGCCATCATGAAGGCGCTGGGCAGTAAAAAGGTGGGGCATTTAGGGACCCTTGACCCTTTTGCCTCGGGGGTGCTAGTCATCGCCGTCAATAAGGGGACGAAGTTTTTGCCGTATCTTGGCGGGGGAGTGAAGTCGTATCTTGCGACTTTGAAGCTTGGGGAGGCAACCGATACCCTTGATAACGAAGGGCAAATCGTCATGCGCGCTCCTGTTCCCCGGCTAAACGAAAAGCAGGTGGCCGCCGCCTTGAAGGAATTCCTTGGGGAGTCGATTCAATTATCCCCAGCCTATTCGGCGGTGAAAATCGATGGGAAGCCGGCTTATAAGTACGCAAGAGAAGGACAAGAGGTCAAGCGGAAGCAACGGACCATCGAGGTCTATGACGTCAATTTGCTCCAATATAAACCGCCTTATATCGATTTTTCCCTTACCGTGAGCGAAGGCACCTATATCCGGGTCATCGGGGAGGATTTGGCGAAGAAACTTGGGACACTCGGCCATTTGACCGCGTTAAGGCGGCTGTCGGTCGGAAAGTTCAGCCTTAAGGACGCCTTGCCTTATACCGCCTCTTCCTTCGCCTCTTTGCTCGACCCGACTCCTTTTGTCGATTTGCCGCGGCTTGAGTTAACCGGCGAGCAATTGAAGAAAGCCTATTCCGGCATGAAACTGAAATTAGACAGCCAAGAAGCGAAAATATTGCTCCTTGACGAGGGAAAACCAGTCGCGGTCTATTATAAAGACGAGGACCTCTACCGGGCGGAAAGAGGGTTATTCTGATGGAGACTATCCGTTTTAATCTTGGGGGAACAATTCCTCATATTCCGGGCCTTTCCTTGGCCTTGGGGACTTTCGATGGGTTCCATAAGGCCCATCAGAAGTTACTGATCGAATCCAAACTCCATGGTCTTTATTCCGGAGTCTTGCTTTTCTCCGTTCCCCCGGAAGACATCCTTAAAGGCCTCTCCCCCTGCTTAATGGGACTCGAGGATAAAATCCGCCTCCTCTCCTCCTTTGGCTTGGATTATTGCTTAGTCATCGAGGCGACGCCGGAACTCTTTGCTTTAAGCAAAACCGAATTCATGGATCAGGTCCTCGACCCGATTGGGATGGATTCGCTTGTGGTCGGGGAGGACTTCCGGTTCGGCTATGGGGCCGAAGGGACGGTTACAGACCTCAAGACCCGTTATAAGACCTATGTCTGCCCGTTACTAGGCGACGAAAACGGCAAGATATCCTCGACCCGGGTCCGCCAGCTATTGCTTGAAGGCGACGTCCAAGGGGCTTGGAAGCTTTTGGTCCGGCCTTATGAAATCAAAGGGATCGGGGTCAAGGGGAAGCAAAACGGGGGCAAGATCGGCTTCCCGACCATGAATCTCCAATTAAGCGAAAACTACCTTCTCCCGAAAAACGGGGTTTACGCCGGGATCGGCTTCGTCTCAGGCAAACCGTATAAAGCCATGATCAACGTCGGCGATAACCCGAGCATTGGCTCGGATATCCCTCGCCATATCGAGGTCCATCTGCTCGGCTATCCCAATGAAGATACCTATGGCCTCACCTGCTATCTTGGCTTCCTCTATTTCGTCCGGGGGGAAAAGAAGTTCGCTTCCTTAGACGAACTTAAGAAACAACTCGAAATCGACAAACTAAAAATAGAAAGCCTGTTATCTAAGTAAAAGAAAAAGCCCGAGCGTATCGGGCTTATTTGTTATTCTCGGCTTCGGCTTTCCGCTTGGCGTCGAACTTTTTCCGCTCCGGGGTCGAAAGGATCTTCTTCCGCATCCGAAAAGCCGTTGGGGTGATCTCAACCAACTCATCGGAGTTGATGTAATCCAAACAGGCCTCTAAGGTCATCTTCCGGGGAGACTTCAAGACGACGGTTTGATCTTTCGTCGAGCTGCGGACGTTGGTCTGGGGCTTGGCGGCAGTGACGTTGACGGCTAAGTCGACCGGATAACGGTGCTCGCCGACGATCATCCCCTCGTAGCAGATGGTGCCGGGGCTGATGAACATCGTCCCATGCTCCTCGACCTTCTCGATGGAGTAAGGGGTGGCCGGCCCTTTATCGACCGAGACCAAGACCCCTAAGGGCCTTTCGCCGACGGCGTGGCCGTAGACGGGGCGGTACTCACGGAAAGTATGGTTGATGATGCCATAGCCCTTTGTCAGGGTTAGGAAGTTGTTGACGAAGCCGAGCAAGCCTCTTGAGGGGATGACGTAGATGAGCCGGGTTTGGCCGTTATTCTCGATCATATCGCTCATCTGCCCGCCTCGATTGCCAAGGGTATCCATGATGTCGCCGACATATTCGCTCGGGACATCGATCTGCAAGTCTTCGTAAGGTTCGCATTTGACCCCGTCGATCTCCTTGATGATGACATGGGGCTTGCTGACCTCTAATTCGTAGCCTTCCCGGCGCATGGTTTCGATTAAAACCGAGAGATGGAGCTCGCCTCTTCCGGAGACCGTCCAAGTCTCGGTGTTGGGAATCCGTTTATACCGGAGCGAGACGTCGCGCTGAACCTCTTGATAGAGCCGGTCCTCGATGACCCTCGCCGTGACGAATTTGCCATCCTGTCCCCTTAAAGGGGAGGAATTGGTCCCGAATTCCATTTGCAAAGTCGGCTCATCGATCCGTAGTGGCGGCAATGGCCGGATGGAAGTGGGGCTGCAGATGGTGTCGCCGACGTTTAAATCCGGATAGCCGGCGATGGCGCAGATGTCACCGGTCTCGATATGGTCGACCTCGACCCGTTTAAGCCCTTGGAAGGTATAGAGCTTCATGACCTTGAAGTCCTTAGTCGAGCCATCGATTCGGACATCGGTCACGGTCTCGCCGACTTTGACCGAGCCGCCGCGGACGGTTCCGACCCCGATCCGGCCGACGAATTCGTTATAATCGAGTAAAGCCGGCTGCATCTGGAAAGGGGCGCTGGGGTCACAGATCGGTTCGGGGATCTCCTTTAGGATCGTTTCGAACACCGGGTCCATCCCTTTCTTTTGGGTCTCCGGTTCGGAAGAATAGGAGGAGGTGCCGTTTAAGGCCGAGGTATAGACGACCGGGAATTCCAATAAGTCATCGGGGGCGCCTAGTTCGATGAAGAGGTCAAGGACCTCATCGACCGCCTTCTTCGGATCGGCGTTGGGCCGGTCGATTTTGTTGATGACGACGATCGGCTTGATATGGTTCTCGAGGGCGTTCTTTAAGACGAAGCGGGTTTGGGGCATCGTCCCTTCGAAGGCGTCGACCAAAAGCAGGCAGCCATCGACCATATGCATGATCCGCTCGACCTCGCCGCCGAAATCGGCGTGCCCCGGGGTGTCGACGATGTTGATTTTCGTGTCTTTATACATGATCGAGGTGGTTTTCGCCAAGATGGTGATGCCCCTTTCCCGTTCCTGGGGATTGGAGTCCATGACCCGGTCGACGATCTCCTCGTTGGCCCGGAAGGCGCCGGAATTGGCGAGCAGGGCGTTGACCAAAGTGGTCTTGCCGTGGTCGACGTGGGCGATGATGGCGATATTGCGCATTTTCATAGACGATACCTCGAGATAAAAACCTATTGCCCTTTTGGGCCGGTTGCTATCTTATTCTCGCGCGCGCCTAGGTGCAACAAGCAAACGGAGGAAAGCGTTTACCGATTGCCTATCGTTAAAGCAAAAGGCGGGCAAACCCGCCTTCGGCATCGTTTATCGGCGACTATTTTCCCTCAGGATCCTTTTTCTTTTGTTCCCGTTTTTTCTTAATGATGGGGAGTATGGCTTTGACGGCCTCCCATATCATCGCGACGACAATGATCGTGAGGGAGAAATGCATTAAGCCGGTCATTAGCTCGGTTAGGCTGCCGTTTCCCATCGGGTAAGTTGGATAGGCAGCCCGAGCCCACATCCAAGTGATGTCCCTCATGGTGAGATAGAAGGTGGAGCCGGCGAACAGAAGCGCGGCAAGCAACAAGATTTTTTTCATGGAATTCCCTCTCATTTCTATGTATTTACTATAGAACTGACGCATTAAGATTGCCAATTGTACCTTCACATGATTTTGAATTTTCCCATTTAAAAGGTTCAAGAACCCCGAAACTGGACGCTAATAAAGGAAAGCGTTTACCGAGAGGGGAATAGGGCGAGAACACTTATTCGAATCCCAATATTAGGCATAAAACTATATTTAATTGAACACGATACTCAGCGCAAAACCTTGAATATGCAAAAAAATAGTATGCGCAAAATGTTGAATTCCCAAAAAAGTTAGTATGCGCATCTCTTTAGAAATCGTTGAAAAGATAAGAAAATATAGTAATATTCCCCCGTAGGAAGTCGATATGATTCTCAAACGCAAAATTTATCAGAAATTGGTGGATTGGAAAAATCAGTCCCAAGGCCAGACCGCCTTGCTGATTGAAGGAGCCCGTCGAATCGGAAAATCCACCATCGTTGAGCAGTTCGCGCGAGAACAATATCGGTCGTATATCCTGATCAATTTCAGCGAATCGGTCTCGAAATTCGTCCGGGATTCCTTCGATGATCTCCGGCGGCTCGACGAGTTCTTCCAAAACCTTTCCGCCGACACCGGCGTCACTCTTTATCCGCGGGAAAGCCTCATCATATTCGATGAAGTCCAGCGCTTCCCAAGGGCCCGTGAGGCGATTAAGTTCCTAGTCGCCGATGGCCGTTATGACTACATCGAGACCGGCTCGCTTATCTCCATTAAGGAAAGCGTCGCCGACATCGTTATTCCCTCGGAAGAGAAGTCAGTTCAGATGTACCCACTTGATTTCGAGGAGTTCCTGTGGGCGGCGGGGGAGGAACCCTTGCTATCTTTGATCAAAGCCAAGACCCGAACCCGGGAACCGTTGGCGAACGAATTGCATAATCGGGCGATGCGGCTTTTCGGCGAATACCTGATCGTCGGCGGTATGCCCCAAAGCGTTGTCGCCTTCTTCGATAATCATCGCGATTTTTCTAAAAGCGACGAGCAAAAACGAGATGTTCTGAAGCTTTATTCAAGTGATGTTTTCAAAGCCGAAGTCAAGTATCGCGACAAAGTCGCCTATATTTTCAGCCATATCCCCGATTTCCTTTCGACCGGGGCCAAAAATGTCAAGGTACGTCAAGACGCTCCAGCCCAAGGCTGGGGAACATACCGCCAGGCTTTCTTTTGGCTGGGTGATTCGATGATGGCGAATCTCTGCTATCGTTGCTCTGATCCCAATGTCGGGTTTGCGCTGAACGTGGACGAGAAACGGCTCAAATGCTATTTAGGCGACACCGGACTGCTTTTCTCGATGGCCTTCTCGGAGTCGGAAATAAAGAAGCTGTCGCTCTATCGTGATTTCCTCAGCGGCCGATTGGCCATCAATAAGGGGATGTTCTTCGAGAATGTCGTGGCCCAGATACTGGTGGCCCAAGGCAGACGCCTCTTTTTCTACGATGAGCAAGATCGAGTCAGCCACCGGCCGACGATGGAGATTGATTTCCTGCTAAGCAACGAGTCCCGTTTGCATTACCGGATCTTCCCCCTCGAGGTCAAAAGCTCGAAGAATTACCGAACCTCTTCCTTGGATGGGTTCGCTTCTAAATTTCCCAAGCGGATTGGAATGCGGTTGCTGGTCCATCCGAAGCAATTCGCCCTTGAGGATGGGTTGGTCAAATTGCCTCCCTATATGTTGCCTTTCTTCGATTTTGAGTGATTCGCTTTATTTTCTTGCATAAGCAAGAGGGTTCGCCTAATATATGCCCTGCAGCTTGTCTGGGCCAGCAAGACGATTTCTCCGCTTGCGGCGCGGGCAATGCCAAGTCAAAAGAAAGGAGAAAACACCATGGCCCTTAGCAAAGAAGAGACCTTAGCCCTCGTCAAGAAGTACGGCAAGGACGAGAAGGACACCGGCTCGACCGAAGTCCAAATCGCCATCCTCACTTCGAGGATCAAGGCCCTCACCGAGCACTTGAAAGCCAACCACGGGGACGCCGCGAGCCACCGCAGCCTGCTCATCCTCGTCGGCAAGCGCCGCAGCCTGCTCGACTACTTAGCCCGGAACGACGCCGAAAGGTACACCAACCTCATCGCCTCGCTTGGGATCCGCAAGTAATAAGAACGCCGCCCTTCGGGGCGGTTTTCTTTTACCTAAAGATTCCATTATAAAACGGCTAGGCTTAGCGAAAGCTTACTTTGACAGCCGCGGTTTTCGTCCTCCCTCGTTTTTATGGGCCATTGTCTTTTAGCCGCTTTTATTTATCTACTGCAACGCTCTCGGCGGTTTCCTTTATTTGCAGTTGGTTTTCTAGAATTCAGCGTTTACCGTCTTTCCGCTTGGAAATCGTTTACTCGATGTCGTGCCTTTGAACCTGAGCAATCCGTTTGAACTACGGCAGCATTCAGCGCCGCGTTTGGTCGGCACGTTTCATAAAAGCAACCGGCAACTCGGCTTTAGTTCACCCTAACGCGACTTTTGGTAGATCAACTGTCAAATATTCAATAATGAATCTTCTCGGTGGAGAAACATCATTTCAATTCGTTGCTCATCAAGCATCATTTTTCTATGCCGAATTATAAAGAAACAAAGATCGTTATTAATTTATAAAAATCTTTTCCACTTTACATATTTTATTAAAGATTCTAAAATCGGTCTGTCGGAGGGCTTTATGTTCGGTTTGCATCGTTTGTTGGCTTCTTTGTCTGTATTGGTAGGACTGAGTGCTTGCCTTAGTTGTGGATGGGACTCGACTTCTATTGGCTCGAAGCTAGATCGTCATGATCTTTCAAGTTACCACCCGGAAATTGAAGGCTTCACTTATCTTGATGGTTTCGACGAACGCCAGTACTCTTCGGATAATAAGTCGGGATATATCTATTACGATTTAGACTTGTATTGGGCGCAGTTTACTCAAAAATCAAAGCTGATAATCGCTCATGTTACGGCTGATTTTACCCCCGGTTATGTTGCTAATTTAAACGAAAAAACTTTTGACTCTGGATACAAACTAACGTCGGGATACATCCATATTGGCGCATCCAAGATAGTTCGAAGTACATATTGGTCCTCTGATGTCTATTACTTGGCGGGTTGGCCTTACTCAAGCAAAGAATCTTATGCCGTTTCTTCTACTACCGGTTTGGAAATTACTTTTGGCAAAGAAAGCTCCAAATCCCATAATCTTAATGGTGCGGTGCTATCTAAATCGACCAAGAAGAACTCACTTACTTTAAAAATTGAGAAAACCGCCTCTGCTAGCGGAGACAATCCAAAATTATCAAGCCAACAGGCCCCAAATAATCAATTGGAGCATCAGCTTAGTTATGAATACAAAGTTGCTGGCACTAATACGCTAAACCAAGATTGCTATTTGCTTTTCGAGTGCGTCGATAATGCGACTGGGCCGTTTAATCCCGCTTCTTTCAAAATCGACGTCGATATAAAAATGAATACAACAAAAAAGACACTCGGAATTTTTACTTCCAAGAAATCAGTTAGCGCCAATTGCGCTTTTGAATACGGGATCAACGATTAGTCGTTATGAGGAATTTGCGAGTAACGATTACTCGGAAGAATTTCGGTTCAAGAGTTCTGCTGGAGGGCGTTAGCTTTGATTTTGCTAAGCCTGGATTATATTTGCTTACTGGACCAAACGGAGCGGGCAAAAGCACCTTTTTATCTATCTTGGCGGGGCAAGATAACGACTACGATGGTTCTTTAGATTTAGACGGACAAGTAATTTCAAAGAGGCTTTTGCCCGATTATTTTGAGCGGTTTGTTTCCTTTACCCCGCAGGATCCGGTGATCTTTTCTGATTTATCGGTTTTGGATAATTTGCTGTTGCCGTTTGCTAAAAAGGATAAAACAAAAGCAATTGAATTGCTTCAGAACCTTGGGCTAGGACAGCAATTGCATTCGGTCGGAGCCGATTTATCGGCCGGAGAGAAGCAAAGGGTTGCTTTTGGCCGTGCTCTCTACGCCGATAAGCCAATCGTTTTATTGGATGAAATCACAGCCAATCTCGATAAGGGCAATAGGGCGGTAATCGAAAAGGCGATAATGGAGCTATCCAATTCAAGGATTGTGATCTTCGCCGCCCATGATTGTGGGGTGTTCGCTTCCTTTCCGACGCTCACACATCTGCAAATCAAAGGCGGGCATATGACAGTTTTAAGCCAAGGCTCCGCGAATAATGATCAAACCGGCTCTAAAGACGATAAAGATTTAATAAAAGGATCGGTTTGGCGTTTTCTGTTTTCGAAGTTAAGGGAATTCAAGGCCCATTTCTTGGTTTCCTTATTGTCTTTCACTGCCTGCGTCGCGCTGCTCAGTTTCGGCATTTCCTATAGCGCTTCTTTTGATGAAGGCCGCGAGAATAGTTTTTTCTCAGAAGATATTTATTCGAGTTTTCCAATGATCGTCTCCTCGGCAAAGCAGGTCGATCAATATGTTGAAAACCATCCCGACGCCCATGTGCTTTCTTTTGGCTTTTCTGAGGAAACGGTTTTTCCGCAATCGGGATATATGGTTGACGGGCACGCGGTTATCGATCGAGGATTTGTAAATGATAATCGGCCTTTCAACTGCTTGAGCGGATGCCTTTACCTTTCCTCGGAGTCCGATCTTTCGGTTTTCGGAACCGCGTTGGTCGCAGGACGATTCCCGATCAGCGGCGATGAGGCGCTGGTCTCCAATAGCATCCTTCCTTTTCTTTGCGAAACGGTCGGCCTTTCGCCTAACTTAGATGCTTCCGCGGTCATCGAGTATTTTTCCTCTCACATCGTTTTCGCTGAGCGGATTAGCGAATTCGAAGGGGCGGTCAATTTGGTCAATCCTTTTAAGATCACAGGGGTCTATGAAGATTTTTCTTTGCCTGCTCAGGCTGAACGGATGGAAACCGCTTACTCGGCCGGCGTCGAATATTCCAATGCGTCTTTCGGCATTGGCACGGTCACGATGATTAAAATCGAAAAGGAAGCCACCCCCGATTTGTTGGCGGTGCTCGTCGACGATTCGTTGTTGAAGTCCGCCCCATTTGAGCTGATCGAGGGTCATTATGGATCGCTTGGCGTTTACCCTTCGTTTTTAATGGATCGAGATGGCGGTGAACTATTCGCTGGTTTTCCCTCTTTGGTGGATGGCGATAAAGGCAAAGGGTTTTTCGCGGGCCTTTCAATCGGGACGCTGGTCATTCTTTCCCTTTCGGTCATTGCCTCGTTTTGCTTCGCTTCGAAACGGAGGTTTGCTTTGCTTCGGGCCGTGGGCGAGCGTCGGCAAAGGCTTTTCTACGGCAGTTTAGCATGTCTGCTTACCGGGGCGGGGCTCGGCGTCATCATTGGCTGCGGGCTCGGGAGCGCGGGGTTGCTTATCCTCGGTTTGGTTTTGAATAGCCGGAAGGTTGGTCTCCCGATTGAGTGGCTGAAATGGGATCCGTTGTCGTTTGCTCTTCCTCTTGTCTTTTTGGTCGCCTTTGGAATAGCGGTATTCCTTGCCGACGCTTTCTATTTGCTGCCCAAGCATGACGAAAGCTTGCTTATCGAAACGAAAAGGAAATGATATGCGAGTTATCGGCCTTTCCAAATCCTACGGCAGTCGCGTTTTATTTGAGGATTTTTGCTTACAGGCAGATCGAGGGTTGATCGAGGTCAAAGGCCCGTCTGGATGTGGGAAGTCTACCTTGCTAAAAATACTTACGGGGTATGAACGAGCCGATTCCGGGACCGTTGAACTGGGCTCCTATGCTTATTGCGGCCAAGATAACACCATCTACCCTGAGCTTTCTTTGCGGAAGAACATGCAGAAACTCCTTGGCGGCGATCGCACGGGGTCAACTGCCGTCTACATCGAAAAGCTTTCGTTTGCCCGTTTTCTCGATTCGCCGATCATCGAATTAAGCGGTGGGGAGAGAAAGAAAGCGGAAATCATCTTCGCGCTTTCGCAAACCGCCGAGGCCTATTTCCTCGACGAGCCTTTTGCTTCCTTAGACGAGCAAAGCCAGGCGGCGCTCTCCGATATCCTTTTCGGTCTTTCCCGTCATCGTTTGGTTGTCTGCGTCAACCACGAGATGGCCTTGCCGAATTGGCAGCCTGACTGTCGGCTGGTGTTTGATGGCAATGGGGCGATTAGGAGCGAAGGTCAGCCGATTGTCGACGGAAAGGCCCCCTCACTTCCCATAGAAAGGCGCCCCTTAGCAAGGGCGGCCATGTTTTACCGATTCACCCATCAGCGATTACGTGAATTTCTAAAGTTTATTTTGGGCGTTTCCTCTATCGTCTTGCTGACTTTTGGCGCGGCATTTACCAACACGAAATCCCCGAATCAAATCAACGCCGCCGCTCTCGCGGCCGACCCTTTCTCCGTTCATCCGATAAGCCTTGGCAAAGGAACGGGCGAAGGTGGCTTGCTGGAGGATCCGGTAGAGTTGGCTCAAATCATCAAAGACGAGGCTTGCGTTTACTTCGAACTCCCTTATTTGGATGTCTATTCGATTTTGCCTTCGACTTCTTCGGCTTTGCTTTACGTCGATGAGTCCGTTTCTTTTGGTCTAAACCAGGTGGGGATAAACGGGAGGGATTACATAATTCCGGTCGAGAGACTGACCGTCGATAAGCGGGATTCCGCCCTCACTGATTTCTCTTGCCAGGCGATTGCCGAATGGTTCATAGCCGATAATCACTCCGAAAATTTGCTTTTGCTTCCGCGCGCCTTCGGATTGGATATTCTCGAGCTCGGCTGCGGTGCATTGCTCTTCGATGGAATAGAGGCGCCCGTAACTTTGCCGTCTTTGGACGTGTTTCGCCCCGGGGTTATCGGGGTTGTCGAATCAAGTGAGGCCAAAGCCCCGATTTCTGGTCAAGAGGGCTTTGATTTGCGGTTGAATCACGATGATTTCTCCCCGATTGCCTCGCTTTCTGACACCGGGGTGCGCTTAACGGTCAATGGGTCTTCTGAGTTACCTGTCTCGATGTCTTTCGATGCCTATCTAGTGGCTTTGTTTTCATCAAACTGGGGGCAGGAGCACTTCCTATTTGACCGAGCGGTTTTCAATCGGCTTTCGGCTTTTGGCGAATTGAGGGTCGGAGGCGTCATTCAAGACGCATCGGCTGGTTGGACCTATCAGGTTTTGCTTTTTGCCTTTGGTGGAATCTGCCTTCTCGCTTATTTGATCATGGCCCTTCTATCCGGATATTCGCGAAATTCATCCGCGCTTATCTCGCGTGAGGTTTTAGGCCATCTAGGATTGGATAAGAAACGTTTATCCCTTGGATTATTTGGCACCTCGCTCCTCGCCTATTTGCCTGTAGTTGCGTTGTCGGCCATCTTGTATCCGGCGGTTTTGATTCCGATGGCGAATTATCAGAATATGGTTGTGCTATACGGGGAAGATCGCCCCAACGGTTATTACTATTATTCGGAGCAGCCGGCCAATCCATTTTACGATTCCATTCAATCGCCGGTTCGGTTCGTTTCCTTCGAATGGGTATATTTATTCGTGGTTCTGGCTTTCGTCGCGATAATGGTCGCTGAATGGCTTGCTTTGGCGAAATCGATTTCAACGCGACGCGATCCGTTCCGTTTCAATCGCTTTGGCGGTGACAGGATCGGGGGTTAGATCAGAAGAAAAACGGAGAGGACGATTAGGCGAAGCCCTCCTGGATGGCCCTTTCGGCCGCGCGGACCGTCTCCTCGTCGGAGTCGACCCCTTGCCGCGGGCCCTTCTTCGGGAATGCGGCCATCTGCTCGGCGGTCGTCGGGTTGTAGGCGAGGCTGCATGCATGCTTCTTGGGGCATCTCTCGCAGGCAATGGGCGGCGTTGGGTCTTCTCGCGTTCGACCGTCCCGCCGCCGTCGGGGATCCGCTCCTCTTATTCTCGCGGTGGACGGAGGCTGGGTTGACGCTGGGAGTGAAGGCGATTTGGGTCGCCTTCTGCCGGTTGGCGGCGCCGACTTGGACCATATTCCTCTATTCGAAGGTGAACCGATGGCATGGTTGCGTTGCCATATACTATGTTCTTTCGTTTCTTTGACGGGAAACGGGGACATTTTTGCATCCGACCGTCTGAGACTCAACGCTTGTTGGCCGAACGTCTAACGGCATGGCTTTCGGAAGTGGCGTTCTTTTACTTAGATGCCTATCCTTACACCTGAAAGATTGATAGAATGAGCCTATGGGAAAGCGATTGAAGGGACTGATTTATTTGCCAATCGTATCGCTTTTGGCCGGCTGTTCTTTAAGCGATCAGCTTTATGGCGGCGACTTTGCGTACGATTTCGAATCAAGCATGGCCGTGTGCGTTATCAAAAATACCCCAGACCATGATGCCATCTCACCATTTCCTTTGCCTGATGCTGCCGTTTTTTCTTTGCGTCCCATTCAAAAATCCGAATATGAAGCCGCCAATGGGTATAATTGCCTTAAGTCCCATCCATCAAATCCGTTAACCACGGTGCTTTATTATGGGTTCGAATTGATTTTGACTTTTGGCGATTCCGCGATCAGAATGAATATGCATGACGCCGGGGTAGGCGTGGCTCACGATACCTATTCCCTGGATTTCATTAATTCCCCCTTCGATCAAAGCGTGAGGTCGGGTCAGCTTTGGATGATGGACTCCGAAAAGCCGGAAATAAGGTTTCACGTTGATGTAAAAAAGGATTTCTACGTCGCGTTTTCGTTAATTTTTAACCGGTTATCGACCGTCACCATTTCCGGAATCAAGAGTTATGTTCCGGAAGTCTGATGGGCTTAGCAAAAAACCGCAAAGCGTCCGGCTGTTGCGGCCCTTTCGGAAGGATGGCATAAGATTTGCGCGGGAAAACAAACGAAGCGACTGATGATTTGCCAATCGTTTTGTTTTTGACCGGCTGTTCTTTGGGCGATCGGCTTTATGGCGGGGATTTCGATTACGGCTATGAGTCCAGATGCGTTTATTGCACGTTAAGTTTTCCGATCCCTTTGATGCCTATTCGCCATTGCTATTGTTGGAAGCAGCCGAGTTCGCCTTGATTCCAATCGGAAAGGAACGATACCAAGAGCCGAGCGGCTGTCATTGCCGGCAATCCCGTTCCGCTAAAAGGGTTGATGACCCTTCTTTAGTAGAGAACCGGCTTGAATTGGCCTTTAATGGCGTGATCCGCGATTTAATTTCAACGACGGCGAGAAAGGGCACGCCGATAGCCATTTTCTGGACTTGGGCAATTCGCCATTCGATTACGAAATCGGCATTTGAACTTTGCGGATGCCGGATTTTCAGAAGCCAAAAATACCGTTCCCTAAATCTTAACGATAAGGAAACTATTGCTTATTCTCTTTTTTACTATTCATCGACCGTTGCCATTTTGGGGCAGGGGTCGGATTCTTGCGCCGCAAATGGATTAGCGATCGCTCGCCGATATATCCTTTTCAGTCTTCTTGAGTTTCTTCCTTCGGCTTATCTCGTCGATGACGCAGATGACGGCGCAGATTATTAGCAAGACGAGCGAGACTCCAAACAAAATCCAGAAGAGGTAGTGCAAAAACGGGCTGTATAACATATCCCAATTTTGCAGCAGCTCATTGACTCCGTAGAATGTCGAAGCGGCGAATATGACGCTTAGGCAGGCGATGATTCTCGACATTTAGGTTCCTCCTTAAACTTAATAAAAATAGCCTAACGAACCATTATCGAATAACTGCTTGGCGAAGAGGCTATGTCCATTTTTCTTGGTGTTCTGATAGCAGATATCGTAATAGCAGCGGAAGGCGTCGGAGCTCATGTTGGTGGCGCAAGTCATTAACAATGATCCAATCACTTTTATCCTTCTGTTAACAAACACATGTATAATACAATACTAATGTCGTCTATTCAATAACTTTCCAGCATTTGATTGTACCGAGAAAAAACCTTGCTGCAAAAGTTCCTCCTTTTCCCTATAGAGGGAAGAAGCCGAGGGTGATAACATATGCACTGTTTGAGAATAAAGGAAAAAAGAATGAAAGAAGTGTTCGAAACAACCTTCGCCGGACGCCATCTCCAAGTGGAATCCGGCGAGATCGCCAAACAGGCCGATGGTTCGGTCTTAGTCCGCTTTGGCGACACCGTCGTCCTCGCCACCGCCTGCTGCGCCGACGAGCCGAAGGAAGGGGATTTCTTTCCCCTCACCGTCAACTATGAGGAAAAGCAGTACGCCTCTGGCAAAATCCCCGGCAGCTTCCTCCGCCGGGAAGGGCGGGCCAGCGAGCACGCGACCTTAAGCGCCCGTCTGATCGACCGCCCGATCCGCCCGTTATTCGCCGACGGGTTCCGCAACGAAGTCCAAATCGTCGCCACCGTCATGAGCTGCGATCGGGACAATACCCCGGAGATGACCGGGATGCTTGGCGCCTCCTTGGCCCTTTGCACCTCTGATATCCCCTTCGATGGCCCGGTGGCTGGCGTCTATGTCGGAAGGGTCAATGGCGAACTCATCGTCGATCCAACCGAAGAGCAGATGAAGAACAGCGACATCAACCTCGCGGTCGCTGGTACCGAGAACGCCATCATGATGGTCGAGGCTGGGGCGAGCCAAGTCCCCGAAGAGGAAATGCTCGACGCCATCATGTTCGGCTTTGAGCACATCAAGACCCTCTGCGCCTTCCAGAAAGAGATCATCGCCAAGATCGGCAAGCCCAAGCGCCACATCGACCTCTATGCCCCCGACCCGAAGATCGTCGAGGACATCCATTCCCGGATTGGCGAAAGAATGGTCAAAGCCATCTCTATCTTCGACAAACTCGAACGGCAAGACGCCATCGATGCTTTGAAGAAGGAAATCAAAGACGATTACGAATCGCGCGAATACGAAGACGAGCACGACCACAAGATGACCATGCTCATGGTCGACGACATCCTCGAGAAGATGGTGGCCGATGAAGTCCGCCGCCTCATCACCGAGGATAAGATCCGCCCCGATGGACGGAAAGTCGACGAGATCCGGCCGCTTGATTGCCAGATTGACCTCCTCCCGCGGGCCCATGGCTCGGCCATGTTCACCCGGGGTCAGACCCAGGTCATCGGCACGACCACCCTCGGCCCTCTTAGCGACAAACAGATCATCGACGATCTGACCGGGGAGACCGAACGCCGGTTTATGCATCATTACAACTTCCCGCCTTATTCGGTCGGGGAAATCGGGAGAATGGGCGCCCCGGGTCGCCGGGAGATCGGGCACGGCAAACTCGGTGAAAGAGCCTTGAGCTACGTCCTCCCCTCGGAAGAGGAATTCCCCTATACCATCCGCTGCGTCGCTGATGTCGTTGAATCCAATGGCTCGAGCTCGCAAGCCTCCATCTGCGCCAACTGCATGTCCTTAATGGCGGCTGGCGTCCCGATCAAAGCCATCGTCTCCGGCATCGCCATGGGGCTCATCACCTCGGGCCCGTTAGACGGGAAGCATCCTTATACCATCCTCACCGACATCCAAGGCTTAGAGGATCATTTCGGCGACATGGACTTCAAATGCGCCGGCACCGAGAAGGGGCTCACCGCCCTCCAGATGGACATCAAGATCCATGGCGTCACCCGCGAGGTCCTAAGCGAAGCCCTCGCCCAGGCCAACAAAGCCCGGGCCGAGATCCGCGAAGCCATCGCCAAGGTCATCCCCGAGCCGCGGAAGGAAGTCTCCAAGTACGCGCCGAAGATGGTCAGCTTCAAGATCGACGTCGATAAGATCCGCGATGTCATCGGGCAAGGCGGCAAGGTCATCAACGGCATCATCGCCGATTGCAATGGCGTCCAGATCGATGTCGAGGAAGATGGGACCATCACCATCTACCATAGCGATAAGGCGATGATCGAGAAGGCTAAAGCCATCATCGATGACATCGTCCGCGAAGCCAAGGTTGGGGAGATCTTCAAAGGGAAGGTCACCCGGGTCGAGGATTATGGCTGCTTCGTCAACCTCTTCGGCGACACCGATGGGCTTTGCCACGTCTCCCGGCTGGCCTGGAATTACGTCGAGGACGCCCATGACGTCGTCAAAGTCGGCGACACCCTCAAAGTCGTTGTCATCGGCTTAGACGAGAAAGGCAAAGTCAAAGTCAGCCACCGGGAATTCGAGGAGAAGCCGGAAGGCTACGTCGAACGGCCCGAACGGCCCGCTCGCGGTGGGCATGGGGGCAACCCCCATCATGGCCCGCGAGGCAACGGCAAGCCCCGCCGGTAAAGGCAAAATCAGCTAGGCAAGGAGGGAAACTTCCTTGCCTTTTGCTTTATTTGGGACAAAATATAACCAAGGAGGGAAAGCTATGCCCAAAATCATCACCATCGCCCGTCAGTTCGGCAGCGGCGGAAGGGAAGTCGGCCGCAGATTGGCCGAGAAGCTCGGCTATGCCTATTACGACAACGAGATCATCACCGAGCTGATGAAAAGCACCCAGTATTCCAAAGAATACATCGAGGAGGTGTCGGAGAAGGACCCGGTGCCTTTATTCCCAATCCGTTATGGGTCGACCCTTAATCCCTCCCCTGATCCGGGGGTCTCGATGGCAATCGAGGTCTTGAGCGCCCAGGCTAAGATCATCCGCGAGATGGCCTTGAAGTCCGACTGCGTCATCATCGGGCGGGCGGCCGATTATCTGCTCCGCGACTTAAAGCCTTATCGGATCTTCGTCTATGCGAGCGATGACTCCCGGCTCGCCCGGACCCTTTCCCGCGAACAAAGCGGGAAAACGGAAAAGCAGTTACGGAAAGAGATGAAATCGGTCGATAAGAAAAGGCGGAAGTACTACCGCTTCGTCACCGGGAAGGATTGGGATAACTGGGAGAACTACGATCTCTGCCTCAATACCTCGAACGCCGACATCAAGTCGCTCGTCGATTGGTTAGCCCATCTATTCGCCTAATTGCTTAGCGATATTCCTAATATTGTCCGAGCCTAACAAACCGTCGATGTCCTCGACGGTTTTTATTACTTTGTCTTTCAATAGGTAATGGAGGGAGGAGAAAAGGCCGTCGCCGGGTGGATAATCCTTATCGCCATAGCCGTTGTTTTCTTCTTCAATCAAGGCGATTAAGTAGCGGCGTAAATACTCCAACAGGCTTTCCTCGATCCAATAATAATTGATAGCAGCCGCCCCTTCGTGGGCTTGTAGTTGCATATAAAGCGGCAACCCATCGACCTCATCCCGCCAGATATCGGCGAAAAGGAAGTCAAATTCTTGATTGCGGTGTTTTTTGGCGTATTCGATGGCGTCCCCTCTTTCGATCCTTATCTTCTCCTTATTGGGGAAAAGCGGAAGCAATTTGGCGGAAAACCCTTCGATCAACTGGGCATCTTGCTCAATGACCGTCACCGATTCGACTTCTTTCTTATTCGATATCATGAATAGGGCATAGCCTAAGCCGAGCCCGTAAAGAAGGACTTTCCCTTGGGCTTTTTCGATCGGTTTGGCCATGGTGTTGATCTCGTGGGGGATGACCTCCATCCAATTCGATCCCCCGACTTGGTAGAGTGGATACTCGACCAAGGTGGGAAAATACGCCGAAGGGGAGTAGGACTCATAGGACTTCCGAAGGGATATTTCATCGTAAAGGAACACCTCGTTCCCTTGGTAGTGGGAAAAAGCGAATCCGTCCTTTGGGGTCAATTTATCCTTGTGGTCAACAAGGAATCGATAGTAAGGATTATCATAAAGTTCCTTCGGGTCGAGTTTCTTGAATTCGACGGTCTGGAACAGCTGCTGATCCTCTTCATCGAAAAGGGAAAAGAGGGACTTGAGGCTTTTATATCCCTTGGAGGAGACCCGGTAGAGGCGAGACAAAGCGTTATCGCGGGCTGAGGAGAAGGCATCGGCCTCGTAAATCCGTTCTAAGTAAGCCTTGGCTTTCCGATCCAATTCGAAAATCATGGCTATGATTATGCGCCGAAAAGAAGAAAAATAAAGAGAAGCGCGTATAATAGACATGTGCAAGACGTCATCATAATCGGCGCCGGGGTTATCGGGACCCTGATCGCCAGAAACCTCTCCGCCTACAAAACCGACGTTTTGGTGTTGGAGAAAAACCTCGATGTCGGCGATGGGGCCAGCGGGGCCAACTCCGCCATCGTCCATAGTGGCTATGACCCGATCCCCGGGACGAAGAAAGCCGAATACAACGTTCGCGGCAACGCGATGTTCGACCAATTGAGCCGCGAACTCGGCGTCCCCTTCCGGCGGATCGGCTCTTTGACCCTAGCTTTCGATGAAGAAGGGGAGCAAAAATTGTCCGAACTGCTGAACCGGGCTAAGCAAAACGGCGTGCCGGCGGAAATTCTATTCGGTTATGACGCCATCAAGGAGAAAGAGCCCCATGTTTCCAAGGAAGTTAAGGCGGCCCTTTATTGCCCGACGGCCGGGATTGTCGACCCCTTCCTTTTAACCGCCCGGGCGATGGAAAACGCCCTTGATAATGGGGCTAAGCTCCATTTAGGCGAAGCGGTGACCGCCATCAAGCCGATTGACGGCGGTTATGAAGTGCAGACTCCGAAAGCAACCTATCAAACCCGTTATGTAATCAACGCCGCCGGGGCTTATGCCGATGAAATCGCCAAGATGATGGGCATCGATAAATGGAAGATAATCCCCAAGAAAGGCCAATATTTCGTCCTTGACCATTTCGGTCCTTTCGTCAAAACCGTCCTGTTCCCTTTGCCTAGTCAAAAGGGCAAAGGAATGCTCGTCACCCCGACGACTTCCGGCAATTACCTCGTCGGCCCCTCGTCTTCGGTTGAAGAAAGCAAAGACGACGTCGGAACCGATAGCCTGACCCTAGCCCAGGTCAAAGAAGGCGGGGCCCGCTTAGTCGACCATCTGCCCTTAAATGAGGCCATTCGGGTGTATGCCGGCCTCCGCTCTTCCGTCGATGGCGGGGATTTCGTCCTTGAGGAATCAAAACCCGGCTTTCTTAACCTCATCGGCATCGATTCGCCCGGCCTTGCCAGTTCCCCCTATATCGGGAAACTGGTGGCCGAGAAGGTGGCGAAAGAATTGAAATTAACGAAGAAAGAGCATTTCGACCCCATCGTGAAAAGGGTCAAACTATCAACCTTAAGTTTAGAGGAACGTGCCCGTCTAATCGAGCAAAATCCCGATTATGGCGAGATTATCTGCACCTGCGAGAAGATTAGCCTGGGGGAGATAAGACAAGAACTCCATTCCTCTTTGCCTTGCCTGACCATTAAGGCGATGAAGAAGCGGACCCGGTGCGGGTTCGGCAAATGCCAAGGCGGCTTCTGCCAAGCCCGGATCATCGAGGAAATCGCCAAAGCTTATGGGAAGCGGCTTGATGAGATCGATTATGGTTTCCCCGATAGTAAGCAACTAAAGGAGAGAAGCAAATGAGAAAGACGGTCGACGTGCTTATCATCGGCGGCGGGGCGGCCGGCTTAGGGGCGGCCCTTTCGGCTTACGAGGCCGGGGCGAAGGAAGTCCTCCTAGTCGACCGGAAGAACCGGTTAGGAGGGATTTTGACCCAATGCGTCCATTCCGGCTTCGGGTTAAAGGTGTTTGGCGAGGAACTGACTGGCCCGGAATTCGCCTCCCGTTTAGCTCGAAAACTAAAGGAAACCAACGTCGAAATATGCCTTGATTCCTTTGTTTTGTCGATTTCACCTAACCGTGAGGCCTTGATTTCCTCCCGACAAGGGATATTCCAAGTCGCCGCAAAAACCATCGTCTACGCGACCGGCTGCTTAGAGAGGACCCCGGGGATGATTCAACTCCCCGGCACCCGGCCTTCCGGCGTCCTTACCGCCGGCTTAGCCCAGCTTTATCTTAATGAATATGGCTATTTGCCGGGCAAGAAAGCCTTTATCCTCGGCTCGGGCGATATCGGACTTATCATGGCCCGCCGGCTCAGCTTAGAAGGGGCCAAGGTCTTAGGGGTGGCTGAGATCATGCCCTATAGCAACGGACTGGTCCGGAATAAGGTCCAATGCCTCGATGATTTCGGCATTCCTTTGTATTTGTCCCATACCGTCTCCCGGGTTTATGGCGACCATACTCTCGAGGCCATCGATTTAGCTAAGGTTGATGAGCGGGGCGTCATAATCAAAGGGAGCGAAACCCATATCGAATGCGATTTGCTTTTGCTCTCGGTTGGCTTATTGCCGAATGTCGGGATCTTAAAAAACGCCGGGGCCAAGATTGGCGAGAGCAAGGGGGCGGCGGTCGATGGGGCTTTGATGACGTCCTTGCCCGGGGTGTTCACCGCTGGCAACTCCCTCCATGTCCATGATTTGGCTGACGAAGCTTACCTTGAAGGGATCGAGGCCGGAAAAGCGGCCGTCAATTACCTTAAAGGAACCGCGGAAACTCGGACGATGACCCCTTTGTCGCATAATGATGACATCGGCTACCTCGTCCCGTCTTATTATGATCAATCTTATCCTGGCGATCTGCTGATCAAGTTCCGATGCCGCCGACCAAAAGGAAAATGCACGATTAGAGTAATCGCCGATGGGAATATTATTAAAACCATCAATAAAATATCGATGCTACCGAGCGAAATGGAAATTATCCGAATTCCTAAAAAACTACTGAAAAACAACTTAAAATCTATCGAAGTAACCTTGGAGGACGTCTTATGAAACTCCAGACCATCTGCATCATCTGCCCCCGGGGTTGCCACCTCACGGTCGAGGATGATCTAACGGTATCCGGCAATTCCTGCCCCCGCGGCGAACGGTATGGAAAACAAGAGGCGATCGATCCGCGGCGTAGCGTCTCCTCGACCGTGAAGATTGACTCGGCTTTGGTCAAGATGTGTCCCGTCCATACCAGCGCCCCGTTCCCAAAAGAGAAAATTGGCGAACTCATGGAGGCGATCAAGGGGATAAATGTCAAAGCCCCTGTTCACATGGGCGAGGCGGTGTGTCAAAATCTCCTCGGGACGGGCATCGATTTGCTCATAAGCGAAGACATCGAGAAATAATGAAAGCCTTAATCGCCAGCGACATCCATGGCCGAAAGACCGCCATGGCCAAACTCCGCGCCGTCATCGACGCTTATCAGCCCGACCGGATCATCCTTTTGGGCGATTACCTTTATAACGGGCCGCGGAATGGGGTGCCGGAGGACTACGATCCGATGGGCGTTTGCCAGGAATTGAACCATTACGCCGGGAAGATCATCGGGGTCCGCGGCAACTGCGACTCCCGGATCGACCAAAGCCTGCTTAAATTCGACATCGAGGACTCGAAGGTCATCTATTTCAATGGCTACCGGATCGATTTGATCCACGGGGACTTGCTGACTAGCGACCTCCTTCATGTCTCAAGGGGCGACATTTTGATGTACGGCCATACCCATATCCCGATGCTTAAAAAGCAAGATGGCGTCATCTATTTGAACCCCGGCTCGACCTCCTTCCCTAAAAACGGCTATCCAGCCAGTTACGCCGTCTTTGAGGATAGGGAGATAAAGGTCTTGCCCCTTGATGGCGATGACCCGATCTTCGCCCTTTCCCTAGCCTAGGCTAGGGCGAAACTGCTATAATCACCCCAGAACGAGGAAAATAATGGATAACAAAGTCAAGATATTCGCTTTAGGCGGACTCGATGAGGAAGGGAAGGATTGCTATTGCGTCGACATCGACGGCGACCTCTTTGTCATCGAATGCGGCCTCCGCCAGCCGGACAAGACGATGCCGGGCGTCGATTACGTCATTCCCCGGCTCGATTACCTTTTCGAGAACAAAGACCGGATCAAAGGCTACTTTTTGACCCACGGGCACGATGACGTGCTCGGGGCTTTGGCCTTTATATACAAAGAAGCCCCGGCCCCGATTTATGGCTCGCGGGTCTCGCTGGAGATGCTGAAGATGTTCACCCTCCACGTCCATAAGGACCCGAAGATGTATGACCTCCACCCGGTCGAGCCGAGCTCGGTGTTCCAAGTGGCGGGGCGGACCATCACCTATTTCCATACCGCCCATAACATCGCCGCCTCCAGCGGCATCGCCATCTCGACGAGCCTTGGCAACGTCGTCTTCCTTGGCGATTTCGTCATCGAGAACGCCGCCTCCGGGTCCTATGTCTGCGACATGAACGCCATCGGGAAATTGGCGGAGCAGCCAACCTTGGCTTTAATGATCGAATCGATCTACGCCGACCGGCCGGGCTATACCGCCCCCCAATACAAATTAGCCCCCAAGCTCGAGGACATCATCAAAAACGCCCCGGGCCGGGTGTTCGTCTCCATCTTCGCCAGCGACCTCTATAACGTTAACGAGCTGATCAGTTTGGCGGTCGCCAACAAGAAGAAGATCGTCTGCTACGACCAAAGCGACCAAGAGATCCTTCAGACCATGCAAGCCTGCGGGGAACTATCGATCCCGCGGGATAATTTCGCCTCCTTAGACGACATCCTCCGTTACCGCGACCAAGACCTGGTCATCCTCATGACTGGCTTCGGGGCGAAGATCTTCCGGAAGATGGCCTTATTGGCCTCGGGGCAAAACGAGGATAAGCGGATCCGTCTCCGCCCGAGTGACACCTTCGTCGTCGCCTCGATGAGCAACGATTTAACTGAACTGGAATATACCGACGCCGCCGACGAATTGTTCCGGTCCGGCTGCCATGTCCAGCTTTTATCGAAGAAAACCTTCCTTCGGATGCATGCCTCGGAAGAGGACATCAAGATGATGGCCTCGATGCTTAAGCCCAAATACTACATCCCGATCAAAGGGTTCTATAAGTCGCTTCTGCATAATGCGATGTTAGCCCTTTCGATGGGGCTCAACCTCAACCATCAGAATGTCTTCGTCCTCGAGAACGGCCAATCGGTCATCCTCGATGCCCGGGGCGGCCGCTTGTTCGACGAGGGGATTCCCCATGGCGATATCCTGATCGACGGGGAAGGGGTCGGGGACGTCTCCGAGCAGGTTTTGGCTGACCGGAGCAAATTAGCCGAAGGGGTCTTGATCCTCGCCCTCACCATCTCGCGCAAGACCAAGAAGATCCTCGCCGGGCCGGAAGTCCAGATGAAGGGATTCGTCTATGCCCACGAGGCCGATGTGGTGGCCAGAGAAGTGGGGAAGGTGTTTGTTTCTAGCGTCGAGGAAGCCTTAGCCGAACCTCGTTTCGACCCCGAGCAGATGAAACAAGCGGTCTATGAGAAATGCCTTAAGGTCACCCGGCGCTGCACCGGCGGGAAGGAACCGATGATCCTTCCCCTCATCGTCGAGGCGGAATAGATAAAAAATTCCCACCGCGCAAGGGACATTCCTATGGAATGACCTTGCGTTTTTCTTTAGAATATCGCTATGCCAAAACGCTTTGAGATCTTCAACTCCAATACCGCCATCAAGAAGGCCTTGGCCTTGCTCGGCTTGCTTTTCTCCCTCCTTTTCTTTTTGTCTCCTAATACCCATCTTAAGGGGCTGGCTTTGATTTTAGCCTATCCTTTCGGGACGGTCGGTTTCTATGCCCTTTGCCTAGCCGGGGCCTACTTTAGCCTGAAGTATCTCCTTTTTCCCTCCTTCAAAGTCCGGAAACGGGTTTACTTCACTATCCTTTTGCTTATCCTCGCCATCGGCTTGACCTGCAATGCCGCCTTGGGAGCGGACATCGCCGCCTATTCGAGCCTGAAGCCCTATTCGGACCGGGCTTGGGCGGATTACGAAGGTTTTGGCTATTTCACTGATTTCTCGCTTGGAATCGGGATTCTAGGCAACTTCCTAATGGGCCTTTTCTTCGAAAGCGGCCTCCCCGGCTTGGGCTATTTTTTCCTGGTCCTCGTCTATCTTGCTTCCGCCTTAGTCTTCGCCTTCCCCTATATCCTTTTGCTTCTTCGCCACCTCAAGAGCCAAGCTGCCATCAAGGCCAGTAGGGCCGAAAGAGAAGAACAAGCCGAGCAGCAAGTGCCCGATGAGGAGCCGATCCTCCTTTCCAAGCGGCCCGAATCCATCATCGCCCCCGAGGACGTCGACGATTCCTTCGAATCCTATGAGCCGAGTGGGGCCATCTCCAATCCTTTAGCCTCCTTCCGGTTTGAGCCGGCGGGCGAATTCAAGCCGCTGAAGCGGGGCCAGACTAGATCGTTAGGCGCCGGGGTCGAGGCCGCCCCGAAAGAAGTCCCACCGGTCGAATCCCATCTTTACCAAGGCCAGCCGGTCCAATATTCTGGTTTGCAAGAAGCCCATTTCACCCCGAGCCGGCAAGCGAGCCCGGCTAATCTGACGCCGGCCCAGCCGACTCCGCGGGCGACTACGTCGTCCTTCTCGCCTTATGAATTCAACCATCAGTCTAAAGAAGAGGTGGTGGTGGAACCTGAGCCGGTTTCCCCGACTCCGGTTTATCCTTCTTCGCCAGTTTCAGCCTCCCCGGCCCCGGCTTTGGAAGAGCCTCCTTATTCGCCTAACCCCTCACCCGCGGTTAACTCCGTCCCGACTCAGTCGATCCTGACGACGCCGGTTAAGCCGGTTGCCGAACCGATCCCCGAACCGGAGCCGGAAGTGCAGGAGATCGTTTCCGAACCCGAACCGGTCGAAGCCGCTCCCGCGCCGACCCCATCTATCCCCTTGCCGAAGATCCCCTCGGTCGAGGAAGTTTTAGCTCCGGCGACCCCAGTCGCGCCCGCTGAACCAGCAAATAGTCAAGCTCCCGTCGTCGAGCAACCGGTCACCGAGGAGAAAAACGAAGACCTTGGTGAGCCGGCTAAGCCCTGGCCGCCTTATCAATTGCCGCCGGAATCGCTATTAAAGGTCTACGATGACCAAAGCGACCGTGAAGCGAGAATGGAACAGGAATGTCTCGAACGGACCGAAATCATCAATCAAACCTATGAGAACCTTGGGGCTGGGGCTCGGGTCGTCTCCCACAAAATCGGTCCCTCGGTCACCCGTTATGACGTCGAGACCGCCCATGACGTCTCGGTTTCGAGTTTGAACCGCTACATCACCGACATCGCTTTGCGCCTTGGCGGGGTCTCGGTCCGTTTCTCCGAGATCGTCCCCGGGAAAGTCACTTCCGGCTTAGAGGTCATCAACTCGACCTCCCGGATCGTCCCTTTCAAGGAAGTAAACGATGGCTTACCCCATACCAAGGGCATCACCATTCCTTTTGGGGAAGATATCGACGGGAAGATCCTCGGGGCCGATTTAACCTCCTTCCCCCATATGCTGGTGGCCGGGACCACCGGCTCGGGCAAATCGGTGTTCATCAACTCGATCATCATGGCGATCTTGATGCGTTATCGGCCCGAGGAGGTTAAGTTCCTGCTTATCGACCCCAAGACCGTCTCTTTCTCGAAATTAGCCGATATCCCCCATCTGCTCTGCCCGATCGTCACTGACGCTGGGGCCAGCCGGAATGCCCTTAAGAAGCTCTGCGAGCTGATGGACAAACGGTATAAGATCTTCGCCTCTTGCCAAGTCAATGACATCGCCGAATACAATTCCGATTATTGCGAATACGCCGGTAAGGCCAAGATGCCCTATATCATCGTCATCATCGATGAGTACGCCGATTTAAGCGAACAGTGCAAGGACGTCTCCTCTTTCGTCTTGCGGCTGGCCCAGAAAGCCCGGGCCTGCGGGATCCATCTGATCGTCGCCACCCAACGGCCCGACGTCAAAGTCATCACCGGGACCATCAAAGCCAACCTTCCGGTCCACGTGGCTTTAATGGTCGCCAACCCGATCGATTCCTCGACCATCCTTGGCTGCGCCGGGGCCGAAGAACTCGCCCCCCATGGGGATATGCTCGTCGATTGCCCGCAGGTATTAAGGAAGCAATTGGCCCGTTGCCAAGGATGCATGGTCGATCCGTTCGAGATGCGGCAAGTCGCCAACTGGGTCAAGCAGCAGCAAAAGGTGTCCTATGATCCGGAGTTCCTCCACCTTGAAGACGAAGGGGAATCGGGGGATGCCGCCGTTTCGGCCGCGATGCCTTCTCCGGCTGAACTCAAAGCCGCCTCCGACGAGGAGAAATACCAGATGATCAAAGCCGCCATCATGACTAGAGAATACTGCTCGATCTCCCAGATTCAGCGGGATTTCTCGGTCGGGTTTACCCGCGGCGGCAAGATCATGAAGCGGCTCCAGGAAGAGGGGATCGTCGCCTTTGATTCGGGCAATTCCAACTCGACTAAAGGGAGCAAGGTCTTAGTCCATAGTTTAGAGGCCACCGAACAATGAGGATCGGTTGCGACGTTGTCTATCTTCCCCGGATCAAGCCAGGGCTCGAGAAAGCCATCTTGACGCCAAGCGAGATGAAGGATTTGGCCGAGGCCGTTAAGCCGCTGGAATTCCTTGGGGGCCGTTTCGCCTTAAAGGAAGCCTTCATGAAATCGATGGGGAAGGGGATCGATTCGGTCGGTTTCCGTTCGATTGAAGTCCGCAAAGAAAGCGGGGGCGCCCCCTATATTGTCTATGCTGGCAAACGTTATGAGTGCTCGCTTAGCCACGATGGGGATTACGCCTTCGCCGTGGCTTTATATGAGGATTGAAAAGCGGCCCTAATCTACTTATATTTACCTCGACACCATTATGAAAGATACCTATTTAGACGCTAAACTCGTCAAGCCCAACCAGATTCGGCTCGTCGTTTTCTCCGCTTTGCCTTGGGAACGGCTCGACCCGGTCTTGCTTATCGACGGGAAGAAATACACCGGCCTTACCACCGCTAAAATCCAGACGATGCCCCAACTCGCCATCGTCGACTTCCTCCTTCCCGCCCCTTTGGAACTAGGGCATAGCTATTTCTTGGTCTTGCCGCAATATGGATCAATCCCGGTCGATGTCTCGGAAGCGACCGAATTCAGCGATTTCGACGCCCGTTTCTATTATGCTGGCGATGATTTAGGCTGCACTTATTCCAAGGAAGGGACCCGCTTCGCCTTATGGGCCCCCTTAGCCTCCAAAGCCTCGCTTTTATACCGCAAAACCGAAGCCGATCCCTGGAAACTCTCAATCATGGAACGGACCGAGAAAGGGGTATATCGGACGTATCTTGAAGGCGACTATGATGGCTACCAATACATTTATTCCGTCGTCAATTCCGAGATTGAGCGCCAAGCGACTGACCCTTACGCCAAAGGCTCGGGCCCCAATGGTGCCTATTCGGTCGTCATCAACCCCGAGAAGACGAAGATCGACTTCAAACGGGAGAATTTGCCGGTTCTTGATTCCCCCTCCGCCTGCATCATCTACGAAGGCCATGTCCGGGATTTGACCATCTCCTCTTTTACCGACATCGTCCATAAGGGCAAGTTCTTAGGGCTGGCCGAGACGGGGCGGAAGACCAAAGACGGCTTGCCGGCGGGCCTTGATTACATCGCCTCCTTAGGCATCACCCATCTTCAACTTTTACCAATCTACGATTACCAGACCGTCGATGAGCTGCGGCCAAACGATTCCTATAACTGGGGCTATGACCCGGCTCAATACTTCGTCCCCGAAGGGAGTTATGCCAGCGATATCCATGATCCCTATTCCCGGATCAAGGATTGCCAGGCCTTGGTGGCCGCGTGCCACCAAAAGGGGATCCGGGTGGTCATGGACGTCGTCTATAACCACGTCTATGAATACCAATTCTCGGTGTTTGAACGAGTGGTGCCGAACTTTTATTTTAGGAAACGCCATTCGGGCAAGATGGCCGCGACTTCCGGCTGTGGCGATGACCTCGCCTCCGAACGGCCGATGGTTAGGAAACTGATCCTCGATTGCTGCGCCTATTGGCAGTCCCAATTTGGGATCGACGGGTTCCGTTTCGACTTAATGGGCATCCTTGACGTCGAGACGATGAAACTGGTCGAAGAGCAAGCCCGCCGGCAGGACCCTGGGTTCATCGTCTATGGCGAAGGCTGGAACATGGGCGGGGAAGTGAACGTCCCCTTGGCCCATATGGGCAATTACGCCCTGATGCCGCATATCGGCTTCTTCAATGATTTTTACCGCGAGAAGGCCAAAAGCTATTTCAAAGGCGATCCGGAAGGGATGCAGCCGTTTAAAAACGCCTACGCCGGTTCCTGCCTGGACTTCATCGTCCCCAAGCATTTCCTTTCGGCCAACCAATCGATCAATTACGTCGAATGCCACGATAACGCGACTTTCGTCGATTACCTTTCCAAAGCCCGGCCTGATTTATCCGAAGAGGACATCTTGAAACTGGTCAACGCCGCCAATGCGACGATTCTTCTTTCCTTCGGCGTCCCCTTCATCCATGCGGGTCAGGAAATCGGGGCCTCGAAGTGGGGGGAGGACAACACTTACAACAAAGGCGACCACTACAACAAATTCTCCTACTCCCTACTCGGGAAGCGGAAATGGATGTATGATAGTTTCAAGCGGTTCGTTAGTTATCGGCGCAATAGCCGTTACCTCCACATCTATGACCCCCGGGTCATCGATACCGCGATCGATCTAAGCGACATCGGCGAATGCCTCCATGTCCATTTCCTCGAGAAGAACCTGATCGCCCCCTTGAAGGCGGTCGACTTCTTCATCAACCCGTCCCCAAAGGACGCCAACTATACCTTAAACGCCCCGGCCGCGGTCGCCCTTGACCCGACAGGGAATCCCGGGACGGCCCGGGTGAGCGAACTCTCTTCCCCCAAGCGGTCGCTCATCGTCACCATCGCTAAATAAACGGGGGATAGCAAAAAGCCCGATATAAAACCAACAAAGGAGGCTTTTTGCCATGTTATCCGCCGTTTTTCTTTCCGGTCGCCTCGGTCCACTCACCGACGACCCCATCCGCACCGTCTACATCGACCGGGTCATCCCCGAGAAGGCCGCGTACCGGGTCGATTCCTTCCCCGTCCGCTCGATGCTCGCCCATTCCGCGAGCTTCTACACCGCCAAAGAAGGGACCCCGATCGTCTTGAAAGGGCGATTGGAGATGGAACAGGGCCGGCTCATCATCGTCTCTGAGCTCGAGGAAGTCGGCTTCGGGGCCCGTTAACCGTTTTTGCCTATATTAGGCAAAGAAGGTTCGATTGTGCTACATTTATCGCGATGAAGAAATTCCTTAAATGGTGTCGTCTTATCTGTTGCCTCTGGTATAAGGTGCTTTATGCCTATTTCGCTTTCTTATTGAAATACTCCCGTCACCCGGAGCGTTACCCTCTTTCCGAGCGTTACGCCCGGGTCCGGGCTTTGATCGTCGATGTCTGCCGGCATTTACGGATCGAACTCAAAGTCCAGGGCATCGAGTATTTCCTTGACCGGGAGGAGGGGACGTTATTATGCGGCAACCACATCGCCGTCAGCGACGTCCTCCTTATCCTTTGCTTATCGACGAAACCAATCTCCTTCGTCGGGAAAAAGGAAGTGAAGAAAATCCCGGTGGTCGGGAGATGCCTAAAAGCCATCGATGGCCTTTTCCTCGATCGAAGCGACCCCCGGCAAGCGATCTACCTATTCCGAGAAGCCGATAAGCGGATGAAGGAAGAAGGGCTATCCTACGTCATCTTCCCCGAAGGGACCAGAGCCAAAGGGAAGAACAAGGGCAAGACCTTGCCGTTCCATCCAGGCTCTTTCAAAATCGCCTATCGGAACCAAGGGCCAATCGTCCTTTATGCCGGCATGGGGACTGACCGGTTACTGGGCGGTGACCTCGATAAAAGGCATTACTGCCAGCTTTCTTTCTTCCCTCCTTTGACCTACGACCAATATGGTTCCCTCTCGACCGTCGAATTCGCCGAGAAGGCCCATTCGATCATCGAAAAGGAAGCCGACCGCCTCCGGGAAGAGGATGGCAAATACTATGCGGCCAAACGGCAGAAAGTCAAACTGCCGGCTTTGCCGAAAGGAATTGGGATGCATTATGCGAAATGAGGAAAATAAGCCCGATTACGGCTTATTCAAGACCGCCGGGACGGCTTTAGTCATTGGGAGCCTGGCGGTGGCGGTGTCGCTCATCTCCATTTTCGCCACTTCCGATTCCCCCGATAAAACCCTTAATATCCTAAGTTATGGGATTCCCAGCTTTATCCTGCTGGCCGGGTTAGGGGTCATCGGGATGCTTTCCCTCACCAATGCCGATTTGGCGAAGTTCCGTCTATTAGGCTCGATTGGCTCGATCGGCGGCGGGGCGATTCAACTTGCCATCGGGATTCTAATCTGGGCCGGCTTAAAAGATATGACTCTTGGTCTGTGTTGCCTTGGGATCGGCGTCTGCGTCATCGGGGTCGGGGTGGCGGCGATGCTCAAATACCGCGAGCAGACTAAATAAGATCCTTGAGGTCGAACCGCCGCCGTAAACCCTTGGGCAGGCGGTTTTTTATTTGTCCGTGGACCGATTTGGCGGTGCCTAGGAGCAACCCGGCATAGCAGAGCGCGATATAGCCGCTGGGGGCGGGGCGGTTCAGTTGCTCGCCCCGAAGGTAGGCCAAGGCCTCGCTTTGGTTGAGCTCGACTTTTGGCAGCTGCCCCTTGAGGTTATGGCAAGGCTCGAAACGGGGAAGCGATAAGGCCTGCAGGCCGTATTTGATGACCCCGGAGGAGAAACGGAAACCCGGGATAGGCAAGGCGTAGACATAACGCTCGGCCAGCCGGGTGCAATAATTCCCTAATCCATAGCTGGCGAGCTTATCGGCGTATTGATGGTCGGTTTTTCTTTCGCTTGGGAACCGGGCTGGCTTATCCCCGCCTTTTCTTAATAGGCAAAAGAACTGCCCTTCGCCCGGATATCGGGAAGGCAGGAGGTAGACGGCTTCCGGGAGGTCAGGATGATGAAAGAAGCGAGGGTCATCGGTCACTTTGACTATCTGGAAGTCGGGGTGGCTTTCTAAGAAGGCTTTGATCATCCCGATGTCTTCCTCATAGGTGAAAGAGCAGGTAGAGTAGAGCAGCGTCCCGCCTTCGCGAAGCATGATCGACGCCCCATCGAGCAAGGCGTTTTGGATGGTGGCGCAGGCCTCGACCTTGCTTAAGGACCAATCTTCTTTGGCCAGGGCGTTTTTCCGAAACATCGCCTGCCCTGAGCAAGGGGCATCGAGGATGATCTTATCGAAGACCCCGGCCATATCGGGGGCGTAGGCGGTTAAGTTCTTGGAGATGACCTCGACGTTCGCAAGCCCCATCCGCTCGATGTTGCTCGATAATTCGAGGGCTCGAGGATGGGATAGGTCGTTGGCTAGGACTAAGGCTGGCTTATTTAAGGCCGCCTGGATGGTCTTGCCCCCGGGGGCGGCGCAGCAATCGAGGACCAATTCGCCCGGCTTTACGTCAAGGAAATGGACTGGCAAAGCCGAGCTGGGGTCTTGGATGGAGAAAACCCCTGTAAAATAGGAAAGGGTCCGGCCCAATCGCTTCTCGGCGGGGAAGCGGAAGCCGTTCTCGACTAAGGGGTCTTTGGTCAAAAAGGGGAAGCGGCGGAGGGTTTCTTCGACGCCAAGTTTCGTCTCATCGAGGATGGCGATCTTCTCGCCCACCTCCTTCTCCAAGGCCTGTAAAAGCGGCTCTTTCTCTTCTCCAAGATAGGCTAAGGAGTCCGCTAGGTCGTTCATACCCCGCAACTATACCACGATTTGCCCCCTTTGCTTCTTTTCCGGTCCGCTTTAGCCTATAATTTCTTTGCCAGAATATAAATATTCTTCAGGAGGTCGTTTATGCGGACGGTTGATATCATCGAGAAGAAACGGGATGGGGGAAAATTGAGCCCAGAGGAGATTTCCTTCTTCATCCAAGGCTATACCAACGGGACCATCCCCGATTATCAGGCCAGCGCCCTTTTGATGGCGATCCTTTTCCGCGGGATGGACCCCGAGGAGACGGCCGAACTGACCGACGCGATGCGGCTTTCGGGTGAGCAGGTCGATCTTTCCTCAATCAAAGGGATCAAGGTCGATAAGCATTCGACTGGCGGGGTCGGGGATAAGACCTCCCTTGTCTTAGGCCCCTTAGTCGCTAGCTGCGGGGCCAAGCTCGCCAAGATGAGCGGACGCGGCCTTGGCCATACCGGCGGGACCCTCGATAAGATGGAATCGATCCCGGGGATGCGGATTGGCTTAAGCGAAGAGGAATTCATTAAGCAAGTCAACGACATCGGCATCGCCATCATCGGCCAGACCGCCGACATCGACCCGGCCGATAAGAAACTCTATGCCCTCCGCGACGTCACCGGAACCGTCGAGTCGATCCCCCTTATCGCCTCCTCGATCATGAGCAAGAAGCTTTGCTCCGGGGCCAATGCCATCCTCCTCGACGTCAAGTTCGGCTCGGGGGCCTTCATGAAAACCCTTGATAAAGCCAAGGAATTAGCCCAGACCATGGTCAAGATCGGCGATCATCTCCATCGCGATACGAGGGCCATCCTCACCGATATGGATGAGCCACTTGGCCTAGCGGTTGGGAATGCCCTTGAAGTCAAGGAAGCCATCGCCACCTTAAAAGGCGAAGGGCCGAAGGATTTGACCGAATTGGTTATCAAAGCCGGCGGCATCATGTTAGAACAAGCCAAACTGGTCGCAAGCCACGAAGAAGGCGAAGTCAGAATCAAAGAAGCGATCGCCAAGGGGGCGGGGCTAGCCAAACTCAAGCAGATGGTTTCCGCCCAAGGCGGGGACGTCAGCTATATCGATGATCCCTCGAAGTTCCCGTTAGCCAAGCATATCGTCGAGATCAAAGCCAAGGAATCCGGCTATATCCGCCGGATCGATTCGCTTGGCATCGGAGTCTCGGCGATGAAACTTGGGGCGGGGAGGGCGACTAAAGACGACGCCATCGACATGGCGGCGGGCATCGTCTTGGCCAAGAAAGTCGGCGATTACGTCGAGCAAGGCGAGGTCATGGCGGTTGCCCATACCAATAAAGACGATTACGCCGAGGTTTTGCCTTGTATCGCCGAAGCTTTTGTTCTAGGGAAAGAGCAACCGGCGGAGCGGCCGATCGTCTACGGCTATATCAAATGAGAATCGTTCTCCAATTGGTTAAGCGGGCTTCGGTCAAGGTTAAAGATCGGCTGATCTCGGAAATCGGGAAAGGGTATTTGCTTTTATGCGGCTTTGAGGAGGGCGATGACGAGAAGACGTTATCACAAATGGCCCATAAGGTCGTGAACCTCCGGATTTTCCCGGATGAGAACGGGAAGACCAACCTCTCCTTAGCCCAGGTTGGCGGGAGCATCCTCGCCGTCAGCCAGTTCACCTTGTTAGCCGATTGCTCGCATGGCAACCGCCCGAGCTTTATTAAGGCGATGGGGCGAACGGAAGCCGAAGGGGTTTATGAGGCTTTCTTGGAACAATTAAGGATGCTCGGGGCGGAGGTTAAGCCCGGCTCATATGGGGATGATATGGCGGTTAGCCTCATTAACGATGGCCCCTTTACCTTGTATTTGGATTCAAAGGAATTGTTTAGATGAAAGTATTGCTCGGCTTAAGCGGCGGGGTCGATTCGGCCGTCGCCGCCTATTTGCTTAAAAAAGACGGCTATGACGTCAGCGGGGCTTTCATGCGGAATTGGGATGCTTTGGCCAATTCCGATTATTTAGGCAACCCGACGATTAACGACACCCAATGCCCGCAGGAGAAGGATTACCAAGACGCGGTCAAGGTGGCCGAGAAACTTGGCATCCCCTGCTATCGGGTTGATTTTGTTAAGGAATATTGGGATTCGGTCTTTTCCTATTTCCTTTCCGAATATAAGAAGGGACGGACCCCCAATCCCGACGTCTTCTGCAACAAATACATCAAGTTCGATTCTTTCCTTAAATACGCCAAGGAAAAAGGATTTGAGAAGATCGCCATGGGCCATTACGCCGGCTCCGGCGAATTCCGGGGCCATATCCATATCAAGAAGGCGGCCGATTTAAACAAGGACCAGTCTTATTTCCTTAGCCAGCTTAATGAAGAGCAGGTCGCCTCCTGCTTATTCCCGTTAGCCAACATTACCAAGCCTGAGGTAAGGGAATTAGCCCATGAATTGGGCCTTTCCTCGGTCATGGACAAGAAGGACTCGACCGGGGTCTGCTTCATTGGCGAGCGGAACTTCAAGCAGTTCCTCCATAATTACTTCCCGGCCACCCCCGGGAAGATAATCGAGGGGAAGACCGGCAAGGTGGTCGGGGAGCATATGGGGGTCCTCTATTACACCATCGGCCAGCATAAAGGGCTTGGCATCGGGGGAATCAAAGGTGAGGAAGAAGGGGCCTTCTTCATCTATAAGAAAGACGTCGCCCATAATATCCTTTACGTCGCTCATCCTAGCGAAAGATACCTGCTTAAAAGTACTGGGTGCGTCCTTACTGACCTCAACTACATCGGCGAAAGGAAAGACGAGCCGGTCGGGGTCAAGTTCCGTTATCGGCAGCCTGATCAAGCGGCCGTCATTGCCTTTGAAGGCGAGAAGGCGATCCTGACTTATCCCCAGGGGGTCGAATCGGTGACCCCGGGCCAGATCGCGGCGATTTATAAAGATGGTTACTGCCTTGGGTCGGGAATAATAAGCGAAGTATACCGGGACGGGGAAAGAATCGATATTTAGGAGACTATCATGAAGCATCGTTTGTTAGGATTGTTATTGCTTATCCCGATGGGGCTAGGATTGTCGAGCTGTGAACAGATCCAAGGTTTCTTTGATGACCTCTTCCATCGGGGCGAGGATTCCTCGTCTTCCTCATCCTCTAGCGAGCCGTCGGGATCATCTTCGAGTTCCAGCTCTTCTTCGTTCAGCCACTCGGAGTCGAGCGAATCGGAATCCGGTTCTGGCGAAGTTATTGCCTCGGGGGCCCTCGAGTTCCATTTCCTTGAGCTCGGCAACGCCTATACCGGCGATTCGATCTATATCAAAGCCAACGATAAGGACATTTTAATCGATGCCGGCAGCCGGAAGAATTCAGCCGAAGCCATCGCCGAATACTTAGACCCGATATTAGGCGATAATCATCTTGATTACGTCATCCCGACCCATGCCCACCAAGACCATATCGCCGGGTTTGTGGGCAATTCCGATAAGTCCGCCCCCGGGGGACGGGATGGGATCTTCTATCATTACGACATCGATCATATCTACGATTTCGCCTATTTCGACGATGGGGGATCGAAGGTCTATTCCAATGCCGACCCCTTGCCGAGCGGCGCCAGCCCGACGGCGATCTATAAGGATTACCGGACCGCCCGGGATTATGCCGTCAGCCAAGGGGCCGAATGGCAGACGGTCGAGCAGTTATTCGAAGATGGGCAAAAAGTCTATACCGTCGACCTCGGGGAAGGGGTGTATATGGATATTCTCTACACCTTCTTCTATGACCATACCTCGGCCGATATCAAGGAACTGAATGCCGAATTCTCCAAATCCTCCTTCTCCAACCAAAACGACTGCTCGGTCTGCGTCTTGTTCCGGCAGGGCGAGAAGGCTTACCTTTTCACTGGCGATGCCGAGGAGGCGTGCGAATATAGCTTAGTGACCGAGCATGACCTCCCGGTGGTCGAACTCTTCAAAGCCGGCCACCATGGGAGCTATACCGCCTCCGGGGATCTGCTCCTTTCCGAGATTCAGCCTAAGCGGGTATGCGTCTGCTGCTGCGCCGGCAATACCGAATATACCGATAATCCGGCCAATACCTTCCCGGCCCAAGCGGCGATTGACCGGATCGCGAAATATACAAGCGAGGTCTACGTGACCACCGTCGGCAGCATGACCGATTCCTCCTATTTCGCTCCCTTGAATGGGACGATTGTCGTCTCTTCCTCTTCTTCCGAGGATCCAATCACCGTCAATTGTTCCCATTCCAACCTGCCTTTAAAAGATCAGGAATGGTTTAAGACCAACCGAACCTGTCCGGAAACTTGGGCAAGTTAGGAAAAAACCTAGGTTCGATTCTATATTTTTGCTATTTGACAGAGGGAAAATCTCCTTGATAATTAATGTACATATTAAGGAGTAAAAACAATGAGACTGAGAAATCTCTCCCTCCTCATCCTTGCTTCCCCCTCCTTAGCCGTCGCTAGTCCTTTGGCAAAAACGGCGGATCCGGGCGATGCCACCATCCCCAATACCATCGTCGCCAATTCACCTGGCGTCAATTTGGGCATTGAGATTGAAGGCCTCGAGCCGATTTATGCCGCCCGGGATGTGTCGTTGAGAGTTAAAGCCGAGAGTTCAACCCTTTCTTTGCCGGATATTTCCGCTTCCAAATGCGATGTGAAGCGCATTGTGGAAAACGGCGATTGGACGAATATCGATTTGTATTTAGCCGGGGAGGAGTGCTCGTTGACCTTAGTGGCGGCCGACTCCACCGGAACCTCAACCTCCAAGACAATATATTTTGCTAAATTTGCTGACAAATGGTTTGCTTCGGAACTTTCGCTCTTTGACGCCAAATCATCTTTCTATCGAACCGAAGTCAAGGCAGGGAATCTTCCGGCATCCGAAGCGGACCTAACGATCGCCAAACTCCACGGTGGAGCTACAGCCGATATATCCAATGGAATCGGCGGTCCTATTTTCCCGCCGATCTCAATGTATGATTATTACGATGTTTCCCTTTCGTGGGAATCAACCAATCTGAGCGTCCATCCATTGGCTGGCGTAACGGTTAATTTGAAGAAAGCTTATTATGCTAATGGGCTTTTGACCGAGACGCTGCTCGACACAAAACTCACTGACGACAAAGGAGAAACGACGCTCAAAAGCTTAACGGCTTCCAATCTCGATGCTGAGTATTTCATCGTCGAAGTAGTGCCGGAAAACGATTCGGTCGTCGTTAAGAGTCGAGACGGTGACTCATTAGGAAGCTATCAAGATAAAATCATCGTCGATGCCGGCGACGACATTGACATTACCTATCATTATTACGATGAATTGGGGCAAGTATTCCAACTGTTCCAAATCATTGAATATTGTTCTCGCTTTGCCGAGGAAATAGATGAGGAAGGTCAAGTCGGGAAATGCCAAGTTCTACTCGATGGAAGCAAGACCTATCCTGAATACGCCTGGAACTCGGGCACTCTTCCGACGATTGAGGTTAATCCGAATTATTATTCCTCGACCTCGCCAATTGATTCCTTTGAGGACTGGGACACGATTGCCCATGAATACGGCCACCACATCGCCTTTGAGAAAGGCTGGGTCGATACCGCGACCTTCGAGATGCATGCGGCCTCGCCGGGGCGGCACTTACTTGATTATGGGCTCGAAGAAAAGGATCAGGATAACAATCGGTTCATGGAGAAAGGCGTCGCCGTCACGCCTGATTTGGCGTTGGCCTCCGCTTGGAGCGAAGGCCTCGCAACCTATTTGGGAGCGATGGCATTGAAGTTCAATGCATCACATTTAACGACCGTCCCCCTAGCCAGCGACCGTTATTACACGAGCGCGAACGGTTTGCATTATAGCTATGACACGTATACCTATTCCGGCCCCTCGGATACCGGCGGGACGCAGGCATATAGCATCCATGGCGACGGGGATGAATACGCCATCAGCCAATTGCTATACAAAATGAGCGACAATCTTCGAGACGCCTATGATTTATTCGGAATGGGATATGGCGAAGTCATCGATATAGTTGATTCGCTAACGACCCATTCTTTCCCTTCTTTCTTTACGCATGTCTATTTCGAATGGGAAAACGAAGATATCTACGATCTCACGCTTTTGCTCGATAAACTCCGGTTTTTGCCGGAAATGACGGCGACTTGGGATATGGACGGAAATGTTACCATAACTTATGGAGACAATGGATCGTGTGCTGCGGCACCCTTTACGAATTTCCGATTGGAATGGTCGGATTCCAATTGGAATTACGTCGACGACATTCCCCTTCCAGCAACTGGTTTGGGCTATATTTCGGCATCTGAATTGCAGGGTATGCACGATAATTATGGCAGCGTCCTTCGAGCGATTATCGGCGCCCAACGAACTTGTCAAATCGACTCCGACCACCTTTGGACTAGCCCATACTACTATTCCGTCCCGGTTACGTTTTACGAATAGGAGGCTTGAGATATGAAGCGGTTCGTTGCCTTGGCGTTATTGGCGGTCTCGATGATGGGCTTAGGATCGTGCTCTGAAGACAATAATGAATTGCCCTCGGTTATTTATTCCGATCCCTTTGATATCGGGGGAATTTATAATGGGGATGGTCTTTATCGTTCACTTATAAAAGACTCTTTCCCTTCGTCTGTCGATTCGTCGCCAGATAACCCGACAGAGGATTTTCGAATGTTGGGCATTGGATTGCCAACTATTGAATTAACCGCTAATTTCAATGTGGAAATAACTTTAGGAATGGAAGTTGGCGATATCCCGGTTCGAGATTTGGGGGATATCGGAATCGACAATTGCCGTGACTTCCTTTTCACGGTTGAAGCGGAGATAAGCAATGGTGAGGATAAAGTGACCGTTGGACAAGCTAATATCGATATTTTGCCGTTTTTTGAGGGAACTGGGTATCGATGGGATTTGCTCACTATGGTCGATGGGCGTAATTGGATAGCGTTGGAAACGAGCTTTTCTTTGCCCATCGATTTCGCCAAAATGTCGCAAAGTACAGGGTTTTCGAATTTTGGCATCGGCTTTTATTGCTATGATGCGTTCGGTGAGAGGCGATTTGTCTACTCTATGCCGAGCAATTCTTTTGATTTCGAAAATGTTAATGGTGCCATTCGGTTTATTGATTTCCACGGCGATCCGATACGGCCAAATCCCTATGATTGCGGCTATATCGTGGTCCCTGAATTGATCAAGCGTATTGAATATGGCGCTGATGATTCGCCCTTGTTTTCCCTAAATGACGATAACCTTATCCGCAACCCTGGAGGAGGCCGGATTGCCGTCGCTTTGCCGAAAAAAGTTCCGGATGGCCAAGAGGCGACCGCGATGGTTTCTTTGTCCGATCGCTTTGTTCGGGACCCTAAAAACGTGCCTAATGCCGATCGTTCCTATTACGGAGAGGTTATCGATTTCCACTATACTGTCTCCGAAGAGGACGTAATTCTATCCGACCCGATTTTCGGCAATTATGAAAAATCCAACTCGAGAGGCGATCTCGTCGACGCCAATTTCCAAACTCATCGCGTTTACGCTCAGTCAGACCCGGTTGTCATTCCGACCGATAAGATGAAGGAATCGGGCGAATTCACAATCGCCTTAACCTATGATGCTCATTACGACAAGCGTTTTAAGCTAACCTATAAAGATGGAATGACCATTATCGAGGTCGGGGAACATGGCGACTCACCATACGAACCGAATTGGACCGAGCCGGAAAGGGTCGTGGTCGAGGAGGCGGTGATCAAGGTTTATTACGAGAAGAAGGACGGTTATTGCTATTTCTCCTATTCCGGCGACTTCGATGAAGAGGAGGGCAATAACGCCCATTGGTTTGTCGACCCAGATTTATTTGTCTGACCGATTACTCTCCGTCGCAATCTCAAAAGCCATTTAGCATTCGATTAACGTGGCTTTCCTTGCATTCGCGCGTAAGCGCGCCTAATATACAGGCGCATCGGGAACTTGCCACTCCCCCTTAAGCGGGTAATGCCGCCGAGCGCCCTCGCGTCAAAAGGGTGAAACTAAGCGCGCGCAAGCGAAGAAGGATGGTACCGCGCCCCCTCGGGCGTTCCTTCGTAAGTGGAGGCATTTTGCACATATGAAAAGACTAAGCGGAAAGCAGATCCGGAAAATGTGGATCGAATTCTTCGAATCGAAAGGCCACAAGTACATCCCGGGCGTTTCCTTGATCCCGGAAGGCGATAAGTCCTTGCTTTGGGTCAACGCCGGGGTCACCGGGCTAAAGAAATACTTCGATGGGTCTGAGATCCCGCCCTGCCGGCGGATCGTCAACGTCCAGAAATCGATCCGGACCAATGACATTGAGAACGTCGGCCATACCGCCCGGCATCACACTTTCTTCGAGATGCTTGGCAATTTCTCCATCGGCGATTACTTCCGGAAAGAAGTCATCGAGTTCGCCATTGAGATCTTAACCTCGCCCCAATGGTTCGATATGGACATCGATAAGCTCTATATCACCTATAACCCCGATGACCATGAGGCCTATGAATATTGGCAGAAACAGGGCGTCAAAGCCGATCACCTCGTCCCCCTTGGATCGAATTATTGGCAGATCGGGGAAGGCCCTTGCGGACCCAACACCGAGGTGTTCTATGACCGGGGCGAGAAATACGATCCCGACCATTTAGGCGTCAAGTTGCTCCAAGCAGACATGGAGAACGACCGCTACATCGAGATTTGGGGCATCGTCTTCTCCCAGTTCAATGCCGTCAACGGGGTGGCCCGAAAAGACTATAAGGAACTCCCAAGCAAAAACATCGACACCGGCTCGGGCTTGGAACGGCTAGCCTGCATTTCCCAGCAGACCGAGACCAACTTCGAGACCGACCTATTCCTTCCCATCATCAAGCGGGCGGAAGAGCTCTGCGGCAAACCCTATGAAGGGGAATACCTTTTGCCATATCGGGTCATCGCCGATCACGCCCGGTGTTTGACTTTCGCCTTATCCGACGGGGCCCGCTTCTCCAATGAAGGGCGGGGCTATGTCTTGCGCCGGATCATCCGCCGGGCCGCTCGTTATGCCCAGCGGCTTGGGATCCATGAGCCCTTCATGGCCGAACTGGTCAAAACCGTCGTCGACGAATACTCCGACTTCTATCCGGAATTGAAGAAAACCGAAGCGACGGTCAAAGCCCTAGTCAGCGAAGAGGAGAAGAAGTTCTCCAAGACCCTGCTTGAAGGGGAAGCGATGCTTAAGAAGATGGTCGAAGGGAAGAAGGAACTAAGCGGGGCCGATGCCTTCAAGCTTTACGATACCTATGGCTTCCCGCTGGACCTGACCCTCGACATCACCGGCGAACTCGGCATCAAAGTCGACGTCGATAGCTTCAACCGCTTGATGGACGAGCAAAAGGAAAGAGCTCGTTCAGCCCGGGGCGAGATCGAATCCTTCCATAAGCAATCGAAGGACCTATTGGCCTTTGCCGTCCCCTCGACCTTCGATTATGACGATGACGAAGTTGAAGCGAGGGTCACCGGTCTCTTCGTCGATGGGGTTGCGGTCAAGCAAATCGATAAGGAAGGGGAAGTCGCGACCGACCTTACCCCCTTCTATAGCGAAGCCGGGGGCCAAGTCGGGGATAAAGGGACCATCCTCTCTAAAACTTGCCAAGGCGAAGTCCTCTCGATGGGCAAAGCCCCGCGGGGACAGCACCTCCATTTCGTGAAATTAAGCCACGGGGCCTTGCGTATTGGCGATAAGGTCAAGCTCAGCATCGATTCTAGCGCGAGGCGGCTTAGCGAGCGGAACCACTCGGCCACCCATTTATTGCATGCCGCCATCTCCGAAGTCCTCGGCGGCCATGTCGATCAGAAAGGGTCCTACGTCTGCCCGGATTATCTCCGTTTCGACTTCACTTCCGATAAGAAGCTGAGCGACGAGCAGCTACATCAAATCGAGCAACGGGTCAATGAGTTGATTGGCTTAGGGATTAAGGAAGAGACCAAGGTCCTCCCGATCGAAGAGGCGAAGAAACTCGGGGCTGAGATGGAATTCTCCGAGAAATATGGCGACACCGTCCGGGTCGTCTGCTTCGGCGACTATTCGAAGGAATTCTGCGGCGGAACCCATGTCAAGAACTCCTCCGACATCGGCTTATTCGTCATCACCGGCGAATCCTCGATTGGCTCAGGTTTACGCCGGATCGAGGCCAAAACCAGCGAAGGGGCCTTCGCTTACCTTAAGCAGAAAGCCTCGCTTCTAACCAAAGTCGCGACCGTCTTAGGGGTCAATGAGGATGAGGCTTTGACCAAGCTTTCCTCCCTCCAGGACGATTTAGCCAAAGCCAAGAAGGAAATCGCCGCTTTGCAAGGGAAACTCTCGGGCGAATCGGCTTCCTCCTTAGCCAATAAATTCGAAGACATCAAAGGAATAAACTTCCTTGCCGCCAAAGTCGACGCCGACCGGAATGGCTTAATGAAAATCGGCGACGCCTTAAAGAGCAACCGGAGCGATTACCTGCTCGTCTTAGTTAGCACTAAAACCCCGAAGGCGCCGCTGGTTTGCTTCGCTTCCGGGAAAGGGGAGAAACTCGGAGCGGGGAACGCCATTAAACTTGTGGCTCCGTTATTATCGGGCAATGGCGGCGGCTCGCCCAAGATGGCTTCCGGCTCGGTCTCTGATTTAGCCAACTTCGATTCGGCCATCGCCAAACTGAAGGAGAAGCTCAGTGAATAAGGTCCTGGGGTTCGATCTCGGGACCAAGACCCTTGGCATCGCCAAAAGCGACGCCATGGGCATCGCCCATGGCTATGAGGAGTTCCGCTTCCTCGAAGGGGCCTATAAGCAAGCTTTAGCCCACGCGAAAGAAGTGATCGACAAAGAAGGGATCAAGGAAATCGCCTTAGGCTATCCCTTAAACATGGATGGCTCGGTGGGGGAAAGAGCCAAAAGCGCCGAGCGGTTCAAAGCTTCCTTGCTCGCGCTTGACCCTTCGCTTAAGATTACCCTCGTCGATGAGCGGCTCACCACCGTCATGGCGACCAGACGCCTTTTAGAGGCTGACTTAAGCCGGGCCAAACGGCATAAGGTCATCGATCAGGCGGCGGCGACCGTCATCCTCGAGTCCTATTTATCCAGTAAGGAGAACCAAGATGGAGATCAATGAAGAAAACGACATCATCCTAACCGATGAGCAAGGGGCCGAATTTAAGGCTAAGATCCTCTTCTATTACCATAACGATGAGCGCAGCGCCGACTATTACTTCCTCTATAAGCTCGAAAGCCCGGAGGAGATCGTGGTCATGGCGAGCGATGACGGCCACTCTTTGCGGGAGGTCGATGAAGAGGAATTCGCCGAGGCCAATGAGGTGTTCGAGGCCTACGAGCACGACCCCCAGATTGAGGAAGCTCGGAAATAGTTAAAACAGCTCTCAAAGGCTGTATAATATACAATTGCGAAAAGAGGTATTTATGGCAGAAAAGAAACCCGTCCTAACCCAGGAAATATTCGATGAATTGAATCAGCGTCTCCGTTATCTCCTCGACGTCGAGGACCCGGAGATCAAAGAAAAGCTCAATTTGGCTCGGAGCCAAGGCGATTTAAGCGAAAACGCTGACTATTCGGCCGCTAGAGACCGCCAAGCCCAGATCGATTCCGAGATCCGGATGCTCGAGTCGGTCCTCCATTCGGCCATCATCGTCGACGAATCGGCCTCCAATGACCAAGTCTCGATCGGCCACACCGTCACCTTCGTCAAACTCCCGAGCAACGAAGCCAAAGTCGTCCGCCTCGTCGGCAACATCGGGGCCGATCCGACCAGCAACCCGCCGGCGGTCAGCAACGAATCGCCGATCGGCAAAGCCCTGATCGATAAGAAAGTCGGGGAAATCGCCACCGTCGAGTCCCCGCGTGGCAATTATTCGGTCAAGATCGTCTCGATCAACATGTAAAAAGGGTTCATCCCTTCGCCTCAAGTTGAAAAAACTTGAGGTTTTTTGGTGATGGAACCGGTTTTGCTAGGTACATATTCCTTAAGGAGGTATCCGCATGAAAACCATTCTCATCATCATCGTCTTGACCCTCGTCGGACTGACGGCCTTCGGCTTCGTCAACCAAGTCATCACCGCCCCGATGATCGACGACGCCTCGGGCTTAAGCGGAGGCAACGTCCGAAGCGTCAGCATCAAGGGTGAGGTCATCACCCCTGGGACCTATGCCGTCGGGGAATACGCTACCCTAGCCGATTTAGTCGATGCGGCGAACGGATTGACCAGCAACGCCGACCACCTCGCCTTCAACCTCGACTACGTCCTCGACAGCGACTTCGACACCTACTACATCGCCCCGATGTACGACCATTCCGACGTCTGCTCGACCGAGCCAATCGTCAAAGTCAACCTCAACGCCGCCTCAGCCGAGGATTTAAAGGAAATCGCCGGGTTCAACAAGACCGTCGCCGGGGCCATCGTCGAATACCGGGGCGACCATCCTTTCCAATCGATTGAGGAGATGATGGACGTGTCTGGCATCGGGGAAGCGACCTACGAGTCGACGAAAAGCAAAGTCACCCTCAAAGCCTCGGCCTGATGGGGCGCTTCTTCGCCTTAATCGGGGCGATGACCGGTTTATTCCTAGTTAAAGGCGGAAGCCTCGCTTTCTATTTGGCCTTATTGCTGGCTTTCTTTTTAGCCCTAGGATTAGCCATTAGCTCGAAAAGGCTCAAACCGTTTCTACTAGGCTTAGCCATTGGGGGCTTGGTGGCTTTAGGATACCACTTCCTGCCAGTTGGGGAGGGTCCATTCCGGGGCGTGGTCATCAAAACCGGGGAGAACTATTTTCTTTTAAGCGGGATCGGTTCCCGTTATTACGTCTATGCCGCCAACCATTCTTACCAAGTCGGGGATTTCTTAACGGCTGAGGGGTATGCTTCCGAATTAAGGATAACAAGCTACGAATCGCGTTTTGATTTCGCGGCCTATTTAAGCAATTACGGGGTCAAAGCCGAGATCAGTGGGGCGAAGATAAGCGAAAACTTCCTCTTTCCCTTGCGGATAAAGCCTCGAAGGGACGCGGTCTTTTCTTCCTTATCCCCTTCTGCCTATAGCGCCGTCCTCGCCATCTTCTTCAATAGCAAGGATTACGATTCCTCCCTCATCGCCTCGGCCGATGAATTGAATCTTCTTTTCGTCTTGTCCAGTTCTGGCTTCCTTTATGGCGGGGTCGTCCGGCTCCTTTCTAAGCCCTTTGCCGCTATATCAAAGAAAGCCCAGCGGATCGCCGAAATATCCATCGCCTCTTTATTGATTCCCTTCGCCATCGGGAAAATCGGGGCGATCCGGGTGTATTTATGCCTTTTAATCAAAGGAAACCGGCGCTTCAGCGATTATCTTAGCCGCCTAAGTTTCGTCGGTCTTTTGCTTTTAGCCATCGATTTCCATTTCGCTTACCAATCCGGTTATCTATTGGGCTTTCTGATCGCGTTCCTTTTCTGCTTCTCCCGGCCTTTCTTCTCCTCCTTTTCCAGCAAAGGACGGAAATGGGGCGGGAAGCTGCTCCTATTCTCTTTAACCATCCCGAGCGGCATCTACTTCGCCACCGGGGGTTTCCATCTTTTGAGCCCTCTTTACGCGACGTTATTGAGCCCATTGGTCTTGCTCATCTATTTGCTTAGCCTCTTCTCCTTCTTCCTCTTTCCCTTGACCGGCCCTTTGGATTGGGTTGGGTCGGCCCTGGAATGGATTCTAGCTAATTTCAATAAGGTCAACCCGACCATTCCTTTACCGCCGATCAGTTCGGCCGGTATCCTCTTTTATTACCTCCTCCTCATCATTTGCTTTATGTTACTGGAGTTTGGACTCTCCCATAAATCCGCGTTTATCGGAACTTCTTTCTTGGTTATATATTTGCTTTCATTGTTACCCCTTCAAGGCTATGTCTGCTCTTCCGTCGCTTTTATCAACGTCGGGCAGGGCGATAGCATCCTCCTAGTCCACCATGGGAAAGCGCTTCTAGTCGACACCGGGGGCTCCCTTTCCTTCGACATGGCGAGCGAGGTCCTGCTTCCTTATTTCCGTAAACGCCGGGTCTATTCCTTAGAAGCCTTAGCCCTGACCCATGCTGACTTCGACCATTCGGGGGCGAAGGAATCATTGCTCGCGTCTTTCCCCGTCAAGCAAGTCCTTGATTCCCCCGCCGATTTCCCTTTCTACCTCGATGATCTCCGGATTGATAACCTCAACGATTACGGGGTGGCGGGGGAGAATGAATCCTCCTTGGTCCTATCCTTTTCCCTTGGTGGCGATGATTATCTCCTAATGGGCGACGCGACCTCAGATATTGAGGAACGGATAATCGCTGATCATCCGGATTTAAGCTGCGATATCCTTAAAGTCGGCCACCATGGCTCCGATACTTCCTCGAGCAAAAGCTTCTTACTGGCCTTGCGTCCGGAGGTAGCCGTCATCTCGGTGGGCGCGGCTAATTCCTATGGTCATCCCGATGAGTCGGTCATCCGGCGATTAGAAGGAATCGGGGCGGAAATCCGCCGGACCGATATGGAAGGGACCATCGCCTTCACCTATTTTGCGGTATAATCAACCCGTTATGGTTACCCTCGTCTTCTCTGCCGACCCCTTCCTCGCCCATAAAGGGGCGCGAAAGGAATTCGCTATTGCTAAAAAGGAGGCCGGGGACGGGATGACCATCGATTTATCCGAACAGACGTTCCTAGATTTATATAATGCCGCGGCTTCCTATCCTCTTTTTGGTGATAAAAAGGCTATTTTGGCCCTTAATTGCCCTGAAGCGATGAAGAAAGGGAAGAAAAACCCTGAGGCTGGGCTTGACCAATTGATTCGATTGATCGAGGCCGAACCGGCTGACCTCCAGCTGGTCATCAGCTTAGTCACCAACAAGCTTGACGAAAAGAAACCCTTATTCGCCGCGATTAAGAAACACGGGAAAATCAAGGAAGTGGCGTTCCCCAAAGACGCCGATTGCTTAGGCTATCTAAATAAATATCTCGCCGCCTCCGGCTCTTCGATTGAACCGGCGGCCGCGCGGGAGTTGTTGGATCGGGTTGGCTCTGATTATGGCCGTTTCCTTAACGAAGTGGCTAAACTTGGCGCCTTCGCCTCGGGGGACAAATTGACCGTTGAGGACGTCAAAACCCTCGTCGCCCCCAAGGAGGAAGATAATTCCTTCCTCTTCATCGATTCGCTTCTCCAAGGCGACGCCAAAAAGAGCTTGAAACTTTATGAGTCGCTGAAGCGGAAAGGCTATGAGGAAGTAGGGCTATTAAGCGCCATCGCCTCCCAGTTCCGTTTCCTCGACCTAGTTGAATATCTCGACTCGAAAGGGATGGATGAATATCAGATCGCTCAGGTTCTTAGCTCCCCAACCCCGGTCAATCCCTACCGGGTCAAGGTCAGTTTGTCGAAGATCGCCCGAATCTCGCCTAAGGCGATTGAGAACGCGCTGGAAGGGTGCTATCTGGCCCAGCTTTCGATCCTTAAAGGGCAAAGCGACCCCGAGCTCGCCTTCACCCGTTTCATCTGCAATTTGCAGGTTCGATAAATAAGAAAACCCCCGATCGAATCGGGGGTTATTCATTTATTGGGATCTTAGGCGATCTTGGCGACGACCGATTCCAAGTGGGCCTTTTTCCGGTCGGCGTTGTTCTGCTTGATGATGCCTTCTTGGGCGATCTTGTCGAGCAGGGAAACGGCGGCTTTCAGGGCCTCTTTGGCTTCGTCTTTCTTCCCTTCGGCGGCTAAGGTCTCGACCTTCTTGCAGGCGGTCCGGACCTCGGACTTGAAGGAAGCGTTGTGCTGCCTGGCCTTTTCGTTGGTCAGGTCGCGCTTGATCTGCGATTTGATGTTCGGCATATTCTTTAGGTTCCTTTTTGAGATGTTAACGGGCCTATATTAGACATATTGTCTAACAAAGGCAAGGATTACTTGGTGAGGTCGAGGATCTCCTTGGTGAAATCGTTCGCGGTCATCAGTTTGCCCCAAAGTTCCTCGGGGATGTCGACTTTGAACTCTTTGTTCAAGGTTTGGGCCATATCGATGTAACTCATCGAGTCCCCGCCGAGGTCGGCGCCCCAATCGGCGTCGGGCTCGATCTTGAATTCGGGGAGGGCGAGGATCTTGGCGAACACTTTGATGACGTGATGGAGGACCTCGTCGACCTTGGCTTGGTCATAACCTTCGAAGCTGACGGTCTTTTTCTTCGGGGCATCGAAGGCGATGAAGTCCTTCGACCCTTTCTCGATGGCGTCTTTGATGACGAACCGCTTGACCTTCATCGAACCCGATAACGGAAGCGGGCGCTTATTGACCAAGATGGCTTGGACCTTCTTCTCGGTCTGGAGGGTCGAGTTGATGGCTTTGATGTCCTCGTGGATCTTCTCTAAGGCCTCATCGGTGACCGAGTTATCGACCTCGCAGACGAGGGTGATTTTCTCTTCCTTCTCGCCCGGGAACTTGACCCCTAAGCAAACGACGTTATTTAGATTCTTGACGTCTTTGAAGTAGGACTCGATCTCGTCGGGATAGACGTTCTCGCCATTGCCCAAGATGATGGTGTCCTTAATCCGGCCCCGGAGGTAGACCCGGCCATCCTCATCCATGTAGGCGATGTCGCCCGAGGGGAAGAAACCATCGGGCCAATCGACGTATTTCATGACGCCGCCGATAATCTCGCGGCCATGGACGATGTTCGATTTGATCTGAAGTTCGCCCGGGACATTGGGCTTGCAAACCTCACCATGGCTATCGACGACTCGGTAGTTGACCCCGTCGAAGGCTTGGCCAATCGAGCCGCGGAGGCGGGTATCGACGTCGGGCGAGCGCTCGACCGAGGTGATACCGACTTCGGTCATCCCGTAGCCGTTATAAAGGGGATAGCCGATGCCGTTGATGACGTTTTGGGTCTTCGGCGAGAGGAAGCCGCCGCCGGAGATGCAGTACTCGACCTTCTTGCCGAGGACTTTCTTCTGGAACAGCCCTTTGATTGACTTCGAGCCGCCAAGACCGGCCTCTTTCTTCGAGATCTTGCCGGTGTTATAGGCGATCATCCGGGAGAAGACGTCGGCCATGCCGGGCTTCATCGAGACGATGGTCCGGTTGACGGTCTGGGCGATCTTGTCCCAAAGAAGAGGCACCGAGAAGATATGGGTGCATTTGGCTTTCTTGATGGCGTAGAGCAAATCGGGGGTCGCTTGGGAAGCGGGGTAGACGACGGACTTGCCATAGTAGGTGAACCAGAGGAGGACGGCGATGAAGCCGAAGACGTGGTGGAACGGGAGCATGGCGAAGTTCCGGATGGCCCCGGGATGGATAAGAGTCAAAGAGGTCTCCGGGATGTTTCGGGCGGCGAGGATTTGATAGACCATGTTCTTGCCGGCATAGACCATCATCTTCGCATCGCCGGTGGTGCCGGAGGAGCAGAAGATGAGGTGGTTGGCCCAGTCGGGGCGGAATTGGTAATCGACCTCTTCCTTGGCGATGTCATTAAGCCGGAAGCTCGGGACGATGAATTTCTCCTCGTCATTGGCGATGATGGCCTTGGCCTTGGCTTGGCGGAGGAGGTTATCGGCGTTTTCTTTTGGGAGTTTGGCGTCGATGAGCAACGGCGAATGGCCGCACATAAGCAAAGCCCAGAAGATGACCGGCCACTTGGGGGAGTTCTTGAGCTTAATCCCGACCACGGTCCCGGCCGGGATGCCGGAGAGGAGCTTACTTAGTTTCGAACTGGTCTTGAAGACGTCGTCTTTGAATTCGCTATAGGTCTGCTTGATCATCTTCCCCGACTCATCGAAGGAGATCGCGATGACGCTTTTGGGGTCGTTGGCGACGATGGCGTCATAGATGTCATGCATGGTCATGCGGGTATCCAGGAGTTTTGTCGAGATATCGACGAAGCGCTGGACTTCCGCTTGGGTGTATTTCTTCATATCTTACCTTTCTGCCCTAAAGGGCAACTGGCACATAATACAACCCATAACGCCGATAATGAAAGGGATTTTGACTTATGCTACAATTGCCAAGACATGGAAAAATTCACTGAAAAAACCCAATTCTCCATCCTTTACATGGGGACCCCCGATATCAGCGCTCGCCTGCTATCCAAACTGCTTAATAACGGGTATAACGTCATCGGCGTCGTCTGCAATCCCGATAAGGAGACGGGCCGGAAACGGGTCTTGACCCCTTGCCCGGTCAAGCAAGTGGCCTTAGAGCATAATATCCCGGTCTATAGTCCGGTTAAGATCCGGCTTGACCACGATTTCCTAAGCGATATCTCTGCCGATTTGATCCTTACTTTCTCCTATGGGCAGATTGTTCCGAAGGCGGTCCTCGATTTCCCGAAATACGGCTGTTTGAACCTCCATGGGTCTTTATTGCCGGCATATCGGGGGGCGGCCCCGATGCAACGGGCGCTGCTTAACGGGGATAAAGAGACCGGGGTCACCCTAATGGAGATGGTCGAGGCGATGGATGCCGGAAGGATGTATGCTAAGCAAATCATCCCGTTAACTCCAGAAGATAACTACACCTCTTTATGCGCGAAGATGGTCGAGGCGGCCTATCGGGTATTCGCCGAGAACATCCTCCCCTATATGAATGGCGAATTGCCCGGGGCTATGCAGGACGAAAGCCTCGTGACTATCGCTAAAAAAATCAAACCCGAGGAGGAGAAACTCGATCTTTCGGATACCAGGGAGCATCTATTCAATAAGATTCGGGCCCTTTCCTTAACCCCGGGGGCTTACGTCTATCTTGAAGGCAAGAAACTCAAGATTTTATCGGCTGCAATCGAAGAAGAAGCCGCGGGGGAAGTCGGTTCCCTTCGGAGTGATAAGAAGCATCTTTCGGTCTTGGTCGGGGATGGCTATTTAGGGCTTACTTCGGTCCAGCTTGAAGGCAAGAAGGCGATGGACATCGTCTCTTTCCTTCATGGGCAACACGAGATAACGGGGAAGAAACTATCCTAAAATGGGGCTTTATGCGCGGCTATCGGTCCATGAGCTGGTCGATCCCTTGTTTCGCTCAGGCGACCTCGATGATCGGATATACAACCAGGAGACGATGGCCGAGGGGAGCCGGATCCATTCGAAGTACCAAAAGAAGCAACGGGGCGACTATTTAAGCGAATACCCCCTCGAATGCACGATTGAAACCAAGCTTGGCACCGTCTACCTTTTCGGCCGGGCCGACGGGATTAAGAAAGACGGGAACTCGGTTTCCATCGAGGAAGTCAAATCGACCGTCGCTGACCTCGATGAGTTTTTCACTGTCCAAGAGAAATGGCATTTATCCCAAGCCCAGTGCTACGCCTATATGTATTGCCGGCAGAATAAGCTCCCCCAAGCCGAGATCAAGCTGGTTTATATCTCCCAACTAAAAGACGGGGAGACGATGAACAAAGGCTACGTCTTTTCCTATGCCGAGCTTGAGGAAGCGGTCCTTTCGATGGTTGACCTCTACTTGAAAGGCTTAGCAAAGGAAATCGAGCGGAAGGAAGAGCGCAACCAAAGCGTCCTTTCCCTCTCCTTCCCGTTTGCTTCGTTCCGGCGGGGACAAAAGGAACTGGCCAAGTATTGCTATGCCCTTTGCTTAAAAGGCGGGCGGATGTTCGCCGAGGCCCCGACCGGGATCGGGAAGACGATGTCGGTCCTTTATCCCTCCAGCAAAGCGTTCGCCAAAGGGAAACTCGATAAGGTGTTTTATTTGACCGCCAAGGGGACCGGGGCGGAAATCGCTGAGAAATCGGCAAGGATATTGATCGAGAAGGGACTGAAGATCCGGGTCTCGAGCTTATTAGCCAAAGAGAAAGCCTGTGCGTTCCCCGGCCATTCCTGCAATCCCGATGATTGCCCTTTCGCCAAGGATTATTACGGGAAGCGGCAAGCCTGCTTGGATGAGGCAAAGGGACGGTCAGCCTTCTTCACTCGGGCCGAATTCGCCGCCTTCTGCCGGGAAAAAGCCATCTGCCCTTTTGAATTCCAACTCGATTTAAGCGAGTCGAGCGACCTCATCATCGCCGATTACAACTATCTTTTCGATCCGTTCGTCAAATTGGAACGCTACTTCGGGACCGAAGCCGATCCAACCGATGACTTCGCCCTCATCGACGAAGCCCATAATCTGGTGGAGCGGGGCCGGTCGATGTATGGGGCTAAAATCAGTGCAAGTGACGCCTATTACGCCGCCTTGTCCTTAGAGAAAGGCAAGTGGAGCAAGGTCAAGCGGGCGATCGGGAAAGTCCGGAAGGCCTTAGAAGACGAATGCGCCGACTCCGAGGAACTGGGTTTCTTTTCTGAATTCCCTCTTTCGGTCCAAAAGGCCATCGAGGGGCTCCAACGGGTCTTGCTGGAGAAGCGGAAGAAAGAAGGGGGCGGGATGCCCTCTAGGGCCCGTGACTTCGTTAGAGAATGCTCGCGGATCAGCAAATTGATGGAAGGGTACGTCTCCTCTTCCCCTTCCGCCTTCAAACTCATCAAAGGCCGCGCTCAATACCCTTCGATCGAGCTGTTTTGCCTCGATCCGTCTTCTTTCCTCTCTGATTCGCTTTCGAGATTGAAAGGGGCGTTATTGTTTTCCGCCACCTTATCGCCTTTGCCGTATTACGAAGAGGCGATCTTCGCTAACCACGATATCCCCTCCCTTCTTTTGCCTTCGCCTTTCCCCAAGGAACGGATGAAGCTTCTCATCGCCCCGAATTTATCGACCCGTTATAAGGACCGCGAGCAAAGCGCCGGCCAATTGGCCGAATACTTGCAGGAATTCGTCGCTGGCAAAGTCGGGAATTACTTCATCTTCTTCCCGAGCTACGAATACCTCCATCTCCTTGAGCCGAAGCTCGATTTCCCTGGGGCCGAGGTCTATGCTCAAAGCAAGGACATGAATGAAGAAGCCAGGCTCGAATTGCTTTCGGTCTTCGCTCCCAATCCGACCGTCTCCCACGTCGCCTTATTGGTCTTAGGCGGGACTTTCGCCGAGGGGATCGATTTACCAAGCGACCGATTAATTGGAGTGGCGGTGGTCGGGGTCGGCTTGCCGCAGGTGAACTTCACCAACGAATTGATCAAAGAGCAGAAGGGCGAAGACGGGTTCGATTTCGCCTATAAGCATCCAGGGATGAACAAGGTCATGCAGGCGTTGGGGCGCTTGATCCGGAGCGAAGAGGATTCGGGGGCGGCCCTCCTTATCGATGATCGTTATCTTCATTCTGATTACCGGGCCTTGCTAAGCAAACGCTACCCCGATTACCAAGTGGTCCGGGAAAAGGGCGACATCAGCCGTTCTTTGGCTTCTTTTTACAAGAAAATCGGTAGCGGAAAATCAAAATGAGGCTATAATGAATACTTATGAAAACCACTACGCTAATATATCTCTCCTTCATCCTTATCGCCGTCGGATTCATCATCGCCAGCGGTTTCATCTTCCTTGTCGATACTGCCGCTGCGACCGGTTATCTCGTCGGGGCGGGGCTTTCTTTCTTGATCGGAATCATCGGCTTTATCATCTTGACTGCTAAAGACCGGAATAACAAGGAGTAGGACGGTCTCTTTTTCTCTCGCGGCTTGGAGGCCGTTTTTTTAAACCGCGGAATCGATGCCCCGAGCGGTTGACGGGATCGGTTCGGCGCTTGACAAATTCTGGGGGGGGTATCCTAACAACCCATGGAGGTTTTGCCTTGAGTTTGCGCCCTGATCATCGGGACTCCGCGAATTGGCAACAAAAGAAAATGAAAAAGCGCATCCCCTTTCTGTTAACTATCGGTTTGACCTTTGGTTTAGCCGCCTGCGGCCCGGCCGATTCCTCATCTTCATCTATGCCGCCGGCGGGGACGGGCTCACCTGAAAGCTCGGAAAAGTCATCGACTCCTTCCAGCAGCCCGGTTGTCAAAATCCCGAAAGAGGAGTTTTTGGAAGCCCAGGCGAAACTTCAGTCTTTATCGGGCTACTCTTATCGTGATTCCCTTTCGGTCAAAGTCGATACTTCCCTTTCCGACCAATACGACCCTTCCGGCGTCAAGGAGGGGACGATAAACTTCTCGAAGACCGCCTCGGTCACCCAATTGGCCCATTATCAAGTCTCCGGCGCCCTTTTCTTCGACGGGGAGAGCTATGAGATAGTTCAGGATAAGACCAAACGGACTGTCGACTTGAATGAGGACGGCAGTTTGAAGAAAGTGAACGAAGAGGCGGTGGAGGGAGCCGATATCCCGGTTTTGGCCAAAGCCTTATTCGAATACGACGAAGCCGATATCAAGGCGGTCGTCGAAAAGGACGGTCGGTATGAATTGACCACCACGGCCTCGGCTTCTTCCGTCATTGAAGATGCGATCGATTTCCTCGACAGTGGGCTCGTTCGTCAGCTTATCGGTACCGATTACCCATCCTTGACCCCAGAGTATTCGCTTTCAGTCGAAATCGAAGACGAGATGATTAAATCTTACGATTATTCCTTTGATTTGACCGTTTTGGGCCAGACTCTCAGCCTCGATTACGCGATTGAGTTCATCAGTTATCAAGACGTGGCCCCGGTTTTACCCAGCGGCATCCCCGGCATCAGTCTCTCGGACGAGGATATGGCCGCTTGTCTAACCGAAGTCAACTCACTTTTGTCCGCCTATCGCTCCCTCCCTCGAAGCGGCTACGCCTATAAGGCGAAGATGGATGTCGATTTTGCCGACGGGACGCCGTTATTGACCGACGTCTCGACCACGGTCAAGGGCGAAACCGTCCGAGTGGTCGAGCAGGGCGTCGCCTATTACCAAAACGAGGTCGAGATGGACACCAACCTCCCGGATTACGATTCCGAGGACTATACCCGTTATCGGGTAAAGTCGCTTGATGGGAAAGTCTATGACGTCGAGAAACGGCTGCTTGGCGACCGAATCAGCGAGGTTACAGAGCCTGATCAAGGCGATGACTTCTACTTCCTCACGGCCTCTTTCGCCGTCGATGAGGTAATCTATTGCCTTGAAGATACCGAAAAAGGCTCCCTCACCTTACTGCTGAACAAGCAAGGCGTCGAGAAGATGATCAGCTTCCTCGAGGACGCCACCAGATTGGACGTGACCCTTGCCAAGCATGACTCGCCATTTGGCGATTGGGATAACCTCGATTACGACGCGGCGACGGTTGAGTTCGTCTCGGTCGATGAAGCCTTAAGCCAACTCACGGTTGAACTCGAAGGGGAGTTCCGGACCACGGTTCCCAATTACGAGCACAGCGGCGAAGCCAGTTACCAGGCTTCTTTGGAAATCACGATCGATAATTCGCTCGCTGCCTCCTATCAAGCGCCAGCCACTGGTGAAGATATTGACCTTTGATTCTTCGGCCTGATCGCTTCTACGGTGGGGCCTTTCTTTGGTGAATGACTCAGGCGGCTTTTCCCTCCTTGATAGGAGGGGCGCTTGCCTTTATAATCGCTGCCGTTATGGCATTTGACCAATCGAAGATCCGCAATTTCTCCATCATCGCCCACATCGACCATGGCAAATCGACCTTGGCCGACCGGATTTTGGAATTGACCGGGACCGTCGATAAACGGGACATGAAGGAACAACTCCTCGATTCCATGGACTTAGAGCGGGAACGGGGCATCACCATCAAGCTCAACGCCGTCACCGTCAGTTATACTGCCTCCGACGGGGAAAAATACATCTATAACCTTATCGACACTCCGGGGCACGTCGACTTCACCTATGAGGTGAGCCGAAGCCTCGCCGCCTGCGAAGGGGCCTTATTGGTCGTCGATGCCACCCAAGGGGTCCAAGCCCAGACTTTGGCCAATGTCTATTTGGCCATCGATAATGATTTGACTGTTCTTCCGGTCATTAACAAGATCGACCTCCCTTCGGCTCAGGTCGAATTGGCCAAGAAGGAGATTGAGAAGCGAATCGGCCTTGATTGCTCTTCCGCCTGCTTAGTTAGCGCCAAAACCGGGCTCGGCGTCCCGGCCGTCTTAGAGGCCATCGCCAAGCAGATCCCGGCCCCCTCAGGCGATCCTAAGGCCCCGTTACAAGCCCTGATCTTCGATTCTTACTATGATTCTTATCGTGGCGTCATTGTCTTGATCCGGGTCAAAAACGGCTCGGTCAAAGTCGGGGATAAGATCAAGCTCGTCAACTCCGATAAAACCTATACCGTCACCGAGGTGGGCATCCGTACCCCCTCCGAGATCAAGACCCCTTCGCTTGAATGCGGGGAGGTTGGCTATTTGGCGGCGACTATCAAAGACATCCATGATGTCTTCCCGGGTGAGACCATCACCTTGGCCGATGAGCCGTGTAAGGAGCCCTTGCCCGGTTACCGCCGGATCCATCCGATGGTCTACTGCGGGCTTTACCCGGTCGAATCGAAGCAATATGGCGATCTAAAGGATGCCTTGGCCAAGTTGGAATTAAACGATTCCTCCCTAGTTTATGAGCCCGAGACCTCGAAGGCTTTGGGCTTTGGCTTCCGGGCGGGCTTTTTGGGCTTGCTCCATATGGACGTGGTGCAAGAACGGTTGGAACGCGAATACGGGCTCGATTTGATTTTGACCGCCCCCTCGGTCGTCTATAAAGTGGTGACGACCGCCAAGGAGGAGCTATTCGTCGATAACCCGGCTGGCTTCCCCGCCCCTTCCTCGATCGACCATATCGAAGAGCCGTTCGTCTCAGCCTCGATCATGGCCCCGAAGGAGTTCGTTGGCCCGATCATGGAGCTTTGCCAAGACCGGCGGGGGGTCTATGTCGATTTGGAATACTTCGACGAGACCCGGGTCATCGTCAAATACGACTTGCCGCTAAGCGAGATCATTTACAATTTCTTCGATAAACTAAAGAGCTTCACCAAGGGCTACGCCTCGCTTGATTATGAGTTTAAGGAGTATCGGAAGTCGGATCTCTGCAAGATGGATATCCTCCTCAACGGTGAAGCCTTCGACGCTTTATCCTCCATCGTCTATCGCCCGAGCGCCTATAATCGGGGCTTAGCGATCGTGAGCAAACTCAAATCCGTCATCCCAAGACAGCAATTCGAGGTCCCGGTCCAGGCGGCGATCGGGGGCAAAGTCATCGCCAGAGCCGACATCAAGTCGATGCGGAAAGACGTCTTGGCCAAGTGCTATGGCGGGGATATTTCGCGGAAGAAGAAACTATTGGAAAAGCAGAAGGAGGGCAAGAAGCGGATGAAGGCCATCGGCAGCGTCGAGGTCCCACAGGAGGCCTTCATGAGCCTCCTTTCGATCGGGGACGATGACGATTAGTAGATTTTTAGTTGATTGAGACCCTCTCCCTTTCCTATAATTCCCAATGGGAAAAAGATAGCGATGTTCAACCCTTATTTGAATAAAGAGAGCAAGCCGAAGGACTCTTACGAACGCTATACCGATGAACGGTATTGCACGAAGAAGATGGTCCGTGCCGACATGGGCGGTTTGACCTTGATCGACGGGATCTGGAAATCGGTCACCGCCTATCGCTTTAACCATTATTCGGCCGCCAAATCGCTGAAAAACCGCGCCGGCAAGGCTTTCCATTTCATACTCACCGACGCCATCGGGAAGAAGATCGACGAACTGACCGCCATCCTTAATGATTTAGAGGCGAAATTAAGCGCCAACGAATCGGAGGATAACGCCAAGCGGCTCGCCTCCGACTGCATCGCCTATTTCGCCACCTCCCATGGGCATGATGGGAAGCAGATCGCCTCAACCGTCAAACTCGGTGCCATCGCCCCGGGGGAGAAGGACCTCGCTGGTCTAAGCGAGTATTACCAGGACCTTCTGCATTTCCTGAAGCTTGAGAAAGAGGACTTCGAGGATTTCCTCGACGAAGCCGCCGCTTCCTTGGGCATCGAGGAAGGGCAGCTCTACCGCGACTCCGACAAGAAAAACGTCTTCATGCGGATGTCGGAGGCCTGGGAATACGAGGATGGGCTCGATTGCTCCGATATCCCCGATTACCTGGATTCGCTTTACGCCTTCCTCCTCAATGATCCCCATTCGGCCTTATTGAAAGGACTCTCCGCCCTCTTCTATTGCGACTTCGTTCAGCCTTTTAAGGAAAGGGGCGAATTGCTTTCGCTTCTCCTAGCCAAGATGGTCCTAACCAGGCAATTCCCCAACCTCGGCCCCTATCTTCCAATCGAAGGATTCACCAAACATGACCCCGAGTACCTCGACCTCGCCAATTCGGCTATCGAGGACGGCGACCTTTCCTACCCGGTCTACCATTTCCTGACCCTCCTCCGTTCGCGGCTATCGTTGATGGAGATCAAAGAGGTCGAGAGGAAGGAGACGGTGGCGGTGCCACCGCCAGCCCCGGAGCCGGTCAAGGAAGAGCCGGTCGTTGAGGCGAAACCCATTGAACCGGTTGAGCCTAAGCCGGTTCCTGCCCCCAAGCCGGCGGTTGAGCGGATCGAGACCCTCCCGACCTCGGAAGGGCAGCTGGCCATCGTGGTGCCGAAAAACCATCTAAGCGAGAAAGAGCTTAAGGATGCGGCCCGTTACATCGCCATGACCCATCCGAATTTGCGCAAAACCCAAGCCAACTTCTACGTCGCCCATTGCGAGATCGGCTGCTTCTATACCATCGCCGATTACAAGAAGCACGCCAAATGCGCCTATGAAACCGCCCGGACCTCGATGGATAAGCTCGCCGAGGAAGGGTTCTACAAGAAACTACAGTTAAAAAACAAATACGTCTATACCCCGATTAAGCAGAATAGCTAACAAGGAGAGAGAACACCATGCATCTGCCCTTACTTATGGCCGACTGGCTCATCCCGGTCATCCTGGTCGCCGTCTTCGGCGTCATTGTCATCGCCGTCATCTTGATCCGACGCCATGTCTCGTTCTTTAAGTCCGATGAGAAGCCTAAGGACCAAAACGAGATCGCCAAGGAAGAGCTCGACCGGCTGCTCGAGCCCGTCGAGGAGATGAAACCCTCGGAGGATGAGACGGAAGAAACGGAAAAAACCGAAGCCGAGGAAGAAAAGAAGTCGGGCGAATGAGCTCGCTTTATATCCATATCCCTTTTTGCCCCCGGATTTGTCCTTATTGCGATTTCCTTAAGCTTTATTATTTCCCCGATTGGGGGAAACGGTATTGCGCGAAGCTAGTGGAGGAAATAAGCGCCCTTCCGGGGCTTTTCGATACCATTTACCTTGGCGGTGGAACCCCGACTTGCCTTGAGTTATCTGATTTGTCGAAGGTTCTTTCCGCTTGCCAAGCCCACCTAAAGGAGGGCGGGGAATTCTCCATCGAAGGGAACCCGGAGTCCTTTTCCAAGCGGCTGTGCGTCCAGCTTTCCTTAAACGGAATCAATCGGGTCTCGATCGGGGCCCAATCGGCCAATCCGAAGACCTTGTTGACCTTAGGGCGTTCCCATAGCTTCGCCGACGTGACCCATGCCATCGCCAATCTTCGCCAAACTGGGATTAAAAACATCAACCTGGATTTGATGTATGCCTTGCCTAGCGAAAGTGGGAATGAGGCTAAATCTGATGCCCTGGAGTTTGCCACTTTGCCCATAACCCATATATCGGCTTATTCCTTGATTCTCGAGGAGAACTCGGTCTATGGGAAAATGGGAGTTAAAGAAGCCGACGAGGACAGCCAGGCCGAGCAGTTCCAACTGATCAAACAAGCTTTGGAAGCGCATGGCTTGGCCCAATACGAGGTGTCTTCTTTCGCTAAACCGGGCTATGAATGCCGTCATAACCTTAATTATTGGGAAGACGGGTATTACCTGGCTTTAGGCATCGGGGGGGCTGGCTATGATGAAAAGGGCCATTATAAGAACAAAATCGGCTTGCTTGATTATTTTGCCCATGGTTCCGTCCGGGAGTACGAAACAGAGGATAAGCAAGACCAATTCGAGACGTTCTTGTTGACCAATCTCCGGCTGGTCAAAGGGTTTGCGATTTCCGAGTTCATTCGCCGATTCGGGGAAGAAGAATGGGGCAAATTAGAAGCCAAAGCCCGAAAGGACATCGGTTTAGGACTACTATGCGTTGAAGAAGGCCGAGTCTATTGCACCGAAAAGGGGCTGATGCTCCTTGATTCGGTCCTGTTGGATCTCTTCTAGTTATGTATTACGACCGGTTCATCGACATTCGAAACCTAGAGTCGATTCCAGTCTTTCAGGACCGGCAGGCTTATTTCGTCGACTTCTGTTCTTTGGGAATCCTCTCACCGGTCGTGGTAAGCTTCCCGACTTTCAACGGTTATTGCTTCACCCATGTCCTGCCGATCGTCTTCCTTTGCATGGCCGGGCTGGCCTTATGGGGAACCATCCATTTATTCGTCAAAATCATCCGGAGGGAAAAGCGATTCATGTCTTTTAAAAAGGCTATTTAGGACCGTTATTGGCTACTGGCTTCCTTATTCTTGATCTGGCTTTCCTGTAGTTGCCCATTTGGACCGCCCACCCTTATGTCGAGGGGAGCGCTTCGGGGTTAGGCTGAATCCGTTCTTCTTTTTTCCTCTACTGGCCTTCGCTTTTATTCCGCCGGCGATCTTCTTACTGGTTAAGCCCGACAAAAGGGCCTTTTTCGGGATGCCTATCAATTTCGCGATAACCGCCTTTTGTGCCTATTTGTCGATCCTTTCCTTCGATAAGACCGGAGTTTGGCTCCATTTCCCCTTCGGCGGGATTCCTTTATCCGTGGAAATGGTTTTCGCTCGCTTAGCCATCATCATTTTGATAGGCGGCTTAGCTTTCGGGCTATCGAAACTTGCGGCGAGGATGGACAAAAGGCGGCAAGTAAACTAACCTATTGTCGTTATGGGAAGCGCTCGGTTCGACAAACGTGTCTATGCCTGGCTATTGGATGAGATCCCTTCGCTTTTGACTGCCATTACCATCGTTATCCTCATCTTCCGCTTCGCCCCTTCATTTTCCTGGTTCTTCGCCTTCTTCTTGGCCTTTTTATCCGGTTATATCGTCTATTTCCTTTACGTTTTTATCCCGACGGCCGTGAGCTTAGGAGCCTCGCTAGGCATGAAGATGCAGCATATTAAAGCCATCCGGCCTGATGGGGCGCCGATCAATAAGAAAGATGCCGCCATCAAGGCTTTATTATCGGGCTTGATCCCGGTCATCATCGTCAATGCCCTCTATATGCTTTACGCCCATACCGAGCATTCCCCGATTGACCGGCTGACCGATTCAATCGTCATTTCTTTGCGTTAACGAATTTTGGCACTCTCCCCTTGACAGTGCCAACCCTTTCCTTATAATTTGTTTGGCAATCGGGAACCCCGAGTGCCAGAAAGGTTAACATGGAACGCCGCGATCTCATCTTAAAGCTTATCGTCGAGCACTTCATCAAGACCGCCCAACCGGTCGGAAGCCAGACGCTTTTGGATGAGTATAAGCTTGATTGCTCTTCCGCGACGATTCGTAACGAGATGAACGCCTTGGAGAAGGATGGCTTCCTCGAGAAACCCCATACTTCTTCCGGACGGGTCCCCTCAAAGCAGGGCTATGTCTATTATGTCGAGCATCTGCGCGACGATCGGATCGATGCTAGCGTCAAATACGCCCTTGAAACGGTCTTAGATAAACAAGCCCAGACCGTCGAGGAGGTTATCAAGCAAAGCTGCGAGATTCTCTCGAACATGACTAACCTCGCCTCGGTCGTCTTAGGGCCGAAGGTCGAGCAGGAGCATCTGGTCTCGATCCAACTCATCCCCTTGTCGAGCAATACCGCCACCGCGGTGTTCGTCACCGACCAAGGGTATGTCGAGAACAAGACCTTCATCCTGCAGGAAGGCATCTCCATCGAGGACGTCAAAAAGACGGTCGATGGGCTGAACGAACGCCTTCGGGGCACCGCCATCGCCGATATCGTCCCCAAAATGGAGGCGATGCGGCCGGCCCTCACCGATTACCTCGTCGGCAAAGACGCCATCTACCAGGCTTTCTTCGCCGCCTTCGCTAAGTTCGCCTCCGAGCGGATGAACCTTTATGGAAAGGCCCATCTGCTTGAGCAGCCGGAGTACAAGGCCGATGCCAATAAGCTTCGCAAGCTGTTGGGATTGCTCGAAAGCCCTGATGAGCTCCGGACCGCCTTAAGCGAATCAAGCGAAGCCGGGGAGTCCGACATTCACATCAAGATCGGCTCCGACGAATCCGGCCTCGATGACGTGGCCTTGGTCACCGCCAAGGTCCAGATACCGGGCGGACAAAACGCCTCGATATCGCTCGTCGGCCCGAAGCGGATGGATTACGACAAGGCGATGGGGCTGCTTAGTTACGTTACTGAGCGGCTTGATGAATACTTCGCCGGCAAGAAAGGAGAGAAGAAACAATGAGCGAGGAAAAGGAAAAAGAAAACGAAAACGCCCCCGAGGAGGAAGAAAAGCCCTCTCGGAAGGAGAAGAAGCAGCTCGCTTCCTTATCCGAGCAGCTCGAGAAGATAAAGAAAGAGCTCGATGAGAGCCACAAGGCCTTAGAGAAGGCCAATGCCGACATCGACCACTGGAAGAATGAGTATTACCGGGCTTACGCCGATACCCAAAACCTCCGGAAATCGTTAGAAGAAGACGCTAGGACCGCCTACCGTTACCGGTCCGAGGGGTTCCTCGCGAACCTCCTACCGGCCCTTGATGCCTTCCATATCGCCTTACAAAACGAGCCGCCGACTCCGGAAACGAAAAATTACCTCGTCGGCTTCTCCTACATCTACAACTCCCTCGTCAAAGTGCTCACCGACGAAGGGGTGTCGGAAATCGCCCCGCAAGAGGGCGAGGAGTTCGATCCCAGTAGGATGCAAGCAGTCGAAGCGACCGTTTCCGAGGGCGAACCGAATAAAGTGCTCAAGGTTTACGCCAAAGGGTACAAACTCCATGACCATCTCATCCGCCCGGCCATGGTCGAAGTGAGCAAGAAGGCGGATGAAGCTAAGAAAGAAGAAAAATCCGAGGAGGGCGAAACCTCTCCGGCCCAAGCCTAAGGAGGAATAATCATTATGGCAAAAGAAATCATCGTCGGTATCGACTTAGGTACCACCAATTCCGTCATCAGCTACATGCAAAGCGATGGCAAAGTCAAAGTCATCCCGAACCCCGAAGGGACCAACACCACCCCCTCGGTCGTCGGCTTCAAGGCCAGCGGGGAGGAGATTGTCGGCAATGCCGCCAAACGGCAAGCCATCACTAACCCCGACACCGTCTCTAGCGCCAAACGGAAGATGGGGACCGCCGACAAATTCCACATCGCCTGCCTCGATAAGGACTTCACCCCGCAGGAAATCTCAGCCAAGGTCTTGGCTTATATGAAGTCCTATGCCGAGAAGAACATCGGCCAGACTATCTCCAAAGCCGTCATCACCGTCCCGGCCTACTTCAACGATGCCCAGCGGCAAGCCACCAAAGACGCCGGCACTATCGCCGGGCTTGACGTCGTCCGGATCATCAACGAACCGACCGCCGCCTGCTTAGCCTATGGCCTTGACACCGACAAGAGTGAGAAGGTCATGGTCTTCGACCTCGGCGGCGGGACCCTCGATGTCTCGATCCTCGATATTGGCGATGGGACCTTCCAAGTCCTCTCGACCAACGGCGACACCCGTCTCGGCGGCGATGACTGGGACCACGTCTTAGCCGACTGGATCCAGGCCCAGATCAAGATCGAATATGGGGTCGATTTGACCGATAAGATGGCCCGTCAGCGTTTCATCGACGCGGCTGAACGGGCCAAGATCGAGCTCTCGAGCAGCCTTGAGACCACCATCTCCCTCCCGTTCATCGGCATGAGCAAGAACGGCCCGATCAACTTCGAGACCAAACTCACCCGGGCCAAATTCCAGGATTTGACCAAGAGCCTATTGGAACGCTGCAAAGCCCCGATGACCAACGCCTTGAAGGACTCCGGCCTCTCCTATAACGATATCGGCACCATCCTCATGATCGGTGGCTCGACCCGGATGCCGGCTGTCCAAGAGATGGTCAAAGCCGTCACCGGCAAGCCCATCAATCTCTCGGTCAACCCCGATGAGGCCGTCAGTATCGGCGCCGCCATCCAAGGCGCGGTCATCGCTGGCGATGTCAAAGACGTGGTCTTGCTCGACGTCACCCCGTTGACCTTGGGCATCGAGACCTTAGGCGGGGTCATGACTCCGCTTATCCCGCGGAACACCACCATCCCGACCACCAAGAGTCAAATCTTCTCGACCGCCGAAGACAACCAGCCGGCCGTCGACATCATGGTCTATCAGGGCGAGCGCTCGATGGCTCATGACAACAAGCTATTAGGCCACTTCCAACTCTCCGGCATCAAACCGGCCCGGCGCGGCCAGCCGCGAATCGAGGTCACCTTCTCGATCGACGTTAACGGCATCGTCAAGGTTTCGGCCAAAGACCTCGACACCCAACAGAGCCAAGACATCACCATCTCCGGCAGCAATGGCCTCTCGAAAGAGGACATCGACCGGATGATCAAGGATGCCGAAGCCAACAAGGCCGCCGATGAGAAGCGGAAAGGCGACGTCGAGGTCAAGAACAAAGCTCAGACCTACGTCGACCAGATCAACTCCGTCCTCAATGAGAAGGGCGAGCAGATCCCGGCCGAGCAGAAAGAGCAATTGACCAAGATCCGCGACGAAGCCCAAGGGGCCATCGAATCCGACAACATCGAGAAACTCCGGGAAATCGTCGGCCGCCTCGAAGATATGGCCGCCCAGGCCGCCTCGATGGGGGCTCAGGCGAATAACGCTTCCCAAGAAGCGCCGAAGACCGAAGAAGGCACCCAGACCGCCGATGACGTGGTCGATGCCGACTTCACCGACAAAAAGTAATCGTCATCATTAAGCAAAACCGAGAAGGCGCCTAACCGCGCCTTCTCTCGGTTAAAGGAGGATAGCCAATGGCCAAAAGGGATTTCTATGAGGTATTGGGGGTCAGCAAATCGGCGACTAAGGACGAGATTCGCAGCGCCTACCGCAAGTTGGCGAAGAAATACCACCCCGATATCAACCATGACCCGGACGCCCCGAAGATGTTCGAGGAGGTCCAGGAAGCCTATGACGTCCTTTCCGACGATTCCAAGCGGCGGCAATACGATCAGTTCGGCATGGCCGCCTTTGAGCAAGGAGCCTCGACCGGCGGATCCGGCAACCCCTTTGGTGGGGCGGGCTTCTCCTCGGCTGGCTTCGGCGACATCGATTTAGGCGACATCTTCTCCTCCTTCTTCGGAGGCGGGGCCAGGCGGCAAGCCCGCAAAGCCTCGACCGCGCCGGAGAAAGGTGAGAATAAGTTCACCCGGATCCGCATCTCTTTCATGGATGCGGTCCTCGGGACGAAGATCAAGCTCAACGTCTCTTACGATGAGCCCTGCGAGCATTGCCATGGAACTGGGGCCGAGAATCCGAGCGACATCGATACCTGCCCGCAGTGTGGGGGTTCGGGGGTCGTCATGAGCCAGCAACGGACCATCTTTGGGGTCATGCAGAGTCAATCGGTCTGCCCCCATTGCGGTGGCACTGGCAAAATCGTCCGCAACAAATGCCATCTTTGCGGCGGGGAAGGGTATTCCCACGTCCGGAAGGATATTCCGGTCAACGTCCCGGCCGGCATCGCCTCGGGTCAGCAGATCCGGGTGGCCGGCAAGGGCGAAAGAGGCCGCAACGGCGGGCCTAATGGCGATCTCTTCGTCGAGGTCCTCGTCGCCGAGCATCCTTATTTCAAGCGGAATGGGAACGATGTCCACCTCGAAGTGCCCCTTTCCTTCGTTTCCTGCGCCCTTGGGACCTCGATTGACGTCCCGACGGTCTATGGTGAGGTCTCGGTCAACATCCCGGAAGGGACCCAGCCAGACCAGATACTGAAGATCAAAGGGCGGGGCATCAAGGATCTAAGGACCGGGGTGCCAGGGGATGAATACCTCCACATCAAGGTCCAGACGCCGACCAAGCTCTCCAAAGCCCAGAAGCAGCTATTGAATGAATTCCAAGCCAATTCCAAAGGCGAGTCCGCTTATGAGAAGTGGAAAGCGCGCTTCCAAGCCTAACCGGGTTTAAGACCCGGTTTTCTTTTGCTAAAATATGGCCGATTGGGGAGAATGCCAATGGATCAATATATGAAACTGGCCTTAGATGAGGCGTATGAAGGGATAAATAACGGCGATGGGGGACCTTTCGGGGCAGTCATCGTCAAAGACGGGAAAGTCATCGGGAAAGGGCATAACAAAGTGGTGAAAAACGCCGACCCGACGTGCCATGGCGAGATGGAGGCGATTCGCGATGCCTGCAAAAATCTCGGCACTTTCGACCTTTCCGGCTCGATTATCTACACCACCGGTGAACCATGCCCGATGTGCTTAGGGGCTATCATGTGGGCTAATATCGATAAAGTGTATTACGGCTGCGACGTCAAAGACACTGAGCGGATCGGCTTCCGCGACGATAAGTTCTATGAGCTCTCGAAGCCGGAGAACAAGAAAAAATTCGTCTTGGAACTCGACCGTGACGAATGCCTCAAACTTTATGAGGATTATCTAAAAAAGACCGATCGGACGGCCTATTGAGGATTTATGCCATTCTGCAAATACTGCCACGGGGAGATTTCCCGTTTCGATGAAGACGTCTGCCCTCATTGCGGCGCCCCTTCGCCGATCGATGAGGGATATAAGACGATGGATGTGACCAAGACCATCCATGATTTGGATTTGCCTAAGGAGCTTTATCGTTCCCGAAGCCGGATTGTCTATGCCATTCTTTGCTGTCTCCTCGGTGTTTTCGGCATCCATTCCTTCTATGCCCGTTATTATAAAAGAGGGGGCTTCGAGTTAGGCGGGACCGCTGTCTTGGTCGGCGGCTTCGGGTCGTTACTATATTTCACCGCCTTCCCGTCAATCTGGGCGTATCTAATTCCCTTGCTTTGCCTTTATGCCATCGCCATCGGCTTTGGCGTCTTCTATTTCCTCTATGATTCGGTTAAGGACGGGAAAGGGGAATTGCTTCGGTAAATGCAGCATTATTTCGGCCATATCGAAGGCAAAACGGCCTATATTGAGGAGCAAGATGCCCTGCGGGCGAAACAAGTCAAACGAATCGAACTCCATGAGCAGGTCGAAATCGCCGAGGGCGAACGGGTTTATCTTTGCTTTTGTAAATCCCTCCATCCCTTGTCTTTTGAGGTCATAACCGAAATAAGCGAGACCCGGGAGCCGCCTTTGAAGCTGACCTTGGCCTTTTCGCTATTAAAAGGCGACCATAATGAGCTTTTGGTTCTAAAAGGGACCGAGCTTGGGGTCAGCCGCTTTATCCCCTTCGTCTCGGCCCGGACGGTGGTGGCGCCCAAAGGGAAAGAAGACAATAAGCTCCTTCGGCTCCGCAAGATTGCCAAAGAAGGGGCAGAACAATGCCGACGGAGTCTCATTCCCGAGGTTAGCGATTACGCAACCTTCGAAGAAGTGGTGCAAAAGGCCACGGGGTTGCGGCTTTTCGCTTACGAAGAGGCGGCGATCCATGGCCGAAGCTTACTTGATTACGCCTTAAAGGGCGAGACGGAGGCGACCTTATTGATCGGGCCGGAAGGGGGCTTTACCCCGAAGGAGGCCGAGTTAGCGATTAAAGCGGGCTTCCAGCCGGTGAGTTTAGGCAAAAGGATCCTCCGGGCCGAGACGGCCGGCATCGCCGGGGCGGCGATTTTGCTCCTTAGTTCCGAAAGGTAGACCAAATGGAACTATTCCCCAAACTCGCCAAATACCGCCGGAAAGATGGCTTCGAATCCTCCTCGGAGATGCGGTTTTTCTTAGAGAACGCCGATATCCTCAATTCTTTTCCTTTGTATCGGAAGTTCCGAAAAGCCTATTCGAGTTTCGACGTCATCCGGGCTAATCTCCTTTTGCGGGCCTTATCGAATAAAATGGTGATTGAGAAAGGCTATTATGCGGCAAAAAAGGAAGAGGTCATCCCCGGAACGCCGGCTGACCCCAATTCGGCCGCGATTAAGGCCAAACTCGAGTCCTTGAAGCGTGACCTCCCGTATTATCAACTGAATGAGCAGCGGATTTACGTCCCTGTCTTGCCATTGTCATTCAACCTCATCTATGACCAAGAGCCGACCCGGCTTGACGAGCATCCTTATTCCTCCTTGGTCAAAGATTATGAGGCGGCCCTCATCGACCCGTTCGATTACTATGGTCCTGACCTCTTCGATTCCTATTTCACTCGGCTGGTCAAAGTAGGGCAAAAGGGGCGGAATAGGGCTTTTCTCAATTACGATTCCTTCTCGCTATACTTCGTCAATGAACAAGGGCGGTTAGATGTTGAATGCGTCCTATTCGACAAGTTCTTAGACCATCCGAGCTATAACCATCTCTTGGCCCGAGTCAAGCCGGCGGTCGAGGCGTATTATAAAGACAACAAAGATGAGTTCATTCAAGCCCTAGTAGATAACCGGTTAATTTCTAGTAGTTTTGCCTTTAAGATTAAAAACGATGAGCAGCGGTTTTATGCAAATATTGCAAAGAGGTATTCACTTGATGGAACACAATAAATTTTATACCCACTCGCTCGGCTGTAAGGTCAATGCTTATGAGACCGAGGCGTTATCCTCGCTCTTATTAGAAAAAGGGATGATCAAAACCGACTTCATCAAGGAAGCCGAGGTCATCATTTTGAATACCTGCGCCGTCACTGCAACCGCCGCTCAAAAGAGTAGGCAGCATATTCGTTCCTACCGCGAATCTAATCCGGAGGCCATCCTCATCGTCATGGGCTGCTACTCCCAAAGTGAGGGGAAGAAATGCGCCGACATGGGGGCGAACATCGTTTTAGGCTCGGGGAAACGGAAAGACGCGGTCGAACTCATTGAGCGGTTTAAAGCTGATAGGCAACCCATCATCGATGTCGTCAATGATCCGCGGAAGCAGGACTATGAGGAGTTTGGGACGGCGGTTTTGGCCGAATCGGCTCGGGCATATCTCAAGGTCCAAGATGGCTGCGATGCCTTCTGCTCCTATTGCTATATTCCCCGCCTACGCGGGAATAGCCGTTCCCGCGATCCCCGGGAGGTCATAAAGGAAGCTCAGAAACTGGTGGAACTCGGCTATAAGGAACTCATCATCACCGGCATCCATATCGGCTACTACGGGAAAGACTTAGGGCTGGGCTTATTCCGCTTACCGGATTTGCTCCATTCTCTCTGCGTCAAATGCCCGAGCTTGCCGCGGATTCGCATCTCCTCGCTCGAAGTCAGCGAGATCGACAAGGAGTTCTTATCGGTTTTAAGCCGTCACCATCAGATCGTCGATCACCTCCATATCCCATTGCAATCGGGCTCCGATGCCATTCTGCAGAAGATGAACCGGCCGTATAACACCCGGGAATTCCTAAATAAACTGAAGCAAATAAGGGCGATTCGGCCCAACATCGCCATCACGACTGATCTAATCGCCGGCTTCCCTGGGGAGTCAGAAGTCGAATGGGGCGAGACGATGCGTTTCTGCGAGGAGGCGAATTTCGCCGAGATCCATGTTTTCCCCTTCTCGCCCCGTCCTTTGACTCCGGCCGAGAAGATGCCATGCCAGGTCGAGCCAGCCATTAAGAAGCGGCGGGTCCATGAAATGCTGGTTTTATCGAAGAAACTCCGCCTCGAATACGAACGGAAGTTTTATAACAAACGGGTCGAGGTCTTGGTCGAGGAAGTCCAAGGCAACCATTTCAAAGGCCATACTTCCAACTACCTGCTGGTCGAGGGCGATTTGGACAATGTCCAAGAAGGAACGATGGTCAAAACCATTTACAATAGTGAGTCAGCATCGGATTAATTACAAATTTTTTTGACATTGTACGACTTTTTTGTTTGCCTTCTCCGCCTTTTTCCATATAATAGCCGGCGTCAAAAGAAAGGAAGAAAGCCATGGCAGTCCCACAAAGAAGAACGAGCAAGACCCGCAAGAGATTGCGCCGAACGCACTTCAAGCTCAACGTCGCTGGCTTGGTCGCCTGCCCGCACTGCGGGGAGATGATTCGGAGCCACCACGTCTGCCCCAAATGCGGCTACTACGCCGGCAAGGAAGTGCTCCACGTCGCCAAAGAAGAAGGCGAGCCGAGCAAGAAGTAAGGAATTCCCGCTTAAGGCGGGTTTTCTTTTTCTCTATAATAAGGACAAAGAGGAAAAGAATATGGATATTGCCAAATACTTCGATCACACATTGCTCAAACCCGATGCTCGGGAGGTCGACATCCGGAAATTATGCGAAGAGGCGGCCTATTATGGCTTCGCCTCGGTTTGCGTTAACCCCGACTTTGTCCCCTTAGCCCATACACTGCTCGATGGAAGCGGGGTCAAGACCTGCACCGTCATCGGCTTCCCTTTAGGGGCCAATAGCAGCAAGGTCAAGGCCTACGAGGCGGCTTATGCCGTGAGCGAAGGCACGGATGAGGTCGATATGGTCATCAACGTCTCGGCCGCCAAGGACCATCGCTACGTCGAGGTCGAGAAGGACATCCGAATGGTCCGGGAAGCGGTGCCAAACGCTTTGTTGAAGGTTATTCTCGAGACTTGTTTGCTTAATGACGAGGAAATCGTCGAATGCTGCCTGGCCGCCAAACGGGCCAAAGCTGACTTCGTCAAAACTTCGACTGGTTTTTCGACTGGTGGGGCCACCGTTCATGCGGTCAAACTGATGCGGGAGGCGGTCGGGCCGGAGATGGGAGTTAAAGCCAGTGGGGGGATTCATACCAAAGCCGAGGCCCTCGCCATGATCGAAGCCGGGGCCAACCGGATCGGGGCCAGCGCTTCGGTTAAGATAATGAAGGAGTAAGGCCTAAATAATCGCTTTCCGGCGTCTTTTGGATTTATTCGTTGATTTGCTTACCGGCAACGGGTATCATCTAGAAGCATTTCGCAGGAAGGAAGTGAGAAAACATGGCTGTTAAAACCGTCGTTCGCGAAGGCGAAACCGTCGATGACGCGCTCCGCCGCTTCAAAAGAGGCGTCAACAAGTCCGGCATCCTCTACGAGACCCGGAAGCGCGAAGCCTTCCTCAAACCCGCCCTCCTGCGGAAAATGAAGTCCAAGTTCACCCGTCGCAAGAAGTGGTAAACGAAATTCCCTCGATCAAATCGAGGGATTTTTATTTTTTACATAATTTCTTGTAGCCAGTTGCGATTTGTCCGCCTACTTATTCAGTATGAGAACCGAGCTGGTCTACCAATCCCAACGCCAAGGCTGCGGATACGCCTGCGTCAAAATGGCGCTTATCCATTCCTCACATAGGAGGGATTTCGCTTTCGCGTCGGAGAAACCAATCGCTGGGCAGGCTCCTTCTTTCGCAGACCTTATCGCCTATGGCCGCAGTTATGGGCTGAAGCTAGCGGGCTATAAGGTCTGGGATTCAAGGGAGGTTCTCATGAATCGGAACCTGTATCCGTTCATCGCGACCATCGGGGAAGATGGGTTCTCCCATGCGGTCTACGTGGTGAAGCGGGTCCGGGATGAGGTGGTGTTTTATGACCCCTCCGCCGGCAAAAGGCGGCTTCCGACCTCTTCTTTTGCCTCGATATTGCAAAACTATGTCCTGATCGAGGAAGGGTATGAGGACGTGAGCCAGCCAATTAAGGCCAAGCGTCCGGTTGCAGCTCTGACCCAGCTATCCGGGACGGTCCTTTCCCTTTTCCCCTCTTTCCTTCTTCTCTCCGGGCTTTTGCTCCTTTCTTTCATCCCGGAGTTGGGGTTTTGGAGCATTGGGCTTTTCCTGGGGTCGCTTTTGGCCTCGATGGGAGGGCGGCTTTACCTCTCCTCGAGGCTGAAGCGATTCGATGACCATTACCTCGATGGGGTGGACGATGGCGATCCCTCGTTAAGGAAGGAACGCTATCTCCACTACCACGCGTACAAGGCCGCCGTCTTCTCAACGGCTCCTCAATTGCTCTCTTCCCTGTTTGAGTTGCTGGCGGCCTTTTCCTTCCTATCCTTCGCTGACCTCCAATTGGGGTTATCCCTCGCCATCTTGATCATGCTTTTATGCCTTAAGCACTTATTGACCCGCCCGGCGCTCGAGAAGAAATCCGCTCGGATCGAGCGGATGGAGAAGACCTTTCTTTCCGAGGCACCCGGGGATAGAAAAGCCTTGCTCCGGGGGCTAAAGGAGGAATCGGAATCTTTTTCCTTCGCCTATTTGATCGACCATGCCTTCGGTTCTTTCCTCGCCTTATGCTTAGCTTGCCTCTTGCTTTTGCCTTCATCCTTTTCCGCCGAACGGTTCCTCTTCGTCGGCATGAGCCTGCTTTTTGTCTCTTCCTTGGTCGAAAAATGCTTCGATTCGGCCAAGAAACTGAAGAAAAAGAAAGCCGAAGAAGGGTATTTCCGCCTCCATTTTATGGATTAGCCTTGAATATGCTAGAATAGCGGGGCTATGGAAATCGGATTCGAAAACCGCCTAGACGCCGCTTACGATAACTTAGAGCAGGTCTACGCCGACATCGCCAAAGTCGCCTTCGACTTCCTCGATATCAAAGCCAATTACGAAGTCGACGTCAGCTTAGTCGGGGATGAGGACATCCAAGAGATTAATCGGGACTACCGGAAAATCGACCGGGTGACCGATGTCATCTCCTTCGCCTTCGAGGACGATAAAAGCGATCTGTCCGTGATTAAAGGCGATGAAATCCCCCGGCTACTCGGCGAGATCTTCATCTGCGTTCCCCAAGCCTTGCGCCAGGCGAAGGAAATCGGCAATACCCCCGATCGCGAACTCGCTTTCCTTTTCGTCCATGGATTGCTCCATCTATTGGGCTATGACCATATGAAGAAAGAGGACGAGGAGATCATGTTCCCACTTCAAGAGAAGATCCTCGCCGCTTATAAGGAGAAGAAGGAGGGCTAACGATGAGTCTAGAGGAATTGATGCAGATCGCCATTGAGGCGCGGGAGAAGGCTTATGTGCCCTATTCCCATTTCGCGGTCGGAGCCGCCATCCTTTGCACCGATGGCTCTTTCTACGTCGGTGCCAATGTCGAGAACGCCTCCTATCCTTTATGCATGTGCGCTGAGCGCAATGCCGTCTATTCGGCGATGATGGATGGGAAGACCATCGATGATTTCGAGGCTTTATGCGTCGCCGCCGATTCGACTGGACCGGTGTCCCCTTGTGGGGCCTGCCGTCAGGTCTTAAGCGAGCTTTTTCCCAAGAATAAGCCGATTATGCTTGGCAACCTCAAGGGTGAGACCAAATTGACCAACGTCGAGGAGCTATTGCCCTTCGCCTTCGATGAGACCGACCTATGAAATCCGGATTCGTCGCTATCCTTGGCCGGCCCAACGTCGGCAAAAGCACCTTGCTTAACGCTTTATTGTCCAAGAAAGTCTCGATCGTCACCCCCAAAGCCCAGACGACCCGGGACTCAATCATGGGCATTCTCAACCTCAAAGACGCCCAGATCGTCTTCGTCGACACCCCGGGCATCTTCCAAGGGGGATTGAAGCTCGACTCGAGCATGCGGAAAACCGCCTTCACTTCCTCTCGGGAAGTCGATGCCATCCTTTATCTCATCGACGCCTCGATCAACGAGTTCAATACCGATAAGAAAATATTCGATTCCATCCATTCCGAGGCCCCGCGGTTTTTGATTCTGAACAAAATCGACCTCATCACCGCCGAGCAGGCCATCGAGAAAAAGAAGGTATTATCTGAACTTTTCCCCGGCGTTCCCTTAATCGAAGCCTCCTTCAAGACCAACTTCGGACTCAAAGACGTGACCAACGCCATCTTGCCATTATTAAGCGAAGGACCGGCCTATTTTCCCGATGACGTCTACACCGACAAAGACCCGGCTTACCAGGCCAAGGAAATCGTCCGGGAGAAATTGTTGCATTTCCTCCGCGATGAGATTCCCCATCAAAGCGCCGTCAAAATCACTTCCTTGGCCGAAAAGAAAGGCGGTCTCTTGATCGAAGGGACGATCTACGTTGAAAAGCCGTCCCATAAAGCCATCGTCATCGGCAAAGGTGGGGCGATGATCAAGAAAATATCGATGGCGGCCAGACAGGAAATCGAATCCAACTGGCATAAACGGGTCCTTTCCCTTGAACTCAAGGTCGAAGTCGCCCCCAATTGGCGCGATGACCTGAAGGCCCTTTCCGATCTTGGCTATGGAGCGGACTGAGCAAGGGGAGGTTCGCCTCCGTTGCCTGATCCTCCGCCGGGTTGCTTATAAGGAAAACTCGGCGATGGTGACGGCTCTTTCCCCGACTGGGCTATTCGCCTTCTATGCCCGTGGGGTCAATAAGCTAAATTCAAAAAACCTTGCTCCGACTAATGAATTATCCCTTTCCGACTTGACTTTATCTTCCTCCGCCCAGGGCAAACTCAGCCTAAAGGAGGGAAAACTCGAGGAAAGCCTGCTCCCCCAAGCGGAGGATCTTGACGCCTATGGCATCAGTTCTTTTTGCCTTGAATCAACCCTCCGTTTTCTAAGCGAAGATAGCGATTCGGCCGATTGCCAGGCGATTTTCGATTCGTTATTGGCTAACCTAAGGTCGCTAAAAACCGGCGATTCGGCCTATTTGGCCGGGACTCGGTTCCTTTCTTGCTTGCTTAAGACCGCCGGCATCGTTCCCGAGGTCAACCGGTGTGTCCGTTGCGGGACGCGAAAAGGGATCGTTGCCATCTCTAAACTCGATGGTGGCTTCGTTTGCCGTGATTGTCTGACCGAGGCCGATGAGCGGAAACCAGTCGCCTTCTTGAAGGATTTTCGGACCGCCATCGCCGCCCCGGCTTCCCTTTCGGAGCAAGGGATCCGCGACCTTTTTCTCTTCCTAGCCGATTTCCTAGTCATCACCAGCGGGGTTCACCTGAAAAGCCTCGATATGCTCAAGAGATTTTAGTACCCTTATAATGGGTTGACAATGTAGGGGTCGGCCATTATCCTTTCCCTTGGTTGTATTGAAACTGAGGTAACATAATGGCACACAAATTCAGCTTCGAGCAGATAGTTCAGCATCTGCTCAACACCGGTTATGTGTTCCAAGGCTCGTCGATTTACGGCGGCCTGTCGAACACCTGGGACTATGGCCCTTTAGGCGTCGAGATCAAAAATAACATCCGCGCCTATTGGTGGCAGAAGTTCGTCCGCGAATCCCCGACCAACGTCGGCATCGACGCGGCGATTCTCATGAACCCGAAGGTCTGGGAGGCGACTGGCCACGTCTCGACTTTCAACGACCCGATGGTCGATTGCAAAGCCTGCAAAGCCCGTCACCGGGCCGATGAACTCATCAAAGGCCAATATCCCGACGTCGACGTCGATGGGATGACCTTCGAGGACATGGACGAATTCATCAAGACCCATCCGCTTAAATGCCCGGTCTGCGGCAAGAGTGACTTCACCCCGATCCGGAAGTTCAACATGATGTTCAAAACCCATATCGGGGTCACCGAGGATGCTTCGGCCACCGTCTATCTCCGGCCGGAGACCGCCCAAGGCGTCTTCGTCAATTTCCGCAATGTCCAGCGGGCTTGCCGGAAGAAGCTGCCGTTTGGCATCTGCTCGGCCGGCAAGAGCTTCCGAAACGAGATCACCCCGGGCAACTTCACCTTCCGGACCCGCGAGTTCGAACAATTGGAGATGGAGTTCTTCTGCAAACCCGACACTGACCTCGAATGGTTCAATTACTGGAAGGAATATTGCCGCGACTTCGTCCATTCGCTCGGCGTCAAGCTCGAGAACCTCCGCTTCCGCGACCACGAGCCGGCCGAATTGGCTTTCTATTCCAAAGCCACGACCGACGTCGAATATGATTTCCCGGGCATCGGGTGGGGCGAGATCCTCGGCGTCGCCGATAGGACCGATTACGATTTGCGCCGCCACCAGGAATACTCCAAGCAGGATCTGACCTATTTCGATCCCGATACCAACGAGCGCTATCTTCCCTTCACCATCGAGCCCTCGATGGGCTTAGACCGGTTGATGCTCATGGTCTTGATGGATTCCTATGACCAAGAGGAACTCGAAGGCGGGGACGTTCGGACCGTTATGCACATCGCACCGAACCTCGCGCCCTATAGCGCCGCCATCCTCCCCTTATCGAAGAAACTAAACGAACAGGCGATGAATTTGCTTAAGCAATTCTCGAAGCACTTCTCACTCACTTACGATGAAACCGGTTCGATTGGCAAGCGGTATCGCCGGCAAGACGAGATTGGCACCCCGTATTGCGTGACCGTCGACTTCCAAACTGCCGAGGATGGGCAAGTCACCATCCGTGACCGCGATTCGATGTCCCAGGTCCGGTTGCCGATAAGCCAACTCAAAGCTTATTTGGACGAGAAATTAGGTAAGTAAATACCTAGTATTAAATTAGTAGTTAATTAGTAATAGTACCTACTATGTAGGTAGAAAGGAGGAACATGTACAGACACGACTTAATTGAAGACATCCTGCGCAAGGCCGATATCGTCTCCGTCATCTCCTCCTATATTCCCGTGACGAAAAAGGGACGGAACTACGTCGCCATTTGCCCATTCCACGATGACACTAATCCCTCCCTTTCCATCTCGCCGGAGAAACGGATTTTCAAATGCTTCGTCTGCGGCACCGGCGGCAACGCCATCTCCTTCATCGAAAAGTACGAGAAGATTCCCTTCGACGCCGCGGTTCGTAAGCTCGCCAAGCTGATCGGCTATAACGACCCTCGGCTCGAGCAATCCTATTCTGCCCCGAAGGTCGATGAGGCCATCCAGCGGCTCTATGACTGCATCAACGACCTCCAAGCCTATTATTCCTACTCCCTTAACGCCGATACCGACGAGGCGAAGGCTGCTAGAGAGTATTTGTCCTCGCGGCAAATCGACGATATCGCCATCAAGCGTTACGGGATTGGCTATTCGCCGCTTGACGGGGCCAAAACCATCGAATATCTCAAGGCTCGAGGACATAGCCTCCATTCGATTGAATCGATCGGCATCGCCTACGCCCGTGAGTCGGGCATGACGGACAATAATGCCGGGCGGATCGTCTTCCCCATCTTCGATGCCTCCTCCCAGGTCGTCGGCTTCTCAGCCCGCCGAATCCATGACGATGGCTCGGCCAAATACGTCAATTCGCCCGAGACCCCGATCTTCGTCAAGTCCCGCCTCCTCTATAACTTCGATAAAGCCGAAGGGGAAGCGAGACGGGCCGGCTATATCTACCTGCTTGAGGGTTTCATGGACGTCATGGCCTTCAACCGGAGCGGCATCGATCCGGCCGTCGCGCTGATGGGCACCGCCTTGACCGAAGACCACATAAGGATGCTCTCCCGGTTAAAAGCCGAAATCCGGGTCTGCTTAGATGGCGACGCCCCGGGGCAGACGGCGATGATGAAAATCGCCCGGCTGCTAAGGAAAGCCGGCCTTGGTTGCCGATTGGTCGATAGCAAGGGCGACGAACGCGACCCCGACGATATCTACCGCTCCGATGGGCCAGCCGCCGTCAAGCGGCTCGCCGACTCCTTGGTCGACCCCCTCGACTTCGAGCTAGGATACTTCATCCACACAAAAAAGCTCGATACTCCTGAGGAAAGGCGCAAGGCGGTCGAATCGTTCATCCCTCATCTAAAAAGCTTGCCACCGGGCAGCATCGAGTTCGAAGACACCTTGGCCAAACTAGCCAAGGCCACCGCCTATGAGCCGAGCGCTATCCGCGAATTGGTCAAGTTAGCCCGGGGGCCATCGCTAAGCAAAGAAGAAGCGGTGCTGACGAAAGAAAGCATCACTCGAAGGCTTGGCTATCGGGAACCGGCCCTTCGCCGGCTCTACAAAGCGGAGGAGATGGTCCTCGCCTACATGATGGAAAGCAAGGAGGCCGCCGATAAGTTCGAACCGCAGATCGGTTCCCTCTACGACAACGTCAACAACCTGATCGCCGATTCCATCCTCGATTACCGTTCAACCCATCCGGACGAGGAGGAGATCGACCAGGCGGCTCTTATCGCCCAGATTGAGCAGACGATGGAGGACTCCGGCTCCCAAGTGGCTGGCGCCCTCTCGGGAATCGCCCTTAGCGAAGCCGATCAATACCAGCCGGCGTTCTTCGATGAATGCGCCGACATCATTAAGAAGGAGAAGGAGAAGCTGCGGGAACGGAAAAACGCCGAAAAGACGCTGAATTCCCCCTCTACCCGGGAAGAGAAGGCCCGGGCCTTGAGCAGTTTGGCCGAGTCCACGCGGAAACGCTGGGCCAACGAGAAATAGAAAGAAAGAAGGAGCACAAAACATGACTAAGAAGAAGGAAAAGACCCCGGTCGACGAGGAAGTCGACGACCTCGACGCCGTCCCCTTGGCCGAAGAAGGGGAGGAGATCGTCGGACTCGACGCCATCAAAAAGAAATTCGTCGAGCAGGGCAAGAAAGAAGGCGCGATCAATGTCGGCGACGTTATGGACGCCACCGCCCACCTCGACCTTTCCGACGACGATTTCCAATCGCTCATCAACTATTTCCAGGAGCAGGGCATCAAAATCGAGCAAGACGATGACACCGCTGACCTCGAAGACATCGAAGGCCCGAATGAGGGCGAGGACATCGAAGCCGAGATGGCCGATGACGAAACCCTCGACGACGACGTCTCCGATCAGGACAAAGCCGACCTTGAGGCGGTCGATTTCGCCAACATGGCCATCGGCGAGGTCAAGGTCAACGACTCGGTTAAGATGTATCTGAAGGAAATCGGCAAGACTCCGTTGCTTAACGAAGCCCAGGAAAAGGAACTGGCCAAGCGGATCGTCGCCGGCCGGGCCCCTGATGCCACCGACTGGGAGAAGATCGATGGGAAAGATGCCAAAGATCAATTGACCACCGCCAACCTCCGGCTCGTCGTCTCCATCGCCAAGCATTACGTCGGCCGGGGAATGCAGTTCCTCGACCTCATCCAAGAAGGCAACATCGGCTTGATGAAAGCGGTCGATAAGTTCGATTACACCAAAGGTTTCAAGTTCTCAACCTACGCCACCTGGTGGATTCGCCAAGCCATCACCCGGGCCATCGCCGATCAAGCTCGGACCATTCGTATCCCGGTCCACATGGTCGAGACCATCAACAAGATGACCCGGGTCCAACGGGCCCTCGTCCAAGAACTCGGCCGCGATCCCACCCCGGAGGAAATCTCCGAGAAGATGGAAGGGACCCTCTCCCCGGATAAGATCCGCGACATCCAGCGGATCGCCATCGAGCCGGTTTCGCTCGAGACCCCGATCGGTGAGGAGGAGGATTCCCACCTCGGCGACTTCGTTGAGGATAAAGAAGACGAATCCCCGCAGGAATACACCACCAAGAGCCTGCTCAAGGATGAGCTTTACGAGATTATGAAGGACCTCAAGCCGCGTGACCAGATGGTCCTCCGGCTCCGTTATGGGCTCGACGACAACCGGCCTCGGACTTTAGAAGAGGTTGGCAAAGTGTTCAACCTGACCCGCGAACGGATCCGGCAGATCGAAGTCAAGGCCATTCGCCAACTCCGCCACCCGATCCGGGCCAAGAAGCTCGGCGATTATTCGGAAGCCTACCCCGATAAAGGAAGGAATTGATGGCTCCGTCCAACCAAGCCTTTGACCGTTATTGCGCCGAGGTCCGTTCCTATCCCCGTTTGACCCTCGAGCAGGAGAAAGATTTGGGCGAGGCGGTCAAAGCCGGGCGGGATCCAAAGGCGGATGAGGCCACCAAAGCCAAGGCCCAAGAGGCCCGTGACCAATTGGTCAATTCGAATTTGGCTTTGGTCTTGAATATCGTCAAGCAGGAACTCCCGGTCGAACTCCGGGGGCAGGACCTGAACATGGACGCCATCCAAGAGGGCAATAATGGCCTCTTGAAGGCGGCTGAGATGTTCGATCCCGACAAAAACGTTCATTTCTCAACCTATGCCGACGCCTGGATCCGGGCTTACGTCAAAAAGGCCATCGCCTCTTTCCCGACCATCAAGATCCCTCAGGAAGCCCGGCAGGATCTATACAAAATATCCAAAGCCGCCCAGCAATTGCTGTCGGAGAACGGGGTCGACCCAACCGATAAGCAGATCGCCGATCGGTTGGGCATGAAAGAGGAGAAAATCAGCGAACTCCGGGCCTTAGGAACCGCCTCGGCCCCCATTTCCCTCGACGATACGGTCGGGGAGGAGGAAAAGGAGAATTTCGGCGACCGCTACGTCGGCGACACCGACGATGAGCTAAAGGAAGACTCGGAGGAGACCAATTCGGCCATCGCCGAGGGGCTCGCCTCCTTATCGCCGATTGAAGCTGACGTCTTAAGCCGCTACCTGGGGCTTAACGGGAAAGAGGAGGAAAGCCTCACCGACATCGGGAAAAGCCATGGCTTCTCCCGTGAACGGGCCCGCCAGCTGAAGGAACGGGCCAATGCCAAACTCAAGGCCTTCTTAGAGGAAAAAGGAATTAAAGGGTAAAAATGCCACGCAGACTTTCCAACCGGCTCAAAGCGATCTATGACTTAGTCGATCCTGGCGTCTTTGTCTCCGACGTCGGGGCCGACCATGGTCATTTGGTTTTGGAACTGGTCGAGAAAGGCAAGACCCCTTATGCCCAGGCCATCGACAATAAGCCCGGCCCTTTCCTCAACATGAAAAGCAACGTCAACGCCTCGCCGATGGGGTATCGGATCCGTTGCTCCTTATCCGATGGGCTCAGCCAATTGTCCCCTGATTGCCGTTGCGTGGTCATCGCCGGCATGGGCGGGCGTCTAGCCAGCGATATCCTCGAAAAGGGGAAGGAGAAGCTTTCCTTCGTCGACTCGCTCGTCATCGATGCCCACCGCGACCTGGTCTATCTCCGCCGCCACGTCACGGCTTTAGGATATATGATCGAGGATGAACGGCTGATCTATGAGGACAAGATCTACTATTCGATCATCAAGTTCCGAAAAGGGACGGTCCCGAATTATTCGGCAGCCGACTTTTTCTTTGGCCCGGTCCTAAGGAACCAGCGCGACCCCCTCTTCCTCCAATATCTCGAGGAGCAAAGGAAAAAGACCAGCGATATCCTTAACAAAGGGCTCGATGAGAAAGCCCGGGCTCAGTATCTATCGGTCTATCGGCTGATCCGGGACGAGCTTAACAGGAACTAAGATAGGCGTAGCAGCGCTCGACCTCTTCCTTGGCGGTTGAGGCCCCCGAGCAAAGGGCGATGGTCGCATAGGCCGATAAATCAAGCGTCCGCAATTCGCTTAAATCCAAGACAAGGTAACCCGCCTTGCCCTTTTTCTTAGCCAAGGATAGGAGCCGGGCGGAATTGGAACTGGTCTTCGAGCCTAAGACGATCAGGCAATCGGCCTCCTGCAAGGCCGATTCGACCGCTTCTTGCCTTTTCTTAGTCGCCGGGCAGCGGCCAGCCAATAGGGGCAAGGACCCATATTCCTTTTCGATGGCTATTTTCCCGAATTCGATATCCTCTTCGTCGAGGGTGGTCTGGGCGATGATGCCTTCAAGTGGGCCTGGTTTAGCGTAATCGATTCGCTCGGCTTTGACGTCATAAAAGGCAGCGGGGTGGACGTTGGCTAAAAAGGCCTCGGCCTCGGCATGGCCTTTGCTTCCGATGTAGGCGACTTTCCCTTGATGGTTTAGTCCCAATTCGATGTTGGCTTGGACATAAGGGCAGGTGGCGTCAAGATAAAAGAGGCCGCGAGAAGTCGCTTCCTTTTCCAAAGTCCGGTCATGGCCGTGGGCGGAGAATAGGATCGTCGAGCCTTTTGGCGCAAGGCTCAATAATGGGGCGAGGTTCGGCCCTTTTTCCTTTAACGTCTTGATTCCATGACGGGCTAATTCCTCGATAGCCGATTCGTTATGGACTAAGGAACCTAGGCAATAGATCGGTTCTTTCTCGGCTTCTTGGAGGGCGATCCGCTGGGCTCGGAGGACCCCGAAGCAATAGCCATAGGGCTGGACAAGGATGGTTTTCACCCTCTTATTGTCGCCTGTCGCAGGTGAAAAATGAAAGGAATTCCTCTATACTCACACCGTATGCACAATTTCTCCTCGTTATCTTTGTCCTCGACCATGGTCGAGGCCTTAAGCAAGTTGGGTTACCTCAACCCCTCGCCCGTCCAGCTGCGGGTCATCCCCAAAGCCTTGCGGGGCGAGTCGCTGGTTTGCCAATCCGAAACCGGCTCGGGCAAAACCCATGCCTATTTGGTTCCGATCATCGATAAGCTCGATCCCAACAAGGGGATCCAAGCCATCGTCATCGCCCCCTCCCGCGAATTGGCCCGCCAGGTCTATGAATTCGCCCGGGCCTTATTAGCCTATTTCCCCGCCTTGAAGGTCCGTCTTTTCACCTCGGAAGCGGAGAAAAGCGACAATGAGGAAGGGCTAGAGGTCGCCCCCCAATTAGTCATCGGGACCCCGGGACGGCTTGAGGATATCCTCGTCAAGGGGTACGCCTCCTCTTTAAAAGACGTCAAAACCATCGTTCTTGATGAGGCTGATATGCTCTTGGAATTCGGTTATTTCGATTCCATTGACCGCCTCTGCTCGATCTTGCCTTCCCCGCGCCAGACCATGGTCTTTTCCGCCACGATCGAGGAGCCGTTGAAGCCCCATATCGAGAAAGCCATCGGCTCGAAGTTCTCTTACGATGGGGAAGACGAACTGACCGCGACCACCGTCCGTCATCATTTCGTCGATATCCGCCATGCCGGCAAAGAAGAGGCCTTGTTCCGTTTCCTGAACTTAAAACGGCCCTATCTCTGCCTCGTTTTCGCCTCGACCAAAGAGGCGGTTAAGAAAGCCTATGATTTCTTAAAAGCCCATAACGTCGATTGTTTGCTTTTCTCTGGCGATTTAAACGACCGGGAAAGGAAACGGGCTTTACGGGAAATAAAGCAAGGCGAGACCCCGGTCATCGTCTGCTCCGATCTTTTAGCTCGGGGCATTGATCTGCCCGACGTCACCGACGTCATCTCCCTCGATCTCCCAAGCGACCTCGATTATTACTATCACCGGGCCGGCCGCAGCGGGCGTTTCGGCAAGCAAGGCGATTCCTATATCTTCTACGATAAAGGTGATTCGGAAAGAGCTGAGGAATTATATTCCAAAGAGCTGAAAGCCGATTTCCTGGCTTTGCGCAAAGACGGGCTCTGGGCCGATCCGGTCGGTTTCGCGCCGAAAAAGAAGCTGTCGGGCAAGAAGAAACCTTTCGGAGCCGATGAGCTGCGGGAAATTAAGATCGCCAAGGCCAAGACCAGAGTTAAGAAAGTCAAGCCCGGGTACAAGCGGAAACGGAAGCTCGCCATCGAGCGGGTCAAGGGCAAGTATCGCCGGAAAGCCAAGAACATCGCCATCTCCAAATCGAAGAAGGCCAAGCAATGAAGTATTTAGGATCCCATGTCGGATTGTCCGCCCCCGACTATTTGCTCGGCAGCGCCACCCAAGCCAAACAATGGGGCGAGACCGCTTTCATGTGCTATACCGGCGCTCCGCAGAATAGCCGCCGGGTGCCCTTAGAAAAGCTTAAAATCGCTGAAGCCGATGCTTTTTCCTCCCTTCCGCGGGTTATCCATGCCCCCTATATCGTGAATCTCGCCGATCCGCAAGGCGGAGAGAAGCTGACGATTGGCAAAAAGACCGTTGAGAACGAGTTAGTCCGGGCCAAAGCCATGTCGGGGATCTGCCTAGTCCTCCATCCCGGGGCCTCGCTGGGGGCCGAGTTTGAGGAAAGTGCCCTCACTTTATGCCATTGCTTAGAGGAAATCGCCTTGGGGAAGGACTATCCCCCGATCGCCATCGAGACGATGGCCGGCAAAGGGAGCGAGATCGGCAAGACTCTGCCGGAAGTCGCCTTTATCCTTAGCCATTGCCAAGTTCCGCTTAAAGTCTGCCTTGATACCTGCCATCTTCATGATGGGGGCTATGATTTAGCCGATCCGGGCTTCCTCGATGAGGTCGACCGGGTCATCGGGCTTGATAAAATCGCCTGCGTCCATCTTAACGATTCGAAGAACCCGCGCGGGGCCCATAAAGACCGGCACGAGAACCTGGGCTATGGGGCGATTGGCTTCGATAATCTTCGCCGAATCGCTTCCGATCCCCGGCTCGATAACCTCCCGATCATCCAGGAGACGCCGTATTGGAACGGGGAAGCCCCGTATGCAACCGAAATAAAAATGCTCCGCGAGGGAGCATTCGTGGCTTGGCGTTAAAGCAAATCGATCTCTTTCTTCATTTCCTCGACGATATCGGCATCTTTGACGGTCCGAACGACCTTGCCTTTTTTAAATATCGCCCAGGTCCCGTTCCCGCCGGCCGCCCCTAAGTCGGCTTGCTTGGCTTCCCCGGGGCCATTGACGATGCAGCCCATGATGGCGACGGTTTTCGGCTTGCCAGTTTGTTCCAAGTAAGCTTGGATTGCTTTAGCGGTCGGAATGAGGTTGACTTCGGTCCGCCCACAAGTCGGGCAAGAGATGAAGGTCGGATAATCGGGATAAAGTCCTAAGTCATGAAGCAAGCGGCAGCAGGCCTTGCATTCCTCCTCCGGGTCATCGGATAAGGAGATGCGGATGGTATCGCCGATGCCTTCGAGCAATAAAGGGCTAAGCGTGGCGGCGCTTCGGAGAAGGCCAGTGTCTTTGGGCCCGGCTTCGGTGACCCCAAGATGGAGAGGATAAGGGAAGATCTCGCTGGCTTTTTTATAAGCGGCGATGGTCGTTAAAGCCGAAGAGCCTTTTAAGGAAATGACGATGTCGTGGAAGCCGTGTTTTTCCAAGATAGCGACGTGCTTTTTGGCAGAGGCGACCAATTCATCGGCCTCCAGATGCTCGGAATAGTCATAAACCGTCTTGTCCATCGAGCCGGAATTGACGCCGACTCGAATCGGCAAACAATGGGCGGCACAGGCCGAGACGACCGCCTCAACCCGTTCCTTAGAGCCGATGTTGCCGGGGTTGATCCGAATGGCGTCGATGCCCGAGGAAATGGCGGCTAAAGCCAGTCGATAGTCGAAATGAATATCGGCAATAAGCGGCGTCTTACCGAGCTTTTTGATGTCTTTGATGGCTAGGGCATCGTCCATATCGAGGATTGAAAGCCGCATCAAGCGGGCCCCGGCCGCGGCGCAGCGGTTAATCTGCTCCGCCACCTCTTTAACCCGGCTGGTCTTGATGTTGGCCATCGATTGAATGACGACGGAATTTTGCCCTCCAAGGCGGACGTTTCCGACCTGAACAGGACGGGTTTGCTCTCTTCGGTTCATTTCCTCTTCCTTTTTGTTGTTACTTGGGTTTCGCTATGGTAACATTCTATCCGCGCTAGTAAGGGAGTGTGAAGACAAATGGCAAGCAAACGCGATCAAGTGATCCTCAAGTGCACCGTCTGCGGCGACGAAAACTACATCACGACCCGCAACAAGCGGTCCCATCCCAACAAAATGGAGATCAGCAAATATTGCCCGAAGTGCAATAAGCAAACCTTGCACAAGGAGAAGAAATAAGGCCGCGGCCTTATTTTTTTATCGCCTATGGCCCGGATTACCGCTTTTTGCTCCTCGCCTGAGCATTGCAATACTTATGTCTTAGACGATGGGAAGCATGCCCTTATCTTTGATGCCGGCTTCGACGCTAGGGTGGCTTTGTCTTTCCTTAGTCGCCATAACCTTAAGCTTGAGGCGGTCTTTTTGACCCATGGCCATTATGACCATATCGGGGGTTTACCTGACCTCGACGCCCCTGATCGGGCTTATCCGATCTTCATCGGGGCTGCGGATGAACGCTGCCTCCATGACGATAAGTATTCGCTTGCCTATTCCTTCTTCTGTGAGCACAAAACCTTCGATGTCGCCTGCAATTTCTTAGATGATGAGGATGAGGTCAAGTTGCCGCATTTCTTCGTCAAGGCCATTGGGACCCCGTACCATACCTTAGGTTCGATGTGCTTCCTTTTAAGCAAGGAAGGAGTCCTTTTCACCGGCGACTCTTTATTTCACCTTGGAATCGGGCGAAGCGATCTCCCAGGCTCGGCGAGCGGAATGGCCGAATCCTCCTTGCGGAAACTCCTTTCTCTTGACGATGGGCTAAGGTTTTATCCGGGGCACGGCAATGGGGCGAAGCTTGGCGAGGAAAAGCGGTTGAACCCGTATTTATCGTCATTAAAAGTGATTTGAGCCGGTTAGGTGGTTGGTATATAATACCAAAGCCAATCTGAATGGATTGAAAAACAGGAGCAAACAAATGATCAACGTAACCGAATTACGGCCTGGCAACTACTTCATCGATGAAGGCAACCTTTACCAGGTCATCGACATCCTCCTCAACAAAACCGCGATGCGGAAGATGGTCGCCAAAGTCAAAGTCAAGAACATGCGGACCGGGGCTATCATCGAATTAGCCCGGAACTCCGGGTATGGCGTTGAGGACGTCCACGTCGACAAGAAGACGATGCAATACCTCTATGACACCGGCGAGACCCTCTGCTTCATGGATGGCAAAACCTACGAGCAGATCGAGCTTCCGAAGGGCCACCTCGAGCATGAGATTCCCTTCCTCGCCCCCAATAGCGAAGTCACCATCGTCTCCTATGAAGACGAGGTGCTCGGGGTCAACCTTCCTTCGAAGGTCACCCTCACCGTCACCGAGTGCGAGCCGGGCGTCCGGGGCGACACCGTTACCAATGGCGGCTCCAAGGACGCGGTCCTCGAGACCGGCATGAAGATCCGGGTCCCCCTCTTCATCAACCAGGGCGATAAGATCTCGGTCGATACCACGACCGGCAAATACGACGGGAGAGCTTAATGAACCTTCTGATGGCGTGGGACGGCGGCTGGTTCGGTTTGCTGATCGCCGCCTTGATCATCGGCTTAGTCGTCGGCTTCTTCGGCGCTCGGGCCTTGATCAAGAAAGAGATCGCCAAACATCCGCCGATCGATGAGAAGACCATTCGGGCCATGTACATGCAGATGGGTCGCAAGCCCACCGAAGCCCAGATCCGGGCGGTCATGAACTCGATGAAGAAGAACTCCAATCTCTAATCGAAAAACAGCATTAGGGCGAGGCCAAAAACCTCGCCTTTTTTCGTCCAAAATGTCGATTGGATCTTAGATAAGAAAAATGGGGTAAAATACTTATCTTGCGCGAGCCGTGTCAATAAAAAATAGGCTGTTAATCGAGCCTATTTTGCCATTGTCGATTTTTCCACCGAATATCCACATCCGGAATATAATAACTAAAAAACTACTAATTAACTACTTTATCCACTTTACCTGGTTTTCCTTCCCTTCCTTCAGCCTTTTGATGTTGGGAAGGTGGCGGAGAACGAGGATCAAGGTGGTGAGGATCAAGGCCGCGGTCGACTCAAAGCCGAAGACCAAATAGCCTTCCGCCCCGAATGACCAAGTGAGGTAGGCGCCGCTTGTTTGAAGGGTCCCGGTTCCATACATCGCTAGGCAAATGATAAGCATGGTCAAGGCGGTTGAACTGCTAGCGAGGATCGAAGCTAAGGAGACGAACTTCTTCTTGAATAAGGTCACGAAGAAGGAGACGGCGAACACCACCACCTCGACGTAGGAGAAGAAGATTCCGACCCCGACGTAGCTTGCGACCGCCTTCCCGCCTTGGAAATGGAGGTAGATCGGGAAGCAATGGCCGAGCAAAGCAAAGACGGTGGCGGCCCAATAATAAAAGGGGGCGGCGTAGTAATCGCCCCAATAAAGGTATGGCTGAAGCCCTTTGACATAGGTGAGGACCAGAAAGGGAATAAAAAGGGCGAGCATGCTCTTGAGGGCATCGAGGAAAATGACTAAGACCCCGATCTTTTTGCCGAAGACCCTCCCGACGTTGGAGCCGCCGGAATTTCCTGAGTAATAATCGCGGGGGTCTTTATGGAAGAAAACCTTGCCGATGATGACCCCATTCGGTATCGAGCCAAGGAAATAGGCCAATAGGAAGGTCAAGGCCCCGATCAGGAAGTTGACGAGATAGATGTTCATAACAACCGGAATTATACGGTAGCGACGTCCTTTTTCCATTCCGACTTCAAAGGAAATAGGCGTTTCTGACCCGGCTTTGCTTGGTTTAAGGCGAAGAAAAACGTCTCGGTAGGGCATAGGAGGGCCAAAAGGCGAAAAAATATCGTCCGCAGCGTATCTTTCCCCTTACTTTTTCTATGAAAAAGGCGTTATAATGGCCGCAGTCTCAAAGACTGATTTTCATTCATGGACGATATTAAGCAACCAATCGACATCGAGCAGGCGGAAAAAGGCTATACCGCCCAGGACATCGAGCTCCTTTCGGAGATGGAAGGGGTAAGGAAACGCCCCGGCATGTACATCGGCTCGACCAATTCGACCGGCCTCCATCATTTGGTATGGGAAATCGTCGACAACGGCGTCGACGAGGCGGTCAATGGCTATGGCGACAAAATCTACGTCACCATTCGCAAAGACGGCTCAATCGAAGTCGAGGACGAAGGGCGGGGCATCCCCGTCGATATGCATGCCTCTGGCATTCCGGCGGTCCAACTTATCTACACTACCCTCCATTCCGGGGGCAAATTCTCCGATAAGAACTATTCGACCTCGGCTGGTCTTCATGGCGTCGGGGCGACCGTCACCAACGCCTTAAGCGAATTTTGCGACGTCACCATCTATCGGTTAGGCAAGATCTACCACATCCGCTTCGAGGATGGGGGCAAACTCGTGACCCCCTTAGAGGTCTTAGGGACCACTAGGAAGCACGGGACCGTGGTCCGCTTCAAGCCGGACAAACGGATCTTTTCGACCGTCGAATTCAAATGGGACACCATCTCCAACCACCTTCAGGAAGAGGCTTTTTTGCTGAAGAAAGTCCATTTTATCCTTAAGGATGAGCGGGCCAACCTCAGCCGGGAGTTCTATTACGAGAAAGGCTTAAGCGAATACGTCTTAAACCTCAATCAGAACAAAGAGCCCCTAGGACCGATCCTTTATTTTGAGGACGAGAACAGCCAGATCAAGATTGAATTGGCGATGCAGTGGTGCATCAAAGACTATAACGAGAACATCTATTCCTACGCCAACTCGGTCCGGACCCATGACGGGGGCACCCATGAGACCGGGCTCCGGCTTGGCTTAACTCGGGCGGTTAACGACTGGGCGACCCAAAACGGCATCATCAAGGAAAGCCAAAAGCTTGATGGGAACGATATCCGGGAGGGGCTTACCGCCGTCATCTCGGTCAAAGTCCCGGAGAAGATCCTCGAATACGAAGGCCAGACCAAAGGCAAACTCGGCACCCCGGCCGCCTTAAGCGCCGTCAATGACTTCACCTACCAATCGGTGGTCCATTATTTAGCTGAGCATAAGGACTTCGCAGTCGACCTCATCAAAAAGGTCCAAACCTCAAAAGAAGCCCGGGAGGCGGCCCGGAAAGCCAAAGAAGCGGCCCGAACGGGGAAAAAGAGCAAAAAGGAAGACTTCATCATCTCCGACAAGCTCGCCGCCGCCCAGAGCAAGGACTATAGTCAGAACGAGCTCTTCATCGTCGAGGGCGATTCGGCCGGCGGCTCGGCCAAAACCGGCCGTGACCGGCTCCATCAGGCCATCTTGCCTTTGCGAGGCAAACCGCTTAACACCGATTCGGTCACCATGGAACGGATGCTGCAAAACGTCGAGTTCTCGACCATCATCAACACCATCGGGGCCGGGGTCGGGGCCGATTTCGACGTCGAAGACGCCAAATACGGCAAGATCATCATCATGACCGATGCCGATACCGACGGGGCCCATATCCAGATATTGCTCCTGACCTTCTTCTATAACTACATGAAGCCCCTGATCACCCATGGTATGGTCTACTTGGCCTGTCCGCCGCTTTATGGGGTGTATAAGAAAACCGAGCCAAGCAAGATCATCTATTGCCAAAACGGCCAAGACTTAGCCGCCGCTAAAGAGAAGATCGGCCCCGGCTATGCCATCAAACGCTACAAAGGCTTAGGCGAGATGAACGCCGAGCAGCTAGCCGCCACCACCATGAACAAAGCCACCCGCCAATTGCTGCAAGTGAAGATCGACGATCCCTTAGTCGTCGAGAAACGGATTTCCATCCTGATGGGCAAAGACCCCTCTTTACGCCGCAACTGGATCGAGGAGAACGTCAAGTTCAACGATGAGGACACCTTCATCAAGGAGGTCGCCAAATGAGCCGAAAGAAGACTCCCGAGCCAAAGCCGATTGAGGAACTCATCGTCCCCGGCACCCTCGACGAATTGATGGGGGAGCGTTTTGACATCTACGCCAAAGACGTCATCCAGGACCGGGCCATCCCCGATGCCCGCGATGGCTTAAAACCCGTTCAACGCCGTATCATCTACGCCATGTGGAAGACCGGCAACACCATCGATAAGCCGACCAAGAAATGCGCCCACATCGTCGGTGAGGTCATGGGCAAATACCATCCCCATGGCGACTCCTCAATCTATGACGCCCTCGTCCGGATGTCCCAGCCTTGGATCATGCGGGCCCCGTTAATCGATTTCCAAGGCAACAACGGCTCAATCGATGGCGACTCCGCTGCCGCTTACCGTTACACCGAAGCTCGGCTCAGTGCCCTTTCGGCCGAATTGGTCCGCGACTTAAGCAAAGACACCATCGAGATGGGGTTGACTTTCGACGACTCGGAATTCGAGCCGATCGTTTTGCCATCCCGTTTCCCGAATATGCTGGTCAATGGGGCGAGCGGCATCGCCGTCGGCCTCGCCACCAAGATTCCGCCCCATAACCTGAAGGAAGTCATCGACGCCATCATCTACCGGATCCAGCGTCCTAATTGCCCGATTGAATCGCTTATGCGCTTAGTCCCCGGGCCTGATTTCCCGACCGGCGGGGTCATCTTCCAGTCCCAAGGGCTTTTCGATATGTATCTGACCGGCCAAGGGACCATCACCACCCAGTGCCGTTACGAATTCGCCGTCAACGAGGACGGGCTGGATCAGATCATCATAACCGAGATTCCTTATGGCATCGTCAAAAGCGCCCTCGTCGGCTCGATCGATAAGATCCGTCATGACAAAGAGATCGACGGTATCGACGAAGTCCGCGATGAGACCGACAAATCGGGGCTGCGGATCGCCATCGACATCAAGAAAGGGTTCAAGAAAGAAGCGGTCTTGGCCTATTTATTGAATAAGACCAACCTCCGTTCGTCCTATTCAGCCAACATGGTCGCCATCGTCGATGGCCGGCCGGTGACGATGAACCTGCTCACCTATTGCGACACCTACATCGCCCACCAAAAGGATGTCTTGACCCGGAGGACGAAGTTCGACCTCGCGAAAGCCAAGGCCCGGCTCATCATCGTCGATGGGCTCATCAAAGCCGCCTCTATCATCGAGGAGGTCGTCAAGATCATCCGTTCCTCCAAAGACAAAGCCGACTCCAAACATAACCTCGAGCAGGCCTTTGGCTTCCTGCCCGAGCAAAGCGAAGCCATCGTCATGATGCCCCTTTATAAGTTATCCCATACCGACATCGACGTCTTAATGGCAGAAAAGAGCAGCCTCGAAACCGATATCGCCGAATTCGAGGCCATCCTTTCTTCCGAAGAAAAGCTTGATAAGCTCTTAGTCAACGATTTGCGCGCCATCGCCAAGACTTACGGCGACGAGCGGCGGACCCAGATCCAAAGCGCCGAGGAAGCGAAGGTCGAGTCGATCGATAAGAGCGACCTCGTGGCCAAGGAGGAAGTGGTGGTCGCGGTGAGCCGCGATGGCTACCTCAAGCGGAGCTCCATCGCCTCCTTTAAAGGCTCAAACGGCCATAATGGGGTCTATCCAGGCTTAAAGGCCAAAGATACGCTTATTTTCGAGTCGAAGTGCCTTTCGACCGACCATCTCTTGCTTTTCACCAATTTCGGCCAGTTCGTCGATCTGCCGGTCCATTCCATCAAAGCCACCAAATGGCTTGACGAAGGGATCCATCTCAACTTCACCGCCAATTTGGCTCCGAAGGAGAAGATCGTCAAAGCCTACGCGATCAATGAGTTCCGAAGCGACCTCTACGTCGTCTTGGCTTCTGGCCATGGGATGATCAAGAAAGTGCGGCTTGATAATTTCGCCGCCTCCCGGCTTGGCAAACCCGCTCGAGCGATGCGGCTATTAGTCGGCGATGAGGTCGTCGACTGCGCCATCTCTTCCGGCGCCTCGACCTTGATCCTTTTCTCGGTCGGAGGCTTAGCTAACGCCTATTCGGAGAAGGAAGTCACCCCGACCTCCACCAGCGCCTCCGGCGTCAAATCCGGCAATTTCCATGGGCAGGACGTGGTGGCCTTGTTCGCCTTAAAACCCGATGAGACGCGGAAATTCGCTTTGATAACCGATAAAGGGGCGACCCGAGTCCTCTCCAGCTCGAACATCGTCTTCGGCAAGCGGACGACCAAGCCGACCGTCGTCTTCAAATGCTTCAAGAAGGAAGAGCATCAATTGGTGGCCGCGGTCAAGCTTCATAAAGACGAAGCGGTGCCCTTAGTCCTTAAAGTCACCTTAAGCAACGGCGATTATCTCGACCTTACCTTCGAAGACCTCCACCTCACCCCGATGGAGAAGATTGCCAAAGCCGAGGTCAAGTTGCCCAAAGACACAACCATCGCCCGGGTCAACATGCCACGAGGGCTGACCATCGATTCCTCGCTCGAATCCTATGCCGAGGAAGCCGATCTCGATAATGTCGAAGAAGGGCTTACCCCCGAGGAAACCCCGGCGACCCCGGATTCCACCGAGGAGCCGGTCGAGGAGAAATACGAGCAAATCTCCATCTTCGATGACTTTGACTTTAACTCGTGATTTATTACTTTGTAATAAGATTAATTTATTAGTAGATATTCAGTAAATAAGCAGTAGGGTATTCGGGCTTCCCTCTTGTGCGAGCGCGCCTACGTGCTACAATGTGTGAGCCATGTGGAAAAGGATCGTGCCATACGCCTATAGCGAGGACATCTTCTCGCTTTCATCGGATTTTCTGCTTTCCCTTGGGATTAAGGCCGTCCTTTCCGATCTCGACAACACCCTTGACCCTTATTCGGTCAAGAGCCCATCTCCCCGGGTCCATGAGCTGAAGAAGCGGCTCGATGGGCTCGGCATCAAGCTCTTCATCGCCTCGAACAACCATTCCGATCGGGTCCTAAATTACGCCAAGGACCTCGGGGTCGAGGCCGAATGCATGCTGTTCAAGCCGTTTGCCCGAGGCTTAAAGAAAGCCTTGAAGCGGCTTAACCTCAAGCCCGAGGAGGCCTTGATGGTCGGGGATCAGATCGTGACCGACGTCATGGCTGGCAACGGGGCGAAGATCAGGACCGTCCTGACCATGCCCTTATCCGACGACGAGCCTTGGTGTACTAAGTTCAATCGCTCGCTCGACCGTCCGTTGCGGAAGAAACTATTCAAAAAAGGATTGCTGAAGGAGGCTAAACCATGAGCCGAATGTCCGTCGTCCGCCGCTGCTACAACTGCGGCGCCATCCTCCAATGCGAGGATGAGCATAAAGAAGGCTACATCGACAAATCCCTGCTCGAGCAGGGGAATGAAGCCGTCTTGTTCTGCCAAGATTGCTATAACCGGCAACGTTATAACTTCGCGCCCCGCGAACCCCATGTCTCGCCGGAGTTCCTCTCCTTATTAGAGGATGCCCAGGCCAGCGACTCCCTCATCGTCTACGTCATCGACCTTTTCTCCTTCGAATCGAGCTTCGCCCCCGAGGTAACGAGCCGGATCGAAGGGCTCAATATCTTGGTCGTCGCCAATAAGCGCGACCTATTGCCAGAGCATTGCTCGGCCGAATGGCTGAAAGAATACGTCGCCCACCGGTTCCGGATGGCCCGGCTCCAGGTTAAGCGAGAGGACGTCATTTTGACTTCCCTCTCTTCGACAATCGACGTGTCCGCTATCGCCAAGGAAATCGAGGAAAGACGGCGCCGTCATGATGTCTACGTCATCGGGGCGGCTGGGGCTGGCAAGACCCAACTCATCTATGCTTATTTACGGGGCTATAGCAACGATTCTAACCGCGCCGTCTCCAGCGGCGACTACCCCGGGACCTCGATTCGGGTCATGATGATCCCCCTCGATGGCTCGACTTTCCTCTATGACACCCCGGGCATCCCGACCGATAACTCAATCATCGCCAAATTGCCTAGTGACGAAGCCCGGGCCGTCTATCCTGACCGGGCGGTTAAGAAGAAAGGCGTGAACCTAAGCGAGGGCGAAGGGGTCGCCTTCGGCGGGCTCTGCTTGCTTGAACTTCATAAAGGGGAGAAAACCAGTTTGGACTGTTATGTCTCCAGCCGCGTCCCAGTCGAAAAGAAATCGGCCAAAGGGGTAAAGAGCTTCTTTGCCGAACTGACCGACAAATCGACTTACCCCAAGGTCCCAAGCGCCCTCGACGCCCAATCCTTCGATGCCTTCGATATCGAAGTGACCGAGAATGGCGATCGCGACATCGGGGTCGAAGGGCTCGGCTTCTTCTCCTTCAAGGGCAATGGCCAAACTTGGCGGATCTTCGTCCCTAAGGGCGTGGCCGTCTACACTACCCGGGCTAAGGTACGCAAAGATGATCAAAGGTAAACAAGTCCGTTATCTCCGTTCGCTCGCCAATACCATCGAGCAGCGTTATCTATTTGGCAAAGGGGAGGTCGACGAGGCTTTCTTGGCCCAACTTGACGCCGCCCTCGAGGCTAAGGAACTGATCAAGGTCGGGATATTGCAAAATAGTTCCCTTTCCGCCGATGAACTCGCCGATATCCTCACCAATCGGCTCAACTGCGAATTGGTCCAGCATATCGGGCGGGTGCTGGTGCTCTACCGCGAATCCAAGCGCCATAAGCGCATCGTTTTGCCCTGATGGAAGCATTATTGCTCTACGGCGGCTCCTTCGACCCGGTCCATAATGGGCATCTCCGGATGGCCCGGGCCGCCTCGATGAAACTCAATGCCGACGTCATCTTCATCCCGGCCGCGATCCCCAGATGGAAAAACCCCGTCGCCACCCCCAAGCAGCGATTGGATATGCTGAAGATCGCCCTAAAGGAAGGCGGGACCCCGTCTTTCTCCATCGACCTTTACGAATTCAATCGGACCGAAGAGATTAATTATACCGTCGACACCGTCGCCTATTTCGCGAAGAAATACCCGCGGCGGAAACTTTATATCCTCATCGGGGCCGATCAGGCCAATCAATTCAACGAATGGAAGGAACCGGAACGGCTTTGCCATCTTGCCACCCCGATCTATTGCCCGCGGCCCGGAGTCACCCCGAATGACGCGGTGCTGCAAAAATACGGGATCCTTCGGCTTGATTACCTCGAATCCGGCGAAGTCTCGAGCACCGATATCCGGAACCTCCGGAATAGCGATCTGCCTTTCGGGGTTAGAAAATACATCGAGGACCATCGGCTGTATTACTTCAAGAAACTGAGCCAACTTTTGACCCCTCAGCGGCTGATCCATTCGATCTCGGTCGCCAATTTGGCCTATTCGATCGCCCTTCGGAATAAAAACCCTTCGACCCAAAAGGCCTATTTGGCGGGGTTGCTTCACGATATCGGGAAGAAGATAAAAGGAGCGGAAGCCAAGGCGATAATGGGGCAATATTACCCCCAATATGCCGATTATCCCGAATGGACGTTCCATCAATTCATCGGCGAGCATTTAGCCAAAGAGGTATTCGGAATAACCGATCAAGAGCTCTTAACGGCCATAAACCGTCACGCGACCGGGGATGTCCATATGTCTCCTTTAGCGAAGATAATATATTCCGCCGATAAGATCGAGCCAGGGCGAGGATATGATAGCTCTTTGCTTATCAAGGCTTGCTATAAGAATTATTACGCCGGCTTTTTGACCGTATTAGCCGCCAATATGGAATACCTGGGGCAAAAGGGATATAAAATCGACAACCAGTTGACCCAAGACTGCGTCGACCTGTACTTAGGAGAAGAAAATGGATAAGGAAAAGCAATTGGAACTGGCCTTGCATTGCCTTGATGAGCATAAGGCTGAGGACTTAAAACCGATCGACGTCGAGGGGATCAGCCCCTTCGCCGCCTATTACGTCTTGGCGACCGCGCCGAACTTAAGGGCGCTTGGAGCCTTGGCGGAACTACTCGAAGACGAATTGGAGAAGAATGGGGTAAGCGTCTTGCAAAAGGAGGGCAACCCGGACTCCGGCTGGATCATTTTGGCGACCAACGAGCTCATCGTTCACCTTTTCTCCAGCGTCAACCGCAAGGAGTTCGACCTTGAAGGACTCTTAGCCAAACTCAAAGGTCAAAGCAGGGACAGAGATGAGTTCGCCTTGCCGAACGCCTAAAAACGCACAGTCAATTTGAAAGGAGATAACGCCCAAACAAAGAAGTGGGCGTTTTCTTTTGTTATAGATAACTGCGCATAATGTCCATTATGTTAACAAGCAATTAAGAAATAGCGGCCTCTTCTTTATTTATATCCAATAATATTAATTCGTACGGCATCTCATAAATCCTTCCTCATTCAAAATCGTATATTTGCAAATAAATACTAAATAACTACTAATAGGTTATGCCGCCTCTTCCGTCGATATATTGATAAGGTAAAGCCATCATCAATATAAAAATAGTTCGTTTTCGAACCAATATTTGATTTTAAGGGGCTTGAGTCCTGATTCACCGAGTATTCGTCTTAGTGGTCAATTCAAAAATCGGAATGAATGAGCTATCGGGCGTCGCCGTTCTCAAATCCCTGCTTGCGCATCCGCGATTTCAAGACGACGAATGGGATATCGATGATGGCCAAAAGGATTAAGGCGATGACGGCATAGGCTAGGACTCGCGGGAGGTCAGCTTCATAACGGGCTTGGTAGATCAGCGTCCCTAAACCGGCTTGAACCCCGCTTATGTTAACTAGGACCTCAGCCATGATTGAAGTCTTGAACGAAAGGCCGACGCTTTGGGCGATGGCTAAGGAAATATATGGCCAAGCATCCGGCAATAAGACAAATAAAGTCCCTTTGACCGAGCGAGTACCGCAATCAAGGCGCAGATAATCGGCTACTTCCTTGTCCTCATCCTCAATTCCGGCCCGGAAAGCCTCATAAATGATTGGGAAAGCGACGATGAAGGTTAAAACGCAGGGGATGTAATTCATGTATTTAACCGTATCGGGGGCTAATAGTATTCCGAATAGGATCAGCACCACCGCCACCGTCGGGATGGCCTTCATGACCCCGACGCCTGGTAACATGAATAGCTTAATATTAGGGAATAAGGCCGCCAAAGTGCCGATTATCCCGGCCAAAAGGAAGGCAACGATGAAGCCGATGACTACCCGGGCCGTCGTCCAGCCCATCGCGGTCCAGGTTCTTTTCGCTCCGGAAAGGAAAAGCAATTCCCCCATCGTCACCAAGGTTTCGTGGGGATAAGCCAAGGTTGAGTTGCTCTGGGCGTAGAGGGTATAAGCGATTAAATACCAGACGCCGATAATGAAAACGAGCCCTAGCAGGACGAAGAGGATGGTTCTGAGGGCTCGTTTTTTGTTCATCAAATTGATTTTACCCTAATTGAGGAAGGAAGTGGCATCGAAGGCCGCCCCGCCGATGGCGGTTTGGAATTCGTTGGTCGTCTTTAAGGGATCGATTTCCCCGTCTTTTTGCAGGTTGAAGCCGTTCTTCCCGTCCGCTTGCAAAGAGGCGACTAAGCTCGGGGCGTAGCCGAAACGAGTTTGGGCATCGTCGTGCTTGCTGGCGTAATCGGTTAAAGCGTCGACCGCCGTCTGGGGGTTATCGACCGCGGTTTCAATCCGCTCATCGACTTCCGCAAGGAAAGCGTCCATGACGTCCTTCTTTTCCGAATAGGCTTTCTTATTGACGAATAAGGCCGCGGCCGGGACGAAGCAGCCATCATGCGCCTCTGCCCAATCAGCCTGGAGGTCAGAGATTATGTTAAGTTCGATTCCTTTATTGCCTAAGGCAGTCTGGGCGTTCAATAGCTGCGGCTGGCTCAGGATATAGAAATCATAGGTCTCCGGCGTATTGGTCAAGGCGGACAATACTTGGGCGACGCCGCCGGCATAGGTGATGGCGTTGAACTGATCGATATCCCATTCCGAGGCGGCTAGGCTCCGGAAAACCTGGCTCCCGACGCCGGTTTCGTTAAAGCCATAGATCAGCGAATCCTTAGTCATATCCTCAACCGAATCATGCTTAGTCGAGACGACGTAGAAGGTGCCGCCGCTGATCCAACGGGCCAAAACGTACTTATCGCCTTTCTTTTTGGCGACGTTAAGCCCATTGATCCCATCGAAAACGATGGCATCGTAGTTATCGTTTCCCCAAGCCGGGGCGATAACGTTGCTCGGATCGCCGGTTGAGGTCCAGTTCGTATTCTCCCCTTGGTCATAGAAAGCCAAAGTCGGGATGCCAACCGGGGTTAAGAGTTTGACGCCGCTAGTATCGACCTCGGGGGTCTTGGAGTCAGTATTCGAATTGCTAGGCTCCGATTCGGTCGGGGATTGGTCCGGGGTGCTGCTCGCGGTTTGGCGCGGGGCACAGGCCGCCAGCAACAAGGCCGCGGCGGCGAAGGCCATCAATTTATTGTTTTTCATAGGAGTTTCCTTCTTCTGACAACGGGATTATGAGCCTAGATGAAACAGATGTTAAGCAATATGCTTTTGCCAATATCCAAAGGAGGCTTACTTCAACAGTTCAGTTAAGGGCTCGCCGACCATATTCGGGGCTTTCTTAAGCTCGAAATTGGCTAAGACCGTCGCCCCGATGACCCCAAAGCAGGCGTGCTCGCCTAAGCAATGGCCGTCATTAAAGGCCGGGCTATAGGCTAATAAGGGCACTTTCTCCCGGGTATGATCGGTCCCATGGGCCGTCGGGTCATTGCCATGATCGGCGGTGATGAGAAGGAGATCGTCTTTCCCCATCTTGCCGATGAATTCGCCCACCCGCTTATCGAAGGCTTCGAGGGCGCGAGCATAGCCAACCGGGTTTCGCCGATGGCCGAACTCACTGTCGAACTCGACGAGGTTGACGAAGCAAAGGCCGGTATAATCTTCGCCTAATTGGCGGATGGCCTCATCCATTCCTTCTTCGTTAGTCGCGGTATGGATGCTTCTGGTGATGCCGACGGCATTGAAGATATCGGATATCTTGCCGATGCCGGAGACGGTATAGCCATGGTCTTTCAAGACGTCTAAGGCCGTGGTCCCGGTTGGGGAAACGGTATAGTCCTTCCGATCGGCTCCGACCCGTTTGAAGTTGGTGGGATTGTCCCCGACATAAGGCCGGGCGATGACTCTCCCGACGAGGTATTCGGGCCGCATGCAGAGTTCGCGGGCGATTTCGCAGCACCGATATAGTTCTTTTAAGCCCGTCACTTCCTCGTGGGCGGCGATCTGGAGCACCGAATCGGCCGAGGTATAGACGATGAGGGAATTTTCCTTCATCTGCTGCTCGCCTAATTGCTTGATGATCTCGGTCCCGGAGGCGGCGATGTTACCAATGATCTTATGGCCGGTCTTCTCTTCTAACTCTTTGATAAGCGGTTCTGGGAAGCCGGTGTCGGTGAAAGTGATGAAGGGCTTCAAGGTCTCAACCCCCATCATCTCCCAGTGGCCGGTCATGGTGTCTTTGCCGCGGCTTAATTCGGTCAAGCGGATTGAATAGGCCTGGGGATGATCCTTGACGGCCTTGACCCCGGGGATGTCATCGAGTTCGCCAAGCCCCATCCGCTCCATATGGGGAACGTGGAGTCCCCCGACCGCGGCCGCCGCATGGGCGAAGGTATTGCACCCCTCATCCCCGAACTTGGCGGCATCATCCATCGCGCCGATCCCCGCCGAGTCGGCGACGATGACGAATATCTTTTTGAATTTGGGTTCCATAGAAACTTCTCCTAGGCGAATTATAGACGTTTAGTCCTTTTTATCGAAGGCCTTTGCATATTCTTCCCGCGCCCGGGCCGAGTTGACGTGAGTATAGATCTCGGTCGTCTCAAGGTGGGCATGGCCCAATAAGGAGGAGACGACCCGGAGGGAGGCGCCATGGTTCAATAGATGGGTGGCGAAGCTGTGGCGCAGGGTATGGGGGCTGACGTTTTTCTCAATCCCGGCCATTTCGGCGTATTTCTTAACCTGGAGGAAAAAGTATACCCGCGAAAGCGGCTGCCCGAATTTATTCAGGAAGCAATACTCCGTTTTGTCGGCGTTTTTCGTTTCTGGTCGATGCAAGTTAACATAATCTTCATAAGCGATCAAAGCCGCTTCGCCAACCGGGACGGTCCGTTCTTTGTCGCCTTTGCCGGAGCGAACCTTAATCAGCCTTTTCGGGACGTTGACGTCGCTGAGTTTCAACGCCACGAGTTCCGATACCCGTAACCCAGCCATATACATGATAAGCAGCATCGCCAAGTCACGGGCTCCGTTATTAGAAGAGCCATCGATCGCGGCGAAGAGTAGATTGATTTCCTCTTCGCTTAAGACGTTGGGGAGCCGCCTTTCCGGCTTGGGTAAAGCGATTTTCTCCCCTGAATAATCGATAAGCCCTTGCTTCGAGAGGAAGAGGAAGAAGCCTCTAAGGAAGCTTAGCCTTCGGGCGATGGAGGACCGGGAACGGGCTTTCTCCCCTTCCTCGACCGCGAATCCCTCCAGCATCTCCTCTTTCAGGTCATCGGTTTCTTTGACCATTGGAAAATCGGTTAAGAAAATAGAGAAATCATCGAGATAATCTTGGATTGTCTTCTTCGATAGACCTTTTTCGACCAGCAGGTAACGGGCATACTGGTCCATGGCGGTTTCAATCTTCATCTTTGGCCTCGCTTCCCCGTCTTAATAACGGTTTCTTCAGTTTCCGGTTGATTTCGTTTATAAGGCTCCGGGTCGTATTCATATTCTCGTATTGCTCATAGTTCCAAAGGGTGGTCTGGACCGTCCTTTTAAGCGGATCAACCAGTTTGGAGAGGCTAATCCCGACTAAGCGGACGTCCATCGCTTCGAAATAACGCCGATAAAGCTGCTCGGCCTCATTGAAAAGGACCCGCGATTCGAAAGTCGGCTCAGGGAAGGTATGGCTCCTTGTATGGAGCTTAAATTCGGTGTCTTTGACGGTAAGGGTCAAGGTCGAGCCGGCTTTCCGGGCGGCTTTAGCCCGCTCAGCCACCTCATCGCAAAGGCTTTTGATGGCATCCCTGACCTCGAGAAACCCCGTCATATCGCGGCTTAGGGTCGTCGAGTTGCCGATTGATTTCGGATCCTCCCGTTCGGTATGGACGAGGTCATCGCCCCGGCCTTTGAGCCAATCAAGGCAAGTATAGGCGAATTTGCCAAGGCTTTGGTAAGTTGCTGGATCCTCGGCAATAAGTCTCTTGTATAGATCGCCAATGGTATTGATGCCAAGGAGCCGCAACTCGGGGGCGGTTTTCTTCCCGATGCCCCAGAATGATTCAATCGGCAAGGGGAAGATGACTTTTGGAATATCGCGATTATGGAGGATGGTGAGTCCCATCGGCTTCCGCAAATCGCTCCCCATTTTAGCCAGCCACTTAGTCGCGGCGATGCCGATGGAGCAGGAAAGGCCGGTCCGTTCTTTCAAGGCGAATTGCAGTCTCCGCAGATACCCCACTGGGTCTTGGCGTGTGGATAAGGCCGCGGTCACATCAACATAGGCCTCATCGATCGAGGCTTGCTCAATCAATGGGCTCACTTCTTTTAAATAGGAAAAGAAAGAAACCGACAGGACTTTGTAATAAGAGAAATCCGGCTGGATGACTTTGGCTTCCGGGCAAAGCCGCAAAGCCTGAAACATCGGCTGGCCGGAATGGCAGCCTTTTTTCCGCGCGGCATAAGAGGCGGTCGAAACGATGCCAGACCGGCCTTCGTGGCCAATTAAAATCGGCTTGCCTTTCAAAGAAGGATCGCGGATTTCCTCCGCCGAAGCGAAGAAGGCGTTTAAGTCGATATGCATGATGATCCGGCTCATGAAAATATTCTAAACCGGATTAAACATTATGTTAAGTTAAAGAAGGGTCAGGGCCAAATCGACCGCCGAATCGAGGTCGACGCCACAGCACTTTTCCTGGTTGGCTAAGGAATCGGCAACAACGAATTCATTCGGGATGGCTTTGACGAGGATTTTCCCATGATACCCGTGCAGCGCCAAAGCGGAGACAATCTGTTCGGCGAATCCTTCGTAAATCCCGAAAGCGTCATATATGAATACACCTTCATATTTAACCAATTGATCAATTAGCCTGTCGTTTAAGGGCAAAATGAACACCGGATCGATGACGTCGAGATTTTCGTAACGGAGCAGATTGCCGATTTCCTCGGAACGCGGCCCGACGGCTAAGACCACTCCCTTCGGATTATCTTTCTTGTTAACATAACGGTACTGGCCGTATTGAATTGAGCTATCTTCCGCTGGAAGTTTCTCCTCGACTAAATAACCGCGGGAATAACGGATGCCGAAAATCCCGTGTTTATCGAAGGATAAGGAATATAGCCTAGCGGCGATGCTCGGATTGGCTGGCATGGCTAAGCTGACCCCGGGTATCGATTTTAGAAAAGCTGGATCGTAGATTCCTTGATGGGTTTCGCCGTTGCTTCCAACTAACCCCGCCCGGTCGATTAGCAAGGTCATATCGACGTGGAGACGGGCGCAGTCGTGGCTTAATTCGTCATAAGCCCGTTGAAGGAAAGTCGAGTAGATATCGACGATTGGGTGATAGCCATTCAGCGCCAAGGCCCCGGCGAAGGTCAAGGCGTGCTCCTCGGCGATGCCGACGTCTAAGGTCCGTTCGGGGAATTTGATGAAAGCCTCTTCCTGGCCCGAGCCTTTGACCATGGCGGGGATGATCAAGACCGCATCCTTGTGTTTATCGAGGTTTTCCACCGTCAGATCGGCGAAAAGATGGCTATAGGTGATTTGACCTGGGTGGTCTTTAAGCGGTTTCCCGGTCAAGGGGTCGAAGGGGGTGACCCCATGCCAATAACCGGTCTGGTCGTTTTCCGATGGCTTATACCCTTTGCCTTTGATGGTCCGAACGTGGAAAACGACCGATTTATCGGTGACTAAAGCCCGTTTCAATTGCTTTTCCAATAAGCGGATGTCATGGCCATCGAACGGCCCCATGTAGGAAAAGCCGAGGTTATCGAACATGGTTAAGGGGACCAGTTTCCGCTTGATGGCATCTTTGATTGAGAAGGACCAGGAATAGATTTTCGCCCCGAATCGATTATGGGATAGGACCCGGCGGAACCGCTTCTTAAAGGAATTGTAGGCTTTGCCGGTCGAGATTTTCCGGAAAAAACGGCCGATGCCGCCGACCGGCTTGGAGATCGACATCTCGTTGTCGTTAAGGATGATGATGACTTTGTGGCTCCGGATGGCCAAATCATTAAGTCCTTCGAAAGAAAGGCCGTTGGCCATCGAGGCGTCCCCGACCAAGGCGACGACGTTGTATTTCTCACCCTTTAAATCGCGAGCATAGGCAAAGGCCCCGGCGGCCGAGATGGCGGTCGAGGAATGTCCGGCCTCATAGGGATCATAGGTCGATTCGGCGATTTTCTGGAATCCTTGGGTATGGCCGGGCTCGTTTAAATGGTCGAGATGGCGACCGCTTAATATCTTATGGGTGTAACACTGGTGGCCGACGTCGAAGATGAGTTTGTCCTTGGGGAAGTCGAAAACCCGATATAAAGCGACGGTCAATTCGACGGTCCCAAGGTTCGGCGAAAGGTGGCCTCCATATTGGCTGACTTGGCGGATTATTTCCTTTCGGATGTCGGCGCAAAGCAAGGCCAGTGAAGGATACGAAAGCGTCTTCACCACATTCGGATCAGTTATGTTCCGAACGTCGATTCTTTCGATGGGCGCTTTCTTTTTCATAACTAAATATCTACTAATTGTTTACTAGTTATCTACTTTTTCCTCTTCGAGGGGAGTTCCGTTTTCCTCTAGCTTCAATTTGGCTTGCTCGAGTTCTTTCGAGAGTTCGTCTGATAAGGCTTTGCCCTCTTGATAAAGCTTCATCGCCTCTTCTAAAGGCAAGGTCTTCCCTTCGACGGTTTTAACGATCTCCTCCAGGCGGGCAAGCCGCTCCTCAAAGGTCATTTTCTTTTCGCTCATTGTTTGGCCTCCGTACTAATGACGGTCGAATGAATTATACCATCCTCGGTCGTCGCGATGATATTTTCCCCAGGTTTGACCCCGTCGATGGATTTGATGACCCGCCCCTGCTTATCGGTGAGGTAGGAATAACCTCGCTTCAATACCTTATGGGGGCTAAGGGCCTCTAAGGCGGCGTTCAGTTCGGCCACCCGTTTGGTCTTATTAAGCAAATCGACTTTGGCCGCCGCTTCGATCCGAAGGTACAGATGCTTAACATCCTCGATTCGGCGGGTATAAATGCTGGAAGGATCGCGGAAAAACGGCCGCTCAGCCAAGCTTTTCCGCTTTTCTTCGAGCCGCTCAAGCAAGGTGGCCGTCGCTTGGTAAAGCCGATTCTGGGCATCATCGACGTAGGCTTGGATTTCCTCTTGGTCCGGGGTGGCCGCCAAAGCCGCCGCCGTCGGAGTGCTGACCCGTTTATCGGCGACATAATCGATCAAGGTCACGTCGATTTCATGGCCGACCGCCGAGATGACCGGACAAGGGAATTTGGCGGTCGCCCGGACTAAGGCCTCATCGTTAAAGGCCCCGAGGTCTTCGCTGGCCCCGCCGCCGCGAGCGATGATCAAGACATCGAGGTTGGCTTGGCTCGCCATCTCCAATGCCCTTAATAAGTCAGCTGGGGCCTGTTTTCCCTGGACTAAGCTTGGGAAGAGGCAAAGGGTCGCCAGCCGATAACGGATAGCAATATTATGGATCACGTCCTTCATCCCGGCCGAGCCTTTCCCGGCGATGACGCCGATCCGTTTCGGGAAGGATGGCAACGGGCGTTTCCGCGATTCATCGAAAAGCCCTTCTTTGGCTAACTTCTCTTTCAATTGCTTCAGCCGGAGCAGTTCCATCCCCTGGCCGAAAGGCTCGAGGGAATCGACGGAAAGCTGATATGATCCCCGGCTCGGATAGACGGTAATCCGCCCTTTGGCGATGACCTCGTCACCGTTTTGGGGCGCGAACATTAATCGCGACCGATTGCTGGCCCATAAGACGCAGGAAAGCAAGGAATTCTCGTCTTTAAGTGAGAAATAGGCATGGCCGCTCGGATAGACTTTATAGTTCGAAATTTCGCCTTTGACGCTTAAGCCCCGGAAAGCGAAATCCCCTTCGAGCTTGCTTTTGATAAGCAGGTTCAGATCGGTGACGGATAAAGGGGTATTCATCGCGCGGGAAGCGCCTTATCGAGGATGGCGTTGACGAAGCGATAGTCCTTGTCGCTAAGATAGGTCTTGGCTAATTTGATGGCGATGTCGATGACGACCCCTTTGGCGACGCTAGGGTCAACATAGAGGTAATGGACGCAAGAAAGCAAAAGAATCGCCTGCTCGACCCGGTTCAACCGGTCGAAGGTCCAATGGTTCATATAGCCGTTGAGCATTTTGATCAAGGAATCATGCTCCTTGATGGCCATAACCAAACAGGCTTTAACGAAATAATCGCACTCGCTGTAGGGCTTGCCGTCGAATAAGCCGGAGACGATGGCCTTCACATCGACGCTTGATCCCATCGAGACGTAGGTCAGCATATCGTAGATGGCGGTCATGGCGACCGTTTGGAGCTGATTTCGGCTCAGCTCGCCGCCGGTTTCGATTTCTTCCTCGTCCATAAGATCAATCCCCCTTTTGGGTCGAGTTATCTTACCAAATGGCGAGGGAAGCTAGCAAGGCGAAGAAAGCGCTTTTAGCCCCGCTTTTCTTCCTTCAATGCCTTCTTGGCTAACAAGTAGACCAATAGCCCCGCGAATAGAACTAACAAAAGGAGAGCGCGGAAGATTATCCTTATTAGCGATTCTACATTCGCCATAAAGGGAATGAAGCAAAAGACGAAGTCCAATAAGGCAAATATGAGGCTTGCTAAATAGAAGCGCAGTTTCCCTTTGGCCGCCTCCAAACTTAGGAAGATATTAAGGCCTAAGAGGAGGAAAGTGATGATAAGCGGCACATACTTGGCCTCCTCGGCAAAGGAAAAGGCGGCTAAGCCAAACATCAGGCAGCCGCCATATTCAACTTCGAAATAGCTTAGGAAAGCCGATATCAAGCCGACGCTGCCGGCGATGATCGGGGCTAAGGTGAGCCGCTGGAAGGCGATGAGCAAGCGGTCGAATCTTTTCATCAAAGGATCTTGGCCACTTTAACCTGGACGTCATAAGGTACGGTGTCGCAGGAAAGGGAGATAGCTTGAGCCACTTCCTTTTGGATTTCGGTGCAAAGGGTCTGAACCGGGGCGTCGATGGCGACGTCGATGTCGATCTTGACCACGGCTTTGCCCTCTTTGGTGAAGCTGACCTTGACCCCGCGGTCAACCGAGAAGAGAGTCTTCGATTTCGAAATCGAAACCCCTTGGAAGGCCTCCACCGCCTTCTGGGCGATGGTGGCGATGGCGTTCCGGCTGATGCCAATCTTGCCATTCCGGGAATAATTGTTGATCGTGATGTAGTTCATGAGTCAATTTTACTTTTTCGACAGGAAATAGGCAATCTTGTCGGCGATCTTCATCGGGGTGAAGCCATATTCGTCGAGGACAGCCTCGGCTTTGCCGGAGGCGCCGAACTCATCAACCCCGATGTTCCATTTGGCGTAGCGTCCCCAGCCGAGCGTCGACCCCATCTCGAGCGAGACCCGCTTGGCATAGGGGGTAGAGAAGAGCTTGTTCTTGTAGGCTGGGTTCTCTTCGAGCAATTCCAAGCAGGGGGCGGAGATGACTTCCATCACATAGCCCCGCTTGATGAGCTCATTGGCCGCTTCGATGGCTAAGCTAACTTCCGAACCGGTCGTGATGATCGAACAGTCGGCTTTGCTGCCGCGCTTGGGCGAAAGGACGGGATAGGCCCCCTTGGCGACTTTGCTCGGATCGGTCTTCTCAAGCAATGGCAACGCTTGCCGCGATAAGACAATGGCGGTCGGCCCGTCTTTGGATTCGAAGGCCAGCCGATAAGCCCCTTCTACTTCCTTGGCGTCGGCCGGGCGGATGACGTTAAGGTTCGGGATGGCCCGTAAGCCGGTTAGTTGCTCGACCGGCTGATGGGTCGGCCCATCCTCCCCGACGGCCAAAGAATCATGGGTGAAAAGGTAGATGGCCGGAAGGCGCTCTAACGCCGCCATCCGGATGGCGTTCTTCATATAATCGGAGAAGACGAGGAAGCAAGCGCAATAGGAAATTAGCCCCCCATGGAGGAGGATGCCGTTTTGGGCGCTAGCCATGGCGAATTCGCGGATGCCATAACGCATATCGGTCCCCTCGGGGAAGGGTTTGACCCCTTTGACGTCGGTATTGGTCGAGCCGGCGACGTCAGCCGAGCCCCCGATGCAATAGGAGACGGCCGAGCGATACAAGGCGAGCATGGCGCCGCTGCTCTTGCGGGTCGCCTCTTTGGTTAGGTCCTTGTAGTCTCGCTTGGGGAGTTCGGGCAGTTCCCGCTTAAAGGCGGATAAGAAGGTCTTTTGCTCTTCGGGGTGGTATTTGCCATATTCGGCCAGTTGGTTGGCATAGGCGGCATAAGCCGCGGCCCCCCGGGCTTTGAAAGTATTCCGGAAAAGCTCATAAACCTCCTCGGGGACGGTGAATTTATCCCAGGTTGCCCCATAGACTGATTTGGCATGATTCCCATCCTCTTCCCCTAATGGGGTCCCGTGGGTCTTATGGCTCCCTTGGTTGATCGAGCCATAGCCGATGATGGTCTTCATGATGATCAGGGTCGGATAGACCGAGCTTTTCTTGGCTTTGGCGATGGCCGAGCTGATCTTATTAATGTTGTTGCCGTTTCTTACTTCCAAGACGTTCCATTCAGAGGCCAGGAAACGGAGTTTGACCGCCTCGGAGAGGGAATCGCTGGTCGGGCCGTCGAGGGTCGAGCCGTTTTGATCGTAGATGACGATGAGTTTGTTGAGGCGCAAGTGTCCGGCTAAAGAGATGGCTTCCTGGGAGATGCCTTCCTCTAAATCCCCATCGCCGCAAAGGCAATAGGTATAGTGGGACATGATCTTCTCCCCGTCGGGATATTGGTTCCGGATGGCTTTCTCGGCAATCGCCATCCCGACCGCCTGGGCAATGCCTTGGCCTAACGGGCCGGAGGTGGCATCGACCCCAGGGGTATGGCCGACTTCCGGGTGGCCGGGGGTCTTAGAGCCGAGCTGCCGGAAGGCTTTAAGGTCGTCCATGCTGAGGTCATAGCCGGCGCAATGCAAGATGGCATAAAGCAAGCTCGAGGCGTGGCCGGAACTCAAGACGAACCGGTCGCGGTTCGACCAATCCGGATGCTCAGGATCCGCCACCAGATGGTCGCGGTAAAGGGCGTAAAGGGCCGGGGCGGCATCTAGAGCCATCCCCGGATGTCCGGAGTTGGCTTGGTTGATCTCATCGATCACCAAGGCCCGGATCGCGGCGACCACCTGTTTGTCGATTGCTTTGGCCATACATGGACCTCCTTAGTAGTTTTTCAGTCGTTTTATGGTTTTATTAATATACTATGTATATTACTATTCTTTTTTGACCTCGATGCCTAATACTTCAAGCTGTTCGGGGTCGACCGGGGTTGGGGCGTGCGATAAGGGGTCGCCGGCCAATAGGTTCTTCGGGAAGGCGACGACGTCGCGGATATTCTCGGTCCCGGCGAGGATCATCGAAAGCCGTTCGAGCCCGTAGGCCAAGCCGCCGTGCGGCGGGGTGCCATAGGCGAAGGCATCGACGAACCAGCCGAACTTATTTTTCACGTCCTCATCGCTTAAGCCGAGGAGGCGGAAGATCTTCCATTGGGTCGCCCGGTCATAAATACGGAGCGTTCCCCCGCCGGCTTCATAGCCGTTGATGATGATGTCATAGGCATAGGCTAAGACGTCTTCCGGGTTGGTGTCGAGTTTGGGCAGATCCTCGTCTTTTGGCCGGGTGAAGGGATGATGCTCAGCCGTATAACGGCCCGGCTCTCCTTCGACGGGGTCGAACATCGGGAAATCGACGACCCAAAGCAGATCGTAGGTCCCGGGCTTGACGAGGCCGAGTTTCTTGCTAAACCAAGTCCGGATGGCCCCTAAGCCGAAATCGACGTCGCGACGATACGGCGAAGCGGCGAAAAGAATCAAATCATCCTCTGCTAAGTTAAGTTTGGCGAGGAGGTTGTCTTTTTGCTCATCGCTTAGGAATTTAGCGAAGGAGCCGGCGAGTTCGCCGTTTTCGAATTTTAAGGAGAAAAGCCCCTTCAGCCCGAACTTTCGGGCTTCGACGTTAAGTTCGTCTAAGACTTTCCGCGAGGTCGCTTTCCCTTGCCCCGCGACTTTGATCGCCCGGACGTAGGATTGCTCGTCCATGCCTGAGAAGGCGCTAGGATAGATATAAGGCTTCAAATCGAATAACTCGAGCCCATAACGGGTATCGGGCTTATCGGAGCCGTAAGTATCCATTGCGTCCCAATATTTGATACGGCGAAGCGGCAACTTGACCTCATAACCCACCACTTCTTTAAATAGCCGGGCCAAGAAGCCTTCGTTTAAGGCCAAAAGCTGATCTTGGTCGAGGAAGGAGGTCTCTAAGTCAAGCTGGGTGAATTCCGGCTGGCGGTCGGCCCGTAAATCCTCGTCGCGGAAGCATTTGGCGACTTGATAATAACGCTCGACCCCGCCGACCATGAGCAATTGCTTCCATAGTTGAGGGCTCTGTGGCAAAGCGTAGAAGCTGCCGTGCTTGATCCTGGAGGGGACTAGATAATCCCGGGCCCCTTCGGGCGAGGAAAGATTCAGGATCGGGGTCTCGACTTCGAGGAACCCTTTCGCGTTAAGATAATCGCGGAAAATCTGGCAAACCTTGGCCCGAATCTTCAGGTTGTTCAGCATCTTCGGGCGCCGCAAATCGAGGTAACGGTATTTGAGCCGGGTATCCTCGAGGGCGTCGGTCTTATCGGCGATGATAAAGGGCGGAAGAGCCGCTTCGTTGATGACCTTCAGTTCCTCGATATCGACTTCGATCTCGCCGGTCGCAAGGTTCTTATTGGGAACGTCTTTCTTTTGGACCGTCCCTTTGACCGAGACGACGTATTCGCTTTTAACGTCAGGGAAATCTAAAGGATGGTCGCTGACCAACTGGACGATGCCAGTTGAATCCCTGAGGTCGATGAAAAGCAAGGACCCGAGGTTCCGTTTATTGGCGACCCAGCCGAGCAATTCGACCTTTTCGCCGGCGTTAGCGAGCCGTAACTCGCCGTTATGATGCGTTCTATTCATGATGATGTCCTTCTTCGGACTCGCCGAAAAGCGAATCCAATGTCTCGTCGAGGGTCTCGATTTTGGCCGCGATCTGCTCCTTGGTGGCGAGGTTCTTGATTTGGACCTGGCCCAGGGCGATCTCGTCACTCCCGAGGATGATGGCAAACTTAGCGTGAGCCCGTTCGGCCCGCTTGAACATCGCCCCCATCTTTAGCTTCTCATAAGGAAGGGTGACGGTATAGCCTAAGCCTCGAATCTGCTCAGCCAAGCTGAAGCAATCGGGCAAGACGTCCTCGCCTAAGGGCATAAGATAGAGGTCGAGGCCCGGATCGACTTCGGCTAATTTGCCATCTTCTTGGAGAATCGAGTACAGCCGCTCAACCCCCATGGCGAAGCCAACGCCATGATCAATGGATTTATCCCCGCCGAAATCGGATAGCATCCCATCGTAATGGCCGCCGCCGAGCAAGGCCCCGTAATCGGCGCCCGAACTCGATTTCGCGTGGACTTCGAATACCACCTGGCCATAATAATCAAGCCCCCGGACCAAACCGGGATCGACCTCGTATTCGATGCCGAGCTCATTAAGGAGGGAAAGGGTCTTGTAGAACCGCTTCTCGGCCTCATCGCTTAGGAAATCGCCAATCTTCGGCGCGCCTTGGCCTAGTTCGATATCCGAGGGGACTTTGCAATCAAGCATCCGTAAAGGATTCAACTTGAACCGTTCCTGACAATCGGCGCACATGGCGTCGAGATGGGGCCGGAAATAATCCCGGAGGGCGTCCCGATAAGCGTCACGAGAGGCCTGATCGCCTAAGGAATTGACTTTGACCTTGAGGTTTTGGAAACCAAGGAAATCCAAGACCCGCATGGCGATGACGATGGCCTCAGCGTCAAGGTAGGGGCTATCCTCCCCGACCGCCTCGATGCCCGCTTGCAGGAATTGACGGTAACGGCCTAATTGAGGCCTTTCATAACGGAAGACCGGCCCGAAATAATAATATTTCAGCGGCAAGTCGTTGGTGGCGGTCAGCTTATGCTCAACCAAGCAGCGGATGGCCCCAGCCGTCCCTTCTGGACGGAGGGTGAGGCTCCTGCCCCCTTTATCGAGGAAGGTGTACATCTCTTTCCGCACGACGTCGCTTGCTTCCCCAGTCGCCCGAGTGAAGACTTCGGTATGCTCAAGAATCGGGGTGACTAATGGCTGGTAGCCATATAGCTCGCAGACCGCCTTGAAAACGTTCTCGATGTATTGATAGCCCATGGCCTCGGTGCCGATGATGTCATGGGTGCCTTTGACGGAATTGATTGCCATATAAATCCTTTCGCGGTTTCGATTATAGCCTATCGGCTATGTCAATGTAACTAATGGGTGATGCGGCTCACCGAATAAATGCCCTTGGTCCCAAGCAAATCGGCGAAGCAATCCTGCAACGTCTTGCTATTGGGAACCAAGACGGTGAGCGAGACCACATCATTCATCGTCGCGGCAATGAGATGGGCCTTAAGGTCGCTGACCCCAACCCCTTTGGCGGCGAATACTTGAAGGATATCAGCCAATAGCCCCGGCCGGTCGTTGGCATAGACCTCGATATCGACCGGATAGGTCGAGATGCCGAGGTTATCCTTCCATTTGGCGTCGATGAGCCGCTTGGTCTCGTTGGCCACGTTTGGGCAGCTTTTACGATGAATGGTGATTCCCTTGCCCCGGGTGATGTAGCCGACGATGTCATCGCCGGGAATGGGCGTGCAGCATTTGCCGAGGGTGATGGCAAGGCCCGAAGTGCCGCCGCTGATCTCGACCGGGTTGCCATCGTCCTCTTCCTTCTTCCCTGTCGGTTTCTTAAACTCGAAGCCGGCCTTTTTCTTGATCCGAAGGAAATCGAGGATCGCGGCGGCCGAGGGGTTTTTGACCGCGACCAAGACGAAAAGGTCATCGATGGTTTGGAAATGATACTCGTTCCGCATCTTGTCGGAATCGATGAGTTTGAGAGCCTCCTCTTCCTCCATCCCGGCCTGCTTGAAGGCGTCGAGCAATTGGGCTTTGCCGGCTTTGATCCGTTCTTGGCGGACCTGCTCAGCGTCGCGTTTTTGGAGGGCCCGGCGGATATGGGCTTTGGCCGAGCTGGTTTTGGCGATGTCAAGCCAGGAGTCATTTGGACCAGCGCTGGTCTTCGAGGTCCTGATTTCGCAGACGTCTCCGGTCTTTAAAACGGTATTGAGGGGGACTAGGGAGCCATTGACCACCGCCCCGACCGCCTGATCGCCGACTTTGGTATGGATCTTATAGGCGAAGTCGAGGGTCGTGGCCCCGGTCGGGAGGTCGATTACCTTGCCAAGCGGAGTGAAGACGTAGACATTGGCCCCGAAGATGTCGTTGGAAAGCGATTCCATGTATTCGGAAGCGCTTTTGCCCTTCTGCTGGCCGGATAAGGAGACGAAGTCACGGAACCAGTGGAGCTGCTCCTCGATTTCCTTTTGCTCCTCTTTGGCGTTGTAATGCCCCCCTTCTTTGTATTTCCAGTGGGCGGCGACGCCGGATTCGGCGACTTGGTCCATCTCCTCGGTCCGGATTTGGACTTCGAAGATCGAGCCATCGCCAGAGACGATCGAGGTGTGGAGCGACTGATACATATTCGGCTTCGGCATGGCGATGTAGTCTTTGAAGCGCCCGGGGATCGGCTTGTAGGTTGAATGGATGATCCCTAATATCTCGTAGCAGTTTATAACCGTCTTAGTAATGACTCGAATCGCCAAAACGTCATAGATCTCATCGAAGTTATGGCCCTTCTGATACATTTTCCTATATATCGAGTAAATCGACTTGACTCTCGACTCAAGCCGACAGGGTATCTTATGTTCTAATAGGATATCGGCGATTCGTTTCTTAAGGTTCTCAAGCGAGTGTTTCCGGTTTTCGTACTTCTCGTTGACCAAGGCCAAGATCGATTGGTATTTCTCCGGCTCAAGGTATTTAAGCGAGAGGTCCTCGAGCTCGCTTTGCATGGTATAGATACCGAGGCGGTGGGCGATCGGGGTGAACACCTCGATGGTCTCTTTCGCCAAGGCTTTCTGTCTTTCGGGGGAAAGGGAATCAAGGGTCCTTAGGTTATGGAGCCGATCGGCCAATTTGACGATGATGACCCGGACGTCGCGGGCCATGCCGAGGAAGATTTTCCGGTGGTCCTCCGCCTCGAAGTCGGCGGCGGTCATCCGCGAAAGCTTCATCCGTTGGATCTTGGTTAAAGAATCGACGATCTTGGCCACGTCTTCCCCGAACATCCGCTCGATGTCCTCAATCGTGGCGTCGGTATCTTCGACTACGTCATGGAGGAGGCCGGAGGCGATGGTCGCCGGGCCCGATTGCAAGGAAGCGAGGATATAGGCCACCTCGATCGGGTGATGGATATAAGGCTCGCCTGACTTCCGGAATTGCCCTTCGTGCTTCTTGCAAGCATAAGCATAGGCATCCTCGATCATCTTCCGGTCATCGGGATTGGTGATGTAGGTGCAGTAAAGCCCCTTCACGTCATCGAAGGTATGCATCGGATAACCCCCATTGGGGACGAGTTTCTTCTCTTCGGGCATAACCTATTCCTCCTGGGTCTGGCTTTCGGCGATGAAATCAAGGCTGACGCGGCCTTGGAAACGGCTTAAGGAGAGCCGCCCCTTTATCTTAGCCTTTTTCCCTTTTTGCACCATCCCTTCTTTGATGGCGAAGGAGAAAATCCGCGTCGAATTGGCTAAGGGGGTCGACAAATAGCCTTTCGGTGAATAGACAAGGGAGGAGCCATCGACCGCGACTTCGAATTCCGGGGCCGCCCATTCGACCCCGAAAGGACCGAAGGAACGGATTATCCGGTAGTTATCGAGATTGATCTCCGATAAGGCTAAGGGGATGGCGGGAAGGGGAGCCTCTTTCCCGTTCAAGGTTCGGCAATAACCAAGGAAGGCATCCTTGACTAACCCCAGATCATTTTCCTTAAAGGTGATCCCGGCGGCGTAACGGTGTCCCCCATAGGAGAGGAGCCGGTCTATCAAGGGGTCGATAACCGAATGGGAATCGAAATCGGCCTTCCCCCGGATCGAGGCGACGTAAGTGCCGGGTTTGGCATGGGAGGGGCAGGCGATGAGGGCCATCTTGCCCTCCTTTTCCATCACCCGGTTAGCCAATAAACCCGATAAGCCTTCAAGAATCGAGGAGACCCCGAAGGCCCCTTGGGCGTTGGCATCAAGCTTAAGCTTTTCCTCCCCTTCCTTAGTTAAGCTCTTGCGGGTCGCTTGGCATTCGTTCATAAGCCGTAAGGGTTTAACCTTATCCGGACTAGTTAAAGAGAAATAGCCGACTAACAATGAAGCGGCATGGTCAACCCGGACCCGCCCGACCGCGTTAATCTTCGAATTGGCTTTAAGCGACAAACTCCGTTCATCAAGGAAATCCCCTTCAAGCAAAGGCAGGAAAGCCTGACCATAGCCTTGACGGAATAGCCGCAAAGCCAAAGATAGAAGCGTCCGGTTGTTCCCTTTCATCGGCATTAAGTCGCTGAGGATGGAAATCGCCCCCATAATGGCGTTTTCCTTATCGTCTAAGCCGAGCAAAAGGCGGGAGAAATAAAACGATAACGCCCCGGCCGAGCATTTCTCGGATAAGCCTAACAAACGGTCATGGATGAGGGCTAAAGACGGGGGGAGGCTCGCTGGCAAATCATGGTGATCGATGATGATGGTCTTGACCCCTTGTTCCAATAAATAGGCGATCGGCTCAAGGCAAGAGACCCCGTTATCGACTAAGATGACGAGCCCATATCCTTTGCTAGCGATCTTCTTGGCGTTATCTAAGCTAAGCCCATAGCCGTCTTGATAACGGGAAGGGATGAAATAAGCCGGCTTGGCCCCGAGGGCAGTCAAGGTCCTCACCATGATGGAGGCAGCCATGATCCCATCGCAGTCATAATCGCCATAGACGAGGATTTTCTCTTTTGCAGCGATCGCGGCGGCGATGGCGGCTTTCGCCTCAAGGGCCGAAAGAGAATCGGTTAAATTCGGCAAGGAAGAAAAGGAGGGCTCAGCCTTTAAGGCCGCATAGCCCTCCTCAGTAAGCGAATAATGGTCCAGCAGCCGCGCTAGAAGCGGTTCCATCAGTCATTGATGCCGATGAAGATCGCCTCTTCCGGCTCATTCCCTTTCTTCTTGAGCAATTGCCCGCCGACTTTCTTCTTTTTCTTCGCCCGCGGCTTGATCTTGATCTTGCTGAACAAGCTGACCAAGGCCATTTCCAGTAACGGATAGACGCAAAGGAGCAAAGCGATGGCGAAGAAGATGCCAAGCAAGAAGTTAAGGTAGGGATAAGCGAAGGCGGTCGGCCCGAAGGCGAAGAAGATAAGGACGACGTAGGCCAAGGATAAGGCGATCAAGAAGATCGAGCCGGCTTGTCGAGAAGCGGCTTTCGAAGCGGCATCCCGCCGAATCTCGACGACAGTTAAGGTCTTATCGTGGCTCGCGGCGGTTAAATCCTTCTCGCTCTGCCCCAAGAAGAGGAAGAGGAGATAGACGATCAAGGCCGAGCCCAGCGACCCGAGGGCGACCAGCGGAGTGACGCTCATGCGGGTAAAGACGAAGAAGGCCAGGGAAATATAGGCGGTGACGGCCGAGAGAACCATGGCGGTCAAGCCGCGAGACGGCCGATAACGGAGGGCTAAATAGAGCCCAGTGACCAAGATCCCTAAGCCTAAGCCTAAGGAGAAGACGCCGATATCTGGTTGCGAGACGGTCGGGATAGCGGTGGCGAAGGCGACTGAATAGAAGTCTTCTTCGGCCACCAGCTCAGAGGCGATGTAAGTGGAAACCGCGTCATCGAGGCTCAAGGTTTGCGGCTCGCCCCAGATGAGGTTGCCCTGCTCGTCTTGGCCCTCGGCGAAGGAAACCGCATAGGTCGCATCGGCCCCATTGTCTTCCAGTAAGGGGAAGTATTCGTCGAAGCGAATTTCGTAGTAATACCAATAATAGGTTCTTCCTTCCCCGGCATCGGCGGTTTCATAGACCGCTTTCGGGGTTTCGGAGAGGTAGGCGTCGGTGACGATGTCGTCTAAGACCTGATCGCCGACTTTGATGGCGGACAATAAGTTCGGGTTGCCGTTGGCGTCCTCACCCCGGATGGAATCCAAACCGGATAAAGGCGAGACGGTGATCGAATCGGCTTCATCGCTTCTTACCTCGAGATGGAGGACGGTCGCTTCCTGCCGATAGGCGGCGTCATTGTAGATATTGCCGGAATTGGTGATCCCGAAGCCGAGCATCGTGCCGATGCCGGCTAGGACGAAGAGGATCGAAAGGCCGGTGACATACCATTTGCCTTTGGAGAAATCGTGATTGGCGAACGGCCCGAAGTAGGATTGTTTCTCCTCTTTCAAGACGTCGGGGATCTTGTTGGCGTCAACGTGCAACTGCTTGGCAAAGGCCCCTTGCATGTAGGAGTCGGTGCTTAATAACCAAGCGGCGATCCGGGTATAGATGAGGTTGGCCAAGGCGGCGAAGAAGCCGCCGAAGACCAAGACGATGCCGGCTTTCGAAGCGAGGTCGCCAGCGAAGAAATAGACGAAGATGCCAAGGATGATCGAAACGATTCCGGCGTCGACGGTCGGCCAGAAGCTCTTCTTGCCCGCTTCCTGGTTGGCTTTCTTAAGCGTTCTTCCTTTATATAGCTCGTCTTTGATCTTGGCGGAATAGAACACCGAGCCGAACAAGGAGATGCCAGCGACTAGGGCTAAGCCAAGCAAAGCGGCGATGTTGAACTGGCTCCCGAAAGCCATGAAGGTGGCTAGCGTCGCGAAGACGGTCAAAGCCATGGTCGAGAGATGGGTCAAAGCGAAGATCCGGTCGAACAAAGCCAAGATGATGGCTAAGACGGCGAAGCTGACTAAGACGCAGATTAAGGTTCGGCCGAAAGCCGGGGTGATGGCGTAATCGCCAAGGGTGACAAGCGATTCGACGGTGGCCTTGATCGGTTCGGAATAAGTATAGGAGAGGCGGTAATCGCCATAGGAGGAAGCATTGACCATGTTCCGGAGGAAGACGGCGGCTTCATACGCCTCTTTGGTCATCTCCGGGTTATAGTTGCCATCGGTGATGGCGCTTGAAGCCGGGATCAATTGCAATTCCGGGTTTTCTTTGTCTTCGTCGGAATCGGCGTACCAGACGGCGTTATCGCCCACCGCCGACTCGACGGTAAGGATTCGGGAAGCGACGTTGGCGTCCGATTCAGAAAGCGAATATTCATCGCCTTCTTGCCGGTTGGCCCAGACGACTAACAAGGTCGTGGTCCCCGGGGTGGTCTCCCCGGTTTCCTCATCGGTCGTATCCTCGGTGGTGTTATCGACGCAGTAATCAATTAAGTTGAGGAAAGCCTCTTTGTATTCATCGCCTTCTTGAAGGGGAACGACGACGACCGGGACCTTGTATTCCCCCATGTCGATGTTCTCGATCCGGGCTTCTTGCCCATCGATTAGATCATCGAGGACGTCAGCGTCCGGATAGTCGTCATGGGTGGTGTCAGAGGCGCCTAAGGCATAGTCCCCGCCGGAGAAAGCGAGATATTGCTGTAAGTAGGTGTATTGGGTTTCCGAATCATCGGCGGCCCGCAAGGAAACGGCGATGGTGTCGTAGCCTTCGGACTTGACCTCGTATTCGCTCATGCCCCAGTTGTCGAGACGGGAAGCGACCTCATCGGCCAATTCTTCGATGACCGGGCGACCGGAAGCATCGAGGTCGGTCGAATCGAGGAAATCGGAATAGTTGCCGTTTAAGCTCCCTTCGACGTAATGGGAGGCCTTGAAGTAAAGCGTGCGTCCGTCGGCATAAGCCAAATCGGGGTTCAGGTTCTCAATTACCGGCGCGGTGGCGGCCCCGACGCCGATAAGGGCGGCGGCGCAGAGGATGATGTATGATATATATCGGCGCATGTTGTTTCCTTTCGATTCAGCGATGAATTATAAATAATTCAATCTGACGAAGTAAAGCATACTATCGTCGCTTTGCCCCATCAAGGACATTTTGAAGCCGCCCAATAGAGGTAAAATAGCGGTCAAAACTGATTTTCTCGATGCTCGGAAGGGCGCAGGATGAGTGGCAAACCAAAACCCTGGTCCACCCTAGCGTTTCTCAAAGCCCTTTCTAACGCCCTTATATATTCGTTTTCAACCTAGTTCGAATGGCTCCATTCAAGAACAACAACAAACAAAAAACGGCGGTGTCGCCGTTTATCGCCAAATAATCCAGTCAAAATCGACGAAGACCCGCATCGAACGCAACTAAAAAAGAAGCACCTGATGGGTGATATGCAAATGGGCGTAGGCCTTTTCGGTTGCCACTCTCCCCCGCGGGGTCCGATTGATAAGCCCCGACATCAAAAGGTAAGGCTCGCAGACATCCTCGAGATTCGCCACTTCCTCCCCGATTGAGGCGGCGATGGCTTCTAGCCCGACCGGGCCCCCTTTGAATCGCTCAATGATGGTCCGAAGATATTTGGTGTCGACCTCGTCTAAACCGATATCGTCGATATGGAGGGCGTCAAGGGCCTTCTTCGCGTCCTCGACCCCGATTTCGTCTTTCCCTTCAACCGTCGCATAGTCGCGGACTCGGCGGTAGAGTCGGTTGGCGATCCGAGGCGTTCCCCGGGATCTTGAGGCCAACAACTTCGTGGCCTTCGGATCAATCGGCATATTCAAGACCTTCGAGGTCCGCTTAATGATGTCACCTAGTTCTTCCGGGGTATAGAAATCGATCTTCTCGGCAATGCCGAACCGAGCCCGTAAAGGAGCCGAGAGGCCGCCGCTTCGGGTGGTGGCCCCGACTAAGGTAAAAGGCGGCAAAGGCATCGAGATGACCTTGCTTCCCCCAGCCTGCCCGACGACGATTGAAAGGTTGAAATCCTCCATCGCCCCGTAAAGCACTTCCTCGACCGCCCGGGGAAGACGGTGAATCTCATCGATAAACAAGACATCCCCGGCCTCGAGTTCGGAGAGGATGGCGGCTAGGTCACCGGGCCGCTCAATGGCCGGCCCGTTAACTAATTTGATCTTCCCGCCCATCTCATTGGCGATGACGTAGGCTAAGGTGGTTTTCCCTAAGCCCGGTGGGCCATAAAGCAAGGTATGGTCAAGCGTTTCCTTGCGGGCTTTAGCGGCTTTGATGAACACCGAAAGCCGCTGCTTCAGCTCGCTTTGGCCGACGTAATCTTTCAGCCATTGGGGGCGGAGGCTTAATTCCGAGGCGTCTTCGCCTTTTTCCTTGTGGGGGTCGTTGATCCGTCCCATCAGTGTTTCCTCAGTTTCTGCAAGGCGAGCCGCAAAACCTCGCCCTGGTCCAGCCCGGGCTCATTGATCGAGGCTAAGGCCTCATCGATTTCTTTTGATTTGAATCCTAAACCTTTCAAGGCCAGTTTAACGTCGTCATAAAGGGCGGAGTCGGGCCCCGAGCCCCCGGTGACCAATTTCCCTTGGAGATCGAGGATGATCTGGGCGGCGGCTTTCGGGCCGATGCCCGGCAGTTTCTTTAGATAAGCGGTGTTGTTGGAGGAGATGGCTTTGAATAAGTCCTCGGCATTCGTCTGAGATAAGGCCGATAGCGCGGTCTTGGGTCCGATCCCTTTGACCGAAAGTAAGGACAAAAACGCCTCTTTCTCCAATTTCGAGGCGAAGCCGGTCAGATAATGGTCATCCTGGGTGATGACTTCATGGACATAGAGGAAGGCCTCTTGCCCTAGTGAGTATTCATTAGGACGAGCGACTAATAATTCAAAAGCGATGTCGCCTAAGCTTATAGCGAGGGAATTAGCTGAAACGTCGACTATTTTGCCGTTTAAGGAATAGATCATAGTTCAAAGCAAGAAAGCGAGGAGGACGAAGAGGAGACTTAGGGCCGCCCCGATTAGGGGCAAGGCCACGTCGACGAATCCGTTCTTACCGTCCATATAAATATTCTACCCTAAATAAACGAACTCAGGATACGTATTCGAAGACGAATTCGCCGATCCGGACCTCATCCCCGTCGATCGCGCCCTTTTGCTTGAGCTCCTCGTCGACCCCGATCGAGGTTAAATAGGAAAGCAGCTGCGACACCCCTTGGTCGGTTGAGAGGTTAATGAGGTTATATCTTTCCATGACTTTCTCGCCTTCAATGATGAAAAGATGGGCGCTTGGATGGGTGATGATAAAGGGTTTTTGCTCGGTTTTGGTCGCATCGTAGACCACTTCGTCTTCTTTCGAATAAAGCGGGTATTGCGGGGTTTTGCTTAATAGATCGTAGGCTTTATAAAGCAATTCCTTGACCCCCTCCTCGGTATAGGCCGATAAGCCAATCGAGGTTATCCCGGTCTGCTCATCGAAATGCTTTTTCCGTTCCTCCGCCCCTTCTTCGTCCATCTTCGAGGCGACGATGAGCTCGGGCCGGTTCTCCAGCCCCGCCCCATATTCGGCGAGCTCTTTCCGAATGGCCAAATAGGCTTGATAGGGATCGCGTTCTCCGTCCATCGCGACGAGGTGGACTAAAACCCGACAACGCTCGATATGGCGCAAGAAAGCGAAGCCGAGCCCTTTGCCCTGGCTCGCCCCCTCGATAAGCCCCGGCATATCGGCGACGACGAATTGGGCCGAACGGTCGGGCAAGGTCGCCACCCCCAAATTCGGGACTAAGGTGGTGAAAGGATAATCGGCGGTTTCGGCGTTGGCTCTGGATAACAAGTTAAGCAAAGTGCTCTTGCCAACCGAAGGGAAGCCGATTAAGCCGACATCGGCAAGCAACTTAAGTTCTAAGACCAGTCTTTTCCTTTCCCCTGGATGGCCGTTCTCGGCGATCCGGGGGATCCGAAGACGGCTCGATTTGAAGCAGGCGTTGCCCCGCCCGCCTCTGCCGCCTTTGGCCGCTAAATACTCATCGCCATCGTTGACGAGGTCAGCCAAGACCTTGCCGGTCGCCTCATCCTCGACCATCGTCCCACAAGGGACGTAGGCATAGACGTCGGGCTGGCTGGCCCCAAACCGGAGCTTCTTGTCGCCCTTGCCCCCGTCTTTGGCTTCAATGACTTTCGAATGGCGGTAAGCCAAAAGGGTGTTGACGGTCGAATCGGCCTTGATGATGACCGAGCCGCCTCTGCCCCCATTGCCCCCATCAGGGCCGCCTTTGGGCATATTTTTCTCCTGCAAAAAGGAGATGGCCCCGTCCCCGCCTTTGCCGGACCTTACCTCAATGACCGCGCGATCGATCAGCATAGCCCCTCCTTCTCTTCCGGGCTAAGGAAGTAATTCTTCTTGTTTTTCTTTATCCGCCCTAAGTCGGCGGAGAACTGCTTACTGGCCGAGGCGAAGGAAACCGAGGTCGCCTCCTCGTTATTGAACCAGCGGACCGGGATCCGCTTGATCTTGAAGCCATTGAGGGAAAGGAAATAACAATACTCGACGTCGAAGGCGAACCCGTCGATGATCTGATGCTTAGCCATCAGCTTGGCGACCTTGGTCTTAAAGCATTTGAATCCGCATTGGGTGTCATCGACCCCTTTGATATGGAAACGCAGTTTCACCAAAGTCTTCGAGCCGAAATGGCCGAGCCGGCGAATGAAGGGGCGTTTATTCTGAATCGAGCCTTTCATGTCGCGATCGCCGATGAAAGCATCATACTCATTGATGATCGGATAAATCGTGGAAAAAGCGCTTAAATCGGTCGCGAGGTCGGCATCGAAGAAAAGGGCGTAATCGGAATCGCTATACTCGATGCCCCGCTTGACCGCCAGTCCTTTGGCTCCTTGCTTAGCAAAAGGGAGCATCTTGACTTGGGCCGGAAAGGCTTTGAGCCCCGCTTCCAAAGCCGCTTGCTCCGCTTCGCTCGAACCATTGGGGACGATTAAGACGTCATAGGTCAAGTTCGGCAAGGAATCGAAATAAGGGATGATCTTCTCTTGCAGGTTATCAAGCAGCAAGGAAGTTTGGTTTTTGATGGGGATAATGACGGAAAGCTTCATAGCCCGGCCATTATATCGCCTAGGTTAGGAAAAGTAGAGAAAAAGCCCAAGGAAACGGATTCCCTGGGCTTAGAGCCTTAAGCTTTGACGACGATGGCCGATAAGGCCGGCAAGGAGTTTTGGCTCGCCCAATTATAGGAAGCGAGGACCTCACCATCCAGCCCTTTGGCCCCGACCCCGGCATCATTGAAGTTGATGGCGACTTTGATCGTGGTCTGGCCTAACGTCCGGGTGAAGGTCAATACGTTATCGGTTAAACCCGAGGCAACGAAGTCGGCGTAGGCCATCGACCCGGTCCGGAGAGCCGGTTCGCTAGTCTTCAGCCCGATAAATTTTTTCATCGCCGCGAAGGTCGAATCGGGGTCAGTTTGCTGCGTGTCGGCCGCGACGACGGTAGTCGAAGCGTTGAACTCATCGAGCTTAACGGTCATGCCCGATCCAGTGACACCGTATTCGGTAGCAAGGCTCCCGTCGCCGACTTTTTGCCCTTGTGACCATTTCATCGGCTGGCGGTAGTAAAGGTCGCAGTAATCGGATCCGTCATGGACGCCATCGGGGAAGTTGCCAGCCATCCCAAGCTCATCGCCGTAATAGATCCAGGTCAAGCCCGGGAACATGAGTTCGGCGATCTTGACGAGGTTTGAGGAAGCGAGCATCTTAGCGTAGTTAGTGGCATCGACGTTGCCCTGGGCTTGGATTCCGGAGCCATCGCCAGTCCCGGCGACCCGGTTGATGACCCGGGCGATGTCGTGGTTGGAGGTGAATAGCCCCGGCAAGGAGTTATCACCCCGGTAATCGTTATAAACGTTGTAGACGTCGACGAAGTTCCAATTATGGTTGTAGGCCTTGTTGAGGAGGCCGTCTTTCCCGTTTCGTGACCCGTTTTTGGTATTCGAGTCGGATCCGGCATTATATTGGGAACTATTGGTCAGGAACGCTTTGGCGGTCCCGAAGGCGTTGTTGGTGTTCTTCAGCCCAGTCGCGGCGGCCGAAGTCAAGTTGAAATAGGAATAGAAGTCGAACATCGAGTCGAACGACTGATAGTAAGGGGCGACGTGGTAGGCGTGGCCATCGAAGTTCTCCCCGACGAAGAAGGCATTGGGGTATTCCGACTTAATGGCCTCGTTGAGGTCATCGAAGAACTCGAGGTTTTTGGAGAGGTCGGAGGAATAGTTCTCTCCTTCGGCGGTGACGTCGTAAATCAAGGTGTCGCCCTCGGTCGAAGACACCTCATCGGTCATGTAGATGTGCTTGACCGCGTCGAGGCGGAAGCCGTCGACACCGAGCTCGCACCACTTCTTGCTCATATCGATTACCGCGTCGCGGGTCGCTTGATAAGAGTAGTTGAGCTCCGGCATCCCCGAGCCGAACTTGGCATAGAAGGAATAGGCATGGTCGCCATAGGGATACCAATAATTGTCCTGGTTGATATGATCGCTATCGGTCAAATGGTTGCCCCATTGGTAGAAACCGCGGTAATCGGGGTTGAGGTTAGCCGACTCGATGAACCAGTTGTTGGCGGTCGAGGTGTGGTTGAGGACTAAGTCCATCACCACCTTCATCCCCTTTTCGTGGGCCTTTTCGATGAGTGAGAGATAATCAGCCATCGCCGTTTCCTCGCTGACGACTCCGTTATTGGCTTTAGCGGCCGGCGACTCTTTCGAGCCGAACTTCGGGTCGACCTTCGAATAATCGGAGATATCGTAGCCATGGTAGGAGCCGCTTAATTGGATCGGGGTGAGCCATAAGGCCTTAACCCCAAGGTCATTAAGGTAATCGAGTTTCTGCTCAATACCATAGATGTCGCCGAACCCGTCGCCATCGGAATCGGCGAAGGATGAGACCATGATCTGGTAGCCGACCCCGACGTCCTCGAATGCCGGCGCGGTCGCCATGTCCTTATGTTCGGCATCCCAATCGACATCATCATAACGGGAATCGCCGTAGGTTACGTTGGTCCCGTCATCATCGTCGAAAGGCGAGCCCTCGATCGTAACCGGCCGGTTGGACAAGGACCGCTGGACCTGGTCTTGGACGACGAAGGCGTGGTAGGCGGTGCCGCCATTTTCTAATGGCAAGGCATAATTGGCCAAGGTGATGAAGAAATCGCTCCCATCGTTAGTCCAGAACTCGCTATCGGGGGCATCGCGGGTACTGGTTTTGACGATCTGCAGCCCAATCGCGGTCGACCCGGCGAAACTCATCGGAATGGTATCGAATTCCTTGTTGGCATTGTCCCAGCCCGATTCGTAGGAAGCGCCTAAGTCGATGTCGATATAGGCCCCGCCGAAATCGTCGACCTCGGCCCGGCCCGATTCCTTCCCGACGAAATCGAACTTATGGCCTTCTCCGGCTTTGGGCTGGTAAGGCCAAACCCAGACGTCCCAATCGGCGTAATAGGTCGGCGAGTTGCCGTACCGATAATAATGGAGATAGAAATGGTTGTCCTCGCTGCTCTTCGCCAACTCGGCCATATAGGCGTTTTTCTCCTCCTCGGTATGGACCGGGGTGCTTTGGGTGGCATAACGGGCGTATAAGACAAGGTTATCGGTGATGGTCAAAGGGAAAGCCACCCCGGTTCCTTCCTTTCCCATCTTCTTGCTGGAATCGTATTCCGAGCACCACTCGACGAAGGAGTGGCCAGAAAGGGAAGGGTCAACGGTCGGGGCCGAAAGCTTATCGCCCCCTTTGACCTTAATTGTCTCAGTGGCGATATACCCTTCGCCGGGATTCAAATAGACCGTATAAGTCGCCCGGGTGTCGACGGTCGTCGGGTCATAAGTCCCTTCCGGGTTATGCTTGTCGCCGCAGGCGGTGGCCAGGGTCAAGACCGCCACCCCCGCTAAAGCCAAAGGGATTTTTTTCATAAAACAGCCTCCGAAGCCGAAGCCGCGACCCAGATGGAATGGCCCTCGGTGCCAACGGCGGTGAAATCGAAGTAGAAATCGTAGGTTCCGGCGGTTTTGACGACGATATTGTCGTCTTCGCCCGCCTCGAAGCTGGCCTTGGCCGAGCCTTCCCCGTCCTTGAGTTCCGAATAGCCGGCCCAAACGTTATTGGCCGGTTGATGGATCTTGAAGACGTCGCCTTCCGCTAACTCAACCCCAAGCAATTTGACCTCATAGTCGGTATGGGGATCGAAGGAAAGAGCGCTATCGGTAGCCCAGGCCGCCTCTCCGGTTAAGAAGGAGCCTTCCCCGATCAGGTAGTAGGTATAGTCGGGGACCGGGTCCTCTCCGCCGTCATCCGGCTCTTCCGAAATCTCATCAAGGTTCGTCCAGACGCCAGCGGCGTAATTGCCGCTGCCGGCCCAGGCTTCGGCGGATTCGGAGATGTCATAGACGTTGTGCTCGCCCCGATCGGCCAAGGCGATCGGCTGGGTGGCGGCGCCCCAATCGGCGGTCCCATCGCCATTGACCCGGTGGAAGGTCACGGTGCTGACTTCGCTCGGATCGACGATCTCGAATGACCAAAGATTGGTGACCCCGTCGTGATAATGCTTCTCCATCAATTGACCGAGCCCCGCTTCCTCGTCGAAGCTGATCGAGACGGCGGCCGTGTCCTTATTCCACCAAGTCGCATCGATGAAATAGATGGTAAGCGGCTCCTCTTCGTAATAGGTGAGGGAAAGTTTGCCGTTATTGACGATGACTTTGACATAGCCAGCCCGATTAAGCTTAATGGAATTGTCGGCCCCTTCGCTCACGAAATCGTAGGTTGAAGCCAAATCAGAATAACCTAAGGCGGTATTGTCATCGGCGTTCTTGACGACGAATTCGGCGTCGGCGGCTAGATTAATCACGGCTTCGGCCCCGTTTTTGGTATAGGTCATCTCAACCGATTGTTCGGCGCTAGAGAGGACGTAGGTCGGGAGTTCAGCCGGGACGAAAGTCGCGTCGATGGTCCCGTTGACCAAGGTGAAGGTATAGGTCCCGATGGCCTCGACGATGATGTTGCCATCGCCGATCCCGACCAGTTCCTTCCCTTTAAGGGCGCATTCGTCGCTTAGTTTGTCATAGCCAAGCCAAGTGTTGCCATCGCCCCGGGTATCGTGGACCTTGAACTCATCGCCAATGTTCAGCTTGATGTTCGAAAGAGTATAGACCCCGTTATCCTCGGCGAATTTGTATCCTTTGGTCGGGACCCAATTGTTGAACGAACCGACGAGGTAATTGCCGTAATCGAGTTCGGCCGGGGGCTCGGGGGCGTCCTCGTTCCCTTTATCGTTTGGATCATAGGTTCCCCAAGTGCCGGAGACGGCCTGGCCCCAGCTTTCGGTAGAGGCTTTAATGTCGTAAAGATTGCTCTCGCCCCGCTCGGAGAGGTCGACGGCGACGGTATAGGCGTTCCAATAGGCGGTGATGCCGTTGTCTTGCCCCATCCGGAAGAAGGTGATGGTCTCGGCCGCATTGACGTCGGGGATATCGATCTTCCAATAGTTATAGCCGACTCCCTGGTATTGGTCGTTGCAGAAACGGACCTTCTCCATGGCCACCCCGTAATCGGATTCCTCGTCGTTGCCGAGTTTGGCATAGGTCAAGGCCGAAGAAGCGCTCCACCAAGAGGCGTCGCGGAAATAGATGGTCGCCGGCTCGGGGTCGGGGGCCACGTAATCCTCATCCACCCATTTAGCGAATAAAGTCCAATCGGAGGTGATGGCCTTCGACCAATCGAATTCGGTCTTCAGTTCCTTCTCGGTGTACCAACCAGAAAAGGTGAAGCCCTCCTTCGTTGGGTCAGCCGGTTTGGTGGCGACGGCCCCGGTTTCAACGATGAGGTCCGCCACTTCCGACCCCCCATCGGTCTCGAATTTGATGATTTGCTTTCCGGTCAAATCAATCGGGTCGCTGGTCGCGGGGATATCCGGCGGAGTCAAAGACTCTTCGGGGGTCGAGCCCCCGGTCTCGGACGAGGTGTCGGTGTCAACCGGGCCGCAGCCTAGCAATAAGAGACCGCCAGTTAAGCCCAATAATACAAACGATGTTTTCTTCATACTCGCTCCTTAAATGCTGATCCAAAGGGTGTTGGATGGAACTTTGTAGTAAAAGTCGTAGGCTCCAGCGATCTTGACGACGATGTTCCCATCGGCATCGGCTTCGAAGTTGGTACCCTTGAGGGTACAGCCGGCCTCAATTCCCGAATAACCGCAATAGGTCTCCCCGTTTTTAATCTGAAGTTTGTCGCCGACCGCTAGGCTCACGTCGAGAGCCATGTACTCTTGATCGTTAGAAGGATTGACCGAGAGTTCGATACCAGAACTCTCTTGCCAAGCTTCGCCATCGACGAATGAGCCGGCGCCGACGATATAAGCTCCCGCCCCTTCTTGTTCTGGGGCCTCGGCGTCCGGATTGCCGACGTCATCGGGGTCATAGACGCCCCAGGTGCCGCTGACGAAGTTGCCGCCGTCAGTCCAGGCTTCGGTGGTGTCTTTGATGTCATAAAGGTTGTTCGTCCCTTTGCTAGAGAAATCAATTTCCGCGGTAGCGGCGCCCCAATCTTGACTGGCGTCGCCGTTGACCCGATGGAAGGCAATCGTCTCGATTTGGCTGACGTCTTCGATTTCGTAAGACCAATAGTTATAGCCAACCGCGGTGTTCTCCGTCGGGCAGAAACGGAGATGCTCCATCCGTTCCCCAAGCCCTTCTTCCCCATTGAAGGAGATGGAAGTGGCCGCTTCGTCCTTGTTCCACCAAGAGGCGTCGCGGAAATAGATGGTGAAGGAGGCGTCTTCTTCAGTCGAAGAGGAAGAACCGTCGTCGGGGATATCCGCCTCGCTGTCCCAGCCGGCGTAAAGTTTCCAAGAGGCGGTGACCGGCTCATCCCAATCGAACTCGGTGGTCAAAGCCGAATCGACGTACCAGGCATCAAAAGTGGCACCGTCTTTAGTCGGATCGGCAGGCTTGCTGGCTTTTTCGCCGTCATTGACTTTGATCGAGGCGACCGGGGAGCCCCCGTTGCTCTCAAATTCAATCCGCCAGACGGCCGGTTCATGGCTGCAGCTGGCTCCTAAAAGGGATAAAGGCAGCAATAAGGCAATGATTTTATTCATAGTTCCCTACTCCATATATTCGAGAATTAGGCATTCAAAGGGCTCAAGGGACAAATTGGTTTGGAAATTGACCGTCGCCCCGGTTCGTTCGGCGGCCGAGGAATAGACGATCTTATAGGTCCCGGGGGTCGCCCCATTCGGGAGATTTACATTAACCATCCCTAAACTCCGACCGGCTTGCAAGGCCAATAACTTCTTGCCGGATGTAGACTTCATCTGAGCCCCGATATAGGCGGCGTTGGCGACATTTCCGATGAAAGGCGAGATGTCGCCAGCCTCGATGGCGGCATTTCCTTTCCCAAGGTAGCCGGAGTCGATGAGGTCGTTCCGCATCTTGATGGCGTCGACGTAACGGAGGTATTCGTCGTAGAACTTGGCTTTCCGGTCCCAATGGTAGGCGTTGACTTCATCGCCCCAAGTATAGGAGTTGCGGACGAGCCAGGTATCCTCATCGATCTCGACCCCATCGCCGGCGATCCAGGTGTCAGTCCCATTGGTCTGCTCGCCATACGCGGCGACGAAATCCTCAAACTGCGGATCGTCGCTATGCATGAGTTTGGTCCGGAAGATCTCTTCCCCCCCATGGATGAAAGCGATACCTTCGCTGGCAAGCAAGGTCGCGGTCGAGCCGATGGTCGCCTCAATGGCGTCCATATGGTCTTTGCCGGCATTCATCTGGCCGTGGAGAAGATAGTTAAGTTGATCGTAAAGGGTGTAGTTATCGTGGCAGGAAAGGTAATTGACGCTCATCTCCGGCGGAGTTGAGAGGCCGCCGCTCTTGCGGGAACGATTCTCCCCGAGATACATCGTGGCCGAATTCCAGAGTTTATCCTCGCTCGGAGTATAGGAATCAAGGAAGTTTCCGCCCTGCGGGGTGACGTTGGCGTAGGTGGTGTTGCCCTTCATCCCGTCGCGGACGCAGTCATTGAAGACCCCGACCGTGCCTTTGCCGTTATCCTGAAGTTTGGCATAGACGTTGCCGATATCGGCCGGCGAGGAAGAGGAGGAGGAACCACCGGTCCAGCCTTCGCCATAGACAACGATGTCGGGATCGATGTCATAAAGGCTGTCTTTGACATTACGCATGGTGCCAGTGTCAAGGACACCCATCAAGTCGAAGCGGAACCCCATCATCTTGTATTCCTTGGCCCACCAATCGACCGAGTCGATCGCGAAGCGGGAGGCCATGATCCGGTCGGTGTTGACGGTATTGTTGACCCCAGTGTCATTGACGAGGTACCCGTCATCGGTGTAACGGAAATAATAACGAGGGGCGAAGACCTGGAAGGGATGGGTCGCGACGGTCGAGACGTGGTTATAGACTACGTCCATGATGGTTCGGATGCCGACCTTCGAAAGTTCCATGATCAAATACTTCAGATCTTTGATCCGCGAGATCGGATCAGCCGGGTCGGAAGCGTATGACCCTTCGGGAACATTGTAGTTCTGCGGGTTATAGCCCCAGTTGTAATCGGGGGTATGGTATTCTAGGGTGTTGTCGCTCTTAAGTTCCCAATAGGACCGCTCATCGTTGTCTTGGTCGAAGATTGGGAGCAATTGGATGGCGTTGATGCCGAGTTCTTTAAGGTGGTCGAAACCGGTCGTGACCCCGTTATAGGTGGTTCCGGGTTCGACGAAAGCCCGATAAGTGCCGTTTTTGACGCTCGGGTCATGGCTGATCCAGGTCTTATCGGCGGTCAAGTCCCGAACATGGGCTTCATAAACCGTCAGTTCAGTTGGGGAGGAAATATCCTCGAAACTAACCTCATCCCAACCTTCGGGATCGGTTTCGTCGAAATCGATGATGGCGCCCCTAATGCCGTTAATCCCGCTGGCCTTGGCATAGGGGTCGATCGACAGGTTATTGATGCCGTTGTAGTTGAGGGCGAACTGGTAGAACTTGCCCTTGAGGTCTTTGTCCTCGACGGTGACGCCCCACACCCCTTGGCCAAGGTTTTTCAACCGATAAAGGTCCCAGGCGTCATGGGCTGCTTCGTTCCCTTCGTCCTCTTTATAACCAAGCAAGCTCCGCGGGGTGCCATAGTCATAGATATAGACGCCAACTTCAGTCGAGGTCGGGGCCCAGACTTTGAAGGTGGTCTTCCCGTCTTCGTAGGTTACGCCCAAATCATGGCCATCGTAGGTATAGCCTTCGATGAATTCCGGTGTGTCATAGATTTTATAGCAATTGGCATACCCTCTTCTTAACCTCTCGGTATTGGAATCGAAGTAGGCATTGATCTCATAAGTGGTTTGCGGATCAAACTTGTCTTTGCCGATTTTGATGTTGATAGTGGTTGAGGAATCGGCGATGCCTTCAGCCCCCAAAACCTCATCGGAATCGTAATAGATGCATTCATCGCGCCGTTGATACTGCTCGGGGACCGAAAGGGCCCGGTATTCTGGTGAATAGCCATAAACCACGATCCGATCGAAAGAGGCAGTGCCCGAAACATCGATCGATTCCCAATCGGGATTGAGGGAGACGGTGGTCAAATTGTCGCCCAAGGCCTCATTCTTCGAAGGGTAGCCTTCAATCGCATTGCCTTCCCCGTCGATCGCCCAGATATAAAGCCACCTCCGGCCGTCTTTGATCTCGCCGCCGCTGGCGATGGAGGACAAAGAGATGACGGTGTCTTGGCTTTGCCCGTCCCACGTCCCCGGGTTCTTAATGATGAATTTGAACTTGTCGGTGACGTCGCCTTTGAGGATCCCTTCGTTGCAATCGAAGTCCTTATAGGGGCCATAGCCTTCTTCGACGCCGTCAAAAGCATACTCGACGCCATCGCTGGTATCGCCCCAGACATAAATGGCCTTGTCGGCTATGTCGCCATCGTATTTGTAGTAGACGCGGATGATGCCATCCCAATCCTTGACATCGACCCCCGTTGCCGATGAATCGGGGGATTCGGTGCCGGTGGCATCGGGATCGGTGACGACCGGTGGTTCCTCAATCGAGGGGGAGGAAGACGCGCTTCCTTCGGGCGCGCAGCCGGCTAGAGTAGCCGAGAGCAGCGCCAATGCTAATAGTTTTCTCGCTTTCATAAGCGCCTTTCTAACCATCTTCTGCATTGCAAGGAAGGACCGGACTATTTTCCGCCTCGATGGTTCGCCATTGCCCCTGTATACACTAAGGGGCCGTCACGAAGACGACCCCTTGAGTTGCTTTGCTTAGATGGCAACTTCCGTTTCCGGATCGAAGAATTTCGCTTTCTTTAAGTGCATCGCCATCTTGACTTTGTCGCCGGTCTTGATTTCTTTGTCAGCCGGGAACTTAGCGACCAAGTCGATACCGCCGAAGTCGCAGTGGAGGTAGTATTCGAAGCCAAGCAACTCGGCGACCCGGACCTCGGCCTCGATGACGTTGTCATCCTTATCGGCGGCAGTCGCGACGTGGATGTCCTCCGGCCGGATGCCGAAGATGACCTCCTCGGGCAGCTTCTTCCCTTTGATCAAGGCTTCGGGAAGGGTCATCTCAACCCCACCTTCGAAGGTAATCTTGTCCTTTTTGGCTTTGACTTTAAGGAAGTTCATCGAAGGCGACCCGATGAAGCCGGCGACGAAGAGGTTGGCCGGATTGTTGTAGATTTCTTTCGGGCTGCCGATCTGTTGAACCCGGCCGAGCTTCATGACGACGATCCGGTTGGCCATGGTCATGGCTTCGGTCTGGTCGTGGGTGACGTAGATGGTGGTCGCGCCTAAGGCTTGGTGGAGCTTGACGATCTCCGACCGCATCTGGACCCGGAGCTTAGCGTCGAGGTTGGAAAGCGGCTCGTCCATCAAGAAGACCTTGGCGTTACGGACGATGGCCCGGCCAAGGGCGACCCGTTGACGTTGGCCGCCGGAGAGGGCCTTCGGCTTCCGGTCGAGGTATTGTTCGATTTGGAGAATACGCGCGGCGTCATGGACCCGCTTGTCGATCTCGGCCTTCGGGAGGTGGGCGATCTTCAAGCCGAACGCCATATTGTCATAAACCGACATATGGGGGTACAAAGCGTAAGATTGGAAGACCATCGCGATGTTCCGGTCTTTCGGCTGCTTGTCGTTGCAAAGCTCGCCGTCGATGTAAAGTTCACCGCGGGTGATGTCCTCTAAGCCGGCGACCATCCGGAGGGTAGTCGATTTGCCGCAGCCCGAGGGGCCGACGAAGACGATGAATTCGTGCTTCTTGATATCGAGGTTAAAATCGAAGACGGCCTGGACGTTGTTGTCGTAGACCTTATCGATGTGCCGAAGGGAGACGAACCCGTCTTTGTGGTCCTCCTCCACTTCCTTGATGTCGGCCGCCGAGCGGGCGAGGTCGGATTCTTTAACTTCGAGTTTTTCGAGTTTTTCTGCCATTTTGGCTCTCCTTGTTTGTCGGCGCGCGATAAGACTTCCCCTCGGCAGAGATGATCACTTCATTCCGCTTCGGAGCAGGTTATCGCCCTGCCTATGCGTCGTAATTATGGACCGGGCGGAAAGCGCTTTCAAGACAAAAATGAAATCGCTTACATCGTGTTTTGGTTTTTGCTTGAAACTATCTTGCCCACAGCAAGATTTTTCCCTTGATATATCGCGCACGTACGAGCATATTTATCACGTTATGGAAAACAGCCTTGCCGTCAAAACCCCCACCACCGCCAAAATCATCGTTTTGGCTGGCATGTGGCGAAGGGCCTTCGCTTTTTTGGTCGATATCCTTTGCGTCCTCGCCCTCTCGGCCCTCATTTACTTCCCTTGCGTCGTCCCCTTCGCGGTCGACATGGATCGTTACAACGCCAACCGCGATCAAATCAATTCCTTGGCGATTGAGTCAGGGCTATATTTGGATTTCAACGACTCTCCAACGAGCCCTTTATCGATGACTAGCTTCGAAACGGTTGAAGACATAACCCACAAATTAATCGTCTATGGCGGTGAACGCTATTCTTTTTCGATGATCGATGTTCTCCATCAATATTGGACCATAACCGTTGCCGATATGGAATTTGTCGACGGCAAAAACCACGTTTATAGCGATGAGACATTTAAGAAAACGGTGATGAAAGTCGGAGACGAGGACTCGAATATCGAGCGTCTCCGGGTTAATGAGGATGGTTATTTGACCGTTGATTTGATCGACGAAGAAAAAGATTGGGTCGCCATCGAATACGTTTGCGACCGTTACAATGAAGCCGTGCTTTCTCTCAATGATACCGTTTTGTTCACAGAACTAGATGCCGATAACGCGAAGATTATGCAGTTCGCGATGCTGATGGCCGTTCCGGTCCTGATTGGGTCTTGCCTAGTGTTCATGGTAGTGTTGCCGATGTGTCTTGGTGAAGGTCAATCATTGGGCAAAAAGTCAATGAAGTTGGTCGTTCTCGACGACATGGGCTATACATATAATAAATGGAAACTTATTCCGCGAAATCTTTTCTGCTTCATCGTTGAATTCATCGGAGGCATAGCTAGTTTCGGAGCTTTGTTGCTAATTACCTATACTATGAGCATGTTCACGAAGAAGCACCGTTCGATCCATGACTACTTGTTTGGTTCGGTCGTCGCGGATTCTGAATCCTCGCTTTGGTTCGACAACCCAGTCGAGGAGGAATTGTATAATGCGAAGAAAGCAAGGGAAGCGGAAGCCAAGGAAAAGCGTGAACGGCTAAGCAACCAAGCCAACGAACATAGGGAAGGATAGCGACAATGTCAAAGCGAAATAAGGAAGAAGACGGCGAAATTATCTATAACGGCGATGTTGAATACGCCCATTTAGGCCAAACCCTTCTCGCTCATCTAATTGACATCGGCCTTTTGTTCATAATTTGGATCGTTGCCTATTTCGCAGTCTGCTACCCGGTTACTATTAATAACCCCGGAATCAAGTCCGCTAACGCGTATATCGATGAAATCGAGAGGTCTTTAAGGCTTAAAACCAACGATGACCTTAGCCGGGAAGAAAAAGAAACGATAGTCAAAGATTTCTATTTCGTTGAGTTCCCCGACGAAATCAAAGACATATATATTGATGAAACCATCTACGAAGGCATTTCTTTGACTTATTACTACAACGTCCGCGTCCTAGGTTTAGAATTCGATCCTTATCCGGAATATGAGGGAACATCGCTTTATAAATACGTCAAAAACGAAGACGGAAGCTTTAATTTTGATGTAATCGGCGTACGTTCCTTCCCCGACAGCGAATTAAGCGGCCGTGGCAAAAGGGATTTGGAGGCATTATATGACGACGCGATCGAAGGTTGCTTATACATGCTGCAATCAATCGATCAGGAATACGCGGTTGCTTATTATCACGTAACCACTTCCACTTCCTACGGAATCGCCGCCAGTTTCTCTTTCGCCTATATCTGCCTCTTCGCTATCTTGCCGTTGCTATTGAAAAACAAGGCGACGGCTGGTGAAGCCATGCTCCGATTAGGGACGTGTCAAAAAACTGGTTATGCTGCCAAATGGTATATCGTCGAATTGCGAGCCTTAATCGGGTTCGTTTTACCGTTTTTCGGAGCCTATCTCTTCGATTCCTATTCAATCGTCTGCCTACTGATATTGCCGATATTCCTTAATTTCCTCTATCCGTTGCTCACCGGCAAAAGACAAACTCTCCTTGACACGCTATTTAGATTGCGAGTGGTGATTAACAAAGAATCAACGATATACAAAGACGAATTGGACAAGGAATTGGCCAATCGCAATTCCTTAGCGGCTTACAAAGACCCTGACTACGTAACGACCCTCGCTTCGACTGAAGCGATGGAAACAAAAGAAGAGGATTTGGATAACTAAACGGCTAAGAACCGATTAAATGTAAAACTCACCGTCGGTCCAAAGGTTGATAAGACCAATCAGCACCAACCCAATCCCGAACATAATTAATGCGCATACGATGTAAAGAATCGTCCATTTCCGATTGCTCTTTTCGATTTTGCGGACTTCCTCTTTCCTTTTTCGCTTCTCTTCCTCTTCGTAGGAAAGGCTATTGGCACGGGTGCCAACTCGTTCGATATCCTCGACTTGGTCGAGTAATTCTTCGCTGCTTTTACGGGCTTTTGGCATGCCTGTATTGTATACAAAGACGGCCGCTGATTCTATAAGAAAACCCGGAATTAACCGGGTAATCTATCCTTATTTGCCTTCGATGACTGCCAAAGAGCAAGGACCTAAGCCCAATACTCCGTTTTGCAATCGAGCTTTGAGGTTGCTGCCAGCGACCTCCTCGACGATCTGATCGCCGATTTTCCCGGAAAGATAGCATTCTGCCGATTCTTCGCCTAGATTGATGGCGACGACCAGATTCTCGTCCTCTTCCTCGCCTAACAGGCGATAAACACAGAAATTGCTCTCGGTAACGGTTATGGCTTCCATCGTCGCATCCTTAATAAAGGGGATCGAGTTACGGACCTGCAAGAGCTTCCGATAATGATTTATAAGCGAGAAATCGCTTTTCAGCTGATCGTAAGCCCCTTTCTTCACCTGGCCGAGCGAATCGGCCAAATCGGCGTAAGCCGGTTCCGGACAGTCGCATTCCTCGTCGTTATGCCCTTTCCCCCACACCATCGGTAAACGGCGCATCGAATCGGTCTCTTCATTGCCACGATAGCCGACCAATTCGATCTCCTCGCCATAATAGATATAGGGGGTGCCTGGCAATAAATATATTAAATTGGCGGCGTTTTTCGAGGCATCGCCTTCAAAATAGGCACTGGCTCTATTCAAATCGTGGTTGGCAATAAAGAAAGATGGGATGGCATTGGGGTTACGCATTTTTATCTTACTGGTATAAGAAGCGCAACGCTTTGCGAAATCAGACCCAGAGTTGATGCCTTTTACCGTCTTAATGAGGGTGGTCGTTGCGGTGGAATCAACGGAATTGCCAAAAACGAAGAATGAATCGAAGTCCGATTCGTGGTATTTTAGAAAGTCGGCATCGTTATTGGTCCAGTTCTCCCCAATCAAATAGCAATCGGGGTCTTTGGCGCGGCAAACCGAGGCGATGTAATTGAGCACCTCGATATTATCTTCGGCGTTTTGCTCGCAGAAATGGCGGACGGCGTCGAAGCGGAAGCCGCTGACGCCTTTATCGATCCAAAACTCCAGGATGTTTTTCACTTCCTCCCTAAACCCCGCCGAATCCCAGTTGAATTCCGGCATATCGGGAGAGAACATGCCTAGACAATAGACCCCATCGTAAGAATGATAATTGCTCCCGCCGGAGCGAGAGAACATATACCAATCGGCTTTGGAGTCCGCTGATTGATCGTTTTTCTTGTAATCTTCTAACGCCTCTAAGAAAAGAGGGTTATCGGGCGAAGAATGGTTGAGGACCATATCGATGATGACCTCGATGCCATGGTCATTGAGGTTTTTGACCATGGCGGTGAATTGCTCCATCGTCCCGTAATCCGGATTGACGGCATAGTAATCATCGACGTCATAACCATGATACGACCCGGATGGATGGAACGGCATCAGCCAAACATTAGAAACGCCGAGTTGCTGCAAATAATCGGCTTTGGCGCTGATGCCGGAAAAATCCCCGATCCCATCGCCATCGCTATCGGCAAAACTACGAACGAAAATCTCATAATACGCGGAACCGCCGACATTCGAGACGGAACCGTCGATATCATAATCGCCATCGCCTTTCTCCAGCCCGATCGGATTCGGAACCGATGAGCAAGAGAAAAGGCCGATGGCCAAGGGTAATAACCCCTTAAGCGGCATCAGCCTTTTTTTCATGTTAATTCTCCTAAGACTAGCCTTTGACCGCCCCACCGGTGACGCCAGCGACATAGTAACGCTGGGTCGCGATGAATAGAGCGGCGAGCGGAACGGAAATGAGGACCGATCCGGCAGCATAACAAGTATAGAAAGTGAGGTAGGTCGTATCGTTGGTTTTAGAATTGCCCCATTGATACAAGCCGATCGCAACTGTCCAATTCTCCCGTTGGGGGCCGATAATATAACTCGAGGTAATATAATCCGACCACGGGCCCATGAAGGCAGTGAGAATCGTATAGACGATGATTGGTTTAGACAAAGGAAGGATAATATCCCAGAAAATCCGAGCCCTTGAAGCGCCATCGATCATGGCTGCCTCGTCGATCGAGCGGGAGATCGTATCAAAGAAGCCTTTGGAAATGAAGAAGCCCATACCGGAGCCGGCGGAATAGATGAACACAAGCGCCCAGTAGGTACCGTCGAGATGGAAGATTTCCTTCATGACGAGGTACATGATGATCATCGAGAGGAAGCCAGGGAACATCCCGAGAATGAGGTTAAGCTTCATAAGGATGGTCCGGCCTTTGAAACGGAACCGTGACATCGAATAGGCAACCATCAAGACAAAGAGGGTGTTGATAATGCAGCAGATGGTAGCGACGATGAAAGTATTGAGGAACCAAGCGAGATACATCGGAATCCCCGAGGCCGTAACGCCCCACTCGGTCGAAGTCAACTCAGCATTTAGGCTGCTGCCAGGATATTCAATGCCAAATAAGAACGCGTAGTTTCGGAAAGACATCGTCTCCAATGTAGGAACGAAACGACCAGCGTCACCGGCGCTAGCACCGAACGATTGTAGGAAAAGCCAAACAAATGGAAGGATCCAGCAAACGCAGCAGACGATGAGGATGACGTAGACGATGGTGAGGGAAAGAATCTTTGAAGCTTTTAACGATTTCATTGGAACTGATCCTCCCTAGAGATAGCGCTCGACCGGTTGTACATGACAATCGAGACGAAGGCGCATATGACGAAGACGATAATGCCAATTACCGATGCTAAGCCATATTCGCGAGTTGAATTGGTAACTACCAACTTATAGATGTAAGTAACCAGCAAGTCCGTTTGACCTGGCGCATTAGCGACCGCGGTTTTCCCGGCCGGGCCACCACCAGTAAGGAAGTAGATAACACCGAAGTTATTGATGTTGCCAATGAAGGTCTGAATAAGCGACGGCCCAGTAACGAAGAAGATGTAAGGTAAAGTGATCTTGGTGAATTGGGTAACAGTCCCGGCGCCATCGATCTTTGATGATTCGTAGAGATCTCGAGGGATGTTCATCAATATACCCGAAGTCTGAAGAATCGTATATGGGACGCCGTGCCAGAGATTGATAAGAATAATGAGGACTTTGGTCCGCAAGACATCAGAATCACTAGAACCAGTGGAAGCAGCGAAATTAAGTTTCGAACCGGTTATATCAAAGTATAGGTTGGCAACTGCACCGATATCGTTCTTGAGAAGTAAAGCTACAGCCATCAAGGTAACGAAGCTCGGGACAGCGATCGAAAGCATGAAGCAGAAACGGAAGACTTTCTTAAACTTGATGCCTTCTTTATTGATCATCAAAGCAAAGATGATACCAAGGAAGTAGCAAGAGAAAGTCGCACAGATTGCCCATACAAAGGTCCAAATAATAGTTCCGGATAGCAAATCCATTAATGTGGATCCGCTTCCGCGGAACAAACGGGCCCAGTTCTCAAGACCAACCCAGTTAAACCCTTGAGCCATCAAGTTGTGGTCGGTGTCATAGTTGGTGAAAGCGACCAAGATGGAAAGAGCCAACGGCATAATAGTGAAGAAGAGTACGCCAAGGATTGGCAAGAAAAGAAGAGCCATGTGGAAATTCTCATCTAGCAGTGAAGAAATCTGTTCTTTGACAGTCCGCGGCGCGCCATCGAACTTTGTTGGTTTGCTGGCAACATAATCGCCGCGATATTTGGAAAGTTCTTCCACCTTAGCGGCAACCTCTTGTTCGGATAGCCGCTTTTCGGCAACATACTTTTTGACCATCGAATACGCAAATTTGAATTCAACGCCATGATCGACGATCATTTTGTTGGCGGCGCAATACAAAGCGTATTCCTCGGCGGTGTAGTCGGTCTTAAGCCCCTTGAAGTCTCGCTTGTAAGCGCGAACTACGTTGCTTAAGTCTTCTTTACGCGATTTTTTGACCTCTTTCTTAGAGGGAAGAGATAGCACTTTGCCTTTAACGGTTTTCAAATTATAGGCACAAACGGCTTTGGCTTCGGCAATTTTGGCTTTTTTCTCATCATCGGAAAGGGAACCGTCAGCGTTAACAGAGGCAATCGTTTCCTTAAGAATCCGTTTTTCGTTATCCCCTTCGCCAAGAATCGAAGCGCGGCGATTCTCGATGCCGTCAAACTGCTTATTGATCTCTTCGATTTTAGCCTTGGTTTGTTGAGTCAACTCATCTCGAGCCCGGAGGTTATCCTCGTTGGCTGATTGATAAGTCGCAAGACCTTGCTCATAGGCATCGACCAAATCCTTATAATTCCGGTAGAAAATTAAATCGGTATCGGTCTTAGCAAGAACTTTGTAATAAACGTTGAACTTGCCGTATTTCGATTGGTTGTCAACGGAATCGATAGTCGAGAAGGACAAGTTGTTTTTCAGCATGTCCTCAATGCTCGTATCGACTAAACGCAGTTTTTCCTCAAGCTTATCAATCTTATCTTGCTTCTTTTGCTTGGCAGCCACGTATTTGTTGGAAGCGACAATCTTTTTAAATTGAGCTTTACTAAACAGTTTTTTGGCCGTTTTCAATTCTTCGGCACGAGTGTTGCGCGATTCGGCTGGCATCGCGGCGATTTCGTCAGAGACCTTGCTAAGCGATTCCCTGGCTTCAACAAAAGTAGTATAAGTCGAATCGTTGGCTTCTTTCAAAGCGGCGATTTTATCATTAGTGGTCGCGTCATTAACAATTCGATCGATTTTCGCCTCGAGTTTAGATTTTTTGGCTTCGAGTTTTTGAAGCTTTAAATGGAAATCGCGACGATAGCTGATGGTCGAATCCAACACATAATTGAAATACTTAAGATCAGTTTGATCTGGAAGCCCAGTTTTCTCGTCGGTTTTGGCCTTTTCGGAAAGCTTCGCATAGACATCCGCGTATCTTTCCTTCAACTCCTTGGTCGAATAATTGTACAAATTGTTTTTAGCGATATCGGAATCGATAAGGTCCGAATAAGGTTTAGAGACTTCGCTCCGACGATTGAAATCATCGAAATGGTCAATGCGGTAATTTTTGTAACCGGAATCGATGGACTTTCGCCAAATAAAGAAGAAAAGGAAAATGGAAAGGAGCCACAAAACCGCATAGATCATGATCAACAGGGAATTGTCCGGCGGTACCCGACCCAAAACGGGATCGTCATACGACGCATCAACTTCACCTAAAGATCCAAGATCGTAAATACATCCTGTTCCAAAGACGAAGAAACAGACGACGTAAACGATTTCGAAAATCAAATAAAGAGCGCCGTTCAAATACCGCTTATGGGTAAAGCTGGAAGTCCCGAAAACAACGAAATTAAGGCGTCCGGCCCAATCGTTGAACCGGAATTTGTGCCCAATAGATTTCAAGGCTTTCCAAACGGCAATAAGTCCTTTAGTAAACAGCTTGTAAACGACAATGCAAGCGTTCCAAAGAGCCTTGAAGATATCCAAGATAAAACAAACTACCCAAAGAACGACGCCTTTTACCACCCGCCAAATCGCCCCGGAAATCCAAGCGTAAGCAGGCAGATAGTCGTCATTACGGGAAAGGGCTTTTAGTTCATCCTGGTTCAGCGACTGCTGAATGTCCTTTTCTTCCATAGTGATTTCTCCATTTATACAAACCACTTAGCGAAGGCCTTAGCAGCCTCCTTTAAGTGATACCCCTTGGAAAGGGGCCCCGCTGCAAAGCGAGGCCCCAAAGAAAATTATATTAGACGCGCTTAGAAGGATCGGTGAGGGTCTCGGTAGCGGTCTTGAGGTAAGCTTGCCACTGTTCAAGAGTGGTGTATTTCTGAGTGTCGCTGACCCCGCCCTGCATGATGGTCCGGCCAATGGCTTCGCCAGGAGTCCAGTAAAGCCCCTCGACCAAGGTTTGGGCGGCCCCATACGGCTCTTGAGCCTGTAAACCAGCAACAGCCGGGGTGATATGCTCGGTGAAGCGAGGATCTTCAGCAGCTTCCTTGTTAGAAGGAGTGGAGGAACGCTTTTCATAACGGACGAGCTGAGCTTCTTTGGTGGTCAAAATCTGAGCGACCTTATGGGCAAGAGCCTGTTCTTCGGCTTTGGCGAAGGCATTGACGCAGTAGACTTTCGAGCCGACGAAGGAAGCCATTTGGCAAGCGGTCGGTTCAGAGTCACCCTCAAAGGTAACATTGAAGGTGGGAAGTTTGGCCGTGCCGACATTCTCTTCGCCCCAGTCAGCCTTGAGTTCCTCGTAAACCCAGGTGCCGGAGATGCAGGAGATAAGTTTGCCAGCTTTCGCTTGGTTCGCGATAGCGGTGTTATCGCCTTCGATAAAAATGCTCCTGTCCTTGGCCGCGTAAGGAGCTACTAAAGCGGAGAAATCCCTAGCGGCAGCGGCGCCAATTTCGCCATCCCACTCCATATCGTAGACAACGGTGCCGTCTGCCTCGGTGTGATAGGAAATGCCATCAGAAGTTCCGAGGACTTCCGGAGAAAGGAAAATGCCAGCGGAATAATAGCCATTGTCGAGGTCAAGAAGGAACTGCTTGCCCTTGGTTTCGCAGATATTGAGAATCGATTCGAAAGAACCGATTTCATTTTCCTTTAATTCTCTCTTGTCATAATAGAGGAAGTAGCCGTTATCGACGGAAATCGGATAAGCATACATTTTGCCATCGATGGTGGTGGTCAAAACGGCCGATTCAGAGTTTTCCGCGGTGACTTTCTTGGCGACATCATCCGGAAGAGAGGCGACGACTTTGGTGGTGTGGACCATGTCCGGAAGAGACGAGTCAACAACCGCGTAAAGCGACGGATAGTTGGCTTGCTGCGGATCTTTTTCGAGTTCGCCAGAAGCAACCCCTTCCTCAATGGCGCGGAAGCCCCATTCGATTTGGTCATCGGGGTTGGCTTTGTTGTAATCGCCGAGAACTTGCTCGATGACCGCCTTTTCTTCAGACGGAGCCCAAATGATGAAACCCGGCTGCTTGTTGCAGGAAGCGAGCGAGCCAGTTCCAAGGACAGCGAGGGCCGCAAGGCCCAAGTAAGCTTTCTTCATGTGTTTGTTTTCTCCTTAGATAAGCTTATGCTGACCAACCATTGACGGTTAAGGGATCAAACTATCAACTTGCCCTGCCGTTAAGGCTGGGTTTGCTATTCGTCGATTTTCCCTCAAACCGATCCTTGGTAGCGCTTTCAAGAAACTCCGAAGCTAACGATTAGTCTTAGAGAGATGAACGCGTGAACAAGCAATGGTTTAAATCAACGGCGTAATTCTAGGAATTTATTAAAGGAATGTAAAGTGAGTTTTGGAAACGCTTACATTTCGATGCCATCGGCCTTTTAGGTGTCCCGCGCCTGTAAATTGTAAGCGTTTTCACGAAAATGTTACGTAACATCGGGCAAAACCTGGCGACAATTGTTGAATCCGGTAATCCGGTAATCAACAATTCGTTGAATTCGAATTCTTTCTAAATTCGGTCGCGCGCGCGTATACCCGATCGCATAATGCGCAAGCGAGACTTTTTTCCTCTTTGATACAAAAAGCCCAGGCGCGATGCCTGGGCAATAGATTTAGTCCGGTAAGCTTACTTGGCTTCGACGGCGTAGACAGAGACTTGCTTGTTGCTCCGGCCGACCCGTTCGAATTTGACGACGCCGGTGATGGTGGCGAAGAGGGTATCATCCCCACCCTTCTTGACGTTGTGCCCCGGGTAGACCTTGGTGCCGCGCTGCCGATAGAGGATCGAGCCGGCGGAGACGATCTCCCCGTCGCTGGCTTTGGCGCCTAACCGACGACCGGCCGAATCCCGGCCGTTCTTGGTGGAGCCGACGCCTTTCTTGGATGCGAAGAGCTGTAAGTCTAGAACGAATTTCATGTTCATATCTTCCTTTCTTTGATTTCGATGGCCTGCGGGTAGGAGGCCGCGATGGTCTTCAGTTGAATGAGCATCGTCTCAATGACGACCTCGTCATGGTCATTGGATCCAGCCTTGGCGACGCATTCGATGAGCCCCGACTCGATGTTGATGTCGTAATCATCGGGATCCTTGAAGGCATTGAGGGCGCCGATGCTGACGGCGCTGACGCCAGCGCAGACTAGGTCTTTGCCATAGTCCCCGCTATTGGCGTGCCCCTTTATCTTCAGGGAATGGAATCCTTTGCCCTTGTATTCGACTTCGACCTTGATCATTAGGCGTTGATGGATTTGACGACTAAGCAGGTATAGGGCTGACGGTGGCCGATGGTCTTCCGCTCATTGGCTTTGGCCTTATACTTGAAGACCTTGATCTTCTTGGCTAAGCCCTGCTTCTCGACCTTGCATTCGACCGAGGCGCCTTTGACGTAGGGATCGCCGACCTTGCTCTTCTCCCCGCCGACGAAGAGGACTTTTTCGATGGTGAGATCGGTTCCGACTTCCGCGTCGAGCTTCTCGACGTAGATCTTGTCGCCGACGGCGACGGTGATCTGCTTGCCGCCGGTTTCGATGATAGCGTACATTGTTTGGTGTTTCCTCCTTGTGTACTTTGGCTTGATGACTCGCTCTAGAGGTGGCTAACGCGCTTAAGGACCTCTTTGATGCGGTTGCGCCCCAAAGCCGGAGGCGTCAACGGGCATACTATACAGCCCCTTTCCCTTATAGGGAAGAGAAATCGACATCAAAGACCCTGAATCAAGCCCAATTGAAGAAATTACAGCGTTAAAAATCCAAAGGGGCTACTTGGCCGATATAGTAAAGTTCGGAGAAAGAAAGCGACAAAGGGGCGATATAAGTCAGTTCGGATGAGCGTTTTCCGAGGAACACCGCCCCGTCTTCGTATTGGTCGAGGTTTATGGCCCCGCCATCGAAGCCCGTGAAGACGATATCCCCTTGAACCTCGGAATTCCCATCGATATGGCGGGTATAAGACCAATGGTTTTCGCCATCATCGTAAGTTAAATCGCCGAAGTAACCGTTCTCCCTTATGCTTGCCCGAACCGCCTCAAGATCGCCAAAATCCGAGGGCGGGTTATCGTAATTCCCGTAGAAAACCAGATGGCCGTTGGCATCATGGTCGAGAATTACATTCGAATAATGGCGCCAATCGTCGTCGTTGGCCATCTGCACCAGTTCATCGATTGAAGTCGGGGTCTTGGGGCCACAGCCCAGCAAAAACAGAACTGACATAACAAGAGGCAATAAAGCCATTTTCATTCGTGACAGCTCCTTTCTAATCCCATTGACAGCGAAATACGCCGTTGACGGCTTGGCCATCCTAGGCGAGCAAAGGGTGCGATATCTTGATCGGAAAGCCAATCCACATCGTCATATTAGCAAGAGAGCAAAAAAAGCACAAGCAGAATATAATGACGCCCAATCGCGCCGACTAGTCAAACTATTCAAAATAACGAAAATTCGTTGGGAAAGACACCTCATACCCATTTATTGACCCGTTGAAAATAGTTAAGTCAATAATCCATTGACCTTAAAAGAGTATCGGCCCATCGGCGAAAGAACCAGATGATCAATCAAGGTTATATCAAGCGGTTCCAGCAAGCCCAATAAAGCCGAGGTGAAACGAAGATCTTCCGGTGAAGGGAGGGGCGCCCCGCCTGGATGGGTATGGACGAAGAGGATCTTCCTCGCCCCAAAGGCGCAGGCTGAGCGGATCACTTCCTGCGGGCTTAGGGCGACCTTATTGCTCTTCCCCTTGGCCAACAGTTCCCGTCCTAAGGGCTTGCCAGTCGAGGAGAAAGCTAAGACCCAGGCCTCTTCCTGGCTTTTGTCGAAGACGACCCATTCTTTCCGCTTGCCGAGCTCAAAGGCCGCCAAAAGCCGCAAGGCCGTCGCTTGGCTTAACCCTTTTTGTGACAAAAGGAAGGGGAGCCCGATGTTAGATAGATACGCCGAGCCGCCACAGGCGTAAAGGAGGTCGCGGGCGATCTCGAGGGCGCTTTTCCCTTTAGTGCCCGAACCAATGAGCAAAGCCAAGAGCTCTTCGCTGCTAAGATGATTGATTCCTTCCTTTAAGGCTTTTTCCCGTGGTCGGCATTCTAAAGGTAAATCGGCGATTTTAGCCACTAGTCCCCCCACTCGAATTTATAGCCACCCGGCAAGGTGATCTTCGAGTCGCCAGAAAGGAAGAGCCGGTAGGCGACGATGGTCAAGATGACGACGGTGAAGATGACGAAGACGGTGGTAAGGGTCAAAGCCTCACCCGGGCGGACTGAGTTGAGCTCCGCTTCGCTCATAGGCGTTAGATACATGGATATCACCTCCTTACTGAATAAGTAGACGGCGAATCCATTTTTATCACCGGGAAATTATTGGACTTAATGAAAAAGGCCGAATTCATCGGCCTAATTTCTATTTAACCAAGTTTCGCAAGTTGGGCTTTGGCTTCCGTTAGCTTCTGCTTATTGAGGGAAAGCTTATCCTGCTCGAGCTTGATCTTCTCCTTCGGGGCTTTGGCGAGGAAGCCGGGATTAGAAAGCATCTTCTCCCCCCGGGCCACTTCGGCTTCTAGATGGCTTATTTCCTCCTCTAGCCGGGCTTTGGCCGCTCCTTTGTCTTCTTCATGCTCAACAAAGAGGGAGACGTCGCCGTAATTGTAAATCCGGCCGCCTTCCGGGAGTTCAGCAGCTTCTTCGACCAACTTGGCGAAGAGGAACCGAGTCAAGTAAGCCCCGATTCCCTCAAACGGGAGTTTCGGGGAAAGAATGAGCTTGACCGCCTCATTGGGGGCTAAGCCGGTTTCCGACTTATAGCTCCTAACATCCTTAATCATCTGTTTGAGGATATTCCCTTTCTTCTCGGAAGAAGGGAAGCGATACCCCTTCATCTCCTCGGGATAGCTTTCCTCCATGATCGAGTTCTGATGCTTGGGCAATGAAAGATACATCTCCTCGGCGATGAAGGGGCAATAAGGATAAATGAGGAGGATGATGCTCTTGATGACGTGGAACAAGACATCTTTGGTCGCCCCGTCGCCGCTGACTTTGCTCATCTCCAGATAGAAAGAGCAGAAATCGTCATAGACGAAATCGTAGAGGATCGAGGAAGCAGCCCCGAATTGGTAGGCATCCATCTTCTTCTCGACCGAAGCGATGGTCTTGGAAAGCCTAGTCAAAATATATTGGTCAAGGGTATTAAGGGCCTTTTTGTCGATCGGGTTCGGCTGGTAATCCTCGCCTAAGGTCAACTCGACATAACGGCAGGCGTTCCAAATCTTGTTCAGGTAATTGGCGCTGGCGTTAAGCTTCTCGTCGCTATAACGCATATCCTGCCCCGGGGTCGAATTGGTGGTGATGAAATAACGGAGGGCGTCGACCCCGTATTTGGCGATGACGTCGATCGGATCGATCCCATTGCCAAGCGATTTGCTCATCTTCCACCCCTGCTCATCGCGGATGAGCCCGTGGATAACCACTTGCTTAAAAGGCGACTTACCGGTGAAATGGAGCGACTGGAACACCATTCGCGACACCCAAAAGAAGATGATGTCATAACCGGTGACCAAGACGCTGGTCGGGAAATAACGCTCGAAGTCCGGGGTCTTATCGGGCCAACCTAAGGTCGCGAAAGGCCAAAGCCCCGAGGAGAACCAGGTATCGAGGACATCCTCATCCTGATCGTATAAGCCCGGGTCCAATGGGGTTTCGCTCACCACCACCGAGCCATCCTCTTTCGAATAATAGGCCGGGATCCGGTGGCCCCACCATAATTGCCTAGAGATGCACCAATCGTCGCAGCTCGCCATCCAACGAAGCAAGACTTTCTCAAACCGCTTCGGGATGAACTCAACTTTGCCCGCACTCTTTTGGGACGCGAGGACGGCTTCGGCTAAGGGGCGCATCTTGACGAACCATTGCTTGGAAAGCATCGGCTCGACGACCGCGCCGCTGCGCTCGGAATGGCCGACCGAGTGGACGATCTTCTCGATTTTCTGCAGGTGTCCCTCCGCCTTGATTTTCTCGACCAAGGCTTTCCGGCATTCATAACGGTCCATTCCCTTATATTCGCCAGCCAATTCGTTCATCTTGGCTGATTCGTCAAGCACTTTGATGAAAGGGAAGCCGTATTTCTTCGCTAAATTGAAGTCATTGGGGTCATGGGCCGGGGTGCATTTCATCGCCCCGGTGCCAAAGGAAATATCGACATAGGGATCGGCCATCAAAGGCAATTCCTGGCCATTCGCCGGATTAATAACCTTCTTCCCGACTAAATCGGCGAACCGCTTGTCCTTCGGGTTGACGAAGACGGCGACGTCGCCAAACATCGTCTCCGGGCGGGTGGTGGCAACCACGATCTGGCGGTCCTCCCCCACCACATCATAAAGGAAATAGAAGAACTCCCCTTCGTCGTCGCTATGGACGACTTCGATATTCGAAAGGGCGGTCCGCAATTCCGGGTCCCAATTGATGATCCGCTCACCCCGATAGATAAGCCCTTCATCATAAAGGGTCTTGAATACCCGCTTGACCGCTTTCTGGAGCCCTTCGTCGAGGGTGAACCGTTCCCGGGTATAGTCGACCGAGAGGCCGATGCTAGCCCATTGCTTATGGATGGTCGCGGAGTATTCCTCTTTCCATTCGAAGGCTTTCTCTAAAAACTTCTCCCGGCCGAGGTCATAACGGGAAACGCCCTGCTTACGCAATCTTTCCTCGACTTTGGCCTGGGTGGCGATGCCGGCATGGTCGACGCCGGGGACCCAGAGGACGTCAAACCCCTTCATCCGTTTGTAACGGGCGATGATATCGTCAGGGATGGTATCCATGACGTGGCCTAAATGGAGCTTGCCGGTGACGTTCGGGGGCGGGATGACCAAGGAGAAAGGCTGCTTGGACTTATCCCCGGCCGTGAAATAGCCGCCTTCCTTCCACTTCTCGTACTTCCCTTCCTCGACTTGCAGATGATCGTAACGTTTATCGAGCATATGCGCCCTCCTAAAAAACAAAACGCCGGCCCAGCTTGGGGCGCGGCGCGCGGTACCACCCAATTTCCCAAAGAGATATCTTTGGCTCTTTTCCCTTAACGCGGGGAACGATTCCCTCCCCGAGCGACTTGAAGGCTTACCGGCCGAGCTTCCACCATCCTCGGCTCTCTCTTCGGCTATCCCTTCTCCCTCTCGGTTCCTCGAGACGCCCTATTATGGACTGCGGAAACAAAGATATCAACTAAAGGATGCTGGCGATGGCGCCTCTTATCTGAAATAAGGATTTATCGCTTAAATCCGAGAAAAAAGGCTTTTCTAGACCAAGGTCAGCCGCTCGAAGTTCCGCTTGATGACGCATCGCCTGATTATAGGTATCGGCTTTGGTCACCACCGGGACGATCGGTTTCCCAAACGTCTCTAAATAACGGATGAACTTTTTGTCGTCTTCCCCTAGATCCCGCCGGAGATCGAGCAACAAGACGATTCCTTTTAATAAAGGGAAAGAAGCATAAGCCTCCATCGTGGTTGAGAACTGGATCGTCGACATGGTCGCGAAGCCAGTCGAGCCATAACCCGGGGAATCAACCAGATAAAACCGCGAATCGATCAGGAAATAGTTCAGAAGCTTCGTCTTGCCAGCCTTTTTGGACTTGAAAGCCAGTTTCTGCCCGGTCAAGGCATTGATCAGCGAGCTTTTGCCGACGTTGCTCCGCCCGACGATCAAGACCTCGGGGATGGAATCCTTCGGCCGGGAAGACAAAGAAGGCGCGGAGATGACAAACCGCGCCTTCTTGAAATCGATTTTCATGCCGCTTTGTGGACCAACGCGATGGCTAAGGCGTCATCCACGCATTTCATGAAGGAGATCTTGAGGGTCTTCTTCACTTCTTCCGGCAATTCTTCGACGTCCTTCTTGTTATCGAGAGGGACGACGATCTGCTTGATGCCGCTTCGAAGGGCGGCTAAGGATTTCTCCCGCAGCCCGCCGATCGGCAAGGCCTTGCCCCGCAACGTCACTTCGCCAGTCATGGCGACATTAGCGTCGACCGGGGTATGGGTCAAGCTCGAGACGATGGCGGTGGTGATGGCGACGCCAGCGCTCGGCCCATCCTTCGGCACTGCCCCTTCCGGGACATGGACATGGATGTCGTTTTCCTGGAAGAGTTTGGAATCAATGCCGTATTTATCGGCGTTGGCCCGGACATAGTCAAGGGCGATGGTCGCCGATTCCTTCATGACGTCGCCCAGTTTCCCGGTTAAGACCAATCCGCCTTTCCCGGGGAAATAGGTGACCTCGATCGGGAGGATATCGCCGCCGAAATCGGTATAGGCGAGGCCGGTGACGACCCCAATCTGGTTTTCCTTTTCCTTCTTGCTCCCCTCGAAGAGTTCGACCCCTTGGTACTTATGGACCTTGTCGAGGTCGACCTCGACCGGACGGGGGGTGTTCTCGTCGTTAAGGATCTCAACGACCGCCTTCCGGCAACAAGAAGCGATAAGCCGTTCGAGTTGCCGGACCCCGGCCTCCATCGTGTAATGCTCGATGAGGCACTTTAAGGCTGGTTCGGTGAAGTGGATGTCGCTATCCTTCAAGCCGGCGAGTTTCGTCTGCTTAGGGATAAGGAAGCCATCGGCGATCTTGAGCTTCTCGATCTCGGTATAGGAGGGGACCTCGATCAGTTCCAACCGATCCCGAAGGGGGCCGGGGATGTTATCAAGATTATTGGCGGTGCAGATAAAGAGGACATTCGAGAGGTCATAAGGCTCCTCGACGTAGTTATCGTTGAAGGCGAAGTTCTGCTCCGGGTCGAGGACCTCGAGTAAGGCCGAGGCCGGGTCGCCCCGGTAGGACGAACCGCCGAGCTTATCGATTTCATCGAGCAAGAACACCGGATTGGTGGTCCCGGCTTTGATCATGCCATGGATTATCCGGCCCGGGAGCGATCCGACATAGGTCCGGCGATGGCCACGGATTTCCGCTTCATCCGAGATGCCGCCTAAAGCAGTCTTGAAGAACTTCCGTCCTAAAGCTCGAGCGATCGAACGACCAAGGGAGGTCTTGCCGCAGCCAGGCGGGCCATAGAAACAGAGGATCGGGGCTTTGAGGTTCCCGGTCATCTTCTTGACCGCGAGGTATTCGATGATGCGTTTCTTAACCTTCTCAAGCCCGTAATGGTCCTCATCAAGGACGGCTTGGACGTGCTTAAGGTCCTCATCGTCCTCGGTCTTCTCGAACCAAGGAATGGAGAACATCGTATCGATGTAGTTCATGATGAGGGAAGCCTCGATCGAGGATTCCGGCATCATCTTGTACCGTTTGAGCTCGGATTTGATTTTTGCCTTGATTCCCTCAGGATAGGGGTTCTTTTCGAGCTTCTCGAGGATCGCGTCCTCGCTATGCTCGCCATCATCATCCTCCCCGAGTTCTTCCCGGATGGCCTTCATCTTTTCCCGAAGATAGTACTCCTTCTGGCTCCGTTGGGCGCTTTCTTGGACTTTCTTCGAGAGGTCATCCTCCACCGCCGCCATTTGCTTGGCCGAGGTGAGGAAAGTAAGCAATAGATTGAGCCGGGAATTGATGTCCCCGTCTTCGAGCAATTGCTCTTTCTGGGCGAGGGTCAATGGCAGATAAGCGGCTAAGGTATCGGGGAGATCAGCGGCCGAGAGCCCTTTGGATAGGCTCGCGATATGGATCCGCGGCAGCCCGTTATTGGGGGTGGAAAGGAAGGTGGTGATCTCCTTCATGAGCCGCAGCTCTTCATTCTTATCCCCTTCTTGGGGAGTGATGATCTCGCCCACCGCCTCGAAGTAGCCGTCTTTCGAGGTGATGGAGGTGAAATGGACTCGCTTGGAGCCGACGACCCGGATCCTGACCCCCGAATCGAAGGGGGTGTAGGAAGTGACCCGGCACATCGTGCCATAGCTAAATAAGTCATCCGGGGTCGGAAGATCGGTCGCCTCCCCTTTTTGGGAGACGACGAAGATAAGGTTATTGGTGGCTGAGCGGGCTTGCTCGACGGCGAGCCGGGAGAATTCGCGTCCGACCTCGACTTCCTCGGATGCCCCGGGGAAGACGACGAGGGAACGGGCCACCATCAATGGCAAGGTGATGGCTTGCTCTTTGTTATCGTTCATGGCAGTGCCTCCTTAATTTAGGATGCCGCCAATCGGTCTTTAATCGTTATTGGCGACGATGTAGTCGTGGATTTTCTTGTTGACGAGGTTGGTCCGGAAGGAGTTGAGGTTGTCGCCATAGGCTTTCTTCAAATCCTCGACCTTCATGGAGTAGCGCTCAGCGGTCTTGGCGAGCTCGTGATCGAGTTCGGCGTCATCGACGAGCAGGTGCTCCTTAGCGGCGAGGGTCTGGAGGACAAGGTAGCCTTTGACGTTCTTAGCCGCCTCTTCCTTCATCTTGACCTTTAGGTCCTCTTCCTTCTGGCCGGTGATCTCGAGGTATTGTTCGAAGGTCAGCCCATTGGATTCGATCTGTTTCTTGAGTTGGTCTTCATTAGCGGCCGCTTCGTTGGCGATGATGGTCGAGTTAATCTCGACTTTCGAACCATCGACGATCTGCTTGACCAAGGCGTCGTAATAGGCGTTTTCCGCCTGACGGGTCTTTTGCTCGAGGAGGTTCTTCTTCTCATATTCCTTGAGTTCATCAACGGTCTTGACGTCTTTGATGGCGAGGTCGGCGACGGTCTCATCGGAGAGGGTCGGGATCTGCTTGGCCTTGACCTCGTGGACGAGGCATTTGAAGGTGGCGGCTTTGCCGGCCAATTCCTTGACGTATTGTTCGGGGAATGTGACGTTGACGTCGCGCGATTCACCCTTCTTGATCCCGATCAAGGCCTCTTCGAAGCCGGGGACGAAGGAATGGGAGCCCAGCGAGAGGGAGTAGTTATCGGCTTTCCCGCCTTCGAACGGCTTCCCATCGATGAAGCCCTCGAAATCGAGGACGACGGTGTCGCCTTCTTTGGCCGGCTCTTCGCTTTCGACGAGTTCCGCGGCCCGATCGAGCCGGCGGGCGATGGCGTCCGCCACTTCCTTCTCATCGACCGAAGGGACACTCTTCTCAGCATGGAGCCCTATATAGTTCCCGAGTTCGACCTTCGGGGCGAGGGTGACGAGGAATTTGATCTCCAGGTCGGTGTCGCTTAATTTGGTGAGGGTGGTCTCGGGCCGGAAGAAGGGCTCGATCTTCCCTTCCTTCAAAGCATCGGCGAAGACGAGGGGGAGGAGGTCATTGATGGCGTTATCGATGGCCTTTTGCATATTGACGTGGCTCCGAGCCATGGCCTCGGGGGCGTGGCCTTTCCGGAAGCCGGGGATAACGACGTCGGCGCAGGCTTTCTTAATGGCCTTTTCCTGCGCGTCCTTCCACATATCGGAAGGGACGGTCGAGACGATCTCGACGCGGCAATCGTCGAGATTAGTGAATTTGTGTTCCATTTTGCTGTTTCCTCATTTGCTAAAAACGCAACGCATAATATACCCCAAAAAGCAGGCAAGCCAAATATTTTGCTTGCGCGGGCGCGAAAATCAAACCGGGCAACGGGATTTAAGGGCCGCGTCCAGCCGTTTGGCCAAAGAAGAAAGCTCGGACTTTTGCCCTAAATAGGCCTTGGTTAAGGAGGAGACGGCTTCGGCTAAATCCCCTTCAGGCAAGGGAAAAGGGTAATAAGCCGAGAGGCAAGAAAGGAGAATCTCCTTCCCCGTCTCGGCATCGCTACTTTCCTCTAAGGCATGCAAAGCCGAAACCGCCCGGTCGATGGTCGATTGCAGAGGCAATTGAGTGGGAGCGAAAGAGGCTTGCCGCTCCTCATAGGCGAAAACGATCGGCTCTTCGTCATGATTGAGGGAAAGGATCTGCAAAGCCAATTGACGGTAGGGAAAATGGTCGGCTTTTTGACATAAAGCCCGCAAGGCTGTCCGCAGACTTGGGAAGGCTAACGGATGCTCTTTGGCGTAATGGAGCCCGTTCATGAGCTTCGCCGGCTCTTCGCTAGAAAGGGCTTCGGCCGCCTCCTCAAGCCCCATCCCTTTCTTCAGGTCGGGTTTATCGGCAAGCTTTTTCGGCAGTTCGCGGAATAGTTCCTCGGTCGCTTGGTCAACATAAGGGAGCTCGGCCAATTCGGCGATGGCCTGATTCCCTAACTCCGGCTCATTGACCGCCTTTGATAGTTCATAGACCAAGGTCAGGGTCCTTTTGGGATAATCGGCGAAAAGGGTTTCTTTCTTTTCTAAAAGCTGAGTCAAAGCCTCGGGGTATTTCCCCTGGTTAATTAATTCCAGCAGGCTTTTCAATAACGGGGCGCTCGGTTTGTCCATCAAGCGAATTTTGGGAGGGAAAGGCCGATAAATCAAGCGTTTTGCCATCTAGTAATGCGTACAAGGTTTAATTTCCCCGTCCATTGGGGCATAGTTAGCCCGTTATGACGCTAACTCTGTCTTTAGTCTTCAGCTCAATCGCCCTAAGCTTACTCACCTACTTCCTAGGCGGATATAACCTCAATTGGATCTATTTCTATGTTCCTTTTCTTTTGGCCATCGCCTTTTTCTTTGCCCTTTTTGGCCTTTTTGTCTTAGGGCTTTATCTCTCGTCTTTCCTCATCAACGTCGATAAGGACCATGCCCCGAACAAAACCGTCATCGGGCTCGTCAATGAAGTCGCTTTCTTAGTTTGCTTTTTGGGTCGGATCAAGATCCGCTTCACCGGGGCCAATAAACTCAATTGGAACGAGCCGATGATGATCGCCACTAACCATCTTTCCAACATCGATTTCGTCGCCCTATTCGCCCGGACCAAAGGCCACCCCATCATCTCGGTTGGGAAGAAAGAGATAATCAAGATGCCGATCGTTGGCCGCTATCTAGCCAAAGCTGGCTTCCTTTTCATCAAGCAGAATAGTTTGACTGAGGGGCCGGCCATCATCGAGAAAGGGGCCGACTATCTTAAAGAAGGGATCTGTTCAGTCACCATCGCCCCCGAAGGGACGCGGAACCGCCGTTACCCCGAGCCATTGTTGCTCCCCTTCCACCCCGGTTCCTTTGCCTTGGCTAAGAACTCGAATCGCCCCATCGCCTTGTTGAGTTTCCAAAACACCAACGCCGTTAAAGCCCGCTTCCCCTTCCGGAGTACCCGGGTCTATATCGACGTGGTCGACGTCATTAAGCCCGAGCAATACAAAGACCAATCCTTGTCGGAGATTGCCGAAAGTTGCCACGCCAAGATGCTCTCCTTCCTAGAAGAGAAAAAAGCCCGTAATTACCACATCGGACAAGCGAAGGAAATCTAAGCAAACTTCGCAAATTGAAAATGAAAAGCCGCAGAAAGCGGCTTTTTGTCTCCTAAAGCAAAACCCCGGGATTAACCGGGGCGATAAGCAATTGGCCCGCCCGAGCCGACTCGAACGGCTGGCCCACAGCTTAGAAGGCTGTTGCTCTATCCAGCTGAGCTACGGGCGGAGCGAAGTTATCTTAGACTTCTATAGCCTTCGAGGCAATATTTATCCGCCCGCCGCGTTGTGGCTTAGTTGGACTTCGGATTGTAGTGTCCAGAATCACTGGCGAGCCCAACGATTTCCTTGAACTCCTCTTTGTACTTGTCTTTGGCTAAATAGGTTTCCAAATCTCTTAGCCGTGTTAAAACATTAGCCAGCGAGGCGTCGGCGGCGTATTTCGATTGGCGGAGAACCAAAGCGAACTCGGCGACGCAGGAAGCGAAAAGCGTGTCCTCGTTTTCCTTTTCGTCGCCATTTACCGATAAAGTCACCTCTTGATCGGCCTTTTCGGTGTCTTTATAACGGATGGTGACCTCAGCGAGCCCCGTCCCGTTTTCTTCCGCCGATTCAGCCGGGACCAATTCATACATCACCGTAACGCAGAGGTTGCTGCCGATCTCGCCGGCATCCTTATCGGAATTATTGAAGTCGTCTTCCGAAATCCGCTTCATGTCATAGCCTAGTAAGCGATAGGAAGAAACCGTTTCCGGGTTAAAGGTCACCCCGGCCTTGGCGTCATTCGCTACGGTGTAAAGGGTGCCGGATAGTTCCTCGGTGAATACTTTCTCGGCTTCAAGCTGGGTGTCGATATAGGCATAGTTGCCGTTGCCATTCAAAGCCAAGGTTTGCATCAAATCGTCTCGGGTATTGCCTAGCCCCACCCCGACGACCGAAAGGGCGATACCCGACATCGCTTTCTCCTGGATGAATTCGGTCAGTTCCTCGGTGTCGGAGATTCCGACGTTGAAATCCCCGTCGGTCAGGATGATGACCCGGTTATTCCCGTTCTCTGCTTTATGGGCCCCGGCTTGTTCATAAGCAAGCTCCAATCCGCCGGACCCGCTGGTGGAGCCATAGGCAGTCAGTTTCGACAGGGCTTGCCTAATCTTCGTCTTCCCCTCGGTTGTGGCCGGGGTGCTTTCTAAGACGGTTTGGACGCCGCTCGCGTAAGTCACGATGGCAACCCGGTCGGTATCGGTCAGCCCATCGACGAGTTTGTTGGCCCCGTATTTGACTAGTTCTAATCGGCTCATCCCTTCATATCCCCCGACGGCGCTCCCCATCGAGCCGGAGACATCGACTAAGAGGACGTAATTGGCATCCCCCGAGACTTCCGCCTCCTCGGTTTTGATCCCGAGGGTCAAAAGCTCGTGCTCGCTATTCCAGGGACATTCGGACATATAAGCCGTAACTCCGAGCCCTTCGCCCTTTTCTGGCGCCGGGTAATCGTAATCGAAATAATTGACCAATTCCTCCAATCGGACCGAATCGGCGGCGACTTTTTGCCCTAACCGGATCTGAGCCCGGACGTAGGAATAGCCGGCGGTGTTCCGATCGAGGGAGAAATAAGAAGACGGCGTTTCCGCGGTTTCAATGAACCCTTGCTCGATAATGCTATCGTATTGATAGTTCGGGCCTTCATCTTCCCAAGGCAAGCCGTCCCCGGAAGGGATGGCCATCCCCCCTTCGTAATAGTTGTCAAGCGGAGCCCCGTTACAACCGATAAGCAGCCCGAGGCTGATGGCCCCGCTCGCGATGGCTAGATAACGTTTCTGCATTTTTCCGCCTCCTATGCCTATATCTATTATTCCGCTCTTTCTATCTTTGAGAAGGGTTTTCGCTCGGCTGACTAGACAGATGTGGCTTAATATCAGGCCTGAAAATACCAAAAAATCCCCCATCATCACTAAGGAATTGGGGGATAGTCGATACTTAATCGGCTTCGTGAAGTTTTTGGTATAACTCGTGGGCGACGTCTTTCGGCAGCGATTGACTTAGCTCTAACTCCGAGGCGTTCAATAAAGCCTCTTTGCTTTTATAAACCGACCGGAGTTGCTCAGCCCGCTTGGCCCCCAGCCCCTTGATCCCGTCGAAGATCGAGGAAAGGAAGGAGGCGGACCGCTTCTGATGGTGATAGCCGATGGCGAACCGGTGGACCTCATCCTGCATCCGCATCAGCAGGAAAAACAAAGGCGAGGCCGGATCTAACGGAAACTCATGGCCATCGATATCGACCAAAGCATCGGTTTGGTGGCGATCATTCTTCCTCAATCCATAAACCGGAATCTTGGCTTTGGCGATATCTAATCCTTCGGTCGCGGCTCGAACTTGGGTAAGGCCGCCATCGGTTAAGATCAAATCGGGCAGTTTCTCGTTTTCTTCGACCAGACGCTTGTAACGGCGCGACACCACCTCGATCATTGAATGGTAATCGTCGCCGGCGTTCTCTTCGGCTAGCCGGAACTTCCGATACATCTTCTTGTTCGGAGCCCCGTTGATGAAGCAGACCATCGCCCCGACTGGGCTATCGCCTTGAAGGTGGGAGTTATCGAAAAGCTCGATCCGCAAGGGGGTCTTGATATGAAGCAATTTCCCGAGTTCCTCCAATAAGGAGAGGTTATCGTCATCGATCCGCGAAGAGAGAAAGAACTCGTCGAGAGCGGCCTTGGCATTCAATTCGGCCATCACAATCAAATCGAGCAGTCTTCCTTCTTGGGGGATGGTGACTTTCAAATCCGGGGCGAAGGTGCTTTCTAAGTTCGCCGCTACTTCCTCAAGTCTAGTCAAGGCGAGTTTTGGCAATTCATGATTGGCGTAATATTGCTCGATCAGATCGGTCAATTGCTCCCCCACCTCACCAAAACTCGAGACCACGTGGGTCTTTTTGCCCAATAGGCACCCACCCCGATAATTGAGGATGGCCAAGGAAAGATGAGACTCCCGTTCGGAATAGGCGAAGACATCGCAAGAGGGCAGGTCTTTGAACTCGACCCGCTGGGCCGAGAGGACATGGCCGATGGAATCAAGCGTTTTCTTGTATTCTCCGGCCATCTCGAAATCCAATCGCGCGGCCGCTTCTTCCATTTTCTTACTCAGTTCCGCCTTCTCTTGGCTGGCATCCCCGCCTAAAAAGCGTTTGATTGAATCGCTTAAAGCTTGGCTTTGCTCCGCGTTGACTTTATTGATACAAGGGGCTAAGCATTGGCCAAGCGAATAGTAAAGGCAGGGTCTTGTAGGGATGTTCCGGCATTTCCTAGTCGGGAAAATCTTATTCAGCAGATCAAGGACCGCCGCCGCGGCATAGCCGGAGGGATAAGGGCCGAAATAATCGTAATGCTTATCCTTTTTGTTCCGGGCGATCCGTAGCACCGGGTCATTCCCTTTCTTCAAAGCCAAATAAGGATAATGGGAATCATCCATCAACATGATGTTATAACGAGGATGATGGGTTTGGATGAGGTTCATCTCGAGGATGAAGGCCTCTTTGTCGCTATTGACGAGGATGGTCTCGAAATGGTGGACGTGGCTCACCATCGCCGCCACTTTCCCAACCTGGGGACGAAGGAAATACTGCGAGACCCGCTTCTGGAGCGATTTAGCCTTGCCAATATAGATGATCTCGTCATCCTCGTTCTTCATCAAATACACCCCGGGGGAATCAGGGAGCAAGGAGATGAGCCGGGATAAGAGTTCGCTCATTTGAGGTACACCATCGTCGCCCCGGCCCCGCCTTCGCCTTCGCCAGCCATCTCAAAACGATCGATGAAAGAATGGGTTTTGCAATACTCGGCCGTCATTCTTTTCAAAGCCCCCGAGCCAAGCCCATGGATGATTCGGACCCGCTTAAACCCTTTAACCCGGCAGGAATCAAGATACCGATCGAGTTCTTGCTTGGCTTCCTCATAACGCAATCCGATTAAGTTGCATTCCAGCGACAGGCTCTTGTCTTTGGCCAGTCCATCAAGCACCGCCCCTTTTAAAGATGGCTTAGCCGATTCGGGGGCCGCCACCCTCTTTAAAGAATCGATAGCCAAAGTAAAGCTCATCCCTTTGGAAGAGGAGACGACGGCTTTCTTCCCGCTTAGTTTGGTGATGGTTCCTTGTAAAGGATAATCAAGCGATTCGACGTAATCCCCTTCTTTTAAAGGTTCGGCCGACCGGGGGCTGAGCGCCCCATCGTCTTCTTTCATTAACTCATCGAGCTGGGCTTTGGCTTTGACCGCCTCATGGAGTTTGACCCCGGGCTGGGATAGGGATTTGATGGCTTCTTCCGCTTGCGATTTGGCCTTAGCCAGCACCGCTTCGGTCTTAGCCTCAAGGCTTTCGGCGAATTGTTTCTTTTCCTTTTCGAAAGACGCTTCTTTTTTGCTTAGTTCGGCTCTTTCGTCTTCGATTTGCCGTTGTTTTTCCTTCAAAGAAGCCCGTAAATCTTCATTTTCTTTGATCAAAGACGAGAGTTTCTTAATCGAGGCGGCGACCGAGACCTCCTCCCCGTCTTTGGCGATTTGCTTAGCCCGGCTGACGACATCATGATCAAGGCCGAACCGCTCGGACAAGACCAAGGCGAAGGATTCACCGGGGCTCCCGACATGAAGATGGTAAGTCGGCTCTAAGGTCGCCTCGTCGAACTCCATGCAGGCGTTGCTCGCCCCTTCCTCGCTTAAAGCGAATTCCTTGACCAATTCAAAATGGCTCGAGACCAAGGCGAAGCAGCCGATGGAAAGCACTTTCTCCAATAAGGCGACGGCGATGGCCTCCCCTTCGTGGGGAGAGGTGCCGGTTCCGACCTCATCAAGTAAAAGCAAGGAATGGGAATCGATGTTTTTTAAACAAGTCGCGATCGAATGGATATGGCCGGAGAAAGTCGAAAGGTTGTCATCAAGCGATTGATGGTCCCCGATGTCGGCCTCAATGGAAGAGAAATACGGAATCTCCGCCCCTTGTCCGCATGGAAGGGGAAATCCCATCTTAAACAGAATCGCGATGATTCCGACCGTCTTCAAAGCCACCGTCTTGCCCCCGGCATTGGGGCCAGAGATGACCAATAGGCGCCTTTTCTTCGATAAGGAGAAAGTATTGGGGATGGCTTTCTCCTTGCCAAGCAAAGGATGCCAGCCATCGGGGATATAGAGATTAGAGGAAATTTGCCCGACATGGCCTTCGTTTTCGCTCATCCATTTGGCTTTGGCCAAACGCAGGTCCTCATCGGATAAAGTGTCGTTGGTCAACTCGATATCCTCGGCCTGACTGCCGACTAAGGCAGAAAGACGGCGCAGCACTTTGGCGACCTCGTCTTTCTCCTCTTCCAATAAACCCGAAAGCTTGGCGTTAAGGGAAACGAGCCGTTCGGGCTCGATGAAAATCGAAGCCCCGGAGCCGGAATAGCCTAGGCTATTGCCAGGGACCTTGGATTTATAGGCGTTAAGGACCGGCAATACGTAATGCCCATCCCGCATGGTCAGGGTCGGGGCGCTTAAATAATCGCGATAGTCATTGACCAAGGAAGAGAGCTTATCCTGGATGGCCCGGGTGGTCGATTTGATGGAAGAACGGACGCTGCGCAGTTCCGGCGAGGCTTTGTCGACGACATAAAAAGACGAATCGATGCAGCGATCGATTTCCTCGACTAATGATGGAAAACTCGGGATATAGGAGGCGATCCGAGTAAGGATCGGGGCATCCTCGACCCCGGCGGCGAATTGCTTATAGGCGGCGGCCGCCTTCCCTTCCTCGGCGATCTGCTTCAATTGATGCTCATCAAGGCCGGCCCCTTTGGAGGCTAAGTTCAATAACGGCCGCAGATCCTCACCCGTTTGGAGAGGAATCGCCCCGTAACGGGCGTAGACGAGTTCCATCTCGCGGATCCCATTTAAGGTCTCCTCTAAGTCCAGTTTCGACAAAAAGCCGACCTTTAGGGCCTTCTCTTTCCCCCTAACCGTCAGGCAACGGGCGGCGAATAATGCCTTTAAGCGATCGATCTGCAGTTCTTCGTAAGCTTCCATTTGCCCAAAGATTATACGCGAATAGAGGAAGCGAAGGTATAATCAGCCCATGCCCACCGTCGCCATCGAGTTATCCTTGCCCCAATCCGAACGGATCAAACGCCGTTACCAGCCCTATAAGCAACCCTCCCCCACCCCTTATCACGATTTCTTTGCCCAAGGTGAGGGATTCACCTTATCGCTATATAAAGGGGAGGAGACCGAGAAACTGGTTATTCAAGGGAATAAGGCCGAGGAGACCGAAGCGGATATCCGGCGGTTTTTGCTCGTCCCCAACCGCCCCCGAACTTGCCCGGTCCCGATTGATGAGTTAGGAAGCGACGAGGTCGGGACCGGCGATTATTTCGGCCCCATCGTCGTGGTGGCGGCTTACCTCGATAACCGCGGCTACCGATTGGCGAAGAAAGAAGGGGCGACCGATTCGAAATTGCTTAGCGACGAGCAGATCAAAAAGATCTACGATGAATTGAAGACCAAGATCGACTTCTCCGCCGTCATCTTAAGCCCGGCTAAATACAACGAAGCCCACGAAAAAGGCTATAACATGAACGCCATCAAGGCGAAGATGCATAATGCCGCCTTGCTAAAACTCCATTCCCGGCACCCGTCGGCTAGGATGTGCATCGACCAATTCGCAGAGCCCGGGGTCTATTTCAATTATCTCAAAGGCGAAAAGGAAATCGCCAAGCCCTTGCTTTTCTCAACCAAAGGCGAGTTGGCCTTCACCTGCGTCGCCCTCGCCTCGGTTTTCGCCCGGGCTATCTTCTTGGAGAAAATGGAGGAATACTCCAAAGAAATCGGGAAGGGTATCCCCTTTGGGGCGGGCAAAGACGTTGATAAATTCGCCGCCTCTTTAGTTAAGGAAAAAGGCCAGGAAACCCTGGCCCATTACGCGAAGATATCGTTTAAGAACACCGCGAAAATCTTAGGCTAAACTGTCTAATATCGTTTGGAAATCACTAGGCAATTCGCAGCTGAATTCCATTCTTTCCCCAGTCCGCGGATGGGTCAGGATCAGCTTTTGGGCATGAAGCAATTGATGGGTCGCCCCGAACCGCTTATTCCCTTTCCCATACAGTTCATCGCCGATGATCGGATGATGGATGTATTCGAGATGGGCTCTAATCTGATGGGTCCGCCCGGTTTCGAGGATGCAGCGGAGCAGACAGCAACGGTCTTTAAGGAATCGTTTCTCCACTTGAAAATGGGTGATAGCCATCTTGCCGTTTTCAACGTCCACCGCCTGTTTAAGCCGGTTTTCCTTGCTCCGGGCTAGGGGAGCGATGATCTTGCCCCGCGCCTCCTCGATGATCCCATCGACTAGGGCTAAGTATTCCCGGTGCAAAGAATGGTCCTTCAGTTGGGCTTGCAGGTTCAATAAGGCGGCATCGTTTTTGGCGATGGCCAATAGCCCCGAGGTGTCTTTGTCGATCCGATGGGCCAATCCCGGCCGGGTCGGGTCATCGGCCAAGGCGAATTTGCCGAGCAGCCCATTGACCAAGGTGTGGTTGGGATTGCCAGCCCCGGGATGGACGACTAAGCCGGCCGGCTTATCGACGATCAGGATGTCCTCGTCTTCATAGACCACCTTAATCGGGATGTCCTCCGGCTCTAAGTCGGAAGAAGGCTCGACGTAGGGCTCATATTCGACCTCATCCCCTTCCGCGACCGGATAATGGGCGTTCTCGGCCTTTCCGTTGACCCACACCTTCCCCTCTTTGATGAGCTTCTGGCATTTGGAACGGGAAAGAGCGGCCCCGAAAGCGAAGAGAGCTTCGTCAAGACGCTTCCCCTCTAATTCGGGCGGAATGACCTTTTTATTGGTCATCCTTCTCTCCCTTATCAATGTTATCTTGCTTTTCAATCGCCGAGACGATCTGCTCTTTCTCGGCTTCGGACGCTTCCGCTTGCTTCTTCTCCAACTCTTTTCCTTTCTCGACCTCGCCTTTGATCAAATCGATGATGACGATGATGAGGAGGAAGATTATGCCAATCGTCAAATAGGCGTCGGCCGGATTGAAGGTAGCGAAGGGATTGACGAAGGTGGTCTCCTTTCCCGGACCCCCGCCTAAGTAGAATTGGAAAAAGTCGATGACCCCGTCGAACCCGGTGGTCGCTTTCCAATAGAACACCCGGTCGATCATGTTGCCAACCGCCCCGGAAAGAAGCAATAAGCCCGTCAGCTTTTCGAACTTCTTGAGGCGGTGGTAACTATGGATTAGATAGACCAGGATGGCGATCGATAAGACGATGGAGATGAGGATATTGACCACCCTTCCGGCCATCCCGTCGAATAATCCGAAGGCGATGCCGGTGTTGTAGGTAAGATAGATATAGAAGAAATTGGGAATGACCTCGATGGCCTGATGGGGGGTGCAGTAAGTCTGGACCAGCCATTTGGAAAGGAAGTCGAGGGCCACCAGAGCCAAAACAATGCCTAAGAAGATGAATAGTCCCTTCAAGGCTTTTTTATCGGGGCAGAAAAATGCCTTTAGCTTCTCTTTCATATTTATTTCCCGATGGCCTTGCGGCACCGCCCACATAAGGGCCCTTCTTCGGTCTCCACTAAATCGTCATGATGCTTCCGGCATCTCGCGCACACCGGCCGTTCATCCTTTTCGCAGCTGGCAGTAGCTTTCCCTTCCTGCAGTCGCGCTTTCCCGACGTTGAACATCAAAGCCAATTCCTCGGGATCGACCGAGGATAAGCCCTTATAAAGTTCGCCTTCGCAGCTCAGGCGAAGCGCGGCGTCGGTCGAAGAACCGAGCCGCCCCGAGGCACGTTGCTCCTCGATCGCCTTATTGGCTAAATCGCGGAGGGAGAGATAGGCGTCGTAATCTTCGAGTAAGGAGGGGTCGTAATCATGGCTTAGCTTCGGCATATCCTCGAGCTGGACCGATTCCTTCTTATCCTCTTTCTCGATATAGGAATAGACCTCCTCCATGGTGAAGGGGAGGATCGGGTTAAGCAATAAGCACAGGGTAAAGAGGCAGCGCCGCACCACCTCGACCGCGGCGACCCGGCGGGAAGAATTAAGTGAATCGCAATAGAAGACGTCTTTATTCGCGTCTAAATAGAGTGAGGAAAGATCGACCGAGAGGAAATTGATAATCGGGTTCACGACCGAGGGGAAGTCGAAGGATTCATAGCTTTGGAGGGCTTTGTCCTTCACTTGCTCGAGTCGGGCTAAGATGAACTGATCGAAGAAAGAGAAATCGCAATCCTTCGCCTCTTGGGCATTTCCCGCCACCCCGAGCATGAACTTGAAGGTGTTACGGATCTTCCGGTAGTTATCAACAGCCGAATTGATGATCCGTTCGCCGATTCTCGCGTCGGCAGTGAAATCGACGGTCGCGGCCCAAAGCCGAAGGATATCGGCCCCGAATTCGCTGGCGATCTTATTCGGATCGATGCCGTTTCCCTTTGATTTGCTCATTTTCTGCCAGTTTTCGTCCATGACGAAGCCATGGGTCAGGCAGGTTTTAAAGGAAGCCTCCCCCGTGCAGGCGAGCGAGAGGATAAGCGACGCATTGAACCAGCCCCGATATTGGTCATTGCCTTCCAGATAGAGGTCAGCCGGGTATTTGAAGCCGCGGGCTTTGACCGCCCCATTCCAGGAAGAGCCGGAATCGAACCAGACATCCATGATGTCGGTCTCTTTGGTGAACTTCATGTTCGGGGAAGCCGGATTAGTATAGCCTTCGGGTAAAAGATCTTTCGGCTCTAGATCAAACCAGATCGAGGAGCCATGCTCCTTGATGAGTTCCTTGATATGGTCGAAGACTTTTTCCTCGATGATCGGGGAGCCGTCCTCGTTATAGATGATGGGGATTGGAACGCCCCAGGCCCGTTGTCTTGAGATGCACCAATCGGCCCGATCGGCGATCATGTTATGCATCTTCCCTTCGCCCCAACTGGGGAGCCATTTGATCTTTTTGATGGCTTCCAATAGCTTGGTTCGGATTGGCTCAATCGAACAGAACCATTGGGGGGTAGCCCTAAAGATGACCGGCTTTTTGGTCCGCCAGTCATGGGGATAACTATGGACGATGTCCTCCTCTTTGAGGATGGCGCCCTTCTCATTCAACAAATCGATGACTTTATCATTGGCCTCGGCATAGAAAAGCCCATCGCAAGGGTCAAATTCCCCTAGATGCATATAACCTTTCTCATCGACCGGGCAGAAGGGCTTGATCAGATAACGGGAGCAGACGTTGAAGTCATCAAGCCCGTGGTCGGGGGCGGTGTGGACGCAGCCGGTGCCGGTATCTTCGGTGACGAAGGAGGCATTAAGCAAGGGCGAAGGCCGCCCATAAAGCGGATGTTCGGCCACCACGCCTTCTAGTTGCTGCCCCCGGAAGGAAGAGAGCAACTCGCATTGGGAAAGCCCTAATTCCTCGCTCAGCCGTTCTTTAGCCGATAGCAAGAAAAGCAACTTACCTTTATCGGTATCGAAAAGGCCGTATTCGAACTTCGGGTTTAAGGTGATGGCGAGGTTGGCGGGAATAGTCCACGGGGTGGTGGTCCAGATGACGACGTAAGCGTCTTCCGGCAACTTCCCCTTCCCGTCTTTCACTTTGAAACGGACGTATAAGGTTTTGCAGGGGACGTCATGGTATTCGATCTCGGCTTCAGCTAAAGCCGATTCGCTTGAAGGCGACCAATAAACCGGCTTCACCCCTTTGAATATCAGCCCTTGGAGAGCCATTTTGGCGAAGACCTCGATCTGCTCGGCCTCGTATTCGGGAAGCAAGGTCAAATAAGGATGGTCATAATCGCCTAGACAGCCTAAGCGCTGGATCTGGCCTTTTTGATGGGCGACTTGCTTAAGGGCGTAATCTTTGCAATAGCCCCGGAATTCCGAGACCGACATCTTCTTCCGATCGACCCCGGATTTAGTGACGTTGACCTCGATCGGGAGACCATGCGTATCCCAGCCGAAGACGAAGGGGGTTTGATAACCGGCCATGTTCTTATAACGGACGACGAAATCCTTCAAGCAGCGGTTTAAAGCATGGCCGCAGTGGATGTCGCCATTCGCATAGGGCGGGCCATCGTGAAGAAGATATTCCTCGCATCCTTCGCGATTGGCGTTCATTTTTTCATAAAGCTTGATGTCGGCCCATTTCTTGACCAACAACGGTTCTTTGTCCTTGAGCCCACCCCGCATCGGGAAGGGGGTGTTGGGCATCAATAAGGTGTCTTTGAGCATAAATTTGCCTCCCTAGAAAATAAAAGCGCCCTTTTAAGGGCGCGTGTAGCGCGGTACCACCTTAATTCCCTATATTTGGATATAGGGCGCTTTGGATAAGCTTAACGGGCTTAGCGACCCCCCTACTCCGTTCAGGGGATAGGCTCGGAAGTGATCTCTATTTCCCATACCCCTTCTCAGCTTCGGCGGGGCTCTCTGTCGTACGGGAAAGGCGCTGTCTTCGTCTTGGCCAAGAGAATATTAGCTTAAGAATGAAAAATTGGGAAGGGGTATCAGCTCTTGAGGAAATCCGGCAAGATCGAGTCGAGGATCGAATCCTCTTCCTCGGCCGGGGTCTTGGGTTCGTTGGCGTCGTTTTGCTTGATCTCGGCGTCGCGGGCTTCCTCTAACCCAGCATAAGCCGTCTCCCGGGTCGGGCGGGTATATTGGGGGACGGAGGTGAAGTCGAATTCCTCGGAGAAATCGGAAGCGATGATGGAAACGATCATCTCATCGCCGAGTCTTTCGTTGACCGAGACCCCGAGCTTGACGTCGATATCATGCCCCGCTTCCCGGGTGATCTCATCCATGCAATCCTGGAATTCGATGAGTTTGACGTCGCTGCCGATGGTGATGGAAAGGATCGCCCGTCTGGCCCCGGAGATCGAGGCTTCGAGTAAGGGGCAATTAATGGCGTTTTGGGCCGCTTCCACCGCCCGATTCGGCCCGGAAGCCGAGCCATAGCCGATCAGTGCGATGCCGGAATTCTGCAAGGTCCGCTTCACGTCGGCGAAATCGAGGTTGATATACGAAGGCAATAAAATCAAATCGGTGACGGTATGGACCGAGGTCGATAAGACCCGGTCGGCTTCCGAGAAGGCTTTGCCCGCCGGGGCGTTGCCGCTGGTCTGCAGCAATTTGTCATTGGAGACGATGATGATCGAGTCGACCACGTCTTTCAGGGCATTGAGCCCTTTGACCGAATTGGAGTTTCTGGTCTTCCCTTCTAAGGCGAAAGGCCGGGTGACGATGGCGACGACTAGGCATCCCGCTTCCTTGGCCACTTCGGCCACGATCGGGGCGGCCCCGGTCCCAGTGCCTCCGCCCATGCCGGCGGCGATGAACACCATATCGGCCCCCGAGACGATGGCGGCGATCTTGTCCCGGCTCGCTTCGGCGGCCGCTTTCCCGACTTCCGGGTCGCCCCCGGCGCCGAGCCCTTTGGTCACTTCCTCGCCTAAAACGATCCGATTGGGAGCCTTGGAGGTCGCCAAAGCCTGCTTATCGGTATTAAGGACGTAGAATTCGACGTTTCTTATCTCGTCGTCGATCATCCGGTTGACGGCGTTGTTGCCAGCCCCGCCGACCCCGATCACCACTATCCGGGCGACCGGCTCGAAGCCGTCGAGATCATCTGCGATGTTGTCCATGGTCATTCACCTCATAACGCGTCGTCTTCGGGAGAGGGGCGGCGCTTCCCCTTGTCTTTCTTCGCGCTGGTCCGCGATAAGGGCGCGACCCCCCGTTGGTTGTCGGCTAAAGAGCCAGAGTATTTGCAGCAGAGCAATAAGCCCAGCAAATTGGCGTATTTGGGATCCCTCGCCCCGATTGAGCGAGGCACCACTTCTTTGATCTCCCGTCCCGGCAAAGCCTGAGAAAGGAAGAATTGGAGGCCAGCGAGCTTACTGGCTCCCCCGACCAACAAAACCGGGAGGCCCGCGTATTCAGACCCCGGATAATCCTTCATCAAGGTGGCCAGGCAATTGCTTAAGGTCACATTATAGCCGTGGAAGTATTCCTCAATGACTTTATTGAGGTCGGCTTGCTTAACGTGGGTGATCGTCCCATCATCCTTCGTCCCGGTCGCGAGGTCGGGATTATAGGAGATGAGCTTCGGGTCATAGCCGTATTTCTGCTTTATTTTCTCCGCCGTCTGGAAATCTAAGCCGAAAGTCGAGGCGATCTTTTCGCTCAGATCGGCACCGCCTTGATAGAAATAGAGGGAAGAATAAGGCGAGCCTTCACCGATAAAGGAAAGGGTCGAGACCCGAGAGCCCATATCCAGCAGGATATAAGTGGCGGGCAGATCTTTATAGGAAGCGATGAGCTTGGCGGCGCAATAAGCCGAGACCGCCTGCTTATTGACCCGGTAGCCGGCGAGGCTGACCGCTTTGTTGTAGACATCCTTTATTTCGGTCGGAAGGCAATGGATTTTGGCCTTGACCTCTAAGGAAGTGGTCTTCTTCCCAAGCGGCGGATTCCCGTAGACCGACCCATCGGCGAGGATGAACTTATCGGGGATGACGTCGACTAAGGATAGGCCGGCGGGCAATGATTGCTGATTGACCAAGGAGATGACGTTGGTGACGTCGATTTTCTCGACCCCGGCTTCAGGATTCACGATGGCGGTCGACTTCTCGTTGGCGTACACTTTAAAGCCAGCCGAGGGAAGAACCAAATTGACGTTGGTGAGGTTGACGGTGACCTTCCGGGCCGGATCGGTGATGGAATGGAAACTAGCCAAGGCGGCCGAGACCTCGTTGAGGTTGATTTGGTCTTCCTTAACCAATCCTGGATAAGGGGATTCATGGGCAAAGACCACGACCGGCTCGCCCCCTAATTCATATCCTAAGACCACCCGTAAGGCGTCCGATCCTATCTCCAAACACCCGATCATGCTCATCTCTTTCTCCAGACCGCCATATTGTAATATGGGGACGAAGGTTTTAGAAGGGGGAGCGATAAGAAATTAGTAGTTTTTCGATAAAAGTTTAGGGGATAAGAAAACCGGGCGGAGGGAACGCCCGGCTTGGAAGGAAAGGAGGCTAATTTATTCTTGCGGATAGGAAAGGGTATCGGAGTCTTCCGACTCGGTTTCCTCGACCTGGGAGGTCTCCCCTTCCTTAGCTTCCGCCTCCCCTTGTTTGACGGTCGCGGCATAGGTGATGACGACCGGGGTGGCGGAGACGGCGAAGACAGCTAGGAGGAAAAGGAAGCCGACGAAAATCGACTTGATTTTGTAATAGCCTTGACGATGGCCGGTCTGCACGAGTTTGTCTTTCATTTTGTTTCCTCCTTCTTTCTAATGGCCCGGAGCTTGGCGGGCAAACTTCTTCGGTTAAGGGCGAGTTCTTCTTCGCTGGCGGTGATGGGCTTGCGGGTCAAGAGCTCGAATTGTTTCTTTTCCAATAATGAGGGCAGGTGGCGGGACCCTTCCTCGACGCAGAGTTCCTTGAAGCGGTTCTTCACCAGCCGGTCATCTAACGACATGAAGCTGATGATGGATAGCACCCCGCCGGGGTTGAGCAACGATGGCCCCACTTCCAGTAGTTTTTCCAAGGCTTCTTCCTCGTGGTTGACCGCGATCCGTAAGGCTTGGAAGGCTTGCTTAGCCGGGTGGCCTTTCTTCGACAGTTCCTTAGGCGATTTCACCGACTTGATGATCTCGACTAATTGGAAGGTGGTCTGGACCGGGGCTTTCCCCCGAGCCTTGACGATGGCTTTGGCGATCGAATAGGCGTCTTTTTCCTCCCCGTAATCGCGGAAGATCTTGGTTAAATCAGCAAGTGACGCCTCATTGACCAGTTTGGCGGCCGTTAGGCTTTGACTTTGGTCCATCCGCATGTCCAGCGGCGCATCCTCCCGGTAGGAGAATCCTCTCGCCGGATCATCGAATTGCGGGGAAGAGACCCCAAGGTCGGCGAAGATGCCGTCGACTTTGTTGATCCCCCGGCTAGCGAGCTCCCCCGCTAAATAAGCGAAGTTACTGTGGATGAGGGTGAAGTTGCCGCCGATTTGCTCCAGCTTCGGCCTCGACTCGTTAATGGCCTCGATATCGGAATCGAAGGCGATGAGCCGGCCATGAGGGATGAGGCGGAGGATAGCCGAGCTATGGCCCGCTCTCCCCAAGGTGCAGTCGACGTAGGTTTTGCCATCCCGGACATCGAGGAGAGCGATACTCTCCTTCAGCATGACCGGGAAATGAGTGAAGCTCATTTGGCTTCCCCGGCGAGCTTCTCGAACTCGCCGCTAGCCTTGGTGAAGTATTCTTGCTGGAGTTTCGGTTCCCAGATCTCGAAGTGGTCGATGACCCCGACTAGGGTCACCTCCCCTTTGATCTTGTAACTTTCCAGCAATTCTTTGCCGAGGGAGATCCGCCCATGGGCATCGATGGTCATCTCGACAATCGAGGCGCTGGCGACGCGGATGTAGGCTCTCGAGGCTTCGTCGGTATAGGAAAGCGATTGCAATTTGGCTACCAACGCGTCGAAGGCTTCCGGCGGATAGACGGAGAGGCACCCTTCGAATCCTTTGAGGACGTAAAGGGTTTTCTCGTTCTTGTCGGAGAGGAGCTTCGGCGGGATCTGCAGCCTTCCTTTCTCGTCGACGGTCCGACGATACGTTCCGAAGTACATTTTGCCCACTTTTTCCCCCTGCGGAGTAACTTTAGCACCGTAAGAAGGTTCTAGCAAGGCGAAAATTGGCTTTTTGCATAAATTTTAAAGGGGTAAGAAAAACCGCCCTGATGGCGGTAAGTCGATGGAAATTGGACTTATGTCCAGCCTTAATCGGCGCAATAACGGGTGTATCGCCCGACGTCGGCTAAAACCATCTTCCCTTCGGAGACGACATAGACCCGGTCGAAACGGGTCGCCACCTCCTTCGGCGGCTTATGAGCGGTGCAGATGACCGCCCCAGGATAGGCGAGGACGGCCTCATATATCCGAGCTTCTTCTGTCTTTCCCAAAGAGGAGGCCGGCTCATCGAGGAGCAATAAGCCCGATTGGGGATAGAAGGAACGGGCTAAACCAATCAGTTTTTTCTCTCCCCCCGACGCCTGCCGGGGATCACCGATATCTTCCTTGACCCCAAGCTGCTTGGAGACGGCGGTCAGTTTCTCCGAATTGTCATCGTCAAAGGCGATATTCTCCTCGACGCTTCCTTTAAAGCAATACGGGAACTGGGGGCAATATGACAAGGAGGCCGGGAGGCCATTACGGAAATTGACCTCGCCTTCTTTGGTTTCGACCTCACCCGATAGGAAGCGGAGCAACGTGGTTTTGCCGGCCCCGGAATCGCCGAGGACTAAGGCCTTTTCTTGCGGTTTAAGCACGAAATCCGCCGTCAAGCGGAGGCCTTTTTCCTCCTGACGGTTAAGTTTAACTTTGACGCCTTGGAATTCCCTGATTGGGCGATCAGCGTCGTCCTCGACAGCGAGATCAGCCTTCATGGCCAGAATCTTTTCGCTGGCGAAAATCGTCGCCAAATCCGAGGCGATATTGGTCACCGGATCGGATATTAAGGGCAGGATGAATATCGCGGCCGCCAAAGAGCCGAGATCGGCTTGTCCGCGCAAAACCAAATAGCCGACCAAGGCTAAGCAAAGCAATTCCCCTAAGGTCGAAAGCAAAGTCGAGACGACGCGTCGGCTAACCGCGCACCGATGATAGGATAAAGCCACGTCTTTCGCTTGGTTGGCTTGAGAAAGAAATCGCTTTTGGGCAAAGTCGGTCGCCCGGTTCGCCTGCAATTCGGCTTTGGAAGAGAGCAGGCGCTCGCTTTCATCGCGCAAATCGGCATCGGCTTGATTGTACTTTTCCCCCATTTTCCCGAGTTGGCTTTGGAAAAGGAAAGTCGAGAGCAGCTGCAAGCCCCCAATGCCAAGCCCAATGAGCGTCAGCCCATAATGAATCAGGCCTCCATAGATGGCGGCGGCCAATAGACCCAGTATCTCCGAGAGAAGATTGATTGGCTTAAGTAAGTAGGCGGTTACGGCCTTCCCCGAATTGTCAAGAACGTCATTGAGCTGGTGACCGATATTCCCATTTATCAAGCGATTGGGCTGGAGTAAATAATCCAAATATTTCCGGCGGACATAGTCCCCGGCTTTCGCCTGAATGAAGGGTTCCATCGCCCGCGAAGCCCAAAAGACGAGAAAGAAAAACAAGATATAACCGAGCAAAAGCAAGAAAACAGCCCAGTCCCAACCATTAACGAAAGTCGAAACGGCATAATCCAAAACCACCGCCAAGAGGAAAAAGGCCCCCGACGATCCCAACGATACCAATAGGGTCAACAAGACCATCCAAGGATGAGACTTAAGGAAACCGAGAACGATCCGTTTCATTGTTTTCCCTCCAAGCAATAATGCCGCAGGGTCTTATCGTCCGGGCTAACCTTTCGTAAAACCTGATCAGCGCAGATATAGATCTGGTCAAATTGCCCGACAATCGATAAAGGAACTCGATGGGCCGAGGCCAGCACGGTCCCTGGATAGGAAAGGATCGACTGATAAATGGCTTTCTCCCCATCTTTTCCAATCGAAGTCGTCGGCTCATCAAGCAATAAGCAGCCCTCGCCATGGTAATAGGCCCGGGCTAGCCCCACCCGTTTTTGTTCCCCGCCCGAAAGGGTTGAGCAGTCCTCGCGGTCGAAGGCAATCCCAGCGAATGCCTTCGCCCGGCCCAGCTTATTAACATCCAGGTTATCGCTAAGCCCGATATTTTCATCGAGACTTAGAGGATAGACGGTTGGGGTTTGAGGGCAATAACCAGCCCGATCTGGTCTTTTGATTTCGCCATCGCTAGCTTCCAATAAGCCGGAAAGCATCTTGATCGCGGTCGATTTCCCGGATCCCGGGTCGCCAAGTAGCAGCACCTTTTCACCCGGCTCGACTGATAAATCCGCTTTTAAGGGAACACCGTTGGCCGGAGAGGCTGAGAGCAAGGCCAAGCCGGCGAAATCGTCGTTTGGAAGAGGTTTACGAGGCGCGGAATTCCAATTCAGGTTGTTCATTAGGCTCTTTCCGGATAAATAATCGGATAAACCCGTGGCGAACATTGCAAGCGATTCCACTAAGGTAGAAGAAAGGAAAAGGCAGGCTGGCAAAGACGATTCTGCCCCCAAACCGAGCCCTACCAACAAAGACGAGGCCGCCACCGCCGCCAAACGAATTCCAAACGATAAGGCGTTATGGGAAGCCTCAAAAGGCGCATCGGCTTTGCCGACCGCCCATTCGGCCGAGAGCAAAGCCGAAGAATCCTTCTTCGCCCGCTCGCGAAAAAAGCCATCCCGATGATAACCAAAGGCGATTTTCTGAGAATTAAGCAAATCCAAGGTCTGATCTTGGTACTCTCGGAAGACCCCAACATAGGAATTAACCCGTTTCTTGATGATCGGTAAGAACAGGAAGACAGTCAAAAACAACAATGGGGAGGCGGATATCATCAGTAAGCCAAAAGCCCAATTGATGAGGAAGCCGACCGTCAAGGAAGCGAAAACGGCAAAAACCTGGGTTGGGAAATTAAGCAAAGGGTTCAGGACTTTTCGGGAAATCAATTCCATTTCATCAATTATTTTGGCAAGCCCTCGCCCCACCTCATCGGGATTATCATCGCAAATGGCGAGGTTTTCCTTCCAAAGCTCGTTCCGCCAATAAAGCAAAACCCTCTCCTGAAAGGAACGCGTCCCATACCCATGAAGGAAAATAAGCAGGCATTGGATCAGGATATAGCCAACCCCGGCTCCAAGCAGAAGAAAGAAGCCTGGGATGTTGTCGCCAAACGGGAAATCGACTAACCAGGAAAGGAAAAGAGCAAAGCCAACGTCAAGCAGGCTAACAATGATTCCCAAGACAACCAAATAGGCATAATTCCCCTTATAAGGTGACAAGCAATGCTTAATCGAGGCGGAGGAGGAAGACATAGAGGAAACCTATGGCCAAAATAATCGGCTTTGACGGCGAATTGTCAAGAATCGACGCAAAAAAGCCGTCCCAGCTTTAACCAGGACGGCTGATGTTTATTTTTCCTTGATGGCTTCGGCGATGGCGGTCGCGGCCCCGGCAAGCGGCTCAAGGTTGCTTGGCAGGAAGATCTTCGTCGCCTGTCCGTCGGCCACCTTCTGCAAGGCTTCATAGCCCCGGATGGTCAAGACCGCTTTGTCGGCTTCGGCGGCTTTCAAGGCCTTGATACCCTCGGCCTCGGCATCCCGGACCATCTTGATGCCGGCCGCTTCGGCTTCTTTGAGGTTTTTCATCCTTTGGGCTTCGCCCTCGGCTTTCTTGATGGTCGCTTCCTTCTCGGCCTCGGCGTTAAGGATCATCGATTCCTTGTTGCCCTCGGCGATTAAGATGGCGCTTTGCTTTTGCCCTTCAGCGAGGAGGATCTTTTCCCTTTTCTCCCGCTCAGCCCGCATCTGGCGTTCCATCGCCTCTTGGATATCCCGGGGCGGAAGGATGTTCTTTACCTCAACCCGGGTGACCTTAATACCCCAGGGGTCGGTCGCCCCATCGAGGATCTCCCGCATCTTCTCATTGATGATGTCACGGGAAGTGAGGGTCGAGTCGAGGTCGAGCTCGCCGATGATGTTTCGAAGGGTGGTCGAAGAGAGGAGCTCAATGGCCTGGACCGGGTTCGAGACCCCGTAGGCATAGAGCTTGGAATCGGAGACGTAATAGAAGACGACGGTGTCGATCTGGATGGTGACGTTATCAGAGGTGATGACGTTTTGGGGCGGGAAGTCCTTGACCTGTTCCCGCATGTCGATCCGATGGGCCAGCCGGTCGAAGAAAGGTATCTTCATATGGATCCCGGTACCCCAGGTGCATTTATACGACCCGAGCCGTTCGATGATCCCTTTCTCGGTCTGACCGATGATCTTGACGTTGCAAAGGATCAACACCAGCAACAAGACGAAGAGGATGAGCCCGACGATCAGGCCGATGGCCCAGCCGGGGAAAGAATCGAGCATGTTCATTGTTTAAGCCCTCCTTGTTCATTGGCTTTATCGATGATGAGTTTATTGCCGGCGATGGCGACGATCAGGGCCACCTCGCTCGGTTCAAAGCTAAGGCCTTCCTCCCGGACCTCGGCGGTCCAGGTCAGCCCGTCAATCATTATCTCCCCTTTATGTAGGTAGGAGCAAGGGCTCAAGACGATGCCTTTCTTCCCAAGTAGCCCCTCGACGTTGCTTCGGGTCTGCTCCTTCTTGCTCATGACCTTCTTGATCAGAGGGCGCAAGGCGAAGAAGGCGATGATCGAGACCCCGACGAAGACGATGATCTCGCCCCAATAGGGAACTCCCGGTATTAAGGAGACAACCAAGGCGACGGCGCCCCCGATGGCGAACCACAAACTCACCAAGGCGGCGGTGCTGGCCTCGATGATGAGGGAGAGGACCATCATCACCAGCCAAATAAGCCACATCCATTGTTCGATCATATTATTTAACCTCCGTATGGATCAGTAAGTATTCGTTGTCCGGCCCCCCATCGACTGGATAACGCTTGGGGGTCGAGAGGTCGAGGCTCAGCCGCTTGGCTAACTCGGAAAGCAAGGAAGTCGAGCAGAGGCGGGCATAGCTTTTCTTCAGTTTAACCTCGAATAGGGACCGCTCATCGAGGTCCCCTTGGTCGAATCGTTCCTTGCTGATGGGATAGATGACGAGCTTCCCCTCATCGATCCCGACCCGAACCCGATAAGCCCGTTGTAGCAAAGGCAGACAGGCCGAATTGAAGGTCAGGCAATTCTTGTTCATCGTCGCCTGGAGGTCCTTCGGATGTAAATCGATCCATTCAATCATCGCTTTTTCCTCGGCAATATTATGCAGTTGCTTGCAACGTTTTGCAAATAGTTTTGATTATCCTATTGTCATTATCATTTATTAGATAAGTAACTATCGAATGTTTCCTTCGTATATTGTTTTGCAAACGTTTGCAAATACTTGCTTTTTCATTGCTTCCTTATATACTTTAGCCGTATGAAAAAAGAAAACCAGACCGTTCAGGAAGCGCTGCGGCAGTACCGGAAGTACCGGAAGCGCTCCAATATCCTCTCCATCATCGGCTTCGCCCTCTTTGTCGCCGGCGTCATCGCCTTCGTCCCCCTTAGTATGGGAATCGGCCCTTTAGGGCTATTGATCGCCCTGCCGGGATTTGCCGTCTTGATCATCGGCATCTATTTCGGCTGGAAAGCCCGCGATGCCTTCTTCGACTTAGCCGGCTTTAATTTCGTCACCATGGGAATGGTCAATAACCGGAGTATCCGGAACATGGACCTTTACGCCAAGATGGTCGAGCAAAAACTCCAGGAAAACGGCCCGATCGACAATGGCCATGTCTATCAAGAACCGGATTTCCAAACCAAGGACCGTTACGATTGTCAGGCGGAAAAGGAAGAAAAAGCCGATCCCGTCAATAACGGGACCATCAATTGCCCCCGCTGCGGCTACATCAACGACGTCAAAGCCAACTTCTGCTCCCAATGCGGAGCCCCTTTGCCGACCAATAAAGACAAATAACCTTTGGGAATTACCGCCCGCTGGCTTTATCCTTTCTATATGAAGAAACCCGCCACTCCCGAAGCAGCCCTAAGGGCCTTAAAACGCCATAAGTTGACCTATACTATCTCAATCATGGCGATGCCTTTCGCCTTCGCCGGCGGCTTCCTCTGCTTTATCTTCCTCCTCGATTATATCGGCGGTTACTCAGCTTTCTTCTTTCTTCTCCCCGCTCTATGCCTGATTTTGGCTTTCTATTTCCTCTACCGGGCCAACCTCGATTACCAGACCTTGCGGGAATTCCAACTGGTCAATATCGAGGTCAAGCGCCATCCTTTCCGAACCCCAAGCATCGTCGATAAAGAGGCGAAAATGTATATCGCCGCGGTCGAAAGGAAATTAAAAGGCGACGTCCCAACTAAAACTCCTGTCTTCAATCCCGACCCAATCAAAGACATCCGAACGAAAGAAGGGATCGTTAAGCAAGAGCACATCGCCCTTTCGACCATCAATTGCCCCCGCTGCGGCTACATCAATGACGATAAAGCCGATTTCTGCGTCCAATGCGGAGCCCCGCTTCCCCAAAAGAAAACGCGGGGTTAGCCGCGTTTGGATAAATAGGGATCCATTTCGAACTTGATGATCGATCGGGTCAATTCCTCGGTTTCGAATTCGCCGCCAGGGAAGATAAAGCCTTCGCCCTCCCCGTCTTCTTTTTCCAAAATCTCATAAAGCCCCATCGAGGCGAAATTATAATCGAAAGGCTCGCCGCTCACCCCGTCTTTATAAGTGACCTTAGCCCAGACATCGACGTCGGCATAAAGCTTATCGTCGTCATCGCGGTAAATCAGCCCTTTGAGGTGGCAATCGCGGACCTTGATGATCGGATAAAGGGTCGCGACCTGCGCTTCCGAAAGCTGGATATTCTCCTCGACCGAAAGATCCTTCTCGAAGGTGATCCGGGATTTATGAACCTTCATTTCCTTACCTCAGCCCCGAGTTTGGACTGCAGATCGGCGATGATTTTCGCCATCGCCGAGTTCACTTCCTCATCGACCAAAGTCTTATCGGAGGCGAACTTGATGGTGATGGCCATGGACTTCTTCCCTTCCGGAAGATGGGCGCCCATATAGACGTCGAAGGGGGTGACTTCCTTTATGAGGGAGGAATTCATCACCGTCTTCTTGACCTCGTCGAAGCTGACTTTCTTATCGATAACGAAGGAAAGGTCGCGGGTAACGAAGGGGAAACGGGACGGGGGAACCGACTTAACCTGGCTGACTTTAAGGTCGAGCATAGCCGAGAGCTCAAGCTCCATCACCACCGCCGAACTTAGCCCGAGCTTTTTAGATAAAGAAGGATGGACCTCGCCTAAGAAACCAATCCGTTGCTTGCCTAAATAGACATAGGCCGAGCGACCCGGATGTAAAGAAGAGCAATCGGTCGCCATGAGATAACGATAACGGGAGGGGATGATGCCGAGCGCCTTGAAGATCTGCTCCAAAGCCCCTTTGGCATCGTAATAATCATAACTCCGCTTAGCCAAATCGTCCCATTCTTCTGCTTCCCCAGCATAAGCCAACGCCAAATGGGTCGCCTCATAATTCTCGGCATCGACGTCAGCCACCTCGAAGATGGCCCCGTTTTTGGCTTGTCTAGCGGCGTTATAGGAAAGAACCTCCAGTAGCGAATAGGCTAAAGAGGTCCTAACGAAAGCATGGTCGGCGGTCAACGGATTGGCTAATTCATAAGGTTTATGGTTGCCAAACAGGTCGAAGTATTTTAGTTCGTCTTGGCTTACCAAGGTGTAGGTCAAAACCTCATCCAGCCCCCGCTCATTCAATAGACGGCGAATGAGCCGTTCCTTCTTCTGCTTCTCGGTCAAGCCGGTTAAGGACAAAGAGGAAATGGGGAGCTCGCTTTTGACGTTATCTAGGCCCAGCAAGCGGATGACTTCCTCCGAAACGTCGGCTTTCCCATCGATGTCTAGACGATAAGAAGGGGAAAGGAGACGGAAATCCTCGCCTTCTTTGCCTAGATAGCTAAACCCATCGCGGGTTAAAACATCGAGGACCTGCTCTTCGGTGAACTCAGTCCCGAGCCGGCCATTAAGATAACTAAGCGAAACCAAGATTTCCTTCGAAGGCGATTTAACCTCCCCATACGGGGTGGCCACCTCGATATCGGAGGTCTCGGCCAATTCGACTAAGAGTTTCTTGACTAACTTAAGGGCTTCAAGCTGGGCTAATGGATTGACCCCTTTAACGAAACGAAGGGAGGAATCGCTGCTTAAGCCAAGTCGAGCCGAGGTCCGGCGAATCGACGCCCCGGCAAAGGAAGCGGCCTCGACGACGATGTTTTCCGTCTTCTCGTCCACCCGGCAAACGTCGGCAGTCATAATGCCAGCTAAGCACATCCCCTTCCCTTGGCTGGAGACGAGGAGATCGCCTTTCTTTAAGTCGTATTCCTTGCCATCCATGGCCCGGAACTTCCCTTCGTAATCATCGATGACGTCGAGTTTCCGTTCAGGAAGTTTATCCTCGTCGTACATATTCAAAGGCTGCCCGGTGACCAGCATCACGTAGTTGCCGATGTCGACGATGTTGTTGATCGGACGGATGCCACTGGCCATCAAGATGGATTTTAGCCATAAGGGCGACTCCTTCGTCTTGACCCCTTTGGCCACGATGGCTTGGAAGCTTGGGCAAGAAGGGGTTGAGGAAGTGACGATGAAATCGGTCTTTTTATCGCCGAGTTCTGCCCCTTCTTCGATTTTTGGACTCAGATTGAAAAGGCAAGCGACTTCCCGGACGACGTTATTCAAGGCATAAAGATCCGGGCGGTTAGGCAAAAGATCCATATCGAGGATGGCGTCGTCATAGCCCAGTTTCCCTAACGGATCCTCCTCGCCCACCTCAATATCATCGGGCAACTCTTCGATGCCAGCGCATTGATAGTCGCTTAAATACTTCTTATCGACCCCGAGTTCGTATAAAGCGCAGCACATCCCGTTGCTTTCTTCCCCGCGGATGACGCTCGGCTTGATCTCGATTCCCGGCAGTTTAGCCCCCGGCCGGGCAACGATGACCTTTAAGCCGGTTCGGGCATTGGGGGCGCCGCAGACAATCTGCTGAACGCCATATTTCTTCCCTTCATCGACTTGAAGGATATGAAGATGGTCGGAATCGGGATGGGCCACGCAGGAAAGGATCTTCCCAACGACTAAGCCAGTCGCCGAGGATAGATGCTCTATCCCTTCGACTTCGGCCCCGGCGAAGGTCAGCTTATCGGCCAGTATCTCGGGGGTGATCCCGGTCAAATCGAGATGGGACTTCAAATAATTGAATGAGACTTTCATCGTTAAGCACCTCGTTTATTTGGCATAGAAAGGGGAGAGGAAGCGGAAATCGTCAGCATAGAACCGGCGGATGTCGTCGATCCCATAACGGAGCATGGCGACCCGTTCGACCCCAACGCCAAAGGCAAATCCGCTCCAAACGTCAGGATCATAGCCGCACATCTTAAGCACCTTGGGATTGACCATCCCGGCCCCAAGGATCTCAATCCAGCCCGAGCCTTTGCACATCGAGCAGCCCTTGCCTTGACAAGCAAAGCAAGAGACGTCGACTTCAACGCTTGGCTCGGTGAAGGGGAAATAAGAAGAACGGAGACGAATCTCCCGCTTCTCGCCGAACATTTTTTTCGCGAATAGCTCGAGCGTCGCCTTTAGATTGCCTAAGGAAATATTCTTATCGACCACTAGCCCCTCGATCTGGGCGAATTGATGGGAATGGGTCATGTCATCATCGTCCCGGCGATAGGTCTTCCCCGGGCTGATCATCTTAATCGGCGTGAGCCCTTTCCGTTCCAACATCACATGGGCTTGGGCGGCCGAGGTCTGGGTCCGAAGGAGCTTGCCGCCTTTTAAATAGAAAGTATCCTGCATATCCCGGGCGGGATGATCAGCGGGGACGTTAAGCAATTCGAAGTTATAGAGGTCGGTCTCGACGTCGCGGCCCGAAACGACTTCATAGCCCATATCAAGGAAAATATCGGTCACTTCGTCGATGATGAGCCGGAACGGGTTCTGATGACCGACCCCAGCCCCGCGACCGGGCAAAGAAAGGTCGATCTGCTCGGCTTGGAGTTTAGCCGAAAGGGCTTCTTCCTCCAGAGCCTGTTTCTTATTCTCGTATTCATTGGTCAATTGGCTTTTGGCCTCGTTGACCGCTTTGCCAAAGGCGGCTTTCTCTTCATTAGGGATGGAGCGCATCTGCCCCATCAAGCCAGCGATGGCGCCTTTTTTTGCCAAGTAAACGGCATAAAAACGGTCCAATTCGACTTGGGTTTTAACCTCTTTCAGCTGAGCTAGCCCTTCCGCTAGCGTCTTCTCGATTGCAGTGTCCATCTTCGCTCCTTAAATAAAAATCGGCCCCGAGGGAACGGAATTACCGCGGTGCCATCCCGATTCGATCCATATTGATCATGGATCGCTCTCTATCCCGTTAACGCCGGGTACGGGCGGGTCTCCCCACCACCCTCGGAGGCGAATTCGCGGAACTCCCCTCGGATGGTCTCACTGTCCACCCGTCCCTGTAAGGGAAGTCGCCCCGTTACTGCTCCTCGTCTTTGGGCGAAGCCATTCTATCCTTTGGGGGCAGATTAGGGAAGAGGCAACTCTTTTTGGGCGTAGACCGATAGATGGGGGAATTTGGCTAGGCAATCGAAGCGGGGAAACCCTTTAATGAAGAGTTCGAGGGCGGAATATAACCACCCCGCTCCTTTTAGATAAGTCCCCTCTTTATCCTTAAATAAGCTTGGCGAACGGGCGAATATCGCCCCCACTTGGTCTAATCGATCGAGTAGGCGAAGGAAGTGAAGCTCCATCTCAGCTTCCTTCTTGCTTAAAGGCCCCGAAAGGAAAAGCGAGTCGGGAAAGGAACGGGCCAAATCGGCCAAATAGTCTTGATAAAACGGGTAATTGGGATTCAAAACCAGAATCGAGCGATAACGGCTTTCGATCCGGTTAAGCAAGGGGCTATACGGTTCGAGCGCCTCTTTCTCCAATAACAATTCCCGGGTTAAGCCATTAAGGGCCGCTAAATCCTCGGCGAGCCGCTTCTTCCGGGAAAGACGAAGAAAACCTAGTAAGGAGAAAGAGACGAAAAGCAAAGAAATTCCAAGAATCGCGATGGTCAAGTCCCGGGGGTCGAGAAAACGGGAATAGGAAAATAAGGCGAAGATGGTCAAAGACAAATAAAGCCCAATCGGCAGGATGGCCAAAGGGTAACTTAGCCAGCGCGGATAGGGCTTATAGGCAACGGATATTCTCTTCATCGGTTCTCCCTCCTTACTTAATAAGTAGGCGAGAAAACCGAAATCGTCACGCGGAAATGCCGGGAATCGTTGGCCCCGTCACCCCCGAAAGGTCCAATTGCTGATAATCCTCTTTATCGGAAGGAGTCTCGACGGTGAAGCCGTCATAGGCGAAATCGAAGCCGAATTTGGCATAAGCCGACCCGCCGAAGGTATTCAAAGTCTCCGGGAGCCCGTCGATATCGATGAGGGCCTCAAAGCCAAGGAGGCCATTCTCGTCGAACTTCCATTTCTCGAGGTAATCATTGAGGGTGGCCGAAGATAGCATATCCTCGATCTCGTTTTGATAATCACCCATCGAAGAGAGGGCGGAGTCGGTGGCTTCCGACTCGACGGCGGCAACGATATAATCAGCCAAATCATCGACGTCTTCGATCTTCAAAGTGAAGCTGGTGTCGGTGAATTCAAAGCAATCGGCATGATTCTTGTAGAAAGACGAGTACGGTTCGGCCGCCATCGAGGAGAACATCGACCCGACGTCGATCTCAAACCCCGCTCCATTAGTCGGCGTGACGATCTTCTCGGGAATCTCAACCCCGAGTACCGTCCCCATGGCCAGCCGCAAACCGGAGAAAGAACTATCGGAGAAATCGAGGTAGACATTATCCGCATCCCCATACATCCCAAAAGCAAGATTTTTAATCGAAAGGGGGAATCCAGTTCCAGTGTCGATCTCGATCGAGCCTTTTTGGCCGCTGGACCCCGAGACGAAGGAAAAATTGGTCCCATCATAACGAAGATCGAAGGGGAGGCTTTGAATCTCGATATCGTAACCGCTTAAGCTGCCAACTAGGCTCATCGGGGTCGAGGTAGTGATCTGAATGCTGGTCTTCTCGCTTGAGCGGAGTATCGCTTTGTCAAAAAGAGCGAACACATCGTTCGGGTTCGCTTTCCCGCCCCGGTTGCAGCCAACTAAAGCCAATAAAGGAAGCAAGAGAAACACGGATTTCTTCATAGGTTTTTATCCTTTCCGTTTAAATAGGCGGCATAATGCATCAAGATCCCGCCGGCGACGCCAACGTTAAGCGAATCGATGCCTGCCATGGATATTTTAATATTGGTATCGGTTTGCTCAAGAATGGATTTTGCCATTCCTTTTCCCTCATTGCCAAGCCCCAAAGCGAACTTATCAGGGAAAACGAATCCTTCGAGGGGCGAAGCTCGGTCTAAGGAAGTGCCGAAAAGGGGATAGCCCCGCTCCTTCAATAAGGCTAAGGCGTCAGCCTCGGATAAGCGAAGAAGATTTAAAGAGAAGATCGCTCCTTGGGAACTTTGGATAGCCTTGGGGTTGAAGTAGGAACAAGTTCCCTCTAAGGCAATAACGTCATAAAAGCCAAAGGAAAGGGCAGACCTTAGCAACGTCCCGAGATTCCCCGGGTCCTGGATCCGGTCAAGAAGGAGGACCCGTTTTCCCTGCAATGGTCGGTTAATGGATAACTTAGCCACCCCGACGATCGGTTCGGGATGAACTGAGGAAGAAAGCTTTTTGATGATGTCTTCCCCCACTAAATATCCCGGGACGGAATAAGGCTGCTCGGCGGTGGCGAAATAATAAAGGAGCTTTCCCGATTGGGCCGCCATCTCGACGAGGTGATGGCCTTCGATAAGGAAAGAATCAGCCGTCCCTTTCGACAGCAATTTCGCCGCTTCTTTGACCTTTTTGTTATCCTTGCTCGTGATCTTTTCCATATTGGTGGCGGACGATCCGCTTTCTTAATGCCCAGTAATCCGGGCAATATTGCAGCACAATGGCATAAAATTTGGAAGAGTGGTTCCGGACCTTATCATGGGCCAACTCGTGGATGACCACCGAATCGATGACCGCGGGTGAAAAATGATAGAGCCACAAGGAGAAGGCCAAGGTCTTAGTCTGACCCGAATTGCTCCCAACCCGGCTCATCATGTCCCGGACTTTGACTTTATAAGGGGTCTTTATGCCCATGATCGGGGCGAAATAAGCGACCCGGGAGGTGAAATAGGCTAGGGCTTGTTTAGCGTAGCCGCTTCGAACCTCGGCCTCGCTTTGGCTCGTCTCGACCCTTTCCCCGAGGATATAGGTATAGGGAAGGGCTTGCTCTTGCTCCATTTTGCTCCGATGCTTCTCGACCCAGGGCATCATCTTCCCAATTTCCTGGTCGAGGTCAGTTAAGCTGATTCGCCGCGGGGCGGAAATCGAAAGCCGCCCATCCTTTCTTATCGAAAGCCGGATTCCCGAACGGCGGCGAAAAGCGATATTCGCCTCATAGACGATGCCGTGATAGGAGTAATTCCGACGCAATTCACGCATAACCATGTCATTATAGCCTCCTTTCGCCCTCTTAGTGTATGATGGGCGACGCAATGGAAAAGATTCTCATCTCCGCCTGCTTGCTCGGCGAGAAAACCCGTTATGACGGGGGCGACAACCTAATCGAAGGGCTGATGGACTTCACCAAGTTCTATGACGTCGTGCCCTTTTGCCCGGAGGTCGAAGGAGGGTTGCCCACGCCCCGGATCCCCTCGGAGATCAAAAACGGCGCGGTCGTGAACAAAGAAGGCGAAGACGTCACCCGTTATTTCGAACATGGGGCCCGTAAAGCTTTAAACATCTGCTCCTTTCTCGGCATCCGCCTCGCCATCCTCAAAGACGGTTCCCCTTCCTGCGGGGTCCACGAGATCCATAACGGCCGTTTCGATGGGAAGAAGATCCCCGGGATGGGGATCACCGCCGCCAAACTTCAAGAAAAAGGCATCCAAGTTCTTAACGAGCAAGAAGGATTAGCCCTGCTTTCGGAATTGCTTGAGAAGCAGGCGAAGAAAGAAATGAAGCAGACGAAGGAACATGGCCCGCGTCGAAAATAAAACCCAAAGGAAAATAAGTCTCCGCGACCTCGCCCTCATCGCCACCCTCGGGGCCTTGGCTTTCGTGGTCGGGGCGGTTTTCCCTATCCCCTACCCTTGGGGTGGCTATTTTAACCTTAGCGACGCCTTCACCCTTACTAGCGGCTTCCTTTTTGGTCCTTTAGTCGGGGCCGGGGTCGGGATGCTATCCGGGGTCTTAGCCGATGCCGCCTCCGGTTATTTCGTCTTCATCCCCTTCACCATCGCCGCCAAATGCCTATTGGGTTTAGGGGCGGGACTATTCCGTAACCACAAGATAATGAAGTATCTAAGCCCTGTATTGGGGTGCGCTTTCGAGGTGCTTATATATTTGCTTGCCTATTGGCTTCTTTATGGTCCGGCCGGTTTGCTTAGCTCGGCTTTCGACCTATTGCAAGCCTATGGGTGCTTATTACTTGCTTGGCCGTTATCGCACTTACTGAAGAAAGCCCTTCGTTAAAGCCCTTCGTCTTCCCGGTTCAGATCTTCGACTTTTTCTTTCTCTAGATTACTCCGGGCCGAGGAATAGTAGAGCTGTCCCGCCAAAGCGGCCCCCAGCCCGAGCACCACGTCTTCGGCTAGGCCGACGAAGTCGCTTTGCAAGAAAAAGCGAAAGCCCCCGATCAGCACGAAGGCCCCGGCCAAAACGAAGCAGAGGATCCGGCTTAGGCTCACGTCTTTGAATCGCTGTTCGTCCATTTCGATTCCCTCCTTACTGAATAAGTAACCAGGAAAGAGGGAATAATCACTGACTTATTGCATTCCTCTTACGTTCAAGACCCGATAGATGACCAAAAGCAGCCCTTCATGGGGGTCAGTCACGTCGATCCCCCCGACTTGGTAAAGCCGGCGGAGGCGATAAGCAAAGGAATTCCGATGGAGATAGAGGGCGGCGGCGGCCTCGAGTTTCTCGCCTTTATGGTCTAAATAAGCCAAGCCCGCTTTGACCCATTCGTTTTTCAAATGGGAGAAATGGTCTAAGAAGGCGGCATAGAGGGTGAAGTTCCCATATAAGGTATCGCGGAGGATGACTTCATCGGGTCGGCTGACCGCTTTTGGGGCGGCCAATAAAGCCGAATTGAGCAGCATCTCGGCCAATTTCCCTTGTAAATTGGTGAGGAGCCCCGCCGCCTCATCGATGGCATCGGAGCAATAGCCCCCAATCAATAAGGAGGCCGATTCAAAACTTATCTCCCCTTCGTAATAGGCCGAAACATCGGAAAGGGAAATAAAAGCCCCTTTGAGGCGAAGCCGCGACAAAGAGGCGTTTAAAATAAATAGATTCAGACTCTGATGGCTTTGGACGTAGAGCCTCATACCTTGAGCAGGAACGATTCAAAGGGCCGCAGGGTGAAGGTGTGGTTATCCAAGAGGACCGAATCGTAATTGTGGAGGACGACGTCTTTGATCCGCCAATAGAAGTCGAACTTGACTTCATAGGGGCGGAAATTGCTCACGACCATCAACTTCTCAGTCCCGTCATGGAGGTAGCAGAAGACGTCGGGGTTCTCGATGTCGATGATCTGGAGTTCGCCGTTTAAGACCGTCTCATTGATGTCGGGAAGGCGGCGCTTGAGAATGGCGTATTGATAGAAGTTGATGACCGACCAAGGATCATTCATCTCGTCTAAGACGTTGATCCCGTGCTTATATTCCTCGCCGAGCTTAAGCCACGGGGTGCCGGTGGTGAAGCCGCCGTTCTCGTTATGGTTCCAAGGGATCGGGGAACGACCGGATAGACGCGAGGTCCGTTGGAGGTTATCGAGGAAGGCCTGCTCGCTATAGCCTTGCTTCCGGAGATTGGGCACCTCACACCGCTCGCCGGCATCGGCATAATAGTCCTCAATCGAAGGATAGGCCGGATTGGCCATCCCGATTTCCTCCCCTTGGTAGATGAAGGGGGTGCCGTAGAGGAAAAGAAGGGTGATGAGCAAGCACTTAGCCGATTCGTTCCGGTAATCCTTCGACCCGTATTGGGACAAGACCCGCGGATGATCGTGGTTGCACCAATAAAGCGGCATATCGGCCTGCTTATGGCAAGCCTCATACCACCGGAGGAAGTTCTTTTTCAGATTGACAAGGTCAAGTTGGCGTTCCTCGGGCTTTTTCCCGATTGAGTCCCAACCTCCGTTTTGCCAGACACAATCGAAGTTGAACACCATGTTGATCGGCCCGTCTTTCTTATTGACGAGCTTTAATGCCTGTTCGGGGCTGATGCAGCCGCCGGCCTCACCAATGGTCAAACAATCGTAATGGGAGAAAACCTTCTCATTGAATTCCTTTAAATAATCGATGACTTCCGGCCGATTGGAATACATGTCGGTGTCGGGGACAAAGCCGGTCGAGTCCGGGGCTTTAGTCGAATCGGGGAGGCCTGGAGCTTTAGCGATATGGGCGATGGCGTCTAACCTAAACCCATCGACCCCCCGGTCAAGATAGTGACGGGCGATTTCATGATAACGTTCCCGTAACTTCGGATTGCTCCAGTCGACGTCGGGCATCTTGGGCGAGAAAAGATGGAGGTAAAAATCATCGGTTCCTTCGATATTTTCCCAAGCCGAGGTGAAGAAGAAGCTTTCCCAGTTATTGGGCGGGAGGAGTTTTCCGTTCTCCCGCTTCCCTTTCCTAATAATGTAATAGCCCCGTTCTTCGCAGTTCGGGTCGGCAATGGCTTTCTTGAACCATTCGTGCTCAATCGAAGTGTGGTTGAGGGTTAAATCCAGCAGGATCCGGATGCCCCGTTCATGGGCTTCGCGAATCAAGCAGTCGAGATCCTCGTTGCTCCCGTAAAGGGGATTGACTTTGTAGTAATCGCGGACATCGTATCCCCCATCGTCCATCGGGGAATCGAAGATCGGGCAGATCCACAGAATATTGACCCCGAGGTCGCGGAGGTAATCGAGTTTGGACCGGAGGCCATTGAGGTCACCGAACCCATCGCCATTGCTATCGAGGAACGACTGGGGATAAATGATGTAGCCGACGCCATCAAGCCACCACTGGTTATGCTCCATTGCTTTTCCTTTCGCTTTGCTTTTCGAAGTAATATTAAACCACGAATAACCGAACCGGTAGATGGCTTTTGCGCCCTTTCCGGGTCAAAAATACGTAAAAGCTTTTTCCTCCTTCCCTTCCCCACCCCTTTGGGGTATCCTTCGATTTATGAAGTCGCTCTGGAAGACGCTCAAGCAAATGATCGCCGGGACCGGCGTCGTCTATTTCTTTAATTTCGTCTTCCAGCTTTTAACCGTCTGCGCTTCCGTCTTCACCACCTTCTTAATCAAAGTCTTGCTCGATGCCTTCACCCGCGACCTTGACAAAGCCCAATACCTTGAGAAGATGGTGGTCAATATGCTGACCGGCGGGAAAGGGGCCGCTTACCTCTATGACCATATGGCGATATTGCCGATCGCCATCGGGGTGACGGCCGCCATCACCTTCGTCCTCTCGATGTCGCGGATGCTGCTTCGCTTCCGGGCCTCAAGCTCGATCAACAAAAAGATGCAGCTCAGCCTATTCGAACAACTCGAACATCAGCCTTTCTCCTATTATAAGAAAGCCAAATCCGGCGATTTGATCCAAACCTGCACCCGCGACGTCGATGTTTTGCGCCGGTTCATCATGATGGATCTAAACCAGTTCGCCTATACCCTCTTCATCGTCGTCATCTGCTTTTCGATCCTTTGCGATATCTCTTGGAAATTGACCCTTATCTCCCTTTCGATCCTCCCCTTTATGTTCATCTACTCCTTCTTCCTAATTAAGGAAGTAAGGAAGCGTTATCGACGGACCGATGACTCGGAGGCCAACATGACCGAGAAGATCTCCGAGAACCTTTCGGCCGTCAGGATCGTCAAAGCCTATAACGCCGAGAACTACGAGATCGCCCAGTTCGAGGAACGGTTAAAAGATTATGAAGGGAAGTTCCGTTCCTGGCGGGTCTTCTCCTCCTTCTTCTTTTCCAGCAGCGACATCTTCATCTTCTTGTCGAGAAACATCGCCCTTATCTATTCGCTTTATTTAGCCATCGCCGGGGAAATCACCGCCGGGACCGTCGCCATCGCCTTCATGTTCGTCAACATGATGGTCTGGCCTTTACGCAGCTCCGCCACCTCCTTATCCAATCTCGGCCAGGTCATCGCCAGTTCCGACCGGATGCAGAAGCTATTGGAGTCCCCGATCGAAGACATCACGACCGGCGAATCGCCGAAGATCGAAGGCGACATCGTCTTCGACCACGTGAGTTTCGCCTATCCCGATGACCCAGAACGGTTAGTCATCAATGACGTCTCCTTCACCCTCAAAGCCGGGCAAACCCTCGCTATCTTAGGCAAAACCGGCTCCGGCAAGTCGACTTTATCGCAATTATTGACCAGGCTATACGAGCCAACCGGAGGCCATATCTACCTCGATGGCCATGATATCGAAGGGATCGCCAAAGGGTATTTAAGGACCCAGGTCGTCCCGGTCCTCCAAGACCCCTTCCTATTCTCGAAAACCGTCATCGACAACATCCGCCTAGCCAAAGTCGGGGCCAGCGAAGAAGAAGTCAAGCACGCCGCTTATCTCGCCTCGGTCCAAGCGACCATCGAATCCTTCCCCAAAGGCTACCTCACCCCAGTCGGGGAGAAAGGGGTCACCCTCTCGGGCGGGCAAAAGCAACGGGTCGCGATTGCCCGGACCCTGCTTAGCGGCGCCCCGATCCTTATTTTCGATGATTCCCTCTCGGCCGTCGACACCGCGACCGACTTAGAAATAAGAACCCACCTAAAGAATTTAGGGCGGAAGCTCACCACCATCCTCATCACCCACCGGATCATGTCGGCCAAAGACGCCGACCTCATCATCGTCTTAAACGATGGGAAGGTCGAGGAGATGGGGACCCATGAGCAGTTAGTCAAGCAAGAGGGAACCTACCGCCGGATCGCCCTCATTCAGGAGAAACTCGCATAATGGCCAGCCACTTCGCCTTCGAGGAAGAGAAACTTCCCGACAAAGTCAACCTAACCGTCTGGGGGAAGATCCTCCGTTACGCCCTTTCGGAATGGCCCTTGCTGCTGGTTTGCCTTTTCACCACCTTAGTCGTCACCTTCTACGATTCGAGCTTCATCCCCGTCATGAACAGCGCCGCCATCGCCAGTATCGGGGAAGCGAGCGAACTCGGGATCAGTTCGGCTTGGGACGTCACCCTCCACGTCAATTTCATCTTCGGGATCAAGGTAAACATGGGCTATTCGACTTTCATTGCCCTGCTCGTCATCATGATCTTCTTGCGGGCCATCGCCATCTTCTTGCTGTTCTACTACCAAAACCTCATTTCGATGAAGGTCATGATCAAACTCCGCCGCGACACGTTTAAGAAGATTCAGGAATTGCCCTTCGCCTACTTCGATTCCAATTCCAGCGGGTGGCTGATCGCCAGAATGCAAAACGACACCGCTTCGATCGGCGACGTCTTATCCGGCTCGCTTAACACGATTCTCTGGGCGGGCTTCGAACTCATCTTCACTATCGGGACCATGTTCTCGACCAACTGGATTCTCTCGCTCGTCGTCATGGCCTCGATTCCTTTAGTCGCCGTCATCGTCCCCTTCTTTGAACGGATGCTCTTGCTCCGTCACCGGACCGCCCGGGCCGCTTATTCCCATTACGTCGGCTGGTTAGCCGAAGCCATCGACGGGGCCAAAACCATCAAAACCCTCTCGATTGAGGACCGGATCGACGAAGAAGCCAAAGACATCACCGAGGATATCCGGAAAAAGAGATGGCGCGCCATGCGGGTCAATGCCTTCTTCACTCCCCTATTGGAACTCATCTCCTCCGCCATGATCGCCGTCTTGGTAAGCATCGGCTTAAGCAACATAATCTCGATTGAAGCGGCCGAATTAAGCGCCCTCATCGTCTTATTCGTCGGCTTCGTCCAAAGCATCTACACTCCTTTGCAGGACTTGTCCCAAACCTTCGGCGACATCATGGCCTCCCAAGCCGGGGCCGAGAAGGTGATGCAGCTATTAGAGGCCAAGGTTGAGATCGTCGATAAGCCGAAAGTCATCGAGAAATACGGCACCATCTTCGACCCGAAGGTTGAGAATTACGAGGATATTGAGGGCGATATCGAATTCGACCACGTCCGCTTCGCCTATTCCAATGGGATCGAGGTCATTCACGATTTGAATCTCCATATTAAGAAAGGGACAAGCTTAGCCATCGTCGGCGAAACCGGCTCGGGCAAGACCACCACCGTCAACCTCCTCTGCCGTTTCTATGAGCCGACTTCGGGAACCATTCTGATCGACGGGGTTGATTATAAAGACCGCTCCCTCGGCTGGCTCCGTTCCCATATCGGCTACGTCCAGCAGACCCCCTTCGTCTTCGCTGCTTCCTATAAAGACAACATCCGTTATGGGAGCCCGACCGCGACCGAGGAGGACGTGGTAAAAGCCGCCAAAATCGTCGGGATCGACGACTTCATCCGCTCAACCAAGGATGGCTATGACACCTATCTCCATGACGGAGGCGGGATGCTGTCCCAAGGGCAGAAGCAATTGGTCAGCTTCGCCAGAGCCTTGCTCAGGAACCCGGCCATCCTCATCCTCGATGAAGCGACTTCCAATATCGACACCGAGACCGAGGCCAGCGTCCAAACCGCCATCGCCTCCTTGCTCAAGGGAAGGACCTCGATCGTCATCGCCCACCGCCTCTCGACCATCGTCAACTGCGACCGCATCTTAGTCATGGATCAAGGACGGATCGTCGAGGATGGCAACCACAAGGCCTTGATGGAGAAGAAAGGGGCTTACTACAACCTCTATATGAATCAGTTCAAGGAACTCTCCCTCGATGAGCAGGAAAAAGCTTTCCGGACCCACATCGAGGACAAGGGGATAAATCTTTAACAAACGCCATCTTTGATTTAGAATAAGCCGACGATAAATAGCAACGGAGGAAATACATCAATGCTAGTTAATGCCACCCGCATGCTGAAGAAAGCCCACGAAGGCCATTACGCCGTCGGGCAATTCAACATCAACAACCTCGAATGGACCAAAGCCATCCTGCTCACCGCCGAGGAACTCAAGTCCCCGGTCATCTTGGGCGTGAGCGAAGGCGCCGCCAAATACATGGGCGGGTACGAAGTCGTCGTCGCCATGGTCAAGGCCATGGACCGCTCCTTAGGCATCACCGTCCCGGTCGCCTTACATCTCGACCACGGGACCTACGAAGGGGCGAAGAAATGCATCGAAGCCGGCTTCACCTCGATCATGTTCGACGGCTCCCACTTCCCGTTTGAGGAAAACCTCGCCAAGACCACCGAGCTGGTCGCCCTCGCCCATGACAAAGGGCTCTCGATCGAAGCTGAGGTCGGCGCGATCGGAGGAACCGAAGATGGCGTGACCGCCGACGGGGAAGTCGCTGATCCGGCCGAATGCAAGACCATCGCTTCCTTAGGCGTCGATTTCCTCGCCGCTGGCATCGGGAACATCCATGGCATTTATCCATCTGACTGGAAAGGGCTCCACTTCGACGCCCTCGAGGCCATCTCCAAAGCCACCGGAGGCATCCCTCTCGTCCTCCATGGCGGCACCGGCATCCCCGATGATCAAATCCGCCACGCCATCAAAGACGGCATGAGCAAGATCAACGTCAACACCGATTGCCAACTCGTCTTCGCCCAGGCCACCATCGATTACTGCGCCGCCGGCAAGGCCAACCCGACCGCCGACAACGAATCGAAAGGCTATGACCCGCGGAAACTCTTAAAGCCGGGCTTCCTCGCCATCCAAGCCAAGGTCAAAGAGAAGATGGAGCTCTTCGGCTCCGTCGGCAAAGCCGAATAAGGCTGCAAAACCAAAGAAGACCGCCGCAAAAAGCGGTCTTTTTTATTGGATTCCCCAGCCAAACAAAATCATTGGCTTGCCGATGGCCGTTCAGTTCCCCTATCATAAATCGGCGAGGTATACCAATGGTCAAAGATTATCCCGACAAACTTAAGCAATTAGTCCGAAAGGCATTGTTGGATTACGATACGGACGCCGCCATGTATTTAGGGCACATTTACGATTTCGGCTGGGAAGGGGTTGAGAAAGACCAAGCCGAAGCGGTCTATTGGTATCGCTTGGTGACCGAATTGGTCCCGAACGAGGAACAAACCGGCGAGGCCATGATGCGGCTGGGCTATTTCCATATGGACGGCATCCCGTATGTCAAAGACCTCCATTCCGCCATTTTTGAATTCACTTACGTCGCCAAAATCTACTCCAAAGACGACGACTACAAGAAATACGCCCTCTACGCCTTGCCGGAATGTCAGAAAAGACTAGAGGAAGAAAAGCAATCGTTATACGCCCGTTATCTCAACGGGGACGGCGAATCAGCTTATAAACTGGCCCAATTAATCAATAACCCCCGGACCGCTGATGAAGATACCCGTTTCGGCAGTCAGGACGAGTTGATGGAATACGCGGCGGAAAAAGGCTATCCCCAAGCGATGGTCTATGTCGCCGGCGTTCGCTCAATCGATAAAGCCAAGCAGCACCAATACTGGCTGAAGGCCGCCGAAGCCGGGGAAAGCGAAGCCTATCGGTACCTAGCTTATCAATACGAGAACGGCAATGAATTCGTCAAAGCCGATCAATCGCTCGCCAATTCCTATTATCAACGTTACCTATCCACCTCCAACTCCGTTCAATCGCTCAATGACGCCGGGAAAGCCTATGAGTTGGGGCTCTTCGGCTCGGCGAAGGACTATGGGAAAGCCGTTTCAAACTACGAAGAATATCTAAAATACGACAAATTGGATAAGGAGACGCTGTATCGGCTGGGATGCCTCTATCTCACCGGCGGCCCGAATCTAATCGCCGATCCATCCAAAGCCTTCGAATATTTCCATGATTCCGCCCATCGACGCGGCACCCCGAACATGACCATCGATCCCGGGCACGCCGAAGCGAAATACCAACTCGGGCTTTGCTATGAGAAAGGGATCGGAACCCAAATCGATGAAAACAAAGCCTTCCAATCCTATCTCGAAGCGGGGAGGGAGGGTTCCGATTGGGGAAACTTCTATACCGCGCGTTGCTATATTTATGGCATCGGAACCAATAAAGACAACGGCAAAGCCTCGGAATCGATCGATTTCGGATTGTCGCTCATGCAATGGTTCATCGGGCCGGATGAGGAGAAAGCAAAGCTGATCCGGGCGTTCGAAAACCTCAAACTCGAGATAGATCCCTTCGGAGACTTCGAAATATAGTCAAAACTAGCAGAAATCGATTGTCCCAAGCCAGCTTCATCCGGTTTTCGCCCTACCGATTTAGGCAAAACCTGGGAATCGATTTTTGTCGCCTCATCCAATCCTCCGTAGGTCGAAAATCAGCGGTTTGCCTAAGCGCTTGGCTTCCGGAATTATTTTCTCAATCAGGAAAAGGGTATGGGTATAGGTCCGATCACGACGGTCTAGCCTGGATAGTTCTTCATCGATTGTCAGGAGAACCCTTTTGCCTTTCTTGTTTAGCAAAGTCATCAAATCAATGTAATCGATATAATCGGTGCTAGGCAGTTTTTTTCTTAATCGAAACATTCAGCACCTTCCCGTTGAGCGTTAACTCGGATTCAAGGAAAATTTCTGTTACACCCCATACCGTCGCAAAGCGATAAGCGACTCACGAATCAAATCGTCTTGAAAAGGACAATCCAATACAATCCTATTTTTGCTTTCGAAATTGAAGGAAAAAACGCTATTTGTCATAAGCCTAATCGGCAAGACTTGGGCTAATATAAAAAAAGGTCCTTCCGGACCTTTATTTCTTGTCTTTACCCAGCAGGTAGTTCATGACCGCCTTCCGGGTGACAATGCCGATGAAGACCCCTTTGTCATCGGTAACCGGGACGAAGTTCTGGGCGACGATAAGAGCGATCAAATCATCCATCGTCATGGCGATCGACACCGAATGGTAATTCCGGTGGATCCCCACTTCCTCCAAATCGAACTTCGAGCTTTCCTCAACGGTGCAGCCGTGGGTTTTCAAGAAGAAGAGGAGGTCGCCCTCGGAGAGGGAATGGAGGTATTTCCCCGTCACCGGATCGACCACCGCGACGACGTTGTAACGGTGATACTCCATCTTCTCGATGGCTTGTCGGACCGTCGAATCGGAATCGATGTACTCGAGTTCGGCTTTCGGGGTGAGAAAGAAGAGGATGTTCTTTTCCATATTAGTAATGAGCCTCCTGCCGTTGGTAATTGACCCCCAGCTTATTAAGGTAGGCCGCCTCCACCTCGGTAACCGAATACCCGAATAAGGGGATGAGGTTTAAGAAGGCGGAGAAGGCGGAAAGATAATGATCGGCATCGAAATGCTCGTAGAGGTCTCCCACTTTCCGATACACCAAGACGATGGCTTGGCTGGCGTCTTTTTCCCGGACATGGAAATGATGGGTGTATTCCTTGGCTCCGAGCATGACCCCGAGGGATAGGAAGAAATGGAGGGCGTCGGCGTATTCGTCAAGAATCCATTCTTTGGGGGAGGCGGGTTTCTCGCTCCAATACTTGAAGCAACGGGTCTCGTTGGCGAATTCCCCCAGCTCGACCAATAAGGCCAAAACCCGTTCGGTGAAAGTCGACTCATAAGTCACCTTATGGCGAAAGGCAATGTCCTCATCGAGAGCCGCTTGCTTGGCGAACAAGGGCGTTAGGCAAATCGAATCTTCAGTCATTGGGGGAGACGGTCAGCTTCTTTAAATGCCAGATATCGCGGTTATATTCCTCGATCGTCCGATCGGAGGTGAAATAGCCGGAGGAGGCGATGTTGAGGATGGCGGCTTTGGCCCACTTCATCTTATCCTGATACATCTCGTCTGCCTTCTGGCAGGCTTTGTTGTAGGCGTTGAAGTCGGCTAAGACGAAGAACTGGTCATTGCGGGCCATGATCTCGTCGAAGATCATCCGGAAGCGGTTCCCGTCGCCTTCGCACCACGGCCCGGTGAATAGGCTATCCATGATGGCTTTGACCCGGGTATCGGAATTATAGACGTCCCAAGGGTTATAAGAGCCCTCATCGGTCATCTTCTGGACCTCATCGGCGGTGAGCCCGAAGATGACCTCGTTCTCGCGCCCCGCGAAATCGGCGATCTCGATATTGGCCCCGTCAAGGGTGCCTAAGGTGATGGCCCCGTTCATCATGAGCTTCATATTCGAGGTGCCGCTGGCCTCTTTGCCTGCCGTCGAGATCTGCTCGGAGATATCGGCGGCCGGGATGATCTTCTCGGCTAGCGAGACGCCATAGTTCTCAACGAAGACGATCTTGATGAACTTGCTGACATAAGGATCGGCGTCGATGACTTTAGCGACGGCCAGGATCAATTCGATGATCTTTTTGGCGTAGACGTAGCTCGGCGCGGCCTTAGCCCCGAAAACATAAGTATGGGGAGTGATCTTGAAGGAGGGGTCTTCCTTCAGTTTCTGATACAAATAGATGATGTGGAAGATGTTAAGCAATTGCCGTTTATAGGCGTGTAGCCGCTTAATCTGAACGTCGACGATGGCTTTCGGGTCGATAGCGATCCCATAGGCTTTTTCACAGAAGGCGGCGAAGTCCTTCTTATTCTCGGCCTTGATGGCCATGATCTCTTTCTGGAAAGCGGGATCATCGGCATAGGCTTTGAGTTTGCCGATTTCATGCTCGTAATCCTTCATCCAGCCATCCCCGATCCGCTTGGTGATGGCTTCGGCAAGCCGGGGATTGGCATAAGCGAGCCAACGGCGATGGGTGACCCCATTGGTCTTGTTGTTGAACTTTTCGGGGAACAGATGATAGAAATCCTTGAAGGTGAAGTCCTTGAGGATCTCGGTATGGATTTTGGCCACCCCGTTGACCGAGAAGGCGGTGGCGATGGCCATATTGGTCATATGGATCTGCCCGTCTTTGATGATCTGCATCTGATAACGGGCGCTTTGGTCGACCCCTTTCTCGTTGAGTAAGAGGTTGAACCGGCGGTTGATCTCCTCGATGATCATGTAGACTCTCGGAACCAATTGGGAGACGTATTGGACCGGCCATTTCTCCAAGGCTTCCGGCATGACGGTGTGGTTAGTATAGGCGAAAAGATGGGTGACGATCTTCCAGGCCTCGTCCCAGCCATAGCCGTATTCGTCCATGAGTAGCCGCATGGCCTCAGGGATGGCGAGGATCGGGTGGGTGTCATTAAGTTGGAAGACATAGGCGTCGGCGAAAGTATCGAGGGTATGGTAACGGTTGTAGTAAGACCGCATAGCGCTTTGAAGACCGGCCGAGACGAGGAAATACTGCTGGCGTAAACGGAGCATCCGGCCGTGTTCGGTCGAATCGTCCGGGTAAAGGCCATGGCAGATTTCCTTAATGGTCTGGAGGTATTCTTCGAAGCTTTGATTGGTGGGGAGGTTGTTCTCGCTCGGTTCAGCCGACCATAGTCTCAAACTATTGGCAACCCCGTTCCGATATCCCGGGACTGAAACGTCATAAGGGACGGCGCGGACCGAGATCGCATTGACCGTCCGCATCCCGTATCCCCCTTCCGGCTTAAGGAAGGTTTCGGCGTTGCCATAGAATTGGACCTCGACCGCGTGCTTCGGTTTCCTGACCTCAAAGACGAAGCCATTGGAAAGCCATTGGTCAGGCAGTTCGACCTGCTGGCCGTTAACGAATTTTTGGCGGAAGAAGCCATATTCGTAACGGATGGTGTTGCCGTGTCCAGGATATCCAAGCGAAGCGATGGAATCGAGGAAGCAGGCGGCGAGGCGGCCAAGACCGCCGTTTCCAAGGCCGGCATCGGCTTCCATATCCTCGAGCTCACCGATATCGATCCCCAGTTCGGCTAAGCCGTCTTTGGCGATCTTGTAGATCCCGAGGTTCTGCATGTTGGAGAGCAAAAGCCGCCCCATCAAGAATTCCATTGAGAAATAGATGAGCTGGCGCTGATTCTTGGCCAGTATATTCTCCCGGCAAGCCCGCCAGTTGTAGCCGGCGTAGTCGCGGACCATCTCGCCGAGGATGTCATACCTTTCGGTGATGTGGCTATCCTCGACCGTCCGGCCGTATTTCTCCTCGAGCCGCCGCTCGAAGGTCTGTTTGAAGTCTAATTTATTCTGAAACATTCGTTATTTCCTTTATTTCTTCGCGGTCTTCTTGACCGTTTTCTTAACAGTGGATTTCGCCGCTTTTTTCGCCGGGGCTTTCTTAGGGGTCGCTTTCTTAACCGCCGGTTTCTTGGGTTCCGGCTTGGGCTCTGGCTCCGGCTCTTCCTTCTTCTCTTCAGCTTTAGGCTTATCAACCCGAAGCTTTAAGATAAGGGCGCAGTAGCTGCCAAGCTTAACCGTCACGTGATATGGTCGATTCTCCGGCCCGCCAGGATAGGTCGAGGTCGGGAGGCCATTATATTGGTTCCAGCCGCCATAGATGTCCTTATCGGAGTTGAAGATCTCGTCATAGACCCCGGGGGTATAGGCCCCGACGTCATACCATTCGTAGTAATTCGGGGTCATGTTATAGATGAATAGGAGGACCGAATCCCCATAGGACCGTTCGAAGGCGAAGACCGATTGATCGGCGTTATCGACCATGGTCCAACGGAAATGGGCCGGGTTGTATTCCTCGACCTTCATCGCGTCCTCGGCCTGATAGATGAGGTTGAGGTCGCGGCACATCCGCTTGACCGAATCGTGCTTTGGGAAGGAAAGGAGGTTCCAAGGCAGGCTCTTCTGCTCGTTCCATTCATCGAAGGAGGCGAGCTCGTTGCCCATGAAGTTCAGCTTCTTCCCCGGATGGCCGAATTGGTAGGTGTAGAGGTTCCGGAGCAAGGCGAACTTGGTGTCGTAATCGCCCCACATCTTGTTGAGTATGGTCCCTTTGCCGTGGACGACTTCGTCATGGGAAAGGGGAAGGAGGAAGTTCTCGGAGTAGAAATAGGCCATCGAGAAGGTCAGTTTATTATGCTCATACTTCTTATAGATCGGGTCCTTGGAGTAGTACTTAAGGGTATCGTTCATCCAGCCGAGGTCCCATTTGTAATCGAAGCCGAGCCCGCCGTATTCGACCGGATGGGTGACTTTGGTGAAGTCGGTCGAGTCCTCGGCGATCATCATGACCCCGGGGTGGCGTTCATGGATCTTATAGTTAAGCCGCTTGATGAACTCGGTCGCTCCCGTGTTCTCGCCATTGTTCTTGTTCCCGTCCCAATAGACGATATTGGAGACGGCGTCGCAGCGGATCCCATCAAAATGGAAATAGGTGAGGAAGTAGTTCATCGCCGACATAAGGAAGCTGCGGACCGGATCCTTCCCAAGGTCGAACTGGGCCGAGCCCCAAGGAGAGAGGGTATGGGCCGGGTCGCTGTATTCGTATAAGCAGGTCCCGTCGAATTCGCGGAGAGCGTAATAGTCATTGGCAAAGTGGACGGGGGCGAAGTCGAGGATGACCCCGAAGCCGGCGGCATGGAGCCGGTCGACGAAGGACATCAATTGCTTCGGGTTGCCATAGCGGCTATCGACCGAGAAGAAGCCAGTCGCCTGATACCCCCAGGAGCCATCGAAGGGATACTGGGTGATCGGCATGATCTCGACGTGGGTATAGCCGAGTTCTTGGAGATAAGGGATCAAATAGTCCGCCACTTCTTCGTAGGATGGGTAACGGTCGTAGATCTTGCCCTTCCAGGAGCCGAGATGGATCTCGTAGATCGACATCGCCTTGTCGAAGTTCCGGTCGCGGGTCTGCATCCACTTCTCATCGTGCCAGATGAAGTCCTCGATGTTGAAGATCCGCGAGGCGGTTTGGGGCCGGTATTCGGAATAGAAGGCGAAGGGGTCGGCCTTATCGACGTATTCGCCCTTGGCGTTCTTGAAATGGTATTTATAAGACTGATAGTCGTGGAGGTTGCCGACGAAGCATTCATAGACGCCGGAATCGTCGATCTTCTCCATCTTATCGGCCCGAACATCCCAGCCGTTCCATTCCCCAATGACCGAGACATCGCTCGCTAAGGGGGCGTAGAGGCGGAAGTAGACGCCATCGACCATCTTCCCGTCGAACTCCTTTTGCCCGAAGTGGGCGCCGAAGTAGCGGAAAGCATCGATGCTTTGACCCATCAGATAGTCATACAGTAATCCGTAAGCCATATATATTAAGGTTTCTCCTTTTTTTCTCTGCGCCGCATTATAGCAACTTAGGGGAAAGAGAAGAAGAGGGAACGAGCGCGGATTATGCGCGGGCGCGAGGAATATCTAGTGCCAAATGCCAAAGCGTTTAAATGGATATCGCTATTATCGGCTTTTTGCCCGACGGGCTTCCTCTACAAGCGATTGAACGCCATCATCGTCGGATACGCCAAGCGCTTCCGCGGCCCCGGCAAAGGCTGCTTGAGCTTTGCGCAGAGCTTCAGCAGAAGCATTGGAAATCACGGTTTCGCCTTTCTCATTTTCATAGAAAAGAACCTTATCGCCGGATTTCAATTCAAGACGTTGACGAATTTCCATCGGAACAGTGATTTGCCCATTGGAAGACATTTTTGCGAGATTCATAATAATCAATCCCTTCTTTTCTTTAGAATTCAAGTTTTCTTGATTTCTGTTCTCGTTGTAACGTCTCTTTAGCAAAAAAGTACACAAAAGACGCCAAACTCAAGGATTCTGGTCGTAACTATTCTTAGTTCCTAACCAAATAGCCCCTCGATAATCACGTCCGGACGAGCCTTAATCCCTTCGCCGACTTGTGCTATCATAGGCGCGCTTGAAATAAGGAGAACATGCGCATATGGCAAAAGTAATGGCGGTCAACGCCGGCAGCAGCACGCTGAAATACAAGCTTTTCGAGATGCCCGAGGGGAAGGTCCTCTGCTCGGGGATGGCCGATCGGATCGGCCATGACGATGGCATCTTCAAGATCAAATACGATGGGAAGGAAGAGAAGATCACCCTCCCGCTTCCGGACCACTCCAAAGCCGTCGAGCTCTTGCTGGAGGCCCTCACCAAATACGGGGTCGTCAAATCCTTAGAGGAGATCAAATGCGTCGGCCACCGGGTCGTCCAAGGGGGCAAATACTTCTCCCATTCGGTCGATTTCGATGAGGAGGCGGCGAAGAAGATCGACTCCTTGACCCCGCTTGACCCGCTCCACGCCCCAGCCCACTTAACCGGCTGGCGGGCTTTTGAGAAGGCTTTGCCTGGCGTTCCGGAAATCGCGGTCTTCGACACCGCCTTCCACCAAACCATGGAGCCGGAGGATTACCTCTTCCCGATCCCCTACGAACTAACCGAGAAATACGATTGCCGCCGTTACGGGGCCCACGGGACCAGCCACCAATACCTCTCGATCAAAGGGCAAGAGGATTTCTTGCAAGGCTACGAACATACCCGCATCATCTCCTGCCACCTCGGCTCGGGGTCGAGCCTTGCCGCCATCAAAGACGGGAAATGCGTCGCCACCTCGATGGGGCTCACCCCGCTTGGCGGAGTCATGATGGGGACTAGGACCGGCGACCTCGACCCCTCGGTCATGGAATACCTTTGCACCTGCACTGGTCAATCAGTCGAGGAGATGTATAACATCTTCAACAAGAAGTCCGGTTTCTTAGGCGTCTCGGGGCTTTCCAACGATACCCGCGACGTCGAAGACGCGGCCTTAAAAGGCGATGAACGCTGTCTAAACGCCGTCAAGCTCTTCGCTAGACGGGTCGCCGACTACATCGGCCAATACTTCGTCCGGCTCGGCGGGGCCGACCTCATCATCTTCTCGGCTGGCATCGGGGAGAACTCTGGCTACTTCCGCCGCCTAATTCTTAAAGACGTGGAAGAAGCCCTAGGACTCAAAATCGATTACGAAAAGAACGAACCGCTTCGGGGGAAGGAAGAACTCATCTCCTTGCCGGATTCCAAGATCAAGGTCGCCGTCATCCCGACCGATGAGGAATACATGATCGCCCTTGATTGCTATAAGAGGATCAAAGATGCCGCTTAATAAGAAACTCGACCCGGAGATCGTAAGCTTCGCCGCCGCTCACCAAAAGCAATACAACGCCATCTACTCCGCCATCAAGCGGTACCAGAAGATCGTCGTCTTCCGCCACATAAAACCCGATTTCGACGCCATGGGGACCCAAATGGGGGTTTATACCTTCATCAAGGACAACTTCCCGGAGAAGGAAGTCCATTTCGTCGGCGATAACCACGTGACCTTCACGCCACGCTTATTCCCCCAAACCGAATCCTTGCCCAATGAATGGTTCGCTAAGCGCGATTTCCTCGCCATCATCGTTGACGTCGGGGATAAGGAAAGGATCGCCGATCCCCGCTTCGCCAAAGCCAAATACAAGGTCAAAATCGACCATCATCCCTCCAAAACCGACATCGCCCCCAAAGCCACCGTCTGCGATTTAGATAAAGCGGCCGCCGCCGAAATCGCCGCCAATATCCTTTTGTCTTGGAAAGGGATGAAACTATCCCCGGAAGCCGCCCGTTACCTTTATATCGGCTTAGTTGGGGATTCGGGGCGGTTTATGTTCTCCTCAACCACCGGCCATACCTTCGCCATCGCCAAAGCCCTAGTCGAAACCGGCTTCGACCTCCGTTCGACCTATTTAGCGATGTATGAGAAGAAACTTGATTCGCTTTATTCCCAAGCCTACGTCTTATCGAATTTCCACGTCTCGCCCCACGGGGTCGCCTATTATTTGCTCCCCTGCGACGTCCAGGAGAAGCTCAAGATCACGACCGAACAAGGGAAAGAAAACGTCAACATGTTCTCCAATATCGAGGGGATCAACGCTTGGTGTTCGATCACCGAGGACCCCGATCCGAAGGAACCCTGCTGGCGGATTTCGATCCGGTCGAAGAAAGAAGACATCTCCCCCATCGCCTTCAAATGGGGCGGGGGCGGCCATGCCCAAGCCTCGGGGGCCAAGATCAAGGACCTAACCGAACTCGACGCCTTCATCGGCGACCTCGATGCTCTATTTGCCTAGGGGATACCCCCTAGGTTTTCTTTAAGTGTATAATGGTGAGGTGAACGTTTTACCCCTCCACGTCTATTCCTCCCATTCCCTCCTCCAAAGCGCCCTTTCGATTCGCGATCTGGCCGCTTTCGCGAGGAAAAACGGCTTCCCCTATCTCGCTTTATCCGATTTCGAGGATCTTTCGGCCTATCCGGAATTAGCCAATATCGCTCCTCTCGTCCCCGCCCATCCTTTGTTTGGGATGGACCTATTAGTCGAAGGGCGGCTTTTATCGCTATATTGCCAAAACGAGGAAGGATATCGGAACCTGCTTTTCCTGGAGCATGAACTAAGCCTCCGCGAATTGACCATCGTTGACCTGCTCTCCCATAGCAAGGAACTGCTCGCGGTCTATACCCCGAAACGGAAAGACGACCTCGAGGGGGAAACCAATATCCGCGAATTAGCAAAATTATCAATGGGATTCGCGAGGTTTTATCTCGGGATCCCCTACGATTCGAAATCGACGGAATTGCGGGACGCCATCCGCGAATTCGTCGCCAAGCGCCCCTACCTCACCATCGCCTTCCCGCTTATCCGCTACAAGAAAGAGGACGACGCCATCGTCTTATTGATCCTTCAGGCGATCAAAGACAACCAGACCTTGACCCAAAAGAAACTAAATGGCGATGAGCATTACCTTAGCGAAGAGGAAGCCAACCGTTATTACTCCATCGAGGAGATCCAGGCGACCTATAGCCTAGCCGCCAATCTAGCCGATTTCACCTTCGATCAAGTCCGAGGCAGCTTGCCGGTGTTCCCGGTCCCCGAGGGATTCACCCCCGAGTCCTATCTTGAGCAGCAGGCCCGGTTTGGCCTCGCCGGCAAAATCCCCAATTACGGGAAAGAATACCAAGAAAGGCTAGAAAAAGAATTAGCCGTCATCAACAAGATGGGGTACGCCTCCTATTTCCTGATCGTCGCCGATTATGTGAATTATGCCAAGCGGCAAGGGATCTTAGTCGGACCGGGAAGAGGCTCTTCGGCCGGTTCCTTGGTATCTTTTGCCTTAGGCATCGTCAAGGCCGATCCGATCAAATACGGATTGATGTTCGAACGCTTCCTCAACCCCGAACGGGTCTCGATGCCGGATATCGACGTCGACTTCGCCGATTACCGCCGGGATGAGGTCATCGCCTATTTGCAAGAAAAATATGGCGAGGAGCAAGTCGCCCGGATCCTTAGTCTCCAACCCATCCGGGCCAAAAGGGCCTTAAAGGACATCGGGATGGTCTATGGCTATCCCGAACGGCATATCAACCTTTTGTCCGATTCGATCCGTGACCGGCGCCTGACCTTACGGGAAAACTATAAGACCAATCAGGCTTTCCGTTCTTTAGTCGACCAAGATCCTTATTACCTCGAGATCGTCTCCTTAGCCAGCAAGATCGAGGGGGTGCCGCGGAATAGCAGCCTCCATGCCGCCGGGGTCATCATCAACAATGAGCCCTTGCCACTCGCTTTGCCTTGCAAGAAAGAGGCGGAAGGGGAGGTGGCTCAATTCGAGATGGTCCACCTCGAGAAGCAAGGGTTCTTAAAGATGGATTTATTGGGGCTTACCAACCTCACCATCATCGAAAGCAACCTCGCCCTCTTACGGCAGACTAGAGGATTGGAACTTGAATACGAGGACATCCCCTTTGAAGATAAGCCGGCGATTGAGCTGATCGCCAAAGGCCAAACCGCCGGTTTATTCCAGCTTGAATCCGCCGGGATGAAGCGGGCCATCGCCCAGGTCGCCCCCGATTGCTTTGAGGACCTCGTCGCCATCTTAGCCCTCTTCCGCCCGGGCCCGATGCGAAATATCCCCGTCTATGCCAAGCGGAAAAAAGGGGAGGAAAAGCCCACCTACCTCTGCCCCGAATTAGAGCCGATCCTCGCCCCAACCTATGGGATCATCGTCTATCAGGAGCAGATCATGCTCATCGCCATCAAATTGGCTGGCTTCTCGCTATCGGGGGCCGATTCCTTCCGGCGGGCCATCTCGAAAAAAGACGCCTTGAAGATGGGTTCGCTTAAGCAAAGCTTCCTCGATGGGTGCTTGAAACTCGGCCACCCGAAGGAATTGGCTGAACGTTTATTCCGCTTAATCGAGGAATTCGCCGATTACGGCTTTGCCAAAAGCCATTCCCTTTGCTACGCCATCCTCGCTTCCCAGATGGCTTACCTCAAAGCCCATTACCCAGTCGAGTTCTACGCCAATATGCTGCGCTATATCCGGCTAAACGATCCCGGCTTCGGGGAATACCGGCAGGAGATGCTGAGTTTCGGCATCGGCTTCGCCCTCCCCTCGATTGAAGAGCCAAGCCTATTTTACCTGCCAGCGGACGGCAAGAAGATAAGGCTCCCATTAAGTAGCATCGCCGGGCTAAGCAAAGAGGTCATATCCGGGATTATCGAGCAACGGGGGAAAGCCCCCTTCGCCTCCTTCTTCGATTTTACGAAGCGGCTCGCCCCTTATGGGATAGACCAGGTCGGATTAGTCCGCCTTATCGATGCCGGGGCTCTTGATTGCCTTGGATTATCCAGGGTCGATATGCGCTTATCCGCCAGCGAGGCCCTCGATTACGCCGCCCTTTTCAAGGGAGGCTCATTATTGGAATCGTTGGATTTGCCTGAGCCAGCGTTAAAGCATGGGAAGACCGATAAGATGGCGGATTTGCTGGCCGAGCGCAATGCCATTGGCTTGATGGTCAGCGGCTCTCCCCTGTTAGGGAAAGAAGACGTCATCAAAAGCCGGGGATTAGTGCCGCTTGTCGAGATCGGCAATGAGTTCAAAACGGCCGCCATCGTCCGCGACTGCAAGGCCATCACCACTAAAAAAGGCAAGAAGATGGCCTTCCTCCGGGTCTATGACCAAGAGGCCGAAGTGAGCCTCCGCTTATTCGAGGACACCTATTCCAAAGCCTTCCCCTTATTGGCCAAAGGGACCTTGATCGAGATCGATGGCCATAAGGACCGATTCAATGGCGAGGAGAACCTCATCGCCGACCTCATCAAGCCGTTATAGGAGTTGATATCCATGGAAAAGAAAAAACTATATGTCATCGATGGTAATTCGTTGCTCTTCCGCGCCTTCTACGCGACCTATATGGGCGATCCAAGCGCCATCATGCGTTCAAGCGATGGCACCCCGACCAACGCCATCTTCGCTTTTGCCAATATGCTATTGAAGATCATCTCCTCCTTCGAAGGCGGAGAGTATCTTTTCGTCGGCTTCGATTCCGATTCGCAGACTTTCCGCAAGAAAGAATTCGCCTCCTATAAGGCCAATCGGAAGCCGGCCCCACCCGAGCTCATCCCCCAGTTCGCCTTATCGCGGGAATTATTGGATTCGCTCGGCATCAAATACTATGAAGAAAGCGGCATCGAGGCCGATGACATCTGCGGCACCATCGCCAAAAAGGCCTCGGAAACCGGAGAGTATCAAGTCGAGGTGTTCACTTCCGATAAAGACTACCTCCAATTGATTGACCCTAACATCAAAGTCAATCTCCTGAAAACCGGATTATCCAATATGATCCCGATGGACGAAACCAAGATGCAGGAGGAATGGGGATTCGCCCCTTTGCAGATCATCGATTACAAAGGCTTATGCGGAGACTCGAGCGACAACCTCCCCGGCATCCCCGGGATCGGGGATAAGACGGCGAAGAAACTGATCGCCGAGCATGGGGATTTCCCCTCGATCGTCAAAGCCGCCAAAGAAGGGCTCATCAAAGGGAAATTAGCCGAGAAGATACTCGCCGGGGAAACAAGCGGCGAAGAATCGTATAAATTGGCCCATATCCTCATCGATTGCCCCTTGCCTTTCGGATTAGACGATTGCTTATACCATGGCTATAACCCGAACTTGGCGTTGGCTTTTGCCGAACGCTATGGCTTACGGCAAATGGCCTCCCGCCTCCCGAAGCGGCTAGCCCGGGGAGCCGAGGAAAGCAAAAAAGAATACGTCGATGAGACTAACATCGATTTCTCTAAGCCCTATGGCTTCTATTGTGACTGCGTCGAGGAAGGCTACCCCCATTCGCCTTTAAAAGGAATCGCCATCGTCTCCGGCTATTCCTACCATTACTTCCGGCTTATTGAACTGGAGACCAACGAAGCTTTGAAAGCCTCGTTAGAAGATAAAGGGGTCCGCAAAAGCGGCTGCAACGTCAAGCAGGCCTACTGCGCCCTTGCCCACCTTGGCCTCCACCTTCAAGGGGTGGCCTATGATTCGTTATTAGCCGCCTACGTCTTGGATTCCAATGCGGCCGCTAACCCGATCGAAGCCCTCGCTTCTTTAGGGGAAACCGTCACTGGCGAGAACGAGGAAAAGGCGGTTAATATCGCCATCGCCACCCTCGAAAGCGAGCAAAAAGCCTTATCGGCCCTTTCTTCCTCTTCCCAGGATAAGCTATTTGAAGAAGTCGAGCTCCCCTTGACCTTCGTCTTAGCCCGGATGGAACTCGAGGGGATCGCGGTCAATAAGGAGGAATTGCTTAGCATCGGCAAAACCTATATCGCTAAGCGCGATGCGGCCGAGGAAGAAGTCATTAAGCTCGCCGGACATTCATTCAACGTCGCCTCCTCTAAGCAAGTAGCCACCGTCCTTTTCGACGAATTAAGCTTGCCATCGGGGAAGAAGCGCTCAACCTCGATCGAGGAGCTAAAGGCCATCCAAGACGCCCATCCGATAGTCAAGAAGATATTAGAGTATCGGAAATACGCCAAATTGGTCGGGACTTATATCGAAGGGCTTTCTTCCCATATCCATGATGGCAAGATCCACACCACCTTCAACCAGACCTTAACCTCGACCGGAAGGTTATCCTCCTCTTCCCCTAACCTTCAAAACGTCTCGACCCGGGATGAGGAAAGCGCCCTCATCAAGAAAGCCTTCCATTATGAGGACGGGACCAAGATCCTTTCCCTTGACTATTCGCAAATCGAACTGCGGATCCTTTCTTCGCTGGCTAACTGCGAGCCTTATAAACAAGTCTTCGCCTTAGGCCATGACGTCCATAGCGAAACCGCCCGGCGGATCTTCCATTTAAAGCCCGAAGAGGAAGTGAGCAAGGATATGCGGCGAAAAGCCAAAGCCGTCAACTTCGCCATCATCTATGGCACCTCGGCCTATGGCTTATCGGAGCAAATCGGCTGCTCGCCAAGAGAAGCCAGTAACCTCATCAGCGAGTTCTACCGTCATTACCCGGAGATCGATAAATACCTCCGTTCAATCATCGAGACTGTCGAACGCCAAGGCTATGTCTCGACCATCCTCAATCGGCGCCGTTATTTGCCTGACATCACCTCGAGCAATTACGCCACCCGCGACGCGGCCAAAAGGGCGGCCCTCAATGCCCCGGTTCAGGGGAGTGCCGCCGACCTTATCAAGGCGGCGATGATCAAGGTCGATCAGTTCCTTAAAGACAACCACTATAAGAGCAAACTCATCCTCCAGATCCATGACGAATTGCTCTTCGCCCTCGCTCCAAGCGAAGAGGCGACGTTGCCGGAACAAATTAAGCAAATCATGGTCACCGCCCTCCCATTTGACGTCAAACTCGAAGCCGAGGTCGGGATCGGCGATAACTGGCTGGAGGCGAAATAAGATGCCGGAACTCCCCGAAGTCGAATCCTTCAAAAGGACCTTGGAACCGAAATTGATTGGCAAGACCATCACCAAAGTCGAGATTTTTTACCCCCGTTTACTCATCACCCCGATTGAGGATATTTCGTCAATCGAAGGAGAAACTTTCATTAAAATGGGCCGGAAAGGAAAGCATCTTATTTTCTTCTTAACCCATGAGAAAGTCTTAGTCGCCCACCTCCGGATGGAAGGGAAATACTTCGTTAAGGAAGAAGAAGCCCCGGTTGAGAAGGCGGATGAGGCGATATTCCATCTAGATAATGGAGAAAAACTCGTTTATAACGATACAAGGAAATTCGGCGTACTCGGATTATATTCATTAGATACATATTTGCTTATATCTCCTTTAGCCAATGTGGCGAGTTCGCCCTTGGAAATGGAAGGCGATGAGCTTTATCAGGCCATTCATTCATCAAAAAAGACAATCAAGGAAACATTATTGGAACAAAATCGGGTCTCAGGGCTTGGCAATATTTATGTCGATGAAACCTTGTTCAAATCCGGGATCAACCCGCGACGAATCGCCAACTCGATAACCGAAAAAGAGGCGGCGACCCTCTTAGAAAACGCTAGGTCAACCTTAGAGGAGGCGATTGAGCAAGGAGGCTCGACCATCCATTCCTTCCATGTCGAGGAAGGGAAATCCGGATCGATGCAATCGCATCTTCTTTGTTATGGCAAATCCCCCTCCCCCTGCCCTAAATGCGGCTTCCCCTTCATGAAGATCGCCATCGGAGGACGCGGAACCACCTATTGTCCAATCTGCCAAAAAGATAAAGACCGTCCTTTCGTCATCGGGGTCACGGGCCCGATCCATTCGGGCAAGTCCACCGTCAGTCAACACCTTATTGAAACCAAGCATTACCCTTTCTTTGATTGCGATGCCGAGGTCGCGAAGCTTTACGATAACAAAGATTTCGCCTCTCGCTTCGTCGAAGCCTTCCCCGAAGCGAAACTAGAAAAGAACGGGAAAATAAGCAAATTGGAAGTATGGAAGATAATAGATAAGGAAAAAGATAAGGCCCAATCTTTCGTGTTTTCCGAAATATATAAAATATGCGAAGAATGGAATAAGTCCCAAAAAGGAACCATCTTAATCGAAGCCCCGTTGCTTTATCAAGCCGGGATGGACGACCTCTGCGACGCGACCATTTTGGTGGTGGCCGATGAGCTAATTCGCCGGAAAAGATTATACGATGAAGGCAAGGACGTCGACCGTCTTATGGACCTCAATAAAGGGTATCCGGTGGGCTTATTAAAAAGAAAAGCCTCGTTCGTCATTCATAACAACGGGAACAAGGCTGATTTATATCAGGAAATCGATTCGCTTCCTCTGCCCTAATCGACCGCCACGCCCGAGATGTCGTAGTCAGTCCCAGACAGAGATTTAAGCATGCGGTAAAGCTGCCGAGCCCGCACTTCCCCGATTTTCGTGGAATACATAGTTTGGATATCTTTAATCGGGAAATCAGAGGCGAAATAAGTAAGTAGTTTATTCTTGGCCCGACTTTGCAGAATTGGGAAAAGAACCGAGGAGAAGGTGTATTCGCTTTTGAACTCGTTGCCGAAGTCATCGAAAACCACCAACGGGCAAGTTGAAAGACGATTCAACATCTTCTCGAATTCATTTTTGTCGTTAATGGACATTTCCTTAAGTTCTTCAACGATGTCCGGCGTTGAGACGAAAGCACAGCCCGGATTCTTTTTAGCATAACTGCCGGCAGAGGAAGCCAAGACATAAGACTTGCCCGATCCCGAGTCACCGTAGGCGTAAACCCAACAATCAACGGTACCAGTTTTGACTTTTGCTAACCTTTTGGTCAATTCCCGGCGAACCGCCCGGCCGGCCTCTTTTGGGGAAAGGCGTTTAGATAGCCAATCTAATGGACAAGAAACAATAAAGAATCGCGCGGAGATCTCGATGTCTTTCCGCTCGAGTCGGCAAGGACCATTGGTTCGGACGAGCCGCCCGTTCTCCAAAGCCAAAGAGATTTCGTTCCGCTTATTATCTTTTGGACATTTGTCCTTGCCCGGGCAATGCTCGCAAATGGCTTGGTCGGCTTGATATTCCAATAAAGCCGGAATTGAATCGGCGACTTGCTTTCTAGTTAAGCCCAAAGAACGGATATAAGCCACCAGCTTCTCGTCGCTAGTGATGGCTTCCATCGGAGAGAGGGAGCCGACCGAAAGCTCTTTGCCGGCCTCGATGGCAACCTTTTGGGCGGTTTTCATATCGATTGGCTGCTTAATCATCGTCGTCATCCCCGTAAATCTTTCTTAATGCGGCTTCCAGTTCCTCGTCGCTGACTTCGCCATTATCCTGGGAAGTCACATTTTTGGAAGACTGGCTTTCTTCAGCCGGCCTTGTGGAAACTTTTTGCCCTGTTGGATGGCTCACTGGACGGTTGTTTTGACGACCTTCTTTAAGTTTTTTATCGCGGCTACGTAGAAATTCCAACGTATCGCGGCTGGTTTTGATACCGTTTCTTTTAATTATGCCGGCCAGCATCTCAACATATTTGGAGGGCAACGAATTGTCGTTGGTTTCAAGGGCAAACGCCAGCAAAGCGTTGCAGATAGGATTGGGCAACCCCATTTCGCGGAGCGCTTTAAGCAAATTCTCATCCGCCGTACTGATCCGGCCGCCGCCTTGGCGCCAAGACAAAAACTCCCGCGGAGTCATATTGTCATATTGCCTAATAGCTTCGGCTCTTTGGCTATTGTTGCCAACCATCGATTTCTCCGCTTCCTCCATTGGCTTTCGGAGATAGGCCAAATTGGAGATCTCCGAAAGTTTTGCCTCGAAGGCTTGACGATTTAGCTTTTGCCCAAAAGGTCGAGAAGGAACAAGGCTTTCGGCGGCGACTTGGCCAGTCACTTCACTATCAAGGGAGTAGAACTCCGCCATAGAAGCGCAGAAAGCGACTTCCTGGTCGTCAAGAACGCGAATTTGGAAGCCCCGGCTAAGCATGCCGTCAGCGAATTTACTTTTATCAAACGAATAAGCGATTCCTTGATTTTCGGCTTTATCATAGAAAGCGCCGGCGAAACTTGTTGTGATTTCTTTGTATCCAGAAACATTCAAATCGCCGACAAAAAGTTTTGGCTTAAGCAAATCGTAGTTGGCTTGGCCAAGGGTTTCTCTTAATTTACGGCTCAAAACGTCATTAGCGAAAAAGCCATTGTAAGAAAGAGGCGGATAGACAACCAGCAAATAAGCGGGATCGCCGGTTTCGATTGCGTAAGCTCGAATCAACCCTACCCCTTCAAGCAAGCTCAGCCCCGAAGAAAATTGGTCGGGATTCAGGCCGGTTTCGTTAAATGCCGAGTCAAAGAAACGATTTCCATTGAATAATTGGACTTGGGCATGCAAATAGGCATAAACCCCCATCCCCGTCGCCCCGATAAGGGGCAAATAGCAGCTTGCCACCCGGGCTAAGTCCCCTTCCGATAGGGTACGGCCTTCCAAGAGGCGATAAACGTCTTTCCCACCTAATAGTCTCATAGCCCGTCTATCTTATCACAAGGAGGCAGCCCGGTAGGCAAGAAGGTGACGCTGCCCAGCAAGAAGATAGGAAAGGATCCACTGCTCATCGCTGGTTATCCCCTCAACGTGAATTAAAGAAGCTAGGGCCTTCTCCGAAAGAATCGGGAATTCGATTGAGCAAAAAAGGGCTTTGGCGAGGGTGTTGGCATCAAGGAAAGCGAAGAGGTGTTTGGTAAAGCCATCGGGGGTTTCATCCCGGGGGAAAAGATCATTCCCCAACAAAGTCATATTGAAATCGTAATTGGGGGCCAAAGAGACGATATGGCCATCTTGGGGATCGCGGAGGACGGCGAGGTTCTCGTTATGCCGGTCGAAGTTCGAGACTAGGCTATCGAAATATAGCAGCGACAAATACTGCTTGGCGATCCTTTTCCCTAAGGATAAGCAGAAACGGAATCCAGCCTCAAAGGAGTCGTCATCCCCAAGATAGGCGGCGAAAGGCTCGAGTCCATGCTTATCGATGAAAAGCTTGGTTTTGACATAGGGGGCGGCATAACGGTACTCCGCCGTCTTGATCCCAAGGGCTTGAGAAATCCGGGAACTAACGATTTCCGAATAGGCTTCGAGGCTGGATTCGCTTTTGTATAGCCACCAGCCGTCTTTTTCCTTTCGCCAGCCTTTCTCTTGCGCCCCGCGAGTCGTCACCTCCGGGCTTTGGACCGGGGCAAGCCGACAAGGCAAGGGCTGGCCTTTCAAAGCCAAATCACCATAAATATCCGATAATTTCTTAGCCGAGACATACCGCTTCTTCGACTTAAGCGGCTTAAACCAAAAGAAATCGGTTAAGGACCGGGCATTGACTGACAAAACGGCATTCAGGGCGTCGGTCACTTTCAGTTCTTTAAGTAACTTAGGCGAATTGGCCCGGGTCAAATCCAATAGACGTGATAAGAGCCATTGCTCTAACGGAACGCCTCTACTTAGGAGAGCCGGGGCCCGACGATAGTCAAGGAAGACGCAGTTCCCGGCTTTAAAAGAAGCGACGGGCTCATCGAAAAGCATCACCTCGCCATCCAAAGCGGTTGAAGAGCAGGACAATGGGAGGCCATAGAGGAAAAGAAGCCGCTTCAAAGCCTTAATCAATTTCTTCCGTTCCTTATAAAGTCGACGGTAGAAAGCCGCCTCTTCGCCTTTTAGATAACGGGAATGCAAACGGCCGTCCGTTACTTCCTGCCAATAGGCGTAGACCCGGCCCCCAATGGATTTCTCGTTAAGATAGCCATTAGGTATTTGATATAGCCTATCCAATATCGTAAGTTCGCTTTCCATAGGTAAATACTAATATTTTCTTAACCTATTTTCTATCTCATCTTAATACTTTGTCTAATTTTATATCAACTTTGGTGCCAAATAGGAAATAACGGCAAATCGGTATCAAATTCCCTCAACTCCGACATAGAGTTCGCTTCCTATACACGCGCGAAGGGGGAATGCGCTATAATCAAACCGATTTTGAGCAAGAGGAGCTTATACATATGATCCACAAAATCGGTGTACTCACTTCCGGTGGCGATGCCCCGGGCATGAACTGCGCCATCCGCGCCGTCGTCCGCGCGGGTTTGGCTTATGGGCTGGAGGTCTATGGCGTCAATGACGGCTACCGCGGCTTAGTCGATGACGATATCTTCCAGATGGACCGGTCTTCGGTCTCCGACATCGTCAATCGCGGCGGCACGATCCTGCAAACCGCCCGCTTACGGGAATTCAAGGAGGAATCGGTCCGGCAGATCGCGGTCAATAACCTCCGCAAACGCGGCATCGAGGCCCTCGTCGTCATCGGCGGCGATGGCTCTTATATGGGCGCGAAGAAATTGACCGAGATGGGCATCAACTGCGTCGGCCTCCCCGGCACCATCGATAACGATATCGCCTCGACCGACTTCACAATCGGATTCGATACCTGCCTTAATACCATCGTCGAATGCGTCGACAAGATCCGCGACACCACCGAATCCCATCAACGGTGCGCCGTGATCGAGGTCATGGGCAACCACTGCGGCGACCTCGCCCTTTTCTCCGGCATCGCCGAAGGGGCGGAGATGATCATCACCCCCGACCACCCGATCCCGGAAGAAGAGATCTTCGCCTCGCTTAAGAAGCTCCACGACGCCAAAAAGAAACGGGCCATCGTCATCGTCTGCGAGAAGATTTACCCCGATATCCACGCCTTCGCTGATAAGATCGGCAAAGCGACTGGATTCGAATGCAAGGCCGAGGTCCTCGGCCGGGTCCAACGGGGCGGCGCCCCCTCGGCCTCTGACCGGGTCTTAGCCGCTAGGATGGGCGCCTACGCCGTTGATTGCTTGCTCTCCGGCAAAGGCGGCATCTGCATCGGCATCGTCAACAACAAGATCGTCGACTACGACATTTACGAAGCCCTCTCGCTCCCGCGCGACAAGCACATCTCCATGCTCCGCCTAATCGATATCCTAAAATAAAGAAAAGAGGATAAGAGGTATGCATCTTAACATCAGCAAGAAAACCAAGATCGTCTGCACCATCGGCCCGGCCACCCAAACCCCGGAGATGGTCCGGAAGCTCTATTCGGCCGGGATGACCGTCATGCGGATCAATTTTTCCCACGGCACCCATGAGGAGCAGCTAAACAAAATCAAGATCGCCCGTTCCTTCGAAAAGGAAGGAATCTACATCCCCGTCGCCCTCGACACCAAGGGCCCGGAGATTCGGACCGGCTACATGGAAGGGGGCAAAATCCCCGTCAAGACCGGTCAGGTCATGCGGATCAGCATGGAGGATTGCTTAGGCAATGCCGAGCGCTTCTCCGTCTCCCACGCTGGACTTTACGATGACGTTGAGATCGGCAACCACATCTTAATCGATGACGGCAACCTTGATTTCAAGGTCACCGGCAAAGACGAGGCCAAGCGCGAACTGATCGTCGAGGCCCAGAACAATCATGTCTTAAAGGATCAAAAAGGGGTCAATGCCCCCTTCTCCCGCCTCTCGATGCCCTTTATCTCGGAAAAAGACGAGAAGGATCTGGCTTTTGGCTGCGAACAGCACGTCGACGCCATCTTCGCCTCCTTCGTCCGGCGCCCGGAGGATATCCAAGACATCCGGGCCTGCCTTGCCAAATATGGCGACCCCACCATCCCCATCTTCGCCAAAATCGAAAACCCAGAAGGGGTCGAGAAGTTCGAGCAAATCATTGACGCCTGCGACGGGGCGATGGTCGCCCGAGGCGATTTAGGGGTTGAAGTCCCGCCCGAACAAGTTCCGGTCATCCAGAAACGGATGATCGATATTTGCCGTCGGAAAGGGAAGCCGGTCATCACCGCTACCCAGATGCTCGACTCGATGGTCACCCATCCGCGGCCCACTAGAGCCGAAGTCAGCGACGTCGCCACCGCCATCGCCGAGTCTAGCGACTGTGTCATGCTTTCGGCCGAATCAGCTTCCGGCGATTACCCGGTCGAGGCGGTCCAGATGCAAGCGAAAATCGCCTCCACCATGGAGCAATACCTCGATTACGAGCAATTAGCCCGCGATTCCTACGAGACCAGCGAGCATTCCAATAACGACGCCATCTCTAACGCCGTCGCCAATACCGCCCTCCTGATCGGGGCGAAGCTCATCATCAACTTCACCGAAACCGGGAAGTCGACGATCCGGATCTCCAAAGCCCGTCCCTGCTGCCCCATCATCTCCATCACCAACCGGCGGAAGACCGCGATGGCCGGAGCCTTCATGTGGGGCGTCTATTCGGTCTTATTGAAGACCTCGATGCCGGACTTCATCGAAGAGATGGAAGTCTTGGCCTTGAAGGTCGCCCGCGACTTAGGGTTCAAAGAAGGGGAGCCGATTATTCTTGTTGGTGGCACCCCGACTGGGGCTGGCAAGACCAACTTCATGCGGATCCTCAACGTCAACGCCATCCAGGAGTTAGATTAATGAAGAAAGTCATCGCTTTAGACATCGGGGGGACCAATACCCGGGTCGCCCTCATCAACGAGAAATACGAAACCGAGAAGATCCTCATCAAGCCGACCGAGGTCGGTAACCTCGACATCTTCCTTGAATCGATCGTCAAGATCATCAAAGAAGCGATCCCTGATTATAAAAAAGAGGCCGTCTGCATCGCCGCCGGGGTCCCGGGCCGGGTGAGACACGATGGTTATATCTACGCCCTCCCGAACGTCCACGTCGAGCAGATTCCTCTCGCCTCCTATCTTCACGAAAAGCTAGGCTTGCCCTGCTATGTCCGAAATGACGCCGAGGTCGCGGCTTTATCGGAAGCCAACCTCGGGGCCTATAAAGCCGCCAAGTCGCTTTACTTCGTCACCGTCTCGACCGGAGTCGGGGGCGCCCTCACCATCGGGGGCAAACTAGTCAACTCCTCTTATGAAGTCGGCCACACCATGTTCGCCTATAAAGGCGAGATCCATGAGTTCGAGCATATGGCCTCCGGGACCGGTATCTGCCGGCTGTGCGATAAAAACGGCCTTTCGGTCAGCTCGGCCAAGGACTTCTTCGCTTTAGTGGAGAACAAGCATCCCGAGGCTTTACGGGTCTATCACGACTGGATCAATTTGATGGCTTCCTTCATCAAGATGGTCTATGACGCCTTCACCCCCGAGGTGTTCACCTTCACCGGCGGGGTGTTCAAATCCGATAAAGTGTTCTGGAAGGATTTGGAAGCCGCCTGCCCAGGCATCAACATCAAGAAGTGCTCCTTTTCCCAGGAAGCCGGCTTAGTCGGGGCCGCGGTCTATGGCTTCCAGATGATGGAAGGAAAGTAATCCCCTTTCTTAAATAAGGATATAGAGCAGCCATGTTGGTCATCGATAAAGACATACTCTTCGATGGGCCGACTGGCTGCTTTTCCAATAGTCCCGAGGGGCTGTCATTAGCCCTCACTCAGTCCGTCGACTTCGATGTTTGGCCGTTAGGCATGAGCGTCGATGAGGTTAGAAATACCTCGGCGTCCTTCTGCTTGTCGATCTTCGATGCCTGTAACCTCGATTGTGCCTATTGCTTCAACAAGAATAAGAAGGGCAAGCCGATTGACCTTAACCTTGCCTTCTCCTTTCTTGAGGAATGCTTTCGTCTCTATCCTAATAAGGATAAATACCACGTCGACCTCTCAGGCAAGGGGGGAACCGTTGCTGTATTTGAAGGATATCTTAGTCATCAAGGAATATTGCCTGAAGAAGCAGGAGGAGCTTCGGAAAGAGGTCTTGGTCCAATTCGTCTGCAACGGGACGCTGCTCAGCCCAGAAATAGCCAAAGTTCTGCAACGGAACGGCATCTTGTTCGGCGTTTCGATTGACGGGATTAAAGCGGTCCATGACCAAACTCGTTTAACCAACGACGACCGCCCGACCTACGATCGGATTTTATCCAATGTCAACGCCATCCCCCCATCACCAATACGTCGGGGCGGCCTGCACCTTAACCAAAACGTCTTCTCGTTAGTCGATTCGCTTAAAGAACTCGGAAATACTTTCAATACGGTCGGGTATAAACCCTCCCGCGACTGCCCCGAGGCCTTTGATCTTGAGGCGGTCACGGCCTGGGCCAAGGAATACGAAAAGCTAACTCTTTTCTTGATCGAAGAAGCCAAAAGGGGCGACCTTAAGTACCTCAAGATTCTGCTTAATGGGGATGATTGTTTCGGCAAGTTCATCAAACGCCTCATTTTGAATCAACGGGTCGTCTGCCGTTGCGACGGCGGAATCAGCCGGTTATCCCTAGATTCCTCGGGTAAAATCTATCCTTGTCCCGCCGCCTTTCCTTTCGAAGATTTGGCGTTGGGAGAGAGGAAAAACATCGATAAAACCAGACGGGAAGCCTTGTTCCAAGAGCAAATAAAGCAAGAAGGATGCCGTAGCTGCGAAGTCCGCCACATATGCGGTGGCGAATGCTTGATTGAGAAACGCTTATCGAGCGGGAACAATGCGGCGATGTGCCTTTGGAAGAAACACTTAATATATTTAGCCGCCTACTTGGTCCTATCCTTAGTCGAGGATTGCCCGGCTGTTTTCAAAGAGATTCAAGCCTTTGCGAAGGAGGTGGCCAATAGAAATAAAGCGGATCCAGAGCTAAGGGGCCTCTTAAACTCCCGTCCCGAGTTGTCTTTCACCGAGGCCAAAAGAATATTCGACGATCAAACCAAACGTTATTAGACGTCAGATCATAATTGCCTCGGAGAATAAATTAGGAGTAAATCGAATTTGCATTGACAGCAATGTTGCAAGGGGTATAGTGGTTTTTGAAAGAAGGGGATTGCCAGTGAAAAACAGATTTCTATTTGGATTATCATCCGCGTTCTTGTGCGCTATTCTGGCCGGGCAAACGGTAAAAGCCCGTTTAAGCGTGGAATCGCCGTCCGACCATGCACAAGCGGATTTAACTTATGCACCAGAAATGGAATTTAATCTTGAGACCGCCAAATTAACCCTTGCTCGCCTAACCAGCAACCCCGTCGATGCTGATGGCGGGCGGATGATACGAGTGATCGCCGACAGAAGCGACGAATATTGTTACCTTCTCGACTTTATCGGCGATCAAGGGTTCGCTGTTTTCGACGACGACACCATCTACGCCAAAGCCGAGGAAGGCGACTTCCCGCTGCTTTACGACGAGAGCGTCGTCCTCGGGACCTCTAGTGGATTCTTGAAGGAAACCGAAGAGGGGAGCCAGAACTATTACAGGGTCGACATCAAAGACGGAGCGGCGTTGACTGAGGAATTATACGAGATAGAGCCTTTTGATCGCAGTACCAATTGGACAGACAAAGACGGAGAGCTTAGCAGCAACGATATCACTAGTTACCTCTCTTCCGAGCATTCGGATTGGACATTGGGATGGGAAAGCCTTTTGTCCAACTTCACTTACTTCAATCAAAGAACCACTTCCTACTATATCGTTGAATATCACACCGAAAACTACACATATAAAACGAATTGGTTGGGCGAGGGCAACTGTGCGCCCAACGCCATATTTACATATCTGTATAACCTGCCCACGACAAAGGGCCAAACCGGAACCGCGCCAGAAGGTCTCGATCCTTTGCTGAACGGAAGACAGTCGAAGAACGTCTTCAACATTTTCTATGGCGGCCAAGACGTCCTCTACGACGATTTCGCCAACAAAACGTACAAGCAGCCTTGGTATAGCAACGAAACAGTATATTTCAATCCCCCAGGACAGCAGCTGAGGTATTACGACGAAACTTGGAAGCTTGATAGCCTAGGCAAAGATATATTCGCCAACACCCCTCATCTTTATTGGCAGGTAAGAGATTACGCGATCGATCATGGGTATACTCCCAAAGACGGATACCAGACAACGAGGTACGGCGAGGGCACGATTGAGTATGTCGCGAATCTTTACAACGTTAGCTTGGATATTCAAAAAACGGATAATGTCGAATCGGCCATTACCAACATAATGAACGGGATACCCGTCGTTATGTCCGTATCAAAATCAAAGACATACGGCAATCACGCGATGGTGATAACCGGTTACCGGCGGTACTTCAAAAACAACGACCGGAGCAAATCGTATTATATGTTCCGAGTCGCCGACAATTGGGCCACAACCCCGCGATGGTTTGATCCCTACAAAGCGAAATCGATCACGTATTACGTGACAAACCAAAATAGTTTGGAGTGGCCAGAATGTTGAAAAAATATAGATACGTTACTGCGATAACCGCCATTGCCCTATTGTTATTAAACGCTTGCGATGACGGAGGCCCTTGTCATCCCCCCGCCCCCGTTGCTATGCCAACGGAAATAACTTGGAACGGAACGGCATTCGGGAAAAAACAGCTGTATTTCAAAACCTTCTCGGAATTCTTTGCCGAAAAGGGAATACCCGAAAAGGCCGACTACTATTTAATAAGAGGCGAAGATTTGATTAACCAGGGCAACCAGCCGTTGCCGAAAGGACGGTATTTGGTTTGGTATTCGCAGCCCCAAGAAGATTATCCCATAACGGTGCCTCATACCTATGTAGATCCAAATAAAATATTCTACGTTTATACAAACGAGGCATTTTCTTGGTTTATGGTCTCGCCTTACCAATTGAAAACCTCAATTGAGGAATATGATACGGATTTCGCCTGGGATTGGGTTCAAGACGATTCAATTTGGGGCTACTATCCTGACGCAAGCAGCATCGAAAACGATTGCCCGATCGAAGTTATGATGGAAATGGAGATCCTCAATATCTACGGCGAGTGATGAACGGCCGAATCATCATCTCTCTGATAGTATGAAGTGAAAATTCTTCATGAAAAAATTGCTGCAAAAACTTTGGAGTCGTTCAATTACAATAAATTTGCCTGAATCATATCGGCATCTTGTTCAAAACAAGCGTAAATAACGATGGCAAAAACAATTAGAATAGCAAGCTCATTGATTATTGCCTTAATATTCGCCAGCTCCTGCGCAGGGCCAATTTCTTCATCTAGCGATGACCCACTTCCGCCCATCGGAGCATCATCGGTTGGTTTTGGTGATGCCATCGATATCAATGGACGGATCTTTGTCAAAAACATTGACGTCATGGCGCCATCGGACACAGTTATGGCCAAAAATAAATCTTTCCTGGTTGATGCGGATGATTTCGAAGAAGGAAGGAAAGAAAACCGTCTTTGGGGCGGAAGCTATTGGCTTTGCGAATCCAAAGGAAGCGAATTCTTCAACTATAATGATAACCCATATCGTTCTTTCCCCGTATACAATGCCGGCTCATTGGAGAGCGCCGAAACAATTTATCTATGCGGGCAATTCTTCCATACTGGCATGAAAATTGTCGGCTACACCCTTTCAAGTTCCGAAGTCGATTCCGCGACCAAAATCGTAAGGATTGAAAACATCTAGGGCTTTGCTATCATTTTTATTGCCAAGGGAGACGTCAAGCGCTAACCAGACTATCGCGGTCAACACCAAGCCATCCTCTTTGACAATCGAACGCTAAATTAGGAGAAAGCCTCATGCTAAAGAAAGTGTCATTGTTAATCCTCTTGCCGACCTTGCTCCTTTCCTGCGGTCCGGCGACTTCCTCGAGCACCCCCGATACCGGCATCATCGGCCCCGACAGCCCCGCTTATAATTTTCCTTATGGGGATGCGTTGAAAATAGAGGACCGCATCTTCGTTCGGGATGGGCTGAAGCCCGTCGAGCCGCCCTCTAACCTTTCGCTTGGCAAAGCGAGCAATTTCCTGATTGGCGATAAGGATTTCGCCGATTATGCCGAAAAGACCCTCCCTTGGTCCGGCACTTACTATATCTACGACCAAACGGTCAGAGACTTCGAGAATGCGCTCAATAACGGCGAATTAATGATGTATTTCGTCGGCGAATTCGCCCTAGCCAAGGAATTTTATCTTTACCAAACTAATTATTATGATGGAACTGGTCTTTACCGTTACAAACTCGGCAACGAATTGCCCGAGCATATGATCCTAACCACGGTTATCGACATCCAAACTATTTGATCTCCGCCTTTTTTAAATAGCCAACGTTTCTTATAGCCTTAGCAAATGTTCTAAAGCGTAACTCACCCCATCTTCCGCACAGGGTTTGGTCACGATTTCCGCCGCTTGCTTGACTGGCTCCACCGCGTTGCCCATCGCCACCCCGTGGAAGGACTTGATCATCCCGAGGTCATTAAGCTCATCGCCAAAGCAATAGGCTTCTTGGGCTTTGGCATATTCCTTAACGAACCCCACCCCTTTGGCTTTATCGACACCCGGATGGAGGATCTCGAAGAATACCGGGCTGCTCCGGGTCACATCATAACGGGAATCATGGAAAGCGATGTTCTTGGATACATCCGGATCAGCCCCGATCATGACCTTGGCTACCGGGGTCGTTAGGTCCACCCCAATTGGCGAAGGAGGCAGGATCAGCGAAGGCGGGAGGCGGTTGATCTCCTCTTCCAATTGCACATACTTTCCCTTCTTGAAGGCGGCGATGCTTCCGTCAGTCAAATAGGCATAGACATCGAACTTCGGATCAGGATAGAGAGAATAGACGTAATAGAGGTCGGCATAGCTCAAAGTCTCGGAATAAAGCACTTCCCCATCAAGGGAATAGACGATGGCCCCATTGAAGGCGATGACGTATTTCTCCCCTGAAGTAAAAGAAGCGAGGTAACGGGCTAAGGAAGCGAAAGGCCGACCCGAAGCCAAGGCTAAAGCGTCCCCTGAGGCTAAGCGATGATTGATCGCCTCGATTTCCTTTGAGGGAATAGAGGTTTCCCCTCGGGGAATCAAGGTATCATCGACATCGAAGGCGAATAATCTTTTCATAAACGGGACAATGATAGACAAAAAAGACAGCAATGGGAAATCGCTTAACGAGGAAAACGAGTTCTCTTAATCAAGCGATGTGCCTCAAACATCGGCTTAATCGGTTGAACGCGAATGTACTAGAGCCAGATAGTTCAATTTGGTAAAGAAAAACCGCACCAAAACTCCCCGAGTTTTAGTACGACTTTCCTTAACGTTTTGAACAATATCTTCATTTGGACTTAATCGATTGACAGAAAAAGGGCCCACCCCGGAGGATGAGCCCTTATATAAGGGAAAGAGAATCCCTATTTTGAGAAGCGGAAGGCCTTCAGACCCGGATAGACGGCGTTCTCGCCAAGCCCTTCCTCGATGCGGAGGAGCTCATTGTATTTGGCGACCCGTTCAGTCCGGTTCGGAGCGCCGGTCTTGATCTGGCCAGCGTTGAGGGCGACGACGAGCGAGGCGATGGTGGTATCCTCGGTTTCGCCCGAACGGTGGGAGACGACGGCGGTCCAGCCGGCGTTCTTGGCCATCTTGATGGCGTTGATGGTCTCGGTCAAGGTGCCGATCTGGTTGAGCTTGATGAGGACCGAGTTAGCGACGCCCATCTCGATGCCCTTGGCGATGATCTTGGTATTGGTAACGAAGAGGTCATCGCCGACGAGCTGCAGCTTCTTGCCAAGCTTCTCGGTGAGGTGCTTCCACCCTTCCCAGTCGCCTTCGGCCATGCCATCTTCAAGGGAGATAAGCGGATATTCGTTGGCGATCTTGACCCAGTGCTCGACGAGTTCGTCGGAGGTGTAAACCTTACCGGACTTCGGCTGATGGTAGACGACTTTGCCGCCTTCTTCGCCTTTAGCCCATTCACTGGCCGCGGCGTCCATGGCGAGCATGAAGTCCTTGCCCGGCTCATAGCCGGCTTTCTTGATGCCCTCGATGATGAGGTCGAGGACTTCCTCATCGGCCCCGGTGGCGGTATTCGGCGCGAAACCGCCTTCATCGCCCGCCCCGGTCGAGAGGCCTTTGGACTTTAAGATCTTCTGTAAGGCATGGAAGACCTCGGTGCACCAACGAAGCGCTTCGCTCCAAGTGGAAGCGCCGGTCGGCATGATGAGGAATTCCTGGGAATCGATGTTGTCATCGGCATGGGCCCCACCGTTCATGATGTTCATCATCGGAACCGGGAGGGTGTTGGCCGAGGTGCCGCCTATGAAGCGGTAAAGCGGCTCGCCAAGCGAGGTGGCGGCGGCGTGGGCGGCCGCGAGCGAGACGGCGAGAATGGCGTTAGCGCCAAGCCGGCCCTTGTTGTCGGTCCCATCGAGTTTGATCATGGTGTAGTCGACTTTGGCGGTGTCGCAGGCATCGAGGCCAACGATGGCATTGGCGATTTCGGTATTGATGTTATTGACGGCTTTCAGGACGCCTTTGCCCCCGTAGACGGCTTTGTCGTTGTCGCGGAGCTCAATGGCCTCGCGAGTGCCGGTCGAAGCACCGGAAGGGCTCGCAGCCCGGCCGACGGTGCCGTCAGCCAAGGTGACCTCGGCCTCAACGGTCGGGTTGCCGCGGGAATCAATGATCTGGCGGCCAAAGACTTTGACGATTTTGGTTTTGTCCATTCTTAGCAATCTCCTTATATGAATTCGGACAGGAAGATTATACGCAGGGGCGCTTATTGGTTAAAGAGGTAAAAGCAAGGAAACCATCTCGAGTATTATCTATGATAATAAGAATGGGGAGAATGGGCAGGTAGAGACTCTCATATATAAGTATATTTAAAATTTCACTTCTAGATAATTTCTAGGACACTTCCAGATACTTCTAGATGGGGTAAATTGGTTAATTCGAGAAACAAATGGCGATGCAATCGATTGTTTTAGAAGAATCGACTAAGTGATTTTAAATAGGTTACTTATGTTCACTTCTAGATAATTTCTAGGAATCTTCTAGATGCTTCTAGTTAGGGAGCCTTGTGAAGGAAAGAAACTAGTGGCAAAGTCCTAACATTACCGATAGCAATTTGGCGATAGGTACGGAAATGCATGCGGCATCGCGAATCCAAAATGGGTATTAGAGAAGGCAGGCCATGTATAAAGGGAGGTACACAACGCCATCCGCTACTTTTAAGTCGGCCGCGTGAATTACATAAGGGGTCGCCAATTCGTTTTTGTATTTGGTTTGGAACTTTTTAAGCGAGCTCAAAGTGTAATTGCCCGTCGACTTAACTTCAATTGGGCAAATATTATGCCGACAGGTCGCACCCCTTTTCGAAATAAGGAAATCGATTTTCATCCGCTCCGCGCTGGATTTGCTGCTTCGAGAATAAAAATATAGTTTCCTCCCATTGGCGACAAAAGCCTGCGCCACGGCATTCTCCATGATCATCCCCTCATTGATACTGAGCTTGTCAAAAAGGATTTTTTTATATAGCGTCTCCCGATCAAAAGGGGAGTCGTTTAAGGAAAGATTTATGAGTAGACCGGTATCGCCCATATAGCATTTGAATAGGGAGGAATCCATGTTCATCGCCAAACCTACTCCGGGTAGGGTGCTGTTATAAGCGGAGTTGACGATCATGGCGTCATCAAGCCAATAAAAAGCCGACTCGTAATCGCGGTAGCGAGCACCGGATTCCAAAGAAGACAGCCGAAAGCGCTTCTCGTGTTGAGAAAGCTGCCTTGGAAGTTGATCGAGGATACGCTCGACTTTCCTTTTGCCGGAATCGGCGTTTTTATTAATGTCGGATCGATATAAGTCGAGGATATCCTTTTGCGTTTCGTAAACTTTGGCGAAATTCTTTGTTTTCACATAGGTTTCGACCGCTTGTGGCATGCCGCCAACCAGCAGATATTGCCGAAAAAGATCCATCGCCTTCCGGTGCATAGTCTGGCCGAGAGGCCGGAGTTTGGAAAAACAGTCACGAAGAAGATCCATCAATTGCAATTCACCCAGCGACCAAAGGAATTCCTCGAAGTCCATTGGATACATCTTCAGATGCCGCTCCTCCGACGGAAGCATTATCCCCTCGACATTCTTCTTGATAGACAGCAGCGAACCCGTCTCGATATAATCGAACCGCCCGTCCTGTACCAAATATTTGATAGCCGACCTTGCTCTCGGAAACGTCTGTACCTCATCGAAAATGATAAGGCTTTTGCGAGGGTGAAGACGAACGTGCAAAAAAGTCGAAAGGTAAAAGAAGAAGGAATCGAGATCATATAAATAGGTTTCGAAAAGATAGGCTATCTGCTCTTGGGCACGATTAAAATCAATGAGCGCAAAGGACTCATATTCCTGTTTGGCGAACTCCTCGACGATGTAGCTTTTGCCAACGCGACGGGCGCCTTCGATCAATAACGCATTTTTACCTTGAGACTGATTTTTCCAATCAAGCAATTGCTGGTAAATTTTCCGCTTCATATCTCACCTTTCACCGACATTATACACAAATTCTAGGTTTTTAAACTATTGAATTCACACATTTTTTAGGTTTTTCAACTCAGGTTTTTACACATTATCTATGTTTTTAAACTTGCAAAGATACACGTTTTCTAGGTTTTTAAGAGAGGGAATATACACATTTTTAATGTTTTTTAACTCGCAGTTTTACACATTTTCAAGATTTTAAGCCCAAATCCTTTCGATGGCTTTGCAGTGGCAACCTCAAAGTTGACACATCAAACCGCGCCGGCGCACAACGCCGGGGCGATAATATGAGAAAGCCCGCCGCATAGGCGGACGGAAAGGAAAGGAAATGTACAACACGAAGGAGGAAAGGATTGCCATCGGGAAGGACGTCTACCAACGCAAGATGACCGCCGAAGAGCCAGCCGGCGATACAGCGCCACCACCACATCCATCTCTAACTACTGCCGGGAATATCTGTAATCGATCAATGCCTAGGCCAAGAGGAGATGTTCGTCGACTTCGACGTCAGGCATCGCCAGGACGTGCCGTCCTTCGTCAAAGAGCACATCAGGTTCTTCGACGAGGAAAGGCCTTCATACGCCTTGGTCTGCCTGACGCCCAAGGAATACCGGGAGAGGTATTCCGAGGGTGGACAGCAGCCCAAGAAGCCGAGCAAGGTCGCCCAAAAGAAGAAGGAGAAGATAATCAAGGAGGCAAAAGCCAAGAAGGAATCGAAACTTAAAAATTAGGTGTCTGCAAAACGTTTACTGGCGCACTTCTAGATAAGTCCAGCTTAGCCGTTGGAGTATCAAAAACGGAAAGTCAAGCGCAGAACTGGTAAGCAACATCAGGCCAGCAGGGCCATCATTCAACTATCTCGACGATATCAAGCAAAGGGGGATCGATATAGGCCGGCCGGATACCCCGTTCAAAGGATATTGAGGTCACTGGGGTTCCTTCAAAGGCCTCAAGCAGAATCCCGTGAACCGAAACCGTCCGACCATCCTCGGTCGTTATCGAGTTCGGTATCTCGACATGATCCTGATTACCGGTATAGCCGATAATGAAGTATTGGAGGTCAGTCGCGGAGTTGTTGGCCCGAAGATGGGCGTAATAGAACTCCCCGTCATAGCCTCTTTCGCCATCGAAGCCGAACACCTCTTTGCAGGGCAGCATATCGGCGTCATTGGTTTGGTTGAAGCCCCAAGAGAAGAATACCCATCCGGAGTCGTGGTAACCTTCGAAGATGACTAAATCCCGCCGCGGGGTGAAGGTGCCACTGCAATCAATGAGGGAGAGGGAAGAACAGCCCTCGAACAAGCAGGCCCCGCAATGGGAGAGTTGGCTTAAGTCCAGATGGACGTATTCCAGACTTTGATTGCCGGCGAAGGCGCGGGTAACGATTTGGTTGACGGCCAATTCTTCCCCATCAACGGTAATCGGCTCATCGAGGTCTAAGGAGGCGACATCATTCCCCCATTCAATCAAAGCCCAGCCCGAACCCTTCGATCCAGAAGCGACTTTCGCCAGCCGAATTCCATCGATTTCCACCATCTCCCCTTGATAATCGTAGACGGCCCGCTCGTAAGGTAAGTCGAGGACCGCTTCGGCCCCATCGGCGAATAAATAGAGCGGTTTCCCATCCGAAGCCATCGCCCCGTGGCCGAAGGTTTTTAAGCTGGAAGGGAGGAAGACGTTAATCGACGGCAAATCGCGGAAAGCATTAGAGGCCACCGCCTCCACCGGGGCCGAGATGGTCCCGACGCTCTTTTCCTCGGCGACCACGATATCCCCGGAAGTCGATCCGTAGTCGAGAACCGTGAAGTAATAATCGCCGGATTCGTGTTGGCAAAGGGCATAGATAAGCGAACCCTCGACCGCGTATTGGCCAGCATATTCATAGACGATGGGGAAACCCTCTTCCGGATACAAGGGATTGTTTTCGTCTTCCGCTTGGCTAAATCCAACGAAACCGCCGACGTAGCCAAAGGAATAGCTCTCCTCGGGGTCGGAAGAGGACGCCGAGCCGAACACATCGGTATAGATATTATGGATGCCCTCCGGCTCAATCTCGACACCATCGGCAATCGAAAGGGAAGGAATCCGGATGTTATAGAAAGCGTGCCGGTCGATCCGCTTGATCGAGGAGGGAATCGAAAAGGGCTTATCGTAATTAGAACCAAAGGTCCCGAAGGCATAAGGCGCGATTTCCTCGACCGGATAAGTCAGCCCCTCATAGGTGACTTCGGACAGTATCGGCGCGCCGATGACCATATCGGAAATGATGCAGGCGTACTTATGCCCGGAATCGTCTTCGCAAAGGGCATAACGGTAGTCGTCGATCCAAGGGGTGTCCATCCCGGCGTAGCCGACGGTGGTATAGCCGTCGATCCGGGTCGCCGGCCCTTCAAAGAAAACATTATGGGTCCCCACCCCTTTCGATAAGGGGAGTTCAACGTCAAGACCCTCCGCGATCCAAAGCGGGAAAACAGAACCGAAATCAGCAAAGCAATTGGGAGAGACACGCCGGACGGGGTAGGAAAAGCCATCGCGGTCAATCGATCCCTGGAGAACATGGGGACCGAAATAACGCCAATAGACAAGTTCGGCCCAGGAGCCGGCTCCATCTTCAAAGAGGGCGTATTGCCCTTCCTCAACCGTTTGATAGCCTAGGAATCCGGTTTGGAAATCGAAATTGTCGCCCGCGAAGGCGGTGATGGCCGCTTCGGGCATTTGCTTAGCCTCAAAATAGATGACGTTGACCCAATCGCCCCGGTCATATTGGAAAGCCCCGGCGCCAAAGCTCACTACCGAGGCGGGGATGACGATCGGGCGGGCGACCCGGGTATCGCGGAAGGCCCCCTCGCCGATTTTAATCAGGGACGAAGGGAGAGTAAGCGAAGTGAGGTAAAGCCCTGAACCGGCATAGGAAGCGATCTCCTCAACCGAGGAACCGCCATATTCGTCGGCGAAGGCCAAATCTTCCTCGACCTCATCGACTCTAATGACGATCGAATAGGGATGGCCATTTTCCTGTCGGGCCAAATAGATGACGCCGTTTTCCTCCCCCATCGAGGTCGCCCCGAAATAGACTTTATCCGCCTCGGCCCCCCAGGTTTCGGAATAGGCCAGCTTTGAGCCGGTTTCCACCGCCACGACCGTATCGGGGCCAAAGGCCCCCACGGCGATGAATTCGATGGTTTTGGGAAGGAAGACATAATCGGCCGGGCAACGCTCGATCCCGACGATCGGCAAGCTTCGGCCTAAGGGATGGGCGTAGGTTTCAGGGATATCGACGAGGCCGGTCGGGGTATCGGTCAGCACCACCCGGGCGTTATCCCCTTGGCCTAGGACATAGCCATAAAATCCATTGGCATAGGACGGGTCCCGCGAGAGTTCGAAGTTATAATCGAAGAAGGCCCGGGCATTGGGATAGAGCCAGTTCTCCCCTAGTTGGCAATTCTGCTGGGGCGTCCGGAAACAAACCTTCTCGATAAACGGGCTATAAAACGCCTCTTTGGCGACTTCGATATTGTTCGATTCAATATAGACATTCTTAATCGCCGTCCCATAAAAGGCTCGGTCCTCAATCGTTTCGGCCGCCGTAATGGTCAAGGTGGAATCAGTCAGGTTGAAAGCCGCCCCGGCGAAAGCTTCCTCCCCGATGACTTTGACTTGGTAAAAGAGGGCGTAGTTTTGCAGGCAAGGGCAATCGGCGAAAGCCCGGGGGCCGATCTCGACCATATTGTCCCCTTCGGCATAGACGTTGGCGATGGTCGCGCCCTCGAAGGCCGAGGCCCCGATTCTGATCACCGGACGTCCGAGATAACTATCGGGCAGATAAACGGTGGTCTCGTTCCCTAAATAACGGCTGACCTCATAAGCATAAGGGTCGCCTTTTTCGTTATAGAGCAAAGAGAATTCCAAATCTGGCCGCGGTTGCTCAACCTGGACATCCAGCCGGGCCTGCTCTCCGGTGGCCAGAACGTTGACGGACAAATAGCATAATCCCGCGTTAACGCCAACAATGGTGTTGGTAAAAACGTCATAACGGACGACATTGTCGTCGGAAGAATAGATGAAGAGGTCCGCCAGGTCATGACCATTCAAATCAAGATAATCAAGAAGCCCAACCGATTGGCCCTCCAATAAATAAAGCTCGGTTTGGGTGAAAAACGGGGTCGAGGGGTCGCTGACCTCAGCCGGCACGACATTCACGGTAAAGGAATCCGTCAAGGCGGGGTTGGCGAGCATATAGCCTTTTATCGTCGCCGTCCCGACGGAGAGAGCCTGGATCGAATTTCCTTCGGCCAAGACAACGGCGGGATCGCTGGATTCCAAGGCATAGCCGCCATAAAGGTCGCCGGCGTATTCGCCATCTAAGAAAGCCGTGATCCCAAATTGCTCCCCGACCGTCAATTCGAGGATATCGACTTCATCGAGCCAAAACTCGTGCTCATTCTCGTCGAGGTAAACCGAGGCTGGCGTCTCGGATGTCGGTTCCGAAGGTGAAGAAGACTCTTCGGGCGTAGTCGTTTCCGCCGGCGTTGAAATAGAAGGGGCGCCGACGTCGCAGGAACAGAGCAAAAACAGGATCGACAGCAGACCCAACGCTTTTTTCATAACTTACCCTCCGGCATTTTAACCCCGAAGACGACCTTGGCATTGCCGGGTTCGAATACTTCGCAGGGCCCAGTCGATTCAAAGAGCAAGGTCGCCCCATTGGTGAAAGGGTGGACGATCTTGATGCTGGAAGGGATATAGATATATCCCTCCCCGGCATCGGAAGAAAGCTCTTCGATGCCCGAAGGCATCACCAAAGCCCCGTAATTGTCGTTAAAGACATACGAACCGACTTTCTTAAGAGACGAAGGTACATGGTCAGCCTTCAAAGGCCCTAAGCAACCATCGCCAAGAACCTCGATGGTATCAGGCAAATAAACCGTCGGATGGTAGGCGATACTATAAATATTGAAAGCTCTCTTTTCGATGCGTCGGACAATATACGACTTCCCGCGGTAAACGATCGATTCGGGGACGTAGACATTCGCGATTTCGCCCTCATATGAGATAAGGTCAGCGCTTAGCCGATCGCCATCTTCATTGAGAACAAAACGCATTTGATTCCTCGTCACCTCAGCGACGAAATTCGAGTAATAGCGGACATCCTCGGGAATATCCTGCTCGACGATGCCCTGATGGTAATAGGTGACGTTGGACGAGAAAGAGACGATCCGTTTCACCGATGAAGGAATCGTGATTTCGCCATAACCATCCGCCGCCCCGTAGGAGAGCTCCTCGACTGGGATCCCAGCGATCGAAGAAGGCAGGACCGGGTTCCCCCAAGCGTTGGCATACACGATCGAAGCATAGTCATGCCCCTCTTGGGCACAGAAAGCATAATAGATCCCGTCAGGGGTTTTCCCGAAACCATCAGAATAATGGGCCACCGCGCGCACCTCCGCCCCCTCGGGGATCAACGGATCCCCATGGCAAAGGAAATAAGCCGCCGAGCGAACGGGCAACCTCACCGTTTCCGGGACCACCACGAATGGCGCGTTGAAGAAGAGCTCACTGGATAAAGAAATACCCTGATGGAAGCCTTCGGCGATGAAGGAAACGGGGTAATCGGCGGCCCCATCGCTGACGCTCTCCTTGATCTCGTATTCCTGAGCATGCAATCCATCAAGCAAGGCAACCGCCGCCATCCCTTGGTCAGTCAAGGCATAAACCACCCGGCCTTCTTCGATTCGCAACCCGGCGTAGGAATAAACCATCGTCCCGCCTTCTAAATACCGCCCTACCGCCTGCTCTTTGGCGAAATCAAAGCAGGCCAAGCAGTCGGAATTGGTAAGGAAACGTTGGATATTATCGTCGAAATACAGCGAGGGAATTATCGAAGCATCGGGTATTTTCCAGCTGCCGATTGCGACCTCGAGCCCCCGGAGGTCCGCTTCTATCGATTCGTCGAAATCCAAAGCCCCAAGATTGATTCCTTTGACCGGGAGGCCTCGCCCCTCATGAACGATGGTTTGGGGGACATTATTGGAAGGCAAAGCCAAAACGAAAGCGCATTCTTCCCCGTTCGAATCGGTCCAAAGGGCGTAATCGACGCCTTGATATTCCCCGAATTCCCCTTTATACCCTCCAAGGGCGGTCTCGACCGTTTGCCAACCAGCGGGAATCGGATCATCGCCAAGCAGGAAAACCCGAACCGAACTAAGCGGGTCGAACCATACCGACGCCCCTTCCTCGATCGCCAAGACTTCGATGGACGATCCGACAAAAGGGTCCGCGTTCTGAATGACGAAAGAGGAAGGAAGGGAAAGGGCCAAAAGATTTGGCGAAAAATAAGGTGAACCAGCAAAACCAGTCACCGGGTACACTTTATAATCTTTCCACACTTCCCCCGGGATTTGGGCGGCTTTGCCATCACCATAATAGCCGAGCACCAGGGCCTCTGCTCCCTCTAGGCGGAAATAAAAGCCAGAATCATAGACGAGCGCATCCGGGCTGACGGAGGATAACCCGCCATCGAGATTGCCGGCGATAATCGCGCCCTCGGGGAAGGAGTGATCGCCAATCTTGACGGTCGAAGGAGGGAGATAGACCACTTCATCCTGCAGGTAGCAGAAGGCATAATCGCCGATTTCCTGCAGCCGCTCCCCGAAGCCAAAACCGGTTAAGGGGCAGGAATAGAAAGCCGAATTCCCGACCGAAACGGCGTTGAACCCGGTCACCGAAGTTAGTTTGTCGCAATTGCCAAAGGTGCCGTCGCCAATCGTCTCCAAGGTCGATGGAAGAACGACTTCCGCCAGCGAAGAACAGCCGTTAAAAGCCCCGTCGCCGAGTTCCCTTACCCCCTCGGGGATGACGATGCGCCGAATAAATTGGTTAGCGTACTGACTGCTGGCCTCAATCCGGGTCACGGGGATATCGTGGATCGAAGAAGGGAAAACGACTTCCTCCCGGTAAGGCCAGGAATTTATGGTGGCGCTGCCATCAGCGTTGAGACAATACCCAAACAAGGAACCGACATTAACAATGAGCTGGCCCCTACAGCCATCGGCTATGGCGTCGATATACGCCTCGCCCTCGGAAAGCCCGGTCAAAACCCCGCTGAAGCGATCGACCTCAGCAATATCGGGATTCAATGATTCAAATTCGAATACCGGATCGCCCGTTCCTTTCCAAGATAGGTAATCAGCCAAATCAACCGTCTCTCCGACTTCGATTGCCAAACTGCCGGGGACTTCCCAGGATATAACCGCCGTGTAGGAGTCGGAGACGATGATTTCCTCTTCCCCGAGGTAAAGATTCCCGTTGGCGTCAACATAGCTCGCCTCGATCGTCGTATGGCCTGCTTGTAAGGCCGTCACCGCCCCTTTGGGCGAAATGGAAATAATTTCCGGGTCAGCCACGGTGAACTCCGGGAAGACCCGAACGTAATCGGGAAGGGCGTAGGCTACAAGCATAGCCGACTCATCGACCGAAAGCCGCATCGTCTCTTTTGAGGAGTGCGAACGGAAATGCAAATCCAAAGAGCCGCTTGCTTCCCCGACCGGGGCTTTTAGCAAAGCGAACTCGGAGGATGGGCCATCGCAGCTGGATAAAGCAAAAGCCATCAATAGGCCAAATAGGATTCTGAATGATTTCCGGGCCATGGTTTTTCCTAGACAATTGATTTTAACATTACCGACGACCAATTATAAGAAATGCTTGACCGAGTCGGGTAATGGCCTAGAATATAGCCGGCGTTGAAGGAGACACGCCCCTTCCCTATAGGGAAAGAGGTACCACTCCCGAGCCCTTGGCGATGAGTCAAGCGGATGGCCCCCGTTATCCGGCCCCAAAAGAGCGTTCCCCTTCTTATGTAAGGGAAACGAAGTAAGGTGGTACCGCGTCCCCCGACGTCCTTATGACTCGGGGGATTTCTATTTCTAGAGGCAAAAACCATGCACATCATCTTCAATGGGGAGAGGAAAGAACTCCCCGACCATTCGATCGGCTTCCAAGCCTTGAAGGCCTTGGACAATGAAAAGAAGAACAAAGCCATCGCCATGAAGGTCAACGGGCAGGTCGAAGACCTTTCCCGGGAACTTCACGAAGGCGAGCAAGTGAGTTTCCTCACTGGCGAGGACAAGGAAGGGTTCGAGGTATTGAACCATTCCTGCTCGCACCTAATGGCCCAAGCCATCCATCACCTTTATCCCAAGGCCAAATTCGGCTATGGCCCGGCGATTGAGGAAGGGTTCTATTATGACGTCGACTTCGGCGATGAGGTCTTAACCGACGCCGCTTTCCCCTCTATCGAAGCCGAGATGAAGAAACTCGTTAAGGAGAACCTCCCCTATAAACGGGCGGAAGTCAGTAAAGAGGAAGCGCTGGCCATCTTCAAAGACAACCCTTATAAGGAAGAGCATATCCAAGAACTCGATGGTACCATCTCGACCTATACCCAAGGCGACTTCGTCGACCTTTGCCGCGGCCCCCACGTCCCTTCGACTGGGTATTTGAAGCATTTCAAATTGCTTTCACTCGCCGGCGCCTATTGGAAGGGCGATAGCAAGAACAAACAATTAACCCGAATCTACGCCACCTGCTGGCCGAGTGAGGAAGCCTTAAAGGAATACCTCGCCATCCTTCAGAAACGGAAGGAGAACGACCATCGGCGCTTAGGCAAGGAACTGGGCTTATTCATGATCTCCGACTACGGCCCGGGCTTCCCCTTCTTCTTACCGAAGGGGATGCAATTGAAGAATGAGCTCATCAATTACTGGAGGGAGATCCATACCCGGGAAGGGTATCTCGAGATCGAGACCCCGACCATGCTTTCAAGGGAACTTTGGGAGACAAGCGGTCACTGGGATCATTACAAGGACAATATGTACACCACCAAGATCGACGGGAAGGATTTCGCCATCAAGCCGATGAATTGCCCTGGGGCCATTCTTACTTATAACGCCTCCCTCCATTCCTATAAGGATCTGCCGGTGAGGATCGGGGAGCTTGGCCATGTCCACCGTCATGAAGCCAGCGGCGCCCTCAATGGGCTCTTCCGGGTCCGGGCCTTCACCCAAGACGATGCCCACATCTTCTGCCGGCGCGACCAGCTCGAGGAGGAGATAAAGTGGATCATGCGCTTATTCGACGAGGTGTATTCGGTCTTCGGGCTTTCCTACAAGATCGTCTTAAGCACCCGGCCCGATGACTATATCGGGGAGAAGGCGTTCTGGGATGAGGCCGAGGCGATCTTGGCCCGGGCTTGCGAGCATTCGGGCCACGAATACCAAATCAACCCCGGGGACGGGGCGTTCTACGGGCCGAAGCTCGACTTCAAGCTTAAGGACTCGATGAACCGGACCTGGCAATGCGGGACCATCCAGCTCGACATGAACTTGCCCCATCGGTTCCATTGCTACTATATCGATTCGAGTGGCGAGAAGGTGGAGCCGGTCATGCTCCACCGAGTCGTCTTTGGCTCGATTGAACGGTTCATCGGCATCTTGATTGAGAACTATGGCGGGGCCTTCCCGACTTGGCTATCCCCGATCCAGGTCGAGATCTTGCCCGTCTTGCCGGCTTCGCAAGGAGAATACGCCAAGGAGATCAAGCGACTTCTCGATGAGCATCATTTCCGTTCGGAGATCGATGACTCGGAGGAGAAATTGGGATACCGGTTACGGAACGCGGTGGTCAAGAAGATCCCCTACTCCTTAGTCATCGGTGAGAAGGAAAAGGAGAACCGGACCGTCACCTACCGGGTGTATGGCTCAGAGAAGCAAATAACCGTCAAGCTCGAGGAATTCATTGAATTGCTCGATAAGGCGGTTAAGACCAAAGCGAGGTTCTAGTTCGCTTAGGGGAGGAATATTCCTCCCCTTTCTTATACCAAATGGTTCTTATTATAATCGGAGGCTAAATACGATAACCGGTTTAGAAGGAAGAGCAGCAAGACGAAGCCGACGTAGATACAGCCTTGGGTCAGATAGATAGCCCAAGTCGGATAGGAATCGAAGACATAGCTAAGCAATGACCCATCGAGGATCATGACCAAGGCTTTGCCATTGGGATTGAAGTAAGGAATGGAGATATACCCTTTTATCTGCAGCCAATTGGCAAATAGGGCCGTCGCGGCGACGATGATAGGGAACACCATATACCGCTTCTTGCATTCAAACCCATAGAACAAGAGATAGAGGGATAAGAAGAACAATAACCCATGGGTGAAGATACCGCGGATAACGATGGGTAAACTCATGTTATGAAGGAAGATGTTGGGGTTGAGGATGACTCCAATCATATAACCTAAGGCCGAGATCAGACCCAAGGCCCCCGAGCCGAAATAGAAGGGCTTAATGAAGAAAGTTAAAGATACCCCGATGATGAGGTAACTAAGGTGGCTTAATTCAGTCGGGACCAAAGGGGTATAGATATATTCGATTGTCTTCCAAATAAGCAAGATGCAAGCGATGACCCGGCAAGTGATCGAGAAGGCCGGTTTCTTCCGGCGAAACATCAAGAAGATCAGCAGGAAGGCGAGGAAAGTCAAAGGCACCGCATACCGCATCCACATACTTAGGACCTCGCCGCGAGTTCGCTTAGCGATGGGGTCTCACCGAAATAGGGATGCTCGCCCATATCCAAGGTATAGAAGGTATAGTCCTCAAACCCCATGACGTTAGAGGCGGCCCGAGAAAGGGCGACTTTCATGGTCGAGTACTTAGCCTCATCCGAACCCATAAACTGGTTGTCTGGAACCATCGTAGCGGAGCGGCTCAAGACATGTTCATAACAATTGACCGAGAAGCTGCCTAGACTATCGTCTTCAAAGACGACATCACTCAAATTGGTTCCGCCACCCATCTTCATGATTGGGGTATTGACATAACTGTCGCCATTATAGGAATAAAGGGCTTGGCTCGTTTGGCCGATTAGTTGCCGTAAGGGCAAATAATCATCTTCGGTGACATCAGCCTTGATTGAGCTGACGCCACCATGGACTTTGATAAAGGTATCGATGTCGTGGGTCAAAAGGGAATCGAAGCTCAAATCGGACAATTTCTGGTAAGTATAGAAACGATTGTCACCGCTTAAAGTCAACTCGGTCGGCGCCATGGTCAAGGCCCCATCCTTCGGGAAATAATCGATATAATTGCCAAGAACCGCATAAAACATCGTGCTGATGTTGTTGTAAAGGAAAGGCCCATTGTAATAGGAATCGAGCCCAATCGAGGAAACGTGGCAATTGTAGAAAAAACAATCCTTGACCTCGACGTGAGCAGCATATTCTTTACTTCCATCCTCGTTGACAAACCCGGTCGTATTGGTCATGGCCTCTTGCACCGTCTGGGCGCCGGATGACATTTCCTCAAGCGTGAAATGGTCCCGATCGATCATGAAATGGATGAAAGGCGAAATAAACACATTAGCTTGATTGGCGGTTAGGACACCGGCCGAAAGAATGGAATCGGCCTTCCCAGAATACATATTGGCCGCCGTGGGGTTGGCTAAATCAAGCGGGGTCACGTAATTGAAAACGGTCGTAGTTTGTTTGTTGCCGTTATCGTCGCTATAGGTGATTTGTTTGTTTGGATCGACTCGGTTGAACTCATTCGCTCCAGCTTTAATGCCGTATTCAAGCGCATTTTGGAGCAAGCAATTATCGATTACGATGTCAGAGGAATAAGTCCTGATCAGTGACCTCGCCGAAGAAATGACGGAATTGGAGATAACCGTCCGGTCGCCATTAACGTCGATCCCGACCCCGGTGGTAATAAGATTTTGATAATTGTTTCCAAAGTCGGCATTCCGAAGCCGGATGTTGTCGATCGTTACCCCATCGCCGTCAACGTAGAGAAGGGAATTATCTTGGCCATAAAGAACCAATAATGGTTCCACTCCGTCGGTATTATTCTCATATGGGGAGGCCGGATCGCCGACCGCGGTGTAGATCCGAGGGCCGCGATATAAATCCGACGGGCTTAAGACCGGAACTACCGTCCCGTCGGAAAGGACGCTGGAACTGCTGGGGTAACAAAGGTCATGGCCATTAATAAGGAAACCATTGCCGTAAAGGGATTGGCGGAGGCGGATGCCCGAATGGACTTCCTTTGAGACCTTAAAGGAGATGCCGGCATTCCACCCATCAATGAAATCGTGATTATAGGTCGTTTCGAAATCATAAACATAGGTTTCCGGATCGACCGCCCCCTCGACGTTGCCAAAGATATCGTAATGGTCCTTGTCTGAGAGCGAAGCGTAATTGGCCTGACTTTCCAAATTGATATGGAGCACCACCGCTTCTCCGTTTTCCGACAAATTGGTGGCCTTAAGCAAATCGGCATAAGAATAGACGTTAACCGCCTCGACCGCAGTAAAAACGATCTCGATAGGCGGAGTAGTCGTCGAGAAGGGGTGAGTAAAACGGACATAGGAGTCACCTGGAGACAAAACCTTGATTTGCTCTTTGCTCAAATCGATGGCCAGATTATCGCTGTGCTCTAAATCGAAATCGTAAATATCCATCGATTCGTTCCCATAAACGGCGGCTTCGAAATCGATGACGGCCTGTTTCTTCGAATAGGGGGCGTCAATTGAAGCATATTCGATATCTTTCGTTCCCCAATAGTACGATTTCATGCCCGCGGTAGAAAAGGGATAATCAAGATTGATTATGAGAGCACCGGCTTCGCCGTAGACGATGGCGGTGAATCGCCGGGTAACGTTGCCTTTAAGGTTGCTGACGGTCACCTCGACTTGACCTTCGCTTAAAGGAACCAAATAGTAACCGTCTTCTTCCTTATCGATCCGGGCCACGTTCTGGTCCTCGGGTACGGAAAAGACGATTTCGTTTCCTTCCGATAACGGATAATCCTGATTGTAGATAGCGTTAGCTTGTAGTTTCTGCTTCCCGTCCTTCAACCCGAAAGGGGCCAAAGCCGGATAATCGATTTCGATATCGGCGATATCCTGTTCCACCCCTTTGATAAGGTAATCAGAGGTTGTAAAAGCCAAAAAGGCGATTAGAAAAGGGAAAATAAGCAGCAAACCCAAAAGGCCCTTCTTCATGCTTGTGCCCTCACCTCGTAACGAATGAATAAGCGATCGGCCCGAATTTCAAAAGCCACGGCGGACACGATGAATAGCGCCGTCGACAGACCGAGCAACACCCAATTCGGACCCATTAGGCCTAGATTGCCGAAACTGTCGATTAAGGTCAATAAGGCCGGGCCGCCGGCCAGAACGAAAGGAGCGACAAAGGAAACGATTGGCAGCACTGGGGAATTAGGCCGATTGGCCAATGATTCGACGGCGGCGAAGAAGTATAAAGAAGCCAAGAACAATAAACCGGACAAGGTAATTAAGGCAAAAGACGGCCAATCCAGACTCCCCAAGCAAGCCAGGGCGAAAGTCGAAACGATAAAAGCCAAGCCGGCCCAAATATAAGGCACGGCGATTTTGACCCGCAGCTGGGTTTTGGGGCGAATGGGGAATTGCTTCATCAGCTCAACGCACCGCCCTTCCTTATCCAGCGAGAATCCGCCAGATCCATTGACAACGGACAGAAAGAGGAAGAGCAAGGCGATGGAGATGAAGAACTCAAAGCCCGAGAAAAGGATTCGAACGTAATTAAGGTTGCCGGTTCGGAAAATGGCGTTAACCCCTTGATAAACGGAGATGATGAGAAAAGGCGAAACCAAAACCAAGGAGAAGAAGGAGAGCACCCCTTCATTAGAAGAGGAAAGAACGAAAAATTCTTTTTTGATCAAAGCCCTGACTGGGGAGGTCATACCGTGGCCATGGGCCCATTTTTCCTTTTTCCGTGATCGAGGGCCGTTTTTAAGGAAGGACGAATAGATGGCCGACAATACTGGATAGGAAATGACGTAAACCACAAAGCAAATCAACAGAGAAAACAGGAAATTAAGCACATCCGCGCCAAGATAAGACATCTTCAAATAGGAAGTAAAGGGATAAAGCGAATCGCCGATTCTTAGCAATACCGCCACGAAATCCTTGGTCAAAAGATAATTGAGTGAGTTGCCGACGACCAAATCGACGAATAAGCGCAAAATGGCGGAATATAGGAAAGCCAGGCCGGTCATCAAGGCAAAGGAAACCAGCAGCAAAACCCAGATATTCCTTTTGATAAAAGAGGAAAGCAGCGCAAAAAGTGGGCAAAGCAAGGAAGCGAGCCCAACCGATAGCAAAGGGAAGAACAAAGCAAAAAGAATCGCCACAATATAGAAGGCAAATAAGCCATTGGATTTAACGCAATAGGCGATGGATATCGGGAAGGTCGTAAGCAAATGGAAAGCCGTCGCTTGAAAATAGAATAGCAACGCCTTGGCTCCATATAACGATCCTGGCTGCAAGGGCAAGGCGCCAACAATCAGCCTTTCCTTCAAAGAAAAGAAACTCCTCGCCATCTTCGGCAGAAGATAGACTACCGAGGCTAAGAGCAAAACGAAGAGCAAGATGGCGGTCAAAGCCCGGTTGACACCTTGATAGGTTTGGAAAGTATCATAGACTTTGACGTAAATAAAGCATTCAATGGCGGCGACCGCCGCCATCCCGATGACATAAAGCAGAACCTGAGGCAGTTTTTTAAGAAACGGCCCGGGCTTAAACAAAGGCAAGGTAAGCAACTCGCGGACGAATAAGGTCCCGATCATGGCTCGTTCCTCCGCTGGGATAAAGACAAGAAATAAGGCGAGACCTCGTAACGCAAACTGGGATCAGCCTTCAAATCAAAAATCCGATTGATGACGCCATCGTAAATAATGGCAATTCGATCGGCCAAAGCCGAAACGAGCTCGATATTATGGCTTGCGATGAAAACGGTCCGCCCATGATCGACGAACTCCTTCATCATCAAGGTCAACTCATGGCTTGTCACCGCGTCCAAGCCGACCGTTGGCTCATCCATAACCCAAATCTTCGGATTGTGGATAAGCGAGGCAATAAGCCCAGCTTTCTGCTGCATGCCGTGGGAATATTCCTTGATCGGCCGAGCCAAATCTTCCATCTTCAAGTCCAAACGGGTGGAGAGATAAGTTAAGTTCTTATCGAAGGTAACGTCATTCACGCCGAAAACCGAAGCGATGAATTCCAAATACCGAAGTCCGCTCATCTCAGAATAAGACAAAGGTTCCGAAGGGACGTAACCCAAAACCTTTTTGACCTCGATTGGCTCGGTTTTAATGGAATGACCATCAATAAGAATCTCGCCTTGATTGAAAGTTTTCAACCCAATCATTGAATCGATGGTCGTGGACTTGCCGGCGCCGTTCGCCCCGATGAAGGCGAAGAATTCGCCCTCGAAAACCTCAAGGGTGATACCTTTGAGAACTTCTTTGCTTCCGTAGGATTTACGGAGTCCTTGGATAGATATGGCCACTGGACGTTCGATCATAAGGCACTCGCTTTACTGGATATGGCCCAGGTTTTATCGGAATTAAGTTTCATAACTCGGTATACTTCCCGCGCCGAATCGGCGGAGTCAGCATTCGGTTTCTTGCCTTCCTGCCCGACCAATTTCATGATCGAACAAGTATTGCCGCTTGGATTGAAGGGCATGAAACCACCTTGATAGGAAATATAGTCCTTCCCATTGTAGTTAATATAGATTCCTCCGGCGGAAGTTTGGTTAACGGTGACTTTTTGGAATGAACCGCTTAAGGAATTGGCGTTGCGGTCACCGGTTAAATTGGTATTGTTCGACCAATAGACGTTATTGGAAGGATTGTCGTTATCGAATAAGAAGGCATAGGCTTGGTTGCTGCCGATGTAAATAAGCCTAGAGGTGACATCATAGTAAATATTTTGCGGTAAAGAAGAACCGTTACGGCCCGGATAAATCCCGCTTCCCTCAAGCGGAGTTAATATTTCCCCATTAGAGATAAGCGGGCTATTGTAGAAAGCGGAGATGCCCAGAGTGCGCCGGGCGGCGATTGTTTTGACGTCAAGCCCTTCAATAATATCTCCGAGCCCCCCGACATAAGATAAGATGTTCGTCATGTTGCATCCACTGGTCGCCCCACTGGAATAAAGATTGATATTCACCCCATTCAAAGAAGACAGAAAGGTATCGTTGTCGCGCAGGTTAACGAAGCCCGCCAAAACATAAGGGATGGAATTACCAGAATTGAACGAAAAGGTACCGAAATAATCCATTTTGGCCGGTACCTTCGAATAATAATTCCAAAAATCATTCCATTGCCAAACAAGCTGTCCGTAACCATCATAACCAGCACCATAGGCTTTTCGGGTGTCGTACCATCCAGTCGAGCTGTTAGCTCCGTTCGTAAAGGGATAGTACGTCGTAGCTAGGTTAATTCCTCCGGCATGGTAATTCTTGTGATTATCGGCATAATCAAGAGTGCAGTTGCCAATATCGTATGAACCATGTGCGAAAATTAGTTGTGTATTCACGTCACCATATAAATAGCAGCCGGCCATAAAGATATATTCCTGCTGTAAGGTGATTTTTGAATTATAAGCATAAAAATCAAAGTATGGCGGGATGACTTTTTGATATTTGTATGAGTTGAAAGAGAACGAAATATTCAAAGCGGAAAGAAACTTCATCGACATGTCGATATTGAAGGAATTGACTACCACGTCCGCATCTTGGAATATGTAGCGGAACCTTTGATACGTGATGTTATACATCGATACGTTATCCCGCCAATTGGATGGATAGTCGGTTTTTATTTTGTCGTAAAGCTCGGTGTTGTAATAAGTCACCCGTTGAATCTTGCCGGAATTAAGCTGCAACACGAAAGATGAATCAGGCCCAACGATTCCTATGTCATCAGTGAAATGGCCAGAATTCCCGAGAGATACAAACAATTTACCGTAAAACTTCGCCCCTCGCTCTACTATCAAAGAACAATCCAAGTATGGGCAGCGGAACATATTCATGTAGTCAGTCCCGTTGAAGTAAGCTTCAGGGATTGCATCTTCGCGATACATATTCTCAAAGACTAAAGGTGTATAGAACGTAGAACCGTCTTTTAAAACCAAATTACCAGTGCGATCAGGTGAAGAATCAGTGATAGATCCGAAGCAATCGAGCATACCTGTTTTGGCTACAGTAGTCTTATAAGTCTGATTCGGAGTCCAATCGCTAGTGTTCTCATACTTTTCGCTATTTCCTTCGATTATCAAATCGTAACCATTCAGATCGATTTCGGTATAGGCGCCAACCATCAAGCCTTGATAGTTCAACTGAGTCCAATCCAAAGGGACTTTATTCCGATCGGTAACTACAAACCCGGTTAGCCCGCCCATCGTAAGTTGGCCAGTATAAACTATGTCGCAGTTAAGCACGAACCTGGTGGCACAATACTCCGACTGATTGGTCGCGCGGACGCCTCCGTTATCATCGGAAATGGTACTGATCTCAGACAAATTAATCGGTTTATAGTAATGATTATAGTTTCCCACTCCGTTCGGATAATCTGCATTATGCGTTTCCAAACCAATTGAAGCTTTATTTCTGGTATATCCTCTTAACGTACCGCCGGTCCAAACGGTGTCTCCGTTAGAATTCGTCGTTTGATACTGGCCTTCATAATTGATATTCCAAGTTCCGTTCCGACGCGGATATGCGTAATCTCCAGGACTATCATACGATTTTACAAGACTAGGCATATCGTCAGGATTACTGGCACCATTATCGCCTTTCACAGTGAGTTGAGTGGTAGAGTATGCATTTTTTGCGTCCTTAATCGTGCCGGTTTTTTTCTTCTCCCATTTCGACATATACCAGTACTGATTGTTTGCTAGCGAAAAATAGTTATCCAAACCTGCATTTGTATTCTTGTTATCGGCAGTGACTTTATCCAAATTTGTATTAGGATTCGGATTGACCACTTCCGATGCCCCGGTAGCATACTCTTCATAGTACGTATCTTTTAACCATTTGGCGCTCGTGGAAACAGGGGAGATAGTCAAATCGGAACTAACAGTTATATGGTTGTTCAGCATCTGCCCGTTGTTAGCTTTCCAAGCATAAACGGTCAAAGTGCTCCCTGATACGCTGGAGGTAAAAGGCGCGTCTTTCAAACTAAGCGTATAGCCATCTTCAAAATATTTGACGCAATTGGTGGAACCGTCGGTGTTTGTAAAAGTTATCGCCCGGACATTGTTTCCACCAGGCGCAACGTTGCTATCAGCCGTATTGACAATCGGGTCTTCTAAAACCAATTTTCCGAAAGCCGGGGCGGCCATGCAAATAACCGAGGTCAGAAATACCGCAAGCCCCACCGTTAAGCGTCTCATTCTTCAATCCTCAAAGTGAAAGACAGGCTTCCCAGCGAAGGAATTTGGTAACCAGTCGGGAAATCAAAACGGAAAACGCAGCGGAAAGAAATCGGATTAAAAATATCGTTTATCCCGCTGTATTTGACTAAGGAATTCAGCGAATTGCGATCATAATCAGCCTGAGTCAGCATGTCATAGACGTAGAATTCGCCTACGACCTGATCGCTAGACGAAGACCGGCGATAAGGGTTGAAAGCCACTCCGTTATACTCTAGGTAGCAATAAGCATAAGAGGCGACGCTGCTGAGCGAGCCAGACAAGATAAAGCTAGCGTGGTTCCCCATATCTTCAATCGCATCCATCCCATTGGCCTTAATCGTCATATTGACGGCTACTTGGCAATCGCCGGCCGCTCGGGAGGGGAGGTTCGATTCAAACGAATCGATAGAAAGAATGTCACTTCCGATCGCTCGATAACCAGTTTCGGTCTCGCAAACGACCTCGGAAGCGCCCAAAGCCGCTTTAACCGGCTCGTTGTTGCCAAGGAAAAGACCGGCATAGGTCGCGGTGACGCTCGAAAGGGGCAGCATTAAAGCGAAAAACATGACTGGCAGCCGATTGCCCCACCTCATGCCCCAACCTCCTGAAAGCAAGCGTAAACAGTAAGAGTCCGGGTAATGGGAGTAAGGTCGGTCAATTTGCCACTGGTTGGATCGCTTGGTCCTAGCTGCGATGTATACCAGCCGACGAAGTCGCACCCATCTTTAATGGCATACGGAAGCTTGGCGATGGCTGAGCCATAGGCAACGGTCATCTCCACACTGGCCATCGGCTGACCGGAAATCCGCCCCCCATTGGTCGCGGCATCGAAAGTGACCGTGACGTCAGGCTGGGTCAAACGGATGGTGACGGTCCAAAAACCGTTATCGTAAATGTAGATGGTCCCAGTGCTGGTATCGAAGTAAAAGTCGCCATCCTTGGCATCGGGGACGAAAGTCGGGGCGCCCGCTTCGTAAAACCACACCGTTCCGGGATCGGGCATCGGGAAAGAGAGAATTTCCGGTTCCCCTTCGGTGTAGGAAATCTGCAAGTAATACATCCCGGCTTCCTCATCGGTTTGAGCGACGATGCTGGTAATTCCCCGCCCGTCTTCCCCGTTCCGATAAGGCAAGGTGATGACCGAGGGTTCAACGGTCGGATCGGTATAGGTGATGGTGATAACGATGTCGCCATTCTCCTCTTTGGTTTGGGAGACGTTGGCCACCCCATTCCCATCCCTTCCTTTTGGGAGTTCGAATTCATGAGTTTCTCCGTCATTCGTGGTAATGGTCACGGTGGTCATCCCCGATTCCTCGTCATAGGACGATTCGATGTCGGTTATCGAGGTGGCATTAGGGATAGTCCAAATCGAGGGGGCGAGGGAGGTGTCGCTATAGGTCATGGTGATGACGAGGTCTTTGCCATCCTCGGATACTTTGGAGGAGACGGAGGCGATGCCGGTGCCCCTCGGGCCCTGTTCGCCGTCTTGTCCGGCTGGGATAGTGAAAGTGACCGGCTTGATGTCATCGTCAGTGAAGGTGATGGTGATGATGGTCGAGCCATCGGCTTGGGGGGCGGCTAATATCGAATCGATGTAAAGCGATTCCTCGCTGCCCATTATGCCACACGAGGAACCCAGGGCCCCGGTCAAAGCTAGGCCCAGGCCGAGGAATAAGGATTTAAGCTTGTTCATGTCGTTCCTCCTCTTTCCCCATAAAGGGCAGATCAAGCAATTGGATGGCCTTTTTCTCGCCTCGAGTATAGCAATGGAAGGTAGAGTCGCAATAATGGCAGACGTCGCCCGTGCGCTTATTGCCGCATATGGGGCAATAATCCCCTTGGTCGGGGACCGATAAGAGCAAGGTTTTCAACGGTAAAGCAGTATCGATGCTCCCAAATAAGCTGATCAGGGCTTTCTTCCCCTCGCCATATAGTTCATAAGACGGGTAGAAGAAAGACGGCCGAGGCTTGACCTCATAGGATAAGGCGAAGCCATCGTAGATATTAGACGCCTTCATTATGAGCGAATCGCCCAATCTTCTTAAGGAGACCAAGCAATCGGCGAAGCGGAAGGAAAGAGGCAACTTACCCTCATTCCCTTTGACGATGTCCCGTCCATCAGAAAAATCATTAACGATCTTTTGGATGCTCTTCTCTGAATCAAAAGAAGCATTCGACAACATATAGGACCGATATAACGCCCCATATAAAGGATCATAAGCCAAGGCATTGGTCTGGTGGACGTTCTCTTCTTTCAAGGGGATTAAGGTCTGGAAGAAATAAGTCCGCCCTAAGGTCTCGGCCTCTTGCTTCATATAGAGCAATTCATCGAGGAGATGGAGTTTCTTTTCCTGTTCTCCCCCATTGGCCCCTTCGATGTAATCGAGCAAAGGCAAGGCATTGCCATATTTGGAATAGGAAAGTCCGTTATTGATGATCGGGAGCAAAGAGGATTGATAACGGAAATTCGAATAGGCCGCTCCCAGCTCATCAATCAGCCGGACCAAAATCATCTTGGCGAACCGGTTCTCGTAAGTGGAATTATCGTCTTCGACTTCTGAGCAAAGGACTTCCTTCGGGGTCAACCGACCATTTAGATAAGCAAAGTGCTTGGCTTTCTTGGCTGTTTCAGCAAAGAGTTTCGGGGAGAAAGAAGAGGCTTGGCCGAGCTTCTTATACACCGCCTCTTCCTTTAGCCCTTTTCGGGCAAAACGATAGATGTTCTCAAGGCAATCCAAAATATTCCGGCTCGTCTTCTCCGAGCTGGCCAAGATCGGGGCGAACCCGTTATCTAGTGATAACTGGCCTCTCATCCGAGCCTCCTCATTTCCCTATCTATCGTCTCTAAGCTCTTCTTAAAGGCATCGCCATAGGTTTTCTTCAAATAGTCGCCCATCGAGCGGAGCCCGGCCCGATAACCGGCATCGACCCGGCCTTTGGCTTTCCGGAGGACCTTAAAGGCGAAGAGGTAATCAATCGCCCCTTCTTTTGAGCCCGTGATGGCGGCATAAACGGGAGCTAAGTCACTGGCTTGGTTAAGGAACCGGTTGCCGGTTTTGATGCCAAGGCAATCATCGCCTTCCTTCAATAAAGCCACTAGTTTCTTCTGGTCATTGGCATCGAAAGATAGCTTCTTATCTTTCCGCGCCGCCTCGGCAAGACTCGCCAAATCCTTATTAGAGACCGCGACCGGCTTGGCCTTGGTCGAGAAGGACAAAGGCTCGTGGAATTCGTCGAAATCAAGAACGATAGCCCGGTCGATAACCTTATCGGTGATGGCGAAGGTCGAATCGTCGGTATTGCAAGTCCCGATGAAGCGGGTATTGGGGGTGATGAGCAAATCGCCGCCAGCTAAATGAACCGGGGCGTCCTCCCCGACGTTAACGATATGGATCCGCCTTTGATCCTCAGGGAACTCCATAACTGAGAGGAAGTCGGCGAAGTAATATTCAACCCGGGAGATGTTCATTTCGTCTAAGACCATCAGGTTAAGATGGTTAAGCCGATAAGTGGCTTCATAAAGCCGTTTTAAGAACTCGGTCTCGAAATAGACCCCGGTGAAGTCGTTGTAATAGCCCAAGATGTCATCCCGATCCTTATAGGTCATCTGGACCGATTCGAAGTAGGCGTTCTCGCCAATGAACTTGGCGAAATACCGAGGCAACGAAGATTTACCAGTGCCGGAGACGCCCTCAAGGATCGTTAACGGAGTGGTCAAAATGGCCGAGACGAAGACCGCCAGATCATCTAAGGAATAATATAAGGAGCAGGTGGTAGCCAAATAGTTTTGTAGATCCTCGACGAAGCGGCGAAGCGTCAAGCCGGTCGGAAGGAAAGGCAAGGCCTGCTCCCCCAGCAAGAAACGGTCATCGATGGCGACGAGCCCCGGGAACACCCGAGTCTTGTCGTAGGCTAAAGGGGCGCCGCCTGTCCCCGAGCCGATGGCGACCCCGGCTCCCGCGGCTACCCCACCGGCGGCTCCGCTGCTCCCGCCTTTTTTCTCGGTGTCAAAGGTATTAGAGAGGTCGGCTTCGCTCTTTTCCTCTTCCTCCGGCTCATCCTTAGCTTCCGAACCGATGCTGACCGCGTTTCTCGCCGTAAATGGCAAGGCCATAACTAGAAGGTAGATAGCCAAGACGATGGCGTAGATAGCAGCAAAAGCCACGATGGAAATAAGCAGGGTCTCGCCGACGAAAGTGATGTTCCGCTTTAACCCTTCGGCCCCTTCGGGAATGGTGAAGAGGAGCCCTAAGCCGACGAAGACGATGAACCCGACGACTCCAATGAGGATGACATAAGGGAGCATCCCGGAGTTAACGAGTTTCTTTCCGTCTTCATGGATCTTATTCAAGGCGATGAAGAGGGAGATGACCCCGGCGATGAGATAAAGGGCGATGAATAGAAGCAGGACATAGGCCGAGCTTTGGGGCGCGATGGCGGCGAAGTTAAGCAATTCGCCGATCCCGGCAATTGGGTTGTTCTTCTTGAAGATAATGTAATTGGCGTCTAACCCGCCGGCGATGAAGAAGCTCAGCAAAGCGAACAAAATGACCGAAGCCGTGAGGGCTTTCTGGCGGGGGCTGAATTTGAATATTTTCACTTGGCTGAACTCCTTGTGTAAGTGATAGCGACTTGGTCGGATTTCTTCTTTTTGTCGGTGGTTCCTCGATAAGCGGAATCGAATTCAATCGTTCCTTCGGGGCAGGAATAGGTGAGCAGACTCACCCCATCCTTGAACTTCGCGTCATAGAACTTAAGCCGATTCTCTCGAAGTTTGTCGTTGAACCCGGAATAGATCTCATAGGCGATGATGCAATAGGCGATAGCCGACATCCCGAGGATCCCATAATCGTCTTGAAGATAGAAGGTGATGGAACCAAAGAAGGGGATGCGGGTCCCGGTGTAGACCCCGTTGACCATATCGAGGGTGATGCGGATGTTGTCATCCTTATCGACGGCATCGCCTCGGGTCATGTAGTAGTCATCGCCGATGAACACCACCCGATGGATGACGTTGATCCCTTGGGGATGGCGGTAGGAGATGACGTCATAGAGTTGCACGTCATCAAACGAGTTGACTTCTTTGAGAATAACGATGTCGTTGATTTGGATCCGCTCATCGATGTCTTTAAGATACCATTCATTGGATGGATCGACCTTGGACATCGAACCGGTCCGAACGGCCTCGAGGGAATAAGGGATCCCGAGCCCGGGCATCGCGCGCGTGAATATAAGCGTTCCGCATAGGAGCAAGACGACGAGGAATCCGATGTTGGCCAAAACCGAACCGGCCTTGCACCACTTCGCCATCTTTGGACTAAGGGAGCTCTTGGCGACCTTATCTTCCAATACGTCGAAATCGAGCTTCCCCTCGCCCATTTCCTTCTTGCTGGTGAAATATATCCAGAACAAGAAGACAGTTAGGGCGAGGAGAAGGACGATGATGCTCACCATCAAGACGGTGAAGACGGTTGATAGATAGATCGGCAATAGAGGCATCCGCTTCTCCTAAAGCGGAGGATAACAGAAATATAGGAATTAAGCGCTAGCGCCGCTGTTCATGGTAACAGTGACGGTCGCGGTGAGCTTGGCTCCGTTAACGGCGGTTTGGAAAGTCTGCATGGCCCCCCAAGCGCCGTCAGAGTCAGAGGGATAAGTCGAATTCACCCAATTGAGGAACCCGCCTTGATAGCCCGGGGTAACCCAAGTGATCTCAATGTCAGCTTTAGTCATGGATTTGACGGTCGCGGCATCGCTGCCAGAGGTTTGCCAAGCAGAATCATCATTTTCGATTTTGATGTCAGCCGGCTTATTGAGATAGGCGGCGACATTTTCATTCGACCAGGCAAAAGTAACGGTGATGTAGGACCAAGCATCCGGTTCGCCGGTGACGGAAAGATCCAAGGAGAACTTCCGGTCGTTGGCTTCGTCGCCATCGACAAGGCCAGTGTCGTTATCGGTCGGATCTTCATAGCCATCGACGTTAAGCGTTCCGGTGCCTTCGGTGACGCCAATGCCGAGTTTAATGACTTGGTTGGAGATTACGACGGTGTCAATGGAGATTCCATCTTGAAGATCCTTGGTAGAATCGCCACCGGTGAGCGTTAGCGCAGCATACGTGCCGCCAACCGCCCCGGTCGCGCCAAAAGCTAAGACGCTAGAGACGATGAGTTTGATTTTTGAGGTTTTGGTCATAAGCAATGACCTCCTTTATGCGAGTTAGGTTATAGGGTTAACGTCGGCGCGAAAAAAAAAAAAAAACGCCCCTTTGCGTATATATATAGAATTTAGGGCCTTTGATTGACAACCAATTTTGCGTTGCGCTCTTTTCATTTTGATTACCGGTTTACCGATATAGTACCTAGAGAGGCTTTAGCAATGTAAAATTTAGGTTAAATTTGGCTAGTTTCCGTACAATAATTCGTTTTTGTACGTATTCAGGCTATTTTTATATATAAGATAATATATCTTCTCTTTAAAACCATCGATTTGGTCGATATAATATGACTATGGAAAAAGTGAATCCGCCCTATCGGGCCAGCTTCTCGACTAGCAACGCCGTGGTCATGGCCTTGACCTCTTTGTGCTTCAAAGTTGGCCGTTTATCGGCTATTTCTTCGCCGGTGCCGGCTTTAGAGGCTAGTGCGAACGAGGCCGCCGCCTATTTGGAAAAGAAGGGGAAACGGCTGACCCCTTCCCAGTTACGGGGACTCTATCGCGGGGAAGACATCGCTTCTGTCCCCTTGGCGAAGCGGATTTGCGGGCTTTTTTATCAATCAAGCAAGCTAGACCCAAGCGATTATTCGTTTTTAAAAACCTATGAATCGACCCTTTGGGGCGAGGATGTGCCGGTCCGGCTTTCCCGCCGGATCGAGTCCTATCCTTATTCGATCCCGCCCCACGCTAAGGTCGAGGAACTACTGAAGCGGACCTTCCTCTTCGTGAAGAACGCCCAACCCCATGTCTCCCCGATCCTTTTGTCAGGGTTATTGCTATTCATGCTTCCGGCCATCATGCCCTACCGCGAGCATCCCTACCTCTTGGCTTTCCTTTATGCCAAAGCGGAATTGATTCGTTTTAAGAAGGACCTGCTCGGTATCAAGTTGCTTAAGCACCTCTTTAAGAACGAAGACAAGCTCAAGACGGCCTATGAGAAGGCGGTCAACAAAGAAGACATGGCCCCCTTCCTCATTGCTTACATGGAGACGATTGAAGAGGCGATTGAAGAAAGCATTAAGCATTCTTTATTAACTAGAGGTGGCTTAACCCCAATGGCTAAGCGGATGCTCGAAGCGATGGAGCCGGATAAGTACTACTCGGCGACCGAGCTATTGAGCCTATTGGGATTGAAGTCGAGGTTAGGCTTGCATAAAAACTATCTCAAGCCGGCTTTAGAGGCCAATAAGATCGAGATGAGCAACCCCCTCTCCCCAACCGATCGGAATCAGCGGTACCGGAAAAAGCCATGATCTTCTTAGTCTTGTTAGTCTTGGGACTGGCCTTTGATGTGGCCGGCAGTTTCTTTAAGAAGAAGCCTTTGATCCTTTATCCCCTTTTGGGCGTAGCCTCGATATTCATCCTGGTCGGCTCAATCTATTTCGTCTTCTATTTCCAGTCGAAGTTCATTGAGGAAGAACCGGGCTGGGTCAACTGGACCTTCGCTTCCTTCGCTCTCTGCTTCCTCTTCTTGCAGCTGCTCTATATATCCTCTTATATAAAGAAAATCGGAAAGTACCTTGGGATGGCTTTTACCTTCCTCTTCTTCGTCTTTGCCTTAACCGGAGTCGGGATGCTTTGCTATTTCGGCCGGATCGCCTTAGAAAATGAGTCGATGTCATCGAATATTACGAATCTGCTCGCGATTTTGCTTGCATGAGTCTCGGAAAAGGGTATACTTCCCCCTGTCGAAAGACGTAGAAAGCAGTCGCGTCCGGCGGCTCGCCAGATTCCCAATGGGAATTGGCCACCCTGCTACCTAACCAAAAATGCAGATCAGCCGGAGGATTGCCTTCCGGCTATTTTCGACTAATGGAGGAAAAAGAACATCGCCTACTTTGACAGAAACGATCGGACCCGCCCCCAGAAGCGGTTCGACCCCATCAACGAACACATCCGTTACCCGGAAGTCATCGTCATCGGACCGGATGGCAACAACCTGGGGAGAATGAGTTCCCGGCAAGCCAATGAACTAGCCGCCAGCTACTCCCTCGACCTCTTCTGCGTCGCCCCCCAAGCCAATCCCCCGGTCTGCAAGATACTGAACTACGGAAAGTATCGCTTCGAGAAGCAGAAATCCGATCGGGCCCAACGGAAGAACGCCAAGGCGACCCAACTCAAGGAGATCCAACTCCACATCTCGATCGGCGAGCATGATTTGCGCACCAAAGCCAAGCATGCCGTTAAATTCCTGTGTGATGGCGATAAGGTCAACATCCGCGTCGTCTTAAAAGGAAGAGAGATGGCCCATCAGGACTTAGGGGAAGAACTCTTGAAGCGGTTCGTGTCTGTCTTAGCCGAATCCCTCACCGTGACGATGGAGAAGCCGCCCTTCTGGGAAGGGAAAGTCTACTCGGCCATCGTCAGCAACAAGGCGAAGAAACAATAGGAGGAATACTCAATGCCGAAAATGAAATCGAATCGGTCCTTGATGAAGCGGATCAAGGTCACCGGCAATGGCAAAATCAAATTCATTCACGCTTACAAGGGACACCACGCCCCGTATAAAACCGCGAAACAATGCCGCCAGCTTCGCCGCTCGGGCATGATGGACAAGACCGACTACAGCCGGATCAAGTTCATGATCGTTAAGTAAGGAGGAAAGAAACAATGGCAAGAGTCAAAGGCGGAACCGTCACCCGCGCCCGCCGCAAAAAGATTTTGAAGGCCGCCGAGGGTTACTTCGGTTCCAAGCACCTTCTGTTCAAGACCGCCAAAGAGCAGGTCTGCCACTCGCTCAAGTACGCCTATGAGTCCCGTCGGCTCATCAAGCGCGACTTCCGCAAACTCTGGATCAAGCGGATCAACGCCGCCTGCCACCAGAACGGCCTCTCCTATTCGAAGTTCATGTCCGGTCTCAAGAAGAGCGGAATCCTCCTCAACCGGAAAGTCCTCTCGGAAATGGCCATCAATGACCCGAAGGCCTTCGCTTCCTTAGCCGAGAAAGCCAAGAAAGCCATCGCCGCCTAAGGTTAAGTCAAAACTCTATACCCGCCTTTTGGCGGGTTTTCTTGACTATTGGGCGAGATAGTGATTACCTACTGGCAGTCAATAAAGGAATCAAACCAACATGATCATCAAAGACTATGGGAAACTCTCCTTTTACGAGATTTACCCCGCCACCTTCCGCGATGCCAATGGCGATGGCATTGGCGATTTAAAGGGGATCGAGGAGAAACTCCCCTACATCCGTTCCCTCGGCTTCACCGGCATCTGGATCAACCCGATCTTCCTCTCCCCCTTCCGCGATGGGGGCTATGACATCGCCGATTACTATAAGGTCGATCCCCGGTTCGGAACCGAAGAGGATTTGGATTCGCTCCTTAAAGCCGCCCATTCGCAAGGGATCGCCGTCTTCTTAGACTTAGTCCCCGGGCACGCCTCAATCGACAATAAGGATTTCTTAAAAACGGCCCAGGCTGACTCGACCGATGATCTATTCATCTGGACCCGCGACCCCTGGCATTACTATCCTTCCTGCGCTGGCAACCTCGTTAAAGGGCTCTTTGACCGGAACGGCCAATACTACGTCAACTTCTTCTGCCATCAACCGGCCTTAAACTATGGGTTCAATAATATTGAATACCCGGAGTTTGAATTAAGCTATAAGAGCGAGCCGGCCGAAAAGACCCGGCATTACATCGCCAAAGTCATGAAGCATTACCTGAAGCTTGGGGTCGATGGCTTCCGGGTCGACATGGCCGATTCCTTAGTTAAAAACGACGAGAAGAAAGAAGCGACCATCTGGACTTGGCAGCAAATCATCGCCGAGGTCGAAAAAGAATGCGGGAAGTTCTATATGGTCTCGGAATGGGCTAATCCCCATCAGTCGTTAGAAGCCGGCTTCGACTCCGACTTCGTCTTAGACCATGAGGATAACTTCTGCCATGGCTTCTTTAGGATCGGGACCAATGGAAATCCGAAAGAAGAAGAAGGGCTGAAACCCTTGATCGTCGAATTCAACGAAAAGATCTATGACCAATACCTCCCGGAGATGCTTGACGAGATCAAAACCGCCGAACTCCATCCAGGCAAATGGTTATCGCCGATCTCTGGCAACCACGATGTATATCGGCTAGCCGATATGATCAAAGGGGATTCGCTGAAGTTAGCCTATGTCCTCTTATTCACTCTGCCGGGCGTCCCCTTCGTCTTCGCTGGCGATGAAATCGAGCAATTGACCACTCGAGGGTATCCATCCAAAGACGGCGGCTTCCACCGGACCGGGGCCCGCTTAGCGATGAGCTGGGACGATTCCAAACCGAGCCGCGGCTTCTCCTCGAAACCAGAAGAAGAATGCTATCTCCCGACCAGCCAACAGTCCCCGTCGGCAGAAAATCGCCTCGCCGATCCCGATTCGATCGTTAACCTCATCAAGAAACTCAACGCCATCCGTTCAAGCGATCCCGACTTAACAAGCCATGAAGGATTCGAATTGCTTCCCGCCCCCTTATCCTTCACCCGGGGTCAGACCATCGTCGGGCTGAACCTTAAGGACGAGGAGATGGTCTTAGACTTAGGGGAAGGTGAAGTCCTCTTGAGCGTCGGCAATCCGATGATTAAAGACGGCAAGGCTTATCTAGCCAAACATCAAGCCATCATCTTCCAGCAGAAATAATCAGAAGGCGAGGGGAACGCCCCCGCCTTTTTTCGTACTAAAAAACCGACCGCCCTTGGACGATCGGCTAAAGACTATTATTTTGGCGTCACTTCTTCCCCATCGGCCATATAGATGGAGGTGATGCCGTCTAATGCTTCCTCCAATAAGGGCTCGAAGTCGAAGAAGGATTCATAACGGAGGACGTGCTCGATATTAGGATGGGTCTTCGGTTTCTTGGGCTTGAAGATGGTGCAGCAATCCTCGAAGGGACGGATCGAGATGTCATAGGTCCCGATCTTCTTGGCTAAATCAATGACCTCGACCTTATCGGAAACGCATAAAGGACGAAGGACCGGGAAGTTGGTGACGGAATTAATAACTTGCAATGACTCCAGGGTCTGGGAGGCGACTTGCCCGATCGATTCGCCAGTCGCGATGGCTAAGCTCTTCCTTTTCTTGGCCCACCTTTCGGCGAGTCGCATCATCATCCGCCGCATGATGGTGATGCAATACGGTTCAGGAACATGCTCATAGATGGCTTCTTGGATCTTGGTGAAGGGGACAATATCGAGCCGGATGTCGCTTTGGAAGGTATTAAGGACGGCGAGAATATCCTTTAGCTTATCGATGACCGCCATCGAGGTATAAGGAGGCGAAGCAAAATGCAGCCCTTCGATCTTGATGCCTCTTCGCAATAACGAATAGGCCGCGACCGGGCTATCGATGCCGCCGGATAGCAATAAAGTCACTTTCCCATTCATCCCCAGCGGATACCCGCCTAAGCCGGTATAGGAAGTAAGGGAAAGATAGGCGGCGTCTTCCCGGAGGTTGCACCGTAAAGTCACCTCGGGGTTATGGACATCGACGCTGAGGCCTTTGTTCTCCTTTAAGGCGGCGCCGGCGATCAGGCGGCAGATTCCATAAGAATCGAGCGGGTATGTCTTATCGCTCCGCTTGGTCTCGACTTTGAATTTGCTTTTGCCGGATTCGATGATCAACTCCGCCCCGGCCTTGGCTAATTCCGCTTGTTCCCGATTGACCTTATACACCGGGGAAATCCGCTGGATCCCCGAGACCAAAAGAAGCCTTTGAACGGCTTCGGCCTCGATATCGGGCGAGCCTAAATGGACATAGATATGGTCTCGCTTGCCAGAAACTTGGCAATCGAGCCCTTTAAGGGCATGGCGGACGTTATGGGTCAAACATTGGATAAAGGCTTTCTTGTTCTCGCCCTTAGTCGAGAGTTCGCCATAATGGACCATTAAATAATCGCAGTTCATATCGTCTTCACCTCATTGAATAGTTGCTCTAGGGCATCTAACAGCCCTTTGACGTCATCCTCAGTCGAATTAAGGCCGAAAGAGACCCTGATCGGATTGGCAGCCTCAGTCTTGCTCACCCCTTCCGCCTCTAGGACGTAAGAGGTGTTCTCCTTCTTCGAGGAGCAGGCGGAAACGCTCGAGACCATGATGCCCTTATTCGATAACCCTTCGACGATGACCGAGGCCTTATGGCGGATGGTTGAGAAGCAAAGGACATAGGGGGATTGCCTTTGATGGTCATGGATCTTGACGAAGGGGGATAATGCCTCGAGTCCCTTATGCAAAAGCGCATGCAAATGCTCGGTTTTTGCAAGGTTTTCCTTAAGATTCGCATAGCTTTCCTTTAAAGCCATGGCTAAACAATAAGCCCCGGCGACATTAACCGTCCCGGCCCGGAAGCCGTTTTCTTGCTCGCCCCCATCGATTAAGGGAGTCAGCTTAATGCCTTTTTTGACTAGAAGCGCTCCGCTGCCCTTAAGGGCCCCGATCTTATGACCCGAAAAGGAAATAAAATCGGCTTTAGAGTAATCAAGAGCCAACTTCCCCATCGCTTGGGTAGCGTCAAGCAACAACAGACACTTGGGATGGTTAGCACGGAATTGATAAAAGGCGGTAATATCGGAAAGGGCCCCGGTTTCGTTATTGACTGCCATTAAGCAAGCTAGAATCGCCCCGTGGCTATTTGAATCTAATTGGTCAGGATCGGGCGCCCCATCCTTTAAGGGGATCTTAATGGCTTCGAACCCTTCTTTTTCCAAGGCCAAGCAAGCATTGATGACTGAAGGATGCTCCCCCGCCCCATAAAGTATTTTATTGCCCCTTGCTTTAAACGAATGGGCCACCCCTTTGATGGCGAGGTTATTGGCTTCGCTCGCCCCGGAAAGAAAATAGCAGTCGTGGGTTTTAGTTAGATTTAGGGTATCGAGGATAATCTTGCGGGCCTTATCTAGATACCGTTTAGCCTCATATCCGACTTCATGGATAGAAGACGGGTTGCCCCAATGTTTCGAGGCGACCTCTAAATAGGCGTCTAAAGCCACCGGAGAGGGAGCCCCGGTGGCGGCGTTATCAAGATAGATCATTCGCCCCGCAGTCTCCGGATGGCGGCGGTCACATCGTCATAGCTCTTCTTAAATTCGCCAGCCTGATAGAACCCTTCGGCTTGCTTAAGTTGGGCGTCGAGGTCCGAGAGGCGGAAGCGGTCGCGATTGGCGAAGGTAATGGCCCCATCGGCGGCGATCATCGCTTCGTAATCCCTCTTGATTCCCGAAAGCGCCTCATCCCCTTCTTTCGATAGCTCGAAGCTGACCTTGTTGATGGCGGCTACATCGATCGGGGTCTGATGTAAGGTTTTGTTGATGAAGTCAATCTTATCAAGGCATTCATCCAAGGTCGGGAGGTATTTCTCGCTTAACGAAGGCAAAGCGATCTCTCGTAAGGTGTATTTAGCGTCCTTTAAGGCCGAATAGTAGCTTTCGACCTTAGCGAGGGCGGTCTCGCTGTCGGTTTTTAGGGATAAAAGATAACGGTTGAAGTCCTCGATGGCGGCCTCGTTTTCCTTCGCCTCATCGCTAAGTTCGTTCATCTTCTCGAGCAAAAGCGAATACGGCTGCTTGGTCGGGGAATGGATGAGGTTATCGAGGTAGCGTTTGGTCGCCCCCATCTTGTTGATGGTGTTCTTAATGGCATTGATCTTATCGGATTGGGCCGGCTCGATGACGTAAAGCCCTTCGACGTTGGGGAGGGCGTTGCAAAGCCGGATGTACTTCTTCTCGACCGAAGAGGCATAGGCATAAGCCTGCTCGCAGCCCGATTCAAAGGCGACCCGGGAATCCTTTTCCTTGTCGAACCCTTCTAAATATCCATCGATCTGGGCTTGAATGGCATCCAACCGTCCTTGGATATTGCTCCGTTTAAAAGATTTGACGTCTTTGGCGATGGCGGCCAGTTCGGCTTCAATCTCTTCAATGGCTGGAGAGGAAAGCAGATGTTGAAGCGGATACCCCGAGGAGCGCATCTCCTCGTAGGCGTTTTTCAAGGTCACGAGCTTATCGGGGATGACGTGCTCGATGCAGGCGCAGTAATCGGGGAAGTCCTTGATGGCTCTAGCCAATTGATCAAGCACTTTCTCAATCGGGCCGATCATCGACTTAGCCTCCTCGTATTGGGCCGAGGAGACGAGTTCAGCGAAGCGATCGAACTGCTTATCGAGCTTATCGAAGACCGATTCAAAGGACTCCTTGCATAAGGAGAGTTCGCTTTGCTTAACGAAGTAGTCCTGCTTGATCGAACGGAACTGCTCCTTCATATGGAGGGAATCGGCGTTGCATTCCTCCATCGGGAGGATGAGGGCGTGGAGGTCGTTATGGAGGGAATTGGCGGCGTCGTCGTATTCCTGCATGATCCGCCTGGCTTCCGGCAAAGCGGCTTTCAATCCCTTATAATCCCGGTCCTCGATCAGGTCCTTGAGGTCATTGACCGCCTTTTGGGCCGAGGCGTCGCCCCGGTCGCGGAGTTCCTTAAACCGCTTCTCGAAAGTTTGGTGACGGGAGGCGAAAAGCAAGTTGGTGGTGGCAATCCGCTCGATGGTCTTGACCCAATGGGCGTCTTGGCCGATCAAGAGGCTATGGAGGTATTCAAATCGCCTGATCAGTTCCTTAGCCTGGGCCTTGGCCCGCATGTGCTGGAACAAGACGAAATAAAGGAGCACCCCGATGCCGGCGATGACAAGGAGGGCCGCAACGACGATAAGGGCAACGAGCCCAGTAGACAGGAGTATGTTCATAACGGGGCTATTGTAGCATTAACCGAGATAAAGCCATTAGGCTTTTTGGAAACGTTTCTTCAGATTTTGCGTCGTCCGCTCGGCTTCCTCGATTATCGAGGCGTCCGTTTGGGAGAGGCAGAACTTGTGGTCAGCATAAAGGATCTTCCCTTCGACCATGGTGAACTTGACATCATCTTTAGCCCCGGAATAGACGAGGTTATTGGCTAAATCGTTAAAGGGCCGCATATTCGGCCGGTTCAGATCGATGAGGACTAAGTCGGCCCGTTGTCCGACCTTAACGTATTTAGCGTTAGCAAGCCCCATGGCGATGGCCCCGCCGACGCAGGCGGCCCGGAGGGCGCTCGTGCCTTTGAAGGCGCTCGGATCGCCATTCCGGAGCTTCTGCAGCACGCAGGCTAACCGCATCTCGTAGAAGAAATCGAGCCCGTTGTTGCTGCCGGGCCCATCGGTCCCAAGGGCGAGGTTGAGGCCGGCCCTCTCCATTTCAAGAAGAGGGGCGATGCCGCTGGCGAGCTTGCTATTCGACCCCGGGCAGGAGACGAGGGAGCAATTATGCTTTTTGTAAATCTCGATGTCCGACGGGCTGAAGGCCACCCCATGGAATCCCCCGCCGCCATAATCGAGTAAGCCGAGGTGCTCGGCGTATTCGACCGGGTTCATCCCGTTATGCCGCGCCCGGCACTCCTCGTATTCCTTTTTGGTCTCCGAGGTATGGGAATAGACCGGGCATTTGAGCTCATGGCTCGCCTTCGAGAGTTCGCGGAGCACCTCTTCGGAGCAGGTGTATTCGGCGTGGAACCCCAACTGATAGGAAACGAGTTTGCTCTTTCCGTTGATGCTCTTATAGTAATCGACCATCTCGCCGACCGATTCCCTCTCGTCGGTCACCGTGCCGAGGAGGACGGTCTTAAAGCCGAGTTCCTCGCTCGCCCTCGCCATCTCCAGCGGGGAATAGTACATATCGAAGCAGGCGGTGATGCCGGAGGTCAGGTATTCGAGGATCGCCAACTTGCAAAGGCGGTACTGGTCGCCGGGCTCTATCAAGTCCTCTAAGGGGAAGATCCGCTGGAACAGCCATTCCTGAAGGGGCAGATCGTCGGAGAAGCTCCGGGCGAAGGTCATCGGCGAGTGGGTGTGGGCGTTTTTGAATCCCGGCAGCAGCAAGTTCCCCTCGCAATCGTAGGTTTCCGATGGAGAAAAGCGCAAATCCTTGCCGATTTGCTTGATTTCCCCGTCTTCGATATAGACATCGGCCCGATAGATTTCCTCTCCGGGAACCATTGAGAGGATGCGGGCGTCTTTCAGTAAAATACTCATATGTAGATTATAGGGAAAAGAGGCGGGAAGCGCTAGAGACCAGGCGCAAAGAAAGGGGCGGCCCTAAGCCGATATACCATCGCCGGCCACGCTCAATGCGCGCAAGGGCGGATTCACCGAGGAATTAGCAAAAGAAGCCGATGGCGAGCAGAACATCAAGCCGATCAAGGAATTTTAAAAGGCCCAAGCGGGATAAAACCGCCTAGGGCCGATAGAGTTAGAAATCCATCCCCGGGGTGCCGTTGATGACCCGGACGAATCCCCGATCGGCGTTTTTCATCAAGACGATGCTCGAGACGCGGTAATTATCCGCGTCGATGGTCTTGCGGTAGGTGACGCTTTGCTTGCCGGTGTAGGCGTAGGAATACCCGGCCGATTCAAGGGCTTCGACCAAACAGGAATAGATCGATTCGACGTTCCCGTAAATGAAGCATTCCGGCTCGTTGTAATAGCCATACTCCAAGAACTCATAGGTGTAGGTCGGCTTCAATAGCTCGACTTTCGAACCGCTCGGCAAGACGGCGGCGAAGCGGGCGCTTTCGCCGTAATAAGAGACGACCGCCTCCTCGAACTCCGATAGACTATCGGAGGTGATGGCCGATAAAGGCCTCTCGGATTGATAGATCATGGCTTCGATCCGATAGGAGTATTCGTCGTGGCCGGCATAGGTGTAGTCGCTAGTCGGGTAATAGGCGAGGTCGACATAGACCCGATTCTCCCCGTCGCCTTTATACATAACGTAATGGGAAGAGCCCCAGGTGATATAGGTGTAGATGGTCCCATCGGCATTCCGATAGAAGGAATACCCCTTCTCGCGGTAGCCGTTATAGACATCCTGGTAGCCGTTGTAGTCCAAGTCAATGGTGAAGCAATGCAGCGGCGCTTCCTCCGAGAAGTCGTTCCCGGCGAAATTGAGCAACGCGAAATGGCCGTAATCGGCGGAATAGCTGTTTTCCGGCTTGACGAAATCGGACAGGGCGAAGAAATCGCCGACCGTTTCCTCCAACACTTCCTCAATCCGCTCGCCTTGGATCAGCTCGCCCCGATAAACCCACATCTGGACCGAGTGATTGCCAGAGCCGAACATCGCGTTGCCGATAAGCATATCGACGACGCAGCCGTCGTAAGAGTAGATCTCATGCCGGGAGCCGCCGGTATCGCGGATCTCATCGGACTTGACGAATCCATAAGCGGCCAATTCGGCTTTGAAGTCCGCTAACTCCGAGGGGGTCACGTTATTGCCGCCGTAGAAGACGCCGGTGACCTCGGGTTCGCCGGGATAACCGGAATAGTTTTCGGCCTTAGTCACGGTCCCGGAGGCGACGTTGCCCGCTTTCTCCACCGCCCCATTTACCGCGGTTTCCATCGCGCCTTTAAGGTCGGTGATGGTCAAGAGGACGGTATCGGAAGCTTCGCCGACGGCGACTTTGACGGTGATCTTGCCGGCGATAGTCCCGGTATATAACGACCCGGTGGCGGCATCGATGGTCGCGTCCATGGTCGTCGGGTCTTTGGCAATCGACCAAGCGGGGGTCAAGGTTCCCCCGTTTTCGATTTTAGCGGATAAAGCGATCGTTTGCCCGGTGTAGATGGTTCCGGTCGGGACGCCGGTGATCTCGACGCTCACGGGCTTAGGGGCTTCGGTGACGGTGACCTTCCCGGCCTTGACGCCGGTGAGGACGCCGTTTGCGTCGATGGTGGCGACGCTCGTGTCTCCGCTGGTCCAGGTCACCTTGTCGTCTTCATCCCCGTTGGTGACGGCGGCGGTCAAGGTGATGGTCTTGCCGGCCTCGACGGTGGTGACGGTGCTGGTGATCTCGACCGTTATTTGCTTCTCCTCGCTCGAAGAGCTCGAAGAGGAGCTGCTTGAGGTCGATTCATCGGAATCGGTTAATGAAGAGGGGGGGGTGGATTCCGCGGGGCTTCCGGTACTCGACGTATCCGTGGGCCCGCAAGACCCCAAAACAAAAACGGCGGAGGCGACAAACAACAATGATTTTTTCTTCATGGTTTTTTACCTTTCCTTATCTTGAAGTTGGCTTCAGCCGGTTAAATGCTAAAGTCAGTCGAAACGTGTCAAATGTTTTTTCAAATGGGTGATTAGAGGCGAAGGCCCGAGTGATTATTGACTAGAATCGTCACGAACGCATATATAATAAAGATATGCAGAAAGGCGCGATTGTCTCGTTATTTGCTCTATCCTTGTTCTCTTGTTCTAACGTAGGGGATTTTCCTTTGTACCGGGAAACTTTGACCAACAGCGAACAAGTCGACATCTACGTTTGGCTCGACTACGACGGAGAATGGGAAAGCGGCTGCCTCCCCTCTTACGACTCCATTCCGAACTATCAAACGCTTCGTGACCTGCAATGCAATCATCCCTGCCCATTGAAAACGATGAATAAGATAATAAAGCGATCAGGCAAAGAGAGAGGGAACATCGACGTCTATGAGATAAGATATCCGATGCAAAATACATTCTACGAAAACGCTGAACTTGTCGAACTGACGTGCTATAAGCAATATATATTGAGTTCTTTATTTGAATGAAGGTAACGCAATGATTGGAGTACTGTTTGCCTTAATCTGTTCGATTGGATCGGTTCCAATGAACAACGGGCCCGCGGAAATTCGCTCTAACGCAAGCGTTACAGATTGGCGAGTTCAGCAACTAATCGCCGATTTGAGCAACAAAGACGTTCAAACAATACAAAACCAATATTACGAAACGGTTTATTTTCCGAATTTGAAATCAAACTTTGGACTCAATACGCATGGTACATGCAATTATGTCGCTTTAGGAATGCTATTAAGTTTCTACGACACTTATTGGGATGATTCTTTTATTCCCGAGACTTACGATCAAGGCGAGACATATACGATCGGGAATTCGGAATCAGATTTTGCCTTACCCTCTTATTATTCCGAATCGCCCGGAATCAAGATGGAACCATACTACGAAGTAGCTAATCTCAACGACAACGAGTACTTAAATTACGTAAATAAAAATAAGAACGTGTATTTCCAATCTAAACTAATTGATTTGAGTTTAAATTATTTCGGCGATGCCAAATTCGAATCATCGACTAACCCTTTCGGAATGACGATGAACGAGCTATCGGATTTTACACAGTATTATCTTTACCATTATCTAGGCTTTTCGAAACAAAACATAGAAGTTACGGTCGAGACAAACAAAGCGAACCTAAGGAATTTTTTGGCAAACAATATATTAAGTGGAACACCAGTTCTTATAAGAGTAGAGTCTGATAGCATCGGCGCTCATACAATGATTGCTTTCGATTGCAATAACAATGGTTCTGATTTTCGTGTACACACCGGTTGGATTAACGAGAATGGTCAATCGATCACAAACGTTGGTTTAAAGCTTATCGATACCGCAGAAATAATTGACGCAATGGCCATTACCATTAATTCGTCCCATCTTCATTCCGATAATTATATTTCGCCTACTGGATCGAAGGGATGCGCCTGCATGTTTGCCTTTCCACAGGAAATAGAAATTGATCAAACAACAAATTATCGCGACAAAAACCCAACATTTGCTTGGAAATCTCTTATTAGAGAAACATGGTATGACTATCCCACAAAGTTCAAGTTATCTTTCCTCTCAAACAACCGATATGAAATTTTTTCGACTTACTCAACCGAAAATCAAATAACCCTCACCAGCGTTCAATGGGATTCGGTCCTTTATGCAAATAATAGCGGAACATATTTTGTCTATGCTGAATTGTGTTCTGATGCCGTAACTGGTCTTGATGATTATTATTCTATAGCGGAATTTTCCAAACCGACCGCCTATAAATCAATTCCTGTATTAGAGCCGAATAAATACGGTTTTAAGGATGAATACCCCGAAGACAGCGAGACAAAAAATGTCTTCGAAGCCATCGATCAACAAACAGACATAAAAGTGGAGACGAGGCGTTTCCGTACCGGCTATATCCATGATGAATATATTGTTATGTCACCTATATCAGAAGGAGTATCGTCGGCTTTTATTGAATATCGGTTCAGCACCGCAATATCGAGAATAGACGTCCAATTAAGCCATTGGCGCCCGTTTTCCTCAGAATGGCTAGATTCAGACAGCGGAACCGCCCAACTTTCGATATATGGAGATGAAGGCTGGGAGGTATGGCAGGATTTGCTTAGCCCGGATTTCGGAATGCCTCAAGATCGTTCGCAAATCAAAACATTCACCTTTACGTTCGACAGACCAATATATCGCCTCAAATTCTCTGCCGACGTTTTCGAGCCGATTGACACGCCCAACAACAAGGGCCGTATTTGCATAGGCGACATGGCAATCTACCCAACCGAATATAATATGGCTCTTTCTGGCTCTGAACTGAACTATAATCCGAATTATTGGTCCACGAAACTCGTTTATATAGAAGAGGCTTTTTCGTGGAAGGAGTTAGAGAAAGTGACAAACTGCTATTCATATGCGGTGAACTCAGAACTGAATCCCGTTACCATGACAGCCTTGCCAATGCAGCCGGGCCTAACAACGGACACCCCCCTTACACCCGAAAAAGCCGAACTGATAAAACTGCCGAATTATGTTAGAAGTTTAATTGAAAAAGACGCAGAAAAACTTGGTTTTGAATTTCTTCCAGTTCCAAAAGAAACCCCTTGTCAAGCTGGACGTTATAAGGTCGCTCTTTGCCTGGATGATATAGGATATGACTTAGATTATCACTGGTACAGGCAGAACCCCGATGGCTCGTGGCCTCATAAACCGGGGGGTGAATCCGTAACAAACAAAGATTCTTCTGGACGCCTTATTCTCGATCCCGAAAATTGTTCAAAAGATTATTCTTACACAAACAACTACACTAATTTCGTTGGTTTTTTCTCCGTAAAACCTTTGAATATTTATGCACCGACTGAACCTTATTAAAACATTAACCATACTGGCGTCTGTCTGCTGTTCCTCCTGTTCCGCTGACCCACGCTCGCAATATGCCGACTATTACGAGCTTTTAACAACGAAAGAAGCGCCGACGGTCATTGTCTGGCTGGATAACGAAGGAACTTGGAATTCATGCGTGGTCAAATACCTCAATTTCTTCCCAATCGAAAAAGTGGCTTATTGCCAAAAGAATAATCCATGCCCGTTAAGGACCATGGGTGAATTGGTTGCGCTTTCAGGCGTAACCCCAAGCGAAGTCAGCGTCGAGGAAGTGCCATATCCGATTGAAGATTACGATATCGGCTCAACCCTCGACCGGTGGTGTCTGAAACCATGGGTCCTCAAACAGCTTAACCTCTACGAAGAGTGGCGTTTCAGCCTTTGGGTCCCCTGCGCCTAAGAAACCATTTGCATTCCCCCGCTAGGTGGGGTATCATCCTGCCTGCGTATGAAGCAGCACGGACCTACTCTTCCGTCTGACGTCGCGATTAGCAATAAAGTAAGCCATAGCTACGTGGCCGAAGCTGCGACACCCGGGGAGAAGGAAGTTCCGCTCTAGTCTTCGTAGGCGAAGAAAGGAGACATTTAGATATGTCTAGGTACACTGACAGCGTGTGGAAGAAATCACGCCATCTCGGTTTCTCGGTCCTCGAAACCGGCGATGAACTCAAGAAACGGGCTTATGGCCCCGGACAACATGGGCAGGATCGGAAACGGAAACCCTCCGAATACGGCGTCCAGCTCCTCGAGAAGCAGAAGCTCCGCACCCTCTATGGGGTTAACGAGAGACAATTCCGCCGTCTCTTCCTCATCGCGAAGAAAGAGCCGACCGTCACTGGCTTAGCCTTCTTCCGCGTCCTCGAGTCCCGGCTTGACAACCTCGTCTTCCGGATGGGCTTTGCCCGGACCCGCGCCGCGGCCCGCCAACTCGTCAACCACGGCCACATCTTGGTCAACGGCAAGAAGTGCGACATCCCCTCCGCCCTCTGCAAAGTCGGCGACAAGATCTCGCTTAAAGGCGATAAGCCCCTCAAGGTCGTTAAGGAATCGCTTGATTCCCGCCCGACCAGCGTCGGCTATGTGAATGTCGATGCCGAGAAGTTCGAAGGCGTCTACACCCGGGAACCGGAAAGAAACGAACTCCCGAGCGACATCAACGAATCGGCTATCATCGAGTACTACAACCGGAAGCTCTAATCCTATACAAGGATAAGACCATTAGCCCTGGGTTCGCCCCAGGGCTTTTGCTTAGGAAAAGGCCTCCCCAAGGAGTAAGGGAGGCCAAGGAAGAAAGGAAGACGAATTAAGCAGGAATAGCCACGGTGGCGGTAAAGTTAAAGGTCAATTCCCCCACTAGGGGCACATTCGCAACCATGGTGCAGGTATAGACGATATTCCCAGGATTCGAGACGGCATCAAAAGCGACGGTATAGGTATCCTCAGCCAAGACGTTCGCGGCGTCACTAGTGACCGTTAAGGTCATCCCAGTATAACCTTCCATCGCCCAAGTTCCCGAGGCGGACTCGACATAATCCATCCCGGTATAATAAGAGATACCTAAGGCCCAAGTATTGTCGGTGTAGAGGTCAAGCTTGCCCGATTGGCCACCTGCGGTTTGGGCGCTAAGGCTGACCTGCGGGGTCTTTTCCGGCTCTGCCTCAACGTTAGAGAGGGTGAATTCAAAGGTCATCCCCGAGGAGACGAAAGCGAATTCGCAGGTATAGACCAGATTCGCCGGATCGGTGTAATCGACGGTTAAAGTGAGGGTATCGGGCATCGAATCCTCCGCCGTTTCCTCCACCACGGTCAAGGTCGTAACATAAGTGGTCATATCGACCGCCCAGCTGCCCGAGGCCGCGAGGAGGTAATCCTCACTAACTCCGGGAGAAGTCTTCACATAGAAGTCCCAGGTATTGTCGGTATAAACGTCGAGTTTGCCCTCGGCCTTGATCTCCATCCCCGCCATCGAGGCGGAGGTCGACCCGCTTAAGCTGACCTGAATGGTCTTCTCTGGGTCGGAATCGGTGTCCGTATCGGCATCAGTATCCGAATCGGAGGCTTCATCGGTTTTCGAATCGCTGACTTCCGGCTTTTGATCCTCGCCCACTTTGTCATTGACCGGATCGAGCTCGAAGTCGATAACCCCAGCACTCGGGATCCCGACGCCGATGGTATAGACCCCGTCTTCAAGGGAATAAGTCTTGGCCACGCCCGGGGTCGTGCCGTCAAGGGTGGTCGGGGATTCAGAAGACGCATCCCAACTGGCGGTCAAGGTCAGATCGCCAAAGGTCCCGTTTTCCTCTTCCAAGACGTAATTGCCGCTTAACCAAGCTGAATACCCATCGCCGGCATCGACGTTGACTTTAAAGACATAGCCCGAGAGTTCGCCTTCTTCGGCTTCTTCAACGTATTCAAAGGTCATATAGGCATGGCCAACGCCAATCCAAAACGATTCGACGCTGGTTTGATAGATGACCCCTTCTTTAGCCGCCGGGGGTTCGGTCGAGCAACTGGCTAAGACGAAGCTGGCCGAGGCGACGCCGAGCAAGGCGAAGCCGAACAATTTGTTTTTCATATTCTCTCCTAGATATTAGGAAAACGCTTGACGGTCATTCCAAAGAATCACCTTCGTTTCGTTTTCCGTCTTCTAGGTTAGATGAAACCGCTTACATGAGTATTGCATATTTGTTCCGAATTTTTGAATTTTGTTCCCGATTTATGGGATTGTTATGGCTAATTGCAGGGTTTTTCTTTATATAAAGAAAAGCGTTAATGGCATTGTAGCAATCGATTGGCTTGATGCTTGATAACCGCTTCCAACGTCTTTAATTGACTAACAGGAAGGTTATATCGTGGATGCCTAGGAACAACGAAATCCTTTAGGGTAAGCAGTTTCTTCCTTCCCCTTTCATTAAGAAGGCTTTGGGTAAAGGAAAGCGAGTCAAAACGCCATAGAGGCGAAAGGAAGACAAGGCCCGTTGCCAATTTGAAGGAAAGCCATAGCTAAATAAACCCGCCCCAAAATCAAATAAAGGGGCGAAACCCTCAACTAAGTTCGTATCCTTGTCCACTAAGAAACCGAAATTTCGGAAATGCCGATCGCCATTGGCCAAAAGGAAATCGAGGATAATCATATCGGCGAAGGCGTTGAGCCATTCTTCCCCTTGGCTCTGACAATAATCTCGAATCTGACAAATTTCCCCACTAGGGAATAACAAACTGGCCGGAGCGAAATAGCTATCCTCATCAAGAAATAAGGGGCATCTTGAATAAAGCACTTCGTCCTGTTTCAAAAGGTCATAGTCAAGGGCATTGATACCTAAAAAGGACGCCAACTTCGATCCATAGTACTCAGAATACTGCTCCGTGCCCTCGACCGTGGATCCCTTATATAGATAAAGCTGGCCCTCCTTCCGAAACCAAGCTTTCGGCATGACCCCTTGATTGGTCCACTCCGGGGATAAACTAGCGCGCGAGGGCAACCCGTGACCAGTCAAGGCCAAACGGGCCCGGTCCCGGTTTAAAGGTTGAAGGCGGAAATATACTTCAGAAAACTCTTCATCCAAGGAATAAGCGATCCAAAAATCATCGGTCAAAGACAACCCGCGAGAAAAGGCGAGCAGTTCGGCTTGATTCCGGAGGTTGAAGCCACAATTGAGGGTCAAATTCAAAGCAAAGGCGCGATGGAAAGACAAAAGGCGATTGGCAAGAAATCGCCGCAAACTAGAGCTATCGGGCGCAAAACCAACCGGAAAGAACCGTTTTCCGTCTGGTAAAAGGCTAAACGAGGTAATTGTCAGTCCTTGAACGTCGTCCTTCATTGAGAATAACGCAAGATTCCGATCGCCGTTTTTGAAAACGAAAGGCTTTTAACAATCCAGTCTCTCCCTAATTTCCTCTTGTATCTTTTGAATGTTCATCTCCCGATCCTCCATCTTATCTTTGGCCATATAGCAAAAAACGCCTATCGCTAGGCGTTAGTTGATTAAGGCTAATCAGAAAGAGGCGAGATAGTAGTTCTTCTTGCCCCGCTTGACGATGACGTATTTGCCGTGCAATAACATAGACTGATCGATCATCGCCTTCGGATCGGTAACCTTGGTTCCGTTGATGGCGACCGAGTTGCCAGTCACGAAGGTCCGGGCTTCCCGCTTGGAGGTCGCGGCTCCAAGTTCAATCAGCAAGTCCTCTAAGGCGATCGGCCCTTGGACTTCTTTCTTGAATTCGCCAAAGAGTTCTTCGATCTCCTTTTCGCTTAAGGAGGCGACTTCGCCGGAGAACAGGGCTTGGCTCATCTTGATGGCTTCGTTGGCGGCTTCTTCACCATGGATGTCTTTAGTGACCTCGAAGGCGACCCGTTTCTGCCCGATTCGGGCCCCCGGGGCAGCGAAGTGCTCTTTGGCCACTTCCTCGATCTCTGCTTGCGAAAGGAAGGAGAACACCTTGAGGAAGCGGATGGCGTCCTCATCGGTGACGTTCATGAAATATTGGTATAAGGCGTAAGGCGAGGTGAGGTTCGGGTCGAGGAAGAGGGCGCCCTTCTCTGACTTGCCGAACTTCTTGCCATCGCTTCGAAGGATAAGATGGGCGGTCATGGCCCCGACCGGGGCTTCGTCGCCTTCAATCTTCCGGATCAATTCGAGGCCGGAAGTGAGGTTGCCCCATTGATCGTTGCCGCCTAACTGAATCTTTACCCCGAGGGTCCGATAGAGATGGAGGAAGTCGATCGACTGGAGAATCTGATAAGCGAATTCGGTGAAGGAGATGCCCGCTTCTAGGCGGCTTTTGACGATCTCTTTCGACAGCATGTAATTGATTGAGAAGTATTTGCCATAGTCCCGGAGGAACTCGATCGTGGTCATATTCCCCAGCCATTCATAGTTGGAGATGACTTGGCCTTTCTCCGGGTCGCTTAAATCGATATAGCGTTCCAACTGGGCTTTGATCGAGGCGGTGTTCTTTTCCAAAGCCTCAACGGTCTGGAGGTTCCGTTCCTTGCTCTTCCCCGAGGGATCGCCGATCATCCCGGTCGCTCCGCCGACTAAGGCGATGACCTTATGGCCAGATCGCTGGAACCGCTTCAAAAGGGAGATCATGACGTAATTGCCAAGGTGCATCGAAGAGGCGCTGGGATCGAAGCCACAATAAACGGGGGCTTTCTCATCCAACAGCTTCGCGATTTTCTCTTCGTCGGAGAATTGCTCAATCAGGCCGCGATACCTGAGTTCATCCAATAAGGTGCTCATAACGGCCATAATTCTACCTAAAAGGTAGCCGTTTACAAGGAGAACCCATCGTTTTCCATCAAAGCCCGACCGACGGCTAATACCCGATAAGGGAGGAAAAGGAAACATCTTTTGCTTTGTTCATAATTAAGTAGGAACATTTTGACCTCGGAGGCTCTTATCCATGATCATCGTTCCCATAAGCGAACTCGCCAACCCTGCAGCGTTAGAACGCCGTTGCCTAGAGGCGAGTGGACCGGTCTTTGTCAAGAAAGGTGATAATCCCCGTCTCGTGGTAATGGATATGGATTATTTCGAAAAATTCATCCGTGAACGGGACCTCATTTCCACTATCAATGAAGGTTCAAAGACGCACAATGGGCCGGTTCGTCAATGGAGAAGAGGCCAAACGAAGGATCGAAAAGCGGTTGGAGATAAAAGAAAAAGATTCGATAGAATCGGACCCAACCCTTCGCTAATTTGACACCTCCCCCGTCTCCGCGTATAATTCGCCCGTCATATGAACGTTCCTCTTGTTGATTCGCTCGACCCGGACTGTAGTAGTTACATAACCGTCTACGGCATGCCCTTATGGGGCGCAATAGTTTTGATCGCGGTCCTATTGCTGGTGTCGGGCCTATTTTCCGCTTCGGAAAACTCCTTCTCCAACTGCGATAAATACCATTTCAAGGTCGAGGCCGACAAAGGCTCGTTGACCAGCAAAATCATCGTCAGGCTCACCGAGCGCTTCGAAGACACCTTGGTCACCGTCTTAGTCGGGAATAACATCGTCCAGACCTTGATGTCCTCGATCGCCGCGGTCATTTTCCACGAAGTCTGCTTACAAGCCGGGATGCCTGAGCTCGAAGCCATCTTCTCGACCGTCGTCATGGGCTTTTTGGTCTATATCGTCAGCGACACTTGCCCCAAGATCCTATCCAAAGCTATACCGAATAAAATGGCCATCATCTTAGCTTGGCCCGATTTCTTAGTCGGTATCGTCTTATATCCGGTCATCGTCTTGTTCCGCTTATTGCTGAAGGGAGTCCATAAGATCTTTAAGATCAGCGACGAGAACATGCTGACGAAAGAAGACTTCATCGAACGGGCCAAGGAAGCCAAAAGCGAGGACGAGATCACTGAAAAGGAAGAGGATCTCTTTGAAGCCAATGAGCAAGCCCTCTTATCAAAAGCCTTCGTTTTCGACTCAATCCCCGTCAAACAGGTTTTGACGAAGAAAGAGAACATCGCCTATATCAAGGAAAAGGACTTGACCATCGCCAACGTCAATTCGTTATTGTTGAGCTCGCCCTATTCCCGCTTCCCGGTCATCGATGACGAGGAAAAGGAATGCATCGGGATCTTATCCGCGAACGTCTATTTCCAAGAATATAACCTTGATGAGCACCTTTCGATCCGCTCGACCTTACTCCCCCCGGTCTATGTCGAAGAAGACGAGACTCTAGATGACGCCTTCGATATCCTTAACGAAGAGCAGACCCACATGGCTCTAGTCAAAGGGAAGGATGGAGCAATCGTCGGCTTGGTCACGATGGATGACTTATTAAGCGAACTGGTCGGGAAGCTCGACGAGATCCCAGCCAAGAAAAAGGAGGCCAAATAAGATGATCGCCGTCTATTTCATCATATTGTTGGTCCTGCTTTTCCTCTCGATATTCTTCTCCTCGGCCGACATGGCTTTCGGCTCAGTCTCAATCGCCCGACTTGAAAGTGAGAAACGGAGCAAGAAAAACGATTTAGCCATCAAATTGTCGCGAGGCTATGACAAGACCATCTCGACGATTCTTTTGTTCAATGACACCGTGAATGCCGCTCTCGACACCATCTCGACCTTATTGGGTATGTTGGTCGCGGCCGAATGGTTCCACGTCGTTGATCCCGATGCCCAGGAAACCTATGGCTTAGCCTGCTCGATGATCTTTCTGGTCTTGAAGATTATCTTTGGCGAGATCATCGCCAAATCCTTAGGCAAGGTTTATAACCGTGGCTTAGTCCGGGCCTATGCCTATATCATCCAGGCCTGCTACTACCTCACTTACCCCATCACCTTCTTAGTCGGGGGGTTCGGCTCATTGGTCACCCACCCGGTCACTCAAACCGTCCAGGATGATTCCCCTAGCGACGACGAACTCCACGAAATGACGGATGAGTTAGAGGAAAAAGGCGAGATCGACGAACAGGCCGCCGAGTTGTTGCGGGGGACCATCGATTACGCCACCACCGAAGCCTATGAGATCATGACCCCAAGAGCCAAGGTGTACGCCATCGCCTTAGAAGATACCCTAAAGGACATATTCAAAGACAACGAGACCTTTCACCATTCTAGAATCCCGGTGTATGAAGATGATTTCGACACCATCTCTGGTTTCGTGAAAAGCAAAGACTTAATCCGTCTCCATCTTGAAGGGAAGCAGCTGATTGAGGAAAGCATCATCAACCCCGTCCTCTTCATCCCCCGGACGGTCGAGATCAACGATCTCTTTCAGCGGATGAAGAAAGAAAAAGCCCAGATGGCCATCGTCATGGATGAATACGGGGCGGTCGAAGGGATCATCACCATGGAAGACATCGTCGAGGAAATCGTCGGTGAAATCTGGGATGAGACCGATAAGGCCGATGAGCCGATCGAGGAAGCGGGCGAGAATGAATACATCGTCGATGGCTCGGTCACCTTACGGGAATTCTGTTCCTACTTCGACCTCGACTTCGATTCGATCGAGACCGAGTACGACACCATCGGGGGGTTCATCGTCGACCTATTAGGCGATCGCTTCGCCAAGCAAGGGGACGAAGTCGAATACGAAGGGCTCAAGCTCAAAGTCCTCCATGTCGAAGGGACCGCGGTCGATAAAGTGCTGGTCACCGCCCCGCCGAAAGAAGACGAAAAGAAAGAAGAATAACGGCCTACGGGCCGTTTTTTTCTTCGCCAACCTCAAAGAAGTAAACCCCTCTTTGAAAAGAAGTTGAAAAGAAGTAATAGAGAAGTTGGACTTTACTCAATGTCTGCAAAAAGCAAGATGGCGACGATACTTTTTGATATGGAACCATAAGGTCGATTTTATAAAACCAAATCATTTGTAGTCGGGGTTTTCGGAATCCGGCTAAGAAAAAAGGAGCCGATCGCTCGGCTCCCGAAGATGTTTTCCCTACTAGGCGTTCGCCGCAAGGTATTGGTCGAGGATGGCGACGTTCCCATGTCCGAAGCCAGTGTATTCGGTGTAGATGGGGGGCAACACCATCCCGAAATAATCGGCGAACTCAAACATACCGCCGATGGCGATGATGCTTTGGGAGGGGTCGAATTCGTTTAACTCCATCCCGAGGCTCAGCGCATAGGCCGTGCCTCCCGCCCCTTGGGCGTCCTCATCGAGGGCGGAAGCGATCTCGAGGCTGACGTCCGCGTCGCTGATATATTCGATGGCATTATCCGACATCATCCCCGACCCGCCGGATAAGGGGGTGAAGGTATAAAGCCGCCCCGCTTCCTTGATGATATCGAGGATGAGCCACGGATTGGGATAGTAGTCTTGGTAACGGGTATATAGTTGCCCCGCCCCATCGACGTATTCCCATTTGTCGCCGAGGGCGATGGACTCATTCTCATCGACGAAGAAGGTATAGACCCCGTCGGAGAGGTTGATATAGCCGCCACGGCTGAGCTTTTCCCCGTATTCCTCCATTTCCTTGTTGTAGTAATCGAGGAATTCGTCAGTGTAATCGAAATAGACGTAATCGGAGGTGAATTTTGCTGACCCTTGCTCGATTTGTTCCAAAAGGTCGCCGGTATTGTCCTCATAAATGCCGATGGCCCCGAGGTCATTGACGTAATTGCCTTTGGAGACGAGTTCATAGGCTTTCTCGACGTCCTCATACACCTCCGGAGTCTTAATGTCCGGCTTGGCAAAGAATTCGTCGAGCCAGGGAAGGGAGACCGAATTGATATCGGAGACGGTGACGTCAATCGGGTTGACCTTTCCGGAAAGCGACTCAATCTCCATGTGGAAGATTAGGGTATTGGGATCAGGAACCTCGGCGTCGAATACCGTTAAGGAATCCAAAGAGAAATTGGCCGTGATCGAAGGGAGATTGGTATGCTGGAAAAGCAAATTCATCAGCAAAACCGAATCATCGCTCCCCAAAAGGTCATAAAGTCCCTCTTCATTCGGCTGAAGAGAGAAATAGTTCCCGGTCAAGCCCTTGAGGGTCAAAGTCAAATCGTTATAGGAAGAGTAATTGTACCGGAAGTAGGTGGCGTCACTCACTCTCCCGTCAACTAGCTGGAACTCAAAGGCATCATAACCATAGGTTCCATAGCCGACCGAATCGAAGGCCGGGCACCCATTGGCATCGTAATAATAGACATAAGGGGTAACGTATTCCTTCATCTCCAGTTCATAATTGGTACCCATGAACGACAAGGAGCCGGTGTAATCGACCTTAAAGGAAGAGGCCGAGAGGATCTTTTGAGTGACCGAGAAAAGGCTCTTCGATTCGCCGACCGTGATCTCGATCGAAGCCGAAGGATAGCCATCAGCGGTGACGTTGATGGTGACCGTCCCGTAGGCGACGCCTTTGACGACGCCGGAGGAGGAAACGGTGGCGATGCTCTTATCAGAGGAGCTAAAGCTGGCGTTCACCGCCTCACCCTTCTCATTGGCGACCGAAAGCTGGGCGTATTCGTTGACCCCGATGTAAGTGACGTCGCTAGTGACGGTCAAGGCCTTAGTCGGGGCCACCGGGGTCGATTCCGGAGTCGAAGAGGAAGAAGCCGAGGGAGCGCAGGCGAAGAGAGGGAGGCCGGCTAAAAGCAGGCAAGCAAGACGCTTTTTCATTCGGCCTCGCTCGCGGCCACCGCGGCTTGATATTCGCTTAAGCTCGACCCATAATGGATATTGGCCGCCTCTTCGACAATCCATTTATCCGAGAACCCGGCCGGAATCGCGGTCAAGGGGGTGTAGTAATTGACGACCCCGTCGCCGATCTGATTGTACTGGAAGGCGCAGTCGGCGATGCTCTCCAAAGTCGAGGGGAGATAGACGTTCTTCAACTCGGCGATGTCACCAAAGGCCCATTCGCCGATGCTCTTCAACCCCTCGTTGAGCTCAACGTTAACCAAGGTGGTGTTTTGGAACGCTTGATCGCCGATCGAAGTCAAAGTCGAGGGGAATTTTACCTCGCTCACCGAGGTATTGTAGAAGACGACGTTGCCGATGGTCGTGACTTTGGTCTTGGACAGATCGACCGTCCCAAGGCCGGTCTGGGTGAAGGCCCGATCGCCGATCGAAGAGAGCCCCGCCGGGAAATCGACCCGACCTAAGGCGTTGCAATAGGCGAAAGCGCCTTCGGGAATGGCGGTAACTTTCTCAGGAATGGTGATCGAGGTGAGCGACCGGCAACCTTCAAAGGCCCCGGTCCCGATCTCTTCCAGCCCCGCCGGGAGGTTCAAGATTGAGAGGGCGCCGCAGGAAGCGAAGGCGTCAGCCCCGATGCTTTTGACCGTCGAAGGGATCGAAACGGTGGCGAGCTTGGAGCAACCTTCAAAGAAGGAAGCGGGGATGGCGGAAGGCTGATTGAGGAAGGAGACGGAGGTCAGATAGTAATCGCCATCGAAGACCCCTTCCCCGAGCGTTTCGACGCTTAAAGGGATGATGAAGGTGCTGATGCCATGATTCTCGGCAAAGGCCCGATCGCCGATAACTTTAAGTTTGGAAGAGGTCGGGTTGACGGTGATTTGGGTGCAGTTGAATAAAGCGGCGCAGGCCCGTTCCTCAATTGTTTCGACGCTGTCGGGGATGGTGAGGGAAGAAAGGTTCGAGGCCCCGTAGAAAGCATGGGAAGCCAATACTTTAACGTCTTTGGGGATATCGTAAGTGGTATTGGCTTTGCCTTCGGGATAGACGTAAAGGGTGGTCCCGTCTTTGCTGAAGAGGACCCCATTCACGTCCTTGAAGTATTCGTTGCCTTCGGCGACGTTGATTTCCTTGAAGCCATCGGCTAAGCCAAAAGCCTTTTGCCCAACGCTCTTCAAAGTGGAAGGCAAAGAGACGGTCTTGAGGGTGCTGATGTAATAGAAGGATTCGTTTCCGATTTCCTCCACCCCCTCGGGGACGACGAGGTCGACTAAGCCGGTGACCCCTTCAAAAGCGTTGTCATCAATCTTCCTTAAGGAAATGGGCAGCTCGATGGCGGTGATATCGTCATATTGGAAGCACTCCGGGCCGATTTCCCGAACCGGGAGCCCTTCGTAAAGCTCCGGCAGCACCACCTCTTCCTCAATTGAGAGGTAATCGGTGACAATGTAGCCATCGCCCGCTTCATTGAGTTCGAACATCAGCCCGTCGGTATAGTCAGTCTTGGTGTAGACCTCCGAAGAAGTCGGGGTATCGGTGAGGGAAGGGGTCTCGGACCCGTCCGGTGTCGAGAGGCTCGAGCTGCCCGGGATTTGGTCGCAGCCGGCCAACCCGAAGGCCAATAAGGCCGAAGCAGCAAGGAATAGTTTTTGTTTCATGGCTTAAGCTCCTAAATTGGCGATGTAATCCGGCAGGACGGTGCTATCCAGGCCAGAATAGGAAATCGCATCGACTAAGGCGATGGTATCGTAGGATTCATCGGCGTAGGCGGAATAGGTCAATTCAACCCGATCGATGTCATCCCCTTCCATATAGACGGTCATGTTGTTTTTGGTCGAGGAGAAGGAATAGGTCGCCCCGAAAGGGAATAAGGCCGAAGAGGCGTATTCATAGGTGGCGATGTAGGGGGCGAACTTGCCCGAACCTAAATCCTTATACCCCGCCCCGCAAAGTAAGGGGAACAAGGGAACAAGCGAATAGAAGGAATAAGCGCTCGAAGTGCCGAAGTATTCGTTAAAATCGGCGGTCTTGACGACCTCGTGGGTCTCGGCGTTTAAATCAAACAGCATCAACTTCCCGTCGTTGGTGGTGTTATCATCAGACAAATCGATGTCCTCCCCCACTTGCTTATACACCGAGAAGCATTCATAGCTGCTGACCACTTCCCCGTTTTCGTCATAGACGTTCTTGGTGAAGGGGACCGGATCGACGAAGGTGTAAGACTCGAAGTCGAGCAAGTAATCGTAATCGGAATAGGTGGTCTTGCCATCGATCGTCTTGGTGGTGGCGTTGATGGTCAAACTCTTAGCCTCGGCCAGTTTGGTCAAAGCGGCCTGCAGTTTCTTATTCCCCTCGGTTTCCGGATATGGGGTGACTTCCTTAGCGCTCGCTTCTCCGAAGGCCCCAAGCTGTAAGGTGAACAGGTACTGCTCGGCGTAAGTCGGTTCGGAATAATCGTCGTAATATTCCATCAAGATCCGCATCTGGTCGAAGTTATCGCCGTCGAAGTGGATGGCAAACTGGGCGACGTCGAGGGCAGAGGTGTCATAGCCGGTCAGGAAATAAACCGCTTCATCGACGAGGTCACCATTATTTATCTCATACCATTGCAATTGGCCCTTAATGGCCTCGAAATCAGCCACCTTCAATTCAAGGAAGGGGTTGGCCATGACCACATCGTAATTCTCGGTGGAGATGAGTTCTTCCACCTCGTTGGTCATGGGGTTGAGGACCTCGCGGGCAAGTTTCCCGTCTTCGTTTTTAAGGAACCGCTCCTCCATGATGACCTCATTGCTGGCCAAATCGTTCTCCGAATAATAATAGGCATCTTCCAAGACATCGATCTGGGTCCGATAGGTGGCGGAATCAAGCGTCGAGCCGCCGCTTAGGTCATAGGCCCCGTATTCGAGGGTGCCGCTGCAGGTAAAGTTGCTTAGGTTGGCGATGGCCCGGGTCAACTTTGTGTAAAGCCCTTCTGAATGGACCGGGGACGAGGAACCGCTACCGGGCGTGGACTCCGGTGTATTGACTGGGGAGGAGGAAGAGGATGGGGTATTGGGCGAACAGGCCGATAGCAGCAAAGCCGCCGCCAAGGCCAAGACCCCTTTGGGGGTTTTATTCATAAGTTAGGTAAGCATGCCTCCTTAAGCAATGTGCCAAAGGATAATAAACTAGGGTTGCCAAATGTAAAGCAAAGATTGAAGTTAAGTCCAATTTTTATCCAGCTGGACGAAAACGATCGAATTTCGACCATCAGGCGTTGACGCATTGATAGAAATCCGTTTTCACGAATCCCATCGAAAAAATCCTTTACAAATCTGGAGTTAGGTTTACATTTCCAACCGATGTGCTTGCGAATGAAACGAAAAACCGCCTTCCTACCATTACTTTTAGCCCTTTTAAGCGTTGCCGGTTGCCAGCCCTCGACTAGCCAGACCAGCCAATCTCCCAGCCAGACCCCAGCCGGGTCCCCGACCAATTCCGACAAATGTTCGGAAGATGAGTCCTATTATCTTATCGGCAATAACGGATCCAATGGCGAGTTGACCCTCGATGATGGCACCCCGACCATCGAAGGCGTCGCCCTCCACCGGGGCGATAGCTTCGCCATCGAAGGAAAGGAACGATATGGCTATGACGATATCGCCGAAAGCGGTAAGGCCGGATTTGAAAAGGGAAAAGATGGTTCAGCCATCGTCTTAATCGAAGGCGTCTATACCATATCAATAAATGACGGGAAGATTCATCTAGTCAAGACCGACTCGGTCTATTCCAAAGTCGAATTGGTCACTAACGACGCCCGTTACCCCTTCGTTAAGCAAGCGGATTTCTCTTTCTTATTAGAGGATGCCCCTCTTCGATATCGGGAAAAGTTCATTGTCGAAGCCGACGAAGATGTCTTCGCCTATGAATCCCTCTCCCCTTCCGATGCCCTTAAAGCCGGCTTCTATAAAGACGGTGATAAGATCGTTTCCGAATGGAACGGAACCTTTGATTTTCGCCTCGACTTCACCTTAACCGATCCACTTATCATCAGTTCCGATACCTATCGAGAACCCACGCCGTTATTGAAGGACGAAAGCGATTTCGCCGCCTTCCTGGATATTTTGCCTGATCAAGTCGAAGAGGAGGCCACTTCCACCACCCTTGTCATCATCGATGAGGATATCGAAAACAAGACCGAGATTAAAGACGAATACCTTACCGTCCGCTCGCTGAACCAAAGCTACGAGAAACAAACCGAAACTTACCTAGAAGAAACAAGTTCCAGCACCAGAGCCGAGTTCTTTGATGAAAAGCAGTACTACCAACTGACGGTCAAAGACAATGGTTCCGGCCAAGCCGATGGGGTCCGGATCGTTGAAAGCGAAGACCAAGACGGCTACACCGAAGAGAAAGCGAGGAAACAAGTTGCCGCTTTCTCCGGCCAAGAGACGGTCTTCCTCAATTCGACCCTGGGCCAATTGATTAAAGGCAGTTACTTAAACGACTCGCAAATCCCCGATTATCAAGCCGGATTGGATTTGGAATGCGTTTATGCCGGTGAGGTCGGCGAGGCGCTGCAAATCAATGCCCACAACATCGAATTTGCCACCGTCAATTCCGCTCTCCGGGCTTTTGAATATGAAGCCGAGATCCTAACCGATGACCAAGGGCGAATAGTCGAGGCCGAATTCTTCAGATTAACTTACTCCTCCAGCGCCATCGAAGAAAACGATGACGGTTACCTCTTAAAGGAAACGGCCGAACCCATCGAGAAAAAGACCGCGAACTTCTTAGCTGAATACGGTAAAAAGACGATGGTCGACGCTTTCATCCTCGACCCCGCCGTCTATTACGTCAGCACCGTCTTCGCCGTCGGAGCCAACCTCGAAGTCGGCAAGACCTTCGATGAAACCGATCTCGGCCTCATCTACCTGCCAGCCACCGCCCTCGACAAAGACAACTTCTCAATCGTTGACTATGACGAGGACTATATCCGGAAGAATTACGCCAATTACTCAGTCGTCAAAGCCGGCCAAACCGCCCTCACCATCGGCAATGGCTATAACGATGTCAAGGCCAGCGCCCTCATCAACGCCGTCGCCCCGGCCGGGACCAAGATCGAAGTCACCGACATGAGTTACAACTCGGCTTACTTCGCCGGGCAAACCTACCAATTCAAATCAACCGTCAGCCCGACCTATGCCATTCAAACCGTCGAGGTCGTCTCTTTGACCCCCGACATCGCCGAAGTCAGCAACCTAACCCCAAGCGAAACCGGCTCTTACTATGTCTATGACGTCAAGTTCCTAAAGGAAGGGGAGGCAAAAATCAAAGTCACCTCGACCGAGAACGCAAACCTAACCACCACCCTTACCTATCAAGTGGAGCCAGAGTTGACCTTGGCCACCCTAGCCGGCGACTACATAACAAGCGATGAGGATGACTATCCCCATCGGATCAATATCGATGATGCTGGTCGCTTAACAATCGATTATGGCGATTCGAACTTAGTCCAAGCCGAATTGGAACTCCAAGGCAACAAACTCGCCCTTAAAGGGACCCATACGGAAATATCCGCCATCACCGCCACCATTTACCCCGGCGAAAGTCTACGAAGCCCGACTCGTCTCTCTAGCTTCTGCGTCTATTACCAAACCGGTTCTGGCCATAGCAATATCTCCTATGAGACATTCTATCGGGCTAACCCCTACCAAGGGACGTTCTTAGACGAAGAACACGGAGCGAGTTTAAGTTTCACCTACTCTTCCTATAGCAGCCTAAACCAAGGAGAAGGAGTTATTACCATCGGGAAAAGGACCATCAATTTCGATTGGACCTTCCTTGATGGCGACACCTATGTGGAAGCAACTTCAATCTCCGAATTCCAAATTAGCGATACCGAAGGAATGGTGACCACCATCAAGGTCACCGCCGTTAGCTTCACGGAAATTGCCCTCGCTTTGAACGATATAAACGGCCAAACCGAAGAGTATCATTTCACCCGCCAAACGGGTTATACCGACGTTTTGAATTGAGCGCAACGACAACGGAAGGAGGAACCAAAAATGAAGAAACTGCCGAAATGTTTGTTGCTCGCCTCGCTATTCGCCCTAGGGCTCACCGGCTGCGATACGCCGCAAACCAGCACTAGCGAGAGCACCCCCGCCCCTGAGCCGACCGAAACGGTCTCGCCCACCGAAAGCGAATCGAATGCATCGCCAACCGAGAGCGAAACCCCGGAGTCGACCCCGACCACCCCGGTCAAGCAGGCCCACGCCATCACGGTCGTCGAGGTCACCGGCGCCAAGGTCAGCACCGACAAGAACGAGGCCAAAGAAGGGGAGACCGTCACCGTCACCATCAGCGAATACGCCGAGGATAAGGTGTTTGGGTCAATCGTCATCAATGACGGCGCGGTCACGGCAACCGAGCTGACCAAAGGCGAAAAATACACCTTCGTCATGCCGGATGGCGAAGTGACGATCAAAGTCACCATCGCCGACAAGGTCTACGAAGCCCACGCCCTCACCGTCAATGCCATCGATGGCTTCTCGGTTAAATTCTATAAAGACAACCAGACGGTTACGGAGGCCACTTACCGCGACCAGATCACCGTCAAGGTTGAGTCCAATTCCACCACTCAACGGTTTAAGTCTTTGACCAGCGCCGACGTAACCCTAACCCCCGGGGCAGATGCCAATACCTTCACTTTCACGATGCCGGATAAGGCCGTCGCCTTAACCCTCGCCGTCGAGAATATACCTTCACACGCTTTAAGCTCAACTTTAGGCAAAGGGATCAGCAACGCTACCTTTAAAGTCGAAGGGGTCGATGCAACCGCCGCTTTAGAAGGGGCGACCGTCATCTTCAGTTTCCTCTTCGACAGTGAGAACTACACGATTGAGGAAATCGTCTGGACCGGGATCAGCGATCCGACGGTCGTAAGCGATACGGCGACCGCTAAAGCCTATCAATTCGTCATGCCGACCACCGATGTTTCGGTCCAAGTCAAAACTGCCGAGATCCCAAGCTATGCCATAACCATCGACCCGGTCGATCACGGCTCGGTCGAGGCTAGCGTCGATGGCGATCCCGTCAGTAGCGCCAAAGCCGGCGACCTCATCACCCTCGACCTTTCCGCCGAAACCCATTACAAGTTCAAATCCCTCACCGTCACCAGCGGTGAGACGGAAGTTGAGCTAACCACCGTCACCGCCGAGGCGAAATACACCTTTGAAATGCCGGCCGGCCCGGTCAAAATCACCTTCGTCACCGAGTACGTTGAGCAATACTTTAAGATCAACAGCATCACCTTGATCGATCCCAAGGCCTCTATCGCCACCGACATAAAAGAAGGCGACGACGTATTGGAAGGGACCGAGATCGAAGTTACTTATTCCCGTGGCACCTACAACATCAACGGCGGAGCAATAATGGAAGTAAACGGGACTGCTTATGCCTTAGAGGAGTATTACGACAGCGAAACCTATTCGACCAAATACACCGGCAAATTCATAATGCCTTCGGCCAATGCCGATATCGTGATTTACCCCACCAACGCCATCAGCGACTCTGGGATTGAATTATCAGCCATCGACGTGGATGAAACTTTAGCAAAAGTCTACGGGGCAACCGTGGGCGAAAAGTACTCTACCAGCAGCTTCTATTTCTTCATCGTTCCGGAAAGCGGCGTCAAGATCAATTCCGTCAAATGCTATTTGGACGATAGCACCTCTTCGTCTGGATATGTATCTGAACAATCGTCCCACCTTTATTATTGGGGCAACTGGAGCAGCGCGGAGACCTTCCGGATCGAAATCGACGCTGAATACGTCGGCGTCAAGCAAATCAAACTGAATCCCGTCGAAGGGGCGATCGTCGATATCGATGAGGAAGGATACACCCCGGGCAACAAGGTCGAGATAAAAATCGAAGCCGAACCCGGCTATTACATTAAAGACGCCGAAGCCGAACGGGAAGACGGATCCTATTTCTATGCCTCCTATTCCGAATATAGCGGTTCTTTGTCCTTCACCATGCCGGAAGACAACGTCATCGTGACCGTGGAAGTTGGGCAAACCGTCAGTGCCACCATCGAAGATAATCCCAACATCGAATCGGCCTACATCTCCGACTCGTCCTATGGCGGCGATCCGATTGAGCTCACTGGCTTGGTCCCAGGTGAAACCTACTACGTCTATGCCACCCCAGTCGAAGGTTACGAAATCGTCGCCATTTATTACCAAGATGGCAAAGAATGTTACGAAAGCTGGAGCAACTGGTCCTTCACCGCGCCGGAAGATGGCGGAATCGAAATCACTTTCGAAGTCGCCCAGCGTCACGTCGTCACCGTCGATGAATCCGAAGCCTACGAAGTCACGAGACTTGAGGAAAACTACTTGCCGGGCGATGAAGTCGAATTCAAAGTCGCTCATACGCTCGGTCACAAAGTCACCGGTGTTTCCTCGAATGTCGATGGTCTCGTCATCACTGAAGACGAATACACTTCGGGACTCTACAGCTTCACCATGCCGAGCGAAGATGTGCAATTGATCATCACGACCGAAGAAGTCGCGACCCACACCCTGACCTTCGTTAAGCCTGAAGGGATGGGCAGCATCAGTATCCGCGACGAGAACGGCGATTACATCACTTCCGGCGACCAAGTCAACGAAGGCGAAACCCTAACCATGGGCCTCGGCAAGCCGTCGACCGGCTTCACCCTTGACGCCATCGAACTCGTCAGCGACGACACCCGCACTCCGTTAACCGCCGGAACTGGTGGCGAATATGAGTTCGCTATGCCTTCAGCCGATGCGGAGATTGTCCTGACTGTCACCGAAGAAGCCAAGCATCCAATCACCATCAGCACCGAAGACGATCGAATCTCCTTAACCATCAAAGAAAACTCATATGGCGAAGAATTCGAACAAGGGTATGTTGGCCATAGCATCTACGCCACCGTCACCCTTACCGATTCGACCGGCAACTACTACCTTGATGCTTCGGAATTCACCATTAAGACCGCCAGCGGCGCCGACGTTGAGTTGGAAAACACCCTCTACGACGGCAAAGAAGTGCTTATCCGCTTCACCATGCCGGACGAAGAGGTCATCATCACCCCGGTCGTAGCCCAATACGAAACCTATGTTGCAACATTGACCGACAACGCCAAGGCATATATCGCAAGCTACAACCTCGACAGCAAATACGGGACAGAACTTGATCCGACCGCCGGTTATAAGGAAACGACCAAAATAACCGTTACCTCGGCCGCAACGCTCGATACAGACAACTACACCTATACTCTTTACGTTTATTACCTTAATGGCGAAGAAGAGGTCAAAGTCTACGAAAATACCTTCTCCTATGCCGGCGATTATTGGTCGTTCAACGTCCCGGCCTCCGATTACGTCATCGATGTCGTCGTCACCCCTAAAACTTAAGGATCATCAATCATGAACAAACGCCATATCCTACTGGCGCTTGCCGCCATCGCCCTCGCCTCGTGCGGGGGCGATGGTGGTTCTAGCAGCGCCCTCTCCACCCCCGAATCCACCCCGGTTTCAACTCCAACCGAATCGAACTCCGACAGCGGTTCCCCCTCCGTCGATTCCACCCCCTCGACCACACCAGGCAGCGAGCAAGAAGTAACTTTAACCGCCGATGCCACCAACGTGGAGCTTTCGGTCGGTGAATCGAAAAACATCAGCCTAACCGTCACCCCGGAAAATACCCAAATCGAGATGACTTACGACACTGGTTTCATCGAGGCCAAGCTCGACGGGAAGACATTGTCCGTCAAAGGGATAGCCGCGGGCCAATCCTCAATTGTCTTAAAAGCCGGCGAGGCCCAATTGACCATCGCCGTCACCGTCAAAGCCGCCGCCATCTTGCCGACGGCCATCACCACCGATTTCAACCGGAAGATCATCGGCATCGGGGAGGAAGTCCAGGTTAACGTCACCTTCGCGCCGGAAAATACCAGCGAGAAGACGCTCCGCTACATCTCCAGCAACCCAAGTGTCGCCTCCATCTCCCCCACCGGCTTAATCCGCGGCATCGCCAAAGGAGAAGCCGTCATCACCATTAGCTCGGTTTCCGCCCCCGACATCGTGCCGATCACCATCTCCTTATCGGTGAGCGATGATGAGAACACCGTCAACAACGACAAAGTCACCGCCAGCTTAGGCGAGGCCTTGGAGAAAGAGGGGACTGACGTCGTCTCCGGCCAAATCGAACTGGTTTCGAAACTCCGTAACGACAGCGAACCCTCAACCTTCAAAAACGATTACCAAATCTATAATGACGTCGTCTACAACGACATCACCGATTACGACGCCACCACCCGCTTCGATTTCTATGGCCTCTATGAAGGCAAGGTTTATTACCAGAGCCAGCGGGGACCGGACATCCTCGCCCAAAAAGCCTACGGAATCGACGATTCCGGCTTCTTCTCCTCCGATTTAACTACCGAGGAGGCATATGATCGAACCCATCTGCCGGCCATCCGCCCCTACACCTACAGCAGTTCCGATTCCTTTGGCGTCGGGGATTATGTCCAAAACCTCATCGAATACACCTTCCTCGGAACCCATTCAAGCGAAACCAAAGTCGTCTCCGACAACGGGACTTTGACCCTATCGCGGAGCGAATCGACGATCGCCTATGTCTCCTATTACGAACTAACCCTGGCCTTCGCCAATGGAACCTTCAAGACGGTCGAGTATTCCTTCTCCGAATACTCCGTCGATTCCCTTGATGAGGACGGGAACCTCCTTCCTGATTCCACTAGGACCGCCTATGACGATTTCACCGCCACCTTAACCACCGGCGTGAAAACCGCCGATACAGAGCCAAAGGTCAACCCGGCCAATTTCTTCTATTCCGACTTCGATGCGAAATTCTATCTAACCAGTCAAACCGTCGACCAGGCCAAGACCACCTTCAACGTCAAAGACAACATCATCTTCAAGATCGTGAATCCAACCCCGGCGACTGCTTCCTCAATATTCGACCGAATCGAGATCACCGCGGTCAGCGACCCCACCGTCATCGATATCGGGGCCAATAAGACCTCGATGTTCGCTTTAGCTCCGGGACAATGCACCGTCACCCTCTCGAGCGCCAACGTCGATAAGCAGTTCACCCTGACCGTGGTCGAGCCGCCTTTAGAGAGCCTGGCCTTCTCCAGCGGCTTGCCCGATTCCCTTGGTTCGAACGAGACCGCCACCTTCCTCGTCGAATTGACTCCGGCCGGGGCTAAAGACGACATCAAGGTCGAGCTCGGCGAAGGGGATGACGCCTATGCCACTCTCGGCATGACCGACTATGGCTATTATTACCTAAGCGGCAATCCTTCCATGGCCGAGAAATCAGCCGTCGTCACCGTCACCGCCTATAGCGAGTCTCATCCCGAGGTCAAAGTCAGCAAAGAAGTCACCATCGTCAAGCAATTGACCGACCGGGAAATCGTCGATATCCTGACCGCCAAAACCTACGTGAGCGAGGTCAATACCAGTTATTACAACTACTCCGCCTCATTTACTCTCGTTGAGGAAGGCCGGACTGGGACCATCGTCATCAATAATCCAAGCGGCGGCATATTCGAGACCTGCTATTTCACTTGGATCATCAGCAATGGGACCCTCACCATCGCCAGCCAAACCTACTTAAACGATTACTTCTCGAGCCTCAGCATCGACCTCACCTCAGCTGACCTCAGCAGTTTCGAAGTCAGCTTCATGGACGAGATTGAGACCGATGATGAATATGGATCCTACATCGACTTCGTCTTCTTAGGAGCAACCAATGAATAAGAAAATCCTTCTTTTGGCTTTGCCTTGCCTGCTTTCCGCCTGCAGCCCGACCGAAACTTCTTCCTCTTCCCCTTCGGGTAGCGAAACCCCATCCACCGCTCCGACCCCGACCCAATCGACCACGCCGGAAGAATCGGTGGACTTGGCGACCAAGGCTTATCAACAGCTCAAGCAAATCAAAGACAGCGCCAACTACACCCTCTTCATCGAAGATGATGACGGGGACTTCACCCAATACTTCAACCCCAAAGCCTGGAGCTACACCTTCGATGACGGAGCCACCTATGATGGCTATCTCGAGGATGAAAACGGGGTCTACCCGATTGAAGTCGACGAAGAGGGGACGCTGCAAAACGCCTACTATGACCTCGACTTGATGTATGAGCCGGTCCGAGGTATATACGAGAACATCACCTACTCCCTAGCCGACCTTACCCTATCCCCGCTTTGTTACAAAGACGGGGAGGGGGACGAATTGATCTTAAAGGACAATTTTGCCAGTAATGCCGACGCCCTCACCCTCTTCGCTTTAGCCGGCTACATCCCCGACGACACCTTCTTCGGGATCGACCAGGTTGAATCGATGAGTTTCGGCTATGACAAGGACGGCAATCTATCCTTCACCATCGATTTCCTCGAAAGCAGCGACCGGGGCCCCACCATCGCCCATATCAAGAACATCGGGACCACCAAGCAGCCAACCGCCATCCAAACCTACATCGATAATGGCGGCACCGGCATCGAACGGGTCCCGACTGACGATCCGTTATTCGGGTATCTGGCTTCCTTAAAGAACCTCCGGAACTTCACCTTGGAAGTCCGAAGCGATTATGCAGCCGCCTATAACAACTACACCTTGACCTCTAAGTATATGGCCAATGCCTATTACTCACATTCTTCCAGAGCCGAGGAAAAGGACATCGGCTATTACGAAGACGATAAAGGGGTCCATATCCTCGGCATCGATTCGCTTAATGGCGACACCGTCATCGGCGATCTAGTCAAGGATAGCCAAGGGAATACCTTCACCGACCTTTACGAGGAGGCGATCTTCTCCTTCGCCGACACCTATTGGGATTACGCCTTCGAATCGCAATATGCTGAAGAGGGTTACCGAATCGACGATTACCAATATATCACCGACACCGCCCAGATGACCGATGCCTATGTGTTCCGGTTTGAGATCAGCCATCTCCTCTTCGACTATGACGAGACGACGAAGGAATACCACTTCGACTACGTCTTCACCAATGGCGACCATATCTATATGGACGTAGTCGACATCGGAACGACGCAAATCGGCAATCTTCCTATCGAATAAACCCGTTTATTCCAATTAAGCCTCAAGTTAACCGCTTGGGGCTTTTTGCACGGTCTTTGCAGCCTTTGAGCAATTTTCACAGCAAAATACAAACCAGATGTATTGACCAACGGAACGATATTTTCTCGACCCCTACTGCCCGTTAATTGATGACCGTAACGTGCCAAGAAGACAATCGACATTGCTACCTCCTTGACTTGCCAATCTATATCGAGACGGAAAATCCCATTTTAGATATATGCCCAAGACGCTGAATCTGACTGATGATTCCAGCGTCGATTTTACATTCTCTCCTATTAGATAAAACTGTGTGGTGACACACTTTCATATAACAGCCACAAGATGAATTGGGCACTTTCGAAAAATCCTATTGGATAAAAATGTGTGGACACACACTTTCGTATAATAGGATTGCACATCCCCAAAAAGCAGAGATGCAATCAAAGGATGGAACTTAATACCCGTTCGGGTACGAAAAAACCGCCTAGCCCTAAGACTAGACGGTTGAGAGGTTGGGATTAGATCAATACATGTCCCCGCCCATGGAAGGGGCGGCGGACGGCTTTTCTTCCTTAATCTCGGTGACCGCCGCTTCGGTGGTGACGAACAAGGAAGCGATGGAGGAGGAGTTAAGGACGGCGCTCCGAGTGACTTTGGTCGGGTCGACGATGCCTTTCTCGAACATATCGCCCCAGACGCCATTCTTCGCATCGAAGCCAACGTTCTCCTTGGCCGCTTTCTGCTTCTCGACAATCTCTTCCGGTTCATAACCGGCGTTCTCGGCGATCTGGCGAAGCGGATCGAAAAGGGATTCCAAGACGGCATTAATGCCTTTTTGAATATCGGCGTTGTCATCATGGAGGGTCGGCTTGAGGGCCTTATAGCATTCGGCTAAGGCCGCCCCGCCACCGACGACGATGCCTTCAGAGACGGCGGCTTTGGTGGCGTTAAGGGCGTCCTCAATCCGGAGCTTCTTGTCTTTGAGTTCGGATTCGGTGAGAGCCCCGACTTTCAAGACGGCGACGCCATCGCTTAGCTTAGCGATCCGTTTGGCAAGGGCCTTCTTGTCGTAAGAGGAAGTGGCGACGTCATGTTGAGCGGTGAGCTCAGCGATCCGGTCGTTGATTTCCTTCTTGCTGCCTTCCCCGCCGACGAGGAGGGTCTTATCCTTCTTGACGGTGGCTTTCTTCACCCGGCCAAGATCCTCGATGCTGATGTCCTTAAGTTCCATCGAGAGGTCTTTGGAATAGAATTTCGCCCCAGTCATGATGGCGATATCCTGGAGGGCGGCCTTCTGGGCATCCCCGAATTCCGGCGCCTTGACGGCGACGACATTGAAGGTGCCACGGAGTTTGTTGACGACGATGGTCGAGGTGACGTCGGCATCTAAGTCGTCGGCGATGATAAGCAACGGCTTATGGCTATCGACGATGGCTTGAAGCAACGGCACGATATCATTGATATTGCTGACTTTCTGATCGGTGACGAGGACATAGGCGTTCTCGAGTTCGGCCACCATCTTCTCCCGGTCGGTGACCATATAAGGAGAGATATAGCCTTTGTCGAATTCCATGCCTTGGGTGACGGTCAATTCGTCATCGATGCCTTTGGAGTCATCAACGGTGATGACGCCGTTCTTCCCGACTTTCTCCATGGCCGAGGCGATGAGTTTGCCGATTTCAGCCGAGCCAGAAGAGATGGTCGCTACCGATTCGATATCCTCATTGGTATCGATCGGGCGGGATTTCTTGAGTAATTCCTCGGCGACCGCTTTGCCAGCTTTTTCGATGCCAGCCCGGACGAAGACCGGATTGGCGCCTTTTTCGACGTAATCAATGCCCCGATGGATGATCGACTGGGCGAGCAAGGTCGCGGTAGTCGTCCCGTCGCCAGCGGCGTCATTGGTCTTGTTAGCGACTTCATAGACGAGCTTCGCGCCCATATTGGCGTAGCCGTCCTTCAATTCGATTTCCTTGGCGATGGTGACCCCGTCATTGGTGATAAGGGGCGAGCCATAGCCTTTGTCGAGGACGACGTTCCGGCCTTTCGGACCGATGGTGAGCTTGACGGTGTTGGCGAGCTGATCGACGCCCGAGAGCATGGCGTCGCGAGCGGCTTTGCCGAGTTTGATTTCCTTTGCCATATTGGTGATGCCTTCTTTCCTTTATTCGATGGTGGCGAGGATGTCCTCGTCCTTGATGAGGATGTATTTCTTCCCATCCTCTTCGACGTCGGTGCCGGAGTATTCGCGGTAGACGACTTTATCGCCGGCTTTGAGGTTGATGGCGATGAGGTTGCCCTTCTCGTCCTTCTTGCCTGGGCCGACGGCGACGACGGTCGCGACATTGCCCGACTTCTTCTCGGTGGTCAAGACGATCGAGCCGACTTTCTTCTCGCTCGGGGTCTTCTCGAGCAGGAGGTAATCATTCAATGGTTTAATCATTTTTTAGCATGCTCCTTTGTGGTGCATGTAAATGATAATGAGGTTTTTGGCACTGTCAAGTGGAGAGTGCTAAATATTTTTGCCGCTTCGTTTGCCTCCGTTAAAAAAAGCCGGTATATTCGACCTATTATATAAAGGTAATTATCATGACGATGGGCGAAAGACGGGCGAAGTGGTTACTCTGGCTTGACACCGAGGAAAGCTTAAAAGGCCAAGCTAAAGCAAGAGGCCTTTGTCAGGAATTCAATGCGTCCAAGGCGACGGAAATCGATAAAAGGAAGGGGCTTCTGCAAAAGATATTCGGTTTTTGCGACAATTCGACCTGGATTGAAACGACGTTGAATCTCGCGATGGGGAAAACAATTAAATCGGCAAAGGCTCAGCTACCGGGGCCGGGGCGGTCGTCACCAAAGACATCCCGGCCATGTCTTTAGCGGTCGGCGTCCCAACCAAAGTCATCCGCCCTATAACCAACGAGGATAAGGCCGATTACTAAAAAAGGACCCGCGGGTCCTTAGTTAATGGTCGAGGTCCCTTTGACGAAGCTCGCCTCGAAGCGGTACGTCTTATCGACTAAATTCTGATTGAGCAAATCAGTCAGCATGTACATCGACCGTTTCCCGACCTCCGACATATCGATATGGAAGGAAGAGAGGGTGGGCCTCACGATGGCAGCATACTTGGTCCCGACGATGGAGACGACCTCGATGTCCTCCGGGACTTTAAGCCCCGAATCGGTCGCGGCGTTCATGATCGCGGCCGCGATAGAATCCCGGTAGCAAAGGAAATAACCGGTCTTGGTGTTTTTGAAATACTGGACGAAATCGGCGTAGGTCCTTGAATAGGAATCATCGCAATTGACGATCTTATAGGAGGCCCCGAGCTTTTGGTGCATCTTAATGAAGGAGCGTTCGCACCGATCGAGCAACCGGCCTCCGTTATGGACGTGGAGGAAGGTCATCTCCTTATGGTCGGGGGAGGCGCAGTAGGTGGCGACTAGCCGCGAGACGTTGGAATCGTAATCGAGCAAGACATCGCCGATCTTCTCCCCGCTGACTTTGGCGTCGATGACGACGGTCGGGACGTTGTAGCTCGAGATCCGGGCGACGTCATCCTGCCCTAACTGGTCATCGAAGATGATGGCCCCGTCGACGTGGGCGGTGATGACCTTATCGATCATCGATAAGGCTTCCTCCCGAGAATGGGAGGTGGAGAATAAGGTTAAGACATAGCCTTTCTCCCTCCCAATCGAGGCGATGCCGTTTAAGAAGTTCGAGATATAAACGTAGTTGGCGCTCGGGATGATGACGCCGATATTGGTGGTCCGATTGGTGGCTAAGGCCTGGGCTAAGGCCGAAGGCTTATAACCGAGCGCGGCGATGGTCTCCTCGACCCGTTGCTTAGTGGCCTCGGTGACGGAACCGGATTTATTGATGACGCGGGAGACGGTGGCTAACGACACCCCGGCCGCTTGGGCCACTTGATAGATGGTGACCCGGTCTTTCAGATTTTTCATTGGAATACCCCCTATGACTGAGCCCATTTTACACAGTCGTATGAAAATGTAAATGTAAATCTTTTCTTAAATTTTCAAGGCGTTTTCATAGATAATTTCCCAAAAATAAACAAAAATCCGGGTTTTCGAGCCCGGATTTGGTTCGCCTAGCGAATTAAATGTATGAAGGGAAAATGCTTACAAAGACATGAGGTCGACTTTTTCTAGCCGGCTCGAAGGGATGTTATGCCGCCCTTCTTTGGCTTCGGGATGGCCGTCTAATTCAACTAAATCGCCGGTGAAGCCGCAGGTAGTGTTGTTGATTAGATACGTCCCAACCCCATACATATCGACCGGGACCCCGAGTTTGACCCACTCGGCGATCTTTTCCGGGGTAAAGCCGCTGGAAACGACGATCTGAACATAGTCGAACCCATTATCATCAAGGGCTTTCCGCAAGGCGAAGATCAATTCCTTGCACACCCCGTGGGGATCGAAGCCGCTGGTGTCCTTATCATCGAAATAATGGTCGATGAGCGATTTCGAGGTATCGACCCGGATAGCCTTGAGCTTATGGCCAAGGTGCTTAGCTAAGGTCACGGCATCGACGGTGACGTTATTATGGTAATCGATAAGGCAAGTGACCGGGGCATCAGGATAGGCTTCTAAATAAAGATCGGCGGCCTTGCAGACATCGCCCCCACTCACTTCGATTAAGGCATGAGGCATGGTCCCCATCCCCTTGATCCCGACCCAAGCCCCCTGGGCATCGGTCGAATAGGCTTTGATGCCGCCGACATAGGTGGCATAGCCATCGCCAGTCTGGGTGAGATAATCGTCTTGCCGATCAGCCATCGAGAAGGTTTTAGCCCCTGCAAGGGCCCGAACGGTCCGCATTGTATTGGTCGCGACTGAGCTTCGCCGGGCCAAGATCCCGTCGATAAGCGATTCGAGGAAACCGAAGTCCTCATATCGTCCGGTGACTTTTAAAACCGGTTCATTCGCCGAAATAAGATCGCCATCGTTTAAAGCCTCGATAACGAGGTCTTCCGGATGGGCGGCGAACTTGCGGAGGACCGCGAGTGACTCATCGATCCCGCACACCATCGCGTCATCGGTCCGTTGGAACCATTGCTCGGTGACGATGTGGCCGGGGGCGAATTTGGCGACGATCTCCCGCGACTTCAAAAAATAGTTGGCCGAGTAATACCCTTTCCCGATCCGGGGATCGAGCTTAAAGGTCTTGTCGGTCAGCCGCTTGATCTTTCCTTCTTCCTTCAACTTGATTTCGAGTTCTTCCATAGTTTTACGCGCGGAAATAATCCTCGCCCTCCTTTTTGGCTTTCTCGATATAGGCGGCCTTGCTTTCCTCTCCGATCTTTAAATCAAAGGGGGAGCAAACTTCCCCATCAATGGCGATGTTTTTCTCCACCCGCGGGGAGAAGATGGTCCCATCTAACCGATAACCGCCGGTTTTGACGACGATTCGGTCGCCCTTTTGGCAATTTTGGTAACGGGTCACGGTGGTCAGTTTCTTCTGTCCATCGTTTAAATAGAGGATCCGGGCGTTCTCATAAAGGGGATGCTCTTCGCTGCTCTCGATTAAGCAGACGGTGTATTCAGATCCCGTCGGAGCTTTTTCGATTGGGTAACCGACTTCTTTGGCTAGTTCCGCTAACTTGTCGTAGCCTTCGAGCTTGGCATTGAACCCGTCAACTGGATTAATCAGATAAGACCGAGGGTTAAAAAGGTTATAGCCGATGACCTTCCCCTCTTTCAATAAGACGGTTAAATCCCCAACCTTGACCGTCTTCTCCGGCTTCGAAGAGGCCGAATCGGTCAGGAAGAGGCAATCAAGAGACGGATTGTAGAAGATAGCGATCATGTTCATTTCTCCTCTTTACTTAGGATCAGGTAATGGATGGGGATGCCGAACTCCCGGAACTGGGCTTCGTATTCGGTTAGGGCATCGTCATCGCTTAGCTGGTAATCGTCGTCTTGGCGGAGTACTTTAAGCTTAGCGAGGGCGGCTTGCTCTAACGAATAGGCGAATAAATCGGCGTTATCGGTCTTGAAGCGGATCTCCCCGCCTTCCTCTAGCAACCTAGCCATCGTCTGAAGGCGACTTGCTTCGGCCAGCCGTCTTTTATGGTGACGGAGCTTGGGCCAAGGGTCAGGAAAGTTAAGGTAGATCCGGTGGAATCGGTAGCCTTCTTCGAGGAAAGCGATAGCCAATTCATCGAAGTCCCCGGGAAAAAGACAAACGTTCTTTAACTCGGCATTAAGGGCCTTCTTCCCGGCGACCGCCGCGACCGAATGGTCTTTTTCGATGGCGAGGTAAGAACCAGGTTGTTTGGCGGCCATCTGAAGCAGGAACCCGCCTTTGCCGCAGCCGATTTCTAAGGAAGAGGGCGGAACTAACTCCAGCCCCTTCGCCGAGGGGAAGAGATCAGGATGGGCGAGGATGAAGGGGTCGGCCCACTTCTTCTTTCGGCTCCTCACTTGGCGGCCTTCCCGAGCTGATAGATCGCGTCGGCGTAAATGGCGATCTGAGCGAAGAAATCATCTAGATAGATGTATTCGTTTGGGGAATGGATGTCGCCCGGATGGTTTTTGAAGGCCGATCCATAGGCGACGGTGTTTTTGGCTTCTTTGGCATAAGTCCCCCCGCCGATGGCCATCGGCTTATCGAAGAACTTATGGGTCATATGGCGATAACTCTTCATTAGGGTCGCGACCAAGGTCGACTTCTTATCATAAAGCAAAGGGGCGGTATAGCTGGCCTTGGCGAAATTCATGTCGAGGTAATCCTCGGCTTTTTTGATATTGGCTTCGTAATCGACCTCCTCCCCGAACCGGTAATCCAAGGAGAGGGAGAGGCTATGCTTATTGGAATCGTATTTGACCATCCCCGAGCAATAAGTCGACTTGCCCAGTTCAACGGCCGTATGCTCCCCACCGAACACCGAACCATCGGTCGAGGCAACGAATAAGCCGAGTTTGGAGAGGAACGGGTTGTCGAGGACGGTCCCTAAGGTCAAGAAAGCCTTAGCGATGGCCGATTCCCCCAGTTCCGGGGTCGAGGCGTGGGCGCTTTTGCCTTTGAAGACGGCGATGCCAAGCATCCCTTCCTCGCTATAATCGCCTAAAGAGGGATCGGCTTTGAAGGCGGCCTTCACTTTCTTATTGGCAGTCAAAGTGACCATGACCTTATCGCAGACGGCGTTATAAGCGACCCCGCCTTCGATGGCGACGATCGGGCTTAGATCGATCGATTTGAGGAAATGGCCATGGACGATGCCTTTCTCAGCATAAATAAGGGGGAAATCGGCGTCGGGAGTGAAGCCAAGGGCACAGTCTTCTTTTTTCGCTTCGGCAAAATAATGCTCTAAGCAGGAGGAGCCCCGTTCTTCGTCGCCTCCGGCCACTAAGCGGACCCGGTAACCATCGATGAGGCCGTTGTCTTTAAGCAATTTCATCGCGTAATAGGCCGCCACCAAGGGGCCTTTGTCATCGCTCGTCCCGCGGCCAATCATCTTCTTTTCTTTCCCTTCGCCGATGATTTTCGCTTCAAAGGGCGGGTTGTCCCATTTGCCAGTCGCCGGAACGACATCGAGGTGGGCATAGACGCCGATAAGCGGGCCCTTCTCGCCATAAGCGACCTCGGCGCAGCGATTTAAGGTCTTCTCGGTCTTAAAGCCATGCTCCTTGGCTAAGGTTAAGAAAGCCGATAAAGCCTCGTCGACCCCTTTCCCATAAGGACTAGCCGGGGTGACGGTCTTTTCATCGTAGACCGAATTGATCTTCACTAAATCCTGGAGGGTGAGCACGGCGTTATGCTCATAGTTTTTGGCGAGTTTCTTGAAATTAGGCATGATGGTTCTCCTGTCGTTTCTCGGTGAGGCCGGCTTTCCTTAGGGCTAAATAGAGGGCGGGGGTCAAGAAGGCGGCGAGGCCGGTCTCGCCCGCCGCGCCTAACAAGATGCAGGTTAAGAAGGTCAAGGCCGTTCCCTGCCCTAAAGGGGAGCTGCTGCTAAGGTATCCCGCGACCTCGGTCGGGAAGAAGATGTAGAGGTCGAGGAAGACGAGGCCGGTATGCAAAATCGTGAGCCCAGCCGCGGCCAAGGCTAAGTATAGGCTTTCTTTCCCTGAATGGGAAATTTTCCTTATAAAGGAAAACGCTAGCCCGGCGATAAAGCCAAACAGGAGCCGGGGCGGGATGGCGGTCCAAGGGTAGATGAAGAGGAGATTGAACCCGGCGCCTTGTAACATCGCCTGGACCATCGAGCAGATCCCGAAGACCAATCCATAGAAAGCGCCCCGCTTCGGCCCGAATAAACAAGCCCCGACTAAAACTGGGATATGGAGCAAAGTAAAGGAGATAAAAGGGGTGACGAAGATGAATCCCATGTTCGGCACGAAGGTCATGATGACGATCAGGGCGATGAGGACCGCATCGGCGCTCATGCGGCGAATGGTTTGCCCTTTATCTTTCTCCTTGGGGAAAGAATGGGTAAAGAAGACGGCGGTCAAGAGCAATAAGACGCAAAGCAGGATCAGCCCGCTTAATTGGAGATAGTTATTCATTGGCGTTCCTCAGATAAATCGATTGAAGGCCCCGGAGGAGCAAATCCCGGTCATAGGTGAAAGACGGCAATAATTCCTTCGCGAACTCGGCATAGCCGCCGGTCAAAATAAACCGCGGGGATTTCAATTCTTTCCCAATCGAGGCCCCAATGTCCTTAATGGCGGCCGCCGTCCCGAACAAAAGCCCCGATTGGATGGCGTGGACTGTATTCCGGCCTAATGGGGAAGGGGGGATTTGATAAGCGACTTTCGGCAAAGCCGCCGTCCCCGAGCTTAAGGCGTTCATCCCAAGGCCAAGCCCCGGCATGATCGAGACGCCGATGAATCCTTTTTCCTTCGAGAAGGCGATGATTTTGGTCGCGGTCCCAAGGTCGGCGATGACGCAGTCGCCTTCATAAGTTGCCAGGGCGCCGGCGCAATCGGCGACCAAATCATTACCGACTTCGCTCGGGACTGGGACATCGATTCTTATGCCAGTCTTAAGCTTCCGGCCGAGGATTAAAGAATCGATGTGGAAAAGGTCGGAGAGAACCTCGGAATAAATATCGATATAGAGGGGGACGACCGAACAGATGATGGCCCCCTTAACGTCTTCTTTGTTAATACCCTGGTCTTTACAATAAAGGGAGAGGCGGGTCCGTTCCTCGTCTTTGGTCCCCCCTTCCTTAAACCGGGCGATTTGGATGAGCTTCCCCTTATCGAAGAAGCCGATGTCGGTCAAAGTGTTGCCGACGTCGATGCAGATGATCATTGGTTTTCGCTACCTCCGGCTTCAGCCCGCTTTCGCGGTGCCTAGCGGGCCTATCATACCCTTTTTGATCCAAAAAGACATAAAAAGCCGTCAGCCTCTAGTTAACTGACGGCTAGTGCTTAAGCGACGACGATGTTAAGGATCCGCCCCGGGACGAAGATGACCTTCTTGATGGTTTTCCCTTCAAGATAGGGCTTGATCTTGTTCGAAGCGCTCGCTTCTTTCAAGGCCCCGTCTTGGTCGATCTCGGCGTCCATCTCGATGACGTCGCGGGTCTTGCCGTTGATCGAAACGGCGATCTTCTTTTTGGCGATGACGAGGTGCTTCTCATCATAACTCGGCCAGCTCTCATAGGTGATGAGGTCTTGATGGCCCAACCGGTGCCACATCTCCTCGCCGACAAAGGGACAGACGCAGGAGAAGATCTTAACGAACCCTTCGAGGTAAGGCTTATAGATCGACTTGGCCTTATAGCATTCGTTCACGAACACCATCATGGCCGAGATGGCGGTATTGAAGGCGAGGGCTTCATAGTCCTCGCTGCACTTCTTGACCAAAGAGGCGTAGGCGAAATTTAAGGAACCATCGTTAGTATCGCTGATTAATTTGGCCATGTTCTCATCATCGACTAAGCGATAAACCCGTTCGATGAACCGTTTCGCCCCATCTAAGCCAGTGGTCGACCAGGGCTTAGCTTCTTCTAGAGGCCCAGCGAACATCTCGAATAGCCGGAGGGCATCGGCTCCGTGGCTTTTGACGATGTCGTCGGGATTGACGACGTTGCCCCGCGACTTCGACATCTTCTCCCCGTTGGCCCCGAGGATCATCCCTTGATGGAACAGTTTCTTAAACGGCTCCTTGCAGGAGACGACCCCGATGTCATAAAGGAATTTATGCCAGAAACGGGCGTAGAGGAGATGGAGGACCGCATGCTCGGCCCCGCCGACGTAAAGGTCGACCGGGAGCCAGTGGTCCAAGAGTTTTTTATCAGCCAATGCTTTATCGTTATGGGGATCGATGTAACGGATGTAATACCAGCAGGATCCGGCCCATTGGGGCATGGTGTTGGTTTCCCGTTCGCCATGCCTTCCATCTTCGGTGGTATAGGAAAGCCATTCGGAGCCCGCTTTCGATAACGGCGGTTTCCCGTCTTTGCTCGGCTCATAGGAATCGAGTTCGGGCAACACTAACGGCAATTGATCATCCGGTAAGGGGTATTCGGTCCCGTCATCAAGCCGGACGACCGGGATCGGCTCGCCCCAATAACGCTGACGCGAGAAAATCCAGTCGCGGAGCTTGTAATTGATGACTTTCTTGCCCTTCCCCATTTCTTCGAGATGAGAAATGATCGCGGCTTTGGCCTCTTCGATATTGAGCCCATCGGCATAGTCGGAATTGATATGCTTCCCATCCTCGACGTAGGCGGTTTCACTGATGTCGCCTTCTAAGACCTGGATCAGCGGGAGGCCATGCTTCTTGGCGAATTCATAGTCCCGTTCATCGTGGGCCGGGACAGCCATGACGGCGCCCGAACCATAAGAACCTAAGACGTAATCAGCGACATAGACCGGGACTTCTTTCCCGTTGATGGGATTGATGGCATAGGCCCCGGTGAAGACGCCGGTTTTGCCCTTGACGTCTTTGCTCCGGGCAAGGTCGCTTCTAGATTTCGCTTCCTTGACGTAAGCCTCAACCGCTTCTTTTTGCTCCGGGGTGGTGATCTTCTCAATTAAGGGATGCTCCGGGGCGAGGCAACAATAAGTGCAGCCGAATAAGGTATCGGCCCGGGTGGTGAAGACTTTGAAGGAACCCTTACCTCCGACGAGGTCGAACTCGATCTCGGCCCCGATCGATTTGCCGATCCAGTTCTTCTGCATGTCCAAAGTCGACTTCGGCCAATCGAGGAGGGAAAGATCTTCCTCCAATCTTTCGGCATAGGCGGTGATCTTGAGCATCCATTGCCGCATCGGCATCCTTATGACCGGATACCCGCCCCGTTCGGAGACCCCGTCTTTGACTTCCTCATTGGCGAGAACCGTCCCTAACTCCGGACAATAATTGACCGGGACGTTGGAGACGTAAGCTAGGTCATGACGGAGCATCTGAGCAAAAATCCATTGGGTCCATTTGTAATAACTCGGATCGATGGTCGCGATCTCCTTGCTCCAGTCATAGGAGAAGCCGAGGTCTTTGATCTGCTGTTTGAAATGGGCGATGTTCTGCCGGGTGAATCCTTCCGGGTGAACGTTGTTCTTAATGGCGAATTGCTCGGCTGGCAAGCCAAAGGCGTCCCAGCCCATTGGGTGGAGGACGTTATAGCCTTGCATCCGCTTCATCCTAGCGATGATATCGGTCGCGGTGTAGCCTTCGGGGTGGCCGACGTGGAGCCCTTGGCCCGAGGGATAAGGGAACATGTCGAGGACGTAATACTTGGGACGGGAGAAATCATGGGTATCGCAACAGAAGGCGTCCTTTTCCTCCCATGCTTTTTTCCATTTGTTCTCAATTAGAGTGAAATCGTAGCTCATACCCGGCGATTATAGCCTTTATGCGGGCGCGGGGGAAGGTCATTCCAATAGACCGGCCATATAGACCGGCAAGTAGGTGATGCCCTCTTCCTTTTTGCTGTCTTTAGTCCAGAGGACGGTTGGGGAAACAAGGATCGAGGAATATTCCTTCATCGCCCGTTTCAAGGAGGAAAGGCTATAAACGTCCGAGGACTTGACCTCGACCGGGATAAGCTTCTTGCCCCGACGGAGTAGGAAATCCAATTCGTAACGGTGGTCAGAATTGTCATGAAAGGTGTAGTAATAAAGCCGCCTGCCGGCCGCGGCGAAAGCCTGGGCGACGGCGTTTTCGTAGATATAGCCTTGGTTGGTTGAGAGCCTATCGGAGATGATCGAACGGTAAATATCGCTTCCCCCGCCGTCTTGGTCATTGTAGATATCGGAGATAAGCAAACCGGTGTCGGAGAAATAAAGCTTGAACCGGCTGTCGGCGCGAAGCTGTTTCATATTGATGTTAAGTTCGGTAAGGTCAAAAGCCCGAAGGAAGATTTTCGAATCCTCCAATGCTTTGAAAGTCATGCGGATAGTCGAATCGCTTACCCCTCTTAGCGAGGATACCCGAAACTGCGAATTAGTCTTTCCTAAGTTAGAAGCCGCCATATCGAATATATCGCCGGCCTTTAGCCCGAATTCATCGTCGAGTTTCGTCATATCCTGCCGATAAAGGCGAAGGATCTGCTGCTTTTCGCGGTCAGCGACAAAATGGGAGGAGTCGGTCAAAAAGGCCGCGACCACCTGGGGCATGCCCCCGGTGACTAAGTAATGCCGATATTCTTGAATAGCCTGTTTATGAAGCGCTGGGCCAAGGCTTCGTTTATTCACATAGCATTGGCGGATAAAATCGGCGAGGATCTTCTTGCCCCTGGCCCAAAGGAATTCCTCGAAGTCCATCGGATATAGAGTGAAGGCATCTTCTTCGCTGGGAATGAAATTAGTATCGGTTTTCTTGTGAATGCTAATCAAAGAACCGGTTTCGATGAAATCATAACGCCCATCCTTGACGAAATACTTGATGTAGCTCCGGGCAAGAGGAAATTCCTGAACCTCGTCGAAGATGATGAGCGATTCTCGGGGAAATAGTTCGGTATTATAGTTTGCGCTTAAGGCAGAGAAGAAATAATCAAGGTCCGGAAGAAACTGAAAGGGATCGGCGGCTACGTTAAGATCTTCGTGGAAGTTTACGATAATATAAGATCGATATTCCCGTTTAGCGAATTCCTCGGCTAAAGTCGACTTGCCAACGCGGCGGGCCCCCTCAATAAGCATGGCGTATTTACCGTTGTCTTTCTTGAAATCTAGAAGTTTTTGATATGCTTTGCGTTCGAACATTTATATTTCCTCAGTAATATTCTAGTGTTTTTTAAAGAAATATCAACATTTGTAAATTTGAACCTGTAATTTCCGCAAGCAGTTTTGGAGGCAATCCTGCAATATCCGCAAGCAGTTTTGGAGGCAATCCTGCAATATCCGCAAGCAGTCAAACACTAGATATTCCGTCCAAAGGAAAAGCCCCGGGGAGACCCGAGGCTAGACTGATGATTTGAGGCTTTACTTGCTGGTATAAAGCTTGAGGTAAGCGGCGGCCGCTTTCTTCCAGGAATGGTCGCTCTTCATGGCGTTGCGCCGCATCTTGAGCAATTCGGACTTGTCCTTATACACCGCGAAGGCCCGGCTGACCCCATAACGGAGTCCGCCGACGTCGTAGTCATTGAACAAGAACCCGTCCGGTTTATCAGAGGTATTGGGATCCTCGATGGTATCGACTAAGCCCCCGACGGCTCTCGCGATCGGGAGGGTCCCATAGCGCATCGCCACCATCTGCCCGATGCCGCACGGCTCAAATAGCGACGGCATCAAGAAGAAGTCGGAGCCCGAATAGATCAGGTGGGCTCTTTCATTTGAATAGCCGATGTAGATGCAGACGTGGTCAGGATAAGCCCGGCGGAGGTCCTCTAAGCCTTGCTCAAGGCCGTATTCGCCCGAGCCAAGGACGAAGAGATACCCGCCTTGATCGATGATCTCATGGGCTAAAGATAAGACCAGATCGATGCCTTTTTGGAAAGTGAGGCGAGAGACCAAGCCAAACACCGGGCCGCCTTGGTCCTCGAACATCGCGACGTCGAAGAGCCGTTTACGGCACTCCTTCTTCCCAGTCGTGACGTTATTGACCGAGAAGTTCTTATAAACCAACTCGTCATGGAGGGGATCCCACTCATCGTAATCGATCCCATTGGCGATGCCGACGAAGTGGTCGCCTTTCATCTGCAGCACCGTGTCGAGACCAAACCCGCCGACGGAAGTTAAAAGTTCCTTGGCGTGATTGGGCGAGACGGTGGTGACGTAATCGCTATAGACGATACCGGTCTTTAAGGTTGAGACCATCCCTTCGAAACGGACCTTTCCGTTGAAGTAGAGTTCATCGGAGAGTTCATAGAAATCATGGAGGAAATAACGATCGATAATCCCTTTGAAAGCCGGGTTATGGATGGTGTAAATGAATTTGGCTTTGCTGAAGGTGGGATCGAAGGCGTTCTGCTCCTTGATTAGGCAAGGGATCATCCCGGTCTGCCAGTCATGGCAATGGATGACGTCGGCCTGGAAGCCGATGAAGCCGAATAAGCCTCTGGCCGCCGTCTGGAAGAAGGCGAACCGTTCGCCATCATCCATATATCCATATAAGGAGGACCGGCCGAAGTAATATTGGTTATCGATCAAATAGAAAGTGATCCCATCGATCGAAGTCGAGTAGATATCGGCGTTTTGGTGCCGCCAGGATAACGACACCGGATAGCTCCCGACGTAATTGAACCGCTTCCCCTTGTTCCGGATCGACTGGTAGAAGGGGAGGATGCAGATCACTTCATGCCCTTCTTCGACCAATTCCTTCGACAAGGCGAAGACGACATCGGCGAGACCCCCCGACTTGGCCAGCGGGTTGATCTCGGAGGCGATCATGGCGATTTTCATAGAATGGCTCCTTGGGCGACGTAGACCGGGCTATTGGGGGTCCCGGTGACTTTATGCGATCTGGTGATGATGGCGTATTTATCGACAAGCGCGTTGCTCACCATCGCCCCATCGCCGATCATCGAGGAGGAGAGGATGATCGAATCCTTTACGACGGCGGTCTTGGCGACTTTGACGTTACGGCCGATGATCGAGTTGATGACCGTCCCCTCGACCACCGCCCCATTGGCGATGAAGGAATTGGAGACGACCGCCTCTTTCCCATACATCGCCGGCGGGGTGTCATGGGTCAAGGTATAGATCGGCCAATCGGGCCGGAAGAGGGCTTTGGAATTGGCCTCATCGAAGAGCTCGAACGAATAGTCCATGTAATGCTTGAAGCTATCGATCGCCCGGACAAAGCCATCGTAGATATAGACGTGAGGCCGGGTGCCGCCGGATTCCCGCCCGACAGCATAGATAAGCGAATCGAGGCTTAAGGTCGGGTTCTTGGGCGCATAACGGTGGATCATGTCGGCTAAGACGGTCCGGTTGACCACGTAGATCCCAAGGCTCGCCAAGCAGGGTCCTTCGATGGTCCCGTCGTTATCCCGAACATCCTCGACGTAGCCGGAGGAGCCGATCGAGATGATCGATTCCTTGAGGAATTCCTTTCTTGCGTCAAGGCAACGGGTGGCGACGACGGTCACTTTGTCTTTCCGCTTGATATGCTCGGCTAAAATCGGTCGGACATCGATCGAGCCGACGATGTGGGACGGGGCGATGAGGATATAGGAGGCGTCGGAGTCATAGAGGACCCAATCGTTCTCGCGAATGTTGTTGATGTCGGTATTGGTCTCGGGATGGAGATGGGCTGGTTCGTTATACATGACGATCTCTTGCCCGATCTTGGTGTTGTTGACCCAAGCATCCATCGAGCCGAGGTGCTTCATGACCGAGCGAAGGTGGTCTTTGACCAAGATCCCAACCGTCTCGATGCCGGCGTTGCAGAAAGCCGAGAGGGGGAAGTCGACGAAGGCATAACGGCCTAAGAAGGAGAAGGAGCCGAGCGGCCGGTTATCGGTAAGAGGGCTGATTTCTGGGTCGGCGTGGAGATTGACGATGCCGATGACGTTGTTCATTTGTCGTTCCTCCCATTGGTGACGAGGATTATTTCCTTGCGATCGGCGTTGATGACCTCGGATTCCTCAACGACCGCGTCGGGGCCGACAATGGCGTCGAACACCCGAGCCCCTTTCTTGATGTGGGCCCCGTTCATGAGGACGCAGTTGATGGCTTTGGCCCCATCGTCGACGTAGACGTCAGAGGAGATGACGCAGTGGTCGACCTCGCCCCGGATAATGGCCCCTTGGTTGATCAGGGAGTCCTTGGCGGTCCCAATCGGCCCGATGTATTGCGGGGTGGCGTGATTGTCCTCGGTGTAGATTTTATTCTTCCCTTGGATGGTGAAGAGGTTGACGTTGGGGTCGCCCGACATCAGCAGATCCATATTGGCTTCGTGGAGCGAGGGGATGGTCCCGACGTCTTTCCAATAGCCTTTATAAGTATAGGCGACGAGCTTTTTCCCTTTGGCCATCAGCATCGGGATGATGTTCTTCCCGAAGTCGTGGTCGCTTTGCTCGTCTTTGGCGTCTTCGATTAAGGCGGCCCGTAGTGTTTTGTAATTGAAGATGTAGATGCCCATCGAGGCGAGGTTGCTCTTCGGGACCTTGGGTTTTTCCTTGAAGGCGGTGATGACCCCGTCCTCATCGGTCTCGAGGATCCCGAAACGGGACGCCTCTTCCAAGGGGACCTGGTAGACCGAGATGGTGCATTCGGCGTTGGCCTCCCGGTGGCGGGAAAGCATCCCGTCATAGGTGGTGGCGTAAATATGGTCGCCGGAGAGGATAAGGACGTATTCGGGATCGAGGTTATCAAGCCAATCGAGGTTCTGGTAGATGGCATCGGCCGTGCCCCGGTACCAGTTGGACCCTTCCTCGGTCTCCTTCGGGGTTAAGACGGCGGTTAAGCTATTGACGCCGTTAAGCCCCCAGTTCTTGCCATTGCCGACATAGGTGTTTAAGTCGCTCGACTCGTATTGGGTCAAGACGGCGACGTGGTTGATGCCGGAATTGGCGCAGTTGGATAAAGGGAAATCGATGATGCGGTACTTCCCGCCATAGCCAACGGCCGGCTTAGCCGTTTTCCGCGTTAAAGCCTTCAACCGGGTCCCTTTGCCCCCGGCCAAGATCATCGCGGCAATTTTTATGCCCATTCGCTCCTCCTTCGATGTATTTGGGATTTCCATGTAATTATACGCACCGCCGCAAGAAGTGGGAAAGTCTTTTTAATGGTCGCTCCAGGGTTTTAGAGACGACCGCCTAAATTTGAAAAATGGCGGACTATACTGATTTAGCGCTCCACGGCCATAGGCAACGAAACTTTCGATTTGCGGAAGAACGTCAGTCAAAACCATGGAGTTGGCTTGAAGTCAAGGATGGCCTTTGGTTAAATTTAACCGGTACTGAACAATGAGAAAAGCCCAAACACGACTCTTATTAAGCCTCTTGGCGATTTTGACGATCGGCTGCACGCCCGTCGGCCCTAACCGCACTTTTTCGGAAGAGCCGACCCAGACCGAGCCCGAAGAAACCTCTTCAAAAATCGAAACGCCCGATTCCAAGCCAAGCGAGGAAACGAAAGATCCGATCGAAAGCGAAGAGACCTCAAGTGGCGAAAGCGATAGTTCCGAGCCCATAACTAGCGATTCCGGAAGCGGCAATCCCGGCGAAGGGGAAGACGAACTCCCGTTTTCCGGCTTCACCGAAACCGAAGAACCGATCTTCTATGACCTTCGGGTCAATGACTTCACTCCGGAGTTCCCCATCAGCGAGCTCTCGCTCTATATCGATGAAACCGTTTACGTAGCCGTTAGCCCATTCAACCATCCGATCAATGGCGATCCGTTTGACAACCGGATATATATCGCCGATGGATCGATCATTGAGATCACCGACGGGGTCTATAGTCCCGAAAGCGAGGAAACCGGCGGCAACAAAGAAGATTCCGAGGACATGTTTTGGGGATTCTCCGGATACTATTTAAAACTAGAGCCGAAAAAGGTCGGGGAGACCTCGGCCACTCTTTATAGCCCCACCGCCGAGCGCTTCGACACCTTGGCCATCGCCGTTTTGCCCCGGCCAGAAGCAGAGGAAGCGGATATAAAGGAAAACGTTATCTATCTTTCGCCCTCGCAACATTACCAATTGACCTATTCGTTTGATGAAAAAGATGCCGCCTATTCTTTCTCTTCAAGCGACGAAAACGTCGCCACCTGTGACCAAAGCGGTCTAATCACGGCGATAAAGTCCGGGACGGCCAACATTAACCTAACCTCTGGGAAAGCGGCCGATTCGGTAAAAGTCGTCATCGAGGATAATCAAGCGCTATTCGAATATCGCCTAGTCAATGGGGGATATGAAATCATCGATTACGCCGGCGATGGAAAAGAAGTGCTTTTGCCCTCTGGCTATAACGGCCGACCAGTCGTCGGAATCGGTTCGGGAGCTTTCGCCGGCAAAAACATTGAATCGGTGTCGATAAGCGAAAACATTGCCTACATTGGGAAGCGGGCGTTCTTGAACTGCAAATCTCTTGACTCAGTGAACTTCACTTCCTCTTTGACCGTTGGCGATTACGCCTTCGCTAACTGCGAGCAATTTGAGATGTTCGTCTTAACGAACCAAATCACCTCCATCGGTCAATACGCCTTTTCCGGCAGCGGCATCCACAATAGCCCGATATTCGTACCGAAAACCGTTCAAAATATTGGCTACAGAGGCTTGGGTGATTATGTAGAAATATATAGTGAAAAGGGCGCGGGCTTAGGCTACTATGCCGAGGCGACCCATCGGGAAATCGACCCGGAGAAGCTAATCGAGGAAAACGGCTACTATTACTACCCTTTCGAGGAGGGGATGAGTCTAGTTTACTCCCCGAGAAAAACGAGCGTGCTCAATCTGCCGGATGAAATCGATGACCAGCCAATCGAATATATCGGTTCTCTGGCCCTGGATTATCATGGGGCGGAACTTAAACTCCCCTCCCAGCTCAAAGGATTGAGGGCAACCACCTTCCCGAACCTTACCGCGTTAACCTTGCCGGAAGGAATTCAGGAACTCAATACCGTCGTCTTCACTAAATTGTCCGAACTCATCGTTCCGGAATCGGTGACCGACTTGTCCATATCCATCCCGACCGATAGCCCAATTTATTTCAAAGGGCAGGAAAAGCCTTGGAACTTTTCCGGCATCGGGCAGATATACGTAACCGGTTATCTCGATCGCTTCATCGATGAGGAAAGCAATGCGACCTTCGCCCACACCGACCGCGGGTTGGTCCTGGTCAAAGGAACCGAGGCAACCGCCATCAAAACCGAAGTCAACGGGGAACCGGTGACCGAGATCATCCAGTACGCCTGCGCTGGTAACCAGCTTTTGCAGGAAGTCGACCTTTCCGCCAACGTCCGTACCGTCGGAGACGCCGCGTTCTATCTTTCAAGCGTGAGCAAAGCCATTATCGGCGATCAAGTCGAAACCATCGGCTCTGGAGCCTTCGAAGTCGGAAACCCATTAGTCATCGAATGCCTATTTTACGAAGACAAAGGCTGGCAAGACTGGTATCTCGACCACAACACCGAAATCACCTATTTGCCCTTACCGGAGGAAAACGCATGAAACCCATTGCCCTAATCAGCGCCCTGGCCTTGTTTGGAACCAGCCTTGCGCCTAACGCCATTGACAAAGAGCTGGATTTTGTTTGGAACCCGACCACCGAGATCAATGATTGGCATCAATCTATCTATGACGAAAAGGAGCCAGGCATTCCGGAGGAAGAGGCCGGTCCTTTTGACTTTGCTTTGTCGACCTATGCCCTCACCCTGACCAAAGGTGACGTACTAGACCTCAACAAACTGCTCTTACCCCAGACCAATCGGAATGAGGAATGGGAAGTGCGATTCTATACTGATTGGGAGACCGGGAAAACCACGATTACCGACCATGGCACTTACTCCATTAACCTCGGCAGAAATTTCGTCGACGAAAACGGCGTGACCCAAGACGTTATCATTGATGATGCCTATTGTTCGCTCTTCGTGTTGCCGGGCGAATCACTCGAACCATATTTGACGTATGAGCTCGCCGGTGACGGGCTTTCCTATCGGGTCGTTGGGGCTTCCGAAGATTTCGAGAAAACCAACGAGGAGTTTTATATCCCCTCCACCCACTTGGGATTGCCGGTGACCACGATCGACGATTCCGCGTTCGAGAGATGTTTTTACGAAGTGGAGATTTACCTTCCGGACACCATCTTGAAAATCGGCGATCGAGCGTTCTATGAGGCCAGTTTCAAAAACATCCACCTCCCATCGAACCTCAACTATATCGGGGACGAAGCGTTTTTGGAGTCGGAAGAGGTGACCTTCTACCTCCCCCGCTCGCTGACCCACATTGGGGAAAACGCCTTCGGGCATTACCTTTACCAAGACAAGTTAAGCGTCATCACCCCCTACACCAAGGACGAAGCCAGATCGCTTTTCGGCCAGCTTTCAATCTTCGAAAACGAGCGTTCCGAGTTCGAAACCTATCTTTTCGCTAGAGGCCATTATAAGATGCAAGAAGACGGGACTTTGAGCCTCAATGGCTTTGACGGAGATTTCTATGAAAGGCAAGAAAACTATGGCAGTCCGTTCGACCATTACTATGTCCCGCGGGAAATCGATGGCTATCGGGTCGAATCGGTCACTTCTTTATTCCTTTGCAAATATAAATCCGTCGCCTTTCCCCGTGGGCTAAAGGAAATCAAAGCCTATGCCACCCGGGGGCTTAACACTTCTGGCCCCGACACCCCGACCATCCTCCAAACAATCGATCTGCCTGAAGGATTAGAAACCATCGGCGAATATGCCTTCAGCGGCATCATTGGAATGCGGGATCTTTTCCTTCCGAGTTCCGTTGAAACGATCGGCGAACACGCTTTCCCTCGGATTGTCGTTTATACCTACCTCACCGAGCCAAAGCCCGGATTCGATCCCGACTGGGATTATTGGGCCATCCCTTGCTTCAGCTACGTCGACGTCGTATATAAAAACTACGAAGGGCTAACCCACTATATTTATCGCGATGATGAGGGGCTAGCCGCCATTTTAGTCAACCAGCTTTGCCGTGAGCGGACCACCATCGTCAAATCTACCGTTAATTACAATTACACCTCGGTTCCGGTCAAGAAAATCGGTTCTGAGAGCCTTTACGGCGATAACGCCTCGGCTTTGATCATCGAAGAGGGGGTTGAGGAAATAATGAATCACGCCTTCGACGAACTGGAGCCGCTTTCTTTCATCTATATTCCTTCGACGGTCAAAAAAATGGCCCACTACGCTATGTCCGGGCAGCACCCAGAAACCGCCGTTTACCTGGCTTCAACCGAAGCGGTGATCGAAGGCGGGCTCGATGGATTCAATGGGCATTATTTCTTCCGTGGCCCAAAAACGAATTACCCCGACCTCGTCGAACGGGATCATTTGTATTTCGACTGCGATTGGGTTGAAACCGAGGATTACGGCTATATCGACTACAGCATTGACGGGGAGGCCGATTCATTGCTTTGCTGCATAAAACCTGAGTATGAAGAATTTGATATGAATATCCTTCCCTCCGGAAAAGACTTCTCTTTCGCTTACCGCGTTTTCGAGGCTCGCTCAGTCATCATGCGGAAGAACCTCGCCCGACAAATTGGAACCAGGGCTTTCGCCGAGGGATGGATATCAGGGGAAATCGACCTATCGGGAGTAAAAGAAATCGGGGACGAGGCCTTCATCCGCGCCAAATTCGACAATGACGCGAGATTTAGCATCGAAATCCCTCGGATCGAAGAATCGATATTCGAAAATGCTGATTTCCAAGGGCATTCTCTTTATGTCGAGAACAGCATTATCTGTTACCTTAGCGAACCTTATGCTTTTTGGCTTAATAACGCTTCGAGTTTCGAATATCGAAGCGAATATCCGTTGCAAATGACCGAGAAAATGTTTGTCGAAGCCGAAGAAATCACCATTATTACTAAGGCGGTGAAAAATTACGTGACCGTAATTAATATGGAGACAAATGCCTCCAAAATTCATATCCAAGGATACGCGAAAATCGAGAAGTTAGGCGGCTTCTCAAGGATAGAGACGCTCGAATTGATTGACTTATACCGGATTGAGGACTATGCCATCGACGCCCCATCCATCGGATATGTCTATCTCCAAAACGTCTTTTCGGCCGGAATGTCGATATTAGGCTACCTAGAGGAGCCGCCAACAATTGAAATCGGCGGCACGGAAGCCGACCTAAAGAATTTCGATTCCAAATGGAACTTCTTCAACGAAACAGAGTATCCCTACAGTTTCGTCAGTCCGCGTTATTAGAGAATTTGGCACCCTGCCAAGTTTTCTAGTTGCCTAAATAACCAATAAACAATCAAAGTCGTAGGAAAAACGTAACGAAATTGTCAAAAAGTCGTAGGAAAAACGTAACGAAATCGCCAAAAAGTCGTAGGAAAAACGTAACGAAATCAGATTTGGTCGAACTAATTTAATATTCGTGTTATAATCCGCCTGAGGAAAGACCAATGCTTAGACGAAAAATCGACGCTATTCTCGAAAAATGGCGAACCACGCCAGGCCATAAACCATTGCTAATTAAAGGCCTTCGCCAAATCGGCAAGACCTCCTCGGTCGTCGAGTTCGCCAAGACCCATTATCAAAACGCTTTTTTGCTCGATTTCCGACAGCAGCGAAATCTCGCCGCTTACTTCGAAGGAGATTTTGATGTCGATTCCTTATCGTTTCTGATTTCCTCTTTAGGCAACTCCGCCCGAATCGTCCCCGGCTCAAAACTGGTACCTGGGAAGACATTATTTATCTTTGACGAAATCCAGGATTGCCCCAACGCCCGCTCCTCGCTGAAATACTTTGCCATCGATGGCAAATACGACGTCATCGGGACCGGCTCATTATTAGGGATAGCCGGCTACCACGTTGGCAAACCCTATCCTCGGGGAATCGGAGTCGGCTATGAATCACAGATTCAGATGCACCCGATGGATTTCGAGGAGTTCCTTTGGGCCATGGGCTATGAGCAATCGCCATTGGAATTCGCCTATGAATGCTTTAAAAAGAGCGAGCCGATTCCCTTGCCGGTTCATAATCGGCTGCTGGAGCTCACGCGCCTTTATATTTGCGTCGGTGGCATGCCCTCGGTCGTGACGACCTACCTCGAAACCAGAGACTTAGCTCAAGTAGAAGCCAAGCAAAAGCAGCTTACTGATGGCTTCCAATCCGATTTCGGCGTTCATTTAAGCGATGATAAAGGCAGCTTTTACGATGAAACCGAAAAGTCACGGGTCCTCGCAACCTTTCAATCGATCCCGCGGCAACTCGGAAAGGACAACAAAAAGTTCCAATACTCGAAAATCAATCACAATGCCCGGGCCTATCGGTACAAAGGGGCCATCGATTGGCTCGAGAACTATGGTCTAATTAAAGTCGCCCACAATGTCAGCAGCCTCGAATACCCCCTCCGTTTCTTTGAAATCGAGGATGAATTCAAGGTCTACTTATCCGATATCGGCCTTTTGACTTCCCTTTTCCCGGGGGCGGCACCCGAAGTTTTAGCCGGTGGGCTTTCGATCGCCAAAGGGGCCATTTACGAAAATTTGGTTGCCGACCAGATTAGCAAAGCCGACGGCGAACTCCATTACTTCGACAAAAACGGAACTTTAGAGGTTGATTTTTTAAAAGAATTCGGATCCTCGCCTTACTTAATCGAAGTCAAAGCCCGAGATGGCAACGCCAAATCGGCCAAGACGATACTCGCTGACCCCAGATACCACGTCGATGGGCTTATTAAGCTCAGCGCCCAAAACGTCGGCCGGCAAGTCAAAAACGGCAAAACCATCATCACCGCCCCCTATTATCTCGCGTCCTATATCCTCGGTTGACGGATTAAGGCAGGAAATCCTTTGCTTCTTATTACCCCCTATGCTATATTTGCCTACGCGCCAACGCGAAAGAGGTGATTAACTATGTCTAGATACTGCCCCATTACCGGCAAAGGACCGATGACCGGCAACGCGAGAAGCCACTCCGAACGGGCCACCCGCCGGAAGTGGAACGTCAATCTCCAGAAGTACAAGATCAACATCAACGGCCAGACCGTTGAAGTGAGAATGTCCGCCCGGGCCTTTCGCACCCTCAACAAAACCGTCAAAGCCGGCAAGTAAGAAACACCCCCGATTCGGGGTTTTCTTTTTATAGACTAACCGCCCTCGCCGGCGGTTTTTTATATGGCGGTGCTGACTAAATACAAGCTGATGGGGACAAGGATCGAGGTCGCGATCGAAAGGAAGAAGCAAAGCCATTCGGAGAAAGCCAATGGGAAGGGGCGCGGACGCTTGGTGGTGATTGAGCCATCCTCATCCATATAGGCGCTTAACTCGGTCCAGCGAGATAATTTGGGATTTAGTAATATCGAAGCCTTGGCAACCGCCAGCACCACGAAGACGATGGCAAGCAACAGCAAAGAAACCGGCTCATGGAGGGTCGAGTAAACATTCAGCAAGATTATGGCATCGGTCACGTCGACCATGATCTGGGAAACGAAGAAGACGACGGCCGAGATCAAGTGGCTCCGGAATAAGAAGGCCGGGACGATGGTAATCGACACCACGGCGGCCGTTGAAAGGAAAGCGAAGACGGCCATGAAAATCGATAACCCGAATAGCGATCCCGAATTGGGGGCGAAAGTCAGTAGCAGCGAGCCGAGCACGGCGAAGGCATAAGAAAGGGAAAGGGCGGTTTTCGCCGTAATCCCCGGGCCCCGGGAAATGGAACCGAACTCGAAGGGGAAATCGGACAAAAAGTCATAACGCTTCCCCGACTGCTTCTGATCGATAAAGGAAAGAAGGAAATACAGGAGCAACAAGAACCCATACCCCCCAAGGGAAACCGCTAAGACAATAGTAGTGTTCATAATCTCCGCAAAGCCTCGATCCTTTCCTGATAATCATCGTGGCCGTAGATATAGGAACCGGCGACTAAGACATCGGCCCCGTAACTGGCGGCCAGCCTACCCGTCTGCTGGTTAATCCCCCCATCGACCTCGACGAGGCAATTATATCCTCTTTCTTTGATTCGCTTTTTTAAATAAGCGATTTTGCCGTTGGCTTCGTCTAAGTAGGCTTGCCCTCCTTTCCCTGGCTCGACCGACATGACCAAGACCAGGTCAAGGTCGCTAAGATAGGGTTCGATGGCCTCCGCCGGGGTCGCCGGCTTGATCGATAAGCCGACCTTGCAGCCTAAACTACGAATATACTCGATGTCGCCTTTAACGTCTTCGCTCGCTTCAATATGGAAAGTGATGAGGGAGGAATAAGGGGCGTAAAGTTTAGCGTAGCCTCGAATATCCATAACCATAATATGGGTGTCTTTGAAAATATCGACGTCTTGAATCAAAGGCAGGTATTCGATTAAGGAAGTGGTATTGGGCACGAACTTCCCATCCATCACGTCGAGGTGGATAAACTCAGCCCCGGCCGCCTGGACTTTTAAGACTTCGTCGCGGAAACAAGACTTATCAGCCGATAAAACACTCGGAGCGACGATCATTTGAAACCAAAGATCCGCGACAGCAGACCTCTCCTTTCGCCTCGGAAACTCTCTTTATCCTTCATCGCCTCCAGTATCGCCTCGTGCATCGCCGAAGAAGTGAGATAACGTTCCTCGGGCCGCTTCCGGCAGGCGGTGATGATGATCCGCTCGATCGATTTCGGCAAAGAAGGGACTAATTTGCTCGGCTCAGGGAACCGTTTCTTGATTTGCTTTAAGGCCACTTCCTCTAACGTCTCCCCGTCAAAAGGAACTTGGCCGGTCAAGCATTCGTAAAAAACCACCCCCATCGAATAGATGTCATTGGCGATACTAGCCGGGGCCCCGGTTAGGACCTCGGGGGCGCAGTAATAAATCGTCCCTTGGATCGCATCCCCTTCCTCGGGCGTCCCGATCGGCGCGGCGATGCCAAAGTCACTGATTTTGATCGTCCCGTCGCTTAAATAGAACAAATTATCGGGCTTTATGTCTCGGTGGATGATCCCGTGCCGGTGGATATAGTCGATCCCGGCGGTCAGTTGCAACATGACGTCGCAGGCATCGGTCAGCGAAAGCGACATCGAGAAATTGAGCTTATCCCTTAATGTCTGCCCTTTGATGTATTCATTGGCCATATAAGGCCGGTTATCGACGAAACCTCGGCCATAGACCTTGACGATATTGGGGTGATTTAAACTGGCGGCGGCCGCCGTCTCATTATTGAACCGGGCCAAGTTGACCGGGTCCTTCAATAGTTCTTCCTTCATGACCTTCAGCGAGACGATCCGCCGATAGATGAGGTCGTTGGCCTCATAGATATCGGCCATGCCGCCAGAGGCGATGCGGGAAGTTATCCGATAACGGGAATCGATCCGATCGCCGATTTTGATCATGATTTGCAAGCCTCGAAATAGGCGATGGCAATGTTATCCGAACCCCCGGAGGCATTGGCTTCCTCAATTAAAGAAGCGACTTTCTCATCCGGCCGCTCGTCGCCGGAAAGGATCGCCCGGATCTCCGATTCGGGGAGGTTGTTGTATAGGCCATCGGAGCAGACTAAAACCGCTTCCCCAGCATAAGGTTTAACCTCGATCTCGGCCGAGGAAGAGGGATAGATCCCCAAAGCGTTCAGCAAGACGTGCCGGTCTTCCCGCTTGCTCGTCTCCTCAAAGCTGATCTTGCCGGTCCGATAAAGGTAATCGACGTAGGTTTGATCATTGGAAAGCCGAACTAAATCGTGGCCTTTAAGCCAATATGCCCTTGAGTCCCCGACATTGGCGATGAAAAGCTTCTCACCGCTAATTAAGGCGAGGCAGCAGGTGGTGCCCATATCGTGATAACGCTGGTCGCGATTGGCTTCGCTATAAATGAGTTTATTAGCCCCTTTGATGATCCGGGAAAGCCACATCTTCAATAGAAACGAAGGGAGTTTGGGCTTTTTGGTGAAGGCCTCGACTAAATAATCGCGGGCGAGTTTGGAGGCGCAGTCGCCTTTGTTTTGCCCGCCCATCCCGTCGCAAACAAGAAGGAATATCTCCCCTTGGCTATTGGTTAGACTGGCGGCTTGATCCTCATTGGCGATCCTTACCCGCCCGACGTCAGTTTTCGATTCGAAGGCCCCTTTGTACTGTTTCATTGCTTTCTCTCGTATTTTACCCGGAGCTGCCCGCAGGCGGCATCGATGTCGCCCCCGAACTCCTTTCTAACCGTGGCGTTGATCCCTTTCTTAAGCAAAGCATTGTGGAAAGCGGCAACGCTCGTTTTGGAGGACCGTTTCCATTTCATCTCCTTCACTTCGTTATAAGGAATGAGGTTGACGTAGGCGAATAAATCGTTGTCGCGGATAAGATGGGCCAATTCGTCGGCGCACTCCAAGGAATCGTTGACCCCGGCTAAAAGAATGTATTCGAAAGTGACCCTCCGCCCCGAGGAAGATAGGTAATCCTTGATGGCGGATACCAGCTCATCCATCGGGTATTTTAAGGAGACCGGCATGATCTTGTTCCTTATTTTATCGTTCGGCGCATGGAGGGAGAGGGCTAAATTAGTCTGGAGGCCTTCTTTCCCATACCGCCTGATCCCCTCGGGCAAGCCGCAGGTCGAGACTGTGATATGGCGAGCCCCGATGGCAAGCCCAGCTTGGCAATTGGCGATCCGGATGAACTCCATGACGTTATCGTAATTATCAAACGGCTCCCCGGTCCCCATGACGTTAATATGGGTGACCCGGAGGCCATATTCGGAAAGGACCTGGTTCATGACGAGCAGTTGCCCCACCATTTCGGCGCTGGTTAAGCCTCGTTCTTTCTTGAGCAACCCGGAGGCGCAGAAAGCGCACCCCATCGAGCAGCCGACTTCGCTGCTCACGCAGATGGGGCAGCCATAATCATAAGGCATCATGACTTCCTCGACTTTGGCTCCGTCTTCTAATTGGAGTAAGAGTTTGACCGTCCCGTCACTCGCCACCTGCTTAGTGATGATAGAGGGAAGAGTAAGGCAAAAGTCTCGCTTCAGCTCCTCGCGGAAAGAAAGCGAGACATCGGTCATCTTGTCGAAATCGAGGACCCCTTTGCCGTATATCCAGCCGAAAACCTGCTTGGCCCGGAATTTGCTTTGGCCCCGGGCGAGGAAGCAGTCGGTCATCCTTTCAAGGGAATAGCCGAGGAGGTTTTCCATTTTTTCCTCCTACTTGGCGGATGCGCAGTGGACGGGCTCAGTGGTTAAGGCGTTCATCTCGCCGAAAGGAACGGCGATCGAGGCGACTTTGGGCCCGAGCGAGAGTTTAGCGTAATAGGCGGCGCAGCCATATTCGTCATAGGGGAAGTGCTGCTTCTCCTCGACGAGGGTGAATTCTGGATGCTTAGAGAGGAATTCGGCGACGGTGTTATGGCCTTCTTTCTTCGAAATGGTGAGGACGCAATAGATGAGGGTCCCGCCCTCTTCGACGTAGGCGGCGCAGCCTTCTAAGGCTTTGGCTTGATTGGCGATAACCTCGTCCATCTTGTCTTTATCGTAATGGAGGAAGAAATCCGGGGTGGTCGGGACGGCATCGAAATCGGTCGATTCCGGCAGGCAACACACCAGTTCGGCCTTCGAGGAGATATAAGCTTCCATCGAAGTCGGATCGGCGACCGAGAAGAGGTTGATATTGCGAAGCCCTAATTGCTTGATAAGCCGCTTGGCTTCCAATAGATCATCTTCATTCGGGGTGGCGATGTTAACCGGGACCTCGTTTAGGTAAGAGGAAATGACCTCCTTATCGGCCCCGCCATTGGACTTCCCGCAATATAGGACGACCGAGGCCGGGGCGACGACTTTGTTGTCATCTAATAGTTTCTTGACGATCGGCCGGATCTCGAAGGCGTGGCGGTCTTTGATTTGCTCATAGGTCCTTAGAGCCGCTTTGCCCGAATAGGCATAGACATCAGGAACCGAAGTGGCGGCGAAATCGGGATTGTTCCGAAGTTCGTCGGCCTCCGGGACCGAGCGGAGCCGCACATAAGGCTGATAGGGCCGGGCGAACCGCTTGATGGTCTTGTACGTATTCGAATACCCGAAATGGTGCATGATCTTCAAAGCCCAAATGGGAACGTTATAACGGAGGGAAAGATATTCAAGCGAGGAATGGTCGATGCCTTCCGGGATATAGGACTCGGCATGGCCGGCTTTTTCCAATAAAGGGAGGCAGAGGGCGTATTTCTCTTCCCCGATGGCTTCCTTGAACTCGGCGTCGATTTCTTCTTGCGGGAAATGACGGAAATAAAAATCATTGGCCAAAACCAAAGATAGGAGTTCCTTGTCGGCGTCCTCTAATCCTTCGATCGAGCCGAAGAGCTTGGTGAACAAGATGTCATGACGGAGTTCGCAGCCAACGAGCCCGGCCACTTCCTTCCGGAGGGGACGGAGTTCGACGTTTTTCTGGAACATCGCCTTCAAAGCCTCACCAAAATAGAGGCGGTCGGCTTTGACGCTGTGCAGGATCTGCAGAGCCAATTCAAATTCTTTACGCATGGGGTGGAATCCTCCTATTTGCCTTTCTTGGCCAATTCCTCTTCGAAGCCGGCGAAGGCGTTGCCGAGGAATATCTGGTTGGGGTCATTGGGGTCGAGGTCGGCCCGATCGGCCGGGTTGGGGGCGTCGTGGTCATGGCCGCAACCGCAATCGTCCTCCTCTTCCTCCTCTTCGCCATAGGAGAAGGAGACATCGGCCTCCTTGATGTTGTCCTCGGCGAGGTAACGGGGATATTGGTCGTTGAGCTTCTCATAACGGGAGCTGGAATCGAAGTATTCGAATTCCAATTCGACGTTGATCGAGAAAAGCGACAACGTATCAAGCAGATAATGGGCGGCTTCGTGTTCCCGCTGTTTGAACTCCTTGGGGGCCCGGACGATGACGAGGGTATTCCAGCTCGTCTGCTCGGCCCCGGCGTGGAAAATCATCGAATTGGGGGCGAAGAAATTAATCGCCGATTCGGGGACGGCGTAAATATCGGCTAACTTGGCCGTATGGTCTTTGGAGTAATGGCCGACCACGAATTGGTCAAGGCCGAGGATGGAGATAGTGATCATATATAGCTTCCGGAAAAGAAGTATAAACCATAAATGGTTTTACTTACAATCAATAATCAAGCGGGTCGACGTCGATATAGAGGCGGACCCCGCCTTTGCCCGAGAGGGTTTCAATCAATTTCTTCAAATAAGGTTTGATCTCCTTCCCGTCCTTGAACTTGACTAAGAGTTCCCGCCGATAAAGGCCGCCTTCAAGTTCGAAATAAGGGATTAAGGGGCCGAGGACATCAACCCCAGGGAAGGCTTTGTTCATAATGGTGGCTTTAATGGCCCCGGCCGCCTCGATGGCCTTTTCTTGTTTGGCTGAGCCAATAATCAAATTCGCCAAATGGCAATAAGGCGGGTAATGGCCGGCTTTCCGATTTTGCATCTCGACTAGAAAGAAAGCGTCGTAATCCTGCTTCGCCCCTAAGGTAATGGCCGGATTAGTCGGATTGAAAGTCTGGATGATGGCCTCGCCGCTCGTCTGGCCGCGTCCCGCCCGCCCTACCGCCTGGGCAATTAGGGAGAAAGAGGATTCGCTGGCCCGAAAAGAGGGGATCGATAAGCCGACGTCAGCGAGCAGCACCCCAACCAAGGTACATAACGGGAAATCATGCCCTTTCGCGATCATCTGGGTTCCAACCAAGATATCGTATTCCCCGCCTTTCATCTTAAAGGTGATGTCCTCGGCCTCGTCTTTGATCCGCGAGACGTCGCTATCTAACCTAGCGATCCGAGCCGACGGGAATAATTCGGCGAGGTATTTGCAGACTCTTTCCGTCCCATAGCCGGCTCTTGCGATATTAGGTGAGCCGCATTCGGGGCAATGTCCGTCAAAGGGGGCGACGTAACCACAGTGATGGCATTTAAGCATCATGTCGGCTTTATGGAGGGTCAGATGGGAACCGCAGCTCGGGCAGACGAAAACATAGCCGCAGGAGCCGCAGGTGGAATAAAAGGCATAACCCCTTCGGTTTAAAAGCAATATCGTCTGCTCGCCTTTATTCAACCGGTCCTTGATCTTCTCGATGAGTTTTTTGGAAAACATCCGGGCCGAGGGCAAAAGGTTAGCCGGGCGGGATAAATCGATGATCGAGGTCGTGGGCAAGGGCTTGGCGTTGACCCGGCTATCGAGCCGGCAGAAGCCATACTTCCCGGCCTCGGCTTTGGCCCGGGTTTCTAAAGTCGGGGTCGCCGAGCCTAAAACCACCTTAGCCCCGCTTTGCCGGCCCCGGAGGATCGCCACTTCTCGCGCATGGTAATAAGGGGCGCTATCTTGCTTATACGATTCGACATGCTCCTCGTCGAGGATGATGAGCCCGATGTTGTCTAAAGGGGCGAAGACAGCACTTCTAGCCCCGACGACGACTTTGGCCTCCCCTTTGGCGATCCGGCGGTATTCATCGTATTTCTCGGCTGGGGTAAGCGAAGAATGAAGGATCGCCACCTCCTTCCCAAAACGGGAGAGGAAATACCGAACCATCGCTGGGGTCAGCGAGATCTCCGGGACCAACATAAGGATGGTTTTGCCTTGCTCCAAATAGAATGAGGAGAGATGGAGATAGACCTCGGTCTTCCCTGACCCAGTGACCCCTTGAAGTAAATAGACTTCCTTGTCGCCAGAAGTGATCTTTTCAAAAACCGCTTGCTGGGCGCTAGTTAAGGGGAAGGGTTCGGTTCGGGGGACCTCGGTTAGCTGCAAACGGTTGATTTCTTCTTTAAAAACGCGCAAATACCCCTTATCTATGAGGGCTTTTACGATTGACGGGCTCCCGGCTTCCTTCTTTTTGCAGCGTTTTCTCTCTTTCAATAACCGAACCGATTCGATTTGTTTCGGGGTCAAACCTTCCTCATCTTCTTTCAGCAATTCGACGTAGGTTTCATAGGCGACCTTTGGCCCCTTAAGCGAGCTTCTTGCCGGTTTTAAAGAAGAAGGCAGCATCGCCTGCAATAAGGAGACCCGGGGGCAAAGGTAATAGGTGGCCAAAGCATCGGAAAGAGCCAAAAGGTCGGGCTTTAAAAGACATTCGCTATCTAAGACCGAATCGATCCAGGCGATGGGATAGCCTTTCCTTTCCTCTAATTCAGCCTGACTTAATTTGGTCGGAGTGACCTTGGTCACGAAGCCGACTAAAGGCTTAGGGTTATTGCCAAAATGGATCAAGACCCGAAAACCGACCTCGACCTTAACTTCATCATCGCAAAGATAATCAAAGGGCCGGTCAAGGGAAGACGCGGGGAGTTCAAGCAAAACCTCGAGCAGCTGCATGAGGGTATTGTAAACTACTTAGCGGCGTTTTTGATGATAGAGGCGATCTCGGCGGCGGCTCTTTCGACTGAATCGTTTAAGACGACGTGGGCATAGAGATGGGACATGGTTAGTTCCGACCGGGCTTTCTCAAGCCTTTCGGCGATCGCTTCCTCACTTTCGGTCTTTCTCCCTCTGATCCGGTCCTCTAGTTCCTTAATCGAAGGGGGCATGAGGAAAATCGATAAGGCATCGGGGCATTGCTCTAAGACCTTCATCGTCCCCGAAACCTCGATCTCGAGCAGGACGTTCTTGCCCTCTTCCCGCATCTTCTCGACTTTATCCTTCGGGGTCCCATAGCAATTGCCGACGAATTCGGCGTGCTCTAAAAGGTTTCCTTCCTCAAGGTTCTTCTCAAATTCCTCGCGGGAGACGAAATAATACTCTCTCCCATTGACCTCGCCGGGCCGGATGGGGCGGGTGGTCATGGAGACCGAATAAAAAAGGTTCAGACTCGGGTCCTTCATCAGTTCCTTCCGAACCGTCCCTTTCCCGACCCCGGAGGGACCGGAGAGAATGATTAGCAACCCTTTACGTACCATAATATAAGGGGAATATTAATACGGCTTAAAAGCGATAATCAAGGTTTTATCCCTAAAAATGGGTAAAAAGGGCAGGTTGCCCTGCCCTAGATTCGATTAGTTAGAAGAATTACTTCGAAGGGAAGTTGTTGCGGTTGATGACGGTGGTCCCGTCAGCGGTCGTTAAGGAGAAGAGGCAGCCTTTGAGCCCGCTGTTATTCCAGTTGCAGGGGGCAAAGACGATGTCGACCGTCTGATCGAGATAATCCTCGAGCCAACTATATCCTCCGCCTCCAGAATAGAGTTGGGTACTGGACTCTCCTTGATTAATATAGAAGTTCGAATAATAAGCGGTTACCACTCCGGTTATGGTGACATCCTCAAGCACATAGGCTTTGGCCGTTTCGGCTAAAGCGTCGCTGGAAGCGAGGATTTCGGCTAAGGTTTTGCCGGTGATGAAGGAGGAGGAAGGATAAGTGCCGTCGCCATATTCCGAAACGGTAATTTCGGCATCATAAAGCTTAATTTGGGTATTCGTGCCGTTTTTGCCGTTGAAGCCACGGGTCGCTTTGACGATGACGGTATCGCCGATGTCAAAGGTGCCGTCGAAAACATCGTGGCCACCGAGGACCTCCGTCGCGATAACCCCGGTTTCGTCGATCAAATAGAACCCGTTCTTATTGACTAAGCCCGGGCCGACCACGCCTTTGACGGTGAGTTCATCGCCATCTTTGGCCTCGATGGCCTGCTTGACGGTGATGGTCTCAACCGCCGCCGCTTCCCGAGCATCGACGGTTACGGTCGCCGAGTAATCAGTTTGCCCAGCGAGGGAGCCGGTGATGGTGACGGTAACCGATTTGTTCTTGCTCGGATCGACATGGAAGACGGTTTTGCCCTCCTCGTCGGCAAACCAAACGGCCGAAGTGTCATCGGAAGCATAGGCGAGGGTCGCATTGTTGATGCCTAAGATCTCAGAACTGACCGAAGTCACCAATTCTTTGGCCGGATCGTCCCCATAGGTCCCGGTGAATTGGGGAATTCCATAATACTCAACGGCGAATTTCGGGGCGTCGGCCAAGTCGAAGGCGAACGGCTCATCGCTCACCTTGACCGGCAGCAAGCGCCAGACTCCGCCAGTCGAGCTCATCTTGGCGTTCAGGGCAACAAAGTAGAGATTGACGATCTTCCCATCATATTCGTCAAGCCAAGCGAAGTCTTTGCCGTTGGCTTGGGTGTAGGTGTAGGAGCCAGTATTCTGATCAAGATCGAGAAGGTAATAATTGGTATAGCCGGTGCCTTCCCGTTTATCGATGTAGGTCGGCGCTTTGTAAAGAATCGAGGTGATATCATCGCTTAAATCCGAGGTGACAACATCCCGGACGGTGGTTTCGACCGCAACGGAATCATAATCGAAGCCGCTTCCCGCCTTATGATCGACCAAAACGCAATCGGTGATCTGATGGCATCCAAGATAGCCGAATTTGTCGGCGCTGGTTTGCTCATCCTCGAGGATCCAGTGGTCTTTCTTCCCGACCAAAGTGACTTCCTCTCCCTCTTCGACTTGGGCCGAGAGGCGGGAATCATAGATATAGATCGAAGCCGTCTTATCGGCCAACATAAAGCCGATTTCCGACAGGTTGATGTTATAGGTGAAGCGGAGAACCGTCCCTTTGACCTTGACATATTCCCCGTCGGCGACTTTCCGCGCCTCGGCGAGGCTGGTCAATTGGTAATCGTCGGGGTTGATTTCCTCCTCGCTTGATTGGGAGACGAAATCGAGAAGATAGCCCGGATCGAATTCATAGGTGCCCTTATAGTTCTTGACCTGGCCCTTGAACAGAACCAAATCGCCTTCTTCAGGGGCTTCAGGCAATTTGTCGAAGTAAGTGTCGTCTTCCCCGTGCACCCCATAGCATTCGAAGGTCCCGGTATCGTCGCTGATGACCATTTGGCCATAGGTCGGATTGGTGATCTCTTTGACCGTGGCCGCAACGTAATAGGTCTCGGCCGATTTTTCGCCATCGGCGACGGTCGCCCCGACGGCGTTAAGCTCAGCGCAGGTCGAAAGCTCGTATTTTTTCCATTCGGCGGGGATGCCGTCGTCTTCCTCGCTGCTGGTTGGGGACGAGGAAGTTGGGGTTGAGGTTTCCGATGGGGTCTCGGATTCAGACGGGCTAGCCGACTGACTTGAGGTGGTGGTAGGACCGCAGCCGGCTAGTAGCAAGGCCGCCGCGAACCCGTAGAAAAGGCTCTTGGTTTTCATAAACCCTCCATAACGGCACCCCTCTTGGTGCCATTTATCTTAACCCCCCCCTAACATTCTTTTCAACCCTCAATGCACGAAAAAACGCTTGGCCGAAAAGAGCGCAAAATCCGGATATCATGTTATTTATCTTCGACTTCGATTCGGCAATTGCAGGGATATTTACTGTCTTGGGTGAGTATTATCTTCGTCGGTTTGGCGAGTTTTATGAGGCCGCGGCAGGGATTCTTGATGGAGATTATCTCCCCGGAGATGGTTGCTTCGACATCGCTATATTCAAAAGCCAGGTCGGCCCCTTCGAAGACGCAGTCGATGAGCTTCAGGTTCTGACAATAGCAGAAAGGCTGGGTCCCTTTGATATGGCAATTGATGAGGGTGAGCCCATCAGAATACCAAGCGAGGTATTCACCATCGATATAAGAGTCTTTCACCACCACGTTATGGCTATGCCAGAAGCAGTCCTTGGTATGGAATTCGGAATCGGTTATCTCAACGTCCTTGGTGTATTGGAATGCGTACTTCCCAGTGAAATGGAGGTTGTTCGCTTTGACATTGGTCGCCTCAAGGAAAGCGTATTCCGATTCGATCTTGGAATCGTTTATCGCCAAGCCATGCGACTTCCAGCCGAATTCAGGGGAAAGGACTTCAAGCGTATCCAGATGAATATCCTGGCATTCGCGAATGGCCTTGATCCCGAACATATGGGTATGCTCAATGTCGATATGTTGGCTATACCAGATGGCCGCCCGGCAATTGGGGGTCAATTCGCTGTCTTTGATCTTTAATCCGTCGACATGCCAAAAAGGATAACGGAGATCCATATAGCAATGGGCGAGAACAACATTGCTTGCTTCCTTTAAGGCCGACTCCCCGTCTTCTTTTCCTTCGAAACGGCAGCCGATGAGTTCGATATCCTTTTCCCCATAAAGGTCGCGTTCATGAGGGAAGGTTTGATTCTTGATGGTCTTCATATTAACGGTATTTCCACCACGGATAGGGGCTTTTCTTCTTCACCTTGGGTTTGGCGGTTTTAACGATCGGCAATAAGCAGGCGAAGATCTTGCCGCAGGTCAAAGCATCGTCTAAGGCCCGATGGGCGTTCTCGTTGACTAAGCCGAAATGGGCGGCGACGTCATTTTGCTTATTCGATTCCAAGCTCAAATAAGAACGGGAGATGGCCATCGTGTCATAGGAACGGAGGTCGCAGTCATAGCCATGGCGTTTGAACATGACGAGCAAGAAGCCTAAATCGAACTTGGCGTTATGGGCGACTAGAGGGATGTTTCCCATCATGGCCTCGCCTAAGAAGTCGGCGAACTGGGCGGCCGCTTGCTCATCGTTTGGCGCATCCTCAACCATGGCGTCGGTGATGCCGTTAACCGAAGAGGCGGCCGGGGAGATGAGCATGCCGGGGTTGACTAAGGTGCCAAAGGTCTTGACCGGTACCCCATTCTCGAAATAGACCGCCCCGATCTCGATGATCCGATCGTTGAAGTTCGAAAAACCAGTGGTCTCGAAATCAAAGGCGATATAACGGGAAAGGACTATGTCGGCTTTCTCGGGGGTGATGGTCAATAAGGTGGTGGTGTTCATAGCCCGTTTATTGTAACGGCGAGGGCCGGCCCTTTCCATATCCACGCTTAACGGATTAGGTTATAATCGCCCCGATATGATCCGTCTTCGCCATTTCCCTAGTTATGTCGCCGCCTTGAGGTCGGCCTTGCTCAATAAGAAACTCCGCCTTTTCAAAGAATTCGCTCCCGGTCATCTATCGGCTTCGGTAAGCAAAGGAAGGAGCCTCGTCATCAACCTCAAAGGGGAGATGGGGTGCTACCTTTCCCCCACTTCCTTTAATCCAGCTTTATCCTCCCCTTTCCTAGAGGCCTTAAAGAAAAGGCTATCCGATGCTTTGGTCATCGATGTCTCGCCCTTTAATGATGACCGGATCATCGTTTTCCAGTTAGAAGGGGTCAATGAGGTATTCCACCCCACCGTCTATGACCTTTATATCGAATTGATGCCGGGTCGAGGCAACATGGTCCTTTGCGAGAATTCCCATCAAATCATCGCCAGTTATCACGGCGAGGCCGGGCGATTGTTATTAAAAGGGGCTCGTTATCTCCCGCCGGAACGAAAACTGACTGAGGACATCGATCCCTCGCCTTTCGATTTGGAAGCCTATAACCAAGAAATGATCGCAAAGGAAACGATCATCTTCCGGCAAAAAGCCGCAGCTTTGGCTTCGCCTTTATTAAGCCTATGCAAACGGAAGATCAAAGCCAGTGAAAAGAAAGTCAGCCAATTGACCCAGGATAAGCTAGAAGCCGAAAGCCATCTTTCTGACGGAGAGAAAGGCAACTTCATCTTCATGAACCTCGATTCGATCGATACTGAATCCGGCTATATGGATTTCTATGGGGAGAAGGTGGCCTTAAACAAAGCTAAGTCCTTAACCGAGAACGCCGAAGCCTTCTTCAAAAGAGCCAAGAAAGCCCGATCCACCATCGAGAACGCCGATAAATACATCGAATTAGCCAAACAAGAAGGGGAAGAAGCCGCCTCCTTATTGCCGATCATCCAAAACGCCAGCGAAGAAGCGATAAAAGAACTATTGGAACGTTATTCGATCTTAGACCGGAAAGGCAAAGGGAAGAAAGAAAAGCTAAGCCCGGCCTTATATCCTTATAAAGCCGAGATTGAAGGAACGGTGTATCTATTCGGACACAACGCGGCGATGAATGACTTCCTTTCTTTCGTTTACGATACCCGGAAGTCCCATTATTGGCTCCATGTCAAGGATACCCATGGGGCCCACTTATTGATCCAAGCCGATAACCCAAGCGATAAGCAAATCCAATATGGCTGCGAATTAACTTTGCTTGCCTCTAACCTCGAGGAAGGGGAAGTCATCTATTGCCCCAGAGGGAATATAAGAAAAGGCAAGGAAAAGGGACAGGTCGTCTTAGGCGAATACCAATCGGCCATGATTCGGAAGATATCCCCGGAAGCCCGGAAGGCCTATGAATTACGGGAGAAGGTCAAATGAACGAACGGGAACTCTCCTTCCTTTTCGCCCAAGCCAAAGACGAGGAAAAGCCCGTTCTTTTAAAAGGCGGAACCTCCAATCAAATATACGGGACCAGTAAGCATATCTATCGTTATAAGACCCCTTACCCCATCGATTTCCTCGATACTACAGAGAAAGAAAGAATCGCCATCGCCAGAGGCCTGAATTGCCCCATCCTCCCTAAAGTCTTCTATTTTTCCAAAGAAGGAAACAAAGTCGAGCAACGGCTTATTGGCACGGTAAAGGAAAAGTTCGGCCCGGATGATATCCAAGCCGTCGCCATTTCGATCAAACAACTTCATCAATGCCCCCTCATCGGCATTGAGTTTGATTTGGCCAAACGGATCAGCTTTTACCATGCCCAGGCCGGGGATATCCCCGAGATCGAAGACGAGATCAGCCGGCAATACCAAATAAAGGCTATCCAGGAAATCGAATCCTATCCTAGGGTCTATTCCCATAATGACCTCTGGGCTGGGAATATCCTCTTCAACGCGGGCAAGGCTTATTTCCTGGATTTGGAATTTGCCGCCGACGCGCCCGATATCCTCGATTACCTATCCTTTGTCGAAGAAAACGACATCGACCTTCGTTTCGATTTCGGACCGGCCAGCAAGGAAAAGACCTTAGCTCTAAGTTATTGTCTTGATATCTTATGGGCCTATTGGGCCAAAGCCCGTTACCTTCAAGGCTGTAAAGCCGGGAAGGCGATAATGGAAAGCAAAATCGCTCGGTTCCAAAAAGGCCAAGCGATTATCGATTCTTATCTGCGGGGCTAACCAAGTTCACCCAAAAAGGCAAGATCCGATATAGGAAAGGCAATAGATAAGCCGGCAGGCTGAAGAGATTATCAATATAGCCGACATTCCGGAAACCTGAGCGGATAGCCCAAGCTTTCGAATTCTGCGCCATCATTTCCGGCAGCGATTTGCTTTTCTTATTGACCGAGCTCTTGATCTCCAACAAGACAACCCGGTTTTCATAGGCGAAGACGAAATCAATCTCCAGCCCTTTGGGGTTGGAATAATAATGGAGGTTATCGAATAAGTGGTTTAAAACGGTGGCTGCCCCATTTTCATAAATCGGCCCTTTGCCCATATGGTTCTCCCCCGGGGCTAAGGCAAAAGCGGAGTCCAAGCCGGACAAGGCGAAGAAAAGGCCATTGTCGGCGACGTAAAGCTTCTCGGAATCAGTCCGTTCAAAGACTTTGAGGGGGATATCGCAACGAGTCAGGTTATCGGCATGGATGACCATCCCCGAATCCTTCAGATAGTCGAGTGAGGATTCATAGTCCCGAGCTTTGGCGTTCTTATCAATGTCAGAATAGAAAAACCGGGTCCGTTCCTTGGCGATGGCGCGCGGCAATGACTCCAAAACCATCCGAGCCCTCCGCCCAACTAAGGATGAGGCGTATTTGCCTAAATCGTTCTCTAGCGAAGAAAGCAGGTTCCGGGCCACCGCGTAAATCGAGGCCGGATCGAATTTGGGCTGCCCTAAATAAAAGGAGACGACTTCCGGCATTCCCCCGACTAGGAGGAACTCCCGATAGAGGTTCGAAAGCTCCTCGTGGACCGAAGAGGGTAACGGGCGGAGAGAACAAGCGTTATTGATCAGGTTTTGGATGAAGGAATCCTCATATCCCCTAGCCCACATGAACTCCTCGAAATCCAGCGGATGCATCCGGCGGGAATCCAAATAACCAACTGGGAAACTACGGGCTTTCTTCAAGGCCACCCCAACCAAGGACCCAGAGGCGATGACGGTAAGGTAAGGCTGATAAGTAAGATACTTCAAAGCATCGATCCCTTGCCCCTCCTGGCTATCTTGAATCTCATCGAGGGCGAGGATTATCCGATTGTCGACCCTCGGCTGAAGGTCAAGGGAACGGAATTCCGGCAGCAAAGAAAGCGATTGGAGGAACGAATCCGGTAGAAGGCTGGACCTAAAGATGTCCCTTATCTCCTTCCGCGAGTGAAAATCGAGATAAAGCGCGATGGCGGAGAACCCAGTTCCTTTGTAAGTAGCGAAGGGCTGGGAAAGATCATTTTCTTTGAAGCCCAAGGCTCGCCGGATAGAATAGGTTTTGCCGATTTGCCGCATACCGTCGATCAGCAGGCATTTATGGATGCCCTTAGCCTCCCGGGAGGGGGCTTCGTCGATGAATCGGCGGATATTGTCTTCGATTTTCCGTTTGATCATGGAGCTATCATAGCACAGAAAACTTCCTGTTTAGGATTTTTCGTGCAGGTTTTCCCGAAAATTCCAGAATTTCCGTGCATCCAATCCCGAAAAGTCCGGTTCTATATAGATTTTGATACAAAAAGTCCCCTCCATTCGCTTAGGGGACCAAAGATTTTATCGCCGATTATTCCTTCGATGGGAACTTCTCTTGATAACGGAGCAGCCCTTTCCGAATCGCCTCTTCCGCTTCGGCGACCCCACCATAACCTTGGACGACGGTCTTCTTGCCGTGCTCTAACTCCTTATAGACAGTGAAGAAGTGCCGGATTTCCTCCTCGACATGGTCAGGCAAGGCATCAACCGAATGGAAGGCGTTGTAGAAGGGGTCTTTCTCGGGAATGGCGATGATCTTGACGTCCTCTTTCCCCGAATCGATCATGGTCAGCACCCCGATTGGATAGCATTTGACCATGGCTAACGGGACGATCGGGCCCGAGGAAACGATTAAGACGTCGAGCGGATCCTCATCCCCACCCCAGGTCTTGGGGATGAACCCGTAGTTATGGGGATAATGGGTTGAGGTATAGAGGAAGCGGTCTAAGACCAAGGCCCCTGACTCGTGGTCGATCTCGTATTTGGCCGAGGAGCCGCTGGAGATCTCGACCACGGCATAGAAGGAAGAGGGGGTTTGGTAAGCGGAAGGGACCGAGTGGATTAAGTTCATGTCCATAAGTATAGAGGCAAAGACGGGGTTTTGCACTGTATAGCCGCAAGTTAGGGTATAATCGCCCCGATGAAAAACTTAGCCCTCCTCGCCCTTCTTCCCCTCTGCTTAGCCTCCTGCGAGAGGAGTATCGCCTTCGATACCCATAAAGGGGAAAGCTATGCCTATGTCGAGAAAAGCTTTGATACGTCGACCGCCAAGGGGCTTAATTACGAAAGCGCCCTCGTCCCCTTTGATTTCGAGCAGTTTCAAATCAAGCTCGAATATGGCTCCGCCTCCTTGATCCTTTTAACCCAGGCCAGCTGTTCCCACTGCGCCACCCTCGAGCCGACTTTTGCTTCCGTCGCTAAGCAATACGGGGTCGAATGCTATGGCATCCATGACCAAGAAATCACCCTCTATGTCTCCTTTCTGCGGGCTTTATCCGATAGTTACGCCGAAATCCTAAGCGATCTCTACACCCCGATGCTGCTGCTATGTGCTTCTTTTGAAAAAGCCGAAGCCATTGATCTGAAGGGGTTATATCGAGATGAGGATGGCTTGGCCAAGAAACTCGGCGACGCAGCCAATTACGTCGAGATCTATAACGTCCGGACCAGCGAAGCCTATGAGTTCGCTAAACAGAGTCAACGCCAATACGTCTATTCCAATGACGAGGAATACGAAAAGTTCTATCAAGAGATCTATCCTGACGTCAAAGACGATAAAGAGCCCTACTTCTTAATCAGTCAGGAAGCGCTCAACTAAAAAAGAGGCCAGAGCCTCTTATTTCCTAGTCCGAACGAACCGATCGAACGCTTGCCCTTCCTCAAAGGAATCGAATTTGGCGTAGTAGAAGCTATCGCCCATCGCAATGGCCATATGGGCGGGGTAACGGCCATGCAAGCAAAGGTGGTTTTGATAATGGGAGAGGATCTCATCCTCGCTATGGAGGTAATTGACCCCATCGCGCCTAGCCGAGGCAAAGGCGTAATATTTAGGATAATCCATCTTCTGCCGGTTCTCATCGAAGCAGATGACGTCGGCATAGATGTCATAGACCGAGACCGAGTTGGCGAAGTCGATTAAGTCCGGGGTATAGCCGCCAGCCGGCCGCATATTGCATTCAAGGGCGACGAACTCGCCCTTTTTAGCGAGGCCAGGCCGGTCTTTGGTCAAGACGAAGAATTCGATGTGGAAGAACCGCTTCTTGATGCCGAAGGCTTTGACCACCTTCCGCCCGACTTCCCGGAACTTCTTCTTGTCGATATCGAAGAAAGGCAATTCAAAGGGAGTGTTATAGTAATAGTAATCTTCCTTCTCGTTGACGATGTCAGCGATCGGGGTCAGGAAATGGTCGGCGGCATCGAAGACGACGTTGGACTTCGAATCGCAGATCCCATCATAAGAGACGATGAACCCTTCGACGTATTCCTCCATGATGTAGGTCTCGGGGAGGCGCTGCTTGAAGAATTCGTCGAATTCCTTATCGTCATGGAGGGCATAAGAGGAGGCGGCCCCGACGCCGATGTTCGGCTTGACGAAGAGGGGGTAGCCGACCTCATCGCGGAAAGCTTGGGCTTTGGCTTTGTCCTGCTCCCCATCAACGAGGATATAACGCATGGTTTTGGCCCCGCCTTTATTGAAGTATTCCTTCATCGCCGACTTGGCTTTGATCTTGTTCATGTCGGCCGGATGGAAACCGGTGTCGACGCCAAACTTCTCTCGAAGCAAAGCATCGGAATATAGCCACCACTCATTGTCGGATTCAATGTAATCGATCTTGCCGTACTTATCTTGGTAATAACGGCAGGCGGCTTCGAGTTGCCCCATATCCGAAAGATCGGCGTAATAGTATTCGGCAAGAGTTTCCTTCAGCCGGGGATGAAGATCCCAATAAGGCGAATCGCCGATGCCTAAGACATTGACCCCGTGCCGTTTTAAAGCTTCGACCCAAAGATAATAATTGGTCGGGAAGTTGGGGGAGACGAAGATGAAATTCATGCGCTTTTCCTCTAAACGAGGAAATTATAGTAAAAAGCGGCTAAAGTTCCACCGCTTTTTATTCGTGGGCCTTCGTCAATAGATCGCGGATTGGCAAATGCTGGGGGCACATTGATTCGCAGGCCCCGCAGGCGAGGCACTCAGCCGATTTATTCGATAAGGAAACATCGATCTTTTTCCCGTTGACCTTTGCTTCGTTAAGGGCGGCGAAGATATCGGGGATCGGCATCTTGACCGGGCAGACGGCTTCGCAATACTCGCAATGGGTGCATTCGATTAAGCCCTCGGTCCGTAGATAGGAACGGGCTTTGGCGATGACCGCTTGCTCCTTTTCTCTTAAAGGAAGGAAATCCCTCATGGTTGCGATGTTATCTTCCATCTGGGAAGTGTCGCTCATGCCGGAAAGAACCATTTTGACGTCAGGGAAGGAGGCGGCATAGCGAATGGCGAAAGAGGCCGGGGAAGCCGAGGATAACGATTTGAATAAAGAGACGACCGGGGCGCTGACTTTGGCGAGCCGTCCACCCTTAACCGGTTCCATGACGATGACCGGGAGACCATGCTTCTCCGCCACTTTATAGCAGTCCAAACTCTGCACGTTCGGATCGTCCTCATCTAAGTAATTCAATTGAAGCTGGACAATTTCGATCTCCGGATGCTCAGTCAAGATCTTATCAAGGAACTCGGGGGTATCGTGGAAGGAAATGCCGATATGACGGATCTTGCCCTTCTCCTTCATCTTCTCCGCCACCTCATAGGCGTGACAATCCAGGTAATGCTGATAATTGTTTTGGCCTTGGGCATGCATAAGGTAGAAGTCGAAATAGGAAACTCCGCACCAAGCGAGCTGGGTGTCAAGCATCGGCTCTATGTCCTCTTCCTTATTGAAGTAATTGGACGAGAGCTTATCGGTTAAAACATAAGCCTCCCGGGGATAACGGGAGGTCAGAGCCTCTTTGACCGCCCTCTCGCTCTTCTCGTTGATGTATCCGTGGGCGGTGTCGAAATAATTGAATCCCGCCGCCATGAAAGCATCGACCATCTTTTTGGTCTGCTCGATATCGATGTCTTCGCCGTTCATCGGCAGGCGCATCATTCCAAAGCCTAATTTTTTCTTGATTCGGTCCATGGGCTTATTGTTCGCCAATTAGAACGGAAAAGAAAGGCTTAATTCGCGTTAGGCATATTCGAGGAAAGCCGCGGCAAAAACGTCTTTAGGGGATATTAGCTTTGATCGAAAGATTTTTGATAACGGCTTTCAATTAAGCTAAATTGTTCCACTTTTTCATAGCAGCACCTCCAAATATGGCAAAAGGCGTTTCTCAACATGAAGTTTCTTGGCATAATCCAATAGTTTTGGAATATCGCGGGAAGAGTAACTGACATACTCCTTAATTGCTGGTATAACAGTATCGGGAGAAGTGTTGTTCCGTCGGAATAGATCGCAAATAGTCCTTTCCAAATCATGAATCCGAATTGGGTTCCCGAACGGTGAACGAACATAGATAACGCCTAACCGGTAAAACTCTGGGCGTTCCCTAATAACCCGAACGGTCGAATCGACGGAGAGCGAATCAGCATGATAACCAGCTGGAAAAGTCATAGTAAAACGGGACGGCACGCCTCGGCCAAAGCCCAGTAAAAACAACGAGGTTTCATGAGAGAAAATCCCTTTCGAATAACGCTTTTGAAGCAAAAAGAATTCATCGTCGAATTCATCGCTTTTGGTATAAATACCTCGGGCATATTTTTCGTAAAAACCAGACTTTTCCCAAACCGAAAGAATATAGGGGCTTAGCCCCGCGTCTTTCAAATCGATAGGCGACAAAGCCGCTTGCCAAGGTCGAACTTTAGCCAGTTCCCTTTTTGTCATGGGTTTTAAGCCTTTTTTAATATTTATACGCAGCAAAGCCCTCTTTTTTAGTTCAGCACACGCTTTTTAAGTTTTTGTAGTTCGTTTGTGAAATCCTTGTTTATTAATCGCATATTTCCGATTAACACTATCTTAATAAACCAAAATTCCATTTGCAATAGGTCCGGGTCTCGGCCTACGCAATAGGCATATTGAATCCGGTAATTTTGCTTAGCAATCTCGAGGCAATACGATTAACACTATCGTGGTATTCAACCGGACACTTGTGTGGCGTTTTGCTTAACACTTTCGTGGCAATTTAGTTAACACTTTCGCGGTACTCCACCGGACACTCTTGCGGTATTTCACCGGACACTTTTGCGGGGTCACAACCCGAGATATTACGTTACTTCCTAAATCAAAAAGCCCATCGCCTGCTTATAAGACAATGGGCTGGAATTATTACTTCGAACCAAGCGATAGACGCGAGGCTTCAAGCCGGCTTAAGGCCCTCGATAAGGCGGCCTTCGCCCGGATAAGATCAAGGTTCGGATCAGTCAACCGTTGCTCCGCCCGTTCCTTGCTGGCCGTGGCTCTAGCGACGTCGATCTTTTTACCGTCCTCAGCATAGAGACAGACGACCCGGGCCCGACCTCGCTTGACCTCCAATAAGCCATGATGGATGGCGAAGTAGGCTGGGCCTTGGGAACTAGCCGCCTTCAAGACCCCGTCCTCTTCTAAAGCTTCATAGCAATCGGCATAGCCGGGCGAGACTTCCAAAGGCCCTTTTTGGCTTTTGACAAGGAAGCGATCGACCTCCTCATCATAGACCAGGCCAGTCGAATCGAGGATCGAGAGCTTCATTCTTTCCCTTCCGCGTGCTTCTTAACGTCTTCAATGGCCCCGCAGTAAAGGAAGGCCGATTCAGGGTATTGGTCATAAGCCCCGGAGAGCAATTCCTTGAAGCTTCGGATCGTCTCCTTCAGGGGGACATAAAGCCCTTTATAGCCCGAGTAAGCCTCGGCGACGTGGAACGGCTGGGAGAGGAAGTTCCTGACTCTCCGCGCCCGATTGACGATGGCCTTATCCTCATCGGAAAGCTCATCGATGCCAAGGATGGCGATGATGTCCTGGAGTTCTTTATAACGCTGGAGCAGCTTTTGGACGCCCCGGGCGACTTCGTAATGCTCTTTCCCGAGGATGTCGGGATCAAGGATGGTCGAGGTCGATTCTAACGGATCGACAGCCGGGAAGATGCCTAAGGAGGCGGTGTTGCGGTCCAACAAGGTTTTGGCGTCTAGATGGGAGAAAGTCGTGGCCGGGGCCGGGTCGGTGAAGTCATCAGCTGGGACATAGACCGCTTGAACCGAGGTGATGGAACCGTCTTTGGTCGAGGTGATCCGTTCCTGCAGTTGCCCCATCTCAGTGGCGAGGGTCGGCTGGTAGCCGACGGCGCTCGGCATCCGGCCAAGCAAGGCCGAAACCTCCGAACCCGCCTGGGTGAAACGGAAGATGTTATCGATGAATAAAAGTACGTCTTTATGCTCTTTGTCACGGAAGTACTCGGCCATGGTGAGGGCGCTTAAGCCGACCCGCATCCGGGCTCCCGGGGGTTCGTTCATCTGCCCGAAGACCAAGGCGGTGTTCTTCAAAACCCCGCTTTCCTTCATTTCGTAATAGAGGTCATTGCCTTCTCTTGACCGTTCCCCAACCCCGGCGAAGACCGAGGTGCCGGAATGCTCTTTGGCGATGTTGAAGATAAGTTCCTGAATAAGAACGGTCTTGCCGACGCCGGCCCCACCGAATAAGCCGATCTTGCCGCCTTTGACGTAAGGGCAAAGCAAATCGATGACCTTGATGCCGGTTTCGAGGATCTCCTTGTTAACCGTCTGCTCGGCAAAGGAAGGGGGATTCCGATGGATTGAATCGCGTTCGCAATCCTTAAAGTCCTCATCCCCTTTTCCGTCGATGGGGTCGCCTAAGACGTTGAACATCCGGCCTAAGGTCTTATCCCCGACCGGGACCGAGATGGGGGCGCCGGTATTGATGACTTGCATCCCGCGGGTTAAGCCATCAGTCGGCCCCATGGCGACGGAGCGGACGACGTCATCGCCGATATGCTGCATGACCTCGGTAACCAGCTTCCCCCCGTTAGGCAAGGGGATTTCCAAGGCATCGAGGATGTCGGGGAGCTTGGCATCGGCGAAACGAACGTCGATGACCGGGCCCACCGCTTGGACTAAGGTGCCGATTTTGTCTTGATCAAGGGTCTTTTTCATGTTTTTCCCTCCTATTGATTAACGGAACCGGAGACCACTTCGATGATCTCCTGGGTGATGGCGGTTTGCCGCGCTTTGTTGTATTGGATGTGGAGTTTGTCGAGCAATTCGTCGGCGTTGTCATTCGCGGTCTCCATGGCATTACGGCGGCTATTTTGCTCCGATAAACTCGATTCGGCTAAGCTGTAGGACAAAGCCAATTCGAGGTATAAGGGGAGGCCGTATTCGAAGAGTCCCGACTCACCAGGATTCATCAAGGGTTTGACTTCAAAAGGGGTCGGAAGTTTGGTTAAGGGCAACAAGGGCCGGACCTTGGGGAGGAAATTAAGCGAATTGACGTATTCGGTGTAGACGATATCGATGGAAGAATACTTCCCTTCCAAGAATCCGTCTTTGAGTTCGTTAAGCCGGGATAAGAGGCAACGCTTGGATGATAGATCGAGGGGCGGCAACACCCTATACCCCTTGGCTTCGTTATACCGGTTATCGGCCTTGCCCCCGATCGGAAGGATGAGGTCATCCGGCTTAATAAGCGCATCGGCTTCTTTAAATAGACTCGAATTATAAGCCCCGCATAAGCCGAGGTCCGAGGCGATGATGATATGGAGGGGGACTCCGCCGTGACTAGCAAAGACCGGATGGGATTCCGGTAGATAAGAGGCGAGGTAATCAATGATGTCTTTTGCGGCCTTATAGGAATAGGAAAGCCCTTCCGCCTCTTTCTTGCATTTAAGCAATTTGACCGAGGCGATCATCTCCATCGCCTTGGTGATCTTCTTGGTTGAAGAGATTGAGGCGATGCGGCGTTTGGTTTTCTCTAATCCGGCGCCCATCTTTTACCGTCCTTTGAGGAATTCGATCAAAGCGTCCTTGATTTGCGCGGAAACCTCGTCGCTTAAATCATGGCTTTCCTCAATCGAATCGATGAGGTTTTTATGCAAAGAGCTGAGTTTGGCATAGAAATCGTTAAGCAAGGGTCGGATATCCTCAATCTTCTTATCATCGAGGAGCTTGGTTTTAGCGGCGTATAGCTCAATGACTTGTCTAGCCAAAGGATAAGGATCGTAATTCTTCTGCTTTAAGATCTCCATCAAGATCCCGCCATGCCGGAGGATCTTCTTGGTCGATTCATCAAGGTCGCTGCCAAACTGGGAGAAGGAAAGCATCTCGCGGTAAGAAGCGAGTTCGATCTTCAAGGAGGCGCTGGCTTTCTTCATCGCCTTGAACTGGGCCGAGGAGCCGACCCGGGAGACAGAGAAGCCCGAATCGACCGCCGGGCGTTGGCCAGCGTTGAAATAGTCGGTCAATAAGAAGATCTGGCCATCGGTGATGGAGATGATGTTGGTCGGGATATAAGCCGAGATATCACCGGCCTGGGTCTCAACGATCGGAAGGGCGGTGATCGAACCCCCGCCGTTTTCTTCGTTTAACCGGCAAGCCCGTTCTAGAAGCCTCGAATGGAGGTAGAAGATATCGCCAGGATAAGCTTCCCGGCCCGGAGACCGCTTTAAGAGCAAAGACAAAGCCCGATAAGCGACTGCATGTTTGGATAGGTCATCGAAGACGATCAGGACGTCTTGGCCTGCTTCCATCCATTCCTCAGCCATCGCCATGGCGGCAAAGGGCGCGATATATAGAAGCGGAGCCGCTTCGCTCGCGGAAGCCGAGACGACGGTGGTATAGGAAAGGCAATCGAGGGTCCGGAGTTTCTCAACCAAGGCGGCGACGCTCGAGTTTTTCTGCCCGATGGCGCAGTAGACGCATTTGACGCCGGTATGCTTCTGATTAATGATGGCGTCTAAGGCAATCGCGGTCTTGCCGGTTTGGCGGTCGCCGATGATCAATTCCCGTTGGCCCCTTCCAATCGGGATCATGGCGTCGATCGCCTTGATGCCGGTCATTAAGGGGGTATCGACCGATTTCCGTTTCATGACCCCGGGGGCGATCCGTTCGATCGGCCGGGTGTTCTTATAGCTAATCGGCCCTTTCTCGTCGATCGGCTGGCCCAGGGCATTGACGATCCGGCCCGATAAGCCATCCCCAACCGGGACTTCGACGACTTTACCGGTCCGTTTGACCTCGTCGCCTTCTTTGATTTCCTCGTCATCGCCAAGCAAAACCGCCCCGACGTCATCGAGGTTCAGGTTCATCGCCATCCCGTAGACGTCGCCGGGGAAAAGGAGCAATTCGCCGAGCATCGCGTCTTTTAGCCCATAGATGCCGGCGATGCCGTCGCCAACCGAGACGACGGTTCCGACGTCATCCTGTTTGATATCCTTTTGGTAATTCTTGATTTCGGCTTTAAGCAACGCGCTTAAGCCTTCGGTATCGATTTTCATGCTATTGGCCTCCTTTTAGTCGGGTCCGCAAAGCGTTGAGCTGGGATTTTAAGGTGTAGTCATAAGTCTTTTCCCCGAGGGCGACCTTATAGCCCCCGAGCAACGAGGAATCGATCTTGTTATGAAGCCGGACCGCCGCCCCGAGTTTCTTCTCTAAGGCCTGCGACAATCTAGCGATATCATCTTCCTTCATCGCCCTAGATGAATAGACGGTCCCTTGGCAAATGCCCAGGGCCTTGTAGGCCAAAGAAAGGAAGGAATCCAAGGAATCGATCAGTTCCTTTAAGTCGCTATGGTCGGCCATGACGAAGAGGAAGTCGGTCAAGATGGGGAGGTTAACGGCTTTGGTTAGCTCGCCTAAAACCTTTTTCTTCTCCTCCTTATCGACCTTAGGGGAGGAAAGGAAATCCATAGCCTCCGGGGTCTTTTTCAATAAGCGCAGCAAGGCTTCGCTAAATTCAGCATACGAGGAAAGCTCCGATTCCTGAACACAGGAATAGAGGGCTTTTCCATAAGCGAGGCCGCGCTTATCCATCACTTCTCCTCCAGTTTAGCCAAGAAATCATTAAGCAGCTTCCGCTCGTCCTCGCCATCGACTTCCCGAGAGAGCAAAGCGCTCGAGGCCGAAAGGGCCATGTCGACCACTTCGCCTTTTAATTGCTTCTTGGCCTTCTCCATCTGCAAGGCGATGTCTTCATCGGCCGCCTGCTTCTTTTTGGCGATGGCTTCTTCGGCTTGGGCAATGCTGGCGGCGGTTTCGCTTTGGGCTTGCTTTCGCGCCTCCTCGACGATCTTGGCTGCCTCCGCTTGCCCTTCCTTGATCAATTCGTCTTTATGGAGGGCCGCTTCCTTGGCTTCGGCGAGTTTGCTCTCCGACTCCTTGATATTGCCTTCGATATACTCTTTCCGTTTGATCAAAAGCTTATGGACCGGCTTATAGGCGATGAAGTAGACCAAAACCAATAAGACCACGAAGCCCAAAAGCTGGACGACGAAATCAATGATCCCGTTCGGGAAGATCTTGCTGGTGAAGTCATCCCCATCAAAGGGCCGATCATCGGGGCCGGAGTCGCTTAAAGTGATGAGGAATAGATAGAGCCTATCCATCATTTCCCCTTTAGAACATGCTCGGCAAGGCGAAGATGATGAGGATGGCGACGATGAGGGCGTAAATGCCGGTCGATTCGTCAAGGGCGACGGCGAGGATCATCGTCGAGCGGAGCTTGCCATACATCTCCGGATTCCGGGCGATCCCGTCGATGGCATGCGAGCAGATCAGCGCTTCGCCGACGGCCGAGAAGGTGCCGGTGCAGGCGCAGAGGCCAGCGCCGATGGCGACAAGCCCCATCTGGTCGACGGCCTCGAGGGCCGGTAGGACCACATTAGTGAGAAAACCCATGGTAATAACCTCCTATTGGGCAACTGCTTCCTTATCCCCGCGGGTGATTTGCCCCTCGATCCCCATCAAGTCGTCCTCCTCGGGCATCTCAGCCCCGATCCAGACGGCGTTAAGGGAAGCGAAAACCAAGGTTTGGACAAACCCGGAGAATAAGCTGAAATAAAGATTGAGGACCCCGATGGCGAAGGGGGCGATAAATATCTGACCCCAGGGGCCCATGGCGCCAAACAAGGCATAGGATAAGCTCTTCAAGCACCAAGAGACGATGCCGATGATGACCGAGCCGGACAAACAATTGCCGAACATACGGAGGCAAGTGGAGATGATCGGGGTCCACATGGTGACCAAATTGATCGGGAGCCAGATCTTAAGCGGCTCGATATAGCGATGGAAATAGCCCCAGTGGGAATAACGGATGGCCGTCGCCTGGATCAGGATGAACATGACTAACGACAGTGAGAACGGGACGACTAGGTAATCGACGATCGAGGGGAAGCCGGTCAAGGACCAGTTGAAGGCGAGGAAAAGATAAATCCAAAGGCCGCAGAAATAACCGGGCCATCTTCCGACGTTTTTATGGCCCATCATCGAGACGGTCCACTCATCGACGTAGCCAACCCCCATTTCGGCTAAAAGCAATATCCCTCTCGGGGCTTGCTTATAGTCGGCTCTTCTCGCTTTGACCCCAACGATGATGGCGAGGATCAAAACGATGGTCATGACGGCCAAAGAGGAAATGATCGCTCCGGAGATATCGAGGTCGAGGAAATGCTCGATCATGTTGTCAATCGGTGACTTATTCATGGCTTTCCTCTCTCGTTGACCCCTTCTTATTGATGAGCCCGGCGATAATGCAGACCACCGGCATCGGCAGATACCCCCCGACCGTGGTCCAGACGTTCAGCCAATTGGACTCGAAAGTATAGGTGACGAGGGCCGCCCCGACGACGGCGGCGACCAATAGAATAAAACGCAGCAGCATGAACAAGACAGTCAAAGCCATCCGTCCCCCCTTAGCCCCATTGGGGTCGAGGACCGATTTCGAGGTAAAGGCGATCGACCAATAGGTGAAGGCCCCGACCGCCCCGCCGAGCAGCCAGCCGAGCGGATACCCCGGATTGCCGATAAAGAAGCCAAAAAGGAAAGCCAAAAAGCCCAGGAGGGCGCAAAGGGCAAGCACCAGCAGGATCTTGGTGGTTTCCGGCAAGGTGAGCAGCTTCTTCATAACAAGATTCCTAACAACCGGGAAATGATAAGCACGAATATCAGTATTTGCAATCCCCTAAAAGGGGAAAGATAGAGTAATGATACCAATGCTCAGCGGTTGTAGCGGAACTTCGCCACCGCGTAGATCCCGTCTTCAAATTTGATGTCAACCTCACCTTGGATCAGGGGATAAAGGTATTCCCGGAAAGCCGGAGTCAGGTGATAGACCGAATCGAGGAAGTCACTCGGGATCTTCTTCTCGACGTTGGCAATCCCCTCGACAGGTTTGAGCTCGTATTCGACCTTATAAGGAGAGGAGGACACCCGATGGAGGGCGACCATGCAGCCGGTCTGGCCGGATAATCCGGCCTTGACGGCTAGGCGCCCACATTCGATGGCCTCGTCCCGATCGACTTTGCTAATAAGGATCGGATCGGCCCGTTGGGGTAAAGAGAGTTCGATCGAACGGGTCGGGAGGCCGAGGTTCTTCTCGACTAAGCGGGTCAAGTCATCAGCCGCCCCACCGAGTTGGATATGGCCGAAAGCATCGACCCGGGCGGCGCTGGTGTCGCGGGGAAAGATGATGCCTTCACTGATGGCGACGACGCAGTGACCCTTCTTCTCGTGGATCGCCTTGACCTCGGAATAGAAGGATTCAAGGTCGAAGGCATCCTCGGGGAGATAAATCAAATCGGGACGATAAGGCGCGGGCAATAGATCAACCGAGGCGGTCAGCCAGCCGGCGTTCCGACCCATGATCTCGACCACGAATACCTTGCCCTTCTTATAGCAGGCGGCGTCGACACAGACCGATTTGACGGTGTTGATGACGTATTTGGCGGCCGAGCCGTAGCCAATGCAATGGTCGGTGGCCGAGAGGTCGTTATCGACGGTCTTGGGGACCCCTATGACCTTGACGTCAAGCCCTTTCTTAGCGAAGAGGCGCGAGAGCTTGGCGCAGGTATCCATCGAGTCGTTGCCCCCGTTGACCAGGACTAAGCCGATGTCGTTGGTTTCAATCGTCTCGACGATCTTGCTATACCGTTCATCGTCTGAGTCGCTCGGCAACTTATAACGAGTCGAGCCGAGGATGGCCCCCGGGGTCTGCAAAAGCAATTCGATCTGCTCTGGGTCTTCCTTATTGATATCGAAGAGGTCATCGTTCAATAACCCTTCCACCCCGTTCCGCGACCCATAGATATGGGGGATGCCCTGGGCCTTGGCTTCCTTGATGGCCCCATAGAGGGAGGAGTTGATGACGGCGGTTGGACCACCGGACTGCAGATAGACGAGGTTTTTCATGCGGGTTCTCCTTCAATGACATCAATATGGGTGTATTGCAATGCTTTATAGGCATTTTGCTCGGCTTCCGAATTGGAAGAAGCGCAATATCGGCGCAAAACCTTGATCTTCGCATTAGGAAGGGCGGCTTTGGCTAAGACGGCGTTGGAAAAGACGCAGATGGCGGAGTCAATCCCGCAGAAGAGGACTTCTTGGTAGCCTTTTTCCTTTAATCTCAAAGCTAAGTCGAGGCTCCCAAATGTCTCTTTCTTAAAGGTGTTGCAAGGGCCCACGAAAGGAAGCAACGCCGGAATGAGTCTATAGCCCGGGGTCCCTTCTAGACAATGGGGAACCGGCAGGCGTTTCCCTTCCTCGGTCGTTAGGTAATCGGAATGATGGGTATCGAGGGTGAAGTAGATATCGTATCCAGAGAGGCGAGTCAAAAGACCGGCGATCTTCTCATCGAGCCCTACTGCCCCGGGGAAGCCTAAAGCCCCCTTGACGAAATCGACTTGCATGTCGATGACCACGATGGCTTTCGTTTGCATGGCAAAATTATGGGGTCGGATTAAAAAGAAAGCAAGGAGGGAACCAGGGTCCGAGCAAATGGCGAAGGCGTTCGTCATTTAATCGGAGTCTCAAGATTGTTTAGGAGTCATGGCGATAATTTCTTCGAGCGTTTTCCCGATTTGGAGCGCTTTCGAAGTCAAACCCATCGATAAAGGCCTCTAGTAAGGAAGGCAAACGATGTTGGCTTATCCCGTCTCTTATTCAATAACGATGTAAGACTATTAAGGGATACTACGCGCTTCCCGCCTGCCGATGGCCGGCAAATTCGGAAACCCCGATAAACCTTGATATGTAAGCCCTTACATTGTACCATTATAGGCTAGGGCCACCGAACAGGAGTCCCGTATCGACCTATGCAATTCACCGTTAAGACGAATAACGACACCCTCACCTTCAACAAAAAGACCAGCCTGTTGGAAATACTCGGCGAAGAGAACCCCGACCGGGACATCATCGCCGCTCGAGTCAACAACCGGGTTCGGGAATTGACCTACGAAGTCAATTATGACTGCGAGATCGAATGGCTGACCGTCAAGGATTCCGACGCGGTCAAAACCTATGAAGCCTCCCTCCGTTACGTGGTGGCGATGGCTTTCCATCGGGCTTATCCGGAACTAAAGATCCGCTTCGCCTACAACGTCTCCCGCTGCGTCTCGATCCATCTTTTGACCCCGGGGTACACCGCCAATACGGCGATGCTGCTCAAAGTCAGCCATGAGATCGAGGAGATCATCAAAGCCGACTATCCCCTAAAACGGATGCTCGTCCCCCTCGACGAGGCCAAGCCGGTTTACGAGAAGCTCGGCTACGAAGATAAGATGGGGCTATTGCCCTACCGGCCGGAGAAGACCGTCCACCTTTATGAATGCGATGGCTTCTACGATTACATGTATAACCACATGGTCCCCTCGACCGGCTATATCAAGAAATACAAGCTCCGGCTTTATGCCCCGGGCTTCCTCCTCCAATACCCCCGGGCCGAAACCGGGGGCGAGATCCCGCCCTTCCAAGACGCCCCGACTTTCGGCCGGACTTTGACCGAAAGCCACGATTGGTCGAAGATCGTCGGCAGCGACACCGTCGCCGGCATCAATGATTCGATCAAGAAAAACGGGACGGTCGAGTTCATCAACATCTGCGAAGCCCGCCACAACCGGATGCTTTGCGAGCTCGGCCAGCTCATCGAGGATTCGATCGACGACGTCTCCTTAATCTGCGTCGCCGGGCCCTCCTCCAGCGGCAAGACCACCTTCGCCAACCGCCTGCGGATCGAATTGCTGGCCCGCGGCATCCGCCCGATCCGGATCTCGATCGACGACTATTACCTCGAGAAGCACCTGATCCCGAAGGATAAGGACGGGAACATCGACCTCGAATCGATCGAGGCCCTCAACATCCCCCTTTTCAACCAGAACATGGTCGATTTGATCGCCGGGGAGGAAGTGACCTTGCCCCGCTTCGACTTCCAATCGGGGAAATCGGTCCCCGGTCGGACCTTGAAGGTCCAACACGGCCAGCCAATCATCATCGAGGGGATCCACGCCTTGAACGATCGGTTGACCCGCGATATCCCAAAGTCGGCCAAATTCAAGATCTTCATCGCCCCCCAGGCCCAGATGAACCTCGACGACCATAACCCGGTGTCGCTCACCGACCTCCGGCTCATCCGCCGGATCGTCCGCGACTACAAGTTCCGCAACGCCTCGGCCGAAGAGACCATCGAGATGTGGCCGAGCGTCCGGGCTGGCGAATTCAAATGGATCTACGATACCCAGGAAGGCTCGGACTACGTCTACAACTCGATGCTTAGCTACGAGCTCCCGGTCATGAAGAAATACGCCATGCCCTTGCTTAAGCAAATCGACGAGCAGTCCCCCTGCTTCCCGACCGCCCTCCGGCTGATGCGGATGCTGAAATTCTTCATCGACATGCCCGACGACTGGGTCCCGAGCAACTCGCTGATGCGCGAGTTCATCGGCGGTTCCTGCTACGCCGACGTATAAAACGTTCTATCGAGCGCTTAGGCTCCCTAGATAAAGAAAACGGAGACCAACTTAGGATCTCCGTTTTTCTTTTTTTACCCTATATCAGCCGTTATAGGCCAATAGCTCGTAGGTGTCGTCGGAGGACCAGTAATCCTGCTTTTCGACCGAGTCGAGGTCGTCGAGGGTGAAGCGGATGTAATAGGTGTCGCCTTGGATGGTGAAGCCGGTGTCGACGGTCGAGATGGCCTTCTTGTCGGCGGTCAAGGTGATCTTGCATTCGAAGGTCGAGGTCGCCAAGGCGTCGGAGTGGACCCCGAGCATCCCGTTGTCGAAGTAGCCGCCGATGGTGCTTAAGACCAGCTCCTCGGCCTCGTAAGTCAAATCGCCGGTCTTCTTGAACAGGGCCGGATCGAGCTCGGTGAAGCTCGGCCCGATCTCCTCGAAGGTGTCGATGGTATAGGGGGTGCTCCCCGAGAGCATGACGACCGCCCACATCCACGAGGTGGCGTAGGCCTCGCAGTCCTCGACCGAGTAGTGCCCATTTTCTGCGTCGTAGATGCAGCGGTAGTCGTAATCGTCCCCGCCCCGGTAGGGAGTGGTATCGGAATCGTCTTCGGCCGCCCGTTGACGGAAATAGACGATGTCGTCGCGGATGAAGTAACCCTTCGTCCAAGTCGTCCGCTCGGTCCGTTCCGGATTGGTGAAGTACTCCTTCAGATAAGTGTAGGACTGGATGTCGTCAAGGCAATTGAGCGCGGTCGCAAGATCCGGGTTGTCGTTTTCCAGCGGGCTCAAATGGGGAATCGGGTTCGCCCCGATGTCGCGGTCGTAGGTGATGAGCACGGTGTTGGTCCGGACGTAACGGGGGTCGTCGTCAAGCGAGGGGATATCGAACACCAAGCCGTCGATCCCCCCGTCGGCCCCAAGGGTCAGGGTGATGTCCTCGACGTAGTTGATCGAGGTCCCGCCGTAGCATTCGACGAGGAACTGCGACTTGTCGGCGGCCAGATGGAGTTCGCCATCTTCGTCCTCGGTCAAATCGGCGGCCGAGATGTAGTCCCAGGGGTTTTTGAACAGCCCGTCGAAAGAATACGGGGTGTAGGACGCGGTGACGTCGCTATAATCCGAGAGCCAGGAGGTCGTGACCTCGTTTTGGGCGGTGAGCCGCTCGACGGTCGCGAGCCCGGTTTCCTGGTCGCGGTAATAATAGGCGGTCGGGCTGGAATAGCTCCACTCGGTCGATTCGACCTTTTCCTGCACGCCGGTCTCGCCGTTAAGCTGGTAATCCCAATAGGAATAGGTCATCTTCTCCCGGTAGCTCCTCACCTCCCCATATTGGTGGGCCAAATCGATGATCCGGCCCTGATGGATGCCGACTTCGACCGTCGAGTTCCGGTAGACGTCGGTGTTTAGCTCGATGTGGGCCGAATGGTTTTTCCCCTTCAAGGAAGAGAGGGCGGCGATGGCTTTTTGGCTCGCCTCCGGTTTCTCGGGGATGGTGATCCCAGAATATTCCGGGTCCTCGGCAGTCGAGCTCCCCGGGGTCGAGGATTCGCCCGGGGTGGTCGTCGGACTGGTGGAGGCCGGGGTCGAGGAGGAAGAGGACGAGGTATCGTTCGGCCCGCAGGCGACGAGCGAGAAGGCCAGAAGAGGCAAAAGGAATGCGGTTTTGTTCATGGTCATGCTCCTTTTTTAGGGCTCTACGAACCAAGTCGGGAACTCGGTCGTCCCGATGCCGGCGTAGGAAGCGGTGATGGCGTAAGGCCCGTACATGTAATCGTAGAAGCCGATGCTGAATTCGGAGAGGGCGTCCCCGTTAAGCCGAGCGTAGGCGTAATACGGCTCGGCCCCGGAAGCCCCGAACTCGCTCGGGACGAGGTCGCGGCTCAATAGGGAGAGGCCGTTGTCGAGGACCGAGTAGGTCCCGTTGCCCTCGTCGTGGAACAAGGCGGGGGACATCTTCGGGAATAACGGCAGCAAGGAAGCGACGGCGTCGCCGCTGCCGACCCTCTCCCACCCCCGGGAAAGGGAATACTCGTAAGTCCGGGTGCCGGTCCCGTATGGGGTGACGAAGGTATCGCCTTCGACCGGATAGGGGAGGTAGGCATCATGATGGATGAGCAAGGAATCGCCGACGTAATAGTAGGCTTGCGAGATGGCGTAGTCGTTCTCGGTGACGTAGACGGTGTAGTTGGTGCCCAGGGAAGCGAAGGCCGCCTCCAGCGCCGGATTGTCCTCGTCGCCCGGGGCGAGCCGGTCGAATGACTCCTCGTAGAAGGCGAAGGAAAGACTAACCTCGAGGGTCGATTCCCCGACCACGATCGTCCCGTTCCCGTCGGTTTCGAAGCCGTCGGGCCGGACCCCGCAGGTGAACTCGACCGAATCGACCAGCCCCGGCATCGACTCGTTGGGGACGACGCTCGCCGAGACGACCGGGAACTCGAGCCCGAAATAGGCGGTAAGCAGCAGCTCGGCCTTATTCGAGGAGAGGGAGGTCCCGGAGAAATCGTCGACGTCGATGTAATCCCAGGGGTCGTAGTAGGTCTCGGCGTAGATGACGTCCATCGAAAGCGAGGATTCGCTGACCGACTCGAGCTCGTTGAGGTAGTTCAAGGTGTCGTGGTAGCTGGTGCCGTCGGGCCCTTCGTAATGGATGAGGGAAGAGGCCCCGCTATTGTCGCGGACGGCATCGCGGATCGTCCCGTCGACCTCGATCTGGCCGTAATCGCGGTCGACCGGGAAGACGGTGCTGTTATCCAAATCGGGGGCGTCCTCGAAATGGGTGGCGAGGACCGCTTGCCCGGTGACGTTATAAGGCAAAAGGAACGCCCGGGAATAGTCGACCTGCTCCGAGGCGGAAGCCTGGGTCGCCGGGATGGCGGTCCCGATGGCCAAAGCCGCCAAAGGGGAAAGCAATATCAATGTCTTTTTCATTTATTCGCCCTCCGTGTGCAAAGCGTTCTTGAAGGTTTCGATGACCCCGTTGTCGACGAATTCGGCGACCGATTCGAGATTGGTGGTCCCAAAATCAGAGAAGGAGATGGTCGAGGTGGCATCATACCCGTAGGTGTCGGAGCTAAAGCCCAGAGTCAAAACCGGGTAGCCGGCATCGTCGATCTCGATGGCGATCGAATGGAAATCGAACTCGAAGGTCGAGGAATCGCCTAGATAGCGGCCCGAGGACCGCGAGAGCCAGTCGCCGGCCCCGAAGAGGGCCTCCATGGCGTCGAAGCAGAAGCCATAGTCGTTATAGGCGAACGAATCGAGGTCGAAGACGTAACGTCCGGCAACCGACTCGTCCTTGGCGAAGAGGTCGCTATTCAACATCCCGATGTTGGGGACGGCGCCGGTATCCAGGTCGAGGACGTCTTGATTGAGGTTGGCGGCGTAGTCAACGCTCGGCGAGACGCCGACGGCGACATATCCCCCGGCGAAAGGAAGGTAGGCCATCCCGGTGTAGGTCGCGCCGTAGGAAGCGTCAGTCTGCTCGTTATCGGAGAGCATGAGCTGGAGATCGGAATCGTAGGCGTAATAGGAATTGTAGGAGATCGGCTCTTCCATCTGGGAGGAATCGATGGTGATGTGGGTGGTGAAGTTGAGTCCGGCAATGGCGGCGACGAGCTTGTCGAGGGCCGCGTCCAAGGGGGCGGCGTCCTCCTCGCTCATCTTCGGGGCGGCCGGGGAGAGGGTCGTGACCTTCTCCAAGGCGGTAAGCTCGACCGAGTAGGATTCGCTCATGGCCCCGTAGCGGTCGGCGTTCACGAAGCGGAAGTCCATATGGGAGGGGATGCCGGCCTCGTCGGTCTTGATGACGACGTTGTCGACGTATTTGGTCGAGGAGAGGGCGTCGAAATTATAGGGGTTGATGGTGAAGAGGAATTGCCCCATCTTCTCGCTCAATAGCCCGGTGGCGGAGGGCTTGCCGGTCAAGGTATAGCCGTTTTCATCCTGGGCTAGGTCGAAATACTTCCCGAGCTCGGAGGCGCTATCCAACCTGGCAAGAGGGAGGTAGCCGGAATCGTATTGCCCGGCGAATGGGACGGGGTTATAGGAATCGTCGATGACGGCGGTCTCGATGACCTCGTTGCTGATCGAAAGGCTCAAGAGGGTGACGTTGCCGTCCTTCGCGTCGATATCGTTGCTGATGAGCGTCTCGCCCGCGGCCGAGAGGCGCGAGGAACGAGCGACGTCGCTCACCTCCTCGATGGCGGTGAAGCTATCGATGGTGAAGGCGGAATAATTCGGGGTGATGGTCGAGACCGAGCGAAGCGGCGAATCGAAGAAGGAAGCGAAGGCTTCGGCCTGATCGTCGGTCCAAGTCGCGGTCCCGTCGGCCGCTTGGGCCGCCGTGGGATCGGCGCAAGCGGTGGCGAGCAAGGTGCCTAATAGCAATAATGGCTTTTTCATCGTTATTTCCTCGTGATGATGAGGCTCGCCCCATCGGAAGAGAGGCTTCCGATCTCGACGGTGAGGCCAAGGGCAGCCCCGTCGAACCCATTGCCGTCGAAGCGGAAATCCTCGTAGAAACCGGCGAATTCGCTTTCGCCCCCGAAGACATCGCCTTCGTGGAACAGATTGGCGTCGGTCAGCTGGATTAGGTTGGCCATGTGGCGGTTGGCCCCGGTCGAATCGAGCAATTCGCAAAGCGGGAAGTTGCCGGGGACCCCGTAGGTCGAATAGACGTTGCGCCCGGAATTGGTGAAGGCGAAGTCATGGACCCGGCCATCGTCCAAATCGGGATCGGAGTTGAGGTAGAGCCCGTCTTCCCCGCCGGAGATCAGCCGGGAATCGATCTTGTAGAAACGGACCCCGGGGGATTGGAACACCCCGGAACGGTCGAGGCCGGTCGGGGCGACGAGGTCGACGAGGAGGTATTCCCCGAACAACCCGGTTTCCGAGGGGGCGAGCAAGAGGGTCGACCCTTCTCCGGACGCGGTCAGCTCGACCGTGGTCTCGCCTTCGAGCTCGTCGGCGTAGACGGCGGTCGGCTCAACCCAGCCGAGGAGGTATTTGGCGAAGGGATTGAAATCGGCCGACATCCCCTCGGAGACGTCGGTATACCCCAAGGGGGCGCGGGCGTTCCCGTTGATGTCGCCGGTGGTATCCTGGAATTCCGGAACCCCGAGCATATCGGAGATGGTCCGGATGATCCGGTTTTGGTAAGTCGATTCCTGGGCGGCCGCCGTAAGGACCGAGCCGGAGACCCAGGCGCCGATCTCGGCGTTGTCCGAGGAGCCGATGGTATTGACGAACAAACTGGCGGCGTCCGAATCGCCTGCCTCGCTGCCAGTGGTCCAATACCCGTTCCATTCCGGATAGCCATGCAGGAGGATGAGGTTATCGATCTTCCCGTCCCCGTCGCCGTCATAATCGCTTTCCTCGAATTGCTTGGACTCGACCAAGAGCTCCGCCACCTCGTCTAGCAAAGCCGAGAGGCCGGAATCGAAATCCGCGGCTAGGGAAGCGAGGATGGTCCCGGATTCCTCGGGAAGGGTCAACGGCAAGGAAACGACGACGTCGAGGTCGAAAAGGCCGTTGGAAGCCTCGGCGAAATAGGATTCGACGCTATAAGGCTTGGCGCTTGTCCCCGACATCTGCCCTTCCATGGTCAATACATCGAGGGGGATGAAGGAAGTGAGGTTAGAGAAGTTAAGCGGCACGATGACCGTTTTGACCGTCCCCGCCGACGGGAGGACAGGATTGCCCTTGCTTTCCTCTATCTTCATCAACGCGCTCGGCTCGACCGGCTCCGGGCGGCTGGGTTCGGTTTCCGAGGGGGTCGACTCGGGAGTGCTGACGCTGCTCGTGGAATCGCTCGGGCCGCAGCCGGCCAGGATCAAGGCCGAGACCGCTAACGGAAGACAGAGGAAGCCATGGTTTTTGGATTTGTTCGACATGGTGATCTGCTCCTATAAACAAAGGTCCTTATAAATAAGGCTATAAAAACATAACAAAGGGCGCAAAAAGATAAAGCGCGATTTTATGAAAGCGCTTACATCAAAAAATAGTTTTCCTTTTTTGATTTGCCCGTTTAATAACGTCATTCCAAATTGGAGGGAAAAGACATGAAAAAGCCACTTGCCCTGCTCGCCCTTGCCTTGGCTTTGAGCCTAGCGGGGTGCCAACCGGGAACCACCACCACCAGCTCGGGAACCGATCCTGATACGTCGGATACAGGCGGTTCCTCGACCGTCGATGTCACCGACACGACCGAGACCGACAGCACGCCGGAGCAAACCTTGACCGTCGAGATCACGAGCACCGTCACCACCGTTGAGGCCGGCAAGACCATCACCCTGTCCGCGAACATCGTCAACGGCGAGGAAGGGGACAAGGTCACCTGGTCCAGCGGCAACACCGCCGTCGCGACCATCGACGCCAACACCGGCGTCTTGACCGGGGTCGCCGCCGGGACCGCCACCATCACCGCCGCCTGCGGGGAAGCGACCGACACGGTCGAGATCACCGTCACCCCGGCCATCCCAGCCGAGCTTGCCAGCGGGACCTCTTTCTATACCTACCTCAAGGGGCAGGCCGAAGCGACCGTCAGCTCCATTTCCTATATGAACCGGGAGCTCAGGCCGACTTCCGAGAAGCCCGAGACGACCCGTTACGTCTCGAAGATGACCAAGGACGAGATATTGCGGGAATACGACAACACCGGCACCTGGGACGAGGGAAAGCACTCGAGCTACGCCGCCATCATCGGCTCGACCTATTACGAAATCGACACCTACGGTTCCGGAAGGGGCAACCGGACGGCCATCCTCCCAGGCGATTCCGAGGCCGAGTTCAGCGAAGCCGTCGCCCGGCAGAACCTGGAAATGACGCAAGAGGAAGGCGACCTCCACGGCATTTTGGCCGAAGACGAGGCCTTGGCCGCCTGGAAAGCCGACCGAAACGTGGAAGGGGCCTTGAAGGAGTTGGATTACCAGGTCGATGTCGATGGGGGCAACTACATCGTGACCTACGAAGCGGCCTACGAGCACCAAGAAGAGGGTTATGAGTGGGAAAACTGCGTCCATTACCAGGTGACCGCGACCTTGAATTCCGAGAAGGAGATCATCGACCTGACCGCCGAGGAAACCCGAGCCACCATCAATCAATGGGACTTCGAGACCCACTCGCCGAAAGCCGATGCCTCCTCGGTTTACGAATACACCTACTCGGTTGAGGACATCGTCTACGTCGACGAGCTCCCCGACGCCGATCCAGACGGCCTCCTGCTCGACCCGACCGCCTATTTCGTCTCCGAAGTCACCAAGGCGACCCTCGATATGGAGGGGGCGACCGGTGAAGACGATGACGGCAACCCCGTCTTCCAAGTTGGCGACCGGATTTGGCTCGACGAGAAGACGATCGAATACCTGCCCGCCACCGCCTTGGACGCCGATAGCCTTAAAATCACCGGCTACTACGACTCGACGACCGACGACCCGGTCGAAGGCGCGGCCATCACCGACATGTACGGCGGCACCACCTGGGCCAAGCCCGGCACCTACGACATCGCCATCGGCAACGCCTATGACGCCGACATGGGCCGAATCGAAGGCGTCGTCGTCACTGGTGAGGCCGTCTCGACCTCCATCCCCAACATCACCGCCATCGACACCACCAGCGGCGTCTTCACCGACGTCTCGGCGGATCAAAACGGCGACGAATACGCAGTCTCAGTCGCAAAATGGGCCTATGCCGAAGCAACTTTCATGACCGATCAGCCCAACGCTTCTCAATCGGCGTTTGACCAAATCGAAATCACCTATTCAAAACAGGGGATAGCTCAAGCCTTCTTCTACGTTGGCGATGGCATGATGCTCTTCCAAATCAGGGGTATGGCCGACGGGGAAGTCGATATCACGATCCATAACTCCGACCCGGCCGCCGCCTATGGCATCGAGAAAATCGTCATACACGTCACTGTCGGCACGGGCGGTTCAGGCGAAGCAACCGCCCCGACCATCACCGGCCTTTGGAAATACGATGCCGAAACCTCGAACATGAGCGAATTGACCGGGTCAATGGGCGAGTACAACGTCACCGTCTCCGGTGCCGAGAACTACTTCATTCCTTTCTATGATAACGTCATGGAGACCACCCCTGATGAGGTTGCCTTAATCGATTACGAACTCTATCCAGCTGACGAGACCGCAATCACGGTCAGCCTCGAATACATAAGCGACATCGGCCTTCCGATCATGACCATCGATGCCTCGGCGGCTCAAGAAGGCGATACCTTGAGCATCAATATCATCAATCCCGATGGATCGGCCATTATCATCAACGTCACCGTCGGCCAAGCCGGAACCGTCGACCCGACGCCTGGCGGAGAGGAAACCGAAGCTCCTATCGTCACCAACATCACCGATGACGGCATCGGCTTAACCAAGGTATCCGATGGCGAATACAATCTCCCGATTAGCAAATATTATCCGACATCCATCTACCTTTATAAAGATGAAGATGTGGCCTTAACAGTCGACGAACTTAACGCTGTCGACTACACCGTCTCCGACCAAACCAAAGTTGATGTCGCAGCCGCTAGCTGGAAAGACCTCACTTATCTTAACATCACCGCGACCTATGCTGCGGCAAATGGCGATGTGGTAGACGTTACCATCAATAATCCAGACGGCTCTACCATCGTCATCCACTGCACCGTCGCTTAATAAAGCCCTAACGCAAAACCCCGATGGATCTTCTCCTTCGGGGTTTTCTTGTTTTTAATGGTTTTCAATGAATTGGATGGCCTTTTGCATCCAATTCGCAGCCATCGTCCCTGTTCCAATGCCCCAGCCATGGCCATCGCCAGGATAGATGACGTATTGATGGGGAATATCGACTTTCTGCAACGATTCGACAAAGGAATCAGAGTTGACGATCGGCACGATGGGGTCGCTCTCGCAACGCCAGATGAAGGTTGGAGGATAGGTTCCGTCGATATGCTTTTCCGCGCTTAAAGCTTCGATTAGGGAAATGTCTTTCCCGGTTATGAATTCCTTTGATTCCTTATGGGTCGGTAGGACGAGGCTAGTAACCGGATAGCCAAGGATCAGATGGTTGGGGCGTGGGTAATGATAGGCTTCGGCCCACTGCCATTCGGCGAAGTTCGCCGCTAGATGGCCGCCGGCGGAAAAACCCATGACCGTCACTTGCCCCCTCGCTTCCGGGCAATGGGAAAGAAGAATTTTCTCCGCCTGAATGATATCTAGCAAAGGGGTCGGCCACTTGGCTGCCTTCTTGGTTGAATACATCGCTAAGCAAACGATATAACCCGCTTGAAGCAATGGCTTGACAAACGGGGCGGCTTCCCCGATGGCCAATATCTCATATCCCCCGCCGGGGACGACGAGAAACGCCCCTTTGGGATGTTCGGGCCGATAGATAAGGCAGCCGAGGCCATCGCCGTAAGGATAGAATTCGCTTGGGTATTCGCAGATCATCCGCCTGCAGGAGAAAGCGAAACCCGGATCGAGGTTAAACGTCTTCTTGCAGGCTCTTTCCAAGCTTGCCTCCTGATCGGCGTAAAAGCTTTCCTTTGCCCCGAAGAAGAGGTGGCGGCAGGCGTAAAGAAATGGGGTGTTGAGGAATTCAGTTACTCTCATCTTTGTCTTTGCTTAAGGAAGCGATCTTCTTTTTCTGGAACTCATAGGCTTCCTCAAGCTGGCGGTGATAAACCTTCCTCAGCTCGAGGTAGCGTTCCTTCTCCGAGGCGCTGACGCTCGACATATAAAGCGAGGCGAATATCTTCTCCAGCCGGAAGAAGGATTCGTAAAGGGAGAGCAAAGTAAGGGAGAAGAAATAGTCTTTCTTCGAATAGATCAATAACGGCGAGCTATGGGCGATCTCGCTGCTCATCTCATACACCCGCGAATAAGCCGAGAGCCCGGCCATCCGCTGGACCCCGTCGCGGAAATTGAGCTTGAAGTTCTCAACCTCCTCGACCCGGTCGATGGCGAACAGCCACCCGTATTCGATGAAGCGCTTCATGTCCTTGCTTTTCAGCCCATGGGCTTTCATCTGCTCTTTGATCTCGATGAAGATGGCGTCGGTCTCCTCCTTCGATTTGACCCCGCCGCGGAAGGCGAGGGCATAACGCATATGGCGAAGATACCCATCGATCACCTTAGCCCCGTATTTGATGAGGCATTGGAGGATGCATTCATTCTCATGCAAGGTCCGCCAGGTCGAAAAGGCCTCGGTCTCGAAGCCGTTCTCCAATAAGGAGGCGACGCATTTAGCCATCTGGAACCCTTTGTTCATCACGTCGACGATCAAAGTCTGCGACGGATCGTTCCGCTTATAACGGGAGAGCATCCCCAAAATGAAATTGAGGTAGAGGTCAAGGGTCGACATCAACGGCGAATACTTGGAAGTCAAACTTCCCATCCGGAACGCCAGCTTCTCATTGGTGAAGTATTTGTCTAAGGATACCGAAGCAAGGAACGAACGGTATTCCTCGTCATCGTAAAGCTTTTCCCGGTCGATATCCGGGTGGGTCTGCAAATAGAAGGCATGCTCCGAAACGAGGTATAAGGACAAAGTGGCCACGTTCACCCCGAATTGCCCCATGCCCCCCTGCCGCATCTCGCGGTAGGCTTGCATGGCCAAAAGGAACACCTTCTCCAGGAAAGGGTAATTCAGTTCCTCCGGGACCTTAAGGGCCTTCAGCAAAGAGGCATAGCCCCGGGTGGGTTCAGTGTCCGCCATCGAGGCAATGATACTCCTTAGATTCGGACTTGGCGAACCTCGACCTTGCTCAAGGATAGCAAATACCCGTTGACCGGCTGATGGAAAGTCTTTTTCAAATACTCGGCATAGCCTTTAACCTGCTCATCGTAAGAGGGATCATCGATCCGCGAGGCCTTGAAGTCAAACAGGTCGATATGGTCGTCATAGACCAAGAATAAGTCGATGGATCCTTCCTTTTCGTCTTCGATGAACCGGTATTCATGGTATTCCTGGGCTTTCTCGGCCTCCTTAAAGACCGGGAGATCGAGGATCTTCTCGATCATCTTCTTCTCCCGCGGGCCGATCCCCTCGGGAATAGCCTTATGGGCAAAAGAGGTGAATTGCATCAAGCGATGGAGATAGTTGCCGTATTCTAGGGCCTCGGCCGAGGATTCGATTTCCTCTTTCGAGTAGCCTAAGGAGACAACCGGTTGGGCCGGCTTGATATCCAGATGCCGGCGTTCCACGTTAATGGCTAAGGGCTTGTTCAAGGAGATTTGGCCTTTCCGGGCCGGGGCGGGCTTGGAGTATTTGATTCCTTTGAGGTTATCCAAGAGTTCAGCGTAATTGGAACACGCGCTGAAGGGGAGGGACGGCGATTCGATGACCTCCCCGTCCTCATTGAGCTTGGCGGGCTTTTCCTCGAGTAGGAAAGTGCATTTTTCCCTGGCTCTGGTGATGGCGACGTAGAAGAGACGCAAGGCCTCGCTCCGCTGCTCCAGTTTCTCCTTTTCGTCATAGAGGACGGCAAGCGGGCAGGTCTCCCCATCGCCGGGAATCGGGAGGAAGACCCCGAAGTCGCTACTGGCGACGACGCTTTTGCCGGCCCGCGGAGCCGAATCGAAATCCCGTTCCATCTCGACCATGTAGACGAAGGGGAACTCGAGCCCTTTGGAGTGGTGGATGGTCATGGCCTGGACCGCTTCCTCCGCCAGGGCGTTTTGGCTTTTGACCTTAATCTTTGAAATATCGCACTGGGCTAAGAATTCAGCGAACTGTTTGAGATCAGCCCCCATATCGTCATAGCTTTGGGCGAGATTAGACAAGTATAGGTAAGTATCGACGTTATGCTCCGGCTTCTCGATGTGGATGAGTTTGGGGAAGTAGCCGAAGGCCTCAGCCAGCAAGGAAAGGCTATCCTGGACCCCTAAGTCAACTAGCTGCGGCTTAATCGACTGAATGGTCTTATAACCATAGAAGGAAGAATAGTCTTGTTTCCGGAAAGCCTCGAGGATCACCCCATCGTCGAAACCCGGATTAAGGAAACTCCGCTCGATGGCGATGAGCGATTTCTGGAATTCAGCCGAAGATTCGTCGCCATTAATAAGGCAACCAGCGAGGGTCAACAAAGAGGTTAAGACCCCGAAGCCCTCTAAGTCGACCCCGGTTTCGTCATAGCTCGGGGCGAAGGGGAGCCCTTGGGCGTTAAAGACCCGTAATAAGGCTGGGAAGGGCTTATGGGTCGCGACCAAGACGCAGAAATCGCCATAATGGCACGGCCGGAAGTCTTTCAATTCCTTGTCATAGACCGGGACCTTCTTGGCGATGGTGTTCTTGATGTCTTCGGCGATGGCCTCGGCCTCGGCTTCAAACCGCCGTTTATTCCCTTTGCTGAATTTGATCTGGGCGAAGCCATAATCGCCGGAGAAGGAATTCTTATCATAGCCATGCTGCCCGAAATTCAGCCCTTCGCCGGAACGGTAATTCACCCCGCCGAACGACTCGGTCATCATCTGATCGAAGGCGAGGTTCAGATTGTCGATGATCTCCTGACGGGAACGGAAGTTATCGTCGAGCCGGACTAAGGTCTTCTTCCCCTCGGCGCATTGTTTCAATAAGGAAGCGAAGAGGCTCGGATTGGCTTTCCGAAACCGATAGATCGATTGCTTGATGTCCCCGACGGCGAAGAAGTTATTGTCGATCAAGGTGTCGAGCATCGCCATCTGGAGGTTGGAGGTATCCTGGAACTCGTCGACCATGATGAACTTATACCGTTCTTTTAACCTCGCATTGATCGCCGGGATATTGGCGGCCTTCCTTGCCAAGGCCGCGATGTCGTCGAACTCGAATAAACCCTGCTCCTTCTTGAATTCATCGAGCTTGGTGTTGACCTCGGCGGCGATTTGGACGACTAGGTTACCGGCTTTTAAAGCCGACAAAGTCATCTCCGGGTCGGCCAAGGCCGCCTGAATCGCCCGATTGGCCGGGTTGATGTAGGTTTTCTTGATGATGTCCCTAAGTTTCTTATCGGCCTCGGTCTTCTCGATGGAGCGGCCAACGGTAGAGTTCAGCGAAGCGACCTGAATCCCCGAAACGGCCAATTCCTCATTCGATTTGGCTAAAGCCTCCTCGATCCAGCGGGCATCGAAGTCGGTAAAATCGGTATTGGAATAGTTCTTAATCGCCTCTTGGGCTTGGGCGAGCTTGGCCCGGACCCACTCGAAATAAAGAGGCTTATAGGATTCAATCTTCTCTAAGGAGAGGAAGTCTTTTTCGTAATTGGCGAAGTAGGCTTCCTTATCCCCGGAGAGGGCCGCGACCCCTAAAGCGTCCAGCACCCCTTTATAGAGGGAGTCGTAGCTGCTGCGGCAGTAATACTGGGCGAATTCGTTAAAGGGATCGCTCGGGTCTTTTAAAGCTTGGGCCGCTAACCTATTAACGATCGAATCGAATATCTCCTGCTGCTTTGAAGCGAAGATAGCGGCATCGGCGATCTTGGGGGCGGTCTTAAGCCCTAAGGCGTCTTGGAATTCCCTAACGATCGAATAAGCGAAGGAATCGAAGGTGCAGATGGCGGCGTTCTCGACTTCCGAGGCGTAGAGGCAAACCGAATCATCCCCTTCGATCTTTTGTCTTATCCGTTCCTTCATCTCGGCCGCCGCCTTCTCGGTGAAGGTCAAGACCAGAAGGTTCTTCGGGGTGGCGAGCCCTTTCTTGCATAAGGCGAGGGCTCTCGAGGATAAGACCTCGGTCTTGCCCGAGCCGGCCCCGGCGGCGACTAAACAATCGCCCCGTTCGAACTCGACGGCCTTTAATTGCTTAGCACTCAGATTCATCGTTATCGTCCTCCTCGGCTTCTTCTTTAGCGATAGCCGCGTCGACCAGGGTATAGGTCCGGGGCTCATTCTTTTTCTTATGCTCGATATAGACCACCTCGTCCTCATCATGATGATGGCAGATCGAGGCGAAGCTGCATTTCTCGCAAGGGTTGACCTGGGCGTTGAAGGATTCGTTCACGATCTTCCGCGGGAGAATTGGGAACCCGTGTCCGAGGATCCGGTTTAAGGCTTTATCAATATGTTGGCCGGCGATATGGGCGAGTTCGGCGAATTGCTCGGGACCATAGGCCCCCTGTTCGATGCCGACGTTCCCGCCCCGGTCCTTCCGGGTCAGAAGGCCATCCGGATCAAAGGCCGGCATTTCCCCTAGGCTCGGATAAACCCCCGAGAGGTAAGAATAGTCTTCGTCCGGATCGACCGCCGCTCCCGTCTTATTCTTATAGGCGAAGGGGGCGATGAAGAGACCAGCCAATTCATAGCCCTCCACTTGCCCGGCGGTCAAATAGGCATAGATCGGGAGCTGTAGATTGACGCCGAACTGGAGGCGTTCGTAAACGAAGTTCTGCTTCTGGCTCGATTTGAAGTCGAAGACGTAATAGAAGCCGTCTTTCTTTGCCAGTAAGTCGACTTTGCCGGTCAAATCGATCCCTGCGAAAAGGGGCCGGTTGAAGACCTTCTCATGCTCAACCTCGCCGATAGGCAATGAGAAGAAGAGGTCGGCGTAACGGGCGGCGTCTTCCTTCACGTGGGTGAGGATGAGCCGCTCGGAATCATTGACCTTATAGGGGGAAGCGGCGACTTCCGCCTCAAAGGCGGAGTTGGCTTGGACGAGGTCGGGGTAATGTTCCAAATAAGCATGGGCCGCCGTCCCCCGGAGCATCCCGAAATTGGTATCGGATTTGAGCCCTAAGACATAGGAGCAATAATAGGAGAAGGGGCAATCGATCCAGGTCGAGATGGCGGAGTAGGAGGTATGGTCGGGCCGATAATCGTAAGGGCTCGCTTGATACTTATGCGAGTAATGGATTTGAATGGGGAATCGCGACTTCAGCGAATCGCCACGTGGAGAGAAAATCTTGTACTTTTGGGCGTTTTCCTCCGCAAAAGCGGCCTCATTCTGTCCAAATTGCTCAGAATATTCATAATCTAGAAGCGGTTCTTTGATCTCCTTGATCCCCAGCTTTTTGATTAAGGGCGAGGGGTAACGGGAGGAGGGGCCGGTCTCGAAATAGAGGGCGAACTCGATACTCCCCGAACGGAGGGCGATGGTCAAGTCGGCCTCGTTTTGCCTTAGCCTTTGCTCGACCGGGGATAGCCCGGCTTCGCTAAGCAAGGAATCGGAGGGGAGCAAGGGGTCATCCCCGACCGTTTTGGGCGCATGATTAAGCGAGAAATCAAGGAAGTAGCCTTTCTTTCCAAAGCTCGGCATCACGGCTGAACTAGCCTCAATCGCCCCGGTCAATTTCGGAGTCGAGACGGTGGTAAGGCTCAATAATTCCCTAGCGGCGTAATAAGCTTGGGCCCCAGTAAGTTTCGGGTAGTTCAAGGGGGCTAAGGCCTTCGCGATCTCTTCAGGCGCCTCCTTTAGGATCTCCCCCACTTCGATATCGCTGTCTTTGAACTTGGATAGGATATCTTTTCCTTCTTTGGTTGACGATAGACGGGTAGAGGAAGGCAAAGCCAAAGGCAAGTGGTAATAAGCCGCCATCTGCTCTAAGTAGAACCGGAGCTCCTTGGAGTAATTGAGGATGACCAACTCCTCTGGCTTAGCCCCATTGGCTAAGGCCTCGGAAAGCTTATTGCCTAGGAAATGGAAGGCCGAGATGGCCTTCGCAAAGCAATATAGGGGAGGCAAGGGTTCGTTAACTCCCGTATCGAGGTCATAGGAGACCGAGATATTGGGGAGGTCTTTGAGCATGGTCGAGATCCGCTCCCCCGACCCATAGCCGGAGATAATGATGTCCCGGCCCTGGAAGTCATATTCCGGATGGAAGGTCCGTTTGACCAGTCCGGCTTCCTCGAGGCCTTTTAAGACGGCGGAGAGTTTTTGCACTTCCGGGGAATGATAGGTCTTATTGCTTTTTAGGAACCGGATGTCACGAAGGATATTCGACGCCTCCTGATAGCTATGGCCTTGGAGCAAAAGATACCCTAAGGCGTTGGAGGCAAAGGTCGCTCCGAAATGGGCTTCGAGCGAAGGCAAATCGAAGAGGATGAAGTCGGCGGAGGGATATTGCTGCCGGTACTTCAGGAACTTCCCCCACTTACTCCGGGGGGCGAGGATGGCCGAGTGGCGATACAAAACGATTTCCTGCATGGCTAAACGATAGACCTCCTGTTTGATTTACGGGGCGTTTTATTCCCCAAAGTGCGTTTTTTCGGACCTAGCGTTTGAACGCCATGGTCGCTTTGACGGCCGATAGCCAGCCATCGTAAAGCTCATCGGCTTCTTTTTTCTCCATCTTTGGATGATAGATCTTATCAATCCCATGCCGCTTGACCAGTTCTTCCTTATCCTTATATATGCCGGCCCCGATCATGGCGAGGTAACCGGCCCCGATGGCGGTCGTCTCCACCGAGGAGGGCAAGACGACATCGCATTGGAGAATATCGGCTTGGAATTGCATGAGCAATCCATTGGCCGAGGCCCCGCCATCGACGCGGAGATAAGGGAGGTCAAGATGGGCCTCCGCTTTCATCGCCTCGATGACGTCCTTGCTTTGATAGGCGATGGAGTAGAGGGCGGCCCTCGTGATGTTATGCCGGTCAGCCCCACGGGTTAAGCCGAAGATCGCGCCCCGAGCGTCATCATCCCACCAGGGGGTTCCTAAGCCGACGAAAGCCGGGACGAAATAGACGCCGGCGGTGTCGGGCTTTCTTTTGGCGTATTCCTCCGATTCGCTCGAAGCAGAGATCCATCGGGTTTGATCGCGCAGCCACTGGACGATGGCCCCGCCGATGAAGACCGAGCCTTCTAAGGCATAGGTCAATTCTCCTTTCTCCCGCCAGGCGACGGTAGTAAGCAGTCCTCGTTGGCTAAGAATCGGCTTCTTCCCGATATTCATCAGCATGAAGCAGCCGGTTCCGTAAGTGTTCTTGCTGTCCCCTTCTTTGAAGCAGCATTGCCCGAATAAGGCGGCTTGTTGATCGCCGGCCACCCCAGTGATATGGACTCCGCCAGGGAAGAAAGAAGCTTCACCGAAATCGTCGGAGTTGTCCTTAACTTCCGGCAGCATCGCCATCGGGATATCCCAAAGGTCGCAGAGCTCTTTGGTGAACTGTCCCTTATGGATATCGAAAAGCAAAGTCCTCGAAGCATTGGAAGCATCGGTGACGAAAGATTGGCCTCGGGTCAATAAATAGATGACGTAAGTATCGATGGTCCCGAAGAGAATCTCGCCTTTCTTTGCCCTCTCTTCCGCTCCCTCAACACGGTCGAGAATATAACGGATCTTCGAGGCCGAGAAATAAGGGTTCATCCTTAAGCCTGTCTTGGACTGGATGAAGTCACTATATTGTTCCCTTTCCTCGCAAAGGGATTGAGTCTGCTTCGATTGCCAGACGATGGCGTTATAAACAGGCTTCCCGGCCTTCTTTTCGAAGAGGACCGTGGTCTCCCGTTGATTGGTCAAGCCGATGCAGGCAACTTCCTCCATGCTGGTCCCGGCTAAAACCAAAAGCTCGTTGATGCAGTCGATGACCGAGATGAAGATTTTCTCGGCGTTAGCCTCAACCCAACCCGGTTTCGGAAAGAGGCATTCGACGTCGCGACTGCTCTGACAAAGCACCCGACCATTGAAATCCAATAAAAGGGCCCGGGTCGAGGTCGTGCCCTGATCGATGGCAATAACGTATTTTCTCATATCGCCACTATTATACAGGCCTTCGCGGCCGACCGGTTAGAAAAGCCTAAGCGGAGGCCGGCATCTCCGCAAACATCGTCGGCAAGTCGACAAGATGGAGGCGGGGGTCGTCAAGCGAGCGCAAAGAATCCTCGAAGCCCGCCGCGCCGAATAGATAGAGCTCAACCTGCTTAAAGGGGCGGAAAGGCTCGGCCTTAAGATCCTCCAGCATGTCGTAATAATCACGAAGTGTCCGTTTCTTGGTGGAAAACTTCGTCTCAGCCAATAGCAGATGGAATTTATCGGCGCTGATGACGTCAACCTCGACCGACCGACCCAACGATTTGGAATCGAATTGGAAATTCCGGAAATCAAGGAAAAGTCCGCCAAGCCGCCCGTTTTTGCTCAGGTATTCCAAATAGGTAAGGCAGAGTTTCTCATAGGCGTGCCCAATGAAATTGGCGATGCCGGTTTCGTCGGCTTTCTTTAGGCTTGGGCCAAAACCTTCCGCGATAAGCCCCGCGTTTTCGCGGATAAAACGATAATAGAATGCCAGCATCGGATCGAGTATCTCATAACGGCATTTCCGTTCCTTTTGGAAGAACCCCCGTTTAATAAGAATATGGTCAGTTAAAAGAGGCTCGAGGTACTTGCTGATGTTGCCGCTTGAAAGATTAAGCCGTTCCGACAACGCCGCCACGGTATCATCGCCCTCGGCAATGGCTTTGATTATTGAGGCGTAATAGCCACCTCGGACGATATCGCTGGTAATTAGCTGCCCTGGGTCTTGAACGAACAAGGAACTCGGTTCATAGAAAAGATGGGTCAGATTCGAGTCGAAACTCTTTGATTGGTCAATAAGCGAAAGATAAAAAGGGAAAGTATTGGTTAAAGACAATATCTTCGCTTTTTCGAAGTCGTCATGGACATCCTTAACCCCGATCAAAGCCTCATCGAACTCGAATTTCAGCAAACGAAGCGAGAAGGTATTGCGGCGATATAGAGGCGCGCCGTAATCCCCGATCTCCTTTTCCATAAAGGATACGTTGCTACCGGTCAGAATCAAAACGAAACGCCGTTTGAGGAAAAGGCTATCGATGGCGTTTTGCAAAGCGGAGGCGAAATCGGTCCGCTTCCTTTTGCCATCGCGCCCCACGACGATGTTCGGGTACTCGTCAACGCACATAATCCCCGGCTCATCGCCGAAATACTCATCGATGGCCGAAAAGAAATCCGGCCACGATTCGTAGGTGCCGCCAGAAAAGCCTCGAGCTTCATTTAGGGTTTTAGAGAAGTATTTCCGAATATCGACATCGCTCGAATCGGTTGCGCGGAATATTAATGACTTCTTCCCCTGGCAAAACATAGAGAGCAACGTCGACTTGCCAATTCGACGTTGTCCATAAAGATAACCAAACTCAAAACGAGAGGAATCGTAACGTTCATTTAGCAATGCCAGTTCGCGGACACGGCCATAAATTTGAATACCCATATTTTGCCTCCGATATTTAGCGAAAACGTTTTCGCCGAAAACGTCTTCGTCAGTATTATACATCATTAAATATGAGTGAAAACAGGGAAAGTAAATTTTAGCGAAAACGTTTTCGCCGAAAACGTCTTCGTCAAATCAAAAAGCCTGCATTTCAAATAAAAATCCCAGCAAAACGCCGGAATATTAAGCTGATTCTCTTTGCCTAAAATCAATTCAAATCATTGCTTAAGCTGAAATCGCCTTTCTCAATCAGATGGAAATGGCGGAACAGCCAATCGATGAAGAAGACAAGGATGATCGGAGCGACGACGCAGACGAAGATAACACAAAGGACCATTTGCCAGGAGTAATTGGAAGCCCCGAGGAAATTCAGTGGGCCGACTAAACCCGAGGTCCCCATGCCCGCCCCAACCGATAAGGAAGCGGCATCCATCCCTTCACTAAGCGGGAAGAGCATCGCAAAGGGCCCAAGAATGGCGGAGGCGATGATGGTTGGAAGCCAGATGATGGGTTTCCGGACGATGTTCTTGAATTCAAGCATCGAGGTTCCGATGCCGATGGCGACGACCGTGCCCCACTTGTTATCTCGAGCGGCATGGACCGCGAACCCAACCATTTGGGTGCAGCAGCCAATCAAGGCTGCCGCGGCCGCTAAAGGGACTTGGCCGATAGAGATGGCGACGCAAAGGGCGACCGAGGATATCGGCGCAGTCAAGGCCATCCCGACCAACACCGAGACCAAGATGCACATGAAGAAGCTGACGACGATGTTGGTGAAGCAGAGTTCGACCAATAAGCCCATCCCGATGGTGATGTAATGAACCCAATTGGCTAAAAGGAAGGAATACAAAACGGCGATGCAGATCCCAATAAGCGGAATCAAAATCAAATCGACCGGGGTCTTCTTCTTGCTTAGGAACTTAAGTCCTAATAAGCAAAGAATAACCGCTAGATAGCAAGACAAAGGATCGGAGATGCCGCTAATCTGACCAGTAGCAAAAGAGAAGGCGTAGTTCCCGATATAACCGGCGGCCATGCAGGCTACCACCGCCACCCCGCTTTTCTTCTTTGCCAGGGCCACGCCTAAGCCGATGCCGGCCCCCATGAGCCCTTTGATTAAAGCCGCCCAATCGCCGATCGCCTCGCAATAAGGGATCCCAGCGAATAAATCGAGAATCGTCCCGATGATCAATGTCCCGAACAAGCCGATGGCCATCCCGTTGGAAGTGACCATGATGTTGTTCTTGACATAGCGAAAAGCCGATCTTGCTTTTTCTTTGTCCATTTTAAATGCCTCTTTTCAGTTTGAAATGGTTCTCTAAATCGTCCTGCTCGATGGCGATGCCATCGCTTAGTAAACGGGATCCGGTCCCGGTGATCATATACATATCCTTTAGCCGGATAGCGATATCCTCCTTATCGAGGTAAAGGCCGATATCCAACGCCACCACATCCCCTTCTTGCAATGTCAGGCCCTCATAGTCTTCGTAAAGCTCTAAGCCCAGGAAGGAGAGGGCCCGGGGGAAGGTAATCTGACTGATTTCTTCCTTTGAGGCGATGATTTGCTCAGAAAGGCAGCGTTCCGCTAGCCGTTCCCTAGCAAACTCATTGACCTTCTCGACGCTTAGCAAGGGACGGAGTAAAGCCCCCGTCTTCTTTAAGCAATCGAGGACGATGGAGTAGATAAGCGATTGACGGTCGCTGAACTTGCCATCAACTGGAACGGTCCGGGCGATGGAAGCGCAGTAATGCTCGTCGCGGGCGTTGACGTTGAAGACGACCGCTTGCCCTTTCCTTACTTTCTCTTTCGGCTTTTGAGCCAGCAGGCAATTGGCTCCGCTCCCCTCGGCGATGAATAAGGGCTCAGCGAAGCCGCCTAAGCCGGAAGAGGACTCGGTCGCGCTCATATAGGCGAGGCCAAGGTCATATTCATAAACCCCAGGGGAAAGAAGCGAATAGGCGTTAAGCAGCCCATCTTTCACATGGCCGATGGCTTTCTTGATCGAATCAATCTCTTCCTCGCTTTTGCATTTCCGCAAAGGGGCGACCAAGGGTTTGACTGGCTTAACTAGCAAAGACGGATAAACGGCTTGTAAGGCCGAAGCAAAGGACTTTGAATCAAGTTCCCGGTCGACTTTGAGTTCCGGGCTTAAATCGAAATAGCCAATATTGACGGGGCTTTCCTCGTCGATCCCTTGCCGGAGCAAGCGGTCGAGCCGGGAGGAAAGATAAGCCGAAAGCATGACGTTGTTTATGCCAGAGATCCGTCTCGCGTCCTCTTGAGTGAGCCGCTTCCCGTACCAGCGTTTCTTCGCTTCGTCATATTGATCGACGAAGAGGATGGTTCGGGTCTCCCCGCCCCGCTTGATAAGCAATAAGGAGGAACCTTCTTGCTCGATACCGGTGAGATAGAAGAAATCGGCATTGACCTCGAAGGGATAGAAAGTGGTCGAGGAGAAATATTTGGCCCTCCCGGCAAAGAAGAGGGCGAAGGATTCGTCATCCATTTTGGCGTAGACGGCGTTTCGGCGGTTTTCGAGTTCATTGAGGCTGCTCATATCCATTCCTCCTCTTAAGGCAGGTAAATTGTAGTCGGGTTAGCGCGCGCGTGTATATGAAAATCAATATATTTTTACTACGGTTTGACCAGGTCAAGAAACGGCTCACCCGGATTTAGGCGAAACCACTTGGCTTCAAGCCGCTCATTAAGATGAGAATCGCTGATAAGCTTAACCTTAACCATCTCACCGAATTCCGGGTTGGCGATAACGAAATCCAGCCGGCTCGATAGCCTGGTTAAGGAATCGTAGGCGGCGTAATCGACCTCAAGATCATAAGCGTATAGTTGCCTAACCACCGAAATCTCGGCTTGCCCATAAGCCTGCTTTCCGGCTTCTAAGACCATCCGGCGGAGGTTGCCGACACCGAGCTTTGTCCCGCCGAAATAACGGGCGACGGCTAATAGGCCATAAGCATCTTCGGCCCGAAGGAACTCCAATAACGGGCGGCCCGAAGACCCACTCGGCTCCCCGTCCTCACTGAAGCCATCCTGCCCATCGAGCCGGAATCCATAGGGGATATGGTTGGCTTTATGGTGCAAGGAACGGATCGAGGCCAATTGGGCGTCGAGCTCTTCTTTATTGGCGCAAGGTAAGGCAAAGGCCAAAAAGGAAGAGCCAAGCATCTCGCTTTGGCCCTCCCCTTTCTTGGTTATGACCTTATCGCCTTCTTTCATAGAAGGATGATCGAGGCGTTGGTGGCCAAACCTAGAGCCACTTCCGAGAAGTTGACTTGGTTATCGCCCACTTTGAACTCTTTGTACTTGCTCAAATCGGACAAGTTCGAATTCCCAACGATGCCGGAGTATGGCAAGGAGAGATATAGGTAGCTAGAAAGCATACCAAGCTTCTCTTTACCAGTGACGAAGACGGTGTCGGTCAGGCCATAATTGAAGTAAGAATCAAGTTTCTCCATCGCCAGAAGACCCTCAACGCACTCATCGGTGGCATAAGTGGCAATCTTTTCATCAGTGAAGGCATAGGCCATGAGGTTGGCGTAGAACACTTCCTGGGCCGAGCCGTCATTGATGAGGGCCATCCATTCATCGTCGTAGAACGAACCGAGGTTCTTATAGGAATCAACGGTGATTTCGGTATTTGTGTAGAGCCCGCCGGGATTGGCGCCAATCGTTCCGTAACTTAGGTTATGGTTGATGTAATCAGCCTTAACCAAAGCACCGTAAATGGCGTCCATTTCCCCGGCGAGGATGTTGTTAAACAGCACCGGATCCTCAAGGTTTTCGCAGTTTTCATCGACTTTGGTGAACGAAGAGAAGGCATCGACCGCGTCCAGCATATCAATCCGGGCTCCTTGGTTAAGAGCAACCAAGGCGGCATAAACGCCAGCATTAGCCGTATCGTCATCGCCTAGACTATCGACCAACGCTTCGACCGCGGTGACATAACCTTCGACAAAGGCCAAATCGATAATGTGGTCATCGACATAGAGCGAGTCAACTTTCAGATCAGGGTAATTAAGAGCCGATCCGAGTTTTTCGTTCAACGCGTTTATGGCGGCCTGCTCGGAGTTATCACCCTTCACCAGCCGATTGAAGATCGAAGCTTTGAAGGTGCTTTGCTGCCCAAAGCTAATGTCGAGGGTAAAGATGTGGTATAGAGCGTAATCCCGGGTGGTGACGGAGTTCTCGCTAGCCACCTTGACCGGATGATAAGCATCAAAGTCAGTACCGGACTTGAATTCAATCGGGTTCTCAAAGATCGAGGTCTGCTGCATGAAGGTCAAAAGGTCATAGGTGTGATGGCCTTGCTCGGTAAAGGCGGTCATGACGTCATAACCATCGGGGATATTAGCAAAGTCGAAGTAGTGGCCATCTTGTCCATCAACGCCCGGGGTGTAGATGCTATTGAGGAGGTTGATGATGAGGTTGATGTCCTTTTTCTCGAGTTCAGACTGGGTATACCGATAGTTCGAGAGGTCATAGCTAACTTGGACGTTCAAAGGTTCGGAAGAAGTGAGGACCAGATTGCCGGTTAAGGAAGCGACATCGATGGAAGAACCTTCGCTAGGTTTGGCGAAGTCGGTGTAGTCGATCTCGCCGGCCTTAAGCGAATATTCCGTTGGAATCTTATCAAGGGTGATGGTCAAAGGATGGCCGCCGGTTTCAAGGTTGCCAGCCACCGCGCCGATATCATAGACGTATTCGTTCCCGACTTGAGTCGCTTCAACGGTAATCGGCTCCGCCGGCCGGGTGAACTGGGTGAGGCCAACGTTGCCAAAGACGTCCTGGAGGGCGTTAGGCAAGATGTCGCTGCCGAGCTGAAGTTTGTTGAGGGCATAGAAGATGTCCTCTAAGTCATCCGGCGGGAGGTTCATGATCTCGTCGCCCGAGAAGGTCAAGGAGCCGTCGTCAGCGAGGAAGCCAGAATCGAGGAAAACCTGGAGGAGGCCCGCCCCCCGTCCATCGTCGGTCAGGTTGTTGATTTCCTCGGTCCAACCCGGGGTCCGCTGGGCCTTGATCTTCTTATAGAGTTTCTCTTGGTAACCGGCTTCCCCATGGGCAAGATAGAGTTCCGGATCCCCTTCTAAGCTATAGTTCAAAGAAGCTAAGGAGGAAGAGTCATACACCGTATAGGCTAATTGCTCAAAGACGGTCAAATCATCGTAAGTGAAAGTGCCTTCGTTCCAAACGGCAGAATTACCGCCATAGACCAAGAACCCATCGTTATGGAAGACCCGGGAATTGTACATATCGGTGAGGATCTCTCGGAAGGTGATCGGATCGATGGAGGAGAGGTTGGTCAGGTTCCCGAGGGCTTCGCTGTTGCGGGACAGATTCGAGAGAATCGAGGCCAATTGGTAAATCTCGGTCTCATCGAAACGGCGGGAATAATCCGGTTCCGAATGATATTGGTCATTCTCGTCATAATAATAGGAGAAGTAGACGTTAGCCTTAGTGAAGTCGATGCCCTCGATTTGAAAATCGGGCTGATTCAAGGTCGAATCGATGATGTTCGGGACGCAGTCATAGAACAAAGGCGAATCGTTAAGCGCGGTCAATAAGTCGACGAAGAGATCGGGCCGGATGGAAGAGAAATCGAAGACCCCATCATTGTTGAGCAGCGGCTTGACCTCGTCCGACTGGAAGAGGGTCAACATCGTCTTTAGCGACCCCTCATCTCCATCAATGGCCAGTTCTTGTTTGGCAAGATCGGAATCATTCCCGTCAAATTTGGTCGGGAAGACGGACTTAACCAAGTAAATAGCTTTGCCGTTAGCCAAGTCGGCGGAATCATATTGGGCGTAAAGCGACTTATTGGCGAGGTCTTTAGGCGAACCGGTCCCATCGTCTTTAACGTAATAGAAATATTGCTCTAAAGCGTCGAGGGAGACGATTTGCTTAATGAGCCCTTGGAAGGCGTTGAGGCCCGTCGTTTCGTTGAGCTTATCGCTATTGAAGAGGCCCGAACGCATCATCTGGTCGAGGGCGGTCGTCAAGGCGGAGGCATCAATCGAGCCTAAATCGGTCAAATCGGTCGAAGATAAAGAGGATAAAGACCCCATCATGTTGACAAGGTAATCAATCTGCTCCTCCCCATAGGGCGCATAGTCCTTAGTCCCGTTATCTTCATAGGCAGTGAAGAAGGGGTTGACATCATTAAGGAATTCGCCCATCTCCCCTTCAATGAGTTCCTCGCCCGATTCGGGGAAGAAGACGTCATTGAGCAGCTGCGGCAACGCCCGGTAGAAAAGAGCGGATCCATCGAGGGCATTGAGCATAGTCGAGAGCTCGCGCTTCTTATCATCGGCGTTGGTGGCGAAATAATCGGAGGGCGAGGACAAAGCATCGAAATCCAGTTCCCCGTTCTCATCGACGAAGGAGGAGGATTGGATGGTATCGATAAGATAGCAAAGGTCATCGATCTCGGAATCCCAATCGCTGATCGACTCAACGATCTTGGCGATGGTCATATCGGTATGGTCAGGATCGAAGGCGACATGGGCTTTGTCTTCGGCGTTCTCATCAATCCCGTAGATGCCGGATTCGACCAAAACCGTCTCAATCAATTGCTTAAAGACCGGGGTTTGTTCGGCGGTCGGGGCTTCGTTAAGCAGATGGCTTGCGCTGGCCCCATCGAGCAACGGACGGAGGAGGAAGTCGGTGGAAAGCGAAGATAAGGAAATCCGGCTGGCATCGAGTTGCCCATCCTCATTCATTAACCCATAGGAAGGATCGAGCAAAACCGAGAAGACGGAGAAGAGATTAGCGACCTCATCGACGTTATCTTGCCGTTGCTTCTCAGTTAAGGTGGAAAGATGGCCATTGACGGGATCGGCATGGAGGAAATAAGAATAGTTGATGGCGGAGAAATCAATCGGCGAATCTTTCGCCCCCTCCATCCCGGCGAAGGCGTTCTTCAAGCCGTTTTAAGGCCTGTTCCATCGAGGAAAGGTTGTCGAAGTCGAGGTTGGAGAGTTCCTCAACCCCGCCGAGTTGGTTAAGCGAATTCAAGACGTTGGTCAGCCGGTCGATCTCGCCCTGCTCCCCATTCCAGTCCTCTTCGGTCGAAAGCTGTTCGACCATATCGAGATAGAGCAAGGTCGTGGCCGCTTGTTTCTCAGCAAGGTCGTGGCCGCTTGTTTCTCCTCTAAAGTGGTTAAGGAGGCTACGTCCCCTTCGAAATCCGGATCGAGGAAGTACTTTAAAGTCTCCCCGTCAGTCGAGAGGAGCAATTTGTTGTAAAGGTATTCGGGGAAGACGTATTCGCTGACCCCGGACTCGGTATAGGTGAAGATGCCTGAACCCGATAAGGCTTTAAGCAGATCGCCAAGATCCGGCCCTAAGGCGAAGAAGTCGAGGTTCGATAAATCTAACCCTTTGGAGGCCAAGTCGATGACTTTCTGGAACGCCGCCCCTTCGGCTGCCCAGTCGGTAACGTTTTTAAAACTGATCGGAAGGTCGAGCCCATCCTCGCCTCCAACCCCAAGGATCGGGACAACGAGGTATCCATCTAGGGCCCCGCCGGCGAGTTTGGAAAGGATGACCGAGTCCCCGATGGCGGCGAACACGTCATCGATCTTCAATCCCGAAAGCTGGCTGAAGGCGTTCGCGGTGTCCCCATTGCTTAAGGAATCAAGCTTATCGAGGAGGCCGCTGCGCAAGACCGAGCAAAGGGCATTGACCATTTGATAAGTCTCGCCTTTCGGCTTCGATTGATCGATGTCCCCTTCAATCCAAGAGGAGGTGAGATTAGGAATGCCGTCGAGGTCTTCAGTGGTCAATTCAGTGAAGGTCCCGTTGCTATCGATTTGCGAGATCAATTTGTTGATAAGCCCGCAGAAGTTGGCGTTCTTCACTTCTTTTCCGTTTTCATCGAGGGTAATGGGATTTAATACTTTGGAATTCAGGAAGGTGTCGAAGATGTAGCAAAGTTCCTCCTGAGCCGAGAGCAAGAACGACCCCATCGCCGCCGTCCCCATCTTGGAGATAGAAGAGAAAGAAGAGACCAATAAGGGGCAATACTTGGCCATTCTCAGGATATTGGCCGCCTCATGGCCTAAGTTCGGGGCGTGGAAGTCAAGTTTGGCGATGCCATATTGGCTTAGGTCGAAGTCCTCCATCGAGGATTCAAGGACGCCTGGTAAGGCTGAGGAAAGGATGATTGAGCGGTCAATGTCCTCGCAGGTATTGATTAAAGCATCCAATAAATCCGGTTCGATCGAATAGAGGTTCCCTTCGGGATCGTAATTAACACCCGGCTGAGTGTCGGGATTAAGGAGGAATTCTTTGCCGGCTTCGTTCGAAGCTAATTCAGCGGCGATATCCATGATTGCCCCAAATTCCTTTTTGAAGTTGACCCGGGTGACCCCGATGTTATCTTCATCGACCAGTTGCGCGTTGGCGGATTCCAAATCGATCTTGATATTCCCTTGGTTATTGACCATCGGCTCAAGGACCGGGAGCAAGTCGTCTAAAGCGTTGCCGATCAAGACCGAATCGAAGAGGTTCTTCTTTCCGGTTGAGATGCCGGTATTGGGGTCGACGTTAGTCGGGTTGCCATCGGCATCGCGAGGGCCGACCAAAACCGAGATGACTTCCTCCGGATGGTCGATGACCATGGTGAGCAAGGTCCCGAGGATTCCCCCGCCGAGCAGTTTGTCCTCGTCGGCCGCTTCCGAAGAGGAGGAATCGTTTTGATTAAGCCGAGATAACGACTGGACGTCGGCGGTCGTTCCGAGCCCATCGAACATCTCCTTCATCGCCACTCGGTCGATATCGACGAGGCTGTAGAAGGAATCGTAGATGATGCCGAGTTCTTGGAACCAGGAGATATTGGCGATCTGGTGGTAATCCAGCGGGGCGTCCTTATCGGGTTGGACGAACATCCGAAGGGAGAAGGAATCCTCGCTAGTTTCTTGGTTCTTAGCCATAGTATAGACGGCCCCGGCGATCAGGTGGTTGATGAGATCGGTGTCAGCCTTGTCGAGGGCGGCATGCATGGATTTATAGGCGTCTTCATCCTCGAACATCGCATAAAGCTGGGTGAGGTTAAAGATCGGGGTCTGGGAGACCTCATCGGCGATGACCTCGAAGAAGCCGGCGTTAAGCAAATCAACGTAGAAGGCGCTTAAGTTGTTGAGCTCATTGGTCCAATCGTAATTCTGATTGGTCAAATAGGCGACGGCGTCCTCTCCTAAGATGGTTTTGGCTTGATCGAGATTAAGGGCAATCGTCACCGCGACCGGCAAAGCGATCTTGACTAGGGAGACGCTGGTGAGCTTGCTGATGAGGTTCGGGATGATCATCGAGGCGAGGATCGAATGCCAGGCGATCCCATCCTCCCCGATCATGGCCATGACCCCGGAATTGAGAATCGAGGAGCCGACGTCAGCGATAGACGCCAACTCGGTGATGAGGTCGACCTTCATCCCGGCGGCATCGGTTTTGGTTAGGAAGGAGATGAGCTTCGAATCGAGGGTCTCGGTCCCGTCGTTCCGGGTCCAGTTGAAGAAGACCTTGGCGAAAGTCGAGTCGTCATAGGCCTCGAGGACATCGTAAACCATTCCGACCGTCTCATCGGTTTTGGACGAGGATTCATCGATCTCCAGATGGTTATTGACCGTGTTGACCAAGGCGGTGAACGGAGTCAGAAGCATGACCATGATCAGACCACCGCAGACGACGTGTTCTAAGCCTGAGACCCAGCGAAGTTTTCTTTTCCGCCGTTTCTTCTTAACGACCGCTTCCCCATCGGGTCCATTGAGATATTCGGTGACTTGGACTTTGCGGTTAAAGAGGAACTTGAAGCAAATATGCCATAAAAGCCAAGCCAATAACGACCCGACGATCATAATGAGCAAGCCTTCGACGAAGATGAGGAGGAGCTTGACGGTCGAGGCCGCGAGGGCGGTCGCGTAGACGACGATGTCTTCCGCCGAAGCCGACACCCCATAATGGAGCAAGAGTTTAGTAAAGAAATCGGTCAAGGTCTCGGATAGGGTGGTGACATGAAGGCTCGCCGAAAAGTCGCCGATATTGACGACGACTTCGGGAATGCCGAAAGAGGAAAGATCGAGTTTGGCCAGCATATCGCCTAGGGGCGAGACCGTCAGCATCCCGATGACGCAGAGCCCGCCGACGAAGATCAGATGGTAAGTCCCGTATCGCCAACCATGGAGCAAACCCCAGAGGAAGAGGAAGACCAGGACCCCGAGGATTCCAAAGAAGGCGACGTTTAAACCGATATCGAGGTAACGGAGGATGTCCTCCGAATTCACAGACAAAAATGTGGCCAAGTTCATATCGGGTTAATTATGGTGGGCAAGGAAGGAAACCTCAATACCCAAGTGCGCGCCTATACGCGTATTAGCAATACGAAATTTCAACCAAATCCAGCGGATCGAAGGCGATGGCTAAGCCGGTTAAAGTTAGGAAACCGGCGCCCAAAATGCCAAAAAGGAGATAAACCAACTTCCGAGAATTGATGGCTCCAAGCAGCCGTAAACCGGAAAGGAGCAAAATCAACAATCCGGCGGCGATAGCCCCATAGACATAGCCGACCGTTGGCCCAATGGCTAAGCTCCGGTAGCCATAAATCGAATAGCACATCGGATAGCAATAACCATCCTCATCGCAATACCCGGGCCCTGAGGCATTATCGACGACGACCTTGAAAAGTGGGAGGAAGAACATCAGCAGGATTAAAATGGTCACGAGCATAATGACCGATAAGAGGACTCGTTCTTTGACGCTCGGCGGTTCTTTGCTGCTAAGAATCCCCGGCCCGAGTTTCTCCACCAGCAGCTCCTCCGTCTCCTGGCCTGGATGCCGGGTCCCGTTTTCGTATTGGGCGATGGCGCTGCGTGAGACATAGACGGCGCTGGCGAGGCTTTCCTGGGTATAGCCTTGCTTCTGCCTTTCTTGAATCAATTTTTCTTTGTCGATTGCCATGCCGGTATTATAGTCCGCCAAGCAAATTCCCTTCGTCACAAAACGTCACATCGGCTAATTCGAGTGGCAAAACAAAAGGCAAAATCGGCGTTTGAAAGGACTTTTGATTCGAAAAGCCCGCAAAAACCGAATATGTCGAATAGATTTTGAATCGCAGTTCAAAGGCGGCTTTAGGCAAGGAGCAAAACTAATGATATATTAACGCGCGTGAAAACCTATCTTCGACCGACCAGTTGCCCTCATTGCCATCATAAGCTCGATCCTCAAGCGGTTCGTTGCCCCGAATGCGGGACCCCGAATCCCGATACCCGGGCCCGGGTCATCTTCAAGGATTTTCTGCCGCTTAATGTCTATAAGCAGATCGGCTTATTGGCCTGCTCGCTAATTGGCTTATCGATCTTCTCCGAGATCGTCGCTCTAATATTAGTCGCGGTGGTCAAAGGGCAGAATCCCGGCTGGGACAGCGACCAATTGAACGCCTATCTTTCTTCGGGCACGGTGAACTTCGTCTACATGCTCATCGCCTATTTATTGGTCCTCCTATCGATGGGGCTTATCCTCTTCAAGGACTGGAGGGCCTACTTCGAACGGTTCAAGCGTTATAAAAATGTCTTGATCGGCATCGCGTTCGCCATCGGCCTATTCATCGTCGGGATCGTTTATTCCTTGTTGGTCATAAGCCCGGTCTATGCGGCCTTAGGGATTGACGGTTCCACCAACAACGCCAACCAGTCGGTCCTCAATACGATGATCGAAACGGTGCCAGTCGGGGCTTTCTTCCTTCTCTCCATCATCGGGCCGGTGACCGAGGAACTTGGCTACCGAGCAGGGCTCTTCTCCTTCTTGGCTCGATTCGGCAAACCATTGGCCTATATCCTCACCATCATCATCTTCGCCTTCATCCACTTCGACTTCGGCTGCTTTAACGAAGGCGGGACGGCGATGATCGTTGAATTGATCAATCTGCCCTCCTATCTCTTTGGCGGGATCGCCTTGTCCATCTGCTATGACAAGTTCGGGATTGAGGGGTCAACGACCGCCCACATCCTCTATAACGCCGCCTCCTTCTTCACCCAACTCATCTGAAAGGAACCCTATGGACGACAATCGCAAGTTACCTTTATCCGGCTTTGTCCTCAAGCTCATCGCCATCGTCTTCATGACGCTTGACCATATCGGCCTCTTCCTTTCGATGTATGCCGGCTCCTCGGCTAACCCGGAGGCGATGAACACCGCCGCCATGGTCCTCCGTTATGCTGGGCGGATCGCTTTCCCGATCTTCGCCTTCTTATTAGCGGAAGGCATGCGTTATTCCCATGCCCGGGGGAAATACATCCTGCGGATCCTTGGCGTTTATGCTTTGGTCGAGATCGTGCAGATCATCTTGGTCTATGTCCCCTTAGGGATCATCTCCGGGGCCGAGGCAATCACCAATCCGCTGAGTGACCTCCTTTTCTGCGGCTTGGTCCTTTATTGCTTGCGGTTACCAAAATGGAAGAAGCTTCTAAGCCTCCTCCCGATCGGTTTTATCCTGCTTTGCTATTTCGTCGGGGTCTATGAGAACTATGCCGATGTCTCGGTCAACTGGCTCCCCTATTACCTCCGGCCGGCTTATTCGGTGTTCGCTTTGCTCATTACCTTAGGCTTCTACTTTGCCTTCCCCTTAGCCTACAAGATGGGCAAAGGGATGTGCGAACAACTTGGCATCAGCGAGGAGCTCTTCCCCGAGACCTATACCGGGCGGCGGCTCATCAATGTCTTAGGGCTCATATTCTTCTTTATCGTCACCGTCGCTTTCTGGGGGCTATCCTATTTGGCTTCTAGGGCTTTCGACCCAGTCTATAACGTCAACGGGGCGACTTTATCGATGTCGGTCGAGTCTTATTGCCTACTCGCCATCATTGTCCTTTATTTCTATTCCGGGAAGCGAGGTTACGACTCGAAGGGATTCCGTTACTTCGAATATGCCTACTTCCCAGTGCATCTGGCTTTGCTTTACGCGGTTTTCTATCTAATATTCATGTAGGAGGAATTAATTAAATGGAAATCGAAATCACCACCAACGAACAATACGAGCAGGAGACTAGTTCGGGCAAAGTCCTTGTCGACTTCTACGCCGTCTGGTGCGGGCCTTGCCAAATGCTATCCCCCATCGTCAAAGAGATCGCCGAGGAACATCCAGAGCTGAAGGTCTTGAAAGTCGACGTCGACAAAGTCGGGGCCCCAGCCGCCAAGCTCAACGTCTATTCAATCCCGACCTTGGTCCTCTACCAAGACGGGAAGATCATCAACACCAGCACCGGTTATCGCCCGAAAGAATCCCTATTGGCTTTCTTGGGTTATTAAGCAAGGGCTCCCACAAGGGAGCTTTTCTTATAGAGCGAGAACAAAAAACAACTGAGCGGTTCAGCGCCACACAAAATAAAACCGGTAACGCCAGGATAAACAAGTAAATTCCATGTAAATTTTGTTTCCGCAAACCTGGGATTTTTTCCGCAGATTAGAAAAAAGTGGAGAAAAGAGCGGTTTTTGTCCGCGACTCAATTTTGCCATTTTGACTAATGATGATAAAAAGCGCCGAAAGGAGCATTGCTATGTCATTATTGAAATTCTTGTTAAAGCCAAAACGGAAACTGGCTAAGCCGAAAACTAAAAGGGTTACCTTATTCGGTTATGTGTTATCCAGCCACGTGCAAAACCGCATCGCCGATCCTAAACGTGGCATCAATAAATTTTCTGTCATCACACACTTCATCGCCCCGCCTGTAGTGACCGGCCCAGAAACGATAAGCAAAAAGGATGGCACAAAAGAGTATCGGCGATATGGCTCAAAACTTACATCGGTGATACCATCGAAAAAACAAAGTTGTGAAAAGTATTTGGAAGAACAATAGGCGGGAATGCAAGGAATTCGGTCTAGTAGTCGTTGATGAGCGCACTCGGCGATTCGGGAAAGCGCTTAAGGTCAAAAACAAAAAGAAGGATTGAGCCAATGTTTAGAAAATACAAACCAACAAACAACGAAATAATCATTATCCGGCGTGTGGGTTTCGCCTCCTTGCGGAGAGAAGATACCGAGAATTTAATCCGCCGGCTAAACCGAATGAAAGAGGACTTTCCGAATCTTCAGACGGATATCGATAATCTCTTTTGCCATCTGCACCATTTAGATTACAAGTTTGCCAGCCGATATTTAAAGCGTTTGCCCGACCACATCGAAACCGGTAAATATCGGCCAACCGAGGAAGGCATCAAAGCGCTAAAGGCCCTTGGATACGTTTATATCAACGAGTCAAACCACGACGAAATGCGTACTAGATTAAGAGAGGCCGAGATTTCTGACGGAGATTTTGCAATAGCCAGCGAAAAACTCGCCGATGAAATCGACGACGCTGACAATGCCGAAATACCGCTGGATTACGATTATATTAACGCCAAATTGCGATAAAGAACCGCCCGTTGCCTTCTAAGTTAAAAAGGGGTTCGCGGCATATTGGAAATCCGTCTCGTCGAAGTCGGCTAGTTTAATCCCGGAATAACGGAAACTGAACCGGCTTTCATAGGGCTTCACCGTCACCTTTGAATCGCCAGGCATAATCGCCTCTTCCCCACCGTCTGGATCGAATATAGCCGGGCCTTCGAATCGAAGCTGATCTCGATATGGAAAGCATCGGGAAGCCCGCTGACGTCGGACATGATGGATAGATAAGGGACGGCCGGGGCTTCGGCGACATACTTGCCGTCGACGAACTCATAGTCCAAAAGAGAATAGGTATGCAGCAGGACGAGATAGATGCCGGAGGACCCAGTTCCCGGATGGGCGAGATATTTGTTCGCCGCCTCCCCGTTTTCATAGGTATAGACCATCGTCCCTTCGCTGGTCGGACGGTCATAGATCCGCTTCTCGCTTTTAACCCCGTTGTTGGTCCCGCTTATGATGACGTCGGTCCCTTTCTCTTGATCGATGGCCACCGTGAAAGCGAAATCGCCGGTTAGGGCCTCGCTATGGTCGCCGGAGGTCAGATCGTATTGGCCTTCGCAGGAAAAGGCGAAAGGCCCATCGAACTCGGTGAAGGCCGCTTGAAATTGTTCGAAGTCCACCGAATAGCCGCCTTTGACCCCGGTGCCGGTACAGGCATAGAGAGGAAGGAGAAAGCAAAGGTTAAAGGTTTTCCGCATAGAGGTATTTTATCACGCCTAAAAGTAGGCCATAGAGATTAAACGCCGATTCCTTTTTGACTAGGGGGTGGCTTGTGATATAGTTATGCCCGCTACGGACCATTGGTGTAGCGGCCTAACATGCTTCCCTGTCACGGAAGAGATCACGGGTTCGAATCCCGTATGGTCCGCCAGCTCGCAGGTGTAGTTCAGTGGCAGAACACCGCCCTTCCAAGGCGGTCATACGGGTTCGATTCCCGCCACCTGCTCCATATGTTAAAAAGCCCCGTAAAATCGGGGTTTTGATTTTATCTTGGGTAAATTTTGGGTAGTTTTTGGGTAAATGTCGGAATAGCGTTTAATAGTTTGCAGGCGGATTATTCAAGGTTGTAGACGGTTGATCCAATCCCTCGCCTCCGTCAATCAAAGAAAACGGACAGCGCCAATAGGAGAAGGTTTTTGACCCAACCACTAATAACCGAATCGAGGACGTTTAAGTTTTGGGTATGCCTACCACCAACTGCTGATTTTGATCTTTGACCTATCGGTCTCGATGATGAGCGATGGGCGTTATAGTAAACGTTTTTTGCCGTAGCGGTGACGGTGTCTAAAAGGCGCAGACATCGAGTGTTTGCCGGATTTGACATCCGCTTCAGATGTTGCGTTACTATCGTGGCCGGAAGCGGTTGATCCTCGGAATTGCATTTCGGACGTGGATGCAGATAGGGGTGCCTGATCAGCACGACGAACCAGCCGAGAAGTCCCGCTTCCTTTTCTTATCGTGTACGGAGTTTGGTTATACTCTGATGTGATTGACTAGCTCAGATCCCAATGCGGTATAGAGACTGGTTCCTCAGCTGCATCATAATCCTAAAGACAGGCAAACGCAGGTTAAGACCACTCAAAGGTATCGTATTTCGAAAATACAAGTAAATCGTTTTTGTGTTCCCTAGCTTCGTTTGGACGCTGCTGCCGCTGCGTTTTCGGTAACGTATTTACTAAAGCGCTCTGACCGTCCTCAGCCTTTTCTCGCCGTAAACTGAAACGCCAATAGCTGTCATTTCTTTTTACTTAGGTTGAAAACCACGATCAAATCACGGTCTTTGGTTATGGTGTAATCGCTTAAGCCAAGAGGACACAGGCAGTGGCGCGCATCGTCGTAATTATCGCGAATATAAGCTAACTTGACGATTTTGAGGTATTTGTAGACGACCTCGAAAACGCCGTGGAAGGTTTGGGCGTCCATTTCATCAATTATCTTAATTCTTCGCTTGGTCTTGGGGTTTACAATAGACCGCTTAGAGTACCATAGGCGGCCGCATCCGCCGGCAAACTGCTGTCCAAAAGTTCTTGCCAGTAACTGTCGCTCCCCGCTAGACAATTTTCTATTTCCGTCGTGGAAGCCTTGTACGTTCGCGTCAGACAGTCTCTGACTTTCTGCTTGTACTCTTGCAAACTCTTGTCCGTTGAACTCGCACAGTATCCGCTTTGCGTTCCGGGTCCGGCCGTCTGTCCAGCGCCCGTCCGCGTCGAATTTCGACAACAGGCATTCGTGTGCTTGGAGGACTTCTTGGACTCGTTGCTCCAGATTATGTTCTCGGGGTTGCTGAAGAAGGTCTCCATCGCTCCCTCCCCGTTGCCCTCGACGAAGTTGTAACCAGCGGCTCTCAATCTCGCGTCGAGCTCGTCTATCCAGGAATTCGAGGAAGACTG
>CASFTG010000002.1 GCA_949297805.1 uncultured bacterium
TTCCGCGGCGCTTAACTATTGTGCCATCGGGCTTGTCAATCGCCCAAACGATGCCTTAGCCCGATGGCACATCCTTAAGATACGGACTATTTATTAAGACGCCGTTATTCTATACCACGTAAAAAGAAAGGATTGTAAATTAACAAAGCAGCATCATTTAAAACTTATGGGAATATCGGCCTTTTGCAGGATTCAGCTTAGAATTGCGCCCTTTCTAATTCCCGGAAATCCTCAGCAGAATATAAAGCAATCCCCTCTTCGGTAATAATCCCATAGCCCGCCTCGCCATCGCGCGGCTTGGCAATGGAACCCGGGCAGATGATCAAAGTATCGTCGATCTTGCCAATCCCTTTGATATGGGTATGCCCATGCAGCACCACGTCAGCGCTCACCCTCCCCCGAACTGGATAATGGGTGAGGAAAAAGGTCTTATGGAACAAAGGCAAAGTCAAGGATTCGGGCAACGGGAAACCCAGCCTCGATTCGTCGGAGGGGTAGTCGCAATTGCCCCGGACCGCCATTATGGTGCAGCCGGTCGCGGTTAAGGTGTCGCAGAATTCGTCTTTATCATCAAAAGAGCCATGGAGAATATCGCCAAGGAGAAACACCATGTCGGGATGGTGACGCTTGCAGGCTTCCAATAACCTGGTCGCCCCGATCAAGGAGCCATGCAAATCGGAAGCGAAAAGGAAAATCATGCGACTATGATAACGCTTTAAGGTATACTTGCCCACGATATGAAAAACGCCATCAACGCTTACGAACAACTCTTAGACGCCTTCCACTATGTCCTCCATAGCTGGCTTCACATCAAAATCACCGAACGGGGCAATCTCGAAGCCAAAGAGATGACGGCCGCGGCTTGCTTCCTCCTCGATAATCTCTATGCCAAAGAAGACGTCGGGTCAGAACTATCGGTACTCGTGGCCGCTGACCTTGGCAAAGCCTATAGCCCTACTCATTTGATGGACAAAGCGACCCAGATGCGGGTCTTCATGTCCGGGGATGACTTCTCCTTAGGCAAAAGCCCGATCCGCGATTACATCCGCTTCGTCGCAAAGACTGAGGACTCAGTCACTAAATGCTATGCCGACAATGCCGGCAAACTGGTCGTGGTCTATTCCGATATGCTGACTAACCTCGTGGCCGAGGAATGTCCGGAAATCCACCCGATGCGAATCGCCGAGTTGATCTTCCTTGTCATCACCGAGGAATTCGGACGGCTCTACCGGGAAATACTCCATAACGCTTTCCTAGCTTTGCCTAGCGCCCCCTACTTCCTCGGGGTTGAGGAAGCAATGGAACGGATTCGAAAAGAGAATAACGACTGAAAATACAAAAATCCCCAGCGGCCATTCCGTTGGGGATTTTGCTTATCTTAGATCTTCTCGACTTCCGAGAACTCGACCTCGACCGGAGTGGTCCGACCGAAGAAGACGGTGTTGACTCGCATGTGGCCAGTGGTTTTATCGAGTTCGTCGATAACGCCTTCGGTCCCTTCCAGCGGCCCATGGATAACCCGCACCCGATCGCCGACCGAGTAACGGTCATACATCGACTGGTCGATGATGCCCATTCGTTTGAGGACCGGCTCCATTTCGTCTCTTGGGACCGGGGTCGGCTTTTGGCCACCACCGGAGGAACCGGCGATGCCAGTGACGCCCGGGGTGTTACGGACAACGTACCAAGCGTTGTCGTCCATGATCATCTCGACGAAGAGATAACCCGGATAAAGGTTCTTGATTTTGGTCTTGCCAGTCGGGAGGCCGTCTTTTAATTCCGGGACCTCCTGGTTGCAGACGCAGACGCGGAAGATCTTGTCTTCCTGATTCATCGTGACGATACGGCGGCGAAGATTCTCGGCGACGCGGTCTTCGCTATTGGCGTAGGCAGTGACGATGTACCACTGCTTATCGGCTATTTGGGGTGCGGCCATCTTTATTTACCTCCGAATGCATCCTTCAATTGCTGGATTAACGAACCAGCGGTCAAATCCTCAAGCGAGAGGAAGATCGCGGCGAAGGCCACGATGCAAATGACGACGATGAGGGTCGGGACGAGGACGTCGCGCTTCGGCCAGCGGATCCGCTTGCCTTCCTTGATGACTTCCTTGGTGTACTTCACTGGGCCCATATTAGACTCCTTTCGCTACTTGCTCTCCTTATGGAGGGTATGCTTCCCACAATGGGGGCAGAATTTGCTCAGGGTCAGCCGTTCGGGATCGTCCTTGCGTTTGGAGACGGTGTAGTTCCGGTTCAAGCACTCGGTGCAAACCAAAAAGACCTTTACCCTTGCCATAATTCTAATCCTTTCAGCATGCAAAGGCTACGCCTTTATTGGGGGCTTGTCAAATCAACTCGTCTGCAGCTTCCTTAGCAGCCGTTCGGCCTCGCTCACTTCGCTAAGCGATTTAATGACCCCTTTGGCCCATTTCCGGAATCGATAAGCCATCATCCGGGTATTGGAGGGCCGGATATCCATTTGCTTTGAAACCTCCTCCACCGAATACCCTTCGGCTAGCCGGCGGACCACCTCGATATCATCCGGTTTCAAATGCTTCGGCAACTTCCCAAGCTTTGCCAATGCATCGGCATAGGCGCAGAAAGCCTTCGGGTCATTGAGGGGCCGGTTATCGGGAATGAGTTCATGTAGATAACTGTCGTTGGTCTCTGGGTCGACGGCATCAAGGGAAAAGCAAGGAAGGTTCTCCCGCTCAACCAAGATCCGTTTGGCCTCCCTTCCGGCTTCTCGATGAAGAATGAACTGGAAATAGGCGATGAAGCGCCACTCCCCGATCCGGTAGGTGCTTTCGGCCATTAAATAACTCCGGAAAAAGACTTCGTTATACGTCCAATCATCGAGCAGATCGGCGTATTCTGGGCAAGCCCGGGTCAGATGGAAATGGCGGGAACGGAAATACCTAACCGAGAGTTCGTTCCGGGCCACCCCGTCCCCCAGCCGAAACTTCAAAAGCAGCTCTTCGTCCTTTAGCTGGGTGTAGTCAGTCTGAATATACATCGACTTGACCTCCTAAGAGGGCAAGTTAACGGGTCCGGGATAAGGAGATTTGGGAAAGCAGGATACCAGTCGCGACCGAGGCGTTAAGCGAATTGACGTGCCCCACCATTGGGATCTTGACGATGAAGTCGCTCCGCTCAAGCAAGAGGCGGGAAAGGCCAAAGCCTTCGCTGCCGACGAGCAAGACGATGGGACAGTGGTAATCGACCGCATCGTAGCTCTGTTTCGCTTCCCCATCGCTCGCCACCGCCCAGAAGCCATTTTCCTGCAGCTTCTTCAAGGCGACGCTCAAATTGGTGACTAAAGCGACTTTGACGTAGTTGATGGCTCCGGTTGAGATCTTGGCCACCGTCGCATTCAGCGGCGCGTTGCCCCGGTCTTTCATGATAATGCCATCGACGCCAAAGGCATCGGCGCTCCGTAAAATCGCGCCGAGATTATGGGGGTCTTCGATGCCGTCGAGCATCAGCAGGAGGGGTTCGTTCTTCTCAAGATGCAAAAACTCCTCGAAATCGACGGTCTCGAAGTCAGGACAGATGGCCGCAAACCCCTGATGGGAGGGATTTCTGGTCATCCGAGTCAATTCGTCAGGTGAGGCGAATTCGACTGGTATCGAACTTTTCCGGGCCAAGGCGACGATCGGATCCTTGCCTTGCTTAGCCACGATTTTAAGCTTCAAGGCTCTTCCGGAGGCGACCGCTTCCCGGACGGCGTTCTTGCCGTAAATAATTATACTCATGATTTGCCGTTGACAATACCTTTCTAGAATTCGGTCGAGACGCGGAGGTCAAGCGGCTTGATCGACATCCTAAGTTCATCGGCGAAGGCCGAGACGGTCGAAGAGGAGGCATAAGCCAAATGCAAAACCGTTCGGATAGCCGAATGATCTTGATAGGTGATGAGTTCGGAGGAGGAATCGCGGATGGCGATGCCGTAACGGTTAGCAATGAGGAGGATATCCTTCATAACCGGGGAGTCGCTCGGCACGACCAATAAGACGATCGGGTTCTTCCGCGAAGCAAAGACCTCGAACTTCCGGAGGAAGATAAGGACCGCTAAGCAGATGACGGTGGCGATGGTGGCAATAACAAAACAACCGGTCCCGCAGGCGACCCCGATAGCCATCGAGACCCAGAGGGTGGTCGCGGTGGTAAGTCCGCGGACCGAGACCCCGTTCTTGACGATGGTGCCAGCCCCTAAAAAGCCAATGCCCGGGATAATCTGGGCGGCTAATCGCGCCGGATCGCGGGTGGTATGAACGACGTCATCCCAATAGGAGAACCCATAAATCGAAATGATCATGACCAGGCACGAGCCCAAGGCGATGAGCAAATGGGTCCGCAAGCCAGCGGCATGCCCGTAATATTCCCGTTCGAAGCCAATGAGGCCGGCGAATAAGACGGTAGCTAACAAACAAAGGATGATCAAAACGATGTTCCCCACCAAGCCGTTGGAGAAGCCAGTCCCGAAGTCGGTGTTGAACCAGCGGATTATGATTTCGTCAATGTTGGTCATCTAGCGTCAAATCATCCAGAGGCCAAGGTCCATCAGCTGCTTCCTTATTCCGTCGACCGTCGGATAGTCTTTCTTCTCTTTGGCCGCGTAATAAGCGGAATACAGCTGCTTCCCCTGTTCTCCGAGATGAGGATATTTTACATTGAGCCCTAATAGATGTGAATAGAACCGAAGCGCAGAAAAATCCTTTTGCAGTTCAGCGATCGGGGTAGCCGAGCTCCGCAGGTCTTGATTGGTTTGCTTGATTTTGGCATACATAACCGTCAAGGCGTTGGGGGTGTTAAGGTCATCGGCTAAAGCCGAGAGGAACTCCTGATCCGAAAAATCGTCGCAGTTCTCAAGGTCATCAATCCCTTTTGATTGCAAGGTTATGGCCAAAGTCCGATAAGCCGAATCCAGTTTTGCGTAGTTTTTGCTGGCTTCCTGCATCGTCTCGGGGGTGAAATTAAGGGGAGCCCGGTAATGAGCGCTTAAGACCATTAAGCGGAACGGCATCGCCCCGAATTCGGCGATGACGTCTTTGGCCAATAAGACATTGCCAAGCGACTTCGACATCTTTTCGGAGTCGATATTGATAAAGCCATTATGGAGCCAATATTTGGCTAACCCATTGCCGTTATGAGCCCGCGATTGGGCAATCTCGTTTTCATGATGAGGGAACTTCAGATCAAAGCCGCCGCCATGGATGTCGATATAGCCATTCCGGTCACGGAAAAGCGAATCGATCATGACGCAGCATTCGCTATGCCAGCCGGGCCGGCCTAACCCCCAAGGGCTTTCGAAGCGGATCCCTTCCTCGGTCTTTTTCCATAAGGCGAAATCCAAAGGCGATTCCTTCTGCGAATTGACCTCAATCCGAGCCCCAGAAATAAGCGAATCGACCGAGTTGCCACTTAATTCGCCATAATGGTCGACCGAGGAAACCCGGAAGTAGACATCACCATTGCTCACATAAGCATGGCCCGTATTGACCAGGTCGGCGATGTAATCGATGATCTTGCCCATATATTCGGTCGGGGTCGGGGTGAAGTCGGGTTGAAGGGAACCGACCTCATCAATCAGCTTCCGGTACTCCCCAATGATCTCGGTGGTCAATTCCTTCTCGCTGATGCCTAGTTCCTGAGCCCTTTTGATGATCTTGTCATCGACATCGGTGTAGTTGGAGACATAGGTCACCTTATATCCAGCGTATTGAAAAAGCCGGCGCCAGACGTCAAAGACGATGGCTGGACGCAAATTCCCGATATGGGGATGGTTATAGACGGTCGGGCCGCAGACGTAGATCGCGACCTCGCCTTCTTTGACCGGGACGAAATTCTCGATCTTATTGCCATAGGAATTGTATAGACGAATATTCATGCTTCCCTCCCAAAGGCCAAGGCGGCCAATTGCTTCGGCTTGGAGATGACGTAATCGGCCCTCTCCAGCAAGGCTTTCTTATAAAACCCATAACCCCAGGTGACTAAACAGGACTTGACCCCGGCGTTTTGGGCCGTATCGACATCGACGTAGGAATCGCCGATGAACAATGTTTTGGATTTATCGATTCCGTATTTCTCCACGAAGCGGTTGACGATTAGAGGATCGGGCTTGACCGGCTCCCCTTCCTCATGCCCTTCGATCGCGGTGAAAAGCCCTTTCCCGAAATGGTCTTCGACGATGAACTTTGCTAAGGCATTGGGCTTATTGGTGGCCACGAATAGCTGCAGCCCTCTTTCTTTTAAGAAGGTCAAAACCTCCTTCATCCCGTTGAAAGGCTTGGCGTGGAGATTCTGATAATCCCGATACAAAGGCATGTAGGCCGCTTTTAATTGAGCGAAAGCCTCTATGTCATCGCCTTTTTCCTTCAAAGCCCGCTTGACCAGCATATCGGCCCCATTGCCGATTAAAGCCCGGGCTTCTTTCAAAGAGAAAGCATAGTCATAGCCGCACCGCTTTAAGGCCTCATTGATGGCGAGGCGGATATCGGGGAGGGTTTGCAGTAACGTCCCATCCAGATCGAAGATGAAAGTTTGGTACATAAATGAAAGGGCCGGATTGGCCGGCCCTAATCATAGACTACTTTTTCCGCTCGGGGAAGCAAGCCCGGTTGTCGACGTAATGGGTATGGAGCAATTCCTCCGCCACCCCGCCGCAAGGCGAACCGAGGTAATCCTTGTACAACTTGATAATATCGGGGTTGTTATGGGATTGCCGGATGGCCTTCTTCTCATCGATCGAATAGAGGATAGCCGCCCGTTTCTCCCGATATTTATCAAGGATATCGGCCCCTTGGTTCGGGATGAGGTTGGGTTTGACGAAGGGTTGGCCACCGCCATTGATGCAGCCGCCCGGGCAACCCATGATCTCGATGAAGGCATAGGGGGATTTACCATCCCGGATTTCATCGAGTAAGGGCTTAGCCGCTTTCATACCAGAAGCAACGGCGACTTTAAGCTTCGTGCCGGCGATGTCGACTTCCGCTTCTTTAACCGATTCCTGGCCCCGGACGGCGAGGAAATCGATCTTATCGTATTCCTTGCCGGTCAAGGTGTGGTAAGCGGTTCTTAAGGCCGCCTCCATGACCCCGCCGGTGACGCCGAAGATGGCCCCGGCCCCGGTGTATTCGCCAAGCAGATCATGGTCGAAGTCCTCTTCCGGGAGTTCGTCCCAGAGTAAGCCCGCCCGGCGGATGAGGACCGCCAATTCCCGGGTGGTTAAGACGGCATCGACATCGGGCAAGCCATTGACCGCCGCGTTCTGGGGCCGCTTGGCCTCATACTTCTTGGCGGTGCAAGGCATGATCGAGACGACATAGATATCTTCCGGCTTCAGCCCATGGACCGAAGCGAAGTAGCTCTTGATGATGGCCCCTTCCATCTCATGGGGTGATTTGCAGGTCGAGATATGGGGGATCAAATCAGGATAGAAATACTCCATGTAGTTGATCCAGCCCGGCGAGCAGGAAGTGATCTGGGGGAGGATCTCTTTGTTCTTGATCCGATTGATCAATTCCTGAGCCTCTTCCATGATGGTGAGGTCGGCCCCGAAGTTGGTATCGAAGACCCGGTAGAAGCCTAATCGATGGAGGGCGGCGACCATTTTGCCGGTCCCGTTCTGTTCCCCGATGGCATGGCCGAATTCCTCGGCGATGGCCGCCCGAACCGCCGGCGCGGTCTGGACGATGACGTATTTCCCTTCATGCATCGCCTGGTCGACCTTATCGATCTCCCGTTTCTCAGACAGAGCCCCAGTCGGGCAGACTTCGATGCACTGGCCGCACTGTAAGCAGGGGACATCGGCGAAGGAACGGTTCTCGGCCGGGCCCACGATGGTATTGAAGCCCCGCTGCTCAAAGCCGAGGATCCCGATGCCCTGGGCTTCTTTGCACTTCTCGATGCAACGTCCACAGAGGATGCACTTCGAGGTATCGCGGACTAGGCCCGGGGCGACGTTGTCATAAGTCGATTTGGTGACTTCGCCTAAGAACTGGCCCGAGCGCGCCCCGGTGAGATTCGCGACGTGAAGCAATTCGCACTGGCCGTTTTTGACGCAAGTCTGGCAATCTTTGGAATGGTTGGAGAGAAGGAGCTCAACCGAGGTCCGGCGGGCATCGATGGCCATCGGGGAGGAGATTTTGATCTCAAACCCCTTGCTGGCATCACATTCCGAGACCGGATAGACGCAAGAGGCGACCAGCCGCGACCCGCGAGAGGATTTCAGCTCCACCAAGCAGACCCGGCAGGAAGCGAGGGAGTTATGCCCATGGTTCCAATAGCAGAGGGTCGGGATGTTGTAGCCAAGTTTTCTCGCCGCCTCCAGGATGGTAAGGTTGGCGGGGACGGAATATTCCCGTCCTTCGATCTTGATGGTGATTTCTTTGTTTTCCATTGTCTTCCGCCCTCCTTATTCCTTGATGATGGCGTGGAAGCGGCAGCCGGCTAAGCAGGAACCGCACTTGATGCACTTGCTCTGATCGATGACGTAGGGTTCTTTGCCGACGACGCCATGGATGCAGCTGACCGGACAATTCCGGGCGCAAAGCGAGCACTTCTTGCAAAGATTCGGGTCGATGACGTAGCGCATCAGCTTCTTGCAGACATGAGCCGGGCACTTCTTGTCAACGACGTGGGCTTCGTATTCCTCAGGGAAATTGACCATGGTCGAGAGAATCGGGTTGGCCGCGGTCTGCCCGAGGGCGCAGAGGGCACCGTTTTTGATGACGGTGGCCAGATATTTCATATCGTCTAAGGTCTTGGTGGTCGCGGTGCCGTTGGTGACCTTGGTCAACATCTCGAATAAGCGTTTAGTGCCGATCCGGCAATGGGAGCACTTCCCGCAGGACTCATTGCAGATGAAGTCCATGTAGAAGTGAGCGACGTCGACCATGCAGTTGTCCTCATCCATGACGATGGCGCCGCCGCTGCCCATCATCGAGCCTTTGGCGACTAAAGAGTCATAGTCAATCGGGGTATCGAGGTCTTTCTCGGTCAAGCAGCCACCCGAGGGGCCACCCGTCTGGATGGCTTTGAATTTCTTCCCGCCAGGGATGCCCCCGCCGATATCGAAAATAAGGGTCCGTAGGGTCGTGCCCATCGGAACTTCGACCAAGCCGACGTTATTGATCTTGCCGCCGAGGGCGAAGACCTTGGTGCCTTTGCTCTTCTCGGTGCCCATTTTGGCGAATTCAGCTGCCCCAACCCGGATGATGTAAGGGACGGTGGCTAAAGTCTCAACGTTATTGACGCAGGTCGGCTTGCCCCAGAGCCCTTTGATGGCCGGGAAAGGCGGACGGGGACGGGGCATGCCCCGCTTCCCCTCGATGGAGTTAAGAAGGGCGGTCTCTTCGCCGCAGACGAAGGCGCCGGCCCCTAAACGGAGATAGGCGTGGAAGGAAAAATCGGTTCCGAGGATATGATCACCGAGCAATCCGACTTGCTCCATGTCCTCGATCGCCCGTTGGAGCCGCTCAACCGCGACCGGGTATTCGGCCCGGACGTAGAAGTAGCCTTTGGAGGCGCCGAAGGCATAGCCGGCGATCATCATCCCCTCGATGACCTCAAAGGGGTTGCCCTCGAGGATCGAGCGATCCATGAAGGCGCCAGGGTCGCCTTCATCGCCGTTGCAGACGATGTATTTCTGATCGGCTTGGACGTTGGCGGCGAATTGCCATTTTCTTCCAGTTGGGAAGCCGGCCCCGCCACGGCCACGGAGGCCCGAGGCCAGAATCTCGTCGATGACTTGCTGAGGGGTCATCTCGGTTAAGACCTTCTTTAAGGCCTTGAAGCCATCGTAGCCCAAGGATTCCTCAAGGAGGTCAGGGTTAATGAGCGAGCAGCCATGGAGGGCAACCCGGACTTGTTTCTTATAGAAGTTGATATCGTCCTGCCGGACCACTTTCTCATGGGTGACCGGGTCGATGTAGAGGAGGTTCTCGCAGACTTTCCCGCCAATGAGGTCTTCCTCGACGATCTGTTTGACATCGGAGACCTTCACCGCCCGATAGAGGGTGTCTTCGGGGAAGATCTTGACGAAGGGACCTTGGGAGCAGAAGCCAAAGCAGCCGACGTGATTGACGGTGACTTTGTCTTGGAGCCCGTGGGCTTTGATCTCTTCCTCAAGGGCTTTCTGAATATCCTCGGAGGAGTTGGCGATGCAGCCGGTGCCGCCGCAGACGACGACCGCTCGCTTGCCATTCGCCCCTTTGATCTTCGCTTCGAACTGCTCGGTGCAGGTCTTGATGCTTTCGTCTAATTTCTTGACTGAGTCGATGCGCTCCATTTATTTGCCCTCCGCTTCCAATTTCCGGTATTCATCGATGATCTTGCCGACTTGGTCGGGGGTGACCTTCGGATAAACCTTGCCATTGATCGACATAGCCGGGGCCAAGGCACAGGCCCCGATGCAGCGGACGGCCTCGATGGTAAACAACCCGTCATCAGTGGTCTCGCCCGGGGCGATGCCAAGCAGGGCCGCGAACTTATCGATGATGGCTTGGGAGTTCTTAACGTAGCAGGCGGTGCCTAAGCAAACGCCGAGGACGTATTTGCCCTTGGGTTTTAAAGAGAAGAACGAATAGAAAGTGACGACCCCATAGATCTCAGCGACAGGGATCCCGGTCTTCTTCGAGACGATCTCCTGGACTTCTAAGGGGATGTAACCATATTTCTTTTGAATGGCCGAAAGAATCATCATCAAAGGCGATGGTTCATTGGCGTACTGGTCGCAGATCTGCTCGACCCCGACCACCACTTCATGACGGATTGGCATATATGACCTCCATGCTGACCGCTTGTAACCGCTTTATTTTATAAAGAGAGGAAAGGGCTTTCAACGAAAAACGGGTAGCAATTACCGATATAAAAAAGTTAACTTTACTTAATGCCGATGAACATTGAGGAAAACAATCGGTAAAAGTTTTTCCCAAGCGGCTCGAAACCGAATGTATGAGCCTTTTGCTTCCGCAATCGGTATCATTATTAGCAAGGAGAGCAAGTATGGAATACACCAAAGAGACGACCGATCGCTTCCTCAACCTTTATCGGCAGCTCGAGACCATCCGCGATTTCGATCAAGGGCTCTACTCCTACTATAAGAAAAAGTATTACGAGCAATTCGACGAATATCGGCAAATCCGCAACTACCTAAGCCACGAGGAATACGGAGGCGGGTATCCGGTCGCCGTCTCGAGTTTGGTTTGCGACGACTTGGAACGGATACTTTGCCAAATGCGGAAAACCTGCTATGACATCGCCACCAAGAAAGTCGTGACCTACACCTACTCCGACCCCTTGGCTAAAGCCCTTAACAATTTCGCCAACCACGGGGTCACCTATGTCCCAATAGTCGAAAACAAAAGGGTCAAAGGGATCGTCACCGCCGGCAAGCTTTTGCTCATCCTTTCCAAAGCCAAGAAAAAGCCCATCGACCCCAATAGCCAACTCGGGGAACACAAGGATTACTTCGCCCTCGATAACCACAGCAAACGCTTTATCTTCATGGGGAGGAGGGAGCCGATGGCTTTCGCCGAAAGAAACTTCTCCGACCTCATCGATTCCAAACGAGTGGGCTTGATCATCGTCACCGAGAACGGGGAAGAAGACGAGGCGATGCTCGGGGTCATATCGATCTATGACGTCGTCAAGGAAGACGAGAAAACCGAAAATAGGAAAAACCAATGAACGACAAACCAATCCTGGTCGCCAGCAATCTTGGCAAGCGTTTCCCTTTGTCCCGGAAACAGCAAAAAGAGAGGCGAACCAGCCAAACCTTTCTCCAAGCGGTCCACAACCTCTCATTCGAGCTTTACCAAGGCGAGATCTTCGCTTTGCTCGGCCCCAATGGCGCCGGCAAGACCACGACCTTAAGAATGCTCTCGGGCTTGCTTTCGCCAAGCGAGGGCGAGATTTCCTTGCTCGGCGAAAAGCTCGACCGGAAAGCCGACTCGCTTCGTTCCCACATCGGCTTTTTGACCAGCGAGCTGAAACTCGACAACTTCTTCACCCCCGATTACACCTTCGCCTTCATGGGGCGGCTATACGGGCTTAGCGACGAAACCATCGCCAAGCGGAAAGAGGAATTATTCGATTTATTCGGGATCAAGGATTTTGCCTTCGCCAAGATCGGCGAGCTTTCCACCGGGATGAAGCAGAAAGTCTCGCTCTCGGTCTCGCTGGTCAACGACCCGGACTTAGTCATATTCGATGAGCCGACCAACGGGCTCGACATCCTTGCCTCGAAAGCGGTCGAGGATTACCTCCTCAAGCTAAGGCGCGACGGCAAAGCCATCATCATCTCGACCCACATCTTCTCCCTCGTCGAGAAACTCGCCGACCAAGCCCTCATCATCCTCAATGGGGAGAAAGCCTATGAGGATTCAATGGCGAATATCGCAAAAGCCGGTGGGATCGAAAAGGTTTTCTTCTCGGTATATCAGGAGGAAAAAGAATGAATTTTAAGCGCGTTTTTGCGGTCTTCCGCAAGGAAATGCGGAGATTTTTGACGGATATACGGATGCTCGGGGCCCTTTTTCTTCCTGGCGTTATCATCTTCGTTTTCTATAACATACTTGGCGGCATCATCGATAACCTCGCCTCCAGCACGACCGTCTCACCGGATTACTCTTATAGGATAGCCATCAACGAAAACGGAAAAGACGGGAAGTTCGAAGCCACCCTCCTTTCCTATTTCGCCTATAGCGAGCAAGCCGAGCCGACCATAACCTATTACGCCGACGAGGAAATAGAGGGAGCGAAAGCTAAGTTGCAGGACCAGTCGATGGATGCGGTCGTCCAACTGCTTTTCGAAACCGAAAACAGCTCCGCCAGCCTAAAAGAAGTCAACCTCTTTTATAATTCCTCCAAAGCCGAATCGGAGAACCTCTACTCGGTGATGTTGGCGATCATCGATCAGACCTATAAGCCTTATACGGTCAACGCCAAGAACGTCGGCGAGACCTCGGCCCTTCAACAATCGATCATGAGCTTCGTCCTCCCGATGATCACCATCTCGCTTTTATATTCCTCCGTCTTGTCCATATGCCCAGAAGCCATCGCCGGGGAGAAGGAAAGAGGAACGCTGCTCTCGGTTTTAAGCACCCCGATAACCCCAACCGAATTCGCCACGGGAAAACTATTGGCCTTGTCGTTGCTCGCCGTCATCTCTGGCAGCTTCAATGCCTTATGCACGATGCTAGCCACTCCACAGATCATGGGCAACGTCACCATGAGCCTGAGCTTCGGGGGATACGCCTTATACTTCCTTTCGGTCTTGTCATTGCTATTGCTATTCGTCTCGGCGGCGACGTTGATAAGCGCCCTCGCCAAATCGACGAAAGAGGCGACTTCTTATTTAGGGCCGGGCGTCGCGGTATTGATGGTGGCCGCCCTCATCCCAAGCCTTGCCGATTGCACCGCCCTTCCCTTCGCCTTCATCCCTTTCCTGAACACCTGCGCCTGCATGCAGATGATTTCAATCGGTTCCTTTTCCTTGCTCTATTTCGGAATGTCGGTCCTAGCCAACCTCGCCGTAACCGTTCTTTTCGTCTTCCTATCCGCCAAAACGTTCCGCAGCGAACGGATAATGGTCGGTTAATTGCTACAAAATATACAGGTTATGTTCAAAGATCCTTTAACGACGACCTTTGGTTTTCCCAACCTGTCGGGCGCCGGAAAGCAATAAGGCGGTCCGCCGATCGCTGTTCAGCCATTCAAGGATCTCGTTTTCGATTAAACGTTTCATTTTTACGACCTTTAGCGATTTATACACGGTTTGCCACTAATAGCAGATTTTAAAACGGAGAAAATGCCATATACTGTTATTTTTATTTATAGGTTTTTGCCGAATATCTCGGTTTTTATAATCGCCTTTTTGCTAAAAACAAAAGTTTTGAATTTCGGCGGAGTGCAGTGGTAGCGCGATGGTAACCGAAAAGTGGACACATCAAAACGCGCAGATTCCAACAGATTCTTTAGCACTGAATATTCGCGCAGAACCTCTCCCAACAACAAGAAAACCCTGCCGAAGCAGGGTAATCTAATAGAATAGTCAGATAATTACTTATCGGACCAACGGACGAGGGTAACCTCAGCCGAATCACCCCGGCGAAGCCCGAGCTTATAGGCCTTGGTGTAGCCGCCGTTGCGGTCTTTCATCCGCGGGCCAATCTCGTTGAAGAGCTTGTCGAGGGCGGATTTTCCATCCTTCCCGACGACGGTCGGGCGGACGACTTGGGCCGCCAGCCGCCGGGCATGCAGGTCGCCCCGCTTGGCCCAGGTGACGAGCCGGTCAGCCAAGGTCTTGAGCTCCTTGGTGACGCCGCTGGTGACTTTGACTTCCTCGTTGAGGATCAAGTCGGTGACGACATTGCGGAGCATCGACTTATTCTTCGAGGCGGTATAGCCGGCCTTGAAGCGGACACCCGCTTTGCCGTGGACGTTTTTTCTTCCTTGTGCAGCCATTGTTATTCTCCTACGTAATCGCGGAAGTGGAGGCCGAGGTTAGCGAGCTTCTCCTTAACTTCCTTCAGCGACTTCTTGCCGAGGTTGCGGACCTTCATCATCTCCTCCTCGCTCTTGGCGGTGAGTTCGTTGACGGTAGAGATACCCGCGCGCTTAAGGCAATTGTTGCTGCGGACGCTGAGGTCGAGTTCCTCGATCAGCATTCCGAGGTATTTGTTCTCTTCCGGCTTGACCTCGTCTTTGACCAACTTATAGTTGGTGACCTTCTCTTCGAGGGCGACGAATTGCTGGAAGTGGGCGACGAGCAGCTGGGCTGCCATCGCGACCGCCTCATGGGGAGCGACCGCCCCGTTGGTGGTCACTTCGAGGGTGAGGCAATCGAAGTCGGTATCGTGAAGGACCCGGGTCGGATCGACGTGGAAGGCGACCTTCTCGATCGGCGAGTAATTGGAATCGGTGGCGATGACGCCGACGGTATCGATATGACGCTCGACCTTGTTCTGCTCGCTGGTCACATAGCCCCGGCCATTGCCGATGAAGATCGACATGACCAGGTGCCCTTTCTCGTTGATCGAGGCGATCTCGAGATCGGGGTTGATGACGTGGCAGAGGGCGGGGAGCTTGAGGTCCCCGGCCTTTAAGACGCAGGGGCCGGTGACGTCGACGTCGATCCGCTTGAGATCGGTCGATTCGTCATCAATCCGGAGGACGAGGTCCTTCAGATTGAGGATGATCCCAGTGACGTCAGGCTGAATGCCCGGAAGGGCGGTGAACTCGTGAGGGGCGCCTTCGATCTGAACGGCGACCACCGAGGCGCCCGGAAGGGCACTTAGCAGGACCCGGCGGAGGGCGTTGCCGACCGTGATGCCGAATCCTCGCTCAAGAGGTTTGACGACGAATTTGGCGTAGTGTTCAGATTCATCGTTGACTTCGACATTGATGTTGACCGGCTCGAAGGGGTGCGGGAGTTTGAGCTCCGGAGCCAAGGAGTCGGGGTTTTTCGCGTTTGCCATTTATTTACCTCCTGATGGTTAAGCGGAATAGCGTACTAGCCGCGGGGACGCTTCGGGGGACGGCATCCGTTGTGGGGAATCGGGGTGGTGTCTTCGATCGAGAGGACCTGCAGCCCGACGGTCGCGAGGGCCCGAACGGCCGATTCGCGGCCGGCGCCGGGGCCTTTGACCTCAACGTCAACCTGGCGGAGGCCTTGGTCAAACGCGGTCTTGGCGGCCGCTTGGGAAGCGAGCTGCGCGGCGAACGGGGTCGATTTCTTCGCCCCTTTGTAGCCGAGGGCACCAGCCGAGCTCCAGGCGATGACGTTGCCTTGCTGATCGGTAATGGTGACGATGGTGTTGTTGAAGGTAGCGTGGATATGGGCGACGCCGCGGGTGAAGCTCCGCTTGATCTTCTTCTTGCGGGCGGTGGTGGATTTGCCTTTGGTCTTAGTGTTAGCCATTTTCTTATCCCTCCTTACTTAGTCGCCTGCTTCTTGTTGGCGATGGTCTTCCGCTTGCCCTTGCGGGTCCGGGCGTTGGTCCGGGTCCGCTGGCCGCGAACCGGGAGGCCCCGTTTATGGCGGATGCCGCGGTAGCAGCCGATTTCGGTCAGGCGCTTGATGTTGAGGGCGGTCTCCCGACGGAGGTCGCCTTCGGTGTGGTATTTGCTGACCTCGTTCCGGAGAGCGGTCAATTGCTCATCGGTGAGGTCCTTGGTCCGGATATCGACGTTGACCCCGGTCGCGGCGCAGATTTTCTCCGCGGTCGAGGGGCCGATGCCGTAAATGTAGGTGAGGGAAACGACGATGCGCTTCTCGTTGGGGATATCGACCCCGACAATACGTGCCATATTCTGTTAACTCCTTTTGGCTCAACCCTGACGCTGCTTATGCTTGGGGTTGGAGCAGATGACCATGACTTTGCCATGGCGCCGAATGACTTTGCATTTATCGCAAATCGGCTTGACGGACGGTCTGACTTTCATTTTCTTTACTCCTTTAGTTCCGATGGCGGAACGTGATGCGCCCACGTGTTAAATCGTAAGGTGAGAATTGGACCGTGACCCGATCGCCGGGGAGAATGCGGATGTAATTCATCCGGATTTTGCCCGAAACGCAGGAGAATGCGGATGTAATTCATCCGGATTTTGCCCGAAACGCAGGCTTGGACCACGGCTCCGTTGGCGAGTTTCACCTTGAAGTTGGTGCCGGGTAGGCACTCGATGACGGTCGCCTCGACTTCAATGCAGTCCTCTTTGCTCAAGTTGCTTCCTCCTTTTAGAGTTGGGTTAGGATCCGATAACCGGAACTGGTGACGGCGATGGTGTTCTCGTAATGGGAGGTTAAGCCCCCATCCTTGGCTACCACCGTCCAGCCATCCTTCATGATCCGGACGGCGTTATGGTGCTCGAGGATCATCGGCTCGATGCAGATGGTCATCCCTTCCCGGAGAATCGGTCCGGTGCCAGGCTTACCATAGCAAGGAATGTAGGGATCCTCATGCATCGAGGTCCCGATCCCGTGGCCGGTGAAGTCCCGGGGGACCGAGCAGCCGTATTTGGCCGCCGTCGCCTCGATGGCGTGGCTGACGTCGCCGAGATGCACCCCCGGTTTGACTAAGGCCACCGCGGCTTCGAAGCACTCCTGGGCGATTCTAATCATCCGCAGGGCCCGTTCGCCGCAGATGCCGACCGGGTAAGTCCGGCAGGCGTCCCCGACGTAGCCATTTTTCGTGGCGCAGAGATCGAGGGAGACGATGTCGCCATCCTTGAGTATCTTCTTCGCCGAAGGAATCCCGTGGAGGATGACTTCGTTGACCGAGGCGCAGATGCTGGCCGGATAGCCGCAATAACCTAGCTCAGAGGGGATGGCCCCTTCGCGCCGGATGACGGCTTCGGCGGCGTCATTGAGTTCAAGGGTGGAGACCCCGGGTTTGACCAGGGGCCCCACTTCCTCAAATACTTTGGCCACCACGCGGCCGGCTTCGGCCATCAACTCAATTTCCCGAGGGGATTTGATGATGATCACTTAAGCGCCTCGAGCTCAGCGGAGATTTCGCCAAGCAATTCCTGAAGCGGCTTGGTCCCGTCGAAGCATTTATAGAGTCCTTTGGCTTTATAGAAGTCGACGAGCGGCTGGGTGGATTTGTAGTAATTGTCGAGCCGGGTTTTGAAGGACTCGGCGTTGTCGTCTTTCCGTTGGATCAACTCGGCGCCGCAACGGTCGCAGATGCCCTCGACCTTCGGTTTCATCGTATCGATATGATACGAGGCCCCGCATTTGGGGCAAACCCGTCTTCCGGAGATCCGGCGGATGAGTTCAGCTTCCGGCACTTCGAGGTCGATGACCAAGGTGACCGGGCGGCCGATCTCTTCGCCCATCTTCTCCAAGGCTTCAGCTTGGGGAATGGTCCGGGGGAACCCATCGAGGAGGTAGCCTTTCGCGCAGTCGTCCTGGCTTAGCCGCTCCTTGACCAAGGCGCAGGTGACATCATCGGGGACGAGATCGCCTCTAGCGATGATGGCCTGGGCCTGCAGACCCAAGGGGGTCTTCTTGGCGATGGCTTCCCGGAACATATCCCCGGTGGAGATATGGGGGAGATGGAACTTATCGACGAGATGGGTGGCCTGGGTGCCTTTGCCGGCGCCCGGGGGGCCCATTAAGATGATGTTGAGCATTATTGCATTCCTCCGGATACTTCTTCGAACGACTTGCCAGCCAGCAAGCCATCGATCTGGTTGTTAAGCTCGATGCAGACGCCGACGATGATGATCATGCCGGTGCCGCCGATGGCCAAGCTCGAGTCATTCCCGAACACCCCGGAGAGAACCAGGACGAGGGGGAGGGCCGAGATGGCGGCGAGGGCGAGGGCCCCGATGCAGGTGACGCGGTTGAGAACCTTGCCGACGTAACGGGCGGTTTCCTTGCCCGGGCGGATGCCGGGGATGAAGGAGCCGTTGCGTTGGAAGTTCTCGCTTAATTGCTCCGGGTCCATCTGCATTTGGGCGTAGAAGAAGGCGAAGACGATGATGAGGGCGAGGTAGATCAATAACCCCCAAGGCATCCCCCACGTCTCCCCGTTGAACCAAGGCATCTCATACATCTCCGAGTAGGAGAAGATGGTGAGCCACTTGGCTTCGCTGGCCTCGGGCGAGATGAAGCTCGCGATGACCGAGGGGGCCATCATGATCGAGGAAGCGAAGATGACGGGGATGACGCCAGCCGAGTTGACCTTGATTGGCAAGTAGCTGGCTTTGCTCATCGAGGCCGAGGGACCGGACTTCCCGGCATGTTGGACCGGGATTTTCCGGCGGCTGGTCTCGAAGAAGACGACCCCGGCGATGATGAGGATGAAGGCGAGGATGTAGAGGGCGAATTGGAACGCCCCGGTGATGAGCTCAGTCGATCCGTGGTCGACGTTGGCGGTGATCCATTTCGTCCAAGCGGTCGAGAGCTGAACCGGCAGGCTGCGGACGCAGCCGGCAAAGATGACGACGGAGATGCCGTTGCCGAGCCCCTTCTCGGTGATCTGGTCGCCAAGCCACATGGTGAGCATCGCCCCGGCTAGCAAGACGGTGACGATGTAGGCGTAGGTCCAGAAGTTGTCCTCCATCGTAAGGCTGATATAGGAGTTGTTCTGCATCGTCATGATGATCCCGTAAGCCTGGACCGCCCCGAGAAGGAGCGTCAGGTAACGGGTCGCCATTTCGATTTTCTTCCGCCCATACTGGCCTTGCTTGCTTAATTCGGTCAAGGCCGGCAGAACGTCTTTCGAGAGCAACTGGATGATGATCTGGGCGGTAATGTAAGGGGAGACGCCTAAGGCGAACACGGAGAAGTTCGACAAGGCACCGCCGCCGAGAAGGTCCATCATGGCGATGGCGTTGCCGGAGTTAAGCGCATCGCTTAATTCCGAGCCGACGCTGACGCCCGGGACCGTGATAGCCGCCCCGATTCTGAGCACGAACAATATCATGACCGTGAAGAATATCCGGCCGACGATATCTTTGTTTTTGAAGATCGAGACGAACTTTTTCATTATTCGATGACCTTGGCCTCTCCGCCTTTGTCCTCGATCGCTTTCTTAGCCGAGGCCGAGAAGGCTTTGGCTTCGACGATCAACTTCTTGGAAAGGGTTCCTTTCCCGAGGATTTTAACACCATCGAACTCTTTCTTGATGATGTTCTTTTCGCGGAGGGTGACCGCATTGACCGTTTCGCCGTCTTTGAAGGCGTTCAACCGATCGAGGTTGACCGCGACATAGACGATGCGGCGATTCTTATGCGATTTGCGGAAACCGAATTTCGGGAGCCGACGAGCGATCGGGGTCTGGCCGCCTTCGTACCCGTTTTTCTTGGTGTGCGAGTGGGCGCCTTGGCCTTTCATGCCCTTGCCGGCGGTTTTGCCGTTGCCGCTGCCCCGACCGCGACCTTTGCGGAAGCTATCGGTCCGGGCCCCGGCGGCGTTTTGGAGGTTCGATAGGGATGACATGGTTATTTATCTCCTTTCTCGTGGCTCTTGGCGGCGCGGCGAGCTTTCAGTTCCTCTTCGGTCTTCAGGCCACGGAGGAGCATGACCTCGTCGTAGCGCTTGAGCGCATTAAGCCCGGCATGGGTCGCCCGGATAACGTTGATGGGGGCGCGGGAGCCATAGACCTTGGAAACCAGGTTCTTGACCCCGGCGAGCTCAACGATGGCCCGGACCGGCCCACCGGCGACGATGCCAGTGCCCGGACGGGCGGGTTTGAGGACGACTTTGGTCGAGCCATAGACGCCGACCACGTCATGGGCGATGGTGCCGTTGGCGTTGATCTCGATGGTGCTCATCCCCTTGCGGGCTTTGGCGAGCGCCTTCTTGATGGCGTCGGGGACTTCGCTCGATTTGCAGAGGGCGAAGCCGTATTTGCCTTTGCCATCGCCGACGACGGCTAAGGCCGAGAAGCGGACATGCTTGCCGCCTTGGACGGTTTTGGAGATGCGGTTGATCTTGACCACCCGCTCAGCATAATCGTCGACGTTGCGGCGGAAGCCACCCCGGCCACCCCGCCGTTCGGACGGGCGGCCTTTCCGGGAGCCGAACTTCCGATCGCCCGGACGGGGCGCGGCAGCGGAGCCATGGGGCTCATAGCCCTGGGCATTGTCCTCGGCGGCGACTTCTTCGGTATTTTCTTCCGCGGGGGTCTCCGCGGCGATGTTCTTTTCTTCTTCCATCATGAATCTCCTTAGAACTTGAGACCCGCTTCGCGAGCGGCGTCGGCGAGGGCGGCGACCCGGCCATGGTAGATATATCCGCCACGGTCGAAGACGACCTTCTCGATGCCTTTGGCTTTGGCTTTGGCAGCTAAGTCAGCCCCGACTTTGGCAGCCGCTTCGCAGTTGCCGCCATTGGCGAGGTGAAGCTGGGTGGACGAGGAGGAGACCAAGGTGACGCCTTTTTCGTCATCGATGATCTGGGCTTCGATGTTCTTGTTGGAGCGATAGACGCATAGACGCGGGGTCTCGGCGGTGCCGGAGATCTTCTCCCGGACCCGCAGGTGACGGCGGAGACGGATGCTGTTTCTCGATTCTTTCGCGATCATAATTCACAGACTCCTTTACTTCTTGCCGCCGGCGGCGCGCTTGCCTTCCTTGCGGATGATGACTTCGCCCTTGTACTTGATGCCTTTGCCACCATAGGGCTCCGGCCGCTTGGTGTCATGGATGAGGGCGGCGGTTTGACCGACTTTCTGCTTGTCGATGCCCTCGACCACGATGTGGGTCTCGTCGGGGGCGGAGATCTTCACGCCTTCGACGGGGGAGACGACGACTTCATGGGAGAAGCCGACATTGAGGACCAAATCGGTGCCCCGCATGGCGCAGCGGTAGCCGATGCCCGAGATCTCCAGTTCCTTTTTGAACCCCTCGGAGACGCCGACGACGGCGTTGTGGAGGTTGGCCCGGGTGGTGCCATGGAGTTCGAGATCGCGCTGAGTCTCGCCAGCACGGTGGCAGAGTAGGTGGCCGTCTTTGACCTCGACGCTGACGTTGCTCGGAATAGCGACGCTTAATTCGCCTTTGGCTCCTTTGACGGCGACGACCCCGTCTTTGATTTCGACGGAGACGCCCTCAGGAAGAACGACGGGTTTGAATCCGATACGTGACATTGCTTTTCCTCCTGTTTACCAGACGTAGCAGAGGACTTCGCCGCCGACGTGGGCCTTTCTCGCCTGATGGTCGGTGAGCAAGCCATTCGGCGTGGAGACGATGGCGATGCCGAGTCCTTTGAGGACGCTGGGGATCTTGTCGGCTTCCGCGTAGACGCGGAGGCCCGGCTTGGAGATCCGCTTCAAGCCGGAGATGACCCTCTCCCCGGAGGAAGAGTATTTGAGGACGATGGTGAGGGTTTTCTTCCCCTTCTCCTCCTCGACGCGATAGGATTCGATGAACCCTTGGTTTTTGAGGATCTCAGCGATCCCCTCTTTGATCTTGCTGCTCGGAAGGGAGACTTCCTCGTACCGGAGCTTGTTGGCGTTCCGGATGCGGGTGAGCATATCGGCGATTGGATCAGCGTTCATGTTCTTTCTCCTTTCCTTACCACGAGGCCTTCTTCAGCCCCGGGATCTCGCCTTTGTAGGCCATCTCACGGAGGCAGATGCGGCAGAGGCCGAAGCGGCGGATGACGCCATGGGGACGTCCGCACCGCTTGCAGCGGGTGTATTCGCGGACCGCGAATTTCTGCGGGCGCGATTTCTTGACGACTAAGCTTTTCTTGGCCATTTGCTTACCTCCTGAACGGCATGCCGAGCTTATCGAGCAGGGCGGCCGCTTCCTTATCGGTGTTGGCGGTGGTGACGATGACGACATCCATGCCGCGGACCTTGGTGACTTTATCGTAGTCGATTTCCGGGAAGATCAATTGTTCCTTGACCCCGAGGGTGTAGTTGCCATGGCCATCGAAGGCGTTGCGGGAGACGCCGCGGAAGTCGCGGACCCGCGGAAGGGCGATGGAGACGAGCTTATCGAGGAATTCGTACATCCGAACGCCCCGGAGGGTGACCTTGCACCCGATGGCTTGTCCTTCGCGGACCTTGAAGGTCGCGATGCTCTTCTTGGCTTTGGTGACGACCGGTTTTTGACCGGCGATGGTGGTTAAATCGGCGACCGCGTCATCGAGCGCCTTGGCATTAGCGGTAGCATCGCCAACTCCGATGTTGATGACGATCTTCTCAAGGCGCGGGGCCTGCATGATCGAGGTGTAACCGAATTCTTTGACGAGTTCGGGGATGACCTCATTCCGATACTTGGCTAAGAGCCGGTTGCTCGGAGCGGCGACTTTCTTGGCCGCCTTCTTCTCGACTTTGGCTTCCGCCGCTTCGGCTTTGGGGGCCGCTTTCTTGGCGGTACTCTTCTTGGGGGCCGCCTTGACGGCTTTCTTGGTTTCTTCTGCCATTTGGGCTTCCTCCTTTACTTGTCGAGGCTCTCGCCGGATTTGGCGAGGCGGACTTTCTTGCCGTTCACGGTGCCCATGTGGACCCGGGTCGGCTTCTTGGTTTTCGGATCGATGAGGGCGACGTTGCTCGCATCGAAGGGAACGTAGATCTCGACGACCGACCCTTCGGGGACGGCTTGCGTCGGCTTCTTGTGCTTCTTGTGGACATTGACGCCTTCGACGACGACTTTGTTGAGCTTGGGGTAGACGCGCTGCACGATACCCTCTTTGCCTTTGTCGGCGCCGGAGATGACGATGACCTTATCACCTTTTTTGATGTTCATAGTCTTTCTCCTTATAGCACCTCGATGGCGAGCGAGATGATCTTCATGTAGCCCTTGTCGCGGAGCTCACGGGCGACCGGCCCGAAGACACGGGTGCCGATCGGGTTGCCGTCGTTATCGATCAAGACGATGGCGTTGTCGTCGAAGGCGATGGTCGAACCATCTTTCCGGAGGACCGGATGCTTGGTCCGGACGATGACCCCTTTGACGACGTCGCTTTTCTTAACCTTGCCATTCGGGATGGCGTCTTTGACGGCGCAGAGGACGACATCCCCGATCGAGGAGGACTTCCGGTGGGAGCCGCCATAGAGGCGGAAGACCCGGACGGAGCGGGCGCCGGAGTTATCGGCGACCACGAGATTGGTTTCGGTCTGGATCATTATTTCGCCTCCTCATTGGTGACGACGCCTTCCGCCGCCTCAAGGGAAGCTTCGGTCTCGGCGACGGTTTCGGCTAAGCCGGCGTGCTTGTCGATCGAGACGAGGCGGTAGCGCTTCAGTTTCGATAACGGACGGCAGGCCATGATGGTGACGGTGTCGCCGAGCTTGGCGGCGTTGTTCTCGTCATGGGCGTAGTATTTCTTCGAATACCCGACCCGTTTCTGATAGATGGGGTCGTTGCGTTCGGTGGAGACGGTGACGACGATCGTCTTGTTCATCTTGACGGAAGTGACGACGCCGCTGACGCTGGTCCGATGATTTCTTTCCATGGTCTTCTCTCCTTACTTTTCGATGCCAAGGGCCCGTTGGCGCTTGACGGTTTCGGCTTTGGCGAGGTCCTTGCGGACTAAGCGAACGTTCTCGCCGCGCTCGAGCTGCCCCACCGCTTTCTTGCGGCGAAGCTCGAAGAGCTCTTCCTTCAAGGCATAGATCTTCTGATTGAGCTCTTCCGAGGTAAGTTCGCGGAATTCTTTGATTTCCATTACTTGGCCTCCTCAGTGGCCGGGGCATCGCCGCCATTGTCGACGACGGTCTCGACCTGGATGTTGTCCTCTTTCTCGATCGCTTCGAGCGAGGATTCGTGGACCGCTTCCATCTTGAGGAGTTCAGCCTGGCTAAGGGCTTTGGTCCGCTTGATGACTTTGGTCTTGACCGGGAGTTTATACCCAGCGAGGCGCAGGGCTTCCTGAGCCTTGGCGGCATCGATGCCGCCGATTTCGAACATGACGGTCCCTTTCTTAACGACCGCGACCCAGCCTTCGGGGGAGCCTTTGCCGGAACCCATACGGACTTCGGCCGGCTTCTTGGTCTTGGCAAGATGCGGGAAGATCCGGATCCAGACTTGGCCAGCCCGGTCAGTGCAGCGGGCTAAGACGATACGGGCGGATTCGATCTGATGGTCGGTGATGTAGTTGCCTTCGAGGGCGACTAAGCCATATTCGCCGAATTCGACGGAGGTCCCGCCTTTGGCCCGGCCTTCGTATTTGAGGCCGTGCGGGCGGCGGTATTTAACGCGCTTTGGTTGCAGCATTGTTGTTCATGCCTCCTTTGTTGTTGCCCCGGCGGCGATCGTCCCGGTTATTCGGGCGCGAATCCCGCGGCGCGGGCTCATTGACTTCTTCGGTGCCAATCTTCGAGAGGGAACGGCAGATCCAGACCTTGACGCCGATCCGGCCATAGGTGGTGGCGGCGTCGACGTGGGCGAAGTCAATATCAGCCCGGATGGTGTGGAGGGGGACGACCCCTTCCTTATAGCCTTCGGCCCGGGCGATTTCCGCCCCACCAAGGCGACCCGAGCAGAGGGTCTTGCAACCCTTGGCCCCGGCTTTGCGCATCCGTTGGATGGCTTTCTTCATGGTCGAGCGGAAGGCCGCGCGGTTTTCAAGCTCGCTGGCGATCCACTTGGCGACGAGGGTGGCATCCAAGTCCGGATTGAGGATGTTAACGACGTTGAGGTCGAGCCGATCCTTGGCCGAATCGATCTTGAGGAGCTTGTTGAGCTCGGCGAGGAGCCGTTTCTTGTTCTCCCCTTCCTGCCCGAGCACTTCGCCCGGACGGGAGCAGTAGATCTTGACGTTGACGTTGTGGCCTTTGTCGGTCTTGACCCGCTCGATGACGACTTTCGAGAGCATCGAGTTCTTGAGTTCTTTCTCAAGGTAGCCGCGGATCTTCATGTCTTCGACGATGAAGTTGCCGTAATCGGCTTTGGAAGCGAACCATTTGGAGTTCCAGTCGCGGTTGATGCCGATCCGCATCCCGACTGCGTTGACTTTATGACCCATAGTGCTTACTTCCTTTCGGCAACGACGACCAGTAAGTTGGCGTTGCGCTTGATGATGGGCGAGGCAGAGCCTTTGGCCCGGGGGATATACCGCTTGATCTTCAAGCCATCGGAGACTTGGATCTCGGCGATGTAGAGGAGATCGGCCTCCATCCCGAAGTTATTGACGGCGTTGGCCGCGGCGCTTTTGATGGCCTTGGCCACCGGGGTGGCGGCGACGCGGTTGGTCTGGGCGAGGAGCCCGAGGGCGACGCTGACGCTCTTGCCGCGAACGATGTCGGCGACCAGGCGGACTTTCCGCGGGGTGATGCGAACATCACGGACGAAGCAACGAGCGGAGGTCGGCTTGGGTTTTTCCTCGACAACTTCGGCTTTGGCGGCTTCCTTGGCGGCTTTCTTAGCGGCTTTCTTCTCGACCTTGGCCGCTTTCTTGGCTTCCTTCGGGGTCAGTTCTTCTTTGACTTCCGGGGTCGCCGTTTCCTCGACCTTCTCCTCGACTTTCTTCTTCGGAGCGGTCTTCTTGGCCGGGGCCTTTTTCGCAGCCGGGGCCTTCTTCACGGTTTTCTTTTCTTCAGCCATGTTCTGACTCCTTACTTCTTGGCGGCTTGATCGCCGACGTTGTTGCCATGGTGGCCCGGGAAGGTCCGGGTCGGGGCGAATTCGCCGAGCTTATGGCCGACCATATCCTCGGTCACGTAGACGGTGATATGTTCATGGCCGTTATAGACGGCGAAGGTCTGCTCGACGAAGGCGGGATAGATCGTCGAACGGCGAGACCAGGTCTTGATGATCTCTTTCTTGCCCGATTTCTGGATGGCTTCGACCTTCTTAAGAAGGTATTCATCCACGAACGGGGCTTTCTTAAGCGAACGAGACATGTTCTATCTCCTCCTTACTTCTTATCCGACTTCCGTCTGATGATGAGGCGGGTCGAATTCTTCTTGTTGTGGCGGGTCTTGACGCCTTGGGTCCGCTTGCCCCACGGAGACCGGGGAGCGTCGCGGCCGACGGGGCACTTGCCCTCGCCGCCGCCGTGCGGGTGGTCGTTCGGGTTCATGGCCGAGCCGCGGACGGTCGGGCGAACGCCCTTCCAGCGCGATTTCCCGGCTTTGCCGAGGTTGATTAGGTTCCAATCCTCATTGCCGACGGTGCCGATGGTGGCCCGGCAGCTCTTGAGGAGCTTGCGCATTTCGCTCGAGGCGAGGCGGACGATGACGTAATTGCCATCTAAGCCAAGGACCTGAGCCGAGGTGCCGGCCGCCCGGCACATCTGGGCGCCTTTGCCCGGCTGGAGCTCGAGGTTATGGACGAAGGTACCTTCGGGGATGTTCTGGAGCTCGCAGCAGTTGCCGACCTTGATATCGGTGGCGGCGCCGGAGATGACGGTGTCGCCAACCTTCAAGCCCTTCGGCTCGATAATGTAGGCTTTCTCGCCATCGGCGTAGCAGATGAGAGCGATGTTGGCGTTCCGGTTCGGATCGTATTCGATCGCCTTGACCGTGGCCGGGATGCCGTCTTTGCGGCGCCGGAAGTCGATGATGCGGTAACGGTTCTTGTTGCCCCCGCCGATGTGGCGGCAGGTGATCTTACCCTGATTGTTGCGCCCGCCCGTATGTTTCTTCGGGGCGAGGAGGCTCTTTTCAGGAGAGGTCTTGGTGATGTCCGCGAAGGTCGAGTTGGTCATGGACCGGCGCGACTTGGTATACGGACGGTAAGTTCTGATTGCCATTTGTCTTTCTCCTATATTGGATTCTTTGTCTTTATATCCTTAATAGATATAGAGACGGGTGTGCCTACTCCTTGAACAGGTCGATGGCTTCCCCTTCGGCGATGGTGACCACGGCTTTCTTATAGCCGGAGATGGTCCCCTTGTACCGGGAGCCGCGGGTCGTTTCCTTGGCGCGCTGGTTGATGACCTTGACGTCGGTGACCTTGACCTGGAAGATGCGTTGGAAGGCATCTTTGATTTCGATCTTGTTGGCCTTGTCGGCGACTTTGATCGTGACCTTGTTGGCGTTTTGCATAAGCGCCATGGTCTTTTCGGTGATGTGGGGGGCGACGATGACTTCGAAGTCATGATGGGTCGCTTTGGCGAAGGTGTGGGCTGCCGCCTTGACCTCCTCTTTCTTGGTGGCCTTCTTCTTGGCCGGCTTGGCGGTTTCTTCGACCGCTTCGACTTTCTTTTCCTCAGCCATATTACTTCAGGGCCTCCTCGATTTTCTTGATGTCATCTTTGCTGATGACGAGGTTGGTGTTGTTGAGGACATCGTAGACCGAGACGTTAGTGATCTCGGCGAGCTCAACGTTCGCTAGGTTCCGGGCCGAGAGGACGAGGTTGTCGTTCTCTTCCCCGAAGACGACCAGGGTCTTGCCCTCGGCCTTGATGGCTTCCAAGCAGGAAGCGAAGGCTTTGGTCGAGGCGGTGTCGAGTTTAAGCGAATCGACGACGATCAGGCCGTGGGCCGCTTTCTCGGAGAGGACGCCTTTGAGGGCGAGGTTATGGGCTTTCTTGTTCTGGGAGAGCTTGTAGTTTTGATTCCCATCCGGCCCGAAGACGGTGCCGCCGCCGACCCAGATCGGGGACTTGCAGTCGCCCGCGCGGGCCCGGCCGGTGCCCTTTTGCCTCCACGGTTTCTTGTTGGTACCGTGGACTTCGTGGCGTTTCTTGGTCTTCGCCGTGGCTTGGCGGAGATTGGCTTGGTAAACGGTGACGGCGTCTTTAATGACCTGCTGGTTGGCTTCAACCCCGAACACCGAGGCGGAGACTTCGATCTCGCCGGCGGCTTCGCCTTTGAGATTGACCACCTTCAAGCTGATTTTCTTTTCAGCCATGGTTGTTATTCTCCTTTCTTCTCTTCCGTGGCGGCCTTGGCGGCGGCTTCCTTAGCCGCGACGTCGAGGATTTCCTTGACCGACGGAGTCTTGAATTGCTTGCGGACCGGCGAGCGGAGCATGACGATCGCCTTCTTCGGCCCCGGGAGGCCGCCTTTGACGAGGATGTAGCCCTTCTCAGGGTTGCTCTCGACGATGGTGACGTTTTGGATGGTCACCTGCTCCGGGCCCCAGTGGCCGGACATCTTCTTGCCCGGGATGACCCGGTTGTTGTCGCGGCCGTTGTTGGCAAGGGAGCCAATCTGACGGTGGTAGCCGGACCCATGGCCTTTCGGGCCGATGTGGTGATGGTACTTCTTGATGGTGCCGGAGTAGCCATGGCCTTTGTTATGGCCGATGACATCGATGACCTCGCCGGTCTTGAACAGATCGGCGGTCAGGGTCTCGCCGATGTTCTTGGCGTAGACCTCGTCGCCCTTAAGCTCGTACATGGCTTCCTTGGTGGCGACGCCGGCTTTCTTGTAGATGCCCTTCACGGCTTTGTTGAGGTGGCGCTCGGCCTTATCCTCATAGCCGACGACGATGGCCTCATAGCCATCTTTCTCTTTCGTCTTCTTGGCGATGACGACGTTGGGAAGGACTTCGACGACGGTGACCGGGTACATGGTCCCGTCGGCGGCGAAGACCTCGGTCATGCCCATTTTCCTTCCGATGATGGATTTCATTGATCAGGTCCTCCTTATAACTTAATGTCGATCTCGACGCCGCTGGGAAGATCGAGGTTGCGAAGCGCATCGATGGTCCCTTTCTGCGGGTGGGTGATATAAATCAATCTCTTGTGGGTCCGAATCTCGAACTGTTCACGCGAATCCTTGTATTTGAAGGTAGCGCGTAAGATCGTGTAGACCTGTTTCTCGGTCGGCAAGGGGATTGGGCCCTTGACGCCGGCTCCGGTTTTCTCGGCGACGTTGAGGATCTTCTCGACGCAGAGGTCAAGGATCTTGTGGTCGTAGGCGAGCAAGCGAACGCGGATCGCTTTTTCTTTTGCCATTTCTGTTCCTCCAATGGTATTTCAGGCTTCTAACGTTTGTTCGGGGCGAATTCCCTGACCACCTTTCATGACAACGCCTGTAGGTGTGTCAGCAACCTCGCTCTTCATCGCAAGCGCTAGCGTGTACAAGGGTACGCGTATGGGGGCGAGAGGTCAACAAAAAGTTTGAGATTTTATCGGCATTAATCTTGTATTTTCCCCGTCAATCGCCAAAGGCCCGAAAATAGTTCCGATGGCATCAAAGGAATTTTAGTTATGTGTGCACAATGCACAAATATTAATTTTCTTATCGTGATTTTTGCCGCTTCCCAAACCGCTAAAAAACACCCGCCCTCCGCAGGAATCGTCAAAGTTGAAAAGCGAACTACGCTCAATGACACCCGGGGATTTTTTTAATAAAACAGTCTATTTAATACTGATTAACTCTAGTAAAGCGAGTACAGTATTGCACTTTTTCCAACATATAGAGGTGCAAAAATGCACTTTTAAATAATTAAAAAAGTGCAAATTTAATTTCAATCGAGGGTTTGATTAAGATTAAGCGCCACTAATGTTAATGACAAAATCCATCAAGAAGTTTTACTTTAAGGACGAAGCGAAAGCTTTAATATCAAGCAGCAAGTCAGGCAAGTCCTCAAAAACTGTATTGTAAATAATTTCTAATTTAACATTCCCGTAGTCATGAACAATTCTGTTCCTTAGTCCCGTTAGATCCGCATAAGGAATTCAAGTTTTTAAATCAGGAAAGCAAGAAAGCAACTTGATTGCGGATTCGGAAATTTGGACAAACTTAAAACTCACGGCACAGTTGACTAGCTCATCCTTTGTAAACTCTTCCAAGCTCATTGAGCCAACATTGTTCAAAACAAATTCAATATCGTCAATAATCTGGTAAAGATAATAAACGGCTGATTTATTACTACCCATAGATTTTTATGCCCTCTTTTAAAACGTTGCGCAGCAAATTCTCATTATCCAACAATTGATTGATTTTCAAAAGATCAACCACTTTTCCTAATGATTGTCGTAGTTCCTCGATTAAACCATAAAACTTCAGACCGGTTATTGGCGTATCAATAATCAAATCCACGTCGCTCAAAGGATTGGCTCTATTTTTTGCATATGAGCCAAATAAATAACAAAAATTGACGTCACGTTTCGATAAGACCGAGGAGACTATTTCGATAATATCCTCTAAAGAAAGTATGCCGTGCGTCTCATCTACCGATCGATAACTTCGCAATTGCTCACAATATTTAGCGTATTTTGAGGTTTTGATTCTTTTAGAATCATTCTCGTAATTTTTGTAACTACGTAAAGAAATGTCGAGAAAACCAGCGGCTTGTGATTGTGTCAAACGCTTGTTCTTTCTTAGGTCCTTTAAACTATCAACCATGGCAGTATTATGACATATTTGCACTTTTTATCCAAACAAAAAGTGCATTTTTGCACTTTTTCTAATGTTCTTAGGTGCAATTTTGCACCTTGGCCTTTATCAAAAAGTGCAAATCAAGGTTTTTCTTTACGTTTTAGATATTCGTTATAAGAGGCCCGGCAACCGCAGTATTGCTGGTTATATAAGCCATAATGATCGCGGATTTTGACGCCCTTTAAAGCCCCGTCTTTCTTTTTGAAATCGGTGTAAAGATAAGGGACGGATGGATGCTTGAGTTCCAGCTTCCGCCCCACTTCGTTTAAGACCACGCTCGATTTCTGACGGGAAACGGTCATGACGGTCGTGAAGTAATCGAAATGATGGTCCTCGGCGTATTGGTAAGCCTCGTCCATCCGATACTCATAGCAACGGTGGCACCGCTCGCTCCCCTCGGGTAAATGCTCATAGGGCTTAATGAACTCAAAATAAGCCTCGGGGTCATAAGGCGGGACGAATAGTTCGATCTCGAAGCCATAGTCCCGTTTAAGATATGCCAATAGCTTCTTCAGCTCCCCCAGTCTTCTTTCGTATTCCTCGGACGGATAAATGTTGGGATTGCAATAATAGATGGTGACGTCGAAATGGGGGCAAAGGCAAGTTAAGGGAAAACAGGCGCAGGGGCCGCAGCAAACATGGAAAAGCAGTTTCTTACTTTCCCCATGTAACGAGGCGATGACCGCTTCCCCGAAATCGTAATAACGGGTCTTCTTATTCCTTTCAATCATAAATCCATGGCTTTCGAATAATCGAACTTCCCGTAGATGAACATCGAGTCGCCAAAGGAGAAGAAACGGTATTTCTCCTTAATGGCCTCTTCGTAGCAATGGAGTGTCCACTGCCGCCCCATGAAGGCCGAAACCAGCATGACCAAAGTCGACTTCGGGAGATGGAAATTGGTGATGAGGGCATCGACCGCCTTATATTCATAACCGGGCGAAATAAAAATCGAAGTGTTCTCTTTGGCGGCCTTGAACTCGCCATATTTGCCATATATCGATTCTAAGGTCCGAACCGAGGTCGTCCCGACGGCGATGATCCGCCGGCCTTCGGCTTTGGCCTTATTCAAGATGGCCGCCGCCTTCTCGTCAATCTCACATAACTCAGTATGCATGTGGTGGTCTTTGGTGTCCTTGACCTTAACCGGCCGGAAGGTGCCTAAACCAATATTAAGAGTGATGTCCACCACCTCAATCCCTTTGGCTTTAATCTTTTCAAACAACTCTGGGGTGAAATGGAAACCCGCGGTCGGGGCAGCGGCACTGCCGGGAACTTTGGCATAGACGGTTTGGTAATCGTTATTGTCCTCAACCTGCTTTTTGATATAAGGGGGTAAGGGCATCTTGCCAAGCCGTTCCAACACCTCTAAGAAAATGCCCTGGTAATGAAACTGCATGTGGCGTATTCCTTCGGGCAGCACCTTAACGCAGGTGCAGGTCAACGAGCCATCGCCAAAGGTGATGTTGCTCCCAACCTTAACCGAATGCGCCCCACCGACTAAGCATTCCCAGGTATCTTTTTCCTCAAGTTGTTTTAATAAAAGGACCTCGCAATGGCCGCCGGTCTCAACCTTGGTTCCGATTAAACGGGCCGGGATGACCTTGGTGTTGTTTCGAACCAAGACATCGCCCGGGACCAGGTAATCAATGATGTCCTTGAACTTCTTATGCTCAATGGTCTGATCCTCGCGGTCAATGACCATAAGGCGGGATTCATCCCGCTGCTTCAAAGGCGACTGGGCGATCAATTCCTCGGGCAAAGCAAAGTCAAACAGTTCGATATCCATGGTCTAAAATCCTTTCTTTGAGCCGAATTTTGCGTAGATTTCCGCCTTATAGTCCGCAAAACGGTCGTTTTTGATCGCTTCTCTCGCCCCTTCGGCTAGTTTAATCAGGAAGCGGATGTTATGAATCGAATTCAACGTCTTCCCGAACTCCTCCCCGATCCGATGAAGATGATGGAGATAGGCTTTGGTGTAATGGGTGCAGGTATAGCAATCGCATTCGTCATCAAGCGGGGTGAAGTCCTCTTTGTATTGAGCCCGTTGAATGTTGACCCGCCCATGGCTGGTCATTAACGCCCCATGCCGGGCTAAACGGGTGGGCAAGACACAGTCGAACATATCGATGCCGTTGCTGATGCCCTCTAAGATGTAATCGATTGAACCAACCCCCATTAAGTAACGGGGTTTATCGAAGGGAAGATAACGGACCGCGTCTTGAATCATCTTGAAGCAGACTTCTTTTGGTTCCCCGATTGAGGTTCCCCCAATGGAATAACCGTCAAATGGCATCGCGGCTAATTGCTTGGCCGCCATTTCCCGCAAGTCGGTGAACTCCCCGCCTTGGACGATGCCGAATAAGGCCTGGTCTGCCCGTTTATGGGCTTCAAGCCCCCGCTTGGCCCAGCGGAGGGTTCGCTCGGTCGAACGCTTGACGTACTCATAGCTCGCCGGATAAGGGATGCATTCATCAAAACTCATGATGATGTCGGCTCCAAGCGCTTCCTCGATTCGAATCGCTTCCTCGGGCGAAAAGAATTCCTTCCCCCCATCGAGTTCATTTCGGAACTCGACCCCTTGTTCGGTTATCTTCCTTCGGCTCGCCAAGGAGAAAACCTGGAAGCCGCCCGAATCGGTCAGGATCGGCCCATCATAATTCATGAATTTATGGAGCCCGCCGGCTTTCCTCACTACCTCCTCCCCCGGGCGGAGATGAAGGTGGTAAGTATTGGCTAAAATCACTCCGGAGCCACAGGCTTTGACCTGCTCGGGGGAAAGGCATTTGACGGTGGCATTCGTCCCGACTGGCATGAACATCGGGACCTCAACGTCCCCATGCCAAGTATGAAGGACCCCATAACGGGCTCCGGTCTGGGCATCAACGTGCTTAATCTCTAAATAAAACGGCTTGTCCATAGCCCCCGTATTTTACAAATACCCCCTCAATACTTAAAGGGGTAATGCCGGGAGGGCTGAAGGACCTTGAAGAACCCTTTGTTCCTCTTAACCAGCAAGAAGAAAACATAGCCGATGGCAATGGCGATAGTCTCGCCGGCGCAGACGAGGCCGGCTTGATACCAATAAGTGTCCCAGGGAAGTTCTAGAAGCCAGCATAACTCCGCCCCGACCACGAAGGCGTTAATGGCGATCGGATATAAGCAAGCGATAAGCATCCTAGGAGATGCAAAGGAAATAAGGACGCAGGATAAGAAAGTGGCGGCGGTCCCAATCAGAATATCCGGCCAGCCTAAAGTCGAGCCAAGGTTCGCCAAGAAGCAGCCGATGGTGACGCCGCTGATGAAGTCGGGCCGAAAGAAGCAAAGCAAGCAGAGCAATTCGGCGAAGCGAATCTGCATCGGCCCATAGGATATACCGCTTAGAAGCAAGCATAATAAAAAATAAATCGCCCCGGCGATTCCGTTTTGGGCGATTTTAAGCAGTAGTTTGTCTGACACGATAGGTGCCTCCTGATTTTTTAACGCTGGGTACCGAGGACTAACAGCAGTGCGGATTATAAACTTCGAGCCTAAGCAAAGCAAAAATAAACGCAGTTAGACTCGAAAAACCCGCAAGTACGAGATTAAATATGGAAAATCACTCAGGATCAAAAGGCGTAAACAAAGCAAACATGGCGTAGAAAGGGAAGTTTTGACGACCAAGCTTTTCGCTATATGGATCGGAGGTGATGACGATTCCCTTGCGGACAGTGTCTTTATGCCGGCTTTCGAGAATATCCAAGGACTTCAAGGCCCGGTATCCCGAGGATTTGCATTCGACAGGCTGGACCTTGCCATGCCTTTCGAAAGCGAAATCCACCTCATAGGAGGCAACCGTCGAATCCTTATTCTCGACCCAGGAAAAGTAATGAGGATCAAGCCCCGCTAAGACCAATTGCTGGGCGACGGCGTTTTCGTAAATATAGCCGAAATTCCCACGCAAAGTTCCTTCGATGAACTTATCATAATGCTCATCAATGTTCTCTGGGGAATAGCAAAGGCAATGCGCTAATCCCAAATCGTTGTAAAAGCCTTTGAAGTAGGTGTCATCTTCGGTTAAGGACAAGCCAATATCAGGATTTTTGGACTTTTTAATGATATAGCCGATTTGGCTTTCGGCCAGCTTATCGACCGTCTCTAAGGAAACGACCGAATTCGGCCTTGCATCCATATCGGAAAACTGGAATCGAAAACTATTCCGATCAAGGCATTTCGGGAAGTTTTTGTACATCGCCCGGCAATGGGTGCCGTATCTTCGGTCGATGGTTTCCAAATCTTTGTTGAACAAAGACAGAATGACCTTTTGGTTTTCGATGACTTCCCAATAAGAACGGCTTTCGACATAAGACTCCACTGCCTCAGGCATGCCGCCGATTAACATATAGGTCCGGAACTGCCGCATATAATCGTCATGATTCAAGGAAAACAAGGAGTAGTTTTTGCTTCGAATCACTTCTTTGATCGAGTCCGCGATGTTACCCATCCCAATGTTAATCAGGAATTCTTCGAAATCCAAAGGAGCGAAAATGACTTGCCGTTCCTTAGAAGGAAGCAATATATCCAGAGAATTAAGCTCGATTGAAACCGCCGAACCGGTTTCAATGAAACGGTACCGGCCGTCTTCCGTTAGTTGTTTGATGGCCTGCCGAGCGCGGGAACAAAATTGAATCTCATCGAAAATAAGCAAGCTGCCGGGCGGAAGCACCGGCTTCTTCAAAGCAAAAAACAACCGATTGTAAAAATTATCAACATCGCCTAGATCATCAAAGCAACGCTTGACTCTGGCGTCTTCGGCTGAAAAGTCGATTAGGTAGTAATTTTCAAAATAATGCTCGCCAATATATTTAGCCGCGGTTGTCTTTCCGGTACGGCGAGGGCCATTAAAGAACAGCGCATTGCGGCTGTCGGACTTCGCCCAACGTTCTAAGTAGCTATAAACTTTTCTAAATAATGGTTTTTCCGACATGACTAAATTATAGATGGAGTTGCGATTTTTTAAACAAAAATAAGGTCGAAAATGCGATTTTTTGATTTCGTGAATGGCCCAATTTGCGATTTTTTGATTTCACGAAGCGTCCAAAATGCGATTTTTTAAACTCACAAGGCCTCGAATCTGCGATTTTTTGGATTCACTAATCCGAGAAATTTCGATTTGAGAAAGCAACGAGCAAAAGAAAAGCCGCCTCATTTGGCGACCATTTCTCAATAGAAGGACATCCAGGAATTGGGGACCGCCGTTCCCTCAACGCTGGCTTTGATAACCCCGGCGATCATGTTGGCGATCGAGAGGACCGTCACTCCCTTCATCTTGGGATGTTCAATCGAATTGGTGACGACCAAGTCAACAATCGGGGACTGGCCTAATAACTCCGCCGAACCGGGCGAGAAGACGGCATGGGTGCCGGCCACCCGGACATCAAGGGCCCCTCGAGATAAAATCGCATGACTGCAGGCTAAGACGGTGCCAGCGGTGTCGATAATGTCATCGACGATCAGGCAATGCTTGCCCCGCACCTCACCGACGATGTTCATCACCTCGGCCACGTTCGGGGCCGGACGCCTTTTATCGATGATGGCGATTTCTGAATTGGGCAATTCGGAAGCTAAGTCCCGGGCCCGATGGATCGAGCCGTGGTCAGGAGAGACGACCACCACATCCTCGGTCTTAATGCCTAGAGAAGCAAATTCTTTCCGGAAGTGATCGCCAAATAAGGGAATCGAGCTTAAGTCATCGACCGGGCAAGAGAAGAAGCCTTGGGTCTGGGGGGTATGCAGATCCATGGTGATGATCCGGGAGACGCCGACAGTATCAAGAAGGTCGGCGACTAATTTGGCGGTGATGGGCTCACCTGGCCGGGCCACCCGGTCCTGCCGGCAGAAACCATAATAAGGGATAACGAGATTAATCTCTTTCGCCTTGGCGTTGCGGATGCCATCAATAAAGACCAATAACTCCATCAGCCTTTCGGCCGCCGGGGTGGCGGTGCTTTGGATGATGTAGACGGTCTTGCCCCGGACCGAATCAGGGGAACGGGCCATCACTTCCCCATCGGAGAAATGGGTGACCTCGCTTTTTCCCTGCTCGACCCCGAGGATATTGCATACCTCTTGGGTTAAGGACGGGTTGGCGGTTAAAGAAAAAATCTTAACGTTGTCCATGGCTTACCAATGCTTGACCGTGACTAGAACCGTCGCTTTATTGACTTCCGGCTCGCTAAGAGTCGGCAGGGAGGAAACGTCATACCCTTTCTTCGCTAAAAGGGCTCGACCTTCTTTGCCTAAGAACCAGGAACGGATGGCAGTCGGCTCCAGCCGATTTTTATCGGTTAAGGCCGTCCACTTGGTCGGGAGGTAGAACATCTGCGACCCCCGGAGCATGAAGTTCTGGGGTTCCCAGTCGAGGGAGACCTTGGAGAAGCGGGCGAAACGATATAAAGAGAAGAGGGCTTCGAAATAGCGGTCGTCCAAAGGCCCTTGGGAGAGGGCTTTGAGGCAATCGTCCTCCGGGAAATAATCAAAGACGATGACCTTGGCCTCATCATCGTGATAACACATCTTGGCCATGTTGATGCCGGCGTGCTTCAGCTCCTTATAATCGGCTAGGGCTTGCTCATAACCGGTTTTATAGGTCCGGACGCAATAGACACGCTCGGCCCAGGTGCAGATGTAGGTGGTGTGGTCCTCATGCACGGCTTTAACCGAGGTGACCACGAATTTCTTGGTTTTGACTTGGATGATTTCGTCCATACGCAGGAATTTTAGCAAAAGTCAAAACCATAATAAACGCTGGTGCGAAATAAGAAAGCACTTTCTTTGCCTTTTTTCGCCGTCTAAAGCTCGACGGCAAGTCAATCTTATCAATAGATGAGACGCAAACTCACTAGACCCCGTCACTCTCCTTTTATATCATATGGCGCGTATGCGCACGCTTTACCTGTTGTCAGCCTTGCCCGGATCGGGGAAATCGACCTGGGCGCGCCGCTTTCAGCAGGAGCACGACCATGTCTATATCGTCTCGAGCGACGAGATAAGGATCGAGCTATTCGGTCGAGCGGACGATTTTTCTAACGAGCCACTGGTCTGGGAGACATTTTTGAATCGGATTCACCAATATGCCGAACAAGATAAGGATGCTAACGTCATCGCCGATTCCACCAACCTGACCAACTATTATCGCGACTACTACCGGGAACAGACCCCGGAGTTCGATAAGCATATCCTCGTGGTCTTCGATATCCCCTTAGAGGACGTCTTCGCCCAGAACCGAATGCGGAAGAAAGAGAAAATCGTGCCCGAGGATGCGATGAGGATGATGGCGGCCCAGTGTGAACCATTAGACAACAAGGTCGCCGACGCCTATGACGAGGTCATCCACGTCGGGCCCGATTTCATCGCCGAGGAACTAAGACGGCAAAAAGCGCAAAACCGCCACTGAAATAAGTTGCTACAATTATATCGATGGACGAGAAGGACAACGAGCAGCAAAGCCATCGGGGAACGGCCCTCGATGTCTTCCCCTTAACCAAAGGCAAAAGGATGTTGCTGTTTTTAGGCGACTTCTTCCTCGTCTTTATCTTGGCTTTGTTCCTTTCCAACATCATCGTCTACCCCATCGCCAAAAGCGCCACCGGCTATGAGACGAAGGAATCGCTAAACATCGCCAACCAGCAGGGCCGTTACACCATTCTTTATGAGAACAAGCTACTGTTCAACGAATCAGCGGATACCAAGAACAACCTCGAAAGCAACCTCGAATATACCTATTCGCGCTTCCTTAGCTATTACGTGGTCGATGCCCCGGTGGAAAGCGAAATCTTCCATAATTATTATTCCCAATATCGCAACCAAGACGGGAAGTCGCTCCTCCAACTATATAAGGGATATGATCTAAGCAGCTTCTTTGATTTGGAAGCGATCAATGATGATGGCTTACCAACGCTGAAGGATAAATACAAGGAGGAGTTCGCTCCCAACTATGAAGATGACAACGACATGAGCGACATCGGGAAGATCGATTACGATTATTTCTTCGAGCACTTCTTCCTCTCGATGTATTACACCATGGTCGATGACATCAAGTTCAACGATCTGCGGCTGCCAAACAACAATCTAGCGGCTTCCTATAATGATTTGACGGGAAAAATCGAGGAATTCAACGATTTCTATGATACAACCGCGATTATCTGTTCCTCGGTATCCTTTGGGGTGGCCGCCCTCGCCCTCTATTTCGTTTATCCCCTGCTGAATAAACGAGGGAGGACCCCAACCCAATCAGTCATGAAAGTGGAAAGGGTCGAGAAAGGGACCTATAAGATTTTGTCCCGACCACGTCGATGCCTGAGTGGGTTATATCTAACGATCCTCACTTTGCCCTGCCTTCTCTTCGTCCCCGTGCCCACGGTTTCAATCAATTACGTCTTCTCCATCACCGGTATGTTCGGAATCTCGATGGTTGGCTTAATCGGGGTTATCGTCTCGATGCTGATGGTAATTTTTGACAAATTCAACCGAGGTTTGACGGATATTCTGACTTTTTCCATCGCTTTGAAAGAAGAGATGCTGGACGAGGTTTACAAGGTGAAAGGCTATTACGTATGAGCGAAGAACAAACCGAGAACCTTTTGCCGGAGATCAAATACCTCCGGGCCAAATTCTGGCGACGGATTTTTGCCAATCTCCTCGATTTGATCATCTTGATTATCACAACCTTCCTTCTCTTCGCCGGGGTTCGGGCTATCGCCAGCTGCTTTGGTTCCGTTTCCGCCTCTCAATCCCGCCTAAAGCAAATGCGAGAGGAATCGGGCCTTTACCATCCAAAAGAGGAAGGCAGCAGCGAACTTATCTCGATTGCCGATTATTTAGAAGATTCCTCCGATTATACAGCCGCGGATAAATACTATTTGGCTGAGCAAACCATATTCGATTTCGCGGAATATTCCGGGATTGAAGTCGGCGAAAACCTAAAGAACAAGATTATCGAATCCTATAACGAATTCCGACTGGAGCAGTCTTACCTCAGCAAGCCCTACTTCATCGAAGAAAATTCCCAAATCAAAGAGAATCCAGACTGCAAAGCCTCGAAGATACTGTATTTTCAAAACATCGCCGCCCCATTCCTCAACGATTACTGCGAGGGCTGCCTGGCCTCAAAGTTCCCCGAATACGTCGACCTGACCCTTTTCAACTCTCGTTTGCTCTTTTTAATCGAGCTACCCATTTCCTATGCCGTTGCTGGAATACTCACTTATCTGGTTCCGACCTTCATCTTCCGCCGGGGAAGGAAGACATTCGGCAAAGCCCTATACAAAATAGGCGTCGTCGATTCCCGGGTCCTAAACCCCACCTGGAAGCGGAGCCTCGCCCGTTTCGCCATTTTCTATTTCGCGATTCTGCTATTGTCAGTAGTGACATTTGCGATCCCGGCCATCATCTCGGTGACCATGATGGGATTTTCCAAGAAAAGGCAAGGATTTGCGGACTATATGTTGGATTTGCAGGAAATCGACACCGCCGGATCGACTATTTTCTTCAACATTCAAGAAGCCGAAGTCAGCGGTGTCAACAACTACAAAAAACCGGTCGATTTTCAATCCATTGTCCGAGAATAGGTACTTCGTTAAATTTTTAAAAATTTAAAATCTTTGAAAGCGCTTCGAAAAATGTGTGGGTGAAATTGAATCCCCACCTATGTATAATGAGCGCGTATGGAAAAAACCTTTCGATCCAAAAGGCTCTCCACAAAATGGAGGTGGCTTTTACTTTCCGGCATGGCTAGTTGCTTTGGCTTAGCCGCTTTTGCCTCGTTCGGCAACGATGCCAATCTCGTTCTTGCCGAAGCAGAAGAAACCACTGCCCTCACTACCGAAGGGACCGGCGAAACGTCCACTCCAACTGGAAGCGGTGCCACCGGCGCCATGACTTATATTCAGGGCCAACAAATCACCGAGATCGGCGAAGCGGAGCTTGGGGCGGGCTATTCGGAAGAGACGATGACCGACGCGGGGAACAATTTCTACACCACAGTCACGGCCAATACCCACACCCCATACATGCAGACCTTCACGATCTCTTTTTCGTCCCAAACCACTACTTACGTCGATACTCAGGGCCAAGTTTTCCTCACCATCGATGACCCAAGCTTTGTAAGTGACTCTCCGGTCGAAAACGAGAACGACCCGCTTCCGGAATTCAACGCCCAGGTCTTCCGCATCGAGACCGGCCGCCGCGACAATCCGGATATTTATATCCCTGCAAAAGAAACCAAGGCCGGCTTCTTCGTTATGAACGTCACCGGCATCTATTCCGGCGCCGTCAGCGATGAATACACCGACGTGATCGAAAATATTTACATTCCCTCGGAAATCGTTTCCGCGGCTGAAGGGGCTTTGGAAGTGGCTAATCCCAATTGTCAAATCCTTTTCGAAGCCGAATCGTTGCCCGAGGAATTCGACCCGGCCTTCACCAATCTACCCGAAGAAAATATCCACTTCGGCGTGGAGCTGCCCTACGACAAAGCCAACTACTTCGTCCGCAACACCAATAAAGAGGGCAATCAAACCGATAACTTCATGATGGGTTTTGATGCCGGCGATGAATCCCCTTACAAGCCGGAACTTCTGAATATCACCTATGACCTCGTCAAAGAAGATGGGACCCGGACCACTTATAACCGCGACCTTCCATTAAGTTTTGGCACATATAATTCCTATTATGATGCCATTGGCGAAAGGCTTGGATCGTATGCGTTCAACCGTACAGTCTCCATTCCCGTTGAAGCTAATGAGGAAATCGATCCTAATTCCTTAGTATTCTCTAACATCTACCAAACCGACGCCTTGGAACGCCCCTTCCGTCCAAATACCGATGGTACTTGCTACTACTCAGTCGCCCGGCCGGTTTATAGCAATGAATACGACTCCGATGAGTTCCTGACCATCGAGTTCGACCACGTCGCGACCTTCGCCGGATATACCGCCATCTATCTCAAATCCGAACAATTCCCGGACATTTACAAAATCGTCAACCCGACGATGTATGAAACCGCCAAGCGCTACTTGGACACCAATTCAGCCTACATCCGCTTCGCCTTCAACACCGTCAACTCCATGGTTTACAACGTCTCCTATGAGTACGATGGCCAATTGATTGAAAAACAATTCACCGCCAGCGCCAAGACCGACTCCTTCGAGATTAACTCTAAGCCCATCGGCTTCCTCTTCAAAAACTCCGATATTGGCGAAGGATTCTCTGCCGAGAACCTTAAATCATTCGGATTTGAAAACTTCGCGGTTCGGGTCGATGTCATGCTTCGTAGCTCGGCCGAGACCTTAGGCCGCACCGCCTCCACCATCTCGTTCGGCCGCTACAACATCCTTGGCGATGAACAAGAGTTCCACCTGACCAACGCCAACGCCGGTTTGATTTGGACCTTCGTTATCTACACGATCGCGGTCGCTGCTATCGCCATTAGCCTCTATATCTATAAACTTAAGAAATTCAAGAACGATGAGTTCCGCCGCTTGAAACCGAAGCAATTCATCAAGACCGGTCTCTTGGCTTATGTCTTGTTCGGCATCATCACCTTCTTCATAGCCTTCTGCTCGGTCCGCTGGGCCTTCCTGACCAATTCACTGGTCGTCTTCAACCCCGCCGACCCGTTCGTCATCGTCTTCGGCATCATCGCCATCATCGCCACCGGTTATTACATTCGTTGGCTGGCGATTGCCATCAAGAACGAGAAAGAACGCCGCAAGGCAATCAAACTCAAACTCGATTCCGATATCAACGACGATGACGGAACGAAATAAATAAGGATAGGAGCTAGTTATGGAAATCAGAATCAAGGACCTAACCAAGATCTTCCCAGGGGATGCGAAGAAGAACATCCGCGACACCGTTGCGGTCAAGGATATGAGCTTCGTCGTACCCGATGGGAAACTTGTCGGCTTGCTCGGACCTTCCGGGTGCGGCAAATCGACCACCCTGTACATGATCTCCGGCTTACAAAGCCCCACTTCCGGCGAAGTTTGGTTCGGCGATCAGGAAGTCACCAACCTCGCTCCGGAAAAGCGCGGCATCGGCTTGGTTTTCCAAAACTACGCCCTTTATCCGCATATGTCGATCTATAAGAACATCGAGTTCCCGCTCACTAATCTTAAGGTAGAAGTCCCTCTCGTCACCTTCTTCAATTTCCATTTAACCTATACCTATAACTTAAAGAAGAGCGACCTCGTCGATGGCATCGCCAAATCGGTCGTCGCCTTAGCTAAGCGCATCGGTTTGAAGAAGCGCAACGTCGCCGTCACTACCGAGCAAAACGGCAACGTCCTGACTTTACATGTCGACCTCCTAAACGTTTCCCAAGTCGTGGCCGATCTTTATAAGAAGAACTTCCCCCTCGTCATTGAGAACGCCGAATTAGTCGAGGAAAAATCCGAGCAGACCAGCGAAGCCCTCTATGACGCCTCCTTCCGAGCCACCGTCAACAAGGAAAGCGACTCGGAGATGCTCGACGTCCTCTACAAAGGCAACCTTGGCAAGAAGTTCAACACCGCCACCATCGACGAGACCATCAAGGCCATCAAGGCCATCATCCATAATCATGGCATCTCTGAAGGCGTCATCATCTCCCGTCTCCAAAACGGCGAATACGAATTAATGGCCCGAATCGTTAAAGTCCGCCGGGCCGATTTCGAAGCCACCATCAACGAGCTCAACGCCGGCGCCGCCTTCTCCTCTCACGTCGTCTCTATCACCAATGTCCGTAACAGCGAACTCACTCTCCAATTCAAGAAACAGTTCGCCTTAAAGCGTCTCTCGATTTCCGACTTCAAGCTCTATTATTCCGAAGGCAAGACCAAGGTCTATTTCCGCCTCCATAAAGTCGGCAAAGAGGTCGCCGAGGAATCAAAGGAATTCCTCACCAAAGAGTTCGACCTATCCGATATCTCGATGGACCTCACCCAGGCCATCGCCCACCGCCGCTTAACCAAAGAGGAACGCCGGGATATCGTCTATGACGCCGCCAAACTCGTCCAGGTCGATGAGTATTTGCAGCGTAAGCCAAATCAACTCTCCGGCGGTCAGCAGCAACGGGTCGCCATCGCCCGGGCCCTCGTCAAGAAGCCGAAGGTCCTCCTCCTCGATGAGCCGCTTTCTAACCTTGACGCCCGGTTACGCTTACAAACCCGCGAGGAAATCCGCCGCATCCAGAAAGAAACTGGCATCACCACCGTCTTCGTCACCCATGACCAAGAGGAAGCGATGTCGATCTCCGACGAAATCGTCGTCATGAAACTCGGCGAGATGCAGCAGATCGATGCCCCGCAGAACGTCTATAACAATCCGGCCAACCTCTTCGTCGCCATGTTCCTTGGCACCCCGCCGATCAACGTCTTCAAAGGCCATATCGGCGGCGGCCAGGTCAAAGTCGGCGATGACGTGGTCTATGAGGACAAGAAGTCGAAAGCCCTTAAAGACGACAAAGACGTCTACGTCGCCATCCGGCCCGAAGGCTTCTCGATGGATAAACCTAAAGAAGGCCAAGGGCTCCACTGCAACGTCGAGATGATTCAAATCCTCGGCCGCGACATCTCCATCGTCGCCAACAACCCCTCCTGCACGAAACCGACTTTCAAAGTCATCATCTCGGCTGAAGACCAAACCAACGACACCAAGCTTTGCTTGGCCGTTAAGCCGAATAAGATGTTCATCTTCGACGGCGAAACCGAGCAAAGGATCTATCTAGACTAAGAGGTACCCCAATGGCAGAAGCACTGGTCAAAGAAAAACCAAGCCTCGGGTACCATGAGGAGAAGACGGATACCGTCATTCGCCTCGTCTCGACCCGTAAGCGGAAAAAGGAATACCAAGTCACCGGTATCCAAGACATCGCCAGCGAGAACAACTGGAAAGCCTGGCTCTACCTCGCCCCAGTTATCATCTTGATCGCTGTCTTCCTTTTCTATCCCCTTATCAACACCATCTTCATCGCTTTTACCGAGAATTACCGTTATTCCCAAGGAACCTATGATGGGTTTACTTTAAATAACTTCGGCATCATCCTCGGCCTAACATCAACCGACATCGGGGCAACAGAGGTCAACTTCGCTCGATACGCCATCCCGAATACCTTCATCATCGTCTTCATGACGGTCCCGGTCTCGACCTTATTAGCCTTGATCATCGCCGTCGCCTTGAACTCGATCAAATGGTTCCAGAAGTTCTTACAGACCGTCTTCTTCCTGCCCTACGTCACCAACGGCATCGCCATCGGTATGGTCTTCGCCGTTATTTTCGACCAGCAAGGTATCATCAACTACATCTTTGGCTCTTCAACCCAATGGATATACGGGGCCGATCGGTGGACGGCCATGGTTCCACTTTGCATCTACATCGTCTGGAACTCGATCCCCTTTAAAATCTTAGTCTTGCTTTCCGGCTTACAAGGCATCGACAAACAGTATTACCAAGCGGCCCAAATCGACGCCGCCAGCCACGCGAAGACCCTGTGGAAAATCACCGTTCCGCTACTTTCGCCGCAGATCCTCTATCTCTTGGTCACTTCCTTTATCGGAGCTTTCAAGGAATACACCTCAATCGTCGCTATCTTCAATGGCCCTGGCACCACCCAAGGTTCTTACAACATGATGACCATCGTCTATTACATCTATGAGAACCTTAGTATCAATACCTCCTATGCCGCCGCCGCCGCGGTCTTCCTCTTCGTCATCATCTTGATCTTCACGTTCCTGCAGTTTGCCGTCGGCAAGACGCGGGTCCATTACTAAGGAGGGAAAGGAAAATGGAAAACGTTTTCAAGAAATTCCTCAAAAAGGAAGAGAAACCCGCCTTAATCGAAAAGCCGAAGATCGTCCTTTCGATCGAAGACGCCGGCAAAACCGTCGACGCCATCAAGCGAAGTCAAAAGATTGGCCATATCATAATGATGGTCATTACTTACATCTTCATTCTCTTCTTGGCCCTGATGATGGTCTTCCCCTTCTACTGGATGATCATCACCTCGTTAAAGCAAAGGACCGAGATCATCGCCACGACCCAGACCTTCTTCCCCTCGGTCGTCATGTGGAGCAACTACGTCTATGTCTTCCAGGTCTTTGACTTCGGAACCTACATGCTCAACACCATCGTCGTCGCCATCTTCTCGACGTTAGGTACCTTACTCACCACCATCTTCGCCGCCTTTGCCTTCGCCAGATTGAAGTTCAAAGGCCGCGAGCCCTTATTCATGCTCTTCCTAATGACCATGATGATCCCGGGCGAGATGATGGTCATCTCCAATTTCGTCACCGTTGCTTCCTTTGGCTGGATCGGCACCGGCCAAACCCTGATGGACGCCTATGCCGCCATGATCGTCCCGTTCTGGATTTCCGTCTTTTATATCTATTTATTAAGGCAGAATTTCAAGCAAATCCCTAACGAACTCTACTTAGCCGCCAAAGTCGACGGCAAATCCGACTGGTCCTTCCTTTGGAAGGTCATGGTCCCGCTTGCCGCCCCCACCCTCATCTCCATCACTATTCTCAAATTCATGGGCACCTGGAACTCCTATGTTTGGCCGGAACTCGTTACCTCGGTCGATGAATACAAACTTATCTCCAACGGTCTCCGCGGCGGCCACTTCGTCGATAACAGCTCCGGCGCCTCTATCACCGAATACGGCTATCAGATGGCTGCGACCGTCTTAGTCACCGTCCCGTTATTCCTGCTCTTCGTCTTCTTCCGTAAATACATCATGCGTGGCGTCGGCCGCGCTGGCATCAAGGGCTAGACGCCCATCCAAATCGATTCATCCGCCCGAGGCTTGATCGTATGCATAAGCGGGCGTGTGAATAAACTCGACTGTTCATCAAGGAGGAAAATCATGAACCAAAGTCGTAAAGCGAGACTGATTCCGCTTCTAGCGGCGGTTACGCTCTTAGCTGGTTGCAACGGCAATACGAGCACCAGTTCGTCCACTCCCGAACCGACCGGGACCGAAACCCCGTCGGAAACCCCATCCAAAACCGACACCGACACCGGCTCCCAAACCGAGGAATACCAACCTTACTTCGGCGAGGAATACGACAACAACAAGATCAACATCAGCGTTTGGACCACCGCTGGCGATCAGCAACAAACGCAGCTCAACAACTTCATCACCAAATTCGCTGAGGTCGAGCCGAACATCAAGGTCACTAACGTCAAACAATCCGGCTCCTACGATGACCTTAAGGAAAAGATCATCACCGGTTTTGCCGGCAATGACTACCCCGACCTCACCTACTGCTATCCGGACCACGTCGCCGAATACATCTACTCCTTTAAAGCCGTTGATCTAACCGACTACATCAACGATCCCTACTACGGCTGGACTGAGGAAGACAAGAACGATATCATCCCGGCCTTCCTCGAAGAAGGCTCGAAGTATTCGACTCCGGGCACCTATTCGGTCCCGATGTCGAAATCGACCGAAGCCATGTACTACAACCCGGTCTTGGTCGGCTTAGACGTCTCCAGCGTCAACGCCACCCTCAATGGCAACGGAGTCATCACCGAGTCCTACCTCAACAGCCTGACCTGGGAGGAACTCCTCGACAACCTCGCCCCGACCCTCAAGACCTACGCCGCGAATCAAAAGGCGGCTGGCGAAACCCCAATCTGGGATGATAGCGACCAGTACTCCGCCATCGTCGGCTATGACTCCGATGACAATCTCTTCATCACCTTGGCCGAGCAATATGGCTATGGCTACACCGCGATTGACGAGACCACCGGAAAAGGCAAAGTCCTCTTTGACAACCAAGGCATGAAGGACTTGATGAAGAAACTCAACAAAGCTTATCAAGACAAGCTCTTCATCACCAAGGGCGCGGCCAACAACGAATACATCAACACCCGCTTTACCAAGAAGCAGGTTCTCTTCTCCATCGGCTCCACCGGCGGCGTCAACTACCAATTCGATGACGAATCCCCGATGGATGTCCGCGTCGCCCCGGTTCCGCAGGCCGCCAAGGGCGCCAAAAAGGCCCTCATGAGCCAAGGCCCCTCGATGTGCGTCTTATCCCACAACAAGGCCGACGGCACCGTCGACACCGACCGGATCATGGCCACCTGGCTCTTCTACCGCTTCATGGCCACCACCGAAAACTCCGCTCAGTGGGCCCTTCTCTCCACTGGCTACATGCCGATCCGCGAATCCTCTTACACCACCGCTCAGTTCATGAACATCACGAACCTTGAGAACAAGAAAGAGGCCACCATCGACATCCTCACCGCTCGGAACTTAATCTACTGCTCCGACCCGGACACCACTGACGTGATGTTCACCTCGCCGGTCTTCGTCGGCTCCTCGGCTTGCCGTTCGGCCGCCGGTGGCATCGTCACCCAAAGTTTAGTCGCCGGCAGCAGCTTAACCGACGAATCCCTCAACACCATCTTCAGCGATGCGAAGAACACCGCCGAGCTGCAGATTAAATAACAACTAGCCAAAATTCGATTTGATCACCACTGACAAATAGGAGAGCGATGATGAAACTATCCAAATCAATTTCTTGCCTAGTGAGCAGCATTGCTCTCCTAGGCGTCTTAACCGGCTGCAACCGGGGGGAGAGCCCTTCTTCCTCCGGTTCCACCCCAGCCGGAACCAACACCAACACCGGAACCGGTGGCAGTGGCAACCGCCCCACCCATTCCGAATACGGCGAAGCCCCGGAAACCGTTACCATCGATTTCTGGCACACCTTCGGCCAGTCGATCGTCACCCGGCTGGAAACCGTCGCCGAGGACTTCAAAGAATTAGTCCAGCAGCACGATGGGGTCACGGTCAACGTGAACTTGTCTTATAAAGGCGGTTATGACGACCTTGAAAAAGCCGTTATCACCGGTTTCGCCGGCGGATCCTACCCCAACATCTCCGTCGCTTACCCCGATAACGTTGCCAATTTCCTCTATCAAGCCCCGACCAGCACCACCGTCGTCAACTTAGATAGTTGGATGAACGACGAGAAAGTCGGCTTCGGCAAGCAAAATTGGCTGGGCGATACTTATAGCGGGGTCCCAGCCGACAAATCCGATTTCGTCGAAGCTTTCATCGATGAATCGACCATGTATCAGAAAGATGGGTCCTATTCTTTGCCTTTCATGAAGTCATCTGAGGTCATGTTCTACAACCAGGACGCCTTTGAAAGAGCCTTCGCTCTCTACGCCCCGGCGGGAGTCGGGGATACCGAAGAGGCCATGACCAATTGGCTGGCTGGCCTAACATGGAGCGAATTCATCGATTTCAACCGCTTCATCGCGGCCAACAAGAGCAAGATTCTCTCAACCTTAGAATATCCGGTCGTCTATGACTCCGACTCCAACCTCTTCATTACCAAGTTGGCCCAAAACGACATCACCTACTCCGCTATCGGATCCGATGGCCGAGGGACTATTCCCTTCGAATCCGGTGAGCCCCGGACGAAAACCGAAGCCATCGTTCAGGAAATCGTCGATCTCTATAACGCCGGCATCCTCAATACCAAAGCCATTGAAGGGGAATACGGCTCCAACTCCTTCGTCGAGCAGGCATGTCTCTTCTCCATCGGCTCTTCCGGCGGGGCTGGCTATAACATCCCCTCCTCCAATGAATTCGAAGTCGGCGTCTGCCGGGTTCCGCCGGTCGATGACGATCACGCGATGTATATCAGCCAAGGCCCGACCTTAACGTTGTTAGAGAATTCCAACGACGCGAAAAAGAACTACTGGAACACTTACTACTCCTGGGAATTCCTCAAATACATCACCAATCCTGAGGTCAACGCCCAAATCTGCGTCTTGGGATCGAATGGCTATGTCCCCGTCCGCGATTCGGCCTACACCACCGCGACCTATCAACGGTTCCTGAGCGCCGACCCGAACAACACACTCGTTAAATCCTCCATCGTCGTCCAAGAGGACATCGGCATGGATGGCGAGTACATCACCAGCCCGGTCTTCGTTGGCTCAGCCAATCTCCGCGACGCGGTCGGCGGCATCTTCGCTGCCGTCGTTAGCGAAGGCTTAAGCGTCAATCAGGCCATCACGGATGCCATTACCCAGTCGAAGCAATTCTTCCATGCATTAGGAGACAAAAAATAAGGAGGCGGAAATATGCATAAAACGAAAGTATTTCTCACCTTGCTCGGGGTTTTGACCCTAGCGAGCTGCAATCAAAACGGAACCAGTTCTTCCTCCCCCGTCAATACCGGAACCGGGGAGCAGACCAATTCCAATACCGAGGGTTCCACTGAGCTCCCGGAATGGGTTGATTATTCCGAACAAGTCCACCTTCAGCTCGATTACGAAGGGAAGGATTTTTTCAAAGACGGCGTGACCCAAGTCGCCCGGGTGTTCCCGATCGATGGCGACACCGCCCACTTCGACCCTATCGGCTATACCGCCGACACCGAACGGATCAAGGCTCGTTTCTATGGCATCGACACCCCGGAATCGACCGGCGACGTCCAGCCTTGGGGGGTCCCGGCCAGCAACTACACCAAGAAGATCCTGCAAAACGCGATCGAAAACGGGACCGTCGTCATCACCGCCGACACCTATAACACTTACAAAACCCCGCAGCACGACTCGACCGGCGAACGTTATCTCTGCTGCATCTACGTTAACGAAACCAAGAAAAACGCCCCCAAAGAGGAGATGAAACTCCTCAACCTCATGATCGTTGAGCAGGGTTATTCCTGGGCCAAAAACACCAACAGCATCCCTGAGCTTTCTGACATCTTCCAAAAAGCCACGACTCAAGCCGCGGCTTATAAGCTCAATGTCCATTCACCCGAGCCTGACCCGAGTTTCAACTACGGCGGCTACGTCCAAACTAGCCTCTTGGATATGCAAATCGAGCAGAAGAAGGCTTTGGCGGCTGAACTTGCTGGCGGGATCGCCTATGACGGAACCCATGACATGTACCTCGTTCCGGAAAACGGGAAACTAGTCGGCAAGATCGACGATGAGATTGGCCAATCTGAATACAAAGCCGTCTTATTCGACACCGACGGCAACCTCATCAGCGAATCCAGTTATACTGAGTTCAGCGTCTTGGAAGACGACCCGACCGAACTATTGGTTGGCTATCAGGATTATTCCTCGTTGAAAACCTACTACCTCACCGGCGAGCAAACCGATGATGGCTTCACCTTAACCGACGACATCAGCAAAGCCGCCACTTATATCGGCTCCGTCAACGTCGATGGCTTCTCCATCGCCTTAGACGATCAATACCTCGCCTATGATATCGAGGGCACCGATCCTTATTTGGATTACGATTCCCGCGATTTCGTTTGGAACTTCGATTCCAACACCAAGCAGATGTATATCAACCTGCAAAACTACTACGATAACCGGAACGTCACGGTCCAAGGCACCGTCGTCGGTTCCTCCAACAACACCCTTTATCTGCAAGACGTCTACGAAGACGAAGAGACCGGCGAAAAACAATACGCCTCAATCAACGTCTTCCCAGGCATGGGCAGCATCTCCTCTCGCTTCACCGAGCGGAATACCTATGTTCAGGTCAAGGGCGTTGCCAAGAACTCGCAATTCGGCTTCCAAATCACCGGCTGCAACTTCCCCCTGTATAACTTTGGCGAGGAAAACGAGTCCTCGGTCATCTTGAGCGCCGAGGAAAATATCGACATCCACCAGCTCAAGGCCTTTGAGTTCACCCCGCAAGAACTAAGCGATATCGCCGACAGCAAGAACCTCGATTACCTTGGCTCCTTCGTCCGGCTTAAAGAACCGGCGACCTGCACCGGCGTCTACATCGCCCCTGGTTCCAACAAAGAGGTCACGATGTATTTCGATCTTGGCTTCTCGGTCTATAAGACCTTCACCTATGCCGGCGATCCGGACGACCCGGCCCGAATCTGGACCACCGAGGAAGATTTCGTTGGCAAGAAATTCCTGGTCGAAGGCGTCTATACCTACCACAAAGGCCAGACCTCGGGCAAAATCAGCTTCCAGATCAACCCGAGCGACCCGAGCTGCCTGACCTGGGTTCCTGAGGCATAACGATGTTTTGCTACCATTGCGGATACCATATCGACGAACATCGGATCGAGCGGAAATCCCCTTCAATCGAGAACATTGAAGGGGCCACCGCCGAAAGCCGCATCGAATACGTCTGCCCCCGTTGCGGGGAAGCCATCCACGCCGGCTCGGACGAAAAGGACATCAAAGCCCTTTCCCGGGCCGCCCACGCTGAAGTCCAGCGGGCCAACAACCATTACGCGTCCGGAATGGGCTTAGCCTCGGTCGGCGTCATTCTCCTCATCCTCGGCCTGATCTTCTATCTATTGGCCAACCGTCCAAGCAAAGGATTCATCCTCGACACCAGCTGCGCTGAATTCTATGTCTTCATCGTCTTGACGGTAATATCTTCGATTCTTTTGATCGCCGGGATTGCCTTAGTAAGCGTCGGAATCTACAAAAGGCATCTTTATCACGGCGTTCTGAAAGATATCAACAACCACACTTTCGTCCAATGACGAGAGATCAAGGTAAACAAGGAGGAAATATGAAAAAAACAGTTGTTACCTTAGCCGCCCTATTGGCGCTAGGCCTCGTTGCTTGCTCGCCGGAAAACACCACCTCCAGCAGCACGCCTGAGGAATCGCCAACGGAGACTACCACCCCCACCGAAGACGGATACACCGCCGTCACCATCAACAACAAGGCCGAATTGCAAGCAAAGTGGGACATCGAATCCGCACAAACTCGAACTTTGTCCATCTCCACCACTCCGGCCGGCAACGTTTTCTCGTTAGTCCAAACTGGAAAACTTAAAATCACGGTCGCTGACCCAACCATCCTTTCAGTCAACGGTTTGAACATCACCCCACTCAAGAAAGGCACCACCACCCTCACCGTCACCTTAACCAACGATGATAAGACCACCGTCGAAGATGACGTTTCCATCACTATCACTGAACGTGAATATGTCACCCCAACTCCGATTGCCCAAGCCAAGAGCCAAGTTGGCAAAATGGTCGCGATCCGGGGCGAAGTCCGGGCTTTAGACGGATCGGACGCTTATGTCGTTGACGAAACCGGCGGCATGTTCGTCTATAACTGGGCTGGAAAATCCACCGACACCGCTCTAGACGAGGAAGGAAACTTCACTCTCGGCATGGACATCGAAGTCTACGGCGAATTAAAACAATATAATGGATTACTCGAACTTTGCTCTGGCGGGGAAGCCTATGCGGTTAAATCGCGCGAAGAAGTCACTCCGATGGAGCCCATCAGCCTCGACGAAACTGGTTATAAAGCCTTAAAGAGCACTGATTCCGGTAATATTTACAAATTCACTGCCGAGTATGTCGAAACAGAAGAAGACGGCGATGAATCGAACGTAATCTTCAAGTTAGGCGCAGAAGAAGTCACGCTCCGTACTTCTAAGTATGATCTTGAAGACGTCAACACCGTTTTTGCCCCGGGCGACGATTATGACATCGTGGCTCCGCTAACTTGGTATAACAATCCTCAATTCGATTATTTCTCCCAAGGCGTCACCATCAGCCGCGTCGGCGGAGAAATCGTCTTAGAATCGATCGAATTAACAGCCAGCAAAGCTAACGCCAAAGTCGGGGACATCGTCTCGCTAAACTACAAAATGCTCCCGACCGGCGCCGTTGGCAAACTTACTTATGAGTTTACCGAAGGTGAAGACCTTTGCACCGTTGATGGCAACGATTTAATCATCACTGGAGCCGGCACCATTAAGGTCAAAGCCATATCCGGCGGAATTTCTTCGCCGGAGGTTACCATCACCGCGACCGAATTAGCCGACAGCACCACCGCTGTCGCGAAAACCCTCGCAAAGAATGATGCCGTCCGCGTCAAGGGCAAAGTTACCGCCATTGACGGCAAAGCTGCCTATATCACCGATGAGACCGGCGGTATCTATGTTTACAACTTCGCGCCGGCCGATGGCTGGACCATGGGCGCCGAAGTTATCGTCACTGGTAACATCGACATCTACAACGGCCTCTATCAGGTAAAGAATGGCTCCGATCTCTGCAAGATTGAAACCACCACCGGAATCAATCCGAAAGCCGCCACTACCATCGACGAAGCCGGTTTCAAAGCCTTGACTGCCGCCGATGCCGGAAACACCTACACCTTCGTTGCTGAATACGTTAAAGGCGATGTCAACACCACCGACAAAGACGGCAAGCGCACCGCCAGCAGCGTTACCTTCCGCATGGGCAAAACCGAATTCGTCCTCCGCACCAGCAAATACGACGACGAAATCGATGTCACGCTTACCGCCGGTAAGTATTACACCATCACCACTCCGCTCAGTTGGTACAACGGCGCTCAGTTCGCCTTCCTCTCTCAAGGCACCACTGTTACTGAATACACCGACCTCCAGGCTGCCACTGGCATCGAGATCGTTGCTTCGGCTGATAGCGTCGGCGTTGATCAAACCATCACCTTTGAAAGCTACTTAACTCCTTTCCCCAGCACTGGGACCGTCACGTATTCGATCGTTGAAGGCTCTGAATTCGCCAAGATCGAAGGGAACAAGTTGACTGGCGTCCAAGTTGGCCAAGTGCAAGTCCAAGGGTCGATTGGTGAAGTCAAAAGCAACATCGTCACCATCACCGTAACCATGGACAAAATGGTTCTAGATTTCTCGGACGAAAAAATCAATACGCTTGGCGAATACGCTACGGAAATTTCCGCTACGAAAGTCAACATCACCGTTGGTGGCGTCAACTTCCTTTGGGAAAAAAATACGAGCAGCAGCGATATTCGTGTTTCAGGCAACAAACTTCAAGACGACCCGATTCGTATTTATTCAGGCCAAAAGATCACTTTAACTGCTCCGACTGGTTATAACATCACCGGTGTCGTGCTGGAAGCCGGCACAGGGGATAATGCCTTCCAGGCAGATAAAATTAAGGAAATCACCGAGGGTGTTACCGCGGTGGCTGGAGAAAGCACCGGATTCCAATTCGCCAGCCCGATGAATTCCTTCTATTTTGTGACCACCGGCAAGCAAATACGAGTCAGCACCATCACGATTAATTTAGCTAAAGCAGCTGCTTAAAACTAAGATAATTAAAGAGGCCCTCGGTTCACGCCGAGGGTTTTCTTTAACGGTTCTCTTAACTGATGTGGTTTATTTGATCATGGTTAAAAAGGGGGGCTTTTAATTCTGCAGGGCTTAAGTTTTATTTCCGTCAGTTGGAATCTCAGAGGCCTCCTCGCCACCCACCTCGCCCCAAAACCATCGCCGCCGCGGGGAACTTCGAGGGCAACGCCGACCTCCATTACCTCAACCCGGTGAAGAGGAACTCGAAGCCGATCGAGAGGCATTCGATGCTCTCATTCCCCGGCGTCCTCAAGGGGTATCCGGGGGTCTCGTACAGGAAGGAGAGGGCCGGCTCGAGATGGCCGTATTCCTTCCGCGACGCCGAGAAGGCCGCCAAGGAGGATGCCGACTTCCTCGCCAGGGCCGGCAAGGGCGGACACGACCACGCCGAATACCTGAAAAGGCGCGACCACTTCGGCACGGTCGTCTTCGAATGCGACCTCGACTGGCCCCCGGAGGACGTCTACTACACCTACTCGCGGAAGTGGGAGATCGAGGTGGCCATGCGGTATTACAAGCAGTCCCTGGAGCTGGATGGGACCAGGGTCCATTCCGACCTCTCGGTCATCGGGTCGGAGTTCGTCAGCTTCCTCTCCGAGGTGATGACCTTCGACCTAATCCGGCTGCTGCAGAGGGAGAAGGTATTGGAGGAGATGACCTACGGGAAGGTGATCAAGAAGCTGGGGAGGGCCAAGAAGGTGCTCATCGACGAGGAATGGCGGTTGGCCAAGGTCAACCGGTCGACCGAGGCCCTGCTTAGGCGCCTCGGCGTGCTTCCCAAGCTCGACGAGCAGCCCAAAGGGAAACGCGGGCGGCCCAGGAAAACGTCTGTATAGTCTACGAGATTGGGAAAATACTAATTAATCAAAACGTTAACAGCTCTAAACCAAAACAAGCTCAATAAGCAAACGGAATAAAGACTATTAAAAAGGCCTAGCCCCCTTGCCGCGATGTAACGATTTCTTAGACGCCTACAACCCCAGGTAATTGTTACAAATTACCGCAAAAGGCTGCTAATAAGTCAAAAAGAAAAGCCATCCCAACGGACGGCAAATCAATGAACGGCGCAATTACTTATAGCTAATGGTCTTACCCTTCTTCTTGTGCGGAACCAAGGAATAGACAACCAAGCCAATCGAGCCAAGGATAATGACGGCCGCTAGGATGTAGGAGATGACGGCGAACTCGATGACGTGATCATAGGTGCCACGCCCAGCATCGAGGAAGGACACTTTCTTGCTGTCCCAGACTTGAGCAAAGATGCCAGTTAAGAGGATCGCCGCCCCATTGACTATGGTCCCGCCGGTGAATAGGCCCATGCCAAGTTTGCTCTCTTTCTTGTCCTTCTCGCCCTTGCAGAAGGAAGAGAAGGCGATGGCGAAGATAACGAAGGCAACTAAGGGAATCAAGCCATAGACCAAGAACTTGGTCGAGACGATGTCCTTATTGGCAAAGGAACCAGAGGAGAGGCAAACGAAATAGGAGACGAGGAAGGGAACGGCAACGCCCAAATCAACCGCGGCTAAGGAACCGACGATGACCTTCATCGTCCGGTTGGATTGTTCATCCTCGCCATAAAGCTTAACAAGGGGGACGTTGGAGGCAATTAAGGCGACAATCAAGGCGATGAGGTAAATAACGATAACGAAGGCAATCTCGTCATAACCGATCTCGGTGGTGGTCAGCCGATAGAGCCAAACCGCGTTCAAGAACAAAGCGATCGAGACCATATAGCCAATGGCGATATAGGAAGCGAACCCTTTGATGACGTATTCATCGTCGTTTTTAAGAATCGACATCAACGAGTAATAGAAGCCAAAGCCCGAGATAAGCGACCCGGCGATGCCGATGGCCCCAAGCATGACCCCGAGACCAGTCGAAAAGTCATCCGGCATATTCTCGATCGGGGCTTTGACGCCGCTGACCCAAAGGTACGGGGTGATCAAGAAGGCGAAGTAGATGGCTAAGGTCAAAAAGCCAGCGAAAAAGACGGTGAAGATAGCTAAATTAACGTATCTCATCGAGGAGTAGTTTCTAAGCGATTTGTTGTTCATATCTTTTCCTCAAGTAAACGGATCCTAGGGGTCTAGAAAGCGCCGTAGAAAATTAAAGTCTATCTATTAAAGATAGTCAACACGATTTTTACCCGATAGGTAAGGCATTAACGACAGCAAAGACACCCTTGCTTGCCGCCTTATTGACCTCGATTTCCCCTTGGTAATCCGGAAGGGAGGAATAGAGTCCCTTAATCGCAGTTTCGCCCCTCGAAGTAGGCTTAACGATCGAAGGGGTGGCCCCAGTGATGGTAAAGCCGGTGAGCAAGGTCGAATCGACGAAGAAATAAGGGTATTTCCTTTTGGCTTCGGCGACCGCATAGACGATCGAATCGTCTAAGGCCGGGATAATGGCTGGCAAGGACGCTAGATGGAAGCCATGGTCGGCTTGACCGCGAACTAGGCCAAAAGAATAAGGCTCGCTGCCTTTAAGGCAATCGGCCACCGATTCCGATGGCAAAGATAAGGGCAAAGAATCCCGATAGGATTCGCTTCCAATCCATTCATTGATCCGTTCAGGGTCCATAGTAGAAGGCAAGGGGACATAAAGAATCGCCAAGGAATGGCCGAGGACGGTCGTCTTATCAATGGACGGGCAGGCATAGAGCCCGTTCCCTTCCTTTAAAGCCCAGGCTGAGCCAAAAGGAAAGGGCAGCAAAGCCTTTTGGCCGTAATGAAAATAACGGGGTTCCTTAGGAGAAGACGTATGGTATAAAGCCATATCGACGTCCCGCGTCCGATTCAGGCCGAGGATATTAAGATAACTTGATTCCCGATGATTATCCTTGGCTATGAGGTCATGATATAGAGAGGATCCAATTGGCAAATCAGCGAGCAAGAAGCAATCGCCCTTAAGGGCCCGCCCCTTTCCTTGTTGGCTGAACTCAATGGCCCTGGCTTTGCCTAAGAACGTCTTAATTGAAGTCGGCTGGCAATCATAAAGGATGGTGCCCCCATGATGAAGGATGTCATGGGTTAAAGAGTCGACTAGTTTCGAGGCTTCCTCGTGGCTAAGGAAGGTGAAACGGGAGAAGGATTTCTTCTCAATCCGCGAAAGGATATCCAAGGCAAAGTGCTTGCCGAAGGCGCTAGCGGAATTCAAATCCAGGAATCCCCCAGTCCGCCGGAAGCGATACCCTAGCGTCTTCTCCTCTTTCGCTTGACTAAGCAATATCGGCTTAGCCCCGGCAAGAGAAAGGAAAGCCGCGGCATAAAGCCCCGAAAGCGAATCCCCAATAATAATTGGCGACCCTTTGCCTAAATAACGGCCTTTCGGCGGATTAACCAAGGCCTCGGAGAAAGAGATGGTCGTCCGACGGATGAATTCCATCGTCTCGATGCAGAAATCCCCGGTATAGACGAGTTGGCCGTTGATAAAAGAGGCAGAAGCACTTACGAGCTCATATCGGAAGGCGGTCTTCTTAATCCCAATCCGGTCGGAAAGATTTTGAATTAGATGCACCGGATCGAAAGAGGGGATCGGGACATCGCGGATGAAGTACTTCATAAGGCCTCCGAAACAATGAGGGCGCTTATTAAGCACCAGGAAAGGTTATAGCCGCCGCAGTCGCCATCGACGTCTAAACACTCGCCGATGAAATAAACGCCCTCTTCCTTCTTACTGACCAATTCCGAAGTCACGTCCGATAGGCTCACGCCCCCGATGGTAACTTGGGAGGAAGCGAAGGGATAAAAACTATCGAAATCAAAAGAAAGATTCTTCAAAGCCTTGCAAAACCCTCTTATGTTAGAAGGATTCTTCAGTTGATTACGGACGTAAATCCCTAACGGATATTCAACCAAGGTATAGAGATAAGCCCCGGGGATGGGGTTGCTGTAAGCCAGGGCAAATAAATCGTCTTCGGTGTGGCTTGGGAATAAGTCGAGAGTTATCCGGAATTGATCGCCGCCAGCTCGAACCAAATGGCTGGAGAGATTGAAGATGACGATGCCCGAGAGGCCGTCCTCTTTAAATAGCACTTCCCCCGCTTCCTCGAAAATAAGTTGGTTATGGTTATCGTAAACTTTGACTAAGGCCGCATGGCGGACCCCCTTTAGCCCTTTGGTCTTCTGTTTAGTCTTAATTGGGACAAGGCCAGGCTTCAATGATTCAATCGTATAGCCGTGCTTTTTCAAGACGGGGAACAACGAGCCATCGCTTCCGAGGTTGCTTTGGCTTTGCCCCCCAAAGGCGAAGATCAAACGATCGTAATGATGGCTGCCTTTATCGGTCTTGATGGTCTCCTTCCCATAGTCAATAACCTTCTCATTAACATAAGCCTTGATGCCAAGCTTATTAGCCAACTCAATCAAATAACGGCAGAAAGATCCGGCTGAATAGGAAAGGGGATAAACCAAATCCCCCTTTCGGAGCAAAGGGATGCCTAACTTAGTTAAATAATCAGTTAAACGTTGATATGGAAAGCGTTCCAAATAACTACCCACCCGCTTCGAATGGGAGTAGCGTTCAGCCTTTAAATCAGCATTAAGCAAATTGCAGTGCCCATTCCCGGTGGCGTAGATCTTCTTGAGCAACCGGTCATTCTTCTCGATGACATAAACGGCATAGTCTGGATGTTTCTTTTTGATCGCGATCGCGGCATAGAGTCCGCTGATGGAGCCACCGATGATGCCGACGTTCATACTTCCCTTACCTTTGCCGTAATAGATTACCACTGCTCCGCCACCCTTTTTAGCCCTATTCAAGTAAACTCGAACTGACTATACTTCCCTTCGGGAAAATCATGATGGCCACCGTTAACGACATGCTCGCGGAAATCCGGGGCCATTACTCCAAAATGACCACCGAGCCCGACCGGGCTTTGACCTATCTAAAGCAGGTCTTGGCCCCGGAATTCATCTCTATCCAATCCGAATCACCTTACTTGGAAAAAGAAAAAGAGATAATCCTTAACCTGCCGGCCAATCGGATGCTTATCGATTATCCGTCTTTATTCGCCTCAAAAACTTATACGAAAGACGATATCAATCTGCTTATCGAATTAGAGGACAGCATCCTTCGCCTAGTCGATGCCTACCTCGGCATCAACCCCTATCGGAAGGAATTCGCCTCGGCTAAGTTCTTGCAGCACATCAAAGCCCGCCTGCTCGCCCCGATCCTTGAGGTCCAGCCGGAATGGATGGTGGCTTTTGGCTTAGCTAAAGATATCGAAGAAGCCAAAACAAAAGGCCAAGAGCATTACCCCTCAGCCTATTACGATTCATTAGAACGTTAAGAACGCTTTTCCAAGTCGGCAGTGATGGCTTGGAAGGTCTCCTCGCTTAAAACATGCTCAATTAAGCAGCAGTCATGTTCAGCCGTTTCCTCACTAACGCCTAAAGACAATAAGTATTTTTTCAACACCCGGTGGCGATGCAAGACATTAGTCGCGACCGCCCTTCCTTTCTCGGTTAAGGCCATATCGCCATAATCGATCCGGGTGATGAGCCCTTTATCGATCAATTCGTGGCCCATCTGATGAACCGCCGGTTTGCTGACGTGGAGGATAGCCGCCACCTTAGTTGTCTCTAAGGGGAGCTTTGCTTCTTCAAGCATCAGCAGGGCTTCTAAGAAGTCTTCTTGGGATTTGGTATAGGATTCCATAACTCAATTGTTAAGCAGGATTATTGGAAATTCAAGCAATAGACACCATCGAGGCGAAATCGGTGAAGGTTAAGAGATAAATGACTTCCTTACCATCGAGGACGAAAATCAATTCCATTGAAGTTAGATGCTCGCCATCAAAACCAAGGGTGGCGTCATTGACGGTGATGGCCTTCCCGGCTAGGCTAGCGGTGAATTTGTCCTTGCCGCTATACGCATTCCCATCCAAGGCAAAATGGTCGTCGCAACCCACTAAGGAAGGAATCATCTCATCAATGGCGTCGGCCAGGGTGAAACCATCTGCGGTCGGCTCGGTCAATTCTTGATAATGCGTCCCATCGACGATGTGCGATGTTTTGATTCCCTCATTGAAGTCATAATAGATTTGGATAACTTTCTCCCCTTCGTCGATGTAATAGAAAAAGGTGTCGCCAACGACATACAAATCAATCTCTTGTTCCTTTTCCTCATCCAGCCAAGTGCAATGCGCCGTAAAATCCCCATATTCCGAGACATCGACTAATTTGTCGAAGGCCGATGGTTCGACTTGATAACTCGGCAAATCGACGACGGTTTGATCAAAATCATTAAGTAAGACTATAAAGGAGTAGATGCTTTCCTCGGTTTCGTAACGGCCCCACATCCCCGTCACCCGGCCATCCTCAATCCGGGTCAGGACTTCGGTGAAGGTCTGGCCAGCCAAGGGCTCAAGATGATTGATCGGCATTAACCCGCTGAAATAGTAACGCTTCTCGGAACCGTTATAGGTCATGTCATCATATCCCTGCTTGAGGGGAAGGAAGAAATCGGATAGGTAATATTCCGGATTGATTGTTTCCTCAAGCGGAACCCGGATGTAAGCATCACCCTTTTCCTCATAACGATAGGAAACGCCCTCCGCGGTTTCGTAATAGGTTTTATCCTCACCCTTCTCGACCATCGTCGCCCCGTCGTCAAAATAGTAGGTGGCAGAATCCTCTAAGATCGCCCGTTCCTCCGGTCCAGGAAAACTCTTGGTGAACAAGACGTCGATCGTAACATTGGAATATTGGTTATAATCGAAGCAATGGTCCCAGTCCTCTTGGCTCATCGTTTCCGAAGCCGGCTTCTCTTCGATGGTCGAGCTTTCCGAAGAAGAAGTGCTGGACGAGGAAGAGCTATCGGTCGAAGTCGGCGTCGATTCAACTGATGGTTCCGATTGACTCGGGGAAGCCGAAGACGACTCGACCCCCGAACAAGATAGAAGGCTTAGGCTTAGAACGAACAAGGCAAACTGTTTCAAGGATATCTCCTCCAGGGGATTATATTGCTTTAGCAATAGGCAATGAATAAAATGCGCGTGTTATGAAAAAACTCATCTTCGTCTGCGGTCCCGCCGCCATCGGCAAATCGACCTTCTCGGCCAAATACGCTAGAGAACATCCTGACGAGGAAGTAATCGTCATCGCCGCCGACGAAGTGCGGAAAGAGAAATACGGGGGCTATGACCAGTTCCCGCCCGGAATGAACATGATGGTCGTCTATGACGAGATGATCCGTCGGGCGGCCGAACTTCGTGACAACAAAGACTCGGTCACCATCATCTTCGACACCACGATGCTTTATGACGAAAGGCGGCTTTATTTCCGGCGCCACCTGCCCGGTTTCGACCGTTATTTATTGATCCTATTGAAACTCCACGACTATAAAGTCTGCCTCCAACGGAACCATCAACGGCCGAAGGAGAAATGGGTCCCCGACAATGTCATCCTCGACATGGCCGCCCATTATGAAAATCCGAGTGAGGAATGCAAAAAGCATTTCGACTACGTCGGCGAGATCTACGTCGATTAAGCCTGCTTCTTATAAAGGATGAATTTCCTCGTCAAATAATTGAAAACGGTGTTGAAGCCAGTCTTTAAGACGAAGACGATGGTATAAGCCACGAAAATATTAATGTCCGAACTAAATAGACTGGAGAAATCGATGGCGAGGATATTGATGTTTAACCCTGACCACTGCAAACAGGTCATATAGCCTAAGAATTGGATGATCGAGGCCCCTAACAAGCCTAAGAAAGCCCAGAAGGTGAACTTCAACGCACCTTTTAGTGATTTGTTCTCGGCCTCGTTTTGATAATCCCGGAAAGCCCAAACCGAAGAAAGGCTCCAGGTCGCGGGAGTGGATACCACAAAGCCGATAATTGAGATAAAGAACTGGACGAAGAAGGCGACGATGATGCCGGCACCGGCGATCCAGGAAGAAAATATCGAGGTGCACCAAACCTCGACGACATAATCGATCAAAGTCCCATAGACGCCGACGACTAAGAAGCGGATCAGTTCAGTCCAAAACCCCTTATCCTTAAGGAAAGACAACTTAGCCATAATTACTTAACGTTCTTAGTCCCGGCTTTCTTCTGCTTTTGGATCTTGCCAGCCTTCGCCCCTTTGGAAGCGTGCACTAGGACGATGCCGCCTTGATTGCCGGCGACCGCGTCCCCATAGGCGATGGCTTCTTCTTTGGTCTTGAACAGTTTGATGACCTTCTCCCCACCGGCGAACTTGATGGTCCATTTGCCATCCTCTTTCCGTTTGGAGATGTGGTATACCTTAGTGGATTCCGCCATTGTTTTCCCTCCGAGCTTATTCTAACCCATCGATGGTTTTTTCCATCAGCGAAACATCGGCGTCCGATGGCATCCGCCAATCGCCCCGAGGGGAGATGGCGACCGAGCCGACCTTCGGCCCATCGGGCAGGCAGTTCCGCTTGAACTGGTTATGGTAGAAACGGACGATGAATTTCTTCAGCCAATGCTTGATGGTCTTTTTGTCGTAAACCCCTTCATAAGCCTGCTTAGCAATGAAATAGAGCTTCGGCATCCGATAACGGAAGCGAAGGAAATGGTAAATGAAGAAATCGTTAAGTTCATATGGCCCAACGGTATCCTCGGTCTTCTGGGCGATGACCCCGTCCTTGGTCGGGAGGAGTTCAGGTGAGATTGGGGTATCGATAATATCCAATAACGAGGAGGCAGCCTCGGGATGCATCTTGGCATATCCTAAGCAAAGATAACGGACCAAGGTCTTGGGGATCGAGGCATTGACCCCGTACATCGACATATGGTCGCCCCCATAAGTGCACCAGCCTAAGCAAAGTTCTGATAAGTCCCCCGTCCCGATCATCAGCGACCCTTCGTCATTGGCGATATCCATCAACACCTGGGTTCTTTCCCGGGCCTGGGCGTTTTCGTAGGCCACGTTATGGTTATTCTCGTCATGGCCGATATCTTTTAAGTGGGAACGAAGGGTGTCCTTGATGGATATTTCGCGGAAGGAAACCCCTAGTTCCTTAGCCAGGTTCATCGCATTGTCATGGGTCCTTTGGCTGGTCCCGAAGGCCGGAAGGGTAATCGCGGTCACGTTCGTCAAAGGGAGGTTGAGTTTCTTAAACGCCTCGACCGCGACTAGTAAAGCTAAGGTCGAATCGAGGCCGCCGCTTAAACCGACGATAGCTTTTTGGCAGTGGATCGCCTGCAGCCGATTAGCTAAACCCGCCACCTGCATCGACAGCACTTCCTTCACCCGGTCGATATCGACTTCCTTCTCTTCCGGGATAAACGGGTTCCGGGCGTAATGCCGGAGAGTTTTCTTTGGAGTCTCCAACTTTAAAGAGAAATAGACTTTAGCGAATTTCTTATTGTCGCCGAGGCTATTCATCTTCCGCCGCTCAGCCAGGAGTTTCTCAATGTCGATATCGGCGGTCGCGTCTTCAAAAGCGAAGAGTTTGCTCTCATTTAAGATCGCCCCGTTCTCGGCGATGATGTTATGGGCGGAATAGACGCAGTCGGTGGTCGATTCCCCTTGCCCGGCATCGGAATAGACGTAGGCGCTCATTAACTTGGCGGAGGTCATCCGGACCAAATCCGACCGATAGGACGCCTTCCCGACCGTCTCGTTGGAAGCCGAGAGATTTAAGATCAAAGTGGCGCCGGCTAAAGACAAATCGATCGAAGGGGAGGAAGGAACCCAGAGGTCCTCACAGATCTCGATCCCGATCTGGAGTTCCGGATAACGGGAATCGAGGAAAGTGACCCGGTTACCGAATAACACCCCTTCGCCCCCAAGATAAACCATCTCGTTCGGGCCATCATAACCATGGAAATAACGCTTCTCATAAAATTCCTGGTAATTGGGGATGGCTCTCTTGGGGACTAGTCCCAGGATATGACCATGGCAAATAAAAGCCGCGACGTTATAAAGCCGGTGCCCATATTGAAAAGGCAAACCGACGGCGAAAGCCACATCGATCGTCGAGGAGAATTGCTTTAAGTCCAATAAGCCGCTTAGGCAAGCAGAAAGCAAAGTATCATCTAAAAAGAGGTCACCGCAGGTATAGCCAGAAAGGCCAAGCTCATGAAAGCAGGCGACCTTGACCCCGTCCGTTTGACATTGAAGCAAGGATTTCTTTATTTCGTTTACATTGGACTCGACGTTCGAAAGGTGAATCGGGATGGCGCAGGACCGGACCCGAACGAACCCCAAAGGATCGTCGTGATACATCGGATCGACCTGGCCGATTTCGGCATGGTCGAGATTATCGTTTCCCTTCCCCGAAAGCTGTTCATAGAGGTCCTCGCTCATGATGACCATCGATTCCTGGCCGTTTTTGCTGATATGGATTGGTGAGGGGGAATCGCTGACTAAACCCTCAAGGCTATTGGTATCGCGGAGGGCGGTAATCGGTAATATTTTCATAACGACAAAATAATAGCACTTTAATGTCAGGACGCCTAACTGTTGCCTCTTATTCGGCAAAAAGAGAATAATGACCGCATGCGCCAAGGATACGCCATCGTCAACCAGTATCGCCTCTATTCCGGGGTGAAGAACTTCTATTCCCGCCTAAAGGAAGAATTGGCCAAACTCGATATCAAATTACTTCTTTGCCGAACCGGGGAAGCCGGATTGGCTATTCAAGATAACGGAAAGGTAACCAGCCAATTAGGGCCGGCTGATTTCATCGTCTTCTTAGATAAAGACCGTTATGCCGCCTATGGGCTAGAGAAGATGGGGTATCGTCTCTTCAACTCCGCCCGATCGATCGAACTTTGCGATGACAAGATGGCGACCTACCTTGCCTTGGTTAATCAAGGGATCCCGATGCCTTATACCGTGACCCCACCGCTAGATTACGTCGAGCAGGAAAACGATGAAGATTATCTATCCGCCATCGCTAATCAACTAGGCTATCCTTTGATTGCCAAACTCAATTATGGTTCCCTCGGGAATAACGTGTTTTTATTGCAAAACCTAACTGAACTAAAAGAATTCGATAAACAACATCTCCGCTTGCCCCGCCTTTACCAGCGGTTCATCGTTAGCTCGGCCGGGATGGATTATCGGCTCATTTACGTCGGGGGTGAATTCGTCGCCGGCATGAAACGAGTTAACCCCTTTGACTTCCGAAGCAACGTCGCCCAAGGAGGACACGGAGAGAAAGTCGATATCCTCGATTCTTATATCAAACTCGGAAAACGGTGCGTCGACCTCCTCGGCCTTGATTACGCCGGGGTCGATATACTTATTGGTCAACAGGGCGAACCGATCGTCTGCGAGGTGAATTCCAATGCCTTCATCGAAGGGATTGAGAAGACCACCGGGATCAACGTCGCCAAAGAGTATGCCCTTTATATCAAGAAGACCATCTATGGACATCGATGAGAAAGTAAGAATCAAGATCAACGGAATCAAACAAGCCGGTCACCTCTTAGGGAAGAAAGGACAGAGCGCCCTCCTCTTCGTCCATGGGGGTCCGGGCAATCCGAATCGGCATAAAATCGTCGATAAACTTAGCCATTTAGCTAAGTATTTCCTGCTCTGCGCCTATGACCAACGGGGGACCGGGGGATCGTATCATCCTTTGATGAAGGATTCGGCTTTTTCCGTCGATTGCTTCGTCGGCGATATCCGGGGTTGGGCGGAATACCTCAAATCCCATTATCAGGTTCAGAACGTCATCCTGATCGGCGAATCCTGGGGCTCTTATATTGGAAGTTTAGCGGTTCGGAAATACCCTTCCCTTTTCTATGCTTACGTCGGCTATGGCCAATTGGTCAACATGACGAAGACAGCCATGACCCAATACGCCTTATTGAAGAAAAAGCTCCAAGGGGAGAAGTTAAAGGATCTCGAAACCATCGCCCCGCCGAAAGAAGGGAAGTTCGCCTCCGACGAAGACGCCTCGTTATTCTATTCGCTTCTTTATCCTGCCTTCGAACCCGAGGATTATCCAAGTTATAAACAACGGGAAATCATCCCTTTCTTTAAATCGAAGGAATACACCATCCGCGATAAACTCGGCTGGAAGTATGGGGTCAAGCGAACCAATAAAGCATTAGGTGAAGAAACCGGATGGCGTTTAGACGACGATCCCCGATTCGGAATCCCCTATTACGTCTTCCAAGGGGTCAATGACTTCATCTGCCCTTATGACCTAGCCAAGAATTTCTTAGAAAACCAAGTAAAAGCCCCGAAGAAGGGATTCTTTTCCTTTGAACATTCAGGCCATCTTCCGGCCTTTGAGGAGCCGGAGCTCTTTATCCAGCGTGTATTGGAACTATTCAACGATCTTCTGTAAGGAATCGCCGGCTTCGAAGTAGGAAGCAGTCGAGACGATATGACGATCGCTATCGTGGCTAAGGACCCGCATCGCGTCAGCCGGCGACATCCAATAGGCGTCTTGGACCTCGTTTAACTGGAGTTTGAACTTCTCCTCCTCGGTTTGGGCGACGAAGAAGACCACTTCCTTGATCACCCCATCAAAAGGAGAGTAGACGATCGACTGACGGAACCCGGACATAATGGAGGCGTTGATTCCTAACTCTTCCTTTATCTCCCTTAAAGCCGTCATCTCTTCCGAGGTGTCAGTCGGCTCAACATGGCCTTTGGGGATTGAATAATGGCCAACGGCCATATGCTCAACGCAGACTTTGCCTTTATGGAACAAGACTGCCCCGCAGCTCTTTTCCTGTTTGCCTAACAAAGAGGAAAGGCCTTTGATCTCATCCTCGCTTAAGCCAATGGCCTCAAAGTAGCCATCTAAGGTCTCGTAACGGTTAAAGAACATCTCTAGGAACCGGTCGAGGTAAAACTCATCGGGGACGATGATGAAAGGCGGGATTGAAGTCAAACCTTCCTTAACCCGCTTCTCCATATCGTGAAGGTAGGCAAAAGAAGCCAAATAATCGGCGTTGATATCATCGATGTCAACCCCGTTGGCCAATAGAAGCAATAAGGCGAAGACCCCGGTCCGATCCTTCCCGGCGTTGCAATGGATAACGGTCGGCTTGGGGGCGTTTAGGATAGCTTGGAATATCTTCCTTGCCGAATATGGTTCCTCCACCATCTCCATATAGGATAAGACCTGATCGTCTTGATCGATCGGGATCCGGCCGGCCCCGTTGACCGGCAAGGAAATCAATTTAGCCCCCAGTAAGGCCAACTCTGGTTTATCGGTTTTCGCGGGCTCGTCGCGTAAATCGATGATGGAGGCCAAGTGGAGCGATTCGAGTTTCTTGATATCGTCCTCGTCAGCGTCCGATAACCGACACGAGCGGTAGACCACATTATAGGAAGTGGTCCCATAACGGCATTCATAGCCACCTAAATCACGGAAGTTAAGAATCCGGTGAAACTTAATACGTCTTTTCATAACCGGGGCATTGTACTCTAGTTGCCCAAATAAAGAAAACGCCCCCGGAAGGAGGCGTCATCTTCGTCAGTAGGCTGTTTATTTCGCCGATTCGCTGGAATCGGATTTCTTTTTGAGTTCTTCGAGGATCGCCGTGAGGAGCTCTTCGGTGGTCGGCTTGGCCGGGGCTGGGGCCTCGGGGACCGGACGTTCTTCCGGATGCTTCTCGTAGTAGGCTTCCAAGGCTTGGGCCTTGAGGGCTTCCCGCTTCTTCTGGAGGTAATTGACGACTTTGATGATGACAAAGAGGGTCAAGGCGATGATGAGGAAGGAGATGATGGCGTTGATGAAGGCACCCCAATCGATGATGGCGGCGTTGCTGAAGTAATAGGAGCCGCCGTGTTTGGTATACATGGCAGCAATGGTGTTGTTGAAACCAGTACCATCAGCATTTTGGGAAAGAGCCAGCCATTCAGTGGTGCTATAAACCTGCTTTAAAGGCTCGCCACCAAGCATAATGTTGCTCGGAGCTTTTTGGTTTTCGTTAGCCGCCGGCAAGACGGTGACTAAGCCGGATAAGCCGCCCGGGACGCCCCAGGTGCAGACCGACATTAAGATCGAGGTGAAGGCCGTGACGATGGCATTGAAGGCGCCGCCGATGATAACGCCGACGGCCAGATCGAGGATGTTACCCCGCGAGATGAAGGCTTTGAATTCCTTCCACCATGTTTTGACGGTGGAGTTCTTTTTGGTTTTTTCTTTGGACATAGTTTTTTCCGCTCCCGGCGGTGATTATGCCGGATTGCCTAAGCAATGTTAAACTATTTATTCAGATTTTAGCCTTTCCCATTCTTGCCTAGAGTTTAGCCTTAATTCAAAAGAATCGCAGTTTAAAACAAAAAGCCCGCAAAACAATGGTTCCGCGAAAGAAATTGACTAAAATCGTAGGCGTATCTAATATTCTAGGCGTATGCAAATTTTATCTTCTATTCAGGAATTCGACTGGCTCAGCATCCTCTACATCGTCATCATCCTCCTGACCTTATTGATTGGTTTCTGGAAAGGTGGGATGAAGACCCTTTTCACCATTATCTCCTTGGGTCTTGCGGTTGGCGCTTGTTTCCTGCTAGCCAATCCGGTTGGCAAAGCATTAGAAGAATCGGCAGTCGGGGAAAAGATATATGGCGCTCTTAACGAGAACATCGGGACGTTACTCAAAGCCATACCCAGCTTCACTGCTAATAACGAAGCGGTTTTAGGTGAGGTCCTAAGCGACCTCCACATCCCCGAGTTTGTCCATGGACCGTTAATCGAAGCGTTGCAATCCGCCCTCGCGGATAAGCCCCTCGCCTCGGCTGGGGAAACGATTGCCAGCACCCTGACCTCAATTTTCTGCTCCGGCTTAGCCTATATCATCGTCTTTCTAATTGCCTTCATCGTCATCCGCTTCCTCATTTGGGTCATTTGCCTAATCGTGAAGAAAGGGCGAACCAAGCCAACTCTCTTCTCTCGTCTACTAGGCTTAGTCCTTGGGGCCGTCAAAGCCTTCGCTATCTGCTGGGTCATCTCCCTCGTCGTGACTTTGCTCATCTCCTCCGGGTCGGGATTCGGCAACTACCTCGCCGACATCATCGGAATCAACGAGGATGGTTTCTCAATCGCCAAGTGGTTCATTGAGACCGACCTTGGTTATTCAAAGGTCATCGGATTTTTCGCCAAATAACGCCGAAAAATCGAACCTGGCTTCAACCATTTTGTATTCGTTCCGTCAACCGAAAATCAGTTGTTCCGATAAACACACTAATATTCTGGAAATCCTATACACTGTATAGGGTTTTCAATTTTATATAGAGGCGTTTTATCTTCTGATTCCCACTAAATATCTACTAATCGTTCTTTTTAGTATCGATGGATAAAGCGTTTTTGATAAATCAATAGGTAAGTCAACCCCTTTGAAAAGTTCCACGGAGGAAGCAGAGCATATGATTTGATTTTTGGTTTCAGGCTCCTAGAATAACCCTCGCACGACCCCTAAAGGGTGAGGGCTCAACTAGCGAGAGGGAAACGCCATGAGCCTTTCGAACCCCGTCGGGGGAAGGGAATGGAGTAAGTAATATGCTGCAAGTTGTCAAACGCGACGGGACCTTAGTGCCCTTCGATCTGAAGAAAATCCAATCCGCGATGTCCCGGGCTTTCACCGCCGAGAACAAAACCATCAGCGATGATGTTATCGAACTATTGGCCCTCCGGGTCACCTCGGTTTTCAATAGCAAGGTCCACAATGACCAAATTGGCGTTGAGGACATCCAAGACGCGGTTGAAATCGTCTTGATCCAGGCTGGCTATGTCGATGTCGCTAAATCCTATATGGATTACCGGACCAAGCGGGCGGCCTTACGTCAAGTCAAGAGCACCACCCTCGACTTTAAAAACGTCGTTGATTCCTACCTCAAAGTCGCCGACTGGCGGGTTAAGGAAAACTCGACCGTCACTTATTCGGTTGGTGGGCTGATCCTTTCCAACTCCGGCGCCGTCACCGCCAACTACTGGTTAAGTGAAGTCTATGACAAAGACATCGCCGACGCTCACCGGAATGCCGACATCCATATCCATGACCTTTCGATGCTGACCGGCTACTGCGCCGGCTGGTCCTTGAAGCAATTGATCAAGGAAGGCTTAGGCGGCGTGCCGGGCAAGATCACCAGCGCCCCCGCCAAGCACCTCATGACCCTTTGCAACCAGATGGTCAACTTCCTCGGCATCATGCAAAACGAATGGGCCGGCGCCCAGGCGTTCTCCTCCTTCGATACTTACCTCGCTCCGTTCGTCAAAGTCGACCACCTCTCTTATTCCGAAGTCAAACAGTGCATCCAATCCTTCATCTTCGGGGTCAATACCCCCTCGCGTTGGGGCACCCAGTCGCCGTTTACCAACATCACCCTCGACTGGACCGTCCCCGATGATATGGCCAATCTCCCGGCCATCGTCGGCGGGAAGGAAATGGACTTCACCTATGGCGATTGCAAAGAGGAGATGGCGATGGTCAACAAAGCCTTCATCGAGACCATGATCGAAGGCGACGCCAATGGCCGGGGCTTCCAATATCCGATCCCGACCTACTCCATCACCAAGGACTTCGATTGGTCGGCCACCGAGAACAATAAGCTTCTCTTCACCATGACCGCCAAATACGGCACCCCCTACTTCTCCAACTATATCAACTCTGATATGAAGCCGAGCGACGTCCGCTCGATGTGCTGCCGGCTCCGGCTCGATCTCCGCGAGCTCCGCAAGAAAAGCGGCGGTTACTTCGGCTCGGGCGAAAGCACCGGCTCGGTCGGCGTCGTCACCATCAACATGCCGCGGATCGCTTATCTAGCCACCGATAAGGAAGATTTCTATGCCCGACTTGACCGCTTGATGGACCTCTCGGCCCGCTCACTCAAAGTCAAACGGGAAACCGTCTCCCGCTTGCTCGAAGCCGGCCTCTATCCTTACACCAAGCATTACCTTGGCTCCTTCAACAACCACTTCTCGACCATCGGGTTAGTTGGCATGAACGAAGCCTGCCTCAATGCCCGTTGGATCAGAGCCGATCTCACTCATAAGGAAGCGCAGGAGTTCACCGTCGAAGTCCTCAACCACATGCGGACCCGCCTCTCTGATTACCAAGAGAAATACGGCGACCTCTATAACCTCGAGGCTACCCCGGCCGAATCGACCGCCTATCGGTTAGCCAAGCACGACAAGGAACGGTATCCGGACATCATCACCGCCTCCAAAGACGGCGATACCCCGTTCTATACCAACTCCTCGCACTTGCCAGTCGGCTTCACCTCCGACATCTTCGAGGCCCTCGATATCGAGGATCAGTTCCAGACCCTCTATACCTCCGGCACCGTCTTCCACGCCTTCTTAGGGCAGAGGCTCCCGAACTGGGAATCCTGCATGAAGCTGGTCCGGAAGATCGCCGAGAACTACAAACTCCCCTACTACACCATGTCCCCGACCTACTCGGTCTGCGAAGACCATGGCTACATCACCGGGGAAGAATACAAGTGCCCCATCTGCGGCAAGGAAACCGAGGTCTACTCCCGGATCACCGGTTACTACCGGCCGGTCAAGAACTGGAACGCCGGCAAGTCCCAGGAATTCAAGATGCGGAAGACCTACGATATGAGCAAGTCCTCCGACGTCCATGTCCATGATGGCGCCTGCTGCCAGTTCGGTGAGCAGAAGAACGCGGCTCCCAAACTCAATGAGATCCTCCTCTTCACCTCTCCGACCTGCCCCAACTGCAAGATGGCCAAGATGCTCCTTGATAAGTCCGGCATTCATTACCATATGATCGACGCGACCACCAACGTTGAGACGACCAAGGCCTATGGGGTCAAACAAGCCCCGACCCTCGTCGTCCCCAATGGCGACTCCTACTCGACCTACGAGAACGCCTCTCTCATCAAAGGCTACATCGACTCGACCAAAGCCAACTAAAATAATAAGGCTTCCCTAACCGGAGGCCTTTTTACGAAAGGAATACTATGCACGACGTCATCATCATCGGCGCCGGCCCCGCCGGCTTAAGCGCCGCTCTATATTTGCTTCGGAGCAACCTCGATGTCTTATTGATTGAGAAGGAAGGCATCGGGGGCCAGATCGCCAAATCGCCAAGGTTAGAGAATTACCCGGCCATCGAATCCATCTCCGGGATGGAATGGGCCGATAAACTATTCAATCAAATCGATAACCTCGGGGTCCATTTCGACTTCGGGGAAGTCACCACCATCAAAAAGCTCGGCGAGGCCCATTTCCAAGTCGATTATGGAACAATAGAGGAAAGCAAAGCCGTCATCATCGCCAGCGGCGTCTCCCATCGAAACCTCGGCCTCCCCAAAGAAGAGCAATTCGTCGGCCATGGCCTTAGTTACTGCGCCACCTGTGATGGGGCCTTCTATAAGGACCAAGACGTCTTGGTCGTCGGCGATGGCAACACCGCCGTCCAATATGCCATCTCCTTGGCTAATTTATGCAAGAAAGTCACGATTTGCACACTTTTTGATAAATTCTTTGCCGATGAAATCATCGTGCAACGGATGGAAAGCCTGCCGAATGTCGTCATTCGCCATAACCTGGAATCAAAGGAATTATTAGGCGAAAAAGAATTAACCGGCGTCCGGTTTCTAAATAAGGAAAGCGGCGAAATGGAGACACTAAACGCCGATGGGGTATTCGTCGCCATCGGGCAGGTCCCCCATAACGAAGCCTTCGCCCCCTTAGTCGACTTAGAAAAAGGCTTCATCACCGTCGATGAGGATATGCAAACCAAGACGCCGGGACTTTTTGCCGCCGGAGATTGCCGGGCAAAGAAAACGCGGCAGGTCGTAACCGCCGTCTCGGACGGGGCGATCGCCGCGGTGTCGGCTGAGAAATACCTCAGTCGTAATTCCTAAGCTTTGTATTGGGAACGAATTCACTAGCCGCGAGGCGGAGCGCTTCCGCCTCTTTTTTGTCGAAAGCGTGGAACCCATGTTCCAGACACCCTTCCCGGTCAATATACATCTGAAGGAAGTATTTCTTGGCTCCAGCGATTAACCGGGCCGCCCCCTTTATCGATTCCTCGTCATGGAATTCCTTGATGATGGTGGTCCGGAATTCGTATTCCAAGCCGGAGTTCATAATAAGACTTACCGAGCGTTTAATCCGGTCGATCTCAAAATAGGATAAGCCAGCGGTTCCCGCGTACCTTTCGGGCGAGTTTTTGATGTCCATGGCAATATAGTCGACGAGGCCCTTATTAATCGCTTCCTCGATTATCTCCGGCCGATAGCCATTGGTATCGAGCTTGACCTTATAGCCATAGGATTTGATCTCTGAAAGTTTTTCGAGGATATCGTCCATCAAAGTCGGCTCGCCGCCAGAGACGCAGACGCCTTCAAGGACGCCCTGCCGCTTCCGAAGGTAATCCTGGATATCCAACCAAGGGATATAGTTAACGTCTTGGCCTAAGACCAAAGCGCCGTTATGACAAAAGGGGCAACGGAAATTGCAATGGGCGCAGAATAAAGTCGAGGTGACGTAATCGTCGAAATCGACTAGGGAGAGTTTCTCCCAGCCGGAGAAATCCATAAGGTTTATTCTTCGTTGGGTTTATCTTCGGAAGCCGTTTCTTCCGGTTTATCGGCATTGTCGTCGGCCGGTTCTTCCTTGGCGTCAGATTCGTCGCTCTTTTCTTCACTCGAGGTCTCTTCCGTCTTGGTTTCCTCGACGGGGGTTTCTTCTTTCTTTTCTTCCGTGGTCGGTTCCTCAGTCTCGACCTCCACCACTTCCTTGTTCATCGAAGCAGTCGCTTTCTCGGCTTTCTCCGCCCGTTTGATCTCAACGTAATAGGCAATGGTCAAATAGAGGACCAACGCCCCAGCTAAAGCGAGGATGATCCCGAATAAGACCAAGAAGATGACGAGGATATTCCGTTCGAGCAAGATGGCGGCGGTGATGCCCCCGGCGATCAACAAGACCCCGATGACGATTAAGACGATGTTCTTCCAGGTCTCGCCGGCTTTCTTAACTAAATAGACAATGGCATAGACGATGGCGACCAATCCAGCGATGGCCACAAGCGTGCCAATGAAGATACCGATGAAATGGAAGACGATGGTGGCCGATTCCAAATCGGTCCCGATGACCACAAGCAAGACGCCGCAGGCCATTTCCAAGGCCCCGGTGACCGCTTGCCCGTAAGTGGTCTTGATCAGGGTGACATCACCGATATTGACGACCGATACGACGTCTAAGACAATTCGCAGCACCGCATCGGCGATGACTAAGCAGCCAATCGTCAAGATGATGGCGTTTTGGAACCCTTTGTTTTGGCAATAGGCCATCGCGAGGACGCCCGCGACGATAAGCAGCAACGCCTCGAATATGTTAAGCAACAACCAGCCGAGTTTCCCTTTTCTGAACATGACTTTTCCTCCTTATTCTTTGTCCTTCGACTCGATTTGCTTCGGGTCGGAGGAAGGTATCTCTATGATATCGCCTTTCTTAAGCTTTTTGTGCTCTTTCTTGCTTGATTTCTTCCCTTGTTCGGGTTGCTCGAAATCAAAAACCTCGACATCCTCGATTGGGACGACGTAATTGGCTTTCTTCGCCTTCCGAAGAGAGATACCGGTGATGATGGCCTGGGCTAAGCCAGCGACGCCCATGACCGCCCCGATGACGATCAAGGTCACCTTGTTCCGCATTCCGATATCCGAACCATAATAGAGAAGGATAATGGTTAAGCCGATGGCCAAGAGGATGGCCCCGAAGATAATCTCGACGATCGGCATGAAGAAGGTTGGGGCGTTTTTCCGCGCGATCATCAATATCGAGAAGAGAATGAAGAGGAAGCCAATGACGAGCAACAAGACCCCAAGGAAATTGACGATGATATCGATGAAGGCCTTATGCATGATGGCGACCACCACCCCGGCCGTGATCTCGAATCCCCCGATCAGCATAATGGAGGAATCGGGGCTCTTTTTCTGCTTGGTCATGACCATGACGATCCGCAAGACCCCGTCCATGGCGATGAACACCCCAACCACGATGGCTAAGACCGTCTGAATCGGGGATTGGTCAGGATTATCCTTGGTAAAAAGGATGGCGACGACGATCGAAAGGGCGCCGGCGGCCATCAATAAGAACGCCTCAATCAGGTTCCACGCCCCCCAAAGGTGGGATATCTTCTTTTGCTTTTCGTTATCCATATTCAAATTCGTTTGTGGTTTCTAGAAATTCGCTTAAAGTATATCGCGTCAAGAAAGGACTGGAAGTAAAAAGCCATGAAAAAAGCCATTCTTAAATCCTATGCCAAGTTGATCGTCCGTTCGGGTTTGGCCGTTAAACCGGGCCAAGCCGTCATCATCAAAGCCAACGTCGATCAAGAGGCGTTCGCCGCCATGGTGGCTAAGGAATGCTATAACGCCGGAGCCAGCCGGGTCGTGATGAACTGGCAATCGGAGAAACTAAACCGGATCGATTTGAAGAAAGGGCATCTCCGCCCCTTCTTGAAGAACCTGCCCCAAGAGGTCGCCTATCAGCAATGGTTCACCGAGGCCTTGCCCTGCTTCCTCTGGCTCGATTCCGATGACCCCGATGCTTTAAAAGGCACCGACCCGAAGAAAGCCGCTCGGATCAAGGCGGCTAAAAACGCTGAAGTCGAGCCGCTCATCAAGAAACGGGAGAACCGTTATCAATGGTGCATCGCCGCCATCCCGAGCGAGAAATGGGCCAAGAAGGTGTTCCCCGAATTGACCAAAGCCGAAGGGATGAAGAAACTTTGGGAAGCGATACTCGTCGCCTCGAGAGCCTATACCGGTGACCCGATTGCCAATTGGGAAGACCATGACCACATCCTCAAGCAAAAGTGCGCAAAACTCAATTCGTTGCATTTGAAATCGCTCCATTACACCTCAAGCAACGGGACCGACTTGACCGTCGGCCTTAACCCCGACGTCATTTGGCTTGGGGGCGGGGAGACCACCGTCAGCGGCGCCTATTTCCAACCCAATATCCCGAGCGAAGAATGCTTCACCTCGCCGATCAAAGGCCTGGCCGAAGGCATCGTCTACGCCTCGAAGCCCTTAGCCTATCAAGGCCACTTAGTTAAAAACTTCTGGATCCGTTTCCATGAAGGTAAAGCGGTCGAGGTTGGGGCGGAACAAGGTAAAGACGTCCTTGAATCGATCATCGCTCTTGATGAAGGGGCAGGGTATCTTGGCGAATGTGCCCTCGTGCCCTACGACTCCCCCATCAATAATACCGGCATCCTCTTCTACAATACCTTGTTCGACGAGAACGCCGCTTGCCATCTAGCCATCGGAAGGGGGTTCACCAACCTTTATCCGAACCACGATAAATACACCGACAAAGAACTGGAGGACTTCGGCATCAACTCCTCGATGAGCCACGTCGACTTCATGATCGGCAACGCCGACTTAAAGATCGTCGGCACCACCGTCGACGGGAATGAGGTCACCATCTTCGATCAAGGCAATTGGGCGATTTAATCCCTAAACTTAGTAACCTAATGGTCCGCAAGGGCCGTTTTCTTTATCGATCCGGGCTTTCTGCTCGGTGTAGAAACGTAAGAGTTCCTTGTCTTTCCCATCACGAGAAGCCCGTAAAAACTTTTTAAGCAACAAATCCCGATCAAGGTCATCCTCATTGTAATGATACCGTTCCTTCAATCGGTCAAGCCCCCATTCGAAGTCTTGAGTGTGGTATACGTAATAACGCCGGGCTAAATCCTTCATCGAGAAGATTTGGTAAAAGGCTGCCGAGGTCAACTGCCGGGTGTAGCAGACATAACGGGAAAAATAGCCGATCCATTCCATAACCGGCTCCGGCCATTTGACATGACCATATCCTTTATCGCCATATTGTTCCTTTAAGGCATCAAAAGCGGTCCCAAGAAGCTCATCGACTTGATACATTTTTGCTTTATCAAGAAAATAGGCAAAATCCGATTTCATGAACCGGCGAATGAAAACTGGGCTCGAGCACGAAAATTCCTCAGCCGAATTTAGAAATATGTTTGCTTGATATTCGGCTAACAAACGGCCAAATTCGTCGAACTCTCTCATTTCAAAATATCCTCGATATAGTCACCCTGACCTTTAAAATTTCTTTTAGCTAATTTCAGTTTTCTTCGAATCTCCCGAGCCGAATCCTCTTGAACTAATGCACAATGTGATTTTTCACCATCGGACAAAAACAGCCGTTCGCAAAAGAACAGGCAAGAAACTGCTTTGGGGGTTTTGATAACATACTGCTTACCAAGGCGCGAAGCCGACAGAGCGTGTTGAGCTTCAATATCAGTAATGTCACCATTAGCAAATTGTCCCATTATGGTAAACATACGATTGTCGGCGATGGGAGCAATGATTAAATCGGCTGCTTGCACGCGATCGATCTGTTCTTTTATTGAAAATGCATGAAAAAACGTATCAAAATATTTTATAAACTCTTACAAACCTTTGAAAGCGATTACATTGATTTAAAATTCATTCGATAAAAAGCCATTTTTATTAAATCAATCTTTGAAAGCCTTTTCAGAAAACGCTTACATTTTTAGCAATTATCCAAATGCCTCTTATAGTTTCGGTGCTTGGAAAAAACCAAGCATTAACAAACAGGAGGATACGACATATGAATCAGTATGTTGATTACACCTACGGTCTGAGCGAAGACGAAAAAGATCTCGCGAAAGTCGATGAGTGCAAGATGTACGCCAATGCCGTCGCCGCCCTTTGCGCCAGCTATTCGTATGGGCGGTATGGCTTCTTCGCCACCTTATAATCGATAACGACCGGAAGACTGAGGCCCCTAACCGGGCCTCTTTTTTATCGCTCTAGGTTAATGAGATTAACGAACTGGATCTTCTTTCCGCCGATAAGCAGGTAATGCCAAACTGGATCGATCTTATCGATATGGCCGCTTAAATCGAAAAGATACCCATCCTCATAATAACGGGCCTTAACCTCCTCCCCACCATAGGTGGTGAGGATCTCGTTGATGTCGTTAGCCCTTTCTGATGATATCCGGGGCCTTTCGATCTTATTCTTCTCATAACGCATCCGACGGAGAAAAGTCCCTTGCTCCACCAGCGACTGATAGGGCATCCATTTCATCATCCCTCGATCGGCGTTCATGCGTTATGGCCTCCGATTTGCTTGTGTCTAGTCAAAACGGTCGAATCCTTAGTGAGGGAGGAAGCCCGGAGGCAAGCGTCTTTCCCAAAAACCGATTTGATAGTATCCAAGGCATGGTTAAGCTGTTCCCGTTTGGCCGCTTCCTCTGAGGAAAGGAAAATACTTTCCTGCCGGTATTCGTAATGGCCGAGCTTAGCGAAGGTCACGCCTAAATGGCGGATCGCTCTATCCTCAATGAAACGGTCAAATACCCCCATCACTTCTTTGTATAAAGTATCGTTGTCGTCGGTCGCGTAATCAAAGCTCGCTTGGCGGGAGAATCCCCCTTCATTGGCATAGCCGACGAAGACCCCGACCCGCCTGGCCTTATAGCCAGCCATCCGGAGCCGGAGGCAAAGGTCATCAACCATTTCCCTTAAGACCAGTCTTGCCCCTTTAATGTCATAATCCCGCATCAAGGTCTGGCCGATGCTGAGGTTTCTTTCCTTAGGGACGTATTTCTCTCTTATATCGGTCCGATCGATGCCATTGGCCAAGTCAAAGAGTTGAGAGCCCAAAACCCCAAACTCCCTTTTCAATAGATAGGGATCGGCTTGGGATAGTTCCTCAAGGTTTCGAATACCCAAACGGTCCAAGTGGGAACCGATGCCATTCGATATCCCCCAAATCTTGGTGATGGGCTTGATGGACCAAAGCTTGGTCTTGACGTCTTCATACCCCCACCGCGCCCGATAAGGCAGTTTCTTCTTGCCTTCGTTATCCAAACATATTTTGGCCAAAAACATATTCGGACCCATCCCGGCGGTGGCAACTAATCCGAGTTCGTCTTTAATCTTCTTCTGAATCAAGGCGCAGAGTTCCTCAGGGGTTAGGTTATATAAGGATAAATAAGGGGTCAGATAGAGGAAGGATTCGTCGACCGAATAGACATGGACATCCTCCTCATCAAGGAAATCCAAGAATATCGATACGACTTTTGCGGACATTTCTAGGTAATACGCCATCCTAGGTTTAGCGAAGATCATCCCTGGGACCTTTGGCAAATCGCCGATTCGGCAGACATTGGGGATTCCGAAGTTTTCCTTAAGGTAGGGGGTAGTCGACATGACGATTGAATTAGCGCTTCGGGTTTTATCGGCCACGACCAAAGGAGTAGAAAAAATGTCGAGCCCCCGGGCCGCGCATTCGCAGGAGGCGTAAAAGCTTTTCAAGTCGATGACCGCATAGACCTCTTCCATGTTCCCTCCTGCGGGGATAATGATATTCAAAAACTTGCGGCGAAGTAGTCTTGATTTTTACGCCCCGTAGACCTTGAAAGACGCCATCGGGATTTTCGCTTGTTTACTCAATCGAGAAGTATATAATAGACGCGCTCGGGGCATTAGCTCAGTTGGGAGAGCGCATCGTTCGCAACGATGAGGTCGTCGGTTCGATCCCGATATGCTCCACCAGGAAGTTCCCGATCCCGCCGCTTGGCGGGTTTTCTTTTGTCTATTCCTTATCAATCCCAATCAGTTCCTTGAAATGGGGAAGAGACTCACACCAATCGCAGAAGACATGCCATTCTTTGAGCTTATGGTAACGGCGTTGCCGATACATCGTCTTCAATTGCTGATAATTGGTGGTCATGGTAGCCGAGAGACAGAACCCGCAGGGCAAAGAGGCGACTAAAACCCGCCAAGCGACCTTCTTTTCGTCCTTATGCTCGTCATCGTCGGGGATATCGTTATAGGAGGCGACTAAAGAACGCATCCGTTCAAGGATGACCGGATCGGTTTCCTCGACGCATTGGGTGCCGATATCAAACTTCAATAGGCAATGCATAGTCGACTGGGAAGAGACGAAATCAAACCAATGGTAACGTTGGGCTTCCTTCCACCAATAAAGCGGCGCGGTCACATCTAAATGGACCAAGATGCCCTTTAGGAAGTTATCGTGCCCTTCCCCGCCGGGGCAAGAGCCGAGTTTCTCAGCCCGAAGGAAATCCTTCTCCGTCGGCTCGCTAGCATCGATTTTGGTCCGCATCGGATTGCCCGAGGCTTTGACCGCCCGTTCCAATCCATAGACATGGGCATTGTTAATCGCGAAGTTCATGGTTTACTGCCTCCATTAGATTATCCATCAAAGCCAATCGGGTCAAAAGCCCCACTCCCCCAGGGACCGGGGTCTGCAAAGCGACAGGCAAGCCCGGCACCGCATCACCGTGGAGTTTCCCGTCTTCCCCACGGTTGATGCCAACATCAACGATAACCGCCGAGGGCTTATATTCAAACGAATTGTCTAAGTAACCGAGTCTTCCAATAGCAACCACGATAAGATCGGCCATCTTGATATAGGCCTTCTTATCTTCCGTCGAGGTCTTGGAATGGAGGACGATGACGTTGCAATCCAAGGAAAGCAAGAGCTTAGCCATCGGCTTGCCGACGATCTCACTTCGCCCTAAGACGACGGCATTCTTCCCTTTGAAATCAAAACCTTCGTTTTTTAAGTAAGCAACAATTCCTTTCGGGGTGCAGGGAATAAAAGAGGAAAGGGGATGAAAGCCATCGACGTCTTTTTTGGCGTTAACGGCAAACTTAACCGCCTTCTCGTCAATCTGCTTCGGCAAAGGCAATTGGACGATCAATCCATGAATGGCTGGATCCTCGTTAGCCTTCTCGACTTCCTTAAGCAGTTCCGCTTGGGTAACGGTGATCGGCAGCTTATTCAGCAGCACCTTAAACCCGATTTCCTCGCCGTCTTTGATCTTGCCCCGAACATAGGAATTGGAGGCTGGGTCATCATTAGCTTGGATGATCATCAAAGTCGGAACGACCGGGAGGGATTTAGCCATCGCAGAAAGTTCGGCCTTCCGCTTAGCGACGAAACTTTTGATATCCATAGACTCCCTCCATAAACAAAACGCCTCAGCGAGGCGTTAATGGGATTAAAGCGAACCGCTGACGGCGCTACTGGTTTCCGCCGCGGTCTCCGGTGAAATGACCGAGATGATCAAGGCCAGGAAGAGGAAGACGATGGCGAAGCCGAAGGTGAGCCAGGTAATGACTTTCTCCGAACCCCGTTCTTTGGTTTTGGCGAAGACGTTGAGTCCGCCGCCGGTGATGGCGCCCGAAGCCCCTTCCGATTTACCGCCTTGGAGAAGGGACAAAACGATGATGATCAAGCTGACGATGATGAATATGATGTCATACCAGGCCATGGTTTCGTTCCTCCTTCGCGAACGTGCGACACATAGGATAGACTGAATAGTCTATTTTTTCAACCGCGGATTTTTCCGCCTCAATTCGGGCTTTTATCAACGGTTCAAACCCGTTCGATTCCTCCGCTCTTTCAAGCGCCAAATTCTCTATATTCGTCGAGTGAATAGACCGCCCCGACCTCTTTAGGATATTCGTGATTCCGGTCGACCAATTGGCAGTGCAGGCCAGCGGCTTCGGCCGCCGTCTTATCCTGTAAGGAATCGCCGATATAGATGACCTTCGTTTTGTCTTTGACGCCAAGGTGCTCCAAAGCCATCAACAAGGGCTCGGGTGAGGGTTTGCCATGCTTATACATATCGGAGCCAATGATAGTTTGAAAGTAGTGGTCCCAGCCGAATAGGCGCAGCACCAACTTAATATGCTCAGAACTATTTCCCGAGACAACCGCCAAGGTTTTGCGGTCCTTATGTAAGTTTTGCAGGATTTTCTCCACCTCAGGGAAAGGATGGATAAGTTTGATCGATTCATCGTAATCCAAGGCTTTAACGATCCGGCGGACAAACCGTTCATAATCCTCCGGCTTGACCTTCATCTCCTGCATCGTCTCCAAGAGGTTATGATGCATGAAATGGGCGCATTGCTCGGGGGTCACATCCATCCCGATCAGGTTGAACCCCGCCTTATAGACCGGGACTAACGATTCCTTGGTATCGGCTAGGGTACCATCGAAATCAAACAAATAAACGTCGTGGGTCATTTCTCTAAACTCGCTTTCGCTTCAAATAGGATATCTCTTAGTTCGGCCGCCCGTTCGAAGTCGAACACCTTGGCCGCCGCATACATCTGCTTCTCGAGGTCCTTGATCCGAATCTCCATCTCCTTCCGGCTGGTCTTGCCATCGCTATTGATGAGTTTTTTGGTCTCGTCCTCGCTATTGGACAGGGGTGGCCGAATCTCCTTGATGATGGTGGTCGGAACGATGCCGTTCTCCTCGTTATATTGCTCTTGAATTTTCCGTCTCCGCATCGTCTCGGCGATAGCCTCGTTCATCGAGTCGGAGTAGGAATCGGCATACATGATGACTTGCCCATTGGCGTTCCGCGCCGCCCGCCCAATGATTTGAATTAAAGACCGGGTCGAGCGGAGGAACCCTTCCTTATCGGCATCAAGGATAGCAATCAAGGATACTTCGGGTATATCCAGCCCTTCTCGGAGGAGGTTGATGCCGACTAAGACATCGTATTTCCCTTTCCGAAGCTGATAGATGATTTGGCTTCTTTCCAAGGTCTTGGTCTCGTTATGTAGATAAGTAACCTTAATCCCCTTCTCCTTCAAATAGGCAGTCAGATCCTCAGCCATCTTGATGGTCAAGGTCACGATCATCGTCCGTTCGTTCCGCTCGGTCCGCTTCTTAATTTCCGATAGGAGGTCATCAATCTGCCCTTTGGTGGGCCGGACCGAGATGATCGGGTCAAGCAAGCCAGTCGGCCGAATGATTTGCTCCACCACTTCATGGTTACAATGCTCTAGCTCATAATCACCCGGAGTAGCCGAGGTGCAGACGACCGAAGTCGCCATCAAATTCTCAAACTCCTGGAAGTTCAAGGGGCGATTATCCAAAGCCGAGGGAAGACGGAATCCATACTCAACCAAGGTTTCCTTTCTTGACCGATCCCCGTTATACATTCCGCGGATTTGGGGAATGGTAACGTGGGACTCGTCAAGTAAGAGCAAATAATCCTTCGGCATATAGTCGATGAGGGTGAAGGGGCGTTCGCCTGGCTTCCGTCCATCGATATGACGAGAATAGTTCTCAATCCCGGGGCAGCGGCCGAATTCGAGCATGCTTTCGATATCCTGCTTCGTCCGCATCTCGAGCCGCTCAGCCTCAAGCAGTTTGCCGTTGTCGCGGAAGAACTTCAGCCGTTCCTCCAGTTCTTCCTTAATCGTCTTGCAGGCCGCCTCAATCCTCTTTCTAGTCGAGGCATGATCATAAGCCGGGAAAATCGGATAGGTAGCATAGGTTCGCTCAATTTCACCAGTCATCGAATTGATCTGAAAGATGTTCTCGACCTCATCGCCAAAACAATCGACACGGATAAAATAATCATGGGTCGCCGGGGCGATGTCGATGATGTCGCCATGGACCCGGAAGGTCCCGGGCTTAAGTTCAAAGTTATCCCGGGTATATTGAGCATCAATCAGTTGCTTGTATAAGCCTTTCCGGTCTAAGGTCTCCCCGACCCGAATCTCGAAGATAAGCCCTTCGTATTCGGCGGGGTCGGTCAAACCGTAAATGGCGGCCACTGAAGCGACGACGATGGTATCGCGCCGAGACAAAACCGAGTTCATGGCGCTGGTCCGCATCATGTCTAATTCCATGTTGGTGACGGCGTTCTTATCAATATAAGTATCAGACTTTGGGATATATGCTTCCGGCTGATAGAAATCGAAATTGGAGATGAAATACTCGACCCGATTTTCCGGGAATAGTTCCTTGAACTCACCATAGAGTTGGCTGGCCAAAGTCTTGTTATGGACCATGACCAAAGTCGGCCGATTCAAGGCGGCGATGATATTGGCATCGGTAAACGTCTTCCCAGTCCCAGTCGCCCCTTGGATGACCTGAATCTTTTTCCCGTCCTTAATCCCTTGAAGGATTTTGGCGATGGCTTGGGGCTGATCGCCGGTCGGGGCGAACTTCGAAACGAGTTTGAACGGCTTATTTTCGCGGTCCATCGTCCTTTCCTTTACGGCGCCGATAAACGATGGGGGCGAATCCCTCACCATTGATGGCCGAGGCATCGACCATGGTTAAGAAAGCTTTGGGGTCGGTATCGGCGATGAACCGCTTCAATTCCTGGGCTTCCGATTTGCTTAAGGCCACCCGGACCATCAACCGGTCCTCGCCGGTATAGCCCCCGATGGTATTAAGCAAGGTACAACCCCGATCGAGGTCGTCTTGGATGAAGTCGACGATTTTCTCGTATTCGCTGGAGATCACGTCACATAAGACGAAATTATTGGAGGCGACGTAAGTGATTTGAATCATGGCCGCCGCGACTAAGGCCGAGAGGATACCAATCAATCCTAAGGGGATATTGTTGGGGATGGTGTACCGGCAAATCATGCCAAGGATAACCAAGGCCGAATCGATCGTAGCCGAGGTATAGGATTCACGGATATTGAAATACTTCCCGAGAATGGCGCAGATGACGTCGACCCCGCCGGTCGAGCCATTGCCTTTGAAAGTGATGGCCACCCCCAAGCCAACGAAGACTCCGCCAAAGAGGGCACAAAGTAAGGAGCCAACCAATGGTTCCTCCATATTAATCAATTGGCTATAAATCGGCTTAAGCAAATCAGTCCGGTAAAGCAGGGCGAAGAAAGCCGGGTAGAGGATCGAGGCGACGAAAGTATGGGCTGAGAACTTCTTGCCAAGCACCACCACCCCGACTAAGAAAAGTCCGATCGTCAAAACCGCGGTCACGATATCGACCGCCTGGAAAGTCGAGCCGCTTTGTTCGATATAAAACTGGATGATAACGCCGATAGCCGAGACCCCGCCGGTGACCAAATCGGACGGAACGATAAAAGCGGCGTTGCCAAAAGCCAAGACGAAGGACCCTAAGACCATCAAGGCGAAATTAGTGACGGTCCGCCGCGTCTCTTTGCTGAAAAGCTTACTTTTTAGGCTTCCCTTCATTCTTCTTGGCCTCCTCTTCCAGATAGGCGAAGATAAAGGGATTGAGGTTACCGTCCATCACCCCTTGGATGTCGCCCATCTCGAAATTAGTCCGATGGTCTTTGACCATGGTATAAGGTTGGAAAACGTAGCTGCGAATCTGGGAGCCCCATTCGATGTTCTTTTGCTCGCCGACGATCGATTTAAGCTTGGCGTCTCTTTCCTCAAGTTTCCGCTGCATGAGTTTATCAGTCAGCATGCTCATACAGGTAGCTTTATTCATGAGCTGGCTCCGCTCAATCTCGCATTGGACGACGATGCCGGTCGGGATATGGGTGATTCGAACAGCAGAAGAGACTTTGTTGACGTTTTGCCCACCGGCGCCGCCACTGCGGAAAGTATCAACCCGGAGGTCTTTCGGATCGATGACGATGTCGGAGACGGCCCCGAATTCCGGGATGACGTTAACCGAGGCAAACGAGGTATGGCGCCGGGCATTGGCATCGAAAGGCGAGATCCGGACCAACCGGTGGACCCCTTTTTCGCCTTTGAGCATCCCATAGGCGTCATTGCCGATGACTTTGATAGTCGCGGTCTTGATGCCGGCTTCATCGCCATCTTGGATATCGATGGTCTGGACTTTGTAGTCATTCCGTTCGGCCCAGCGGCCATACATCCGTAAAAGCATCTGGGCCCAATCCTGGGCTTCGGTGCCGCCGGCCCCTGGATGGACTTCCAAGGTGCAGTTCAGCGCGTCATACTCCCCAGAGAAAAGGAGTTGATGACGTAAATCCTCGCAATCCTTGCTTAAATCGTCTTCAATCGAAGATAGGAGTTCCAACATATCCTTATCGGATTCGCTGGTTTCCGAAAGCATCCCTTTGATGTCTTCGTAGGTCGAAACGGCATGCTTATACCGTTCCACCTTATGGGTGAGGGCGGCCAGTCGGCTCGATACCGTCTTGGCTATGTTTTGGTCGTTCCAAAACCCCTCCTCGCTTTGCTTGGCTTCAAGTTCGGCGATCTCTTTCTCTATCTTCGGCAGGTCAAAGAGAGTCACCGAGCTGCGAAACCAGTTCGCCCAAAGCTTGGGCTTGCTGTTTTAACTCGACTAGCTCTTTCATATATTCCCTTCTTTTTATTTGGATTCGGTCGGTTCCTTGCCTTCAACGGGTTTCTCCGCCGACTTGGCCTCCACCGGTTTGTCCTCGACTTTAGCTTCAACGGACTCCGCCGGCTTCTCTTCTTTAGCCGGGGAAGGTGTCGGAATCCGCGGCTTGATGTTTAAGAAATTGTAGACGCAGTCGACGGCGATGTTTTGGTTCATTTCCCGGAAGTAGCCATACCCTTCGTTGACGTAATCCTGAAGCGGATTGGTCTGGGCGTAGGAACGGAGGCCGATGGCTTCCCGTAAATGGGCCATGGTATCGATATGGCGGGTCCAGTTCCGGTCAATGACCGACAATGAGACCGACCGTTCGATTTGATCGCCGGCTCCTTCCGGCCATTCGGCTTTCCGCTTAAGGTAACGGGCATAGAGGAATTCCCCTAAGTCCTCGCCGCCTTCCTCAACCGAGGCCTCGTCATAGGCTTTAGCCGGGAAAGCCCCTTCCGGAACAAAGCTCGGCTCAACCAATTTCCGGAGAGCCTCGCCATTGATCAATCCTTCGTCCCGACCATTGTTCGAAGCCTTTTTGGCCAAGAAAGCACCGGTTTCGACGAAGAAGTCATGAATCATCTCATCGATATTGCCAGCCATCATGATCGAGTCGCGGCGATCGTAAATGATCTGTCTTTGCTTAGCGAGAACATCATCATAATCGAGGAGGTTCTTCCGGGTATCGAAGTTCCGGCCCTCAATCTGCTTCTGAGCATTGGTGACAACGTTTTGGATGAGTTTGTTCTCGACGTGGTCTTCCCCGAGTTGCTTGATGAAGAACTCCCGCCGCTTATCATCGACGAAACGGCGCATAAGTTCATCCTCGAAGGAGACATAGAAACGGGAATAGCCCGGGTCACCTTGCCGGCCTGACCGGCCCCGTAATTGGTTATCGATACGGCGGGATTCGTGCCGTTCAGTCCCAAGGACGCAGAGACCGCCAAGTTCTTTGACGCCCGGCCCTAACTTAATGTCGGTACCACGGCCCGCCATATTAGTCGCAAGGGTGACCGCCCCTTTCTCGCCGGCATGGGAGATGATCTCCGCCTCGCGGGCTTGGTTTTTGGCGTTCAACACTTCGTGGGGGATACCAGCTTTGGTCAATAAGCCGGAGATTTCCTCGTTCGACTCGACCGAGACGGTGCCGATTAGGACCGGCTGTCCCTTCTCGTGCCGGGCTTTGACCTCATCGACCAAACCTTTGAGTTTGGCTTTGTGGGTTCCGTAAATGTAATCGAGGTCATCGATACGGGCAATCGGCCGGTTGGTCGGAATGACGATGACCTTCATGTTGTAGATCTTCTCGAATTCCTCTTCCTCGGTCTTGGCAGTGCCGGTCATGCCGGACATCTTCTTGTAAAGCCGGAAGAAGTTCTGATAGGTGATGGTGGCCAAAACGGTGGTCTCTTGCTTGATCTCGACCCCTTCTTTGGCTTGGATAGCTTGCTGCAAGCCGTCGTTATATTCCCGGCCTTTAAGGATACGGCCGGTGAACTGGTCAATGAGCTGAACAGTCCGGTCTTTGTCGACCATGTACTCGACGTCCCGCTTCATGATGTAGTTGGCTTTCAAAGCCTGATGGATCCGGTGGACGAGTTCCTGGTTGCCCGGATCATAAAGGTTCCGGACCCCGAACATCCTTTCGGCCTTGTCGGCCCCCGAATCGGTGAGAGAGCAGGTTTTGGTCTTAATATCGACGGTGAAATCCTTTTCAGCCTTTAAACATTTGACGAACCGGTCAGCCACCATGTATTGGGAGGCCGGGGCCCGCTGACCGCCGGAGATAATAAGCGGAGTCCGCGATTCATCGATCAAAACCGAGTCGGCTTCGTCGACGACCGCGTATTTAAGACCGCGGAGAACCCGAGCGCTTAAGGACTGGGTCATATTGTCCCGAAGGTAATCGAAGCCCAATTCCGAGTTGGTGGTATAGGTGATGTCGCAAAGGTAGGCTTCTTTCTTCTCGCTGTTGGTTTTGGAGGAGAGGTTGACCCCGACGGTTAAGCCGAGGAAACGGTAAATGCTGCCCATCCAGTTGGCGTCACGGTCGGCGAGGTATTCGTTAACGGTGACGACGTGAACCCCGTCGCCGGTCAAGGCGTTGAGGTAAACGGCCATGGTCGCGGTTAAGGTCTTACCTTCACCGGTCTTCATTTCGGCGATGTTGCCATCATTTAAGACCAAGGCGCCGATAATCTGAACCTTATACGGGAATTGGCCGATCGCCCGCCGGGCCCCTTCCCGAGCGACGGCGAACGCCTCGTATTTGATATCTTCGATGGTTTTGCCGTTTTTCAGCATCTCCTGGAACTGTTTGGTCTTTTCCCGGAGTTGGTCATCGGTCAAAGCGGCGATCTCGCCCTCATAAGCGATGACGCGGTCGGCCTCTCGAGCGTAACGGTTCAATTCGCGCTTCTCGAGATGGAATATTTTTTCGATAATGTTAGCCACGTTAGACTCCCTAAAGCAAAGCGGGTAAATGTTACCATTTAAGGGGGGAGGGCGCAATCGAGAACTAGCGCCCCTTGAATTGGGTTTTAGCCATCACCAAAAGCCGAAGCTTTTTGGCCCCCGCCCGGGCGAGCAATTTAAGGCAGGCCCTAGCGGTCGAGCCGGTGGTAAAGACGTCATCTAGAAGGAGGATTTTCTTCCCTTTGACCACGGTTTTTGGGGCCAAATGAATCATTTTTCCCACCGCGGTCCCTTCTAAGGCCGAAAGATCAGTCTGCTTGGTCCCTTCATCCTTTACCAACGCCTTGAGGACGGGCAATCCCAGCACCTTCCCCATCTCTTCAACTTGGTTAAACCCTCGGGCTTGGTTATGGGAGGGGGAACTAGGGGCCGGAACCAAAGTGAAATCATGATAAAGCATCCGGAGAATCGGCAACGGATAGGAGAAGAAGACTGAGGCCAACTCGATATCCCCCGCCCCTTTGAATTGATAAAGACTCGACCGAACCGCCTCGTTGTAATCGAATAAAGCCAAGCAATCGACGGCGCCTTCTTTCCACCGGATCCATTTAGGGCCGAACTCTCTATAGCAGTCATAGCAAATCGAAGGATTGCCTAATAGTCCGCGGAAAGACGCCTCCTTGATCGGCTTGAAGCAGCGTTTACAAAAAAGCGTTGCAGTGGCGGATTTCGAGGATGGCATCGCGAATCCCCTCCGTTTCCTTCTGGGCTAAGAAAGTCACCTCGCCTTCGGGGGCGTCCTTCTTCCGCCCCGCCCGCCCGGCGATTTGGATCAAGGCCGCCGCATCGTAAATCGCCTCATCGGCCCGATAGACGATGACTTGAAGGTCTTTAACCGTGATGCCTCTTTCTAAGACCGCGGTAGTGACTAGATACCGATACCCTCCTTTCTTAAACCGGTCGATAATCGAAGAACGCCCAACGCGTTTCGAGGAAACATAATTCCCTTTTGCGCAGATTCCAGCCAATTTCCGGTAAAGCGACTCACTTAATTCAACGGTTGGAACAAAGACAAAGCAGGGTTTGCCTTGTTTGCCATAATGGCGGAGTTTCCGCACGAGATTAAGGAAAAGCCAAGGCGGCGGCCCTAACTCAAGTCGAGGAACCGGGATCGGGTGCTTATGAAACCGCGTATGGAGGGTAAAAATATCCTTCCCAGGTCCTTTAAACTTCGCAACCAAGGCTTTTGAGGGGGTGGCGCTCATCATGACAAGCCGGCCTTTTAAGCTCCTTTGCAGCATCGCCTCGAGCAACTCGCTCCCCTTGAAAGGAAAGGCATCGACCTCATCCATAATGATGAGATCGAAGCAATCGGGGTAACGGTAAAGCTGATGGGTAGTTAAGACGATGCAATCACCGACGAGATCGGATGAATGCCCCCCATAAACCGCGACCACCTTATTCAGTGGGAAAGCCTCGTGAAGCCGATGGTAAAGCTCAATGACGACATCTCGCCGAGGCAAGGCGAAGGCCACCTTCATTCCTTTGCTCATCGCATAGCCGATCACCCCATAGGAAATCTCGGTTTTGCCGGACCCACAGACGGCATAGACCAAGGTATCGACCCCGGTTTGGAAGTTATGGAGAATCCGGTTCGAGAGGTCCTGCTGCTCCTTTGATAAGCGGTAACCTAACGATAGTTTGACCTGTTTAGGACGGCTTGGTGGGAAAACCGCCTCCTCCCCTTGGAATACCAAACACCGGCGGCAATAGGCCGCTCCTTTCTTATAGCCGATATACCGCGGGTCGGTATTTCCACAACGCGGACAAACAAAACCGTTTCCCATACTGAATAAGTAGACGGGAAACGGCTAAGTATCACTAACAACCGATATTTTCGATTTGCTTGACCCGGCGATGATGCTTCTCAGCCCGGGAGAATTTCTCGGTCAAGAAGATATCGACCCGACGGCAAACATCTTCAAAGGCCATGTATTTTTGGCCAAAGGCGATAACGTTGGCATTGTTATGCTCTCTCGCTTTACCCGCCACCACATTATCGTAGGCTAAGGCGCAACGGATGCCGGGGACTTTATTGGCGACGATGCTGACGCCGATCCCAGACGTGCAAACAACAATACCAAGCCGGGCATTCTTCGAGGCGACCGCTTGGGCGACCTTGATGGCGAATTTGGGATAATCGCAGGATTCCTCAGAATAAGTCCCGACGTCCATGACCGTATACCCTTCGGCTTGGAGGAAATCAATCAGCCCTTGTTTATAGGCGAAGCCGCCGTGGTCGGAGCCGATGGCGATCGTCGGGGCGACGAAGGTATCGAAAGTCGATTTAATTTCATCGAAGGGAATCGGCCCTTCCCGGACCAGTTTGATCTCCCCAGGAGTCGAGAGGTCAATGATGGTCGAGGGTTTGCCGCCTCTAATATTGCCTTCAACGATATAGGGGATTTGGCCCCGAAAATAACGATAGGCCTCCTCGACGTTAAGAGCCGGCGGCAAGCCGCTCGGATTGGCCGAAGGAACGAGCAAAGGAACGCCGACTTGGTCAATCATGTCGATGACGTTGCGATCATCAGGGACTCGGTAACCAATGCTTGGCAAGCCCAAAGTCAGATAATAAGGAAGATGGGGACGCTTGGGCAACAGGACCGTCAAAGGGCCAGGAAGGTATTTCTTCATGATGCCGCGCATCCGGGCATCTAGGGTCGCGACGTTCGCGGCATAGGCTAAGGAGGAACTCATGATGGTGAAGGGCTTCTCCGGGGGACGTTGCTTTAAGGCGACGAGTCGACGGAAATTGCTTTCCTTATCCATCGCGATGCCAAGGCCATAGACCGTCTCGGTCGGGAAAGCAAGGGCCTCGCCTTCACGCAAGACTTTGACCCCGTAGCTGATGTCTTTCCATTGGATGATTAAGGTGTCCATGTTTTTACTCCAAGAAGAGGAAGAGGAAACGGATAAACCCGTTCATGTCCTTAATATATTCTCTTTTATAACGGTAATTGGGCGTCAAGTATTTATCCATTAAACCATTGAGATAATCAACGAGATTGTCATCAATCTCCAAACAAATAAGCAGATTGTTTTTCTTAACTTTACCAACATCGCGGAAGATATCCTCATAAACCGAATGCTCAGGGTCCAGATATAGAGCTTGACTCGGTTCATACTTTTTGACTGACGATTGAACCCGACTCTTGTCAATGATGTAAGGCGGGTTGCTAACGATGATATCGAGCGCGATGTTATTTTGAATATAAGGAGTCAAAGACGAGCCATCATAAAAGGTGATTTTGGTGCCGTTGGTCTCAGCGTTCTTCTTCGCGATATTAATGGTTCCGAGATTGCGGTCGGAAGCAAGCATTACCCAATTGGGGAAAAGAGTCTTCAAAGCAATGGCAATGCAGCCCGAGCCCGTCCCAATATCGGCACAGACTAAGTAGTTCCGAGGGTCATAATAATCCAATATCTTCTCCGAGATATTGGCCACCAATTCCTCGGTCTCCATTCGCGGGATGAGGACGGTGTTATCAACGTAGAGTTTATGGCCAAGGAAGGTCGCTTCGTTAATCACGTATTCGACCGGAACCCCGGTTTCCAATTGCTTAAAATAACGTTGGAATATCGGTTGATAAACCTCGTCAAAATCCTCGTCTTTGTGCAAAAGAACTTCGATTTGCGTCGAATATTTCAAAATATGCGCTAAGCAGATGCGGATATCAGCGCTGCTGACGCCATGCTCCGTCCCTTCTTTTACCGCCTGCATATAGACGTCGAAGATCTTAGCCATTGTTTTCCTCTTCCAACAGTTTCTGTTCCTGATCGAAATGGATCAAGGCTTCGATGATTGAATCAAGTTCCCCTTCCATGACCCGGTCAAGTTGATTAATGGTAAAGCCGATCCGGTGATCGGTCACCCGGTTTTGGGGATAGTTGTAGGTTCGGATCTTCTCGGAACGTTCCCCGGTCCCGACTTTAAGCTTCCGTTCACTCGCCCGTTTGGCGTCTTCTTTCTCTTGATAATAGGAAAGAACTTTGGCCCGGATCATCTGCATGGCGATCTCTTTATTCTGCAACTGGGCTTTCTCGGTTTGGCAAGCGACGACTAAGCCGGTCGGAAGATGGGTAATCCGGACCGCCGACTCGGTTTTATTGACGTTTTGTCCGCCAGCCCCTTGGGAATGGTAGGTATCGATTTTCAAATCATTAGGATTGATGTGGACATCGACTTCCTCGGCTTCCGGCATAACCAAAACCGTCGCGGTCGAGGTATGAATACGGCCACTGGCCTCGGTCTTCGGAACCCGTTGAACCCGGTGGGCGCCCGATTCGAATTTAAGTTTGGAATAAACCGCCTCACCCTTAATCATGAATGAGACGGAAGAATAGCCGCCAGCTGCTCCTAAGGAGGCATCGAGGAGTTTGATCTTCCAACCCTGCTTCTCGGCGTATTTTTGATACATCCGCATCAAGTCGCCGGCGAAGATATTGGCTTCATCGCCCCCGACCGCGCCCCGGATCTCGACGATGATGTTCTTATCGTCATTGGGGTCTTTGGGCAAAAGGATGGTCTGGAAGTCGTTTTCCATCTTCTCCATCTCCGCCTGGTCGGCTTTCCGCTGGTCCTTGGCAAGTTCAGCCATCTCCGGATCGGCTTCTAACTCATAGGAATCCTTAACCTCTTGCTCCAATTTCAAATAACGGCAATAGAGGTCATAAGCCTCGGTCAGGTTGGCCTTCTCTTTACTCAGTTTCGTCAGCTTCTCGAGGTCGGAATCAATGTTCTCATCACTTAGTTCCTTCTCGATCTGCTCGTATCTTTCTTTCGTCGCCTCAAGGCGCTTTTTCATGCTGTCGTTCATAATCGCGGACGCATTATACCATCCTGCCCCCTCTTTTCTAATCTATGATTAGCGCATTCCCTTTACCCCCTTCCCCGAGTATAATCGGCTTTGGCATATGGCATATCGAGCACTATACAACAAGTACCGTCCACAGACTTTCGAAGAGGTCGCCGGGCAGAAAGCGATCGTTCGGACTTTAAGCAACGCGATCAAAAACAACAAGATCGCTCACGCCTACCTTTTCTGCGGTCCAAGGGGAACGGGCAAAACCTCGATGGCCCGGCTTTTCGCCAAGGCCTTGAATTGCGAAGAAGGCTTAGGCCATCAATGTGGCCGTTGCGCCTCTTGCCGCGCCATCGCCGAAGGAACCCACCCCGACGTCATCGAGATCGACGCCGCCTCCAACACCTCGGTCGATCAGGTCCGCGACCTCATCTCCCAAGTCCAATACGCCCCGATGAAGGGGAAATATAAAATCTATATCATCGACGAAGTCCACATGATCTCCAACGCCGCTTTCAACGCCTTGTTGAAGACCTTAGAAGAACCACCGGATCATGTCATCTTCATCCTCGCCACCACCGAACCGCAGAAGCTCCTGCCGACCATCATCTCCCGTTGCCAGCGTTACGACTTCACCAAGATCGAGCGGAAAGAGATGATCGAGCGGATCAAGTACGTCTTAGAACAGGAAAACGTTTCCTACGAACAAGCAGCAGTCGAGGATATCGCCGCCCTTTCCGATGGAGGCATGCGGGATGCTTTGTCCCTCCTCGATCAAGCCATCGCCTACTGCGGCGATCCTTTAACCGAAACCGGAATCCGCGACCTCTTCGGCTTAGCCTCAAAAAAAGAAACTTTGGAATTGCTCATCTCTACCGCCGAGGGCAATGTCGCCGATATCCTAGACCAATTACGCCATTTCGAGGATGCCGGAGTCGACGTCACCCGTTTGACCTCCGCCCTGCTCTCAATGCTTAAAGACGATCTGGTCTATCTTAAAACCGGCGACCAATCGCTTTTAACCAGCTTAACCGACGACCAGCCGGCCATCGTCTCCTCCCTCATCGATTCGAAAAAGGCCAACGATATGATTGAGGTACTGTTGAAAGCTCAGCTCGACTATAAAGCGGTCGCCAATGTCCGGAGTTACTTCGAATTGACCCTCCTCCGACTGGCTAACCTTGGAAGCGCACCTCTTATCAATCAATCAGCCCCAGCTAAGAAAGAAGAGGCCAAAGTCAGCGAGCCAGTCAACGAGGTCGAACCGAAACCGGTCGAAACGCCCGCGCCCTCCCCCAAGGCTGAACCGGCCCCCGTGGTTGCCCCAACCCCTAAGGTTGAACCGTCCCCCAAGCCTGAGCCAGCTCCAGAACCAAAGCCGAAAGTCGAGCCGAAGCCGGAGCCAAAAATAGAAGAAGAGCCCTCTGGCATCTATACCGGCACCACCCCGCCTTCCTTCCTCCTCGATGAGGAAGAAGAAAAGGCCCCTATTATCGATAAGAAGAAGTTATCCTCCTCTAAACTCGTCAGCGACGGTACCCCCATTGAGCTCGATGAACAAACCATCATCGGCATCTTGACCTTAGCCCCCAAATTCCGAGAGGAACGGCAAAGCCTGGTAGCCAAATGGCCCCAACTCGATGATCTGAAGTTAGATCCCGACCTCGCTGACATCGCGAGCCTAGTCTCTGCTGGCAAGCCGATGGCGCTTTGCCAAGACGCCTTGATCCTTCGCTTCGATAGCCCCCGGCAGAAAAACAAAGCCGTCTTGAAGGAGAACCAGAAGACCATCGCTTCCTTCATCGAAAACCTATTGGGGCATAAGGTATTCGTTTATGCCTTCGACGGGAAAGACGCGAACAAATACGTCGGGCTTTACACCAAGCTCGCCCAGGTTCGGGAACTTCCAAGCCCGAAAGAGGTGGTCTTGAACCTCCCCTCAATCGACTGATTTCTATTTATTAAGGAGAAATACAACTATGGCCATGAACCCAATGCAGCAAATGCTCATGCAAGCGCAGAAGATGCAACGCGACATGAAGAAGGCGATGGACGCCTTGAACGAAAAGGAATACACCGTCAGCAAGTCCGGCATGGTGACCATCACCATGAAAGGAGACTTCACCGTCGCCAAACTCGACATCGATAAGGACGCCCTCGATCCGGACAACGCCGACATGTTGACCGAGGCCTTAAGCCTCGCCATCTCCGATTGCCTGAAGGAAATAAACGACGACAAGAACGCCGTCGAGGAGCAGATCACCGGCCAAACCGGCTTCCCGTTCTAATGAAGGAACTCCCGACTTACCAAAGCCTGGTCGACTCGTTCGCCAAATTGCCCGGCATCGGCAACAAAACCGCCGAACGGCTGGCTTTTTCCGTGTTGGAGATGAAAGAAGAGGACGCCAAGCAATTCGCCGAGGCTATTTTAGACGCCAAAAGCAAAGTCCATCCTTGCCCCGTCTGCGGTCTTTACACCGAAGAGGAGCAATGCGACGTCTGTCATGACCCAAGCCGCGACCACTCAACCTGCATCGTGGTGGCCAAGGCCAAAGATGCCTTAAGTTTCGAGAAACTCAACGATTACCATGGCGTCTACCATGTCTTAGGCGGCTTGCTCTCGCCCTCGAAAGGGATCGGCGAAAGCGAGCTTCGAATCGATCAACTTTTGACCCGGGCCAAAGAGGAAGGGTTCAAGGAAGTCATCATCGCCACCAACCCGACCTTAGAAGGGGAGACGACCGCCCTTTACTTAGCCAGGCTGTTGCAAAAAGAAGGCATCGAGGCCTCCCGACTCGCCTATGGCTTGCCAGTCGGAGCCAACTTGGACTATGCCGATGCTTTGACCTTGCAACGGGCCCTTAATGGGAGGAAGAAACTATGAGCCTATTCGTCAGCTTCGAAGGCGGAGAGGGATGTGGCAAATCGACCATCCTGAAGCTTTTAGCCAACAAATTAGAAGCGGAAGGCTATCAGTTGGTCCTCACCCGCGAGCCGGGCGGGACTCCGATCGCCGAGCAGATAAGGAATATAATCCTCGATAAAGCCAATACCAACATGGACCCGCGGACTGAGGCCTTGCTATACGCCGCCAGCCGAAGGCAGCATCTAGTCGAGAAGATCTGGCCGGCTTTAAAGGAAGGAAAAATCGTGCTTTGCGACCGCTTCCTCGACAGCTCCTTAGCCTATCAAGGGGTCGCCCGGGGTTTAGGAATCGACGAAGTGCTGAATATGAATTACTTCGCCACCGAGAAAACCTTCCCCGATTTGACCCTGCTTTTCGACTTAGCCCCCGAAACCGGCTTAGAACGGATCGCCGAGAACGCCAACCGGGAAATCAACCGGTTGGATTTAGAGAAGCTCTCCTTCCATACCAAGGTTAGAGAAGCCTTCCATGAACTGGCCAAGCGCTTCGCCTCCCGTTATGTCATAATCGATGCCTCCCGTTCGATTGAAGAAGTCGAACAGGCGGCTTATCAAGCCATCAAAGAGAGGCTCAATCATTAATGGCTTTCGCCCCCTATGTCTATAAACGGCAACCGGTCCTGACCAGGATGTTCTCTTTGGCTTTGGCCGCCAACCATTTAGGCCACGCCTACTTACTCACCGGGGAAGAGGGGGTCCCTTTGAAACAGACCGCCTTGTTTTTAGCCAAATCGATTCTTTGCCAACATCCAAATCCCTTGGCCGATGAGACCTGTTTGACCTGTAGCCGAATCGACAACGGATCTTACGCCGACTTCGTCTTTTTGGATGGGGACGAGGACACGGTTAAGAAAGAGGCGGTTTCCCAGGTCGAGGATTCCTTTAGCAAGACCGCCCTCGAGAAGAAAGGAATCATGGTCTACGTCATCAATTCGGTTGAGAACATGACCGCCGGGGCGGCCAATGCAATTCTAAAGTTCTTAGAAGAGCCCAATCCCGACACTTATGCGATTCTAACCAGTAGAAACCCCGCAAAAGTCCTGCCGACGATAATTTCCCGTTGTCAGGTATTCCATCTCCGATTAGCCCCGCAAAACGAGGTTAAACAGGAAGCAATCCAATTAGGTGTAAGTGAGCAAGATGCCGATATCATCGCCAATTTCCTTAACGAAGCCAACCTCATCAAAGAGGAAGCCGCCTCGCCCACCTATCAGTTTATCCGTGATTCGGTAATCGATTTCCTCTCAGCCTTAATCAATTCCCGTCAAGCGGCCCGCTTCGCCATCGAGAAGGCCTCTTTGAGCATTAAGGACAAGGCTAGTCTTCGCCAACTATTTGATTTCGTTTGCCTCTTCTTAAGCGCCGTCCTCGCCTACCGCGACAAAGCGAACAATCCTTTGCCCTCCTATGATAAAATGATTGTCGGCTTAGCGAATAAACTGTCCTCGCCTTCGGAGAAGCTTCTCCAGGCCATGACCATGCGGCAGGAAATCGAAAGCAATATCAACGCCGGCCTCTTGCTCATCCATTTGGCGGAATGCCTCGGGAAGGAATAAACCATGGAAGATAATAACAACTATTACATCGGGGTCCATTATCAGAACTCCGAAAAGCCCTATTGTTTCTCGACCTCGGACGACGATTTCAAAATGGACGACATGGTGGTCGTCGATACCCCCAACGGCACCGAAATCGCCTTCGTCTGTATCTTAGCCAAGCCCCTTTCGACCTACGCTGGCAAACTCGCCCTCAAGCCGATCCTCCGCAAGGCCAACAAGTCCGACGTCAATAACTACAACTACAACGCGATGGCGGCTCAAAAAGCCATCGAGATCACCCAAGATGGCATCGCCAAGCTCAGCCTCCCGATGAATATCATCTCCGGGGTCTATAACCTCGAAGGAAACCATATCACCATCACCTATACCACCCCCGAGAAACGAGTTGATTTCCGCGAACTCCTCAAGCTCATCACCCCCCATATCGAAGGAAGGGTCGAACTTCGGCAAATCGCCCCAAGAGATAAAGCCAAGATGATTGGGGGCTTAGGCTTATGTGGGATGTCAATCTGCTGCACCACCTTCCTCGACGCTTTCGAGGGCATTTCCATCTCCCGGGCCAAAAACCAGATGCTGACGGTCAATATCCCGAAGCTCTCCGGCCAATGTGGCAAGCTTAAGTGCTGCCTCGCCTTCGAAGACGATACCTACACCATCGAGAAGAAGGATTTCCCGAAACTTGGGACCATCGTTAAATTCGACGAAGGGGAGTACAAAGTCGACTCCTTCAATATCATCTCGAGGACCGTTCGCTTAGCCAACGCTACCCGCGATGACTTCAAGACTTATCCCCTTGAAGACGTCAAGGCCATGCTTGATGGCACTTACAAAAAGAAAGACCTCGTCAAAACCGAGAACGAATTTTCCTTGCCCGATTTCCATATCGTCGAAAGCCATACCCGCGACGTCAGTTATGGCGGCATGAACCCCGACAAGCAAGACAAGACCCATTATCATGACGCGGCCAAACGCGACAACCAAGGCAACGGAAAGTGGCGATACCAAAACCGGAACAACAAAGGGCAAAAGAACGCTCAAAAGAATAATACTCAAGGGAATAGCCAAAACGCCCAAGGCGGCGACCGCAAGCCTCGTCACCATTATTACCGTCCCCACCGGAGACAAGGGAATAAGCCGGAAAACAAATGAGGGAACGGGAACCGAACTTCCAAGGGCCGAGCCCATTGCTTTACCTTTTGGCGACCCCAATCGGCAATTTGGAGGAAATCAGCCCCCGGACTAAAAACATCATCGAGCAAGCGGAATACATCGCCTGCGAGGATACCCGAAACTCTGGCCTGCTTTTATCCCGGCTTGGTTTCGACAAGAAACTCATCAGTTGCCACGAGCATAACGAGGAACAAGTCTCAGAACAGATCGTCCGTCTTCTTAATGAAGGGAAGAAAGTCGCCTACATGAGCGACGCCGGCTACCCGGCCATCTCCGATCCGGGATCCCGCTTGGTCGCCAATTGCTTAGCCAACGGCATCAAGGTCGCGACCGTCTCCGGGCCGAATGCCGCCTTAAACGCCTTAGCCAGTTCCGGCCTTGATTCGACTCATTTCTATTTCCATGGCTTCCTTTCAGCTAAGCCAAGTGAACGGGATACGGAATTGGAACAAATCAAAAACCGAAAAGAAACCGTCATCTTCTATGAATCGCCCCACCGGATTAAAAAGACCTTAACCGCGTTATATGAATCTTTGGGCGAAAGGAAAGCCGTCATCGCCCGCGAATTAACCAAAGCCCACGAGGAATACATCCGGGGGAACTTAAAGGAATTTCTCGACTTAGATGAGACCACTTTAAAAGGCGAGATGGTCATCATCGTCGAAGGCGATAAAAGCCAGCCCGTCGTCTCAGAAGAAGCTATTTTAGAACAACTCAAATCCCTTTTGGATGAGGGTTTGCGGTCCAAGGAAGCGATCAAAAAGACCGCAGAACTCCTTTCCGTCAACAAAAACCAAGTTTATTCGCTTTATTTAGCAAACTTCAAAAATAGCCTTAATCGAAGACGGTGACTCCGAAGTGACGACGTCTTTTTCGAACATAACCGAACAGGAAATAACCGGTGGTGAAGAAGAGTGAAATCCCGCCCAGAACCAAGCCGACATCCAAACTCGGGGTGAAATAGGAAAGCTTATAGGAGACGTAGCCTTCCGGGGCATAGAAGCCCAGGAGGCCGCCATCGAGTTTATACATCGGGCAGGTGTAGGTTGAACCATCTTCTAAAGTCGCGGTACAGCTCCACCCTTCGTCATAGCCAAGTTGGGTCGCCACGATCTGTGGCTCTTCGTAAGCGGTCCTAAAGGTGTAATGGTTAATGCCCTTCTTCACGTCGAGCAATCTCGTGTCGTGGTTTTGCTCTTGAATCGCCTCGATGTCCTCTCGTTCCATGACGGTGAAGGACAGGCTGCCTGGGGTGACTCTCATCTCCTTCGCCACCCCGTTCTCCTTCTTCTCCGGGAAGACCAGCATCACCTGCTTGACCCGACCATAGGCATAAAGGCCAAGGCAGGAATAGGTCGAGGAATTCTTATCGATCCCAGCGACGTTGGTGAGCCCTTTCCCATCATAGCCGAGCACTTGATTCGTCAAGACGTTGCCGTCTTCGTCAACCCGATCGCCGACTAAGACGATCCGCGGCATGTAGTCATATTCGGAAGCCGTCGAGCTATAATAACTGTTATAGTACTTAATCTCGAAATAAGCCCCGTTGGGATCTTCGTTGAAATATTCCTTCCCCCGCGGCGAATAGACCAGATGGTCGGAACCAGTCGTCACCGAACCGGCATTAAAATTAAAGTTTTCCTTCTGTTCATAATGGTTGAGGATATAGGCTGCTAAATTGCCGTCTTTGATGTAATTGTAGCCATAAGGCGCATTGTCGGCCGGCAAAAGGTAATCCCCTTCGTAAGGAGTATAGAGTTCGACATTGAAATCGCTGTAGCGCTTGATCCCGAAATTGGCGTCGAGGGCCGAGCCGGAGGCGCTGGGCAACTTCCGATAGCTAAATCCTTCGGGCAAGACGAAGTCATCGTCGAAGATGGCGCCGCGCGCCTCAATATAGGCGGTCCGGGCTCTGGTCCCCAAATCGGAGGTGAAATAGAGTGAGGAATTGCCGTTGTCATCCTTGTTGAACTGAACCAGCCAATCCTTGTCGACCGCATGGCCCAAAGAAGGCAGCGCCTCTTCTTCCACCCGATACACCTTATAGAAGTTGCCATTCATCGTAAGGTCAGGCATCTCGACCGCCCCAAAGGGGACGTTGACCCCGGCCCAAACAGTCTTATTCGACCGCCCGTTCTCGTTTTGGATGATGTAATAACGGAACCCCAAAGCCGTATCGACGCCCCACCGCTTGGAACGGTAATTGGCGGTCCAGCCGGGATTAAGATACTGCTCGTCCCCATAGGTATTTTGATAGTAGGAACGGCCCTTCATCCCGTTGAGGATGGCGAAATCCTCACATTCGAAGTTAAGCAGCGAATGGAAAGAACTGGCTTCCGGGGTGGCCATGGCGAATTGGTAGTTATCGACCCCGGTCGCCGAATCGAAGGAAGCCCGGTAGAACCCTTTCTCGTATTCCCGGATATTGTCGGCCATCTTAAGGTTTTCCTTTAAGGAAGTGGAGCCGCCCATGAAGTAACTTTGGATCGACCAAGTCGAGATGAAGCAATAAGCCGAATTGCCCATGATGATGGCCTCGACCGCGATCATGACGATCAAAGCGTGCGGCAGCCACTTTTTCCGATTGGCGAAGAAGATGACAAGCCCCTCGATGACGACTAAGGCAATCTGGTAATAAAGGTAATACGCCCGGTTCAATCCCCGGAAGCCGGTTTCGTTAGGTAAGAGGTACTCGCTGATGAAATAGGTGATGCCGTTGACCGAGGTGAAGGATCGGCCTTCTAAGAGCCAGAAGATGGCGAAATAGGTGACGATAGTCCCGACTAAAGAAAGAATGCCCCCAGCCAAATAAACGTATTTCGAGACTTCCTTCCGCTGATCAAAAGCCCAGCAGCCGTAGGCGATGATCTCGGGGATTAAGACGAAGAACCACCGGCCATAGCCGTTGCCGGAGAAGGCGAAGAAAGCGTAATAGGCAAAGGTAGTGAAAAGCAGGAACACCCCGCCAAGGACCGCTAAAAGATGGTCAACTCGGCGCTTGGATATGGAAATGAGAATCCCAGCGAAGAAAAGGATGATGAACGGGGTATAGCAGAAAATCGAGGAGGTCCAGGAATCATAGACGAAGCTCTCCCCGACGATTAAGGGCAAAGTCTGGAAGCCGCCGGTCGGGAAGAAGAAGGAGACGAGTCCCATTAATTCCCGTCCGGGGTTATCCCCTACTTCCTCGAATAGGTAGGTAAGGAAGGTCTTGACGTCGAGTTCTTTCAAACTGCCAAGCAACACCTTGGCGTAGGCTGACCCGATCGAGGAGGCTCGCCCGGTCAAGGTCGATTGGCGAAGTGAAGGCAATAAGGCGAAGGCTCCGAGCATTAACCCCAAGGCAAACCCGGCGATTCCTAATAGTATCGCCCGTCCCGACTCATAGGCTTTCCGTTGCTTAATGGTGGTGAAAAACCGCCATAAAGCATAGATGACGCCCCAAATACACATCGGGACCAGCAGCATGAAACAAGATATCGACAATAAGAACAATCCAATGACCAAATAACCGATCTTCCCTTCACCGATGGTCTTCTCAATACCCAAGAGGATCACCGGGACATAGACGAGGGCGCTTATAAAGCTTGGGAAACCGATGAAGAAAGAGAAATAGCCCGATAAAGCCCAAGCCAAGGCCCCCATTCGGGCCGTCCATTCCTTCCGCCCCAAATAACGAAGGTAAGCCCGGGCGGCCAATCCCGTCAACGTGAGTTTAACCACTGTCATAATGGCGAACATCTGGGGGATCCAGGAACGGGGGAAGAAGGCTAAGATGACGACGAACGGATCGAATAAACCATAATAGGCATTAGAACCGATGTTGTCGTTCCCGATGAAAACGACCGGGTCATACAATGGGAAACGGCCGGTGGAGAAGAAAGTATTCCAAATCTGCCAATAATCGTAGGCGAAGGGCAGATATTGATGGGAATAATCCCAGTTATAGGCGGAGGAAAAAGAGTTGGAGACCAGACCGGCCGCCATCCACAATAACCCGACGATGACCAAGAACAGCCCAAAGTAAAAGAGGCTGTCCCAGCGATATAAATACGGGCAATGGTCGTGCAAAAAAGCCTTCAGGTTGAAGTTATGGCGGCGAAGCGACGACAACGAGCCGTTATTCTTGTTCGTTGGCTCCGCCTTCATCGTTCTCCTCGGCTGGGGAAGCCGGCTTGATGACGTTCTCGGTTAATCCCACCACGTCGGTGACCGGGACCGAGAAAGCAATCCCGTGGCCATTGGTATTCATGCCAGCCCCGGCGTTGACTTCCTTTAACACCGCGTCCCGGATATCCTCGTCGACCAAAATCAGGACCATTTCCTTCTCCGGGGTGATGACGACCCCGAAGAGCTTCTCCATATCCTTGTTCCCGGTCCCGCGGCCGGTGAGGACGGTGCCACCGCGGGCCCCGGCTTTCCGAGCCGACTCCATGACTAGATCGGTAAAGCCGTGATTGACGATACAGATAACCAATTCTTTCTTACTTGCCATTTTTGTTCAGCTCCTTCATTTCCTTTTTCGCTTGTTTGAGTTCATCGAACCGGGTGTTCGACAGCATTTTGTAAGTTGAGACCCCCATCAAGGCATCGATGGGAACAGCATAGGCTAATCCTTTAGCCAAAGCCGAGACCGAGAACCGGCTTTCTAAGGCCGAGCGGACTAAGGGCCAGCGGTCTTCCTTGATGACCGAGGTGACGATGCTCTTCCGGTTATCGCTTAAGCCAAGCATTTCCAAGGCCGATCCCGGGGCCGTGCCTTTCCCGTGCATAAACAGGCAAAAATAGGCTTCGTTGTCTTTAAGGATTTTGGCGATTGCCTCACCCTGCCCAGAACCGACGATGACGGTGACGAAGAGCAGCCGATGCAGCTTATGGTTTTGATCAAACGGGGTTTTGGCCATCGTCATTCCTCCTCATAGGCGAAGTGGATGACCTGATCGTCATCCTCCTCGATCAAGCGTTTACGGGTCTCGCGCAGAGCGAATTTGATTTTAAGGACGCTGACTAGGCCCATCGCCTGGACCACGATAAGCGGCATCATGGCGACCATCGCCACCAAGCCAAAGCCGTATAGATACGGGTCATCGCCCTGGGCATAAGCAAACCCAATGCAGAAAGGCAAAATGAAGGTCGAAGTCATCGGGCCCGAGGCAACGCCGCCGGAATCGAAGGCCATGGCGGTATAGACATGGGGAACGACGAAGCTTAAGGCGAAGGCGATGATATAGCCGGGGATCAGGTAATACATAAGGTCGAACCGGAAGTAGGCCCGGATGACCTGTAAGACGACCGCCGATCCGATGGAAATCGACAAGACGATGAGCATGGTCGTCTTCTTGATTGTCCCTTCGGAAACCGTCTCGATCTGATCGACCAAGACGTGGACCGCCGGTTCAGCCAAGACGCCGAATAAGCCAAACAAGGCGCCGAGCCCAATGGCAAAGCCAACGAAGTCCCGATCCGCCCCGAAGGTCTGTCCTAACTTAGAGGCGATCGGCATGAAGCCGAATTCAACAGCCGAGAGGAAGAAGACTAAACCGAAATAAAGGAAGACGACGCCGATGAAGATCTTTAATAGTTTCTTAAGCGGCAACCGGATGAAGATCAATTCGTAAACCAAGAAGAACGCCACCAACGGCACGACCGACAAGGCAACGTTGCCAAGGCTTGTGAGCAAAGCATGGCCGATGTTATGACCAAGGTTCGGGTCAAGCTCGGAAATAGGATCGACGAACTCCTCGATCGAAGGGAGTTCCATCCCCATCCCTTCCATAATCGCGGCGATGATAACGACCGCCAAAATCGGGCCGACCGAGCAAAGGGCAGTCAAACCGAAAGAATCGTCGGCTCCATGCCCGCCGTGGCTGGCGGCGATACCTAAGCCGAAGCCAAGCAGGAAAGGCACGGTAACCGGGCCGGTCGTGACGCCGCCTGAATCAAAACAAATCGGCAGGAACCGCGGATCGATTAAATAGAGCAATAGGAAGACCAATCCGTAGAAAACTAGCAGCATCAAATTGAGGTTTTTATGGAAGAAAACCCGCAAAACGCCAATAACCAGAAAGATTCCGACCCCGACGCCAATCGCCCAGATAATGACTTGCTCGTCGATCCCAATCTGGCCGGAAAGGACCGTTAAATCCGGTTCGGCGATGGTGACTAAGACGCCTAAGGCGAAGGTCATGAAGATGACGAGGAAGAAGTTTTTCTTCTTGACTAGGGAGCCGCCGATGACCAAAGCGATTTCGGTCATCGAAGTCTCGGTTCCGATATTGAACATCGCCATCCCGGTGATGATGAAGACGACCGAAATGACGAAACCATAAATATCGGTGTCGGTCATTAAATACTTGTCGGCGATGACGCCAGGGGCGACGGCAAAACGCTCAATTAAGAAAACTACGAGGATAACGAAAGCAATCGGCAGGGTCGAGACAGCCGATTCCTTGATTTTGCCTAACCATGGCAGGGCTTTACTCATCGTCTTTTCCTCCTTTGCTGTCCTTTTTTGATTTTGGTCATCGCTCGGGTATCCCGGGCGATCGTCTTCGGCTTGACCGGGGCTTTCTTCTTCTCGAAGAAGAGGGACTTAAAGGCCTCCGGCATCGGCGATACGATATCATAGTCCTTCTTCGTCAAAGGGTTCGTAAAAGATAACTCATAAGCATGCAATCCCAGCCGTTTCAACGGATCGACCGGTTCGCCATACTTATCGTCCCCGATGACATGATGGCCGATATGACCTAACTGAACCCGGATCTGGTTTTTCCTTCCCGAGTCAATGTTGACGTCGAGTAAAGAAAGGCCGTTGTTGGCTTTGATCGAGCGATAATGGGTGATGGCGAGTTTGCCTTTGCCTGTGGTCTTGCTGACCCGGACTAACTGGAAGTTGTCTTGATAAAGATAATCCTTGAGGGTTCCTTCTGCTTTCTCCATCGTCCCTTCGACGATGGCATAGTAGCCCCGCTTAGTGACGATATCCTGCCAGGCGTTTTGCAACGCTTCCCTCGTCTCGATGTTTTTAGCGAAGATCAAGACGCCCGAAGTATCCTCATCTAACCGGTGGACGACGAAGACATGACGGGATTTGCCGCTCGGATCGAGATAATCGCTCACCATCCGGTAAGCGGTCTTGCCCTTCTCCCGTTCCGAGGCGACGCTTAGTAAACCCGAGGGCTTATCGATGGCGATGATGTCCTCGTCTTCATAGAGAACCTTGAGCCCTTTGCTCTCGCGTTTGGCGATCCGGTTTTTGCTGATGGTGACGACATCTTCCTCGTAAAGGGGATAATCGAACTGGGAGATCGGGACGCCCTCAACCGCCACTTGATGATGGGATAAGAGGCTTTTGACCGTTTTCTTCGGCAAATCCGGCATTTTGAAAAACAAAAAGTCCAACAAGGTCGTGGTTTTGTACACCTTGAATTCTTTGATGGAACGCGGGTCAATAAGCCCCCGTTTCCCCCGATGGGCCTTCTTGTCGTTTTTATTCATTATTGTCCGAGGAATTTCTTGATTTCGTCGAGGCGGTGACGGGTAATCCAATAGCCTTCTTCGTAAAGCTCATCGAGCAGAACCCCGTCTTTGCAGGCGACTCCGACCTTCGGCGGCTTCTCAGGATAGATGACAAGCAATTTACCCTCCGCCTCCAGCCGTTCCATCCGTTCGATCAAGGTGTTGTAGACTTGGTAACGTTCAAGGAAGGCTTGGCAGAAGTTGGGATAATCACGATACATCGCTTTGGCCATGGAAACCGAGAACCGCTTGTCCGGTTTCTTCCGATATCCTTTCTCCCGGGTCGAAATGACCAGCACTTTGTCCATCCCGTTGTTCAAAGCCGGCTCAAAGGGGATTGAGCAAGCCGGGCCCCCATCTAGATAAGGGTGGCCTTCGACGTAAACCGGACGGGAAAGCAAGGGTAAGGAAGAGGAGGCGGCCATCGCTGGGAAGATATCCGGCGTCTCACCTTTGTAGAATACTTTGGCTAATCCCGTCTCAAGGGAGGTCGCAACCGCCCCGAAACGAGTCGGGTTGTTCTTAAACGCCTCGAAGTCAAAGGGCGATTCCTTCTTCGGAATCTCATAGAACAGGTAATTGAAATCAAAGACCGTCCCTTTGAAGATCCGGTTCCGAACCGAGACGAATTTCGGGTCGCCGATCAAAGTCGAGATGATATAACGGGTCCGGCCATGGTCGCCAGAAAGGAAATTGGCCAAAGCCAAAGCCCCGGCCGAGGTGCCGACAGCATAAGGAAAGCTGATTTTCTCTTCGAGCAAAACATCCAATGTCCCGGCGGCGAAGATGCCCCGGGTGCCACCACCTTGAACCGCGATTCCGACTTTCATTTTCCTCTCCACCATTGTTAAGACAATGGTAAAGGCAAACGCGCATCTCAACAAGGCAATTTTACGAATAATTTCCGTTAATGGACAGAAAGGGCAAAAACGGCGTCCTAAATTGCGGACCCCGCTCCAAGAAGGCATAATTACGGCATATGAAGAAAACCGCCGTTTTATTTGCCTTAATCGCCCTCCTCGCTTTGCCCTCCTGCCATCGGGGAGGAAGCACCAGCAGTTCGACCGACTCGCCAAGCCAAACCGATCAATCCAGCAGCCAAACCCCCATCCCGACCATGGTCGCTGATGGGGTCTACGACATGTATTGTCTCAACGATTTCCATGGCTCAATCAACTTCAATGACGAGAGTTATACCGAATATGGTTTAGGTTCAATCTTCTCCGAACTCAAAAGGCGGAAGGAAGCCGACCCGGAGCACACTTTCATTTTCTCCGCCGGCGACATGTTCCAAGGGTCGCTCGAAAGCAATTCTAACTATGGCCACCTAGTCCTCGACGCCATGAACGTCGCCGGGTTCGACGCCATGGCCATCGGCAACCACGAGTTCGACTATGGGCAGCAACGGCTCTTCGAACTTGAGGAAGCAGCCGACTTCCCCTTCCTTGGGGCCAACATGTACTTATTCGAAGACGGGGAGACCAAAGAGCAAATATTTGATTCCCGGGTTAAACCCTCGACCATCATCGAACGAGGCAGCAACCGGATCGGGGTCATCGGCACCATCGGATCGGGCTTAACCAACTCCATCACCTCCTCCTGCGTCGAGAACGTCGATTTCGTCGATCCCGAGGACATCATTTACAATGAGGCCAAACGACTTAAAGAGGTCGAAGGCTGCTCGATGGTCATCCTCCTAAGTCACCAGGATTCCCGTTATCTTAAATGGTATGAAGGGTTCTCCGATTACGTCGATGCCGCCTTCTGCGGCCATACCCATTCCCGGAACCTCGATTTAATTGATGGCAAGGTCCCAGCGGTCCAAAGCTATTGCAATGGCCAACGGATATCCTATATCCAACTAACCGTCAAAGACGGGCAAGTCAGCTGCAGCGACTACGAAATCATCGAAGGAGAAACCTGGGACACTGATCCAGAGATTCAAGCGGTCATCGACCAATATCTCGATGATGACTTCCAAACCAAGGCCAACGAGGTATTGGGGACGCTCGATGGAACGATGTCGAAAAGCGAGGTCGCTAACCTCGGCTGCAAGGCGATCTATGAGAAATACGTCGACCTTTATCCCGATTTGACCTTTGCCATTGAAAACTCCCAACGGGATGAGCTTTATCCAGGGGAGTTGACCTATTCCGCCCTTTATAAGGCGACCCCGTTTATGAACAAGATCTGCATCCTCAACGTCTTAGGATCGGAAATCAAATACGTGGCCAATTCCAACCAAGCCTACTCCGGGGCTTTGCTCGAGGTCGAGGACCTTCAATTGAACGAGTATTACCAAGTCGCCGTCATCGATTACGTCGGCCTCCACCAAAACACCAGGAAACAATACGACAACTTCAATTCCCTTAATAACGATGGCGAGATCATCGCCACCTACGAGACCTATCCAGTCGATATAACCGCCGACTATATCAAAAACGACCTCAATGGGGTCGTTAACGTCCGGGATTATTACAGCAGCGCGCCCGGATTCGTCAGTTGATGAAAGACAAAGAGCCGAAATGGCTATATGTGTTCCCGTTTTTGATCGGGCTAATCGCCATCGCCGCCTTCGTAGCTTTATTTATCCTTTAGTCTTCGGTTTTCAATAACGGGCTATAGAGGTCGACCCGCCGGTCGCGGAAGACGCCCCAATCACGCCGCTCAATGGCGATTTCCCCTAAATCGAAAGCATGAATAAGGATGCCTTCTTCTTTCGAAGAGAACTCCTCGACTTTTTCGCCGTGCTGATCGGCAATAAAGGACTTACCGAAGAAGGTCATGGTCGAATTGACGTCGTCTTCTTTTCCAATCCGGTTGGCGGCCAAAACCGGCATGATGTTCGCGGCCGCATGCCCCCGCATAACGTTTTGCCAATGGGCGGAGCTGTCTTTGGGTAAAACCGGTTCCGAGCCAATCGCGGTCGGGAAGAGCAAGACCTCCGCCCCTTTAAGGGCGAGGATCCGAGCGGTTTCCGGGAACCATTGATCCCAGCAGATACCGACCCCGATATGGCCAACTGAGGTGTCGAATACCTTAAAGCCGGTGTCACCGGGGGTGAAGTAGAATTTCTCCTCGTAGCATTGCCCGGTCGGGATATGGGATTTCCGGTAAATCCCTTTGATTGAGCCGCCAGAATCGATCATGGCCAAGGAGTTGAAATAGCAATTCCGTCCTTTCTCAAAGAAAGAAATCGGCAAGACGACCTTCAATTCTTTGGCCAAGGCGGCAAAGTGCTTTAAGGTCGGGCTATCCTCAGCCATCTCGGCATAGTCGAACCGGGCATAGTCCTCGATTTGGCAGAAATAATGACGTTCGAATAGTTCAGGCAACAAGACCAGATTGGCGCCTTCGCTGACGGCTTTTTGGATAAAGAAATCCGCTTTTGCAATGTTTTCCTCATAATTCGGGCTCATCGCCATCTGGACTAAAGCCAAGGTTTTCTTCATTTTTTGACCTCCGGGATCTGCATGGTAATGCAATGGATATTACCCCCGCCAAGAAGAATCTCGCGGGTATTGATCTGATGGATTTTCTTCTTCGGGAAGAGCTGGCTGAAGATATCGTAGGCCATCTTATCCTCCTTAACCCCGAAGGCCGGAAGGATAACGAATTTCTTCCCTTGGTAGAAGTTGACGTAAGAAGCCGATAAACGGTCGCCTTCTTGTCTAGGCTTTGCCTCCGTCACCAAGTTACTAGCGATTCCCTTGGCCTCGTCTTTGCTCAAAGTCAAAGGCGGGTTCGGCAAAGGGATCTTAACGATTTTGAATGGCTTCCCTTTGGCGTCGCGGGCATTCGCGAGGACTTGGTAAGCCTGCTGACAATATTCGTATTGAGGATCGGAAGGATCGTCGCACCAAGCGAGGGCCAAGACCCCGGGCTTGACAAAAGCGACCATGTTATCGGCGTGTTCATCGGTCTCGTCTTGATAGATGCCATGGGGGATCCAGATTATCTTTTCCAGCCCAAGCCCTTCTTTAAGCACTTCCTCGATCTCCTCTTTCCGCAGGGTTGGATTTCGGCCCGGAGAGAGCAAGCAGGCTTCGGTGACGATGGCGGTCCCCCGTCCATCGACCGCGATAGCCCCACCTTCAAAGACGAAGGTCGGATAACGATAATCGCTGATCTTGTATTTCTTATCGAAGACCGAGGACAGCCGATCGTCGTCTTGGTAGTTTTTGTAAAGCCCATCGTAATCCCCGCCCCAGGCGTTGAAACGGAAATCGACTCCCCGGATCCGATGGGAATCGCTCACGTAAAGGCTCATGTTATCCCGAGCCCAGGAATCGTTATAACGGATCTTGATCGGCTCGACGTTGTTGAGCCAGCGGTAGTCCTCAATCACCTCATCATAGATTAAAGGATGGATGCCGACAATGACCTTCTCGTGCTTGGCAATGGCGAGAATCACCTCTTTGAAGTTCTCTCGCGCCGGCTTGCCTTTGTTCCGCCAAGTATCGCTTCGAAAAGGCAATAAGATGACGGTGGCTTTATGTTCTTCCCCTTCGAATGGCATTCGAAACCCGTCATCGGAGGGATTGGTCTTCTTCGACAGCCGATAGTCCTCCAGCCGCTTGGCATAGAGAGGGAACCGCTTCCACTTCTCGGTATCGACGATCTCGAACCCTTGGGGGTAGCTACTTAAAACCGTGACCCCGGTCTTCTTCAAGAACTCAACTTTCTTGATCAGTTCCTTGGTCCAGACCTCGCCCGGGCCAATAAGAGGAATTCCCGGGGGATAGATCATGACCATCTCCTTGGAGATTGCCCCTTCCAACTGCTCAAGCTTAGCGACCTTCCCGTCGGCATGGAAAGCGACCCGCGGCCGAATCAACATAAAAGGGAAAGAAGAATCGAAATGATGGTCTTCGTAAGTGATGTCAGGATGGTAATGTTTAGCCGAAATATCCCGCAAAGCGGCAATCAATCGATCGACATGTTCCTTTTTCGTCCCGATGGCGAAAATAAGCAAAACCGCGTAAGTCTCGGCTAATTCAAGCTGAATGTTATAGTCTTGCTTGATTAAACGATATAAAGCAAAGCCATCGATATCCAGTTTATCGAGTTCAATGACAAGGCGAGAATCGTCGTAATCAAACACCCCATGGGCGAGGAAGTGTTCTTTCCCCGCGACCTTAAAGCCGGGGATCTTATTGACCTCTTCGGCCGCATAACGGGCCAATTGATAAGTCCGTTCCTCGGCCGCCTGCCCCTCAGTCGCCAAATAACTCCGGGCGGCATCAAGGGAGGCCATCAAGATCATCGAGGGCGAGGTGGTATTGATAATGTTCAGGGCCTTTTGGATGTCATAACGGGTGAAACGGTTCCCTTTAAGCAGCAGCACCGAGCTTTGGGTCAAGGAGCCGGCCGTCTTATGAATCGAGACGGCCGAGAGATCGGCCCCGGCATCCATTGCCGTCATCGGCGAGCTATGGGCGTGGAAATAGAAATGGGCCCCGTGGGCTTCGTCCACCAAGACGGCCATGTTATGCTCGTGGGCGAATTCAACGAGGGACTTGAGGTCGAGAACCGCCCCAAAATAGGTCGGGTTGATGACGAAGACCGCTTTCGCCGAGGAATAACGGAGGATGGCTTTTTTATATTCCTCCAGCGTCGGCTGATTGGCGATTTCAAGGTCCTTATCAATTTCCGGCATGACGTATTCGGGGATGGCGCCAGAAAGGATCAAGCCATTGATAATCGATTTATGGACGTTTCGGGGCAGGATGATCTTGTCGCCGGCTTTGACCGAGGCCAAAATCATCGCGATGATGCCAGAGGAAGTGCCATTGATGAGGAAGAATCCCTCATCGGCCCCCATGGCATCGGCCAAAAGTTTCTCCGCTTGGAGGATGACCGTCTTTGGGTTGGCCAGATTATCGGTCCCAATCGGGGCGTTGACGTCAAAGCGATACAATTTCTTGCCAAAAAGTTTAGTCGCTTTATTGTCGATATTTCCCATATGGTGCCCGGGCACGTCGAAGGGCACGACATCCTGGGCGGCGTATTTCTTCAGCGCATCGAGGAACGGCGTCCTCCGCTGGTCTAGTTTTCCCATTCCGCGCGATAGTCTACTCTAAATCGACCCTAATTCAATCAATCTAAATAACCAAGTCCCTTCAAGGCCTTTTCGATTCCGTCGTCTTCAATCCGCGGCGCGATGAAATCCGCCGCTGCCAAGGCCTCTTTTTTGCCGTTGCCCATACAGACGAAAGTCCGGACTTCCCCCTTCATGGTGATGTCTTGAATATCATCCCCGAACGCGATGGCGTCCTTCTTGTCAATGTTAAGGAACTTCAATATATCGGCGATGGCCTCGCCCTTTTTGTGGTCACGGTCCATCAGATCGACTCCGCATCTAGCGAAACGGAAGAAATTAAACCCTGGGACCCGTTCGGCGATGATCTGGTCATATTCCTCGGGGGCAAAGACCAAAACCCCGATGATCTCCTCGGAGGAATAAGGATGAACGACTAAACAACGGTCATGATAATAATTATCGTAATCGAAGGCGTAGTCGTTGCTAGGCAAAGTCAGGAACCGTTTCTTGGAAGTGACCAATTGGACGCATAATCCCAACTCGTCGGTGACGGCGATGAGCTTACGAATAAGCGGAACCGGCATCGCCATCTTCCGGACGACCCGCTTCCCCACCACCGCATAGGCTCCGGCGCAGGTGATATAGCCATTCCAGCGAATGCCGAGGTCGAACACTCCAAAGTTTTTTAATGATTCATAAGGCCGGGCGGAGCAAATAAACACCTTGGTTCCCTGCTTTTGCAAACGTTTTATCGCCTCGATCCCCGAGGGGACGTATTGCTTAGCCGAGTGGTCGTAAAGAGTCCAATCCACATCGAAAAAGGCGGCTTTCAGTGGCTTACTCATTCCTCAAACCTCAAAGCCTCGTTTATTTCCTGCATCGTTTTCTCGTCGACTTTCAGAACCGCTCGATCATAAGTGAGCAATCCGTTGGTCTCATTCTCGACGTCGCTTAATTGGGTATAGATGGCGACGCTCAAGCCTTTATCGAGTTGGGGCAGGATCTGCTGTTGATACAAATCTTTGATTTTCGCCGAAAGGGCGGCCCCGTTCTTGACCTTGCCATAACCGAAGTTCCGCTTGTTGATGAAAAGATGACCTTTGACCCGATAGGAATAACCGCCGAATTCGGTTAAGGCTAAGATCCGGTCGGCCGGCTCCAACTTCACTTTCTTGAAATAGACATGATGGGAAGAGAAGTCCCCGCATCCTTGATCGAACCAGCCGGAAGTCGAATCGATGAGCCGGGTGGGATCGAGTTCAGAAAGCAACTTGGTGTTCTTAACCGCGTCGAACTGGCCCCAACCTTCATTAAAGAGGGTATAGATAGCCAAGCTAGTGACGTTATAAAGGCAATCGACGTAACCGCTTAAGGAGTGGGCAAAGAAGGCGCGGCTTTCCTCGTCGGCCCTACCAAGCAACGCCTGCCGCTTCTTTTTCTTGTCGTCGAAGCGATAAGGAAGGAAAGGGGCGCTCATGATAAGCCAATTCTTATAAGGGGCGCCGCCATTGACGATATCCTGAACGACGATCATGCCCAGATAATCGCAGATGGCGTAAAAGCGCATATCCTCGACTTTGATATGTTTCCTTAAGGTATTGAAGCCAAGCCTTTTCATGGTTGAGACATCGAAATAGGCCGCCTCAACCGAGGGACAGGTCAATCCAGATTCGGGCCAATAGCCTTGGTCAAGGACCCCACTTAGGAAGGTGGGCTTGCCATTTAAGCCGAACGCTCGATGTTCCGCCCGCATCACCGGGCCGAATTTCCGGAAGCCAAATTGGCTGGTGACCTTATCCTCCCCGAAGAGGAGGTCGATCTCGTACATATTCGGGTTATCAACGTCCCAAGGATGGAAGAAAGCCGAGCAGTCGATCGGGCCATTGAGCAAGCCAGAGGCAATTCGGTCGCCTTGGTAACGAATGACGTAATGGACGTCGCCCTCCCCGTGTTTCTTGACGTAGATAACCAAGGAACGGTTATCGAAATCGGGGTTAAGGCGGAACGATTCAATCCGGTCGCTCGGCACATCCTCGAGATAGACGGTCCCGTATATCCCGGAAGTGGCGGTATACCAAATCCCACCCGGATGGTTGCTTTGCTTCCCCCGAGGATAGATTGGAGAATCGGTGTCGTCGCTGACTTCGACTTGCAAGACGTTGCCCTGCCGCTTTAATTGACCAACGGTGAATTCAAACGGCAGATAGCCGCCTTCATGATGGCCAAGGTGGGCGCCGTTAAGGTAAACATCGCAAACCTGGTCGACCGCCTGGAATTTGATGACGGTGTGCTCATTATGGAAATGCTCCGGTAAGTCAAATACCTTCCGATAATGGAGGCGGTCATCTTTGGCGACACGACGGGCGAGCCCGCTATCTTTCGTCTCGACCGCGAAGGGGACAACGATCTTTTCCTTATATTCTTTCGGGAGGAAAGGGGTTTTGTCCATTAGGAAGTCCCATTCGCCATCGAGGGAAAGAAAAGATTCCCTCCGGAAATAAGGGTTGGGGTAAGCCAACCCGGGATATAACTGAATCAGCGATTCCATAGGCTATATGGTATCGCAAAATAGCCCAGCTTTGCATAACGGGTTCGCCACTATGAAGCAAAGGAAACTCGCCTAGAGATAACCGGTGCTATACTTGCCGTATGCAAATAAGCGAAATTCAACATTATTTGGCCCAAGAGGAGGCCGATGCCTATGTCCTCGTCGATTACGAAAACAAGAACCCGGTCTTAGTCGGGCTGCTCAGCAAAGCGATGCTGACGCGAAAGATCATCGCCATCATTCCCAAAGAAGGGAAACTTCAGCTTATCGTCCATTCCATCGATGCCGATTTACTTAAAGGCAAGGTTGATGCCGATTTCTTCGTCTATAAGACCTGGCCGGAGATGCTCGATTATCAAAAGCAGGTCCTTTCTTCCTGCCATACCGTCTTAATGGACTATTCCCCGTCAGGACTTTTAATGAGGGTGGCGACCGCCGACGCCGGTTCGGTCGAATACATCCGGAGCCTCGGAAAGGAAATCAAAAGTTCCGGCAACTTGCTCCAACGGCTGACCGCCGTCTTAACCGATAAACAATACGAAGAGGAATTGATTGCCTGCGAAAAGACCCTTCGAATCAAAGACGAGGCCTTCGCCTATATCAAAAAGCAAATCCTCGATAAAGGCGAGGTCAGCGAACACGAGGTCCAGCAATTCATCAACCGTCGCTTCCTTGAAGAAGGGATGACCTTCGATGAGCCGCCGCTGGTCGCCAACGGTAAGAACGCGGCCAATCCGCATTATTGCCCCACCGAGCAAGTCTATTCCGTTCTCCATAAAGGCGACTTGGTCCAGATCGATATGTGGGCCAAGCAAAACGACGAAGACGGGGTTTATGCCGACATCACCTGGATGGGATATATCGGAGAGAGAGTCCCAGAGGAATACGCTAAACGGTTCGCAATAATAAAATCCGCCCGCGACGGAGTCATCGCTTTCCTAAAAGAAAACATCGGGAAACGCCCGGTCTATGCTTATGAAGCGGATGACGTGGCCCGAGATATTATCAGTAAGGCTGGGTATGGCGATTACTTCGTCCACCGGGTCGGCCACAATATCGCGGTTGATGTCTCCTGCCATGGGCCAGGCGCTAATCTCGATAACTACGAGACCCACGACGACCGGACGTTAATCGAGGGTTTGTCCTTCTCCGATGAGCCCGGCATCTATGCCCCGGACTTCGGCATGCGGACCGAAACGAACATTCATATCCTTGACGGGAAAGCTATCGTAGTCGCGGGATTACAAGACGCCATCATTCCGATCCTGAAATAGAAAAAGCGCAGAGCTTAATTTAGTTCTGCGCCTTTTTTACGGGAATTCCGATTACTTAATGGCAATCGGCGAGCCTTGTTCGGGCTTCTTCTCTTCCGGCTTCGGAAGCTCGATGGTCAAGACACCGTCTTTGTAGGAAGCGGAGATGTCTTCCTGACGGAGATCACCGACGTAGTAGCTACGGGTGACCGAGCCAGAGAAACGTTCACGATGGACGAAGTTGTGCTTCTTGCCCTCTTCCGGCTTGATCGAACGCGACACGTTGGCGGTCACGGTAAGATAACCATCCTTGAGCGAAAGGTGGATGTTGTTCTTGTCAAACCCCGGAAGATCGATTTCCATGACGTATTTGTAATCGAGTTCGCGGATATCGGTCTTCAGCGGAAGCGAGCCAAAGGACTCGGAGTTGATGTCGTCGAAGAACGACCCATCATCGAAAAAGGGATCCAAGAAGCTCCCGATGTAACGATTCAGATTGTAAGCCATAATCATTTACCTCCAATGGTTTTTAGCACTCGACTTCTTTAAGTGCTAACAAAATGATAATAGGCTTTTTAGCAGTGTCAAGTCATGAGTGCTAATTTTCCTTATTTTTTGTCAGATCAACAAAACTCGCGTGGATATACGCGCTTAAATCTAAAGGAGATAAGCAGACCTGAAATCCTCGACGGCCGCCAGAAATATAGATTTTATCGAACAATTGAGCGGTTTCATCGATAAAAGTCGGGAGGGCTTTCTTCATGCCGATTGGCGAGCAGCCGCCATGGATATAGCCGGTTAAAGAAAGCAATTCTTTCTGATGAATCATCTGAATCGACTTGCTGTGGGCAGCTTTGGCGGCCTTCTTTAAATCCAATTCGGCGTTGACCGGAACGCAGAAAACGAAGTGTTCCTTGTTTTGATTCTCGGTCACCAAGGTTTTGAAAACCTGCTCCGGGTCTTCCCCGATAGAGGAGGCCACCGACATCCCGTCGGTCGTCTCTGGGTCATAAGTCTTTTCTTGATAGGCGATTTTCGCGGCGTCCAATAACCGCATGACGTTGGTTTTGTCCATACGCCGCGCATTATAGGCGCTTAGCCGACGATTGTATCAACTAGCGAAGCGACCGCTCCAACGGCGGCGGTTACCACGACTAATAGCGCCCCAGTCCCGGCGCTGGCTTTTGCACTCAGCAGGTCATCCTTCGTACCTTCCTGAACCAAGTTATTGGCCTCGGCAAAATTCGAAGGCACGCAAAGCATAAGGATGGCCGCCACGGCAAAGAGAATGACCCCGAGCAGCGCCACCACCCTGGTCGCCGTTCCCTTCTTGCTGAAACTCATGAAAGTTCCGAGTAAAGCAATAAGGATTCCCGCGCCAAGCATAACCAAAGCGACGAGAGCCAAAGGCGAAGCATTGATGACATCCAAATCCACTCCAACAACATCGGTCTTTTGGCCAAACAGGACTTGAGAGGCAGTGAAATCAGTCACCAAGGGTTTCAAGGGGTTGTCGATCGTGTAGGTCACCATGTCGAGGGTGAACCCGCAGATGAGGCCGATGATGCCGGCGAGAACCGCCACCATCATCAAAAGGGTGTAAAGACGAAATCCGGCTTTCTTTTTCTTCTTAGCCATGAGCGTTCCTCCTTAAAGGGTATATATAGATTTTAAGGTATGAAAATGGATTAACAACAAAGAAAAGCCGCCTAATGGACAGGCGGCTTCACTTTGTATGATAACTGGCCTTAATTGTTCTTGGGGAGGTTATCGAGCAGGCTCTGCAAGTCAGCAAGCGAATAACTTAACTGAGCCGCTTCCTCAGCCTTGAGCTTCTTGACCAAGGTGATCTGCGACTTGATATCCTTCTGTTTATTCTCCGCCGAATAAGTAGAGTTGGAGATGACGGATTTCAAACGCTGATCGGCTTTGACGGCCTTCTCGAAGTTCGAGGGGGTCGGCTTCTTCTCCTTCTTAGGAGTTTCCGCCGCCTTTACTTCTTTCTTCGGAGTTGCTTTCTTCGTCGGCTTAGTAGGAGTTTCCTTAGCCTTAGGCTCGGCTTTCTTCCGAGGCTTCTTGGCGGCCGGTTTAGCGGCGTCCAATGGCTTATCGGCATTCCGGGCTTTCCGTACAATCTTAGCTTTAGTCCGTTCCGAGGGTACCCCGACCATTAGGCCGGTGCCCTGGGGAACAGCCGCCGACTCGACCATGACAGGTTTGCTCTCAACCGGAGACAGTTTCTCAGCCGGTTTCGGCTCGACGACTTTCTTGGCCCGAGTTCGTTTCTTCGGCGCCGGTTTTTCCACCGCCTCAGCTGTTTCAGTTTTGGCTTCCTCCGGTTTAGTTGCAACCGGTTTGGATTCCGAAGGCTTGGCTTCAGTCTTTTTAACCTTTGCTGGCTTCGGCTTGCTCGCGGGCTTATCGGTCGTGGTGGTTTCGATTTTCTCCGTGACTTTAATTGGCTTCTCTTCCGGCTTGGCCCCGACTAGGACGTAGGTCCGATAGCCTTTGAAGGCCTGCTCGCAGGAGAAGGAATAATCCTTGGTCACGAACTCCGCCTTTGCCTCTTTCGCCAGGTGTTCGGTGAAGAAACTCACCAGGTTAGAGAGGGCGCTTTGGGTGATATCCAATGGCCCATGGGCGATGGCAAAATAAGGAATAGAATCGTCACGGAAGACGATGCCATAGATCGAAGCGACATCGAGGATTGAATCCTTGATGTTATGCCCGAATCCATAAAGCGGGTAATAGCCAGCCGGGCGAACATCGTTGGCTTTTGCTGGTTTAGCATCCGTTAAGGCGGCGGGCTTGATTTCAGCGGCTTTTACCGGTTTAGATTCAGCTGGTTTTGAGGCCAAAACTTCCGGTGTGTTGGGTTTAACAGCTTCCTTCTTGCTCACACCGTTTTCAAACGGTTTAGAGGATTGTTGCGCAGTTTTTACCTCTTTTTCCTTTTTAACCGGGCGGGTTTCACGGACGATTTTATTCAATCCGGCGACATCGACTTTCAGCTTCAGAGATTTAACCTGAGCGTAGTCTAGTTTGGAGAGGAGGCGGAGCTGATCCTTGGCTTCGTTAAGCAAAGTCTGGGGATTGTAGCTCTTATCCTCGAGGTGGGCGGCGATGTCTTTGTCTTTGGCATAGATCGCCGCCGTATCCGACTTAAAGTTTTCGTCTTTCTTCACAGGCTTAGTCGGTTTGTCCCGTAAGAAAGAATGGTTGGTCTTGCTGTCTGGATCAGTGCCCCGGTTGCGTTCCAAGGTGCCATTTTCCCCGATTTTGAAGACGTAGACGCGGAAGCCGTGTTGCGACATTTGCTCGTTAAGGCGAAGCAAATCCGTCGCGAGCGATTTATCTTGGGTGATGACCGCCAAGCGCTTGTTTAGCCGATCATAGGAGGCTTGAACGAAGATCGCGTTGTCGGCGAAATTCTGAGTCTTGTCTTTTTTCGTCACCGTCAGAAGTTTCTTCCATTTCGCGTGACGGAGAATCTTCAGCGCCCGTTTGGCAGCGATCCGCTTGCTGGCGTCTTCTTTGTTCGCGGCATGTTTCTTCAGCTCTTCGACGCATTTGTAGAAGACAAGGATCGGCTGCTTCGGATTGAGATAGCTTTTGGCTCCGGCCAAGATGTCCATCCAATCTGGGAAATTGGGATCCATGAGAGAGCAAGTATCCACGATCAGATAGTCGAACGGTGCGATTTGTTCGGCTAACGATGAGGACTTCTTCTCATCTTTGTACATTGGTTGTGGTGTTTGGTTGTACTCCTTTCGACCGGCATTATATATCGTGGGCGCGCACAATAAAAGCCTGCCGAAGGAGTGACGGCAGGCTTAGGGGGATGATCAAGCGTTCTTGGTCAAGTCGACGACTTTGGCATCGCCGATGAAGTTCCGAACCGAGGTCGCGGCCGAGAAGGCGCCATCGCGAGACGGATAGGTTTCGCCCATGACCATGATCGAACCGTTGTCGGAATAGACCCGGAACTGGTAACGGTTCTGCTTATCCTTGGCGATAGAGATCGAATCGCCGAGAACCTTCGATTTGATGTTCTCGAAGGCGTTGAGGACCGAGTTCTTGGAGGAGTAGTTGGCAGTTACCAGCAAGGTAGCGCCATTGGAGGCGATGAGGCGACCTTTCCATTTCTTGCTCTCCTCATCGATGAATACCTCAAACTTGCCCTTTTGTAACGGCGTCACCGGCCCGAAGTCAATCCGCCATTCGCGGAGCTCGTTTTCCGGTATTTCGTCGAGGTCGACAATCCGGCGAGCTTTGCCGAATTTCTTGACCGAGTCAAGAGCGCTTTGGGCGAACTGGTAATTTTGATAGATCTCGCCTGCCACGATGAGCCGGGATTCATTCGCGGTGTAAATTTGGAACTGGGCATAGCCATTCTTATCAACTTTGATGCGGCCGCAGTCGGCAGAGAGGTTCTTCTTCAAGGTGGCGATACCATTTTTCGCCCCGTCCCGAGTCTTATAACCAGCCGAGACTAAAAGGATTTCGCCGTTGTTGGCTTTCAGCCGGTATTTGTAGAAACCCGCTTCGGGGAAGACCTCGTATTTGCCACTGGTCTTCGTTTCCTTTTTGGTGATAGGAGTTTCTTCAGCCGTTTCGGTTGAGGCCGGCTCTTCGGCCTTTTCTTCCGCCGGGGTTTCGGCAGGGGCTTCGGCCGTTTCCCCCTCTTCTACTTTTTCTTCTTTTTCCGCCGGGGCGGCTACTTTCTCTTCCGGCTTAACGACGACAGAGGTCAAAACCGGTTTGCTAGCCGGTTCCTCATCGGCAACCGGTTCATCCATCAAGGTATCATCACTCGCATCAGGGACAATAGGATCGGGGTTCTCGGCTTTATAAAGACCGAAGAGGACGATCGAGGCGAGGCCGCCAAGGAGAATGATGCCAGCAAAGACGATCAGGATAATCGAAGTCGCGTCAAGCGCGGCCTCAGCGTAGATGACACCAAGGGCGCCGAGGATCCCAAAGAAGAGAATCGAAAGGAACAAGGTCCCGACCGCGATCAGGCGGAACCGCTGCTTTTGAACCAGGGCTAAGATAAAGAGAATAACCAAGCAAAGGATCAGGACATAAGCGGCGCCGCCATAGACCCAAGCCAAAGTGGAAGCCAATCCTGTCAACCCGGTTTGGTCGAATTTAAGTAACGGCATAATCGAATTAAACGATTCACGGAACGCGTCGGCGTCCGCCATAAAGGGCACGACAAAGCCAGCAATGCCAACAACGACGACCATCAAGGTCACCAGCAGCAGCGCGAGGGCCCAAACTTGCTTTTGTTTCTTCATAGTTTTCTTACCTCGCTATCATTGTTAAAGATAATACGAAATTTTGCAATACCAAAATAGTCTTAAATTTGAAGAATTTATAGTTGTTCCGGTTTTTGCCTTATATAGGATTTAAAGATAGGAAAAAGCATTTTGTGGTCTTGCCATCGAAACTATTTAGATTCTATTGACGGAAACTTTCGTAATCAACTGCAAAACATATTATGGCCAAGGAAAAACATTTTTCCTTTTTCTGATTAGTTTTTTCCTGCCAAGAAAAAAGCCCCGAAAATGGGGCTGAGAAACACATAAGATTACTTACTTGAGCGAGAGGGAGACGACCGTTTCTACATGGAAGGTCTGGGGGAACATATCAAAAGGCTGAACCGATTCAACTTTGTAGGCCTTGGCGAGATAAGCGACGTCCCGGGCGAGGGTGCTCGGATCGCAGGAGACATAGACGATGCGTTTGGGGCGCAGTTTCAAGGCCGCCTTCAAGAATCTTTCGTCCGCGCCTTTCCGCGGTGGGTCCATAAACAAGACATCGACGCTCTCGCCCTTATCAGCCATCTTAACCATAAAAGAGGAGGCGTCATCGCAATACATAAGGAAATTGGCAATCCCATTTCGTTTGGCGTTGCGGATCCCGTCTTGCACCGCTTGCTTTACGATTTCGACCGAAATAACCTGCTTCGCGTCTTTCGCAGCGATCAAACCGATCGTCCCGATTCCGGAATAGGCGTCGAAGACGATTTCCTCGCCGGTCAGTTTAGCGGCTTCCATAGCGTAGGAATAAAGCTTCTCGGTCATAACCGGATTGGTTTGATAAAAGGATTTGGCCGAAATCTGAAAACGGACGCCGCAAAGCGAATCCTCGATAAAGCCTTTGCCATAAAGTACCCGTTCCTTCTCCCCGAGGATCACCGAGGTTGAACGGGGGTTGATGTTTTGAATGATAGTCGTGATCTCCGGGCACTCTTTAAGCAAAGCCTTAACCAAGTTATTCCGGCCCGGGAAAGAATCGACCGAGGTGACCAAAACCACCATGATTTCGGGTTTATAGTAACTAGTCTTAATCAAAACATGGCGGATAATCCCGGTCCTGGCATCTTCGTTATAAGGCTCGATCCGCATCGATTTGAAAAGCTTCTTGCAGGCCGCCAAAATCGGGCCGGATCGTTTATCCTCGATATAACATTCCTCCACTGGGACGATGACATGTGTGGAGGATTTGTAAAAGCCACAATAAACGTTGCCGCGGTCATCCTTACCAAACGGCATCTGAATCTTATTTCGATAATAATATGGGTCGTCCATCCCGACACACGGGGCGACATTTACCTTCATTTTGGCCAGGCGGCGGAATTGTTCCTCGACCTTGGCAGATTTAAAGGCCAACTGGGCGGGATAGGCTAATTGCTGAAAGCAGCAACCGCCGCAGGCATGGCATATCTTGCACCGCGGTTGGATGCGATCGGGGGATATTTTGCGGAGTTTTTTGATGTTTCCGAACAAAGCCCCATTCCGTTTATAGGCGATTTCGACCTCGCCTTCCTCACCGATGAACATTCCCTCGACGAAAACGGTTTGGCCTTCACCTTTAAAGACGCCCTTGCCTTCGAAAGAGAGGTCGACGCAGGTGCCGGAGATTATTTTCTTGGGGAAGGAAGACCCCATAGGTTAGGCCGCCGCCTTCTCCTTGGGTCCCGCCATCAAAGAAGCGATGTATTCAGCCTCTTTGGCCGCATCGAGCCGGGGGAACAACGGTTCGCCCTTGTTGACGAGGTGGTTATTGAGCATTCCGAATTTACCAACATTATCGTAAACCCGTTCGGATTCCTCAACCCCAAGGGCGTCGAAGATCTTATCGGCTTTAACGACCAAGATCGGCTTTAAGAGCATCCCGGCAGTGAATAAGACCTCGGCTAGGTGAGCCATGACCGATTCGAGTTCGGCATTCTTGCTTTCGTCTTTGGCCAAAGCCCAGGGGGCGTTGTCTTCGATATATTTGTTCGCGGCCGAGACCAATTCCATCACTTTGCCATTGGCTTCGGAGACCTTCAAATCGTCGTTTAAGGCCTCGTAATCCTTGATAGTTGAAAGGCAAAGATCGTGCAAGGCGGCGTCAAAAGATCCGACCGCGCCTTTATATTCCGGGATTTTTCCTTCGAAATACTTGTCAATCATCGAGACGGTCCGGTTAAGGAGGTTGCCTAGGTTATTGGCTAAGTCTTGGTTGACCCGCATGACGAATTGCTCGGGGGTGAAAACCGGATCGCTGCCGAAGGGAACTTCGGCGACAAGATAATAACGGACGGCATCAACCCCATAACGCTCAATCAGCGGATAGGCGGAGATGACGTTGCCTTTGGATTTGCTCATCTTGCCATCCTTCATCATCAATAGGCCATGGACGAAGACCCGGTTCGGTTCGCGCAAGCCCAAGGAATGGAGGAACATCGGCCAATAGATGGTATGGAAACGGTTGATGTCTGGCCCAACGACGTGGACGATCTCGGTTTCCGGGTCATTCCAGAAGTATTGGAACTTCGAATCATCGTCTTGGAGATAACCCAAGGCGGTGATGTAGTTAGTTAAGGCGTCAAGCCAGACATAGACGACGTGCTCCGGGTTTTCCAAAACCGGGATGCCCCAATCAAACGACGTCCGGGAGACGCAGAGGTCGAGCAGCCCCGGCTTGATGAAGGTATTGATCATCTCGTTTTTCCGGCCTTCCGGGGTGATGAACTTGGGATTGCTGTCATAGAAGGAAAGAAGCCAATCAGCGTAGGCCGAGCAACGATAGAAATAGGCTTGTTCGTCCTTTTTCTCGACCGGACGATGGCATTCTGGGCATAGATGCTCCGGCCCGACCTGAATTTCGGTCCAATAGGTTTCTTCGTGGACGCAATACCACCCCGTATAGGTGGAAAGATAGATATCGCCTTTCTCTAGCATCTTTGAGAAGATCTTCTGGACCGTCTTGATGTGCCTTTCCTGGGTAGTGCGGATGAAATCGTCGTTGGAGATGGCCATCGCCGACCACAGGGAGGTATAGCTTTTGGCGACCTCATCGACGAATTGCTGCGGAGTGACGCCTTTGGCTTGGGCGTTCTTCTCAATCTTCTCTCCGTGCTCATCGAGCCCGGTGAGGAAGAAGACATCATATCCGCGAAGCCGCTTGCCCCGGGCGATGACGTCGCACATGGTGGTGCAGTAAGCGTGCCCCAAATGCGGCGAAGCCGAGGGGTAATAAATCGGGGTCGTGATATAGAACTTCTTCTTCATGCGATATCTCCTCACTAACGGAAAGAAAAGCCGCGGCTTTGTCCGCGGCCATCATACCATTTGTTGCGATTGGGCGTTACTTATTTCCGTTGGCCTTGGCGAGCTTCTTGTTGAAGCGATCGATCCGGCCGTCGGCGGCGACGAAGCGCTGCTTGCCAGTGTAGAACGGATGGCAGTTCGAGCAGGTATCGACCTTAATTTCCTTGAGGGTCGAGCCGGTCTCGAAGGTGGAACCGCAGGTGGTGCAGGTGACGGTGCACTTGTGGTATTCCGGGTGGATGTCTTTCTTCATTTTCTTTACTCCTTTCGCCGTGCGACCAGTCGCCGCACAGAGAGTTACGAGCAAACGATACACAAGTAGAGAGGGCGATTCAACTTCCAATTTTTAAATTGGAGGGCAACTTTGGTTGAAGACTTATTAACCTCAGAAATTAAGGCCTCGATTTCCATAACGGCTTCATTTGCCTGTAAGTGGAAACTCAGCCGTTGGATATCGCTAGGCTTCCGATATTTTGATTGACAACGTTAAGATAAAAATTATTTGATTAATTTTAACCTATGAAATCGTCTTGATTTTCGCGTCAACGAACAAGTCAATGGGTGCCGATGAGATCGATGAGGTCATTGGGTCGAACCAGCATCGCTTTCTCATAGGTGACCTTCATATCTTGCTTTATGTCGAAAAGCATCCCCGGATGCATGTGATAGGGAATGAGGTGATGAGGCTTAATGATCTCGGCACACCGGCTCGCCTCTTCCGGACCCATATTAAAGACCCCGTCGATCGGAAGGAAGGCGTAGTCAACGCCCATCTTGCCAATCTCTTGCATGTAAGGAACGTAATCGGTGTCGCCGGCAACATAAAGCAAAGTCCCGTCGACGGTGATGAGGTAACCGACGCATTCATTGATTGGATGGTTCTTGTTGGTGGCCGGAACGGCTTGGACATGAACGCCGAAGTAATCGAAATCCTGGTACTGCCCATTGATCAAGGCGTCCTTAGCCCGGATGATGACGGTGGTTTCCTTCAGCTTAACCAGATTGATTCCGTTATGGTCGTAATGCTCATGGGTGATTAAAACCATATCGGCCGGATAGGAATAGCCTTCCCCGGCAAAAGGATCGACGAAAATGACGTGGCCATCGTTGGTCTCAATCCTCAACGAGGCATGTCCTTGATAGAAAAGCTTAGCCATTGTCTTTTTCCTCCTGGAAATAAAGTTTACGCCACTCAGGGCAAAAATACTTTTCGCTAACGGGCCAAATCTCCGGACTGATAGTTCGAGATTGGAAGAAGATATTGAGTCCTAAACGGAAATTGGGGAATAGTTCAATCCGCCTTTCGAATATCGATAAGGTCATCAACGTGGGGCTATATTGCGCCGGAATCTCAAAATATGAGGCCTTGGCCAATGAGTCGCGGATTTTCCAATACATTGGCTCCTTCTTATGGACCTTTGGGTCCTGGCCGCCTAGTTCTAGCAAAGCGCCAGCGACCTGGGAAAAGGATTCAATCGAAGTTTTGGATAACGAGGGATTGATCAAAACCCAGGTCGGAATCACTGGATCACCACCCGTCACCAAGCATTCCTTAAAGCAGTAGCCGAACCCAATCTCCCCTTCTTTCACCAGTTTTTCCCTTTTGGCATGGGCCTTGGAGAAAATATCCAAAAGCCAGTCCATCCCCTTCTTGCCACATAGTTGCTTGATTTCCTCATGGGTCAGCTTTCCTTTAATCGCGTTCCAATAGGCGTTTTGCTTATTCAAGACATCGATTAGGTCCATACAATCCATTGTATTATCAGAATTAAAAGATACACTATCTAAGTTTTCCGTCCACGGAAATAAGGAGCAGCTCAATGATATCGAAATCGCTTGCCCTCCAAGTATTGAACGAATGCCTCGCCACCGGCGGGGATTACGCCGAGATATATTTGGAGGAGAACCATCCCGTCTCCATCACGCTAGAGAACGGGAAGGTCGAAACCGCTTCCACCCCCATCACCTGCGGGGCGGGGATTCGGATCCTTCAAGGAACCAAGTCAGTCTATGGATCGACCTCGGATTTAAAGAAAAAGAATCTTTTATCGCTGGCCAATCGTCTCGCCTCGTCCTTCACGGGCGAAAGGACCGTCGCTGTCAGCAAGATCGCCAAGAACCGGGTCAAGAACATCAACCCAATCAAAATCCACCTAACCGAGGTCCCGGTCGAGGAGAAAGTCGAATGGTTAAAGAAGGGATATAAGACCGCTCAGGCGGTCGATCCCCGGATAGTAAGAATTCGCACCAGCTTCCTGAATACCTCAAAAACCGTGCAAATCTTCACTGCCGAAAACGAAATCGGCATCGAATCCAACAATGTTGAGGAAAGAGGTCGTTACGTCATTGAGGTCGTTGCTAAAGACGGCGACAATATCGAATCGGCCTTTGCCGGGCCCGGAAGGACCGGGGGCTGGGAATACTTCACCGAACAGTTAAACATCGAAGACGTCAGTCGGAAAGCCGCCGAGAAAGCCATCCGTCTCCTCTCGGCCAAGGAATGCCCTTCCGGCCGTTTCACCGTCGTCGTCGGCAACGGCTGGGGCGGGGTCTTGTTCCACGAAGCCTGCGGCCATAGCCTAGAGGCGACCGCGACCGCGAAAGGACTCTCGGTCTTCTCCAATAGCATCGGCAAGCAGATTGCTTCCCCCATCGTCACCGCCTATGACGATGGCACCATCCCCAACGAATGGGGCTCGAACAACATCGATTCCGAAGGCCGGAAGACCCAAAAGAACCTGCTGATTAAAAACGGCATCTGCGTGGGCTTCTTAGTCGATAAGCTCGGCGGAAGGCGGCTCAATATGGAGCCAAATGGTTGCTCGAGGCGGCAGGATTATACCTTCGCCCCGACCTCGCGAATGTCAAATACCTACATCGCTCCGGGAAAGGACAGCCCCGATGATATCATCAAAGACACCAATCTTGGCATCTACGTCGCCGACTTCGGCGGCGGTTCAGTCGAGCCGACCACTGGGGAATTCAACTTCTCGGCTTCCGAAGCCTACATCATTCGCGATGGTAAATTAGCCGAGCCAGTCAAAGGGTGCACCTTAATCGGTTCGGGAAAGGAAGTCTTGATGAACATCGACCGGGTTGGAAACGACTGCGGTCTTGGTCAAGGCAACTGCGGTTCCCTCTCCGGCTCAGTCCCGGTCAACGTCGGGCAGCCGACCATTCGCATTAAGGAAATCACCGTCGGGGGACGGGGAGGTAAATTAGAATGATAATCGATAAATTCTTCGCCTTGGCTAGGGAAGCCGGCGTCGCCCAATCGCAAATTCAAGTCATCAAAGGCTCCTCGACCAAAATCCGCCTCTTCCGGGGCGAGGTCGACGAGTTCAAGATCAAAGAATCGCAAACTATCATCGCCTGTGGGATCTATGATGGGAAGTTCGGCTCCGCCATTTCCGAAAAACTCGACGAAGAGGCGTTGAAAACTTTGGTCGAATCGATCAAACGGAACGCCTCGATCTCCGAGAAGCCCGATGAGGTCGGCCTGTTCGCCGGTTCGCCTAAATATAAGAAGAAAAACATCTATTCAGCCGAACTCCACGACACCCCGATTGCCGAGAAGATCGCCTTGCTGAAACGGCTGGAGTCCGCCATAAAAGGATATGACCCACGAATCACCGATGTCGACCAGGTCACCTACGCCGAATCCGAAAGCGACGTCGCCTTCTATAATTCCCTTGGTCTGAAGTTGAAGCAGAAAGGCAATTACTTCTATTTCGTCGCCGGGGCGGTCGCCGCCGAAAACGAGGAAACCAAAACCTATTACGACGAGTACTTCGGGACCGACATTAAAGCCTTTAATCCCGAGCAATTGGCTAAAAAGATCTGCGATAAGGCCCTAGCCAAATTTAATTGGTTCACCTGCAGGTCCGGCCAATACCCGACCGTCTTGGATCGAACCGTCTTCGCCTCCTTGCTCGATTACTTCCTCGAGTCCACCATCGCCGATAATGTCCAACGTCATACTTCTTTCTTAGAAGGGAAGCTCAACGAGAAGGTCGGCTCAACCAAGCTCACCATTGAGGAACGGCCGCTGGAGAAGACGCCCTTCTATACCTACTTCGACGATGAAGGGGTCGCGACCTATAACAAGACCATCGTTAAGAACGGGAAGTTGTTGACCTACCTTTATAACCGCGAGACGGCGAAGAAGGATGGGGCCGAGACCACCGCGAATGCCGCTTGGCACGGCGGAAAAATCGGCACCGGTTACTCCTCTATCTACGTTAAAAAAGGTAAACAGACCTTCGACGAGTTGATCGCCCCGATCAAAGAAGGGGTCTATATCACCGAGATCGCTGGCCTTGGGACCGGGATGAACGCCCGCTCCGGCAACTTCTCCTGCCAAGCCGAAGGCTATTGGATTAAAGACGGAAAGATCGACCGGCCGCTCAACCTCATCACCCTCTCGGGCAACTTGCTGAAGCTCATGCAAGACATCAAAGGGTTCGACGATCGGGCCGCGCTTGATTCCTCCTCCTTCTGCAACGCCGATTGCTTAGTCAAAAAACTCTCCATCGGCGGCGAGTAAAGACTGCAAACAAAAAGCCGGACTTCGCAAATCCGGCTTTTCTTGTGCGATTTTTATTTAGTTTCGTCAGAATCGGAAGGTTTGGTTTCCGCTGGCTTTTCCTCAGCGGGCTTCGCCCCGTCTTTCGCTTCCGGCTTAACTTCTTCCTTGACCGGTTCATCCTTATTTTCTTCTGGAGTGGAAAGGGAGGCTTTCACCCAGGGGAGGTCCGGCAAGTTCCAAGTCGGGTGAAGTTTCTTGGTTAAGGCGACGTTAGCTTCAAGCAAAGCCCGGTCAACTTTCTCTTTGGTCTTATCGAGCCCTTTGTACACCTTCTCAACCTTATCGAGGGCGAAATAGGCTTCGGTCTCGCTTTCTTCGATTAGGGCCGAGATGAGCAAGTAGCAACGAAGCGCCGCCGGCGAGGAGACGTTGGAGATGTATTTCTTGACGTTCTCATTCAACTCCTCTTTATACATCTTGATGCCGTCCCGCGGATTGGCCGAGGATAGGAGGATCGAGAGTTTAAGGGTCGCGGCCTCGTTGACTAAGTTCGGGCTGACCTTCTCGGCGGCCATCAATTTATCGATGATCTTGGAGGCGCTTCCGACATCGCCTTTGGCCAAATCGGTGTAGGCGACGTTAAGGTTCAAGTTGAAGGTCAAATCGGTCAAATCATCATAGATGACCGGGGTTGGGGCCGGCTGGCCAAGTTCGGAGGCCTCTTCGGCTAAAAGCATATCGTTGTAGGCTTTTTTGTTGGTCGGCTTCGAAACTAGGACCATCAAGTAGCCGTCGGTGGTCGAATCAAGATGAGCCGGGAAGTAATCATAAATATAAATCGTCCCGCCGACGACGAGGCAGCAGACCGAGAAGATCTGCATCCAACCGGCGGTCGAGTCGGTGTTTTGGGTCACCATGTATTTGGAAACTGACATCAAGACGACCAAGACGACGACTTCAAGAAGGAAATATATAAGAGGGAGCGCGATATATCCCATAAGCGAGGATTTCTCCCGATCCTTCGGGGCGACCTTGGTTTCCCCTGTCAAACCATCGAAGGAATGAAAGCCTACTTTCTTCCCAGAATCGGTCTTTTTGAAGCCGAAGCCCAAAATAATGAAGCTCCGGAGGCGCAGCTTACCGATCTTGGCCCCAGTTAAGTGACCTAATTCCAATAAGGAAGCGTTAAGCAAAATGCCGGCGACGATCGAAAGGATAATCAAAACAATCGGATTGATGCCGACACTATTGCTAAATTGCGAGGTCATCGGCCGAATCCAAACTAAGCCGGCGACGATGGCCAAGGCGAACATCGCCACATAGACGACGAAAACCGCGAAGTCATTCTTCTTCATACCTCTACTCCTTTGTTTTCAGTAAGCGGGAAAATATCTCCATTACATCCTCCGCATCCAGTGATTGGGGGTAACAGCCAATCACACGTGTTCTGTTACCGGTGGCTAGATTGACCAGAGGATCAAGGTCGCTTGCGCTTAATCCCAACTCGTTTAGCGATTGGGGCATGCCGATGGAAACAAAGAATTCCCTCATCGACCCGATGGCTATTATAGACGCTTCCTCATCGGAGGTGTCAACAATATCGAACACCCGGCGGGCGAGTTTGGCTAGTTTGGCTTCGTTTTCTCTCCGTTTGACCGTTGCCCAAACCGGCCAAATCAAAGCAACCCCCGCCCCGTGGGCGACTTTCGGGGAATAGCCACTTAGGGCATGCTCTAAAGGATGGACCACGAAAAAGAATTTCTTCCCTAAGCCGGTTAATCCATTATGGGATAAGGTGCTATTGAGCATTACCCGGGCCCGGGCTTCATAATCTTGGGGATCGATAAGCAAACGCTTTGCGGCAAGAATGGTGTTTTTAATCAAATCCAAAGCCCACTCGTCGGCTAATTCATCCCCGTCTCCCGGATCGAAATACCGTTCCAACGAATGCATGATGATGTCGGAAATCCCGGCAAAAGTCTGGTATGTCGGACAAGAATAGGTTAATTCTGGGTTCTCAATCGCAAAACGGGGACGGACGAGGTCGCTGTTGAACCCTTGCTTGATGTTTAGCTCATCATCCTGGATGACACAGGAGTTGGAACCTTCCGAACCAGCGCTAGCCAAGGTCAGGATGACCCCGATCGGCAAGGCTTTGATAACGGTGGCTTTCTTCAAGTTGAAATCGAACGGATCGCCATCGTAGTAATACCCGGCGGCGATGGCTTTGGCGGTGTCGATGACTGAGCCGCCCCCGATCGCCAAAAGGTAATCGACGTTCTCTTTGTGGGCTAAGGCCACCCCTTCACGAACTTTCTCCGCCACCGGGTTCGGGCGGATCCCGTTGAGTTCGCGGTAGCTGATACCGTTCTCCAATAAATGGCTCTCGACTTTGCCAAGCAGCCCCTCTTTCCGAATCCGGTCCGATCCATAGACAATCAAGACGACCTTGGCTTGCTCACCGGCTAAAATCTCCCCAACCTTTTCTTCTTTGCCGCGTCCAAAATATATCTTGGTTGGGGCGATAAAATCGAAATCAATCATTTGCTTTCCTCTTTCTGAGCGATGCTTAGCAAATCTGGCAATAAGACATTAAGGGCCGCGTCGTTGAACTTTCCCATCCGTCTTCCAAACTTTTCCGGAGTCAATTTCGGGTCTTTAAAGCAATAACCAAACTCATCGGATATCAGATGAGAAAAGCGGCGAGCCACCCCTCGTAGGCTTTCGATCTTCAACTCCATCGGGGGCGTCTTAGTCCAAAGCATCAGCAACTTGGCGTTGAGCTTCCCGAATAGGAAATCGTCGGTTAGATCGCGGGCCGCCGAGTTGTAAGTCGCCCGAAGGAAAACGAAATTCTCCTTAACGTAACTTAGCAAGGCTTTGACTGCCTCCTTCGGCCCTTTGGCTCTATCTAATGAAGGCAAAGCCTCATTAAGGAAAATGGCGGCGATCAGGTCATAAATATCTTGGTAGTGATAATAAAAAGTCTGACGGTGGCAACCGCATTTGGCGCAGAGGGTGGTGACGTTGATGTCCTCTAACGGGGACTCCGCCATCATCTCCTTTAAGGCGTATTTGAATTTTGCCTCGGTGATCATCGGCCTCCCTCTTCCAATTTAGCTAAGCTCACGGCGATCTTAGCCCCGAGTTTGGCGTTATTCAGCACCAAATCGATGTTAGTGTCCAAGGACTTGCCACCGCTATATTCGACGACTTTTTTGAGCAAGAAAGGGGTGGCGTCTTTGCCTTTGACGCCTTGTTCTTCCGCTTCCTTGACCGCCCTATCGATGATTGAGTCGATGAACTCATGCGGCAAAGCGAATTCCGCCGGCACCGGATTGGAAACGAGGATGCCGCCGGTTAAGTTCAAATCCTTCTTGGCTTTAATTATCGAGGCCGCCTCTTCTGGCGATTCGAAAGCACAGTCAACCGGACAACCCGAAGAGGAGGAATAGAAGCAAGCGAACTCCTTTTCCTTGTTCGACAATACGGTGACCCCTTTGGTCTCGAGGTATTCCAAGGTCTTAGGGATATCGAGTATGGCTTTGGCCCCGGAGCAGATAACCGTCACCGGGCAGCTGCCTAATTCCTCTAAGTCGCGGGAGATATCGAAAGTATGTTCCGCCCCGCGGTGAACCCCACCGATGCCGCCGGTGACGAAGATCTCAATCCCGGCCATGGCCGCGCAGAGCATGGTCGCCGAAACGGTGGTCGCGCCCCACATCTTCTTAGCCACCACGATTGGGAGATCGCGCTTGGAAACCTTGCAAATCCCTTTCCGTTTGCCAAATTCCTCTATTTCCTCCGGCTTCATGCCGATGACGATCTCGCCATCGATTATCCCAATCGTCGCCGGGATTGCCCCGTTGTCTCGGACGGTCTTTTCGACCGCCAACGCGGTCTCGACGTTCCGAGGATAAGGCATCCCGTGACTAATAATGGTCGACTCTAAAGCCACGACCGGCTTCTTTTGAGCCAACGCTTGGGCTACTTCCAAATTAATTCTCATGTTCGTTCTCCTTCTTCGGCAGCATCATCGAAGTCAGGTAATTTAAGCCGAAATACAACCCTCCGACAACCAGAAGCGAAATAATCAAAGCAATGATCAACCCGTAGTTGAACCCGTTCCAAGTGATGCCAAGCAATTTCCCGCGGATGAAGAAATCGCCAATCAAGACCCCGATGCCGACGACCGAGGCGGTGGCAAAGACAAAGATCCGGTAACCATTGAAGGGATAGCAGACGAAGCCAAGGACGAGATAGCTGAACAAAGTGAAGTTCAAGACGGCGAAGGTTTGGGCCATCTCCAAGATATGCTCGGTTTCGCCGGGTTCGCTGATGAAAAGGCGGGGATTAGCCATCGCTAAGATATAGGGGATAAGAGAGATGATGACTGAGCAGATGCCGGCTGGGAAAGCTTTAACGAAAATGTTCTTGATAAAGGAGCCCCGGAGCCGTTCGTTCGATGGCTGCAAAGCCAAGAAGAAAGCCGAGCCGCCGATGGTGACAATCTCCCAGATGATGAGGTTGGCGGTGGAGAAAGGATAAGAGTATTCCGGGCCCATCCCTAAGGCCAACAAGGAGAAGAAGAAAGTCATGACCACGGCGAAGATAGTCTTGGTTAAGAACAAGGAACAAGTCCGTTGGAGGTTATTGATGACCCGACGGCCTTGGGCAACGACATCGGGCAATTTGGAGAAATTGGAGTCGAGCGAGACCAAATGAGAAACATTTTTCGCCGCGTCGGAACCAGACGCCATAGCAATCGAGCAATCGGCGACCTTTAAAGCCAGGATATCATTGACCCCGTCACCGGTCATTGCCACCTTGTGTCCTTGTTTCTTAAACGTCTCGACCAAGACGGCTTTCTGTTCGGGGTTGACCCGGCCAAAGACCGAATAAGAGAGGGCTAACCGCGCCGTCTCCTCAATCGACTTTCCTTCTAAAGAAACATATTGATCGGCGTTGTCGACCCCGACTCGACGGGCGATCTCGCTGACGGTGACCGGATCGTCGCCGGAGATGATCTTGATGGCGACCCCGTTGGATTTGAACCATTCGATATTCTCTTTGGCGTCTTCTTTGATATGGTCGGTCAAGGTCACGACCCCGATGATCTCACAGCCTTTCGGTACCCTTCCGTTCTCGATCGGCTTCTTGCTTCGGGCCACCACTAGGCAGCGGTACCCTTCCCGGCTTTTGGATTTGATAAGCCGCTCAGTCCGGAAATCGGCTTTAGCCGGGACAAACCCATAAGCCCCGAAAAGGAAAGTTTCCCCATCAAGCAAGGTAACCGCCGAATATTTCAATTCCGAATCGAAGGGAATGCATTCCTCCATCGGTTCATGGCAATCGGAGCCATAATAGGCTTTCAAGGCATTCGCGGTGGCGTTGGTATCGTGGGTGTAATGGAGAACGCTTGCGATGGCATAGGCGAGGTTGACGGTTTGATTCTTCCCAACGGGGATTTCCTCTGACAAGGTCATGGTCCCATCAGTCAAAGTGCCGGTTTTATCAAGGCAAAGGACATCGATTCGGGCTAACATCTCGATGCAATAAAGCTGCTGAACCAAAACCCGTTTCTTAGCCAAGGCCACGACCCCGACAGCTAAGGAAAGGGAGGTCAATAAGAACATGCCGGTCGGGAGCATCGCCACTAAGGAACCGGATAGGCTTTCAACAAACGAGACCAGCCGCTTATCCAAGGTCAGGAACACCTCGTTGAAGGTGGCGCCGTGCTGGAAGCGAGGCCAAGCGTAGGTCGCGGTGGTCATGAAGCCGAAAAGCAAAGCCAAGGTGCAGCAGATGACCATGATAATGTTGATCGAACGTTTGATTTCCGACTTCGGACGGGAGAATTGCTTGGCACTGGCTTGGATCGATTCGACGTAATTAGCGGATCCGACCTTGGCTACTTGGGCCAAACAAGTGCCTTTGGTCAAGTAAGTGCCGGATAAAATCTCGTCGCCGGGCTTCTTGGGGACCGGAACCGATTCTCCGGTCAGCATCGATTCGTCAACCGCGATGTTGCCTTCGATCAACCGGCAATCGGACGGGACCGCATCGCCACTTTTGAGGGTGATGATATCGAATAAGACGATGTCGTTAGCCGACAAATCCATATGCCGACCATTCCGGATGACGTCGACTCGAGGGTCGACCGAAACCCGAAGCTTATCGACTAGATGCCGGGCATGGATATCCTGAATCAAACCGATGGTGATGTTCGCGGTTAAAATAACCATGAAGACATAATGGGAAATCGAGAGGCCGACCGCCACCATCATGGCGAAGACTAGGAAAAGGATGACGTTAAGGAAGTTAAAAAGGTTATCGAAGAGAATCCGCCCATAGGATTTGGTGACCTGCTTCTTGGTCTTGTTGGTCAAATTGGCCTCTTTCCGAGCCTCGACCTGCTCGCTGGTCAAGCCAATACGGGGATCAACCTCGTAATGAGGCGCCGCGGCGATGCGGTCGTTGGTGCGCTTTCTCCGTCCCATGTCATTCGCTCCTTAAGCAACGGACCGGGTCGCGCTTGGCGGCGATCCGCGAGGGTACAAAGCCCGAGAGGAAGGCCAGCAAAATGGCAAGCAGGACAAGAAGGATTCCGTGCCACCAGGCCAAGGAGGCAATAGAGCCCAAGCCGTTCCCGGGGAAGATGTTGTCGATGATGAGGTTGATGGGAATGCAAAGCAACAAAGTCATCAGAATACCAATCACGCCGGCGACCCCGCCGATGATAACACATTCGGCCTCAAAGATCCGGCCGACATCCTTCTTTCTAGCGCCGCAAGCCCTCAAAACGCCGATTTCTTTCGTCCTTTCGACAACTGAGACGTAAGTGATAATCGCGGTCATAACCGAAGAAACGATCAAGGAAATCGAGGCAAAAACAATCAAGACCGCCGAGATGACGTCAATCATGGTGGCGATGGTATCGGTGAAGTCGGACATGACGTCGGAATAGATGATCTGATCCTTGTCCATCTTCCCTTCGTTGAGGCTGTCGAGGTAGTTAAGAATCGTTGGCTTATCGACCAAGGTCTTAGGGAAGATCAGGATGGAGGAGATGGTCGAATAGGAATTGGAGACGGCCATCAAATCAGCGAGGTTAGGGTTGCCGCTCGGCTCGAAGAAGGTGCCGTTCATGAACCAAGAGAACATCGAAACGATTCCGCTTTCATCCATGAGGCTGTCTAAATCAACCGGGTTGAAAGAGGAGCCTAAAGCCGCACACCAAGAAAGGAAGGAACTAACCGAGGTGGTGTTAGAAACGTTGCCGGTGACCGGACGGTAAATAACCGCATTGCCGAGGATATCGTTCACAACCGAGGAATCAAGGGATATCTCGCCTGACTCCTCCATTTGTTTAAGGGCGCTTTTCATGACGAGATCCAATCCTTCGTTAAGGTTCTTCAACCCGTCGAGCGTCACCCGGTCTTCGCCATCGCCATACCCCCAGGCGCTGGTCGGGATGAACCAGTTCTGGCTTTGCATTTTAGCTAACTCATAGCCCGGTTGGCCCACCTGAGAGTCTTCGACAATCAATTGGGTCAATTTGCTGGTATAGGCTAACGAAGACGGCATTAAGGAAAGGTAAGAATCAGGATTCGGGCGGAGGACGCCGACGATTTTCAATTCAGTCGGATGATAGGCCTCGTCGTTGTTATAGACCGCAGTCACCGAAGGCTCAGGATAATTCGCGACTGTTTTGGTCGTTTCATCGCCGACGAACTCCATACTCTCGACAAAGGTTTTGTAATCGCCTTTGGACAAAGCCGCGGTGTCGCCGGTCAAGCGGACGTACTCATAGCAGGGAACCTCGTCGGTCTCGGGGGTCGCCCCATTGGCGAGGTAGTAATCACTGTTGGTATAGACTTTGTATTTTTTGTAATCGGTGTCGCCCTCGCCGTCATAGACGATGTCGGCAAAATTAATCCGTTTTTTGCTGTCTTCCATGTATTGGTAATCGGCATCGGAATTGACGATGCCGATGGCTTGAAGGGTGCTGATGTCGATCCGGTTGTAGTTATCGACGACCAAGACCATCTCATCGGCTTCGGTCGGGAATTTGCCATAAATGACATCATAAAGCCCGTTCATCGCCTCTTGGTCGCCGTAAAGCTCGTGGATGACGGTAGTCGGCAAAGAGGTAATCGAGGAGACGGCGCTGCTTAACATGCCCGCCTGCTTATATTGGTTCAGCGCCTTGATTTCCCCCGTGTCGCCGTCTTCGGCTAGAAAATGGAAGTCGAGCCCGTCATGGTTCTCCATGATGGATAAGACCAACCCATATGCCGGGTTAGTCGGGTCGTTCATCATGGCATATAGTTTGTCAACGTAATCTTGGGTAATGTTGTTTTGGTGAGCAACGAAGATTGACGATGAAGACGAATCATAAACCCTTAAGGTGTCATCGTCTGGATAGAGGTCTTGGGAAGTGTATTCCTGCTCGTTGCTCTCCTTGATGGAATAAATAGTCGGGGAGATGGAGATTGGGACGCTGGAGGCGACCGAAGCCTCAACGTCATCGATGTAGTTGGAGAAGCCATTCGAAGTGGCCAATACCAAAGCAACCCCGATGATGCCGATCGAGCAGGCAACCGCGGTCAAGGCGGTTCTCCCTTTCTTGGTTAAAACGTTCTGGGTCGATGACCGAAGGGCGGTTAAGAAAGACATCGAGGTCTTCTTTCCCTTCTTTCGAGGCTCAGGGCTCTGCTTAGCCGCTTCCTCTGAGTCGGCAGCATATAACGGGGCGGTATCCCCGACAATCTCCCCATCCTTCATCCGGATGATCCGGTCGGAATATTGGTTCGCCAGCTTCTCGTTATGGGTGACCATGATGACGCAGCGATCTTTGGCCATGTCCTTGATGATCTCCATGATCTGGATGGAGGTCTCGGAATCCAAGGCCCCAGTCGGCTCATCAGCCAAGATAATCTCCGGGCTATTGACGAGAGCCCGGGCGATGGCGACCCGTTGCATCTGGCCGCCGCTTAATTCGTTGGGTTTTTTCTTGACCATCCCACCAAGGCCGACCTGGGTTAAGACCTCGACGGCTTTCTTTGTCCGTTCCTTGGCATCCACGCCGGCTAACTGCAAAGGCAGCTCGACGTTTTGAAGGATGGTCATGTGGGGGATGAGGTTGTAGCACTGGAAAACGAAGCCAATCCGTTTGTTCCGGAAGTTATCCCAATCGGAATCAGCGAACCCTTTGGTCGATTTGCCTTCAGCCAGCAAATCGCCTTCGGTATAACGGTCGAGGCCGCCGATGATGTTAAGCAAAGTCGTCTTGCCTGACCCAGATTCGCCTAGTATCGAAACGAACCCAACCCGTGGGAAACAGACCGAAAGATCCTTAATCGCCGTGAAGGGGGTATTCTCGACATAATAATCCTTCTTGATGTGACGAAGTTCAAGCGAGATGGGGTTGGCATTGTCGGCGGTCATAAAAAGTCCTCTTTCGAGTAAAAAGATTATAGCAAAGAAACTTTGCTATGGGCGTTAATAAACTGGAAAATCTATACACTGTATAGGCTTCGAGGGGAATTCAAAGAAAACAAAACGGAGAAGCCCGCAAAAACCTTATTAGTTGTCTATTTTCTTATATATCGATCATTCGGATGAGAACTGAGGTGTTAACCCCACTCTTGAATCGGATAATCACGCAAAAATGGTCTATTTATTTAAAATTCCGTCCGCCCTTTGCCCATCGAAGAACCGGTTTAAAAGGGTTGCTGATTTTGCCTCTTCTTCGCCGGCATACACCAATGGGCTCATATAAGCATCTTTCATCGAGAAGAGATGATAAGCCGACTCAGCGCCATACCGCTCATCTTTGGCCCCATAATGAAGAGAACGGATCCGGGCTTGCTTAATCGCCCCGGCGCACATCAAACAAGGCTCTAAGGTGACATAAAGGGCGCAACCGTCTAAAGCCCAATGCCCAAGGGTTTTGGCTGCTTCCTTCATGGCCACGATTTCGGCGTGGCCGGCGATATCAAAATTCCCTTCCCGGGTGTTATGACCCCTTCCGATAATTTGGCCATCCTTGACGACGACCGCCCCAACTGGGACCTCGCCTTCCTCTAAGGCCAGCTCGCCTTCTTTTAGGGCTTCCAGCATGAAATCCATGGCAACAAGATAAACAAAACCACCGCACAGGAGCAAGACGTTTAAGGCTGCTTGGTTCCCCACCTGACCTGGTTCGCGCCCCGCTCCTCGCGATGGCGGTGGGATTATATGCCAAGGCAAGGCAAAAAGAAAGAGGGCCCAACCGGACCCTCAATGACTATTTCTTAATCGGCTTTAAGACTTCGAGGCCACCCATATACTTCCGGAGCACCTCCGGGATGACGACCGAGCCGTCGGCTTGTTGGAACTGTTCAATCATCGCCGGGAAGACGCGGGAAGTGGCTAAGCCCGAGCCATTCAGCGTATGGCAGAACTTGGTCTTGCCATTCTCGTCCTTATAACGGATCATCCCTCGCCGGGCTTGATAATCCCGGGCATTGGAGACAGAAGAGACTTCCTTATAAATCTTCATCGAGGGGATCCAGACCTCGATATCGTAGGTCCTCGCCATCGAGTGGGAGCAATCCCCAGCCGCCAACTTATCGATTTGATAGGTCAAGCCCAACCCTTCGACCAGCTTCTTGGCTTTGTTGACCATTTCCTCGAAGGCGGCGTCGCTGCCTTCTTGGGTGGTGTATTGGACCATCTCGACCTTATTGAACTGATAGCCGCGGATCATCCCCCGTTCTTCGGTCCGATACGACCCGGCTTCCTTCCGGTAGCAAGGGGTATAGGCGAAGTACTTACGCGGCAAGTCGTTAAGCGAGAGGATCTCGTTCCGGTGAAGGTTCACGAGGGCGGTTTCGGCGGTTGGGAGCAAGAACTTCCGTGGTTCAGTCCCTTCGAGCCAGAAGACGTCTTCATCGAACTTCGGGAATTGCCCAGCGGTATAGCCGGAATCGTAGTTCAGTAGATGCGGCGGCAAGATCATCTCGTAACCGTCGGCTAAATGATTCTCAATGAAGTAATTGAGCAAAGCCCATTCCAGCCGAGCCCCGAGGTTGGTATAGACCCAGGTGCCGGTCCCGGAGATCTTAGCGGCCCGTTTGTAATCGATGAGGCCAAGGGCTTCGCAAAGCTCCACATGGTTTTTGGCTGGGAAGTCGAACTTCCGTTCCTCGCCGAAATGGTAAATCGGATGGTTATCCTCTTTGCCTCCGGCGGCCAAATCGTCATCCGGCAGATTCGGAAGGACTTCGACCAATTCCTTGATCCGCTTCTCGACCGAGGCGAGTTCTTCTTCCTTATCTTTGTTCATCGCCCCGAGGCGTTTGACTTCCTCGAAGATCGGCTTGACGTCCTCACCGGCTTTCTTTTTCGCTGGGACGGAGGCGCTGAGTTTGTTCTGTTCGGCTTTATTGGCCTCGACTTCCTTTAGCAAAGCCAGGCGCTTGGCTGAAAGTTCTTGAATCGGCTTCGGGTCTAAGTCCCAAAGCTTCTTGGCTAAGGCGGCTTTGACGTAATCCGGCTTCTTGAGAATCAATTTGATGTCAATCATGGTTTTCTCCTTCCAAAAGGGATGAGTAATAGGCGGCTAGGTTGGCGGCTTGCTTAGAGACGCTTAAGGTCTTGGCGAAGCTCGCCGCCGGCATTATAGTCTCGTTCGCTTCGCCTGCGTAAAGTTTCTCTAGATACTTCACCGCTTCCTCGACGTTCGAATAGGATAAATAGAGGTCATCCCAATCCGACAACCTCTTTAAGGCGTTCGGCCCGACCGCGACGACTTGGGCAGACGAGGCGAAGGCTTCCGCCGTCCCGATGAAGTCAGGGGCGGGATCGGTAATAAGATAGGCTGAGGAATGGGCTAACAACGAACGGAAGAGATCACCGCTGTTGAGGCGATACACCCGGCAATTCGCCGGAGCGGTCGCGCAAGCCAAACTATAGGACAGGCTGCCTTGATGCCGAGGAGCCCCGAAAAAGAAGAACCGGACCTCCGGCAGCCGTCTCGCGATCTCATAAAGGGTTTTGACTCCCTTCAAGTTTTTATAGGATCCAAGGGTTAAGCAAACCTTGTCTTCCGGCTTGATGGCGAAGTAACGAAGTCCAGCATTAAGTTCGCTTTCAGGCTCCGAGTAGAGATAGCTGAATAGCGATGGCCGCAGCACCTCGACCCGCGAAGAGAGACCGATTTCCGCACAAAAGGCTTTCACTTTTTTCGAAGGGACGAGAATCAGGTCAGCGGATTCAAGGAATCGCCGGCTTTTCTTCGGCAGGATTATCGACCCATCATCTTTGACTTTGAGCAGCCGTGCATCCGGGTCATGCTCGCAATAGAAGGCCGAGACGACGGTCTTGACGCCGACTTCCTTTAAGTCGCGGAGCTTGGCCTCGTCGCGAGTTGAGATAAAGTGGGCAATGTCCGGCTTAGATAAGGGGCTATCGACCCAGGCGATCCCCGCCTTCTCACAGAGGGCCTTGATCGTTTTCCTCAGTCTCGCCCCCTCGAATACCTCAAGGCAAGGAGAGGGCGAGTAGTGAACGAGGACTTTCATTAATCGTCGAGTTTATCCGGGGTGACGACCGGTTCTTCCGCTTGGACTTCCGGTTCCGTCGCTTCCTCTTCGTTTAGATCGGCCTCATCCTCTTCCGTTTCATCGGAATGAGGGATGATGGCGATCGAGGCGACTTTGGTCCGGTCATCGACCGCGATGATCTTGACGCCTTGGGTATTACGCCCGGCGATCTTGATCTCGGTGATCGGGGTCCGGATGACGATGCCGGATTGGGTGACGACCAGGAGGTCCTCGTCGCCATTGACCGCCCGGACGGCACAGAGGTCGCCGGTCTTGGAAGTGGTCTTGATGGTGATGACGCCCTTAGCCCCACGAGAGGTGAGTCGGTAACCGTCATAAGTCCTGGTTGAGCCGTCTTCCATCGTGATTTCGGTATCTTTGGCATAAGAGATCTTGCCATAGCCGTGGGTGGTCAAGACCAAGATCTTGTCGCCTTCTAGCGAGGAAGTGGCACCGACGATTTCCGAGCCTCCATCAAGGTTCATGCCCTTGACGCCAGCCGCGGTCCGACCCATGTCACGGACTTCGTCTTCGTTGAAGGAGCAGAGCTTCCCATTGCTCGAAGCCAAGGAGATGATGGCGGTCCCGTCGGTCCGCTTGACATCGAAGAGGTCATCGCCTTCCTTTAAGCCGACGGCAATCTTGCCGTTGGTATTGATCGAAGCAAATTGCTTCAAAGAAGTCCGCTTGACGATGCCGTGTTTAGAGACGAAGAGGAGATAGTTGTTCTCGGGGTAGTCGTCGCAGGAAACGATGGCCACGACCTTCTCATCCTTATCGAGGTTGAGGAAGTTCTGGGCCGGCATCCCTTTGCCAACCCGCCCGGAATCAGGAATCTGGTAGCCCCGTAACCGGTAAACCCGGCCAAAGGACGAGAAGAAGAGAATATCGGTATGGGTCTTGGTATGAACGATGAGTTTGACGATGTCGCCGCCAACCGTCTTCATGCCGGTGATGCCGCGTCCGCCGCGATGCTGGGCGGAGAAGGTATCGTCATCGACCCGTTTGATATAACCGTTCTTGGTCAAGGCGATGATGATGTTCTTCTGCGGGATCAAATCCTCGTTTTCAATATCGGCCGCCTCATCAGAGATTTCGGTCAGCCGCTTGTCGCCGAACTTGTCTTTGATTTCAGTAAGTTCCTTGATCATCAAATCGACGAGGTTGTCGCGCGAGGAGAGGAGGCGGTTGTATTCGGCGATGTTGGCTTCGAGTTTTTCCTTCTCGGCCAAGAGCTTATCCTGCTCGATGCCCTGCAACCGGCGGAGTGTCATAGCCAAGATCGCCTGGCATTGGGCCTCGCTTAAGCCAAAGGCCTCATTCAAGCGCTCGGTCGACTCAGCATCATCTTTAGAAGAACGGATGATGGCGATGACCTGATCGATGTTGTCATGGGCCAAAATCAAGCCGACGACGATGTGGTGCCGATCGGTGTCTTTCTTTAAAAGGAAGCGAGTTCTGCGGGTTAAAACCTTAACTTGGAAGTCGGAGTAGTCTTTGAGAATCGCGGTGATCGGCAAGGTTTTCGGCTCGCCGTTCTCTAAGCAGAGATTGATGATGCCGAAGTTGGTTTGAAGGTCGGTGTGCTTCAGCAAGTTATTGGCCACGACCTCGGGAATGCAGTCTTTCCGGATCTCGATGACGACCCGGATGCCTTCCTTATTCGATTCGTCGCGGACATCGGTGATGCCGTCGATGACCTTATCGCGGACCAAGGTCCCGATCTGTTGGACCATATTGGCCTTATTGACTTGATAAGGAACCTCGGTGACGACGATCCGGGACTTGCCGTTCTCCATCTCCTCGATATGGTATTTCGAGCGGATGGTGATGGTCCCGGTGCCGGTCTGGTAGGCGTCAAGAATACCTTGCCGGCCCAAGATGATGCCACCGGTCGGGAAATCCGGACCCGGTAAGTAGTTCTGCATGATCTCAGCCGGGGTCAGCTCAGGGTTTTTGGAGATGGCGATGACGGCATCGATGGCCTCACCCAAATTATGGGGCGCCATGTTGGTCGCCATGCCGACCGCGATGCCTTGCGAACCATTAACCAATAAGTTAGGGAAGCGGGAAGGCAAGACCTCCGGCTCGGTTTCCGAACCATCGTAGTTATCGACGAAATCGACGGTGTCGCAGTTGATGTCGCGGACCATCTCGAGGGAGAGTTTGTTCATCCTCGCCTCGGTATAACGCATAGCCGCGGCTTCGTCGCCGTCGATCGAGCCGAAGTTGCCGTGCCCATCGACTAGAGGGTAACGGAGGGAGAAAGGCTGGGCCAAGCGGACGAGGGTGCCATAAAGGGCGGAGTCGCCGTGGGGGTGATATTTACCCATGACGTCGCCGACGATACGGGCGCATTTCTTATAGGGGGAGGTCGGGTACATCCCCATCTCGTTCATGCCGAAGATAATCCGGCGCTGAACCGGCTTGAAACCATCGCGGACATCGGGGATGGCCCGGGAGACGATGACCGACATCGAATAGTCGAGGAAGGCGGTCCGAACCTCGTCGGTGACATCCCGGTCGGTCAGGCCCGGGATGATGCCGGAGATGGCGGCTTCCTGCCCGAACATGGCATCGGCCGATTGCATCCCTTCCATCGATCCTTTATGGACCGGGGCGGACGATTCGGCGTTTTCCTCAGGCTTTTCTTCGCCTTCAGGAGCGATTTTCTTTTCGTCGTTATCCATTGCTTATTCCTCCATCAGATATCGAGGTTCTTAACGAACTTGGCGTTCTGGGCGATGTAATCCCGGCGGGGGGCGACGTCATCGCCCATCAATTCGGTGAAAGCCTTCTCGGCTTGGGCGGCGTCATCGACGGTGATGCGGATCATCTTCCGGGCCTTCGGGTCCATGGTGGTCTCCCAAAGCTGGGAAGCATCCATTTCGCCCAACCCTTTGTACCGCTGGAACGGGTAGCCGGCTTTAAGGTTGAGTTGTTTCTTCAACACCTCGAGTTGGGCATCGTTATAGGCATAATAAGGGCTGCCTTTGTAATCAATCTTGTATAGCGGCGGCTGAGCGATATAGACATGGCCGTTATCAAGCAGCGGGCGCATGAAGCGATAGAAGAAGGTAAGGAGCAGGATCCGGATGTGGTCGCCGTCGACGTCAGCATCGGTCATGATGACGATCTTGTTGTAACGGATCTTGCTGATGTCGAAGGATTCGCGGACCCCGGCCCCGATGGCGGTGATCATATTGCCGATTTCGGCGTTGGCCCAGATCCGATCCTCTCGGGCTTTCTCGACGTTGAGGATCTTGCCTCGTAAGGGAAGGATAGCCTGGGTTTCGCGGTCGCGGCCATTTTTAGCCGAGCCGCCAGCGGAGTTACCCTCGACGATGTAAAGCTCGCAAATCGCCGGGTCTTTGGAAGAGCAATCGGCAAGTTTTCCTGGCAAAGTCGTGAGTTCCATCGCGGATTTGCGGGTTTTTTCACGAGCATTCTTTGCCGCTTCGCGGGCCTTGGAAGCCAACTGGACCTTAGAGATGATGGTCTTGGCTTCGTTGGGGTTCTCAAGCAGCCATTGCGATAAGCCATCGGCCACGACGGTCGAAACGATCTTTCGGACCTCGGAGTTTCCGAGTTTGGTCTTGGTCTGGCCTTCGTATTGGGGGTTCGGATGCTTGACCGAAATGACCGCGGTCAAACCTTCGCGGCAGTCATCGGTCGAGAAGTTCTTATCATCGTCTTTGAGGAATTTGAACTTCCGGGCATAGTCGTTGATAATCCGGTTGAGGGCTAAATTCAAACCTTCGACGTGGGTCCCTCCTTCTTTGGTCGAGATGTTGTTGCAGAAGGAGTAGATGCCGTTTTGGTCATAGGAGTCGGTCCATTGCAAAGCGACTTCGGCATAGATCCGCTCCTTCGTCCCGTCAAGAAGAGTGACCTCTTCCGCCCCTTGGCAATAGATCGGGGTCGGGTTCATCGGGACTTTGTTCGAATCGATGTAGGAGACGTATTCGCGGATGCCGCCATCGTAACGGAAGGATTCCTTGACCGGTTCCTCACCCCGGAGGTCGGTCAGGGTGATGGTGATGCCGCCGTTTAAGAAGGCCATCTGCCGCATGTGGTTGCGGATGGTATCGTAGTTATAAACCTGGGTTTCGGTGAAGATGGTCGGGTCGGGTTTGAAGGAGACGGTGGTCCCGGTCTCGTTCGAATCGCCGATCCGTTTCAAGTGGCCGACCGGATGGCCGCCGTTTTCGAAACGGAGGAAGAACTTCCCGCCATCGCGGCAGACGGTGACGTCAAGCCATTCGGAAAGGGCGTTGACGACTGAGGCGCCGACGCCATGGAGGCCGCCGGAGACCTTATAACCGCCATCGCCGCCGAACTTACCACCGGCATGAAGGATGGTGAAGACGGTCTCGACGCCGGAAAGGCCGGATTTAGCGACGGTATCAACCGGGACGCCGCGGCCGTCATCTTTGACGGTGATCGAGTTATCGGGGCTGATGGTGACCTCGATGTTTTTGCAATAGCCCGCCAAGGCTTCGTCGATTGCGTTGTCGACGATTTCCCAGACCAGGTGGTGGAGGCCGGGAGCCGCGGTGGTCGCGATGTACATACCCGGACGCTTCCGGACGGCCTCAAGCCCTTCGAGGACTTGGATGTCGGAGCCGGAGTAGTCGGCTTTGGCCTTCTCCAACGCTTTTTCGTTGGTGACATCTTCCTTCACATAAGTGAAGCGGTCTTCTTCGGGGACGGTGCCCGAATTCTTGTTTTCTTCGTCTGCCATTTGGTCAGATCCTCCTTTTGGCGTTATTGGAAGCGACATCGATGATCGATGCGCCTTCGATATCTAATTCAGTCGCGGTGACGAATACCTGGCCGAGGTTACGCAAGACCTCGAACAGGCGGTAAATGCGGTCGGCGTCAAGTTCACTGGTGACGTCGTCCAGGACGGCGACGGGCTTTTTGGCCGCCGATTCGATGAGGAAGTAAGGGGCGAGTTTGAGGGCGATGACCGCGGTCCGGTTCTCTCCTTGCGATCCGTAAGCGGCGATGTCGTCCCCGTTGAGGGCAAGCGAGAAGTCCTCTCGATGGACCCCGACGCCGGTGGCGCGATGAGCCAAATCGCTCTCCAAGGCCGCCTCGTACTCTTTCTTTGCCCGCTCGGGCGAGATGTCGGCCCCCTTCAAGAATGGCCGGTAGACGGCTTTGCAGGAGGCTTTTTGCCCCGATAGCCTCTCGTAGAGCGATGGCAGGATCTCGTTGAGCGAGGAGATGAACATCGTCCGATAGGAGATAATGGGCGAGGTCAGTTCGGCCATCTGCTCAGCGAAGGTTCGAATCAGCTCGACGTTCGGGACCGGCGCCTTAAGGGCGGCGTTCCGTTCCTTAAGCAGCCGGGAATAACGGCTGATCAGGGCAAAGTAATCGCTCGACTGCTTGGAGATGGCGACGTCGAGGTAGCCCCGCCTTTCGGAGGGGGCGCCGACGAAGAGGCCGACATCGCTCGGGGCGAAGAGGACCACGTTGGCCACCTTGCAGAGGTCGGAGAGCTTGCGGACCGGTTTCCCGTTGAGTTTGATCCGCTTGCCCTCTTTGCTGAGTTCGAATTCTAGGCTCCGATGCAAATCGCCTTCCATTAAGTCAGCCTCGATTTGGGCGGCCGTTTCCCCGTCTTTGATCAAGACGCGGTCAGCGGGCGCGCGCCAGGATCGGGCGAGCGAGAGGTAATAGATGGCTTCGGCGAGATTGGTCTTGCCGCTGGCGTTCGGCCCAAGGATCAGATTGAGCCCGGGGTCGAATTCGATTTGCAACGAGCCGTAGGTGCGGAAATTTCGAAGAGCGAGTCGAGTGAGGTTCATGCTTCGATTAGGTAAGCGTTCCCCTCAATCGCGATGAGGTCGCCTGGGCGGAGCTTTCGGCCGCGCCGATTCTCCTTCTCCCCGTTGACTTCGATTTCATGGGTCGCCAAATATTCCTTCGCTTCACCGCCAAAGCCAATGATGGAAACGAACTTCAGCAGTTGGCCCAAGGTGATGTACTCGGTGTGGATGCGAACGGATTGCGGCGTGGTTTTTCCCATGCTCATAGTTTACTACTACGTAGTAAAAAGCGGTAGAGTTTTCTACCGCTATTTTTGATTATTTTTATCGATGGCCGCTAGATTAATAAACGTGGAGGGGCGTGATGAGCTCAACCGAGGTGTCATCGCTGGGGCTCCGCACGATAAAGGGGCGGCTTTCGGTCTGGAAGCAAAGCTCGATATCCTCGCTCCGGAGGGCTTTGATGGCATCGCTTACGAGCAACGAATTGATAGCGACTTCCATCCTTTCGCCGGTGTAGCGGAAGTTGTTGATTTCCTCGTTGGCCGAACCTTTCTCCCGGTTCTTGATCGAGAGTTCGATCTTCTCGTCCGACATCAGAAGTTTTATCGCGTTATCCCGGGCGTTGGATAAGACCGAAACCCGTTCGATAGCCGAGAGGAACTCCTGCGAGTTGACTTGAAGGACGTAGTTGAAGACCTTCGGGAAAGCAGCCGAGAGGTTGGGGTAGTTGCCAGGGATGAGGCGGGAGGAGACGATGGTATTATCAAAGCTGAAGAGGGCTTGCTTATCGGAGATGGAGATGTCGATGTTCTTTGCCCCTTCGAACAAGCCGACGATGTCCAGCAGGCTCTTGGCCGGGATGTTAACCGTTAGATCCAATTCCGAGTCGACTTTGATCTTTTTGGTCGCGACCCGGGCGGAATCGGTGGCGATGGCCGAGAGGGTTCCGTCGCGGAGAGTCAGGTTGATAGCGGTCAGAATCGCGTCCTGAGCGGTTTTGGCGGCCGCATGGGCGCATTGTTCGACCAAGGAGACGAAATCACTACGCTTAACCCCGAAGGCTTTGCCAACGGCCTCGAGGATGATATCGGGGTATTCGTCGGCCGAGATGCAATTGAGCTTATAGCCGGTCCGGTTATCGCCGATTTTGGCGACCGAGTTGTCGATAACGTCAAAGGAGACGGTTTCACCCACCATCTTCCGAACGCCTTCGGTGAGGGTGTAGGCATTAACCAGGGTCGCCCCTTGCTGATAATTGGTGATGATGGGCTTATCGCCGATCATATAAGGAACGGTGGAGCGGACGGTGATCTCTCCGTTGGTTCCGGTAACCTCCAAGCCTTTCTCCGTCAAATCCAATTTGACGTTGTCGAGGATCGGCATCGGATTCTTGGAGGAGATAGCCTTCGATGCGCTGAGCAGGGCCTTAAGGAATTGGTTTCGGTCGATATTGAGTCTCATGGGGTCTCCCTAATTAATTCTTCGTCTTAATTTTTAAATTATTTTTTTAATAACAATAATAAGGGCGGTGGAAACTGTGGATAACTTACGCTTTCGGCAGCAACGCAATGATACCATAGAAACGGCTTTCCGGAAACTTTTATTTTTATAAAATAAATATCCTTAGCTTAGACGCCTTTTTAACTCGGAAATGGCGATGGCCATATCGGGGTCAGTTTTCAACGAGTTTTCCACTTTCTTTACACCGTTAATCACCGTCGCATGGTCTTTGCCCCCGAACGCCTCCCCGATTTTCGAGAACGGGGCGTCTAATAAATCCCTTATTAGATACATAGCGATGTGGCGGGCCATCGAGATGCGAGCGATGCGGATCTTTCCCGTCAACTGAGAAGGGGTTAGCGAATAGAAATCGGCGACCTTAGCAATGATCTTCTCCTCGGTTAGGGGCGATTTGTCTTCCTTAGCCCCCGAGAGGCTCTTTAAGGCCTTTTCGGCCGAATCCATCGTGATGTGTTTGGTCGGGTTGAGGTTGATGGTGCAGAAGAGCAGGCGGTTTAACGCCCCTTCGAGTTCCCGGACGTTCTTAGAGAATTTGGAGGCAATAAAGGTGATGACCTCATCGTCAAAATCGGCGGGGTCAAGCCCGTTGGCCTCGATTTTCATCTTCAATATCCGGACCGCGGTGTCGACATCGGGCCGCTGAATCGGAAGAACCAGCCCTTGGGTAAAACGGGTCCGAAGCCGCTCGTCGAGGCCATCGAGCCGTTCTGGCGGCTGGTCGCTGGTCATGACGATTTGCCGTCCTTTGTTGACCAAAGCTTGGAAGACAACGAAGAACATCTCCATCGTTTTCTTCTTGCCAACGATGTACTGGATATCGTCAATCAAAAAGACATCGACTTGGTCACGGAAGTATTTGGCCAACGAGTTATCTTCTTTGGAGCCGGTGGCATATTGGACGTATTCGTCGACAAAGTCGGAAGCAGAAATGCACAGAATCCGCATCGAAGGGTATTTCTCTTTGATCGAGTTGCCGATGGCGTGGAGCAAATGAGTCTTGCCAAGGCCGGATTCACTATAGAGCAACAAGGGGTTAAACATCCGCCCTGGAGTGGATGCAATCATTACCGAAGCCTGAAAAGGTTCGTTATTTGACGAGCCAACGACGAAATTATCAAAGGTGAAATTCGGATTGAGATAGGCTTCCGGAAAGAAACTCGGTTCCTTTTTCGCCTCGATCTTATCCTCGGCCACATCCTCGGCAGAAAGGAAGGTTAGGTTGAAATCCGTGCCGGTTATGTCATCGATGAATGACTTCAAATCGGCCGCGTAACTGCTTTCGATGACCTTGGCCGCCAGTTTTGTCGAAACGACGATTTTGATTTGGCTTCCTTCGACTGAAAGGATCTTTGAACCAGCAAAAAAAGTGTCAATGATACGTTGACCGTCGGGTTCAGAAGAAAGCTTTTGGGTCATCTTGGCCATCGCGGCCGACCATATTTCTTCCAGTTGGGTTATTGTCTCGTTCATGGTTTTGTCCGCTAAGAATTTACCCGTCTTGCGCACGCGAATCAAGGGAAGGGAGGTAAAAATTGAATTATTCACAATGAGCCAAACGAAAACAGGCTGTTTATCGGTATTTTTAAAGTTTTCCACTTTTCCACAAAATGGTCTAACTGTGAATAACTTTTACGCTAAAAAACCGGTGGAAAACCACTGTTTTTGACAAGTTATTCACAATAGAATGTCAAAAAACTTTGTAGAAGATATCGAATAAAATCAGTTTTATTCTCCGTTTTCCACCGAATTTATCCACAAGGCATGTTGAAAACTTTTAAAACAAGAGTTTTCCACCAACGAATTGTTGATAACTTTTTGTCTGTTTTTGCCGGTTCGCATACGTGCGCGATTTATTGTTGCCCGCCGGTGGGCTAATCCGTATAATGCCCCTTGCATTACGTCAAAGGAGACCGTTTATGAAGAAAACCTATCAGCCTTCGAAAAAGAAACATGCCAATAAAGCTGGCTTCCGGGCCCGTATGGCGACCGCGACTGGCCGTGCCGTTTTGGCTCGCCGCCGCGCCAAAGGCCGCGCTAAAATCGCTGACTAATCGGAATGAAACGGCTTAATCGCGTTAAGGCCCACCAAGAATTCGACCGGATCATCCGCAACGGATCCAAGATCAAGACGAAGAACTTCAGCCTTAGCTATTTGCCCGCTTCTCCCGATCAGAAATTCACCCGAATCGGCATCGCCGTCGGCAAGTCCAACGGCGGCGCCGTCACCCGCGTCAAGGAGAAAAGGCAAGTCCGAGCGATGCTAGCCAAACGGAACGATTACTCGCTCCCGATCGATCTAATCATCGTCATCCGCCCCTGCTACTCGATTGAGGCGTATGAGGCAAACGAGGAAGAACTGAACGCTTCCTTGGACCAGATAAGGGAAAAGCTCAATTGAAACACAATAAAAAGACCAAATTGCTTGGATTCGGCGCCCTCCTCCTCGGTGGGGTGTTGCTTTCAAGCTGCACCGCGAACTTCTGCAACGCCGAAGACAAAGCTCACATGGCTTACCCCTATGAGCAGGGCGTTACCATCTATGTCGATAAGGAAGACTATGACGCCGTCAGAACTGACGAGAACCTTTCGAAATTAATAATCGAGGAAGAGGAAAGGGGCATCGCTGGCCCCGCTTTCGTCGATGGCGAAGGCAATCCTTTAAACGAAAACATCTACAAATACGTCCCTTATGAACTTGGAGCCGAAGGCCAGATCACCTTCACCGCCTCCAAAGCCAAAGGGCTGTTGCAGCCGAGCGTCATCGATTCGGCTTTTAGCTCTGGCTATGCCATCCCCAGCGTTGAATACTGGGCCTCTATCGATGATTTCGTTCTTAACGCCGCGACTTTCCTTTCGGAGAATCCGACCGCGGTCTATTCCCCGACCGCCGAAGGCCGGAACAAAGCCTCGGCTGATTACATCGCCTCTTTGACCGTTGAGGACATCAATCCTTACGTTGAACCGGATGAATATGATGCCGAAGGCAATCTTTCCGACCCCAACCCCGACAGCATCCTCCGGAATTATGGCTATGTGAAATTTTCCGGCGAATCCGGCGAGTTCATGGGCTATTACAATCAATGGGCCAACATCCTTTATGGCTCCGATGAACCGGGGCTCGGGATGGATAATTGCCCGACCCAGGATTTCCTCTCCGCTTATCAGAACGCGGTTCTTAACCAAGTGAATGCCAATCGGTCCTGCATCGCGACCCAGGACGGCCTATTCGGCCATTATGGGGCCCATAAGGACTGGGAGGTCGATATCTCCAAGAAGTCTTGGGGCTATGCCTGGGGGTTAGGCTTCCTTGAAGGCTTGCTCGTCTACCCGGTTTCCTGGCTGGTCGACACCTTCGCCTATTCCTTCGACCCGTTATTAAGCGGCGTCGGGCAGATTGGGGCCTTAATCCTCGTTACGATCATCGTCCGTGGTCTTTTGCTCCTTATCACTTTCCCGACTACCATGGACACCCAGAAGATGCAGGCACTGCAACCGGAATTAGCCAAATTGCAGGCCAAATACCCGAATTCCAACACCAACCAGGCCGAGAAAGCCCGGATGGCGCAGGAGCAGATGGCCTTATACAAGCGACATAAGATCCACCCCTTCCGCCAAATTCTGGTATTGATCATTCAATTCCCGGTCTTCATCTGCGTCTGGTCCGGCTTGCAAGGCTCGGCCGCCCTTTCTTCGGGCGCGGTCTTGAACCTTAACCTATCAGACACCATCTCCTCGATATTGTTCGATGTTTCGGCCCCCTATTGGTATTACAATACGACTGGTTGGTGGACGGCTTTGATTCTCTTTATCCTTATGGCCGCCATTCAGATCATGTCGATGCTCTTGCCGCGCATCATCCAAAAGATCCAACTGAAAAAACAGCCGAAACTCGGCAAGAACCCGGCGGCGACCTCCCAGCAGAAGCAGATGAAATGGGTTTCCATCTTCATCATGGGCTTCACTATCTTGATGGGTTTCTTCCTGCCGTCGGCGATGGCCGTTTACTGGTTGATCGGTGGTCTTATCTCCATCGCTCAAACCGGCATCACCCAGCTAGTTATGGCGAAAGCCAGGAAAAAGAGGACTAAATAATGAAGGAATTCACCGCGAAAACCGTTGAAGAAGCCGTTGCCGAAGCCTGCCAGGCCCTCGGCGTCAAAGAGACCGCCTTGGTCTATGGGGTCAAGGAAGAAAAGAAAGGGTTGTTCAAGAAAAGCGCGACCATCGAGGTTTATGAAATCGAAGATGCGGCCGCTTATATCGAAGAATACCTCCGCAATGCCTTGAAGGCGTTAGGCGTCGAAGCCACCACCGAATCGGTCATCGAGGAAGATGTGATCAAGGTCACTATCGATTCGCCCCGCAACCCCATTATCATCGGCAAGAACGGCAAGACCCTTCAAGCCCTCAACGAGATTGCCAAGGTTGCCCTCTCGACCAAATTCCGCCACCGCTATAGAGTCGTCCTCGACGTCGGCGGCTACAAGGAAGACCGTTATGCCCGCATCGCGCGGATCGCCCGCCGGGTGGCCCATGACGTCGTCCGGAGCCATGTCGATGTCTCGCTCGACCCGATGACCCCCGATGAGCGGCGGGTCGTCCACAACACCCTCTCCAATTACCGTGGCGTCAAAACCGAGTCCTTTGGGGAAGGTCCTAATCGGGCCGTTCACATCGAATACGTCCCCGATGAGGAAGGGGAGGAAAAATAAATTCCCGGCCGTCGTCATGACGGCCTTTTGCTATCCATGGAGACGATTATTGCCTTAGCCACCGCGCCACTAAAAAGCGCTTTGGCTTTGATCCGAGTATCCGGAGATGATTCTTTTGCGATTTCTTCGCAATTATTTTCGAAATCGTTGCAAAACATTGATAAGCCAACGCTAAAACACGGGACAATCTCTGATAACGGCAAGGTTATCGATGATGTAGTTTTGCTGTGTTATCCGGCTGAGAAATCGATGACTGGCGAACCGGTTGTCGAGGTTTCCTGCCATGGCTCGATGCTTATCGCCAATCAGATAATCAACGCCTTTTTGAGTCGAGGGGCTCGTTATGCCAAACCAGGGGAATTCACCATGCGGGCCTTCCTCAACGGCAAGATGGATCTCATCGAAGCCGAGGCGGTCAATGATTTGATTAACGCTTCGACCGAGGCGGCCAAAGAGCTCTCACTCAAATCATTGAATGGCCAAGCCTCCTCGCTGTTCGTTCCTGTCAAAGAGCGTATTGCCTCCTTGCTTGCGCTGCTTGAAACCAACATCGACTTCCCGGAATATGAAGATATCGAACAAGCTTCTTTCGCGGAGGTCGTCAAAGAATGCGACTCCATCATGACGGAGCTTTCTTCCTTGATTAAGCAAGGCGAAGAAGGGCGCATCGTCAAAGAAGGCGTCAAGATCGCTATCCTTGGAGAGCCAAACGTCGGCAAATCCTCAATCCTCAATGCCCTTTTAGGTGAGGATAAAGCCATTGTGACCGCGATTCCTGGCACGACTAGGGATATTGTCGAGGGTGAGCTTTCCATCAAAGGAATCCCCATTAAATTGCTTGATACGGCGGGTATCCGGGAATCGAGCGACGAGGTGGAACGGATCGGTATTGATAAATCGCTTCAAGCCAAGGACAACGCCGATCTTGTTGTCGTGGTCTTGGACGCCTCCGCCGCCCCGAACAAGAAAGACCAAGAGCTATTGGATAGCTGCGACCCCAATAAAACCATCGTCGTCTACAACAAAGCCGATTTGTCGGATGTCAAGGACGATGGAAAGATCTATATCTCAGCCAAGCAAAAAGAAGTCGAGCCCTTAAAGAAGGCCATCTTGAACCATCTGCATTTAAGTGATTCCTCTTTCTTGACCCCGTCTTTATCCAACGACCGGCAGTTAGGCTTACTTCGGAAGATCTACGCCTCCTTGGAACAAGCCAAAGCCGATGCAGAGAAGGAAATTGGAATCGACCTCGTGTCGTCTTCCCTTTTGGACGCTTATAACCAATCGCGGGAATTGCTTGGTTTGGACCCGACGCTTGATTTGACCGACGAGATCTTCTCCCGCTTCTGCGTAGGAAAATAACCATGTTCTATCTTGATTCCCATTGCCATTTAAACGATAAGCGGCTTTATCCGGTGGCTGACCAAGTGATTGAAAAAGCCTTCGCCGCCGAGGTCAAAGCCCTTTTGGTCATCGGCTGGGATTTGGAATCATCCCGTCGGGCGGTTGAGATCGCTTCCAGACACGACGGGGTCTATGCCGCGGTTGGGTTCCAACCAGAAAACCTCGATACCATCAGCGATACCGCCTTAAAAGAAATCGCTGATTTGGCTAAAAATCCGAAGGTCATCGCCATCGGGGAAATCGGCCTTGATTACTATTGGCAATCCGACGAAGCAACGAAAGCCAAACAAAAAGAATGGTTTAGGAAGCAATTAGAATTGGCTGCCCAATTGGATTTGCCGGTCAGCATCCATGCTCGGGACGCCGTTCAAGACGTCTATGACGTCCTAAAAGAAGTGGAGGTCCCGAAGAAAGGCGTTCTCCATTGCTATTCCGGCTCGGCGGAGATGCTAAATGAATTCGCGAAACTTGGTTATTACTTTGGCTTTGATGGCCCGCTGACTTATAAGAATGCCAAAGAACCAAAAAGGAGTTGTTTAGCCTGTCCGTTAGACCGATTACTTTCGGAGACTGATTCCCCCTACTTGCCGCCGGTCCCCCACCGTGGAGAAACTAACTACCCCTCTTATATTCCGTTGATCGTCGCGGAAATGGCGAAAATCCATCAAGAAAGCGAAGAAACCATCGCTAAAGCGATTAAGGATAATTTCGAAAGATTGTTCCACGTGAAACTATGAAGAAGACCCCGTTTCCGGCCATACTTGTTGTCGAAGGCGCTTCGGACAAGGCGTTAATCGCGTCTTTTCTCGATTGTGAGATCGTGACGGTCAATGGCTCGGCTGTTTCACGTGAAACTTTAGAATATCTTCAAGAGGCGGCCAAAACTCGGCCGATCGTTATCCTGACCGACCCGGATTATCCAGGGAAGCGGATACGCGACCTTATCGCTAATGCCGTTCCAAGCGCTAAACACGCCTTCATACCGAAGGAAAAGGCCATTAAGCATCATAAGGTTGGGGTGGCGGAATCAGATAAGGCCACCATCATGCGAGCGTTGGAAAATTTAGTTCCAGCCTCCGCCATTTCTAAAAGCGACCTAACCTATGCTGATTTATTGGAGTTGCGCCTCGTCGGCCCTGATTCCGAGGCCAGACGAGCAGAAATCGAGTCAAGGCTACATCTAGGCTATGGCAACGGCAAAACGCTGCTCAGACGGCTGAAAGCCTGCGGTTATACCAAAGAACGGATCAAGGAGGCTCTTGATGGATCGAAGTAAATATTTTGCTCGTATCGCTGAATACAAACTTTTGGCCAAGAAGGAGGTCGGCCAGAACTTCCTGATCGATTCGGACGTCGCCTCCCGCATTGTTTCTTTGCTCGATATCCAGCCCACCGATAAAGTACTGGAGATCGGCTGCGGCGCCGGCTCGCTTAGTTATTTCTTGGCCGAGCAAACCGCCGAGACTGACCTAATCGATATCGACGAAGGGCTATTGGCTAAACTGAGGGAGGATTTCATCGATTGCTCACACCTCCACATCCAGCAAGGCAACGCGATGAAATTCGATTACGAACCTTATACCAAGATCGTCGGGAATCTCCCTTACTACATCACTTCCGGAATCATTGAACGAGTGCTTATGTGGGGAAAGAATTGTTCGAAATTCGTCTTCATGGTCCAGAAGGAAGCGGCTGACCGGCTGCTTGCCAAACCCAATACCAAAGATTATTCGCCCCTTAGCATCTTGCTTCGCCTACTGACGGTTCCGAAAGTAGAATTCAAAGTCCCACGAACCTGTTTCGCCCCGGCTCCCCACATTGACTCGGCGGTCATTATCCTTAACCGAAACAAGCTCGATCAAGAAAAAGCCCTCAAAGCTTACAAAATAGCCAGCATTTGCTTTCAAAAGCGGCGCAAAACCTTGACCAACAATCTGGAATCGGTCGTTAAAGATAAAACGAAGCTGCAGCAAATTCTCACTAAAAACGGCCTCAGCCCTACCGCTCGGGCTGAGCAATTATCACCTGAACAATATTTATCGCTCACTGAAGAGGAAATTCTTGTAGAATAATCGTACATTATGGATATCAAATCCTACGCGAAGATCAATGTCTCGCTCCGTGTCCTCGGGAAGAAAGAGGACGGATATCACAACCTGGAGATGGTCAATCTCCCCATCGAACTCCACGACGTCATTTCCGTTGATAAATTAGGTGGCAATGATACCTACATCATCTGCGATGACCTGCGGCTTATGGGGTTGAAAACCAACCTTTGTCAGAAAGCGGTTGAGGCGATGCGGAATCGTTTCCATTTCAAGGAAAACTTCATGATTCACATCCATAAGGAAATCCCTTTTGCCGCTGGGCTAGGCGGAGGCTCTTCCAACGCTGCCTCCGTCATGCTGGCGATCAACTCTTTGCTTAAGCTCAATGCCACCAAGGAGGAATTAGCGGAAATCGGTCGTCCTTTAGGGGCGGACATCCCCTTCTTCTTTTACTTAAAGCCTGCCAAGGTCAGCGGTATAGGCGAAGTCATTGAGCCAATTAAATGCGCTCACCCCTACTATTGTCTCTTGGTTAAACCCGAGAAGGGGCTTTCGACCAAAGATGTCTTCGCCGCCTCCGATTCTTTTGAGCCCAAACGCATCGATACCCAAGGGACAATTAATGCTTTAGCCGATGGCGATGATGCCCTGTTGGCCCTGTCGCTTGGTAACGACTTAATGCCGGCCGCCGTGAGCTTATTGCCGGAAGTCGGGGAAATCTATTCCTCTTTGATGAAAGATGGCTTTGGAATTTGCCAAATGTCAGGCTCAGGATCGACGGTTTACGCCCTTTCGACCAACTTGAAGAAGTGCAAGGAAGCCGAGAAGAAATACAGTAAGCTCGGTTATATAACCATTTTGACGAAAACGCTTTTATAAAGGAGTATCCCATGAACAAATTCGCGATTATTTTAGCCGCTGGCAAAGGAACCCGGATGAAGAGCCTTCGGAGCGATGTCTCCAAGGTCTCGTTCCCGATTCTTGGCCGCCCGATGGTCCGTTATGTCCTAGAGGCTTTGAAACCTTTGGGGATGGATGAGATCGTCACCGTCGTCGGTTTCGGCGGGGAGATGACCAAATCCGCGGTTGAGAATTCTTCCGAAGTCGTCTGGCAAAAAGAACAAAAAGGCACTGGCCATGCGGTTATGATGGCCTCCCCGATCCTCGAAGGAAAAGAAGGCATGACCATCATCTGCTGCGGGGATACCCCGTTGCTGACCGACAAGACTTTGTCGGCTTTGCTTTCTAGCCACGAGACCAACCATAACGATTTGACCATCCTCACCTCGATTCTCGATCATCCGCAAGGCTATGGGCGAATCGTTAAAAAGCACGGCCGGGTCGAAAGAATCGTTGAACAAAAGGATTGCACTCCCAAAGAGGCGGAGATTAAAGAAGTCAACGCTGGCGTCTACGTCTTCGATAACGCCGAACTCTTTAAGGATCTTAAGAAATTGACGCCAAATAACGCGGCTGGTGAATACTACCTCACCGATGTTATCGCGATGTTTGTTGAAGCCGGCAAAAAAGTCTCGACTTTCTCGGTCGCCGACGTGAATGAAACAATGGGCGTAAATGACCGTTATCAACTTTCAAAGGCCGCGAAAATCATTCGGCATCGGATTAATAAAGCTTTGATGTTGTCGGGTGTTTCTATTGAAGATCCTGATACCACCTACATTTCGCCGAACTCGGTTGTTGGTCAGGATACAATCGTCCGCCCAAACACCTATATTCTCGACCATTCTAAGGTTGGTTCGGGTAACGTCATTGGGCCCAATACCTATATCGAACGTTCGGAAATCGGCGATGACAATATCATCGATTCCTGCCACCTAACCGATGTGAAAATCGGGAATAAAACTACTCTTGGCCCCTATTTCCGGGCTCGGAAGAACGTTGTTATCAAGGATGGTGCCCACGTTGGTAACTTCAATGAATTCAAAAACATCGAATTTGGCGAAGGGAGCAAATGTGCCCACCTCTCTTATTTAGGCGATGCAACCATTGGCAAAGAAGTTAATATCGGCTGTGGCTCGATCATTGCTAATTACGATGGCGTTAATAAGTTCTCCTCGACCGTTGGTGACCACGCATTCATTGGTTCCGGCACAATCCTCGTCTCCCCCGTTAACGTTGGCGAGAACGGCTTTACCGCCGCCGGATCAACCATCAATCACGATGTCCCGGCTCACGATATGGCCATCGCAAGGGCTCGGCAGGAGAACAAAGAAGGCTATGCTGATGTGTTCCATGCCAAGGCTATGGATAAGAAGGAAAACAAGTAAGCCATGTTGGTAACTGAGTGCTACGGCAAAAATATCTACCTTGGCGACCAGTTGGTAGGCTATGTATCTCGTCTTCCTGACGGTGATTCCGAGTGGTATATCGCCGGAAAGAAGGCTGCTCGCATGACTAGCGATGGCAAAATTCTGATCAGCGGAAAACCAGTCGGTTACATCGACGACTATGGTGACATCTACATCAATGGTCAGAAGCGGGGCGAGCTTGGTCCTGACAGCGACCTAATGTTGACATCGTTATAAATTGTGATTGCCGCCTAGTGATAGGCGGTTTTCTTTATGCCTTAAGGCGAAGAAAAGGTTAGGAAACCTTTTCGGAAATGCTTACTTTGACTTGGCTGCTCAAATGGTAACGAGATTAATGGGAGCGCAACCAACGATTTACATTATCATTCAATATATAAGTAAGATAATTAGATATTATCGACTAAATCTTTGAGTGATAAAGTATAATGAGTGCAGGATAAGAGAGCATGATAAAGAAGAATTGATAATGAAAAACCTTTGAAAATATATGTAAAAACAAATCAACATTTCCAACATTAACCTTCTTATCTTTGCTCACTCCCAAAGGGTGCATTGTTTATATGTCGCCAGCCATATTTACTTTAATTTACACTCTATAATGGCGGGGCAAGTCGCTCACCAAGTTCGTTTTTTGGCAATCTCTTTCGGTTTGTTTAATGACAGGTTAGATAAAAAACAACTATTCTGCTTATTATTGATGTATATTTACTTATATATAAGAACCTCAAATAATGAATTCGAAGAATATTAGTTATTATCGATAGTATTTTTACAATGTAGGATTAACGATATCTCAATACCGTTTAACTACCAACAAAACAGCAGTTAAATGCTATTTTTTAGTTTGGTTTAAGAAATACTTTACTATTCGCTCAACCGGTTATCTTCTTGCTTGCTTAGAAGCGCGCCCCTCACCCTTTATTGTTTCTGGCCGCCAGAGACTTATAACGCCTTCTACGTGCGTTTCTTTATTTCCTGTGGTAATTTGCTGGTCGAACTCTAAAACGCTTCATTTAGGCCTATTTATCGATGAAAAAAGCCGCCTCCGATGAAAGAGACGGCTTTGGTGTCAACTAGCTAAGAATTACTTCTTGGCCGCTTGACGCTCGTGGGTAATGGACGCCTGAGCGGCGGCTAACCGAGCGAGCGGGACACGGAACGGCGAGCAGGAGACGTAGTCGAGGCCGACCGCATCATAGAACATGATGGAAGCCGGATCGCCACCAGTCTCACCGCAGACGCCAACAAGGAGGTCCGGGCGGGTCGCACGGCCACGCTCGACCGCGATCTTGATGAGTTCGCCAACGCCCTCGACGTCAACGGTCTGGAACGGATCGAACTCGTAGATCTTCTTGTCGTAGTAGTATTGGAGGAAGGCGCCAGCATCATCGCGGGAGAAGCCCATGGTGAGCTGAGTGAGGTCGTTGGTCCCGAAGGAGAAGAATTCGGCCTCTTTGGCAACGTTGCCAGCCTGGAGGGCGCCTCTCGGGACTTCGATCATGGTGCCGACATGGTAATGGAGCTTCTTGCCTTCCTTCTCCATTTCCTTTTCGACCGCTTCGACGACGACGTTCTTGGCGAACTTGAATTCCTTCAATTCACCGGTGAGCGGGATCATGATTTCCGGCTCGACGTCCTTGCCAAGGTCCTTGCTGGCCTTGATGGCAGCCTGGATGATGGCGGTCGCCTGCATACGGTAGATTTCCGGATAAGCGACGCAGAGACGGACACCACGGAAGCCCATCATCGGGTTGGCCTGATGGAGCTGGTTGATCCGGTCGCGGACTTTCTGCTCGGAAACATTGAGTTTTTCAGCCAAATCTTTGATGTTCTTGGCATCATCGATGGTCGGGAGGAACTCGTGTAGAGGTGGATCGAGGAGACGGATGCAGACCATATCGTCGGGTGCGGACATGTACATCTTATAGAAGTCATCGACCTGATACGGACGAATCCGTTCAAGCGCGGCTTCGCGCTGCTCGGTGGTCTCAGAGAGAATCATCGAACGCATATTGAGGATCCGGTCGTCGGCGAAGAACATACGTTCAGTCCGGCAGAGACCGATACCTTCGGCGCCGAACTTGTGAGCATTATCCGCATCAAGCGGGGTGTTGCAGTTGGCGCGGATCTTGAGCCGGCGATACTTGTCGGCCCAGCCCATGAGACGGCCGAAGTTGCCGCCGAGGTCAGCCGGGATCATGGCGATTTCGCCATCGTAGACATAACCGGTCGAGCCATCGACGGAGACGACGTCGCCATCGTGGTAGACCTTGTCGCCGATGGTCATGGTGCGGGCGGTTTCATCGATGATAGCATCGGTGCAGCCGGCGACGCAGCATTTGCCCATCGAACGGGCGACGACCGCGGCGTGGGAGGTCATGCCGCCACGAGCGGTGATGATAGCTTCGGAGTTGACCATGCCGATGATGTCTTCCGGCGAGGTCTCAGCCCGGCAGAGAACGACTTTGACGCCGGCATCGTGCTTTTCTTTGCATTCATCGGCGTCGAAGACGAGGCGGCCAGTGCCAGCACCCGGGGAGGCCGGGAGCCCTTTGAGGACCGGGGTGTGCTTCTTGAGATCGGCCGGATCGAAGGTCGGGTGGAGGAGGTCGTTGAGACGAGCCGGCTCGACGCGGAGGCAGGCTTCCTTCTCATCGATCAAGCCTTCATCGACGAGGTCGCAGGCGATCTGGAGGGCGGCCCGGGCGGTACGCTTGCCGTTACGGGCCTGGAGGAAATAGAGCTTGCCTTTCTCGATGGTGTACTCCATATCCTGCATATCATGGAAATAATTTTCCATGCGTTTGATGGTGGCGATGAATTCTTCGTAGACTTCCGGCATGCGCCTCTTCAACTCATCGATGTGAAGCGGGGTGCGGATGCCAGCGACGACGTCTTCGCCTTGGGCGTTCGGGAGGAATTCGGCGTAGATCTTCTTCTCGCCGGTGGACGGGTCACGGGAGAACGCGACGCCGGTGCCCGAATCTTCGCCCATGTTGCCGAAGACCATGGTCTGGACGTTGACGGCGGTGCCCCATTCGTAGGGGATGCCGTTCATCTGACGATAGACGTTGGCCCGGGGGTTGTCCCAGCTGCGGAAGACGGCGGCGACCGCCTCTTTGAGTTGGACATACGGATCGGCCGGGAAGTCTTCGCCGAAGGTCTTCTTGTAGTAAGCCTTGTATTCTTTGACGAGCTCTTTGAGCTGATCGGTGGTGACTTCGGTATCAAGTTTGTAGCCGTGGTCTTCTTTGATCTTGTCGAGCATGGCGTCCATATCGGTCCGCGGATGCCCTTTAGCGATGTTGGTGAACATCAAGATGAAGCGACGATAGGAGTCCCAAGCGAAACGCTCGTTGCCGGTCGCTTCGGCGAGTTCGACGACGGTCTTGTCGTTCAAGCCAAGGTTGAGGATGGTGTCCATCATGCCCGGCATGGAGACGCGAGCGCCCGAACGGACGGAGACGAGGAGAGGGGTTCCTTTTCCGCCGCCGAAGGCTTTGTTGTTGATCTTCTCGACGTCGTGGACGTGGGCGACGACGTCTTCCCACACGGAATCAGGAATCTTCTTCCCGGATTCATAGTAGAGGTTGCAGGCTTCGGTCGTGATCGTGAAGCCTTGGGGGATGTTGACCCCGGCGGCGGTCATTTCGACTAGACCTTTGCCCTTCCCACCAAGAAGCTCTTTGCCTAAATTGGCCTCATGGGCTTCTTTGAAGGAATAAACGTACTTCTTTTCTGCCATTTTTTCCTCCTAATGACATTTATGGGTAGTTAACCCAGCGAAAAGATTTTATCACACCGCCTCTTATTCTTAGAATAAGAAAATGGCACTGGAAAGCAATCGTCGTCCTTACCGCCACAACTTATGGCATTTATTCCGGCCATTTGGCATAAAATAGGCAAGCACGACTCCTATGAAGCACACTCCATTGATACTGACCATCGACTTCGGGACCCAATCGGTCCGGACCTCGCTCTTCGACTCGACCGGCTCTTGCTTAGCCAGCGAGAAAGAGGAATACGATCCCCCGTATTTCTCTTCCAAGCCTGGCTATGCTGAACAGACCCCGGATTACTATTATGAATGTCTATGCCGTTGCACCCATCGGCTCGCCGATAAGAACCCGGAACTCCTTGAAGACGTCAAAGGGGTGACTATGACTTGCTTCCGCGACACCGCGGTCTTGCTGGATAAGGACAAGAAAATCGCCCGTCCAGCCATCCTTTGGCTCGATCAACGTTATGCCCATAACAAGCGGAAATTGCCTTGGCATTCCCGTTTCCTTTTCCGCTTCGTCCATATGACTGAAACAGTCAACATGAACATGCGCCGGACGATGGCCAATTGGTATCAGGAAAACGAACCCGAGAATTGGGCTAAGGCCGATAAATACGTCGCCATCTCGACTTACTTCCTTTATCGCCTCACCGGCGAACTGGTCGATACGCCATCCAATTACACCGGGCATTACCCGCTTAATTACCGGAAGCAGCAGTTCTATAAAAAGCCGGAGACCAACCTTAAAGGTCAGATCTTTGGCGTCCGTAAGGATCAACTTTGTGAACTGCGACCCGCCGGATCGAAACTCGGCGTTATTAATGAACAGGCCGCGAAGGAAACCGGACTCCCAGCCGGCTTATACGTCTATGCCGCCGGGTCGGATAAATCCTGTGAGACCTTAGGCTCGGGGGTCTACGATTCCTCCTTGGCTTCCTTATCTTATGGCACCGCCTGTTCCTTGGAGACCATCACCAAGAAATACATCGAGCCATACCCCTTCTTACCATGCTACCCTAGCGTGCAAAACGGATATTTTAACTTGGATTTGCAGGTTTATCGGGGTTATTGGACCATCAATTGGTTCTTAAAGGAATTCGGGGCCATGAACATCAACGACATGGTCATCGAGATCGTCGACCCGGAAGAATATGATAAACGGCTTTCGGAGATCGCCCCGGGTTCAGACGGACTGATGCTTCAGCCTTATTGGGGGAGCCAGCTTGAGAAACCCTGCGTCAAAGGCTCGATCATCGGTTTCTCCGACAGCACCACCAAATTCCACGTCTACAAAGCCTTGGTCGAAGGCATCGCCTATGAGTTAAGGATGGGGATGGAACGGTTTGAAAAGAAGCTCCACCGGAAGTTCGACGCCATCCGCATCGCCGGTGGGGGATCGAAATCCGCGGCGGTATGCCAGGTGACGGCCGACGTCTTTGGCAAACCGGTCGTTCGGGTTCAGACCAACGAGACCTCTTCTTTAGGAGCGGCAATCGCCGGCTTCTTGGCCATTGGAGTTTATAAGGACACCAAAACCGCGGTCGAGAATATGGTCCATGTCAGCGAGACCTTCTATCCGGATAAAGAAAAGCACGCCATTTACGACGAGCTTTTCTATGGTGCATACACCAAGTTATATAAACGTTTACGGAAGACCTACAAGTTCCTGTTTAACTGGACATTGAAGGACCGGGGCGAATAGGAATCAGCAATCAATCTCGCTGATGGGTTTCTTCATCAGCATCCCGAAGAGGACATCCCCGGAGGTGAACTTCTTTTCCGAACGAGGCGCGCAGGCTAAGCGGAGTTCGGTCTCGACCATCAAGGCGATGCAGCGGGCGATTTCCGCCGGGTTGCCGGCGATGGCGTTGCCTTCTTCCTGCGATTTGGCGATCAAACTTTCCAAAGCCGAGGAGAGATCATACTTCTTGGCTTTTTCATATATTTCGTAAGGAAGCCCTTTGGCTTGATAAGCGCGAACGCAAATGGAGCCGGCGTATAAGGTCCGGATATCGGCGTTACGGAATTTATCATAGGATTGGCAGATCATCTTGACTCCGGCGGTTCCGCCTTTGGCTAGAGCTTCTTCTAACGGAGGGATGGCGCTGGTGGCCTCAATCATCTCGTTCCAGACGGCGGCGAAGACGTCCTCCTTCGATTCGAAGTAATGATAAAAGAGTCCGTGGGAGCACCGGCTGGAGTTGGTGATATCGTCGATGGCGACGGCATTGAACCCTTTGATGGCGAAGATTTTTAGCGACGTTTCAAGGAGCTTGGTTCTCCGTTTGTCTTTGACGGCTTGGTTCTGTTCGGGCGATCGCGGCATGTTATAAACCTCCTGATGTCAATATACTTTTGATCTCACCCTTTATCATATTCCAACCGATACGGAAATCAACCGGGTTTTTAACAAGAGGCAAATATGGAAACAAACGTAAAACGGGTTTTTCTTTTTCCCGTGCTTTGCTCAAATAAAGCAATCTCTTTTGGCAAATTCGGATTTATTGACGTAAATCACCGCAAATGAATCATTTCTTGGAGTGTTCTCCCGGTTGAAGTCCGAGGATAAAAGGATGTCAGGATATGGTAATATCCTCTCACTATGAAAACTTTGGTCCTTTACACTTCTCACACCGGCTCGACGAAACGTTATGCCGAGAATCTGGCCTCGGCCCTTAACGCCGACATTTTTCCTTTAAAGAAATTCAAATGGAAGAACATCGATGACTACGGCCTCATCATCTATGGGGGCTGGGTGCAAGGAGGCAAAATCAAAGGGGTTTCCGACTTCTTGGCCCATTACGACGACTTAGAATCTAAGAACGTCATCATTTTCTCCTCCGGCATGGTCGTCCCGTCTAAGGAAGGGCGGGCGGTCATCATCGATGCCAACATTCTCGATATCTACCACGTCCGTTATTATCAGCTCCGGGGCTCGTTCGACATCAATAAGCTCAACTTCCTCCAACGGGCAATGATCCGGATGTACTTTAGGCAGATCGAGGAGGACCCGAATGCCAACATCGGCTACAAGAACCTATTGGAATTCCTCGACGAACCGCTGGATTATTATGACCGGGAAGGCGTCGATAAGATCTTGGCCATTTCCCATAAGATTCTAGCGGGGGAAGGCGACAAGTGAAATTGATTGTCGGGCTTGGCAACCCCGGCTCCCAATACGAGGGGACCAGGCATAATATGGGTTTTGAGGCCCTTGATATCTTTGCCGACATGTGCCGGGTCGACTTTGACAAAAACGGGTTCAAAGGTACTTTCGCCTTGGTCAATAACCCCTCTTTGCCGGATAAGGTGATTTTGCTTAAGCCCGAGACCTTCATGAACCTTTCGGGGGAATCGGTCCAGCCGTTGATGGCGTTCTATAAAATCGATATCGCTGACTTAGTCGTGGTTTATGATGACATGGCTTTAGAGCCGGGCGTCATCCGTTTAAGGCCCTCTGGTTCCAGCGGTTCCCATAAGGGAATGCAGAATATCATCGACCGGCTCGGCAGCAACCAGATCAAGCGGATTCGCATCGGCATCGGTGAGCCTCCCCATGGCGGGGCCGATTTCGTTTTGTCTAAACCTCGGGGTGAGGAGAAAGCCAAACTCGACCAAGCCAAGGAAGAGGCGGCTCTCGCCATCCGCGATTACCTTCTGCATGACTTCGCCTACGCGATGAACCACCATAATTAGTAATAAGGAGCAAGGGTACGGAACTCCTCGATCGGATCAAAACCTTAGAGGTCTATAAGAAACTCCGGCTGGGCCGGGGCCGTTTCGTCGTGGAGGAGACGCTTGGGGTGGGGCTGCTCTTCGCCGCCTTATATAAGGAAAAGCCGGCCGACTATGCCTTGTTAGCCTCCAATCAATACAACGCCCAACGGCTTTATGAGTTCTTACTCAATTTCCTAAGCGAGGACGAAGTGGTCTTCTTCCCGGCCGATGAATTGCTGCGAGCCGAGTCGCTTTCCTCTTCGAGGGAACTATTGTCCCAACGGCTTTATGGACTCCACCAATTGCTCTCGCCCCAAAAGAAAATATTAGTCACCCATCCAAGCGCCGCCCTCCGCTTCTTACCTGATCCTAAGCGGTTCGCCGAGGAGACGACCTTGGTCAAGAAAGGGGCGACTCTCGATCTTGGCCAGTTGAAGAAACGGCTGGTCAACTTAGGGTATGAGGGGGTCAATAAGGTCGATCACTCCCTCCAGTTTGCCTCTCGCGGCGATATCCTCGACGTTTATACCGTCGCTTATCCGGACCCGGTTCGGATTGAGTTTTGGGGCGACGAGGTCGATTCAATCCGGACCTTCAATCCCCAGACGCAGGAGTCGAAGCAGGAGTTGAATGAATGCTCGATCCTGCCCGCCACCGACATCTTCCTTAACGAGATAGAACTTTCCCAGGTTGAGAAGGAGATCGATATTCGGGTCGCCCAAGCCGAAAATCTGATCGCTCCGGAGCTATTGGATACATTGAAGGCCGCGGCCTTCGATGCCAAAACCCGCCTCGCTGACCATGATTATCGTCCGGGGTTATATAAGTATTTTGGCCTGCTGAAACCCATTCATTCGGTGCTGGAATATTTTCGGCCCGAATTGGTGTATCTATGCAATTCCGACGCTTTTTCCTCGGCGGTCGCAATGTTGACCAAGGAAGCGAATTCCTATCTAACCGACCTGCTTTTGCAGGGATTATGCCTTCCTTCCGTTCATCAATACATTTCATTTTATGAAGCGATTCCGTCTACTTCCCATCTAGTCAAAGGCGAGGCTTTTTCCACCAAGCCGGATGATTTGGTCTTTCAAGCCCATAAGATCGCCATCACGGGCAAATCCCTCTCGGCTATTCTCCCGACCGTCCAAAGTTATCTTTCGACCAACGAGAAGATCGTCCTCTGCCTAAGCGAGCCCCATCAAGAGAAGACCGTCAAGGATTTCTTGACCGACGGGAAAATTGGTTTTGAAGATGTCGAAGGGTTGTCTCTTCCTGCAGGGAGGGTTGGCTTCTCTCGTCATGGCTTAAGTGAAGGTTTTGAGGTCCCAAGCCTTGGTGTCGCTTATTTATCGGCGAACGAACTGTTTGGCCGCCGAATCGTTAATTCCCGCTTCACCTCGAGATTCAAAGAAGCGACCATCCTCCGTTCTTACGAAGATCTGCGCCCTGGCGATTACGTGGTTCATGAATATAACGGCATTGGCCAATTCATCGATGTCCAAACCATCGAGATCGATGGGGTCCATCGCGATTTCCTCCATATCGCTTACGCCAATAACGAATACCTTTACGTCCCCTTGGAACAGTTCCGCCTCGTTCGGAAATATGCTGGGCGGGAAGGGGCGGCTCCTAAACTCTCCAGCCTTTCGAGCAAGGAATGGGAGAAGAAGAAAAAGAAGATCAAGAGCCGAATCAACGAATTAGCCGATCGACTCATCGCCCTTTATGGGGCCCGGGCCCAGCAGCGGGGCTTTGCCTTCGGACCTGATGATGAGTTGCAACGGCAATTCGAAGAGGAATTCCCTTACCAATTGACCGATGATCAGCAAAAAGCGGTCGATGCCATCAAGGCCGACATGGAGAAGCCGGAGATTATGGATCGCCTCATCTGCGGCGATGTCGGGTTTGGCAAAACCGAAGTGGCGTTTCGGGCCGCTTTCAAAGCCATCGATAACGGCAAACAGGTGGCCTTGCTTTGCCCAACGACCTTATTGGCAAGGCAACATTATGAAGTGGCTTTGGAACGGTTCTCTTCTTTCGGCGTCCATATTGCTTTATTTTCCCGACTCGTCCCCGAAGCGACCCAAAAGGCCAACCTCAAGCTGATTCAGGAAGGGAAGATCGATTTAATTATCGGGACCCATCGTCTTCTATCCAAGGATTTCAAATTCCATGACTTAGGTTTGCTCATCGTCGATGAGGAGCAGCGGTTCGGGGTCGAGCAGAAGGAATGGATAAAAGAGAAAAAGAAAGAGGTCGACGTTTTGACCTTAAGTGCCACCCCGATCCCCCGGACCCTTCAGATGTCTTTGGTCGGGATCCGCCCGATGTCGGAGATCAACACCGCCCCCTCCTCAAGAATGCCGATTCAAACCTATGTCACTCCCTTCTCCCCCTCGGTCGTCGATGAATTGATCGCCAGGGAACTAGCCCGCGGGGGGCAGGTTTTCTACGTCCAGAATAAAGTCATGTCGATTTATGCGACCGCCCACAAGATCGCGGCTCGAAATCCCCAAGCCCAGGTTGGGGTGGTCCACGGGCAGATGGACAAAGAGGAGATCGAATCGGTCATGGCCGATTTCTATGACGGCAAGCTCAACGTTTTGGTTTGCACCTCGATCGTCGAGAACGGGATCGATATCCCCAACGCCAATATGATCATCGTTGAGGATGCCGACACCTTTGGCTTGTCTCAACTTTATCAGATCAAAGGCCGGGTCGGCCGGGGACAAAGGATCGCCTATGCCTATTTGATGTATCGGCCGAAAAAGAACATGAACGAGGACGCCAAGAAACGGCTCCAGGCTATTCAGGAATTCACCGAACTTGGCTCGGGCTATAAGATTGCCCAGCGGGATCTGATGATTCGCGGGGCTGGGGATATCCTTGGTCCTGAACAAGCCGGCTTCATCGATTCGGTCGGCTTAGACCTTTATCTTAAGATGCTTAATGAAGCGGTCACCGAAAAGAAAAACGGCAAAGAGGAAGAGCCACCGAAGCCGAAAAAACTATTCGACGTTGACGCCTATATCCCCAAAGAATACGCGAATAAATCGGATAAGATCGAGCTTTATCAAGAACTCGAAGAAATCAAAACCGAGGCGGAGTTGAACGCCTTTGAGAAGAAGCTTCGCGACATCTATGGCCGCTTGCCAGAAGAGGTGAAACTGCTCATCATCAAAGCCCGGGTCGATATCCTTTCCGAATCGATTGAGTTTGAATCGGTCAAGGAAGACCATGATTTGATCTTCGTTACCTTGTCTAACGAGTTCGCCGCCATCTCTGGCATCGGGAACGACCTCTTCAATCTGCTAGTTCCTTATCTTAGCAGCCTCTCGGTTTCCTATTCGAACAAGAAACTGGTTATTCGGCTGAAGAAAGGGAAGGGCGATGATTGGCTGAAGACCTTAGAGAAAGTGCTTCGGGTCTGCATCAAGGCCTATGAGTCGCGGGTCGGCTCCAAATAAACGTGTTTCTTTCGTTTTATCCGCCTTTTGCAAAGAATTCGAATCTATTCCTAAACTTTTTTCTGCTTTTTTCGGAATAACTGCCTACATATTTAGTGAAGGGGACCACAACAACCTTCCCTTTTACTAAAGGGAATGTGGTACACTTATTCCGATGCGGATCGACAAGTTTCTTAAGGTCAGCCGTTTGATCAAACGACGGGAACTCGCCAAGCAGCTTTGCGAGGCGGGCGACATCCTGATCAACGGCAAACCCGCCAAACCCAGTTCAGAAGTGGAGGAGGGGCAGCGTCTCTACCTCAGCATCGGCCGTCATCGGATCGAAGTCGAAGTGAAGATGGTCCGGCCCTATGCGTCTAAAGAACAGGCGGAAGCGATGTTCACGATCCTAAGCGATGAGATCGCAAAAGAGGAGGAATCCCATGCTTGATTACAAATTCGAGAAAAACGCCACTTACCTAGTGGCCGGGACCTATGGCCCGGATTCGATGGCCCTTATCGACATGCTCACTCACGAGCAAGGACGGATCATCGTCTGCGCGGTCAATTACCACAAGTTCGCCGAGTCCAACGCCGACTTCTCTTCGCTCCAGTTCTATTGCGAAGCCAAGAAGATCGAATTCCGGGGGCTCGATACCGATGATTTGCCAGCGGACAAGAAATACGTTGAAGGGGCCGATTTCAAAGATTGGGCCCGCGACGTCCGTTATTCTTTCTTCAAGGAAATCTATGACAAAGAGAAGGCCTCAGCCCTCTTCTTGGCCCACCAGCAAGACGATTTGATCGAGACTTATTTGCTTCAGAAACAACGGAAAGCCCACGTCGCCCATTATGGGTTAGCTTCGGTCGCGACGGTCGACGGGATGATTGTCGTCCGCCCTTTGCTTAACTTCTCTCGGCAGGACTTACTTGATTACAACGCCGAGCACCGGGTCCCTTATTCGGCCTCTGATGCCACTTTCCAAGATCAATACATCCGGAATCCGATCCGGCGGGACATCATCTCGAAGCTCAGCGAGATCGACCGCGACAACATCCTCAATGAGATGCGGGCCGCGAATGATGAGACCTTCGGCTTGGTCAAGAACATGACCACCAAGATTGAAGAGGGCGAGGAACTCGATATCCGCGGGCTCATCGCTTTGCCGCACGACGAATTCGCCGCCACCTTGGTCAAGTTCGTCTCTAAGACCGATTCGGCGGTCAACCTCAAGGCCGAGGACATCGCCGGCATCCGGAAGATGTGCTTAGCCCCCCAGCCGAATTTGACTTATAAGCTTTCCCCGACTACCTTCGTCATCAAGGAATATGACGTCATCACCATCGGCCATGACCCCGATGAGCTTCCCTATTGCGTCACCCTCGATAAGCCCGGCGTCCTCGATACCGATGCTTTCTACCTTGATTTCTCAATGGGAGCGGAAGACCGGAATATCCATGCGGACGATTATCCTTTGACCATCCGTTCGGTCTTGCCGGCCGATACCTATGTCGTCCACGGGTTCCTTGAACCGGTCCGCCGACTCTATTCGGTTTGGAAGATGCCGTTGGCCTTAAGGGCCATTTGGCCGGTCTTCCTCAACAAGGATGGCAAGATCATCTACGTACCGACTTATAAGGCCGATTTCCGCGAGTACCATACTTCGGTCCTCCGCATCAAATTTGCCGAAAAGAAATAAAAAAGACGCATATATTTTGACAACGCGTCCTGATGTAGTAACTTTGCCTTACGTCCTCAAGACGTCCTACCATCTTTAAGGAGACAACATGAACGACGGACCTGCACCACAAAAACGAAGCGCCTTCTCGGTGATTCTCCCATATATTCTCATGATCGCGACGGTCGGCCTTTTCATCTGGCTCATTGTCTCTAGCTCGGTCGGCAAACCGGTCGAATGGGCCCGGAGTCAGATCGATGACAATGTCGGCTACTCCTTGGTCATTGATAACGAAACTGGCAAGCTGGAAGGTCAACTCAACCATGAGGCGGCCGAGTACCGCGTCTATGCGGTCGAGGTGACCCAAGGCTATAAAGCCGTCTCCGTCACCGGCGGCTATGTCGATGCGAATAATCGCTTTGGCACCTTCACCGTCCGGATTGAAGAGGAAGCCTGGTCTGGCGATGGCACTGGTTTTGAATACATCAATGCCGATGGCGTCAAAGGCGAGCACGCCTATTACAGCGCCATCTTCCAATCCTGCGTCGAATACGTCGAAGCCCACCCAATTCAAGGCGTTAACGCCTACTACCGGGTCCTCGATGGCTTTGAGGTGTCCTGGTGGGATTCCTGGGGCCCGACCATCGTGATGCTGGTCATCACCGTCCTATTGGCCTTCTGGATTCTCTCCCGGCTCAACAAGTCAGTCTCGGGAATGAACAACTCCGCTTTCTCCTTCAATAAGTCGCCGGCGCGGAAAGCCAACAGCAAAGTCCGCTTCTCCGATGTGGCTGGCTGCGACGAGGAAAAGGCCGAGATGGTCGAACTCGTTGAATATCTCAAAGACCCGCATAAATATTCCAAATTCGGGGCGCGTTTACCCAAAGGCGTCCTCCTGATCGGTCCTCCGGGCACCGGCAAGACCTTGCTCGCGAAAGCGGTCGCCGGGGAAGCGGGCGTCCCCTTCTATTCCATTTCCGGCTCGGATTTCGTCGAGATGTACGTCGGCGTCGGCGCCGGCCGGGTCCGCGATTTGTTCCGCCGGGCCAAAGAGACCGCCCCTTGCCTTATCTTCATCGATGAAATCGACGCGGTCGGCCGTCAAAGAGGCGCGGGCCTCGGTGGGGGCAACGACGAACGCGAACAGACCCTTAACCAATTGTTGGTCGAAATGGATGGCTTTGAAGCCAACTCGGGCATCTTAGTCATCGCTGCGACCAACCGGGATGACGTCCTTGATCCGGCGCTTCGCCGGGCGGGCCGTTTCGACCGGACCATCACCGTCTCCTTGCCGGATAAAGCCGGCCGGGAAGCGATCTTCAAAGTCCATGCCAAGAACAAGGTCTTAGCTAGCGACGTCGACTTCGCCGCCTTGGCCAAACGGACCGTTGGTTTCTCGGGCGCCGATATCGACAACGTTTTGAACGAAGCCGCCATTCTGGCCGTTCGGGAGAATAAACCCGCGATCGACCTCTCGGATATCGATGAGGCGATTGACCGCCGCATCTCCGGTCCGGCCAAATCGAGTCGCTCGATGTCGGAACAGGAACGGAAGGAAGTGGCTTACCATGAAGCCGGCCATGCCGTCATTGGCATCAACCTGCCTTATTCCGATAAGGTTCAGAAGATCACCATCATCCCCCGTGGCAACACCGGAGGCCATGTCTTGATGACCCCGGAGGACGATCGGTTCCTTCTCACTAAGAACGAGCTCATCGCCCGGATCACCGGCTTGCTCGGTGGGCGAACTTCGGAAGAAATCTTCTTCCAAGACGTCACCACCGGGGCGAGCAACGATATCGAGCAGGCCACTAGATTGGCCCGGCTTATGGTCACCGAGTTCGGCATGTCCGACCTTGGCCCGATCCAATACGAAAAGGATACCGGTTCGGTCTTCTTGGGCCGCGATTACAACTCGACCCAGCGGAACTTCTCGACCCAGATCGCCTTCGAGATCGACAAGGCGGTCCGCCGGATCATCGAGGAGGCCCACGAGAAAGCCCGCGAGCTCTTACTCAAGTATAAGGATCAGGTCGTCTTGATCGCCGAGACCTTGCTGGAGAAAGAGACCATCACCGCCGAGGAGATCGAATACCTCTGCGCTCACGGGACTTTGCCGCCCAAACCGGAGCCGAAGCCGATTGAACCGGCGACCCCGGCGGAAGAGACTCCGTTGATTCCACCTTCGCCGACCGCTAAGCCGGCTGAGGAGAAGTCGACGGAAGATAAGCCCTCGGAGGAGAAACCGGCTGACAAGCCTTCGGACGATCATAACCCCGAAGGCGGTCACCAAGCCTAATTCAATAAACCGTCTAGACCTCTAGGCGGTTTTCTATATCAAGGAGAAAAAGATGAAAGCCTTATTAATCAATGGTTCCCCGCGGTTAAATGGGAACACCGCCCTTGCCTTAGAGGAGGTTAAGAAAGCCCTTGAGGCGGAAGGAGTCGAAGTCAAAGTCCTGAACATCGGCCACCTCCCGATCCGGGGTTGCCTCGCCTGCGGGCATTGCCATAAAACCGGGCAATGTGCCATCCCCGATGTTGTTAATGAGACACGACAAGACTTTATTGAGGCCGACGCCATCATCGTCGGGAGCCCGGTCTATTTCGCGATGGCGAACGGAACTGTGCTCAGCTATCTGCAACGGATGTTCTATTCGACCAAAGCCGATTGGAACCACAAGGTTGGGGCTGGCATCGCCGTTGCCAGAAGGGCTGGGACGGTCTCGACCTTCGATCAGTTGAATAAGTTCTTCTCGATTAAGGGGATGAGCATCGCCACCTCGACCTATTGGAATGATGTCTTCGGCGGGACGCCGGGGGAAGCAAGCCAAGACGAGGAAGGGCTGCAGACCATGCGGAACCTTGCCTATCACGTCGTTTTCTTAATGAAAGCTATTGCTAAGCAAAAGGCTGAAACCCCGTTAGTAAACGAAGGCGGGGCCCATACCAATTTCATTCGTTAAAGCTGCAGAACTCCATTCAATGTTTAAAAAAGGCTTCCAAATTATGGGAAGCCTTTTCGCTTATTCGAACGAGAATTGCGAGTTATACAAGGAGGCGTAGAACCCGTTTTGAGCCATCAAGGATTCATGGGTCCCTTGCTCGACGATGTTGCCATCGCGCATGACGAGGATCAGGTCGGCGTTCTTGATGGTCGAGAGGCGATGGGCGATGACGAAGGAGGTTCGCCCCTTAGTCAGGTTATCCATCGCTTCCTGGATCAATTCCTCGGTCCGAGTATCGACGTTGGAAGTCGCCTCATCGAGGATCAATAACGGGGCTTTCCGGACCATGGCTCGGGCAATGGTCATCAATTGCTTTTGACCGGCCGAGATCGAGCCAGCGTTTTCGAGGTGGCAACCGAACTTGCCCGGAAGAGTCCGGATGAAGTGGTAGATGTTGGCCTCCTTGGCGATTTTCTTCAGCTCGTCATCACTGATACGAGGGCTATTGTAGATGAGGTTATCGCGCATTGTCCCATCGAACACCCAGGTGTCCTGGAGGACCATGCCGAAGATATCGTGGATTTCCTCGCGGCTCATGTCCTTAGTTGAGATGCCATCGATCAGGATATCGCCGGAGTTGATTTCGTAGAACCGCATTAAGAGGTTGACCATCGTGGTCTTGCCAGCCCCGGTTGGGCCGACGATGGCGACTTTCGAGCCGGGCTTTATCTTAGCTGAGAAGTCGTGGATGATTTCCCGCGTCTCATCATAAGAGAAGCAGACATGGCGGAACTCGACTTCGCCTTTGACCTTGACCCGGCCATCCTCATCGACTGGGAAGTAACGTTTCTTGTTGGATTCGTCGGACATTTCTTTTTCTTCTAAGAAATCAAAGACCCGTTTGGAGGCGGCGGTCGTGGTCTGCAAGGTGTTCATGGCTTGGGCGATCTGGGTCATCGGTTGCTGGAAGAGGCGGACGTAGACCAAGAAGGCGGCGATGGTGCCAAAGCCGACCCCGGTTTTCGGGCCTGAGGCGATCAATAGGCCTCCGACGACCAAGACGGCGATGTAAGCGAAGTAGGAAATGAAACTCATCAACGGCTGCATCAAGCCGCCGAAGAACTGGGCCCGGAACATGGTGGCCCCAAGGGTTTGGTTCTTCTCCTCAAAGGCCCCGTTTTCCCGGTCATCGGCATTGAAGAGTTTAATGACCAATTGGCCAGAGAACTTCTCCTCGACCGCCCCGTTGACGATGCCGATCTGCTCTTGGCGTTTTAAGAACTGCGGCATGGCGAGCTTCATGATCATCAAGATGAACAGGAGCATCAACGGGATGGAGATCAAGGCCGTCAAGGCCATCTGCCAAGAGGTGGCGAACATCCCGATCAACGAGCCAATCAGCATGAAGATGGCCTGCATGAGCATCGAGATGGTCTGATCGAGCGATTGAGCGATCGAGTCGACGTCGTTGGTGACCCGGGAGAGGATGTCCCCAATCTGGCGGGAATCAAAATAGGATAAGGGGATGACGTTGATCTTCTCGACGATCGATTTCCGGAGGCTATTGGCATATTTTTGAGTGACCCCGGTAAGCAGGAAAGCTGAGGCGTAATTGAGGAGGGCGGTCGCGATGTAGAATCCGCCTAGCGTTAAGCCAAGGCGGAGGATCTTGTCCATGTCGATTGCCTGCTTGCCGGCGTTATCGGCGATTTCATCGGTTAGCTGTTTCAGTATCTGCGGGGCGTAGATCGATAAGACAACGGCGGCTAAAACGCAGAGGGCGGAGACCAGGATGGCCCAAAGGAAGTTCTTTGAGGACCCAAGGATCCGCCGGAGGGCTTTGGCCATCTCCTGCCGGGAGACTTTCTCGTGGGCGTGTGAATGCTTCATAATCCGAGTTCCTCCTTGCTAAGCTGCGACAAGGCGATGTCGCGGTAAGTGGGGCAATCCTTTAGTAACTGCTGATGGGTGCCCATGCCGACCGCTTTCCCTTCGTCGAGGACGATGATGAGGTCGGCGTCCATGATGGTGCCGATCCGTTGGGCGACGATGACCCGGGTAGCCCCGTGGGAATGTTCTTTGATATTGGTTCGGACTTGAAGGTCGGTCTTGAAGTCGAGGGCGGAAAATGAGTCGTCAAACACATAGATCTCCGGGTCGGTCGCGACGGCCCGGGCGATGCAAAGCCGTTGTCGTTGCCCGCCGGAGACGTTGGTCCCGCCTTGGGCGATGGGGGCGTCGAATTTCCCTTCCATCTCCTCGATGAAGGGGGTGGCGCAGGCGACGTCGGCCGCCTCTTTCATCTTCTCGTCGCTAAGGTCGTCTTCCCCGAATTTGATATTCGATTTGATGGTGCCGGAGAAAAGCAGGCCGCGTTGGGGGACGAAGCCGATTCGAGAACGAAGGTCTTTTTGACTCATCTGCCGTACATTGACCCCGTCGACCTTAACCGTGCCTTCGCTGACGTCATAAAGCCTCGCGATCATGTTGACCAAGGTTGATTTGCCGCATCCGGTGGCGCCAATGATGGCGATGACGTCGCCTTTGTTGGCCTTGAAGTTGATGTTGGTTAAGACGTTCTCCTCCCCGTCGGGATAATGGAAGGAGACGTGGTCGAATTCGATGGTGCCGAGCCGCTTGGGACAAATGGGATCGGTCGGGTCTTTGATCGAAGGCTCGGTCTCGAGGACTTCGTTGATCCGCTTGGCTGAAACCGAGGCCCGGGGCCACATGACGAACATCATCAGCAACATCATGAAGGCCATGATGATCTGGGTCGCCAGCATGGTGAAGCTCGAGACGTCGGCGTAGGTGATCTCGGCCGCGTTGATCAAGGAGGCGCCTAGCCAATAGATGGCCAAGGTGATGCCGTCCATGATGATGACCATGATTGGGGATAAAAGGCCCATGACTCGGCCGGTGAAGAGGTTGAGCTTGGTTAAGTCGTCATTGGCTTTCTTGAACTTCTCTTCCTGATAGCCCTCGGCGTTATAGGCATGGACGACCCGGATGCCGCTTAGGTTCTCGCGGGTGATGCCATTGATCCGGTCGATATAGCGCTGGCTGACTTTGAACTTCGGCAAGACGACGATCATGATGGCAAAGAGGCCGATGAGCAAGGCCACGACCGCGACCGCGACGGCGGCGGTGAGCTGCCAGGAGGCCGATTCGATTTTGCAGATGGCCCAGATGGCGGTCACTGGGGCGGCGAACACCATCCGCATCATCAATAGCATGGTCATTTGGACCTGCTCGATGTCATTGGTCGAGCGGGTGACCAAGGAGGCGGTGGAGAACTTGTTGATCTCCTGCAAAGAGAACTGGGAGATTTTCGAGTTGAGGTCGCTCCGAGCCGAGGTGGCGAAATGGGCGGCGATGGCCGAGGCCAAAACCGAGATGATGGCTTGGATGATGGCACTGGAGGCGGTAACCAATAGCATCATTCCACCGTTGAACCAAATATCGCCCGTTGAGGCATTGGCGATATTGGCCACCATGGGCGCAAGGTCAGGATTAATTGATTCGATAACGCTTAAAAGGGCGTCCCACGAGCCAAAGGAATTGTAAATAGTCATGAATTCCTTCCCTAATTGGCTCGGGTCTGTCTGATAGGACAAGTAGGTGATGGATGTGATGATGTCGGCCATATAGTCGACCATCATCATAGTGCACCAGACCTGCATGATGGTCAGGCCGACGATCACCACCAGGAATACCCAATCGATATTCCGGAAACGCTTGAACATTTTTAGCATTCGGACACCTCCTTGAAACGTGCAGCCTTTATTTATGGTATTTGCCGAAGTTTAAAGCAAGAGGGAAATCCCCCATATTTTTACACGTGTTTTGGTTTCGGCAAATTTGGATAGCCAAGGAACAGGAAATGAAGGATAATCGCCGCGATGAAAATTGGCGATATTGAGATTAAGGGCCACGTGGTCTTGGGCCCGATGGCCGGAGTCACGACCTTAGCCTACCGGGAATTCATGAAAGGATTTGGGGTTGGACTCTCTTATTCGGAGATGATTTCCGACTGCGGTCTTTTCTACGGCAACAAGAAGACCTTGGATTACGCCGCGACCTCGACCATCGATCGGCCGGTGGGGCTGCAGCTATTCGGCTTCGACGCGAACAACTCTGTCAAGGCGGTCAAAATTTTAGAAGAAAATGCCGATTACGATATCCTCGATCTGAACTTCGGCTGCCCGGTGACCAAAGTGGTTAAAACCGGAGCCGGCTCGGCTTGGATGAAACGCCCGCTGGAGATGGAGGAATATACCAAGGCGGTGGTGCAAGCCAGTTCCAAACCGGTGACTGCCAAGATTCGGCTCGGTTGGGATGAGGATTCAATCAATGTCTTCGAAGTGGCGAAGCGGCTTGAAAGGGCGGGGGTTGCCGCCTTGACTGTCCATTGCCGGACCCGGGCCCAAGGCTATTCCGGGACCGCCCGTTATGAAGCTATCGCCGGGCTGAAGGAAACTCTTTCGATCCCTCTTATCGTCTCGGGCGATATCTATACCCCTTTAGATGCGAAGAAAGCGGTTGACATTACCAAGGCCGATGCGGTCATGGTTGCTAGAGGCGGGGTGGGGCATCCTTATTTGGTCACCCAAATCAATGAATACCTAGATAATGGGGTTTTGCTGGATAATCCGTCATTAAAGACGCAAATCGGCTATGCTTTGGACTTTGCCAATCGGCTTATCGCTTATAAAGGCGAATATATCGCCGTTAATGAGTTGCGAGGATTAATCCCGCATTTCCTGTCAGGATTTAAGGGATATAAGGCGATCCGCAACAACATCGCCATGCACGTTAAGACCAAAGAGGATCTCTTCGCTATCCTCAACGGCTTGCTTTTGAGGACTGGGAATGAGGACTGAGCACGGCTTCCCTTCTTTCTTTTACAAGGAGTCATCGATCCTGATTCTCGGTTCTTTCCCCTCAGTCAAATCGCGGGAGGAGAACTTTTATTATGCGAACAAGACCAACCGTTTTTGGAAAGTGCTGTCCGGCGTCTTCAACGAAATTGAACCGCTGAGTCTGAAAGAGAAGAAAACTTTTCTTGTTCGCCATCACATCGCCTTATCCGATTCAATTTATGCCTGCGATATCAAAGGCAGCGCCGATTCTTCCATTGCCAACGGTATCCCGATGGACTTAGGCGAAATCTTCGAGACGGCCAATATCCGTAAGGTCATCTTTAATGGGAAGGCGGCGGAACGCTGCTACTATGCTTATCAAAAAGAACGGAAGGGAATCGTCTTTTTGACCTGTCCCTCGACTTCGGCTGCCAATGCCACTTGGCGGTTGCCGGAGCTTATCGAAGCTTATTGCTCGGCCTTGACCGAATGAAAAGGCTTTCAAGCAAAAAATCCTTGCCTTCGTTTTCGAAATGGTTTAAATAGTTCGCTGCCGAACTATTATGGATGAGAATGTCTTAATCAGAAAACAGTTGATGCTTGCCCAACGGGCCCTCCGGCGCGAGTTCGAGCTGAATTTCGCGCCCCGGATGTCGATCCCCTTGTCTTCGTTGGAAGGGATGGTCTTCATGTTCATGTGCGAATCGGGCGCGGAATCGGCTTCCGAAGCCATCGCCGAGTTCAATCTCAACAAGTCGACCCTCTCGGAAACCTTCTTCGCTCTGGAGAAGAAGGGGTTGATCGAATCCTTCACCTCGGACGAGGACAAGCGGAAGAAACGGCTTGTCATCACCGAGAAGGGGTGGCGCTTCTTCGATGAGCAGCGTCACATCGATGAGGACTATGAAAAGAAAGTCGCCTCCGTCCTCGGCGGGGAGAGCAAGCGGGAAGAACTTCTCTCCTTATTGGAAAAACTAACTAATGCCCTCGGGGCGGAAAGGAAATGATATGCCAAGCAAAGAAGAGCAAATGGTAATCGACGCCGTTAACAAACGGAACGAAGAAGAAATTGCCCGGCTGAAGAACATGCATATCTTCAAGACCCTTTTGACTTACATGAAAGGGTATTGGAAATATGTTTTCCTCGCCTGGATCTGCGTCGCGATCGAAGTCGTCTGCGAAGTCTTGATCCCGTTCATGAGCCAATACGTCATCAACATCATCCAGCCGGAACCGCCGGCGGTTATGACGACCAATGACGTCCCCTCTTTATTAATGTACTGTGGCATCATGGTGGCGATGGCCATCGTCTCCTGCATCGGGGGTATTCTCGCCGGCTATTTCGCCGCGATCGCCTCCTCTAACTTCGGCCGGAAGCTTCGCCAGGCGATGTATTACAATATCCAGAGCTTCTCCTTCTCTAACATCGACAAGTTCTCGACCGCCTCGCTCATCACCCGGCTTACCACCGACTGCACCAACGTCACCTTCTCGGTCCAAGCCATTGTCCGGATGGTGGTCCGAGCCCCCTTCATGATGGTGTTCGCCGTTATTATGGCCGCCATCACCTCTTGGCAATTGTCCTTGGTCTTCCTTGGCGCCATCCCGGTCCTTGGCTTTGTTTTGTTCTTCATCTCGATCAAAGTCCATCCGACCTTCGTCAAGGTGTTCAACACTTACGATGACCTCAATGCTTCGGTCCAGGAGAATTTGACCGGTATCCGGGTTGTCAAGTCCTTTGGCCGCGAGCAATTCGAGAACGAGAAGTTCGGCCGGGTCTCCTATTTCATCTATAAGACCTTCCTCCATGCCGAGCGGATTCTTGCCGTCAACTCACCTTTCATGCAGTTGTCGGTTTATACCTGCATGCTCATCATCTCTTACTTCGGGGCGGCCATGATCGTCGCCTCCGGCAACGCCCCGACTGGTTTCAACACCGGCTCCCTCACCTCGCTTATTAGCTACGTCATGCAGATCCTGATGGCCCTTAACTTCGTCTCGATGGTGTTCGTCATGGTCACCATTGCCCGGAACTCGGCCGAGCGAATCACCGAGGTCATCAATGAGAAGCCGAACCTGACCTCAAAGGAAAACGCCTTAACCGAAGTCAAAGACGGTTCGGTCGACTTCGACCACGTCCACTTCCGTTATTCGGATAAGGCCAGCAAAGACGTCTTAAACGATATTAACCTCCATATCCCCTCGGGGGCGACGGTGGGGATCATCGGGGCCACCGGTTCCTCCAAATCGACCCTCGTCTCCTTGATTGCTCGGCTTTACGATGCTACTAGCGGCACCGTCAAAGTCGGTGGGGTTGATGTCCGGGAATACGACCTCCCGACCATTCGCGACGCGGTGGCGGTCGTCTTGCAGAAGAACGTCCTCTTCACCGGGACCATCCGGAGCAACCTCCTTTGGGGGAAAGAGGATGCGACCGATGAGGAAATCAAACACGCTTGCCACCTAGCGTGCGCCGATGAATTTATCGAGAAGTTCCCTCAGAAATACGATTCCCCGATCGTCGAAGGCGGGACCAACGTCTCCGGCGGGCAGAAGCAACGGCTTTGCATCGCCCGAGCCTTACTCAAATCGCCGAAGATCCTCATCCTCGATGACTCGACTTCGGCCGTCGATACTAGGACCGACGCTTTGATCCGCGAATCTTTCAAAAACGAGATCCCCGACGTGACCAAGTTCATCATCGCCCAGCGGATCCTCTCGATTAAGGATTGCGACATCATCCTCTTATTAGACGATGGCAAGATCATCGCCCAAGGGACTAACGACGAGTTGATGGAAAGCTCGCCGGTTTATAAAGAAATATACGAAACCCAACTCGGCGGAGGTGACTTCGATGAGCAATAAGCAGCAGCCCCAGCGGGCCAAACTCTCTTTGGGACGGTCGTTCTCGATCTTCGGCCGCCTCTTCAAGCGAATCTTCTTCTATTCGCCGGCTTTGTTCGTCTTAGCCGTCTTCGCCATCATCATCTCCTCGGCCGCCGGGGTCATCGGTTCCTTGTTCACTGGCAATATCTTGGTCGACGAGATTATCGTTCCGATGATCGAAGGAACCCAGCCGACCTTCCTTGGGTTACCGACCGATTTGACGACCGCCATCATCGTCATGGCCGTCATCTATGGCTTCGGGGTCATCTTCTCCTTCGTCTATCAGATCGTCGTCTCCCAAATCGGACAAGGGTCGCAGAAGATTATCCGCGACGAGCTTTTCTCCCATATGGAGAGCCTGCCCCTTTCTTACTTCGACACCCGGACCCACGGCGACATCATGTCGATTTACACCAACGACATTGATACCTTAAGGGAACTGGTCTCCCGGGTCTTGCCGATGGTCCTTCAGTCCTTGGTCACCATGATCTGTGCTCTGACGGCTATGCTCTATAGTTCCTGGGCTTTGACCTTGGTCGTCCTCTTCTTCTTTGTTGTTATCTTGGTCACCGTCTTCTTGGTTTCGGGCCGCTCGGCCTCCTTCTTCATCAACCAGCAGCAATGCCTTGGCAAAACCAATGGCTATATCGAGGAGATGATCGCCGGGCAGAAGGTCATCAAGGTCTTCACCCATGAGAAGCAGGCTAAGGAAGGGTTCGATGAACTTAACGATGAGCTTTGCCTCTATGCGACCAAAGCCCAGCGGTTCTCCAATATCCTGGGCCCGATCACCAATAACCTTGGCAACCTTCAATATGTCGTCTTAGCCCTTATCGGTGGCTTGATGATCGCTTATGACTTTGGTTCGGTCTCAGCCGGCACCATCATCGCCTTCTTAGGGCTCGGCCGTTCCTTCGTCATGCCGATCGGCAATTTGTCGATGCAGTTGAATTTGTTCATCACCGCCATGGCTGGGGCCGAACGGATCTTCGAACTCATCGATCAGCCGAGCGAGGTCGATAATGGCTATGTCCAGCTCGTCTATGCCTTAGAAGGGCCGAATGGCGAGCCGGTCAAATCCGAGACCCGGACTGGCAAGTGGGCTTGGGAGCATCCCCATACCGATGGTTCCCCGACCACCTATACCTGGCTAAAGGGCAAGATCAATATGTACGACGTCGACTTCGCCTATGTTCCCGGCAAGACCGTCCTCCACGACATCACCCTCTATGCCGAACCGGGGCAGAAGGTCGCCTTCGTCGGTCCGACTGGGGCCGGGAAGACCACCATCACCAACTTGCTTAACCGGTTTTATGACATTGAAGACGGGAAGATCCGCTTCGACGACATCAACATCAATAAGATCAAGAAGCGTGACCTCCGTCGGGCTCTTGGCATGGTCTTGCAGGAGACCGCCCTCTTCACCGGGACCGTCAAGGAGAACATCCGTTATGGCAACCCGGAAGCGACCGATGAACAGGTCATCGAGGCGGCCAAACTAGCCAATGCCCATAATTTCATCGAGATGCTTCCCAACGGGTATGACACCGTCCTTTATGGGGCGGGGGCCGGCTTGTCCCAGGGCCAACGGCAGCTCATTTCCATTGCCCGGGCCGCCTGCGCCAACCCGCCGGTCCTCATCCTCGACGAGGCCACTTCCTCGATTGACTCCCGGACTGAGAAACTGGTCCAGCAAGGGATGGATGCCATCATGAAGGGCCGGACCGTCTTCGTCATCGCCCACCGTCTCTCGACCATTCAGAATAGCGACGTCATCATGGTCCTCCAGGATGGCCGCATCATCGAGCGGGGCAACCACGAGTCCTTGCTCGAGCAGAAGGGCAAGTACTACCAGCTCTATACCGGTGGTCAAGCCAAGAAGGCTTAAGACCCTTGGGCCGTTCCAATCTCGGGACGGCCTTTTTTACTGGCTTTAAGGGGCATATACTTTCCCCGAGGTCAACTATGGATAGACAAATTGAGAGATTATTGGCTAAGGAAACTAAACGGCAGAACGGGGGCATTGAGCTTATCGCCTCAGAAAATTATCCTTCGAAGGAAACCCGTTCCGTCTGCGGTTCCATCGCCATCGCCAAATACGCCGAAGGATATCCCGGCAAGCGTTATTACGGGGGTTGTGAGAACATCGATGCCATCGAAAGGCTGGCTCAGGAACGGGCGAAGAAACTATTCGGCTGCGTTTATGCCAACGTTCAGCCCCATTCCGGGTCCCAAGCCAATTTCGCCGCCTATAAAGCGTTATTGAACCTTGGAGATCGGATCCTTTCCCTTCGGCTCAATGACGGGGGCCATTTGACCCATGGGTCGCCGGTGTCGTTTTCCTCGAAGTTATATGACTTTCATTTCTACGATTTAGGGGAGGATGGAAGGCTAGACTACGACCTCATCGCCCGTCGGCTCGACGAGGTTAATCCCCATTTGTTTTTAGCCGGCTATTCAGCCTATCCCTATGAGATTGATTTCCGGAAGCTCCAGGAAGTCATCAATGCCCATAATCTCCATAGCGACGTCCATACCTACTTCATGGTCGATATGGCTCATATCGCCGGGATAATCGCGGCGAAATTAACGCAAAACCCAATCGATTATGCCGATATCGTGACCAGCACCACCCATAAGACCTTGCGGGGCCCGCGGGGCGGTTTGATCCTTTCTAACCGTTTGGATTTGGCCAAGAAGATCGACTCCGCCATCTTCCCTTATGCCCAAGGGGGACCGTTAGAGAACATCATCGCCGGCAAGGCGGTGGCTTTTAAGGAAGCCGCCTCGCCGAAGTTCGTTTCCTACATGAAGAAAGTGTTGGATAACACCAAGGCCTGCAATGACGAATTGGCCCGGCGGGGCGCCAAAGTCTCGGGCACGGAAAACCATCTTTTTCTCCTCGATGTTCTCACCTCCTTTGGAATCGATGGCAAGACCGCCCAAGCCGAACTCGAAAGCATCGGGATCACCGCCAACAAGAATACGATCCACGGGGAGACCTTGCCCCCATCGAGAGCCTCTGGGATCCGAATTGGCTTCGCCGCCGCGACGACTCGGGGCTGCAGCCGGCCACAAGCCATCGAGATTGCCGATCTTATCTACGATTGCTTAACCGGGGCGAAACCGAAATCGGTCTTAAAGGCGAAAGTGGCCTCGATTGTTAAACGCTGGAAAGACGTGAACGACCTCACCTTCTAACCGCCTTGGCTTTTGAGGCATTGAAGGGCGGAATTGATCGCGACCGGGAACCGATTTTCCTTCCTATCACCCCCTTAATGAATATGTAGCTGGCAAAGGCTGATTTATCACTAAGAAAATGAACAAAAGCCCCTCTTTCTTTTAATAAAAAGAACAGGTAAGATGGGGCACGCTGCCGGAGGGTATGACTATGGAAGAAAAATTGAACGACCAAGAACAAGTTAGGTTTGACAAATTAGCCAAATACAAAGAACTCGGAGTCGATCCTTTCGGCAAGAAGTATGAATGGACCGATCAGATTCGCGACCTGCGGAAGCAGTATGGCGAGATGACCGCCGAAGAATTGGCGGAGAAGAACGTCCACTGCAACGTCGCGGGGCGCTTGATGGCTATCCGCCGGATGGGTAAGGCTAGCTTTGTTAACATCAAAGACGAGTACGGCTCAATCCAAGCTTGGATTGGCATCAACGTCATCGGGGAACACGATTACGCTGTTTTCAAATTGGCTGACCTCGGCGATATCGTCGGGCTCGAAGGGACCTTGATGAAGTCCCGGACCGGCGAACTCACCATCCACGTTGAGCACTACACCCATATCACCAAATGCCTGAAACCCTTGCCGGAGAAATTCCATGGGCTCACCGATACCGAGGATCGTTATCGCCGGCGTTATCTCGATATGATCGTTAATGACGATTCGCGGAAGATCGCTTTGACTAGGCCCGCCATCGTCAAGGAGATCCGGCGTTATTGCGATGACCTTGGCTTCGTTGAGGTCGAGACCCCGGTCCTCTCGCCCATCGCCGGTGGGGCCTCGGCTCGGCCTTTCATTACCCATCATAATGCCTTAGACAAAGACTTCTACCTCCGGATCGCCACTGAGCTGAACCTCAAGAAGGCGATGATCGGCGGCATCGACCGGGTCTATGAAATCGGCCGGATCTTCCGAAACGAAGGCATCGATACCCGGCATAACCCGGAATTCACCACCATCGAGCTTTACCAAGCCTATGGCGACCTGCAGGATATGCGTCACTGGGTTGAAGGGTTATTCAAATCTATCGCCGATAAGGTAATCGGCTCCGACGTCGTCACCTGGGGTGAGCGGACCATCGATTTCTCCAAGCCCTTCGGCTGGGTTTCGATGACCAATGCCATCAAAGAGAAAACCGGCATCGACTTCACCAAGGAAATGAGCTTCGAGGAAGCGGTGGCTTTAGCCAAAGAGCACCATGTCGAACTGGAGAAGAGCTGGAATTCGGTTGGCTACATCATCCAAGCTTTCTTCGATGAATTCGTTGAGAAGGACCTCATCCAGCCGACCTTCATTCATACTTATCCGATCGAGGTCTCGCCTTTGACCAAGAAGACTGACGATCCTCGCTTCGTCGATCGGTTCGAGCTCTTCATCGGCGGTTTCGAATTCGGCAACGCCTACACCGAGCTTAACGATCCCTTCGATCAGAAAGAACGGTTCGAGGCTCAACTGGCCGCGAAGAACCGGGGCGATGAAGAAGCTAACGACATCGACTTCTCTTTCCTTGACGCCATGCGTTACGGCATGCCGCCGGCCGGGGGCATCGGGGTTGGTATTGACCGCCTTTGCATGCTTTTCACCAATACCCAGAACATCCGGGAAGTCCTCTTGTTCCCGACGATGAAGGACGAGAAGTAAACTTAAGCCGGCTTATCCGGCTTTTATTTTTTCGTTAGGCTTTTGCGGTCTTCCCTTTCAATTTGCATACTTAATTTGCGAGGTTTGGAAAATAGTTAGTGATTCTTTTCAATTTGAAGGCTACATATTCAGTATCGGAGGTGAGGACGAGACGGGAGTTTGGCTGGTGGAAATTGATTGAACTAACCCCTAAACCCCCTTATAATTGCGTTCGCCCTTTTGAAGGAAAAGGGCACACGCTTCTATGGTCGCATGGAGACATCCAAGGCGATCCTTAGACCGAAACTAGGAGGTGCAAAACAATGGGAAAGTACGAAATCATGTACATCCTCTCCGCTGGGCTTGATGAAGCCGCCCGCAACGCGGAGATGGAGAAAGTCCATGGCATCCTGACCGCCAACAAGGCGACCATCCGGAATGTCAATGCCTGGGGCGTCCGCGAATTTGCCTATCCGATCAAAAAGCAAACCAAGGGTTTCTACGTCGTGCTCAAAGTCACGGCCGATGCCGCTTGCCTGAAAGAATTTGATCGGGTCTGCAAACTCGACAACCAAGTCATCCGTTTCCTCATCACCGTCGATAAAGACTAAAGAACAAACAGGAGGACTTAATTTATGGTCAATAACGTTGTGCTCGTCGGCCGCTTAACCCGCGACCCCGAGACCCGCCGGACCTCAAACGGGACCGCGGTGGCTTCCTTCACCATCGCCGTCGATGATTCCCGTCGGGGCCCAAACGGAGAAAAAGTCACCATCTTCATGCCGGTTTCCGTCTTCGGGAAATCCGCTGACACCGTCGTCAAGTTCACTAAGAAAGGGAGCTTGGTCGGGGTCATCGGCCGCTTAACCCAACGGAAATACGTCCGCCGGACCGACAACGTCGAGGTCACCTCGACCGAAGTCGTCGCCAATCAGGTGGAATTCATGGAGCCAAAGGATAAAAACGTCTCCGATTCCGGCTATGTGAGCGATGCTCCGACCAACGCTGGCCCGTCCTCGCAAGTTCAAGATGACGTTTCCGAAGGGAAGAACCTTGATTCCCTCGACCTCGATTTGGCCGAGGACAACCTCCCCTTCTAATTAGCAAAAAAGAAAGAAAGGACCTACCTCAATGGCTTATAAGAAAATCCGTTCGCGCCGGAAGGTCTGCTACTTCAAGAAGAACAAGATCAAATACGTCGACTACAAAGACGTTGAGACCCTTCAGAAGTTCATCTCGCCTGATGGCAAGATCACTCCGCGCGCCATGACCGGCACCAGCGCCAAGTATCAACGGCAACTGGCCACCGCGATCAAGAATGCCCGCTTCATGGGCCTTCTCACCCAAGTCAAGTAATCGCGCTTAATACTAAGGAACCTATCTTCCTTGGTTAAATGATTTACATCCAAAGGACTCCCGACTCGGGGGTCCTTTTTTGCGTATATTTCCTTGTTTTTCCAAATATTCCGCGGTTCAAGACACAAGAGACTTGATGAAGTTGACGTCAAAATCTTTTGCCCCCTTAATCATGTGCGCTTAAAATGAGTCAGTTATCAAAGGACTGGAAAACTATGGCCAAGAAAGACGTCTACACCCTCAACAACGGCGATCTCTCGATCAACGATCTCAAAAAACGCGATTTGAAGAATCTGACGGAAATCAAGTTTGCCGGGGACAACGACGCTTTGTTCTGGCGCTTCTCGGCCGACATCCTGAACCCCAAGGCGGAAGTGATCGTCGACGACACCCATGAGGTTGTCTTCGTCAAGGATGGCATGCTGCTTGGCGTGTTCGAGGGGGGGGCGTTATCCAGTCTTCGACTACAAGAAGGGGCTCTTCGGAGCTAAGAAGGTCGGGGCTTGCACCGTTGACCTTCTCTTCATCTCCAAGACCGCGCGTTTAAACGTTAAGTGGGGCACCACCTCGCCTTTTGCTTTCCGCGACGAACTGACGGATATTCTGGTTCACGTCCGGGCTTTCGGCGAATTCGAGGTCCGGGTCCAGAACTCGAAGAAGTTCTATACCGAGTTAGTCGGGGCCGATAAGAATTTCACTATCGAGGATTTGCAACGCCGCCTTATGCAGCGGCTCCTTTCCTTCATTGAGCCGAGCGTTTATCGGAAGCTGAAAGAAAAACACATTCCTTTCGAGGACATCGCCATCTATAAGCTGGACATCGCCGACGCCCTCAAAAAGCAATTGGGCGAGATCTTTGCTTCCGACTATGGATTGGAAGTCTGCTCCTTTACTTTTGGCCAGATTTCTCCGAGCGAAGAGGAAATCGAGATGCTGGAGGCCAAGCGGAAGGAGATAAAAGGCAACGAGCAATATAAGAAAGACGCGAAGGAAATCGCCGCCGAGCTCGAAAGGCTTGATGACAAGAATTTCGAACGGAAAAAGATCCTCCATTCGTTGAAGGCCGAAGATAGCGAAAAATACTATGACGTCTTGAAGACGCTGGGTTGGCCCGATGGCGAAAAGCCGGAGCCGAGGAAGACGATGGTTTGCCCGGTTTGCCATGCCAAATACGGGGCCGATGTCAAGTTCTGCCCCAATGACGGGGCGAAGCTATTCGAGGACGGGATTTGTCCGTCTTGCCACAAAAAGGTTCCGGAAGGGGCGGCTTTCTGCCCCTATTGCGGACATAAGCTTGGCTAATTGGCTAATAGGAGGTCATGACCATGTTTTTCCGAAACAAGAATTCCCATTATAAAGAAGAGATTAAATCGCGGAACCGAATTGGGGAGATAACCGCCTCAATCAACGTGCTTCTTGATCAAGTCAAAGGAAAGGATGACAAAACCTACGCTGAGCTGCAGAAGTTCGGCGAGGAAATCAATGGTCTTTTCCCACGGGCCGATGCCGAGAAAGAGGAAAAGAAAATCAAGAATGCCCTTGAGGACCTTTCGATTGAAATCAATCGGTCGATCAAGAAGGAGGATTTCGCCTCCGATAAATTGGCCTCAGCCCTCGAAGAGGTCAGCTTAACCATATCCAAGAGGAAATACATGGCCACTTCTTACTCGACCAAAGAGGAGAAGTTCTGATGTGGCCGTTCCGAAAAAACCGTTATAAGAAGCTCAAGCGCGAGGAAGTGGTGGAAGCCATCATCGAGCTCGATAATCGCGAAGAGGCTTTGGAAAAGGAAATCGCCGAGTCAGCCGCTAAGGAAAAGGCGTTGCTCGCCAAAGGGCGGCAAGAGGCCAACCGCGATATCCGGCTGCTCTACGCAAAGAAAATCGAAGCCGGCAAGAAAGAACGGCAGGATCTGCTGCAACGTTCCCTTTACCTCTTGTATAACCTTCAGCTATTGAAGAAACTCAAAAGCGCCATCGATGACAAGGAATTCATCCAAGCGACCTCGGACGTTTCCCTCATCGACCTTTTAGCCGATCAGAAGAACTTAGCCAAGTTCCTCAATGGGGCTTTGCAGACCAAGGTCAAAGCCGAGGACATCATGACCAGCGCCGATGACGTCTTCAAGGAAGTGAGTGAAAGCTATGCCCCGAACGAGAAAATCTACGGGGTCAACGAATCGGACGACCAATTGCTGGCCATGTTCGAAGAAGCCGAGGATGAACCAAGCCTCAATAAAGAGGAAGAAGGAGGGAACACCGATGTCGATCTTTAAGTCGAAGGAAGAGAAAGAGTTTGAGAAGAAACTTGTCCTGAAGCGGACCATCGCCGAGATGGGCAAGCAGCTCAAGAAACTCGAAGAACAGAAGGACTTTTATCTAGAGAAGGCCAAAGAAGCCAAACTCCATGGCCTTGGCAATGAGCTTTCCCTCGCCGTTTCGGCTTTGAAAAGCGCCATGTCCCAGGAAAAGCGCATCCGGGAGATGAAGATCAATTTCGAGATCATGGTCTCCTTAAAGGACATGCTCAAGACCACTTCGGAGTTCCTTAATGGCATGGCGTCCTTATCGAAGGACATGGTCAAACTGACTGACGATAAGCAATTCGCCGAGGTGTCGAAGCAATTCAGCTTAGCCATGCATAGCGCCGAGAAACAGCAGGAACGGATGGAGATCTTCTTGGAGAATTCCAAGGATTCCTTCTCTTCCGTCTCCGACAAAGGCGACGTCACGACCAAAGACATCATGTCCTTGGTCAACGAGGGCTTAGGGCAAGACGGCCCGACTGACGAGGTGGATACCACCCTCGCGGAAATCGAAAGCAAACTGCAGAAAAATGGATGACGCTTTCTTGATGGAGAAATACGACCACTATTTTCGCCTGGCCAAACAAAGCGAGGCGAAAGGTAATGTCGAATCGGCCAAAAGGAATTATTACCTAGCGGCCAAAGAACTCCTTTTAGCGAGCAAAAACGCGACGCCTGAACTCAAAAAAGCCCGCATAAGTAAAGCCAATCGATTAAATCGCTACGCTGATGAGCTCAGCATCCCCCATCGGCAGAGACCGGCTTCTCCGGCTTCGGAAGACGGAGACTCCAAACCTTTTCAATGCATGGCGGCGCCTGACGTTTCCTTTGACGATATCGTCGGGCTCGAAGAAGCCAAACGCGAGATCAAGGTCGCGATGATTTACCCGCTTCTATACCCTGAGAAGTATCAACTCTATCGCAAATCCAGCGGCGGGGGCATTTTGCTTTATGGCCCGCCGGGGACTGGGAAGACGATGCTGGCTAAAGCCGTCGCCCATGAAGTCCAGGCCAAATTCTATTTAGTCCGCTCCTCCGATATCGTCTCCAAATGGGTTGGGGAATCGGAGAAGAACATCGCCGCCCTTTTCTCTTCGATTGGGAAAGAGGAGCGCAGCATCATCTTCATTGATGAGATGGATACCCTTTTCGCCTCTAGGGGGCAGGATATCCATAACGATCGCCGGGTCAACGAGTTCCTACAGCAAATCGATGGCTTCACCGGCAAGAATCCTAACCTGTTGCTGTTGGGTTCGACAAATAAGCCGTGGAGCATCGACAATGCCGCCCTCCGGAGCGGGCGCTTTTCCACGAAAATCTATATCCGCTTGCCCAATTTCATCGAACGCCGGGCGATGTTCGAGCGGAATCTATCCGGCCTGCCGATTGGCGACGACGTCGATCTTGACCGGCTCGCCAGCCTTACCAATAACTTCTCCGGGGCCGATATCGCCTTGGTCTGCGACAAGGCTAAGGAACGCCCCCTCCTCGCTTCCTTCTCCTCCGACGTCGTCATCAATGTCATGATGGACGACTTCCTTAAGGAAATCCATGAGGTGCGGCAGCACATTGACCTATCCGATATCCGCCGTTACGAAAAATACGCCGGGGTTCAAAGCGTGGAGCTTGAGGGCGATTCGTTGGATGAAATCGTCGTCCAAAACAAGATATTTGAGTATGAAGAGGGCCGCCAATACCAATTGGAATTCAAACTCAGCGGCATCCACAACCAAGTCTATTTGTCGGTTGCCGGTCGAAGGGTCAACATGACCAAGAACGCCAACCATTACGTAAGCGACCCCTTCTTATTGGAAAAGCCCGGACGTTATCAAGTCGATGTCTTTGATAAGACCTGGATCGGGTCATTCCTGATCGAGGCCAAGCCAATCAATAAAACGGAGGTTAATCCATGAGCGACAATATTACTCGCTGCAGCCATTGCGGCGCCGCCCTTGATTTAACGAAGGCAAGCAATGGTTTTGTCCGTTGCGACTATTGCCAATCGGTCAATCCGGTCCTTGACTGCGGCGAAGAGGGCAGCAACCTCCTCAACGTCATTTACAAACGGCGGAACGAACTGAAGTTCGACGAATGCGAGGATACGATCGATTCTTGGCTTCCCAAGCTGAAAGCCGACCCCAAAGACAATGCCAGCTTGTTGGCTGAGCTTTATTTCCAAAAGTTCCTCTGTGGCTATGGCATCATCTACGTCGACGAAGACGGCAATTCGACCGAAAAGCCAACCCTCAACCGCCTTTCCGAACGGAGTTGCTTCGATGACTCCAATTTCCAGGAGGCGATGAAATACGCGAACGCCAACCAAAAGGACAGTTACGAGCAAGCCGTCCAGGAAATCGACGACATCCGCAAATTAGCCTGCGAGAAGCTTTCGACCGAGGAACCTTATGATGTCTTCCTTTCTTTGAAGGTCAAAACCTTGGATGGCAAAGGCTATACCGTCGATAACCAACGGGCTAAAGAGATTTACGATCAACTGACTGCCGCCGGTTACCGGGTTTTCTATTCTGAGGTGACGCTGAAGCAAAAGGTCGGGGCGGAATATGAGCCGATCATCTACCATGCTTTATCGACCGCCTCGGTGTTCTTATTGCTTTGCACCGACGATGTCGACAACATCCTTCAACCCTGGGTTCAAAACGAATGGTCGCGTTATCTTAAGCGGGTGCAGGAAAGCAAAGACGACTTGGCCCTTATCCCGGTCATCACCGATAAGGTTGATATCTCGGCCCTTCCGGCCAAACTCAAGAAATTCCAGGCTTTGAAATACGATCCCCAGTTCTGGCCGTCGCTAGAGAAGATTCTGCGCACCACCATCAAGCGGAACGTCGGTTTCACCGCTAAGAAAAAGGAAGTCAAAATCGATATTAAGCCGATTCAGGTCGTGGAGAAGAAAATCGAGAAGACGGTTTTCGGCGGCAAGAAAGAGAAGATCGTCATCCCGGCTAACGACGAGACCCGGCTTAAGCGCATCCTAGGTGAGATGTCCTCGATGGTTTCGGCCAAAAATCAGCGCAAGAAGAAAAAGGCGGCCCGTTATCGAGAACAATCGCTAAACGACCTCCAAACCTTATTAAAGGCCAATGACCGTTATTACCTCGCTTACTGGATCCTGTATCTCTTGCTTAATGGCATCGCCAATGAGGGCAAACTATCCGAAACGTCTTTTAACTTGACCGCCAATGATTTGTCTGCCCTTGATAAGTGCTTTGCCTTGGCGCCGCAGGAATTCGTCGAGGAGAAGTTGAGCTTGCTCCGCAAGCAGTTCGACAATTCAATCACCGATGATACTTTCGCCTCGGCTCTGCCTTTATATGAGTTCCTCCTTAAATACGTCAATGAGAAGGGCGAGATTGAACTGGCCTATAACTTCGAGAACGCCGTGGCTCAGCATATTTCGGAGAGTCGCGACAAGAAGCCGAAGAACCTTGAATCCTCGGTTGATAAGGTCAGCGAGGCCGTCTATGGCGTTTTGACCAAAGGCGGGACCGAAAGGGTTGTTTCCTATTACGACCACCTTGCGACCGCTTACCGGAATGTCGGGAACTTCGCGGCTTCGGGGCAATACGTGAAGAAGGCCTTGGAATTATTCGAGGCCGATCCGACAGCTTTGTGGAACCAACTCCTCAACAAATACAAAATCTCCGGCAACGAGAATCTGGCAAAATTGCTGAAAAACCCCCGCGAGGTGTATTTGACCATTGAGAAGATGCTCAAAGGCGGTTACCGGATTGAGAACCTGCACCAGAACCGGCAGAACTACGTCACCCGGATCATCAACCTCTGCATCAATTATCTTAAGCTCAACGCCAAGAGCTCCTATCTTCTTTTCAAAGAAGTGGTTCAAGTCATCCCCAATGCCAAGGAATACATGGATGACGAGGAATTCAACGAGTACTTTTACCAAATCGTCAGCGATTACGCCACCCGGAACCTTTGGGTTGGGCGGTATAAGGAAGCCCGCGAATTCGCGGAGCTTTTGATTGCCAATAACCTCCAGACCCCCGAAACGTATTGGATCTTGCTCAAAGCGGGCTTGAAGAAGCCGACCAATTTCGATCTTTTGATGATCGATGAGAATCACGATTTCCAAATGGACAAGTCGAAGACCGATTACGATAACATCATTGCCGCCAGCCAAGCCTATGACGAGGCTAATTTCGGCAAGGGAAAGGGCAAATCGAAAGCCGTTTCCTGGTCGGCGGTCAACGACGATTTCCATGCGTTGTGGGATCGAATCGCCACCGAACGCCGAAGCATCCGTTCCCAGTTCGTCAAAACGCTTAAGGAAGCCAAGAAATATTTCCTCACTGTCTTCGACGGTGGGGAAAGCGAATCGGTCCAATATCTTTCCTCTTTGGTCAACAAAAGCACCGACGACTTGCTCACGGCCTTAAGCAGTATCCGGAGCGAGTACTATGGCAAGGCCAATTCCTTTGGCGATTCGCTGAGCGAGTCGAAACGGAGCAGCCGGAAAAAGAGCGTTGACTCGAAATACAAGAAGAAGCAATTTGTCTCGCTGCGGAATTCGAAATTCAGTCCCAATATCGCCTTCTTCACTTTATTCGCGCTCGCGGCCCCTTTGATGTTTCTACTATTAAGTTATTTCAACGTTAATGTTGGGATGGCTAACGCCTATATCAGTTTGTTTGTCGTCATTCCGCTAGGGTTGTTTTGGACTATCGCCTATAAAAAGGCGTATGGAGACAAACTGCCGCTTGTCCGGAAGCTATTCCCGTTGCTTGCCACGGCCGTTTTCGCCGCTTTGCCGTTCCTTCTTTTCCAAGAAAGCCTCATGGAGAGGACAAAGTTTGTCTTGGTCGAGTATCTGCCGATGATTGCCAGTATTCTCTTGGGGCTCGTTTACCTGTTTGAGAACCACGGGGTGCTGGCCTTCCGCAGCCGGCTTAATTCGATCCTCGCCATAATCGGCATCGCCGGTTCAATCGCTTTGACCTATGTTTTCCGGCTTGATCCCGATTCCTATTACTCTTTGCTCTACAATTTCCATTTCCCAGGATTATAAGGAGGACCGACCATGAAAAAATCACTCTATCTTTGCTTTTCCCTCCTATCGTTAGGCATCTTCGCTTGCTCCCAAACCTACGAATGCGATGGCGTCGACATTACGGATATCGTTAGGTATGCCAGCGACTCCCGTTATTTCTTCGGATTCGACGGCTGGGCTAACGTCTATCCCAATCTTCAAACCACCGGCGTGACCCTTGAGGGCTATCGATTCCCTGAATACAACGGCGTTAACTACGCTCGGCTTTGCTACAAGGTCGACGGATCGACGACCGACATCTACCGGATCAAAGCCTCCAACGGTTCATATGTCCTCAATAATTCCAATGTGTTTGAGAAAATCATGATGGTGCCGACGACCACCAACCCAATCCATATTTACGATGATATGCCTTTGGCGGCGATCGATACCGGCAATAGTTATTCCCTTTTTACCTCGACCGGAACCTATCTGGGCGTGGAGATAGACAATTTGGACGATGTCTCGTGCAGCTTTTCCGATGATCTCGTCTATGCCCATGTAATCAATCGGAAAAACCCCGGCTTCGAGAACGACATCTTCTTAAGCAACTCCAGCGACTACGAAAACGGCGGTGGTTTTAACAACCTATACTTATTGAAGAAGACCTCTTCGAGCAGCAGCACCCATTGGCCCGAAGCCGTCGTGACCGACGATTATCTTCTCTATCGTTTCTCTTCCGAAATCGGAAACAGCGGCTTCGTCTATTACCGAGACGGGAAGATCAGCTACTATTCCGTTGCCGGCGCCACCCCCGACCAATATGAGGTTCTGAGCGAAGATTGCTTCTCGAAGGATATGTTGGGCTATGAGAACCTTCATTATCTCGTTTTGCCCGCAAAAGCGGCCCTTTCGGTCATCTTAACTGGCTACGATGCGGCCGCGAACGTTCAGCGGACCGAGATCTTTGTCCTAAAAGACAATGGCAAAACCTCGACGGCCTCCTACATGCCGATCTATTTTGACGAGGATGCCGTGGTCGATTATCACTATGGCAAGGTTCCAAGCTTCTTCTATTCGACTCAGGCCATCGCCTATTCTTCCTTCCCTGGGTACAAATTGAATGGCCAGGGCGAGGTCGACAAGACAAAAGAAGTGACCTTCACGGTTTCCGAGGACGGGAAGATCGGCTATCTTGAAGATTCCCAAGACTCGGATTCCGAACTTTCAATCGATGACATTGATAACTTATACGCCATCGAGCCCGATCAGCACGACGCGATGCTGGGAGTCGATGAGGACAGCGGGAAGGCCATGCTATTTTATTTCGAACGGCAGAAGACCCATTTGCTCAAATCCCCGACCATGATTTATCAAAGCGCCGTCATCGATGATTTCGATGAAATCGTGATCAATAGCAGCTCCAATTTTGCCTTTAAGACCAAGGATGGCAAGTATCGTTATTGCTCTGGTGACGCTTCCGATTTATTGGAGAATAAATATCTGGGTGTGACCCGTTTCAGCACCAATGGCTCCAACCGATTGAGAAATATCGCCCGGGCGGTTGAAAACGCTGTCGGGGACTTCTATGTCCAGGGATATGACAATTACACCTTCCGCGGCGAATTCATCGATGCCTTCAATATCTGCTCCTTGATGATTGATAACGACAACAAGGTCTATACCTATATGACCTTAGCCAATAAGAAGAAGCCCCTTCAGCTTCCAACCGACCATGGAGCGGTCCGGACGTTGGACTTTATTACCCGGTTGAACCTTGGCTGGTTCCAATTCAAGGTGACCTATCTTGATGGCACCAGCGATTATTTATCCGTTCATCCGTAACCGTTTTCGATAGGCAATTCGTTCGAGCGAGCGACAAACCAGCGTTGTTCGGCTGTTTTCGGCTATGATTCTTTGATCTTTCACGAGAAATACTTATCGATTTAACTGTCACAAAATCAAAATTTTTTAGAGTTTGTGACACATAAAGCCGGTATTATGGTGCCAAAGGGTTCCAATTATGACGTTGATTAAGCGTGAACGATATCTAGAAAAGATCCGAAGATTCTATGATTCGAATCTGATAAAGGTCTTAACCGGCGTTCGCCGTTGTGGCAAAAGCGTCCTCCTTTCCCAAATCCAAGCCGAACTCTTCGATTGGGGAGTTCCGGCCGACCATGTCATTTACCTGAACCTTGAGGGCGCGGCTTATGCCAAGATCTGACGTTTCGATCAACTTAACGATTTTTTGCTAAGTAAAATGACCGAAGAGGATAAGTACTATGTTTTCCTCGATGAAATCCAACATATTATCCAGTTTGAAAAGGTCTTGGCTTCCCTTAAGGTGACTCAGAATATCTCCCTCTTCGTCACCGGCAGCAATTCCAACCTTCTTTCGGGCTATTTAGCGACGTTGCTGGTTGGAAGGTGCAAAGAGTTCCGGATCTTCCCCTTCAGCTATAGCGAATTCCTTGCCTACTACTCGGCGAACAACCTTTCCTTACCTGAAAAACCCTTTCAGGATTACCTCCGGTTCGGTGGCATGCCCCAAAGATTCGATTACGACAACGAAGAGGACATAAAGGATTATCTCCATTCTATCTTTTATGGCATCGTCGATAAGGACATATGCGGAAGCCGTTCGAAAATCGACCGGGAATCGTTATTGACGGTTTCCAAATACGTTATTAGTAACACCTCTAAGGAGTTTTCGGCCCAAAAGGTAGCCGATTTCTATAATGCCGCGAATCCCGACAAAATATATTCAAAGACGGTCTATCGATATTTGGAGAAACTAGAACAGGCGCGTCTGATTACCCGTATTCATCGTTATGATGTCGCCGGTAAACGGACTCTTTGCCATATCGAGAGGCAATTCGCCGTCGATAATGGTTTTATCTTAGCCTGCGCTGATTCCAATCAAGTAAGCGCAGCCCTTGCTTTGGAGAACCTGATATTCAACGAATTGCTCTATCGCGGCTATGAGGTGAAAATCGGGAAAACCTATAAAGGCGAGATCGATTTCGTTGCCATGAAAGGCGGCAAGAAGTGCTTTATCCAGGTTGCCTATTACCTTTTGAACGACGAGGTCATCCAACGGGAAATTGGAGCCTTTGATTCGGTTCGTGACTCGTCTCCCAAGTTCGTCTTAAGCCTCGATGACTAGATATGTCTAAAGACGGCATAACCCATTTAAACATCGAGAAATGGCTGACGGGCAAAGTCGATCTGATGCTCTCTTAACTTTCATAAACTCGCTCTTATTTTGAATTTGTAACACTTAAGGCATTTTGCTGCGGCCCCATCGGATGGCTGATGCCGCGGATGAAATTCAGCTTTCAACCTTTAAGCTCGGCTTTTGGTCGAAGGAAAACCAACATTCCACGTTTCGTGGAATGTTTTCCCATTTAACTTTTCGACCACTTCATTAAACTTATGGCCATGGACAACATCGCGATTGGCAATTACTTAATCAAGCTCCGGGAGAAAGCCGGCTATACCCAGACGGAAGTCGGGAACTTAATAGGAGTCAGCAACAAGACCATCTCCAAATGGGAATGTGGGGATGGCCTTCCTAATTACGATTCTCTTTTGGCTTTGGCCTCCTTGTATCATGTCTCGGTCGACGAGATATTGCAGGCCGGCGCCAGTGAACGGAAGATCGAAGCTCCGAAATCCAAGGAGATGCCAATCGGCTATTTAGCGATGGAGATCATCGCCGTGGCGGTCATGGGGCTATTCGGGATATTGTTCCTATCCTTAGGCTCGATCATCGATGTCCGGGTTTCCTTCGCCTTATCCCTTATATCCTTGGCGGCCGGCCTCTCGCTCCATTTGGTGGCGCTGCGGCTATATGGCTATGCCGAGGGTCGAATCAAGATGTTGGAAGCCTTTAACCACGGTTTGATCTTCCTGACCTTCATTGATGTCATGACCTGCTTCTCCACTGTATGGGGCTGGGGCATAGGCGGCTCCCTGACCATCGGGGTTGATCTATTGCTTATTTCTTTCTTCTTGATGGGAATGGTTCCGGCTGGGTTGATCGCCGGCTTATTCGCCTACGGGTTCAGCAAAGGCAATTCCTTCGGGGAGAACGTTTCGGAGTACGGCCGGTTCGTCATCGGGGGCTTTCTAGCCGGTACCGCCATCCTTCTATTGGTCCTCCTTATTCCTTTCTTTCAATATGGAAGGAATGGGGCGGGAATCTATTCCCTCATCGTCTTGCTCGTCGCCATTGCCGGCTCCGTCCTTTGCTTTATTAAGGACGCCTTCTTCGATTATCTTTTCAGCCTCTTGCTCTTCCTTCTTTGCTTCATCGGCATCTTCGTCACCCAATATAACTGGGCCTTCTATGCGTCTGGTTTCATCTTGGCTACCATTGAGGCAGCCACCTTATTCGGGCTGCGGTTCCTTTCAAAAATCGGCCGTTGATCGTAATTTTCCAAGCTATACAAACTTGTCCTGTAAACATTATAAGGACAAGTTTTTTGTTACGAAAGATAAATACAGTGTGCTAGTATCATTTGAGGGGGGAGTGGTTGGGAAACCTTATATGAAAATACTTGATGAAAACGGTTTGCTGCTCTGCGCTTATCAAGGGAATATCTTCGAGGCTTCGGTCGAACTTCCCTGCTCCTCGAAGGTCTTTCTTCGCCGCTTCATCTATTCTAAATGGACGTGGGATGAGTTTGATCGGAACGATTCCGACTTTTTGACCCTGCAACCGATCGATTGCTTTAAGGCTATCGAAAGACAATATGGTCCGTTCTATTATGGAAAAGTGAAGTATTCCCCTTTGGCGATGCATTGGTTGGGTTATGTTACCCACGCCATCTCCGTTAATTTCAAACTCACCACTCGGGAAGTTAATTGTTTCTTTCCATTCAACGAAGTTATTGAGCATTTTTACACATATCAGTTCTTCAGTGTCGAGATGGCGATTGAACGGTTGATGGAGGAGTGGGGATATACCCCAAAGGACTTCGACATCAATGAACGGTTTAAGAAAGCCTATCGGGAACGGATGATCGCCTTAGGCATCTTCAAGCCGGTTGATTCGAGTAAGAAATAACGCAAATCCTCAACGATTTATCCGATATTGGAAATAGGTGGAATAAACGACAAAGATAAGGTTGTTAAGCCTAGTCGAGGTGAGGATAATAGCCTGACGGGAATATATCCCTGAGGTCGATTATGAAGACATCCACCAAACTCCTGCTGGCCATCTTCGGCTTAACTGGATTAAGCGGCGCCGCTTTATCGGCGGTTTCCATGAAGGAGGCGGTGGATCCGGAAGCCATCACCCCGGTCGATGCCGCGGCCTCGGCTTGGGCTGGACTCGATTACACTTCTTATGGCAAAGACTTCCAAATGGATCTCGAGGACCTGATCTATGCCTCTGGTCATAAGACCATCAGCTATAAACAGAATAACGAGGTCTTAAAGAAATCTGACGCCTCTCCAATTAAATCCGGTGCGGTCGTCCCGTTTTATCGTTCGGACGATGACTATACGACTAGTTTTAACAAAGAGCATACCTGGCCTAATTCCCGGGGAACTGGAGAGTCGGGCCCTGGGGCTGATCCGCATATGCTGCGCCCGACCATCAGCAGCGAGAACTCTTCCCGCGGAAATGATTTCTATGGCCCGGACGGGAACCGGCAATGGGACCCTGGTAGCTTAGGCTTTGAAGGGGCGAGAGGGGAAGCCGCCCGGATTATCTTCTATGTCGCCACCCGTTATTACGAACGGAATCTAGTCCTGTCGAATAACCCCAACGACAACTGGAACTCCATAAAATCGATGGGGACCTTGAAATACCTCGTCCAGTGGAACAATCAATATCCGGTCACCGACACTGAAAGACGGCGGAATGACTATCTCGAACAAGCCGGCTTTGGTCGGAATCCATTCATTGATAATCCGGATTTAATCAATTACATCTATGATGTCAATGGCTATAGGAAGACCCCTTATCAAGGAGGTGGGACGGCTGGCGACGGCGTTTATATCACCCTTTCTCCTTCGGCACTTTCTTTGCCTGTCGGGGAGGAAGAAACCTTCACTGTCACCGTCTCGGGGGCCGAAGCAGATACCCTCAAAGTCTATTCCTACGATACTTCGGTCGCGACCGTGACCCCCGTCTCGGACACTGAATACCGCGTAAGCGCCGTCGGCAAAGGAAAAACCTCGATCTTTGTCTCCTCCTATGAGGACGCAAGCGCCACCGCGACCTGTTCGGTCGAAGTCTATGACCCGAGCGAGCCGGTCGAAGGCGATTCCGAGATTGAATTGACCGCCTCTAGTATGAATCTCGGCCAATACAGTAAGGAAGATGCCAGCGTTGAAATCGGCGGCGTTCCGTTTGGGTACAAGATGGCTGGTAACTTCGACGGTGGAAAAACCATTCAGATGAAGAGAGACGAGGGGTCGATCTGGAACGAAGCCAACAATGGCCGGATTGTCTCGATTGAGATTGCCTACGACAAAGGCGGCGAATCAGTTGAGTGTTATTTTGGTGATTCGCTTAAGCCGACAACTGGGAAAGTCAGCCCGATTGATGCTAATGGCGTTTCTGTTTATAAACCCAAAGGCGAAGAGAGCTATTTCTATCTGAAAAATACCAGCAAGAGCGTCGCTAACCTCGATTACATCAAGATCAATTTCGCGGCCAAAGAAGATAAGCCGGCCGTCGAATCGGTTTCCTTATCCCCGTCGGCTTTGTCCTTAAAGGTCGGAGAGAAGGGCAATCTGACTGCTTCTATTTCCCCGGCGAATGCTGATAAGACCCTAACTTGGACTAGTTCCGACGAACGGGTGGCGACGGTGGAAGGCAATGGCTTAGTGACCGGCGTCTCGGCTGGAACGGCGACGATAACCGCCACTGCGGCGAACGGAAACAAAGACCAAGCGACTATCAACGTCGAAGGCATTATCAAGCCAACCGAAGTTCGTTTATCCCCAGCGAACCTCGAACTGGACATCGGGGATGATTACTTATTGGAGACCACTGTTCTTCCCAAAGAGGCTGAACAATCGGTTACCTATACCTCCAGCAATAACGAAGTCGCCAGCGTTTCCGCCTCTGGCTTAGTCCAAGCCCACGCCTCTGGGACCGTCACCATCACCGCTACCTCGACCGCCGATCCGTGCCTTTCCGCCTCGATCAATGTCACGGTCAAAGGCCCGGTGGAATCTTATGAAATCCAGCTGCCTTCGGCTTCCCTTTCTTTAAAACCCAACGAAAGCGTTTATTTCCCGGTTGAGGTCACCCCGGAAAACGCCGTGCTTAAGGTAGAAGCCGATCATCCAGAAGTCGCTTATTTTGCCGAGAACCGGATCTATTCTTCCTCCGCTGGCCAATCACTTATTGCCTTCGCCATCGAAGGGACCGATTGCGCAGCCTCTTGCTTAGTCACGGTTGAGGAGCCGATCGATGAGGAACCGGATGAACCCGACACCCCGGATGTTCCTGATACCCCGGATGAGCCGGAAGATAAAGAAGTCGAGGTCTCGGCTTTCGATATTCAGTTCAGGGGAATTGGAATCAGCAAAGGCGGTGACACCTTGGTTCTTAAGGCTGGCGCTTCCGCGACCTTCGAGCTCGCCAAACCCCATAACCGGATTGGACTCCATAGTTCCGCCCCGTTGAAATTGTCGAATGGCGCGGAAAGCAGCCAATTAGTTGAACAGGAATATAGCCTCGATGATGGTTACTATATCTATGAGGCGACCGATTGCCGTTACTTCAAGATTGAGAACCTCGGGTCGGAGGAAATTACGGTCGATGCCATCACCTTTTATGATGACCAGAAAGCCGGATGTGCTGGCTCCATCGCCGGTTCGGTCGGGGCGGCTTCTATTGCCTTCCTCGGTCTATCGGCCGTATTCTTTGTCCGGAAGAAAAAATATGCTTAATGCTTTGTTAGCCACTTCGACCATCATCGGCATCATCGCCGTCATCGCGGTCATCGCCATCACTATCGCCGTCTGCTTCTATATTCTTTCGCCCCATGACAATGGGGGAAACAAGAAAGACGAATAGAATTTATGGCCCTGCCGGTTGAAGGCAGGGCATTTCTTTGCTTGATATAGGGCATTGTCTGGGCTGAAAATAAACTGCTATGAAAAAACTACCGTTGTTTATCGCAAGCTTGACCCTCGGACTGGGAATGCTGGGGGTAGGCGTCGCCTCTTATGTCTCCGTTACCCCGGAGCCCGTCCTCGCTTGGAGCGGGACCCAAACCTCGACCGAGGGCAACTATTATGAATCGGCCCGGGGATTGAAAGGCCAAGCCCTGACCGACGAACTCCACGACATTATTCAGAACGCCAATACCTCTTATGACTGGTCCCGTTATGAGGCGGCCGACGAATACGAAGGCGATTCCTCCAGCATCTTGGCTATTTATTCTCGTCAGCCCTTTAAGAAAACGACCCATGTCTCGGGTTCAAAAGGCTGGAACCGGGAACATGTTTATCCCCAGTCAAAATTGGGTGGCGCATCCAAATCCGATAATCATTTGATCTTCGCCTCCGATAACAAAGTCAATGGGGTTCGAAGCAACCATAAATTAGGACTCGTCTCTAACCATAATAGTCCGGTCATCGATTCCGAAGGTCGGGCCACTGAATGTTATTCCTCCGGTTCGGTCTTCGAACCCTGCGATGCCGCGAAAGGGGAAGTGGCCCGGGCGACTCTCTATGCCTATGTCATGTATGACCTCTCGATAACCGGCAACTTCACCTCGCTCGATCTCTGCCTTGAATGGAACGAGGATTACCCGGTCAGCAACCGCGAAATCTATCGCAATAACACCGTCTATAAGAATCAAAAGAACCGCAATCCCTTCGTGGATCATCCGGAATTCGCGACCATGATCTTCGATTCGTCCTATAACGGATCGGGGGCTTTGAACGATACCGATGGGACTGGTGGAGACGGATCTGTTGTCGATCCCGATTACGTGCCCGTAACCTCCGTTAACGTCGCCCAATCGACGGTTGAGCTCGAAATCGGCGAAACCTATCTTTCTGAATATACCGTCTTGCCAGAAAACGCCACTGATAAGACCGTTAAGGCTGCATCATCTAATCCCAATATCGTCTCGGCCTATGCCGATGGCTCGGTCTTAGCCAATGCCGAGGGAAGCGCCGTCATCACCTTAACCTCGGTCGATGGTCCTTCCACGACCTTTACCGTCAATGTCGTTTCGAGCGAACAACCCGATGATTCCTCCAGTGTCCCACCTGACGAATCCTCGAGCGTTCCTCCCGTCGATTCCTCCGAGGATAGTACCTCCACCCCCATCGATAGCAGCACGCCATCCGATTCCTCGAGCACCGAGAATAACGATGACAAAGGCTGCCGTGGTTCCGTCTATGGCTCGATTGGGGCCGCCGCCATTGCGTTGGCAGGACTCGGCGTCCTCTTCCTTGTCCGGAAAAAGAGCCTTAAACGTTAACTGCCTAGGCTAGAATAGCCTACTTGGGTATAATTGCCTCATGCTGCATAAGCTTTCATCACCCCAAAAGCCGGTTCAGCCGGCGAAAAAACCAGTCAGGAAACGGAGTCCTAAAAGCCCCTTCTCCTCGACTGAGGCCTTGCGGAAGATTCGCATCGCCGGTTTCGTCATGGGGTTAGTCGAGATTGTCCTGATCGCTGTCACCGCCATTCTCTATCTGTATAACATCCCCGCCGGATTCGTTGAGAACATGAATCCGTGGTATTGGATGCTCTTCGTCGCCATCATCGCCGCGATCGACTTGCTTTTCCTTTGGTTCGCCGTGGCCAAGATGACGAAGATCCGTCACCGTTCGGATTTAGATGCCGCCTCGGTCATCGGCAATGATGTCCAGGAAGCGTATAAGTTTGGCGAGATCGGCTTAGCCGTCACCGATGATCAAGGGACCGTCATCTGGACCAACTCTTTCTTTAGAGAACGTTCCTTGGATCTGTTAGACCAGAACATCTTCGATTGGGAGCCGAAGTTAAAAAGCTTCAACGATGCCAATTTACCCAGTGACTTCCGGGTTGATTTCGACTGCGGCGGTTTCTTCTTTTCGGCCCGTTATCTGCCTGACGCCAAACTGTTCATCTTCCGCGACTTAACCGATTATCACACCATCGAGACCACTTCCGAGGCTCAACGGTTAGTCATCGGCTTCTTGATGATCGATAACTACGATGAGAAGTTCGAACGAAGCGAGGAGGGGAATTCCGATGTCTTGACCAATGTCCGCCAAGCCATCATCGAATACGGAAAGGACCACGATATCTGCTTACGGCGTTATCGGTCGGATTCCTACTTCTTGGTATGTCATTATTCCGCGCTCGACCAAATCATTAAGGATGACTTCTCGATTTTAAAGAAAGTCCGGCAAGCGGGGGAAGGGCAAAACTTCGTCCCGACCCTCTCGATCGGCATCGCTTATGGGATGGATATCGTTAATCGGTTATCGGAAATGGCGACCAACGCCTTGAACATCGCCATGTCGCGCGGCGGCGACCAGGCGGTCGTGGCCAAGGTCGGCGATGAATTGCAGTTCTTCGGCGGCAAGACCCCCTCGATTGAAAATACCAACCGGGTTCAGTTCCGTTCCTTGGCCGATTCGGTCATCTCCCTTATTCGGAATGCCCCCTTGGTCATCGTCTCCGGCCATACTCGGATGGACATGGATGCCTTTGGGGCCTGTTTAGGGATCTATGCCATCTGCCAGCACGTCGGCAAGCCCTGCCGGATCGTCTATGACATGAAAGAGACCGAGATGAAGACCCGCTCGGCCATCCAGTCGGTGTTTGGCAAGAACTTCGAGAAAATGTCAATCTCGCCAAGCGAAGCCGCCGAAAGGGTTCGTTCCTCGACCCTGTTCGTCGTAGTCGACGTCGGGGTCCCGGAAAACGTCATGGGCAAATTGGCTCTCGAGAAAGCGGCCAAGGTCGTGGTCATCGACCATCACCGGCCCGGCGACAAAACCATCCTCAAGCCGATCCTCAACCATACCGATTCCAGCGCTTCCTCGACCTGCGAAATCATCGCCGAGATGCTCCATTACGCCAATGGGCCGCGAATCGAGGTCAGCCCGACCATCGCTACCTTCATGCTTTCCGGCATGTTCCTCGATACTAACTTCTTCAAATCCCAGTCGACCGGGGCTCGGACCTTTGAAGCGGCCGAGATCCTCAAAGGCTATGGGGCCGACAATATCGCCGCCGATGGGTATCTGAAGGACGAATTCGAGGAATACGCCTACATTGCCATGCTCTCTTCGACTGTCAAGACGCCGGAGATGGGGGTCGTCTATTGCTGTGCTTCCGATGATGATAAGCCGATCGATGATGTTACCATCTCAAAGCTAGCCAACTACTATATGAACGCCAAGGGGGTCAATGCGTCCTTCGCCATCGGGCGCATCTCCGCCAAAGCGGTTAAAATATCCGGGCGGAGCGATGGGACGATCAACGTCCAGTATCTGCTCGAGAAACTTGGCGGTGGGGGCCACTTCACCATGGCCGCCGCCGTCTTGACGGACATCACCCCGTCGGCGGCCGCCGATCGGCTGGAGGATGTCTTGAAGAACCATCTTGATCAAGCACGGGCCGCCAATGTGCCCGAAGGAGGAATCTGATAAATGAAAGTCATCTTATTGTCCGATGTGAAAAAACTCGGAAAGAAAGGCGAGACCGTCGAGGTATCCGATGGGTATGGTGCCAACTATTTGATCCCGCGGGGCTTAGCCGTCTCCTCCACCGTCGCGAGCCAAAAGGAATTAGCCAAGCAAAACGCCGCCGAGGAAGCGAGGCAAAAGCAACTCAAAGCCGAGGCCGAGGAACTAGCCAAACGGTTGGAACATATCAACGTCGAGTTCAAAGCCAAAGTCGGCTCCGACGGGCGGATGTTCGGCTCCATCTCCCCGAAGGAAATCGAGGAGGGGATGCTCAAGCAATGGGGCATCAAGATCGATAAGCGGAAGTTCCTCGATAAGTACCCCGCGAACGCCTTAGGCTATACTCGGCTCAAGATCGAGCTTTACCACGGCTCGGAAGGGACGGTCGTCGGGACGGTCAACGTCCATATCTCCGAGGAGAAGTGATGGCTAAGGTCATTTCCTTACCTTCCAATATCGAGGCTGAGCGCTCGGTCTTAGGGGCGATGCTCATCTCCCCCGAAGCGGCCTCCATCGCCATCGGGTCGCTGGAGGAAAAGGATTTTTCCGGCGTCGACATGCGGAATAACCTCGTCTTCCGGGCGATGAACGAATTGGCCCTTTCGGGCAAGCCGATCGACCCCCAGACGGTCAATGATCAGCTGGTGGCGATGAAGCTCGATTCTGAGGTCGAGATCTCTTACCTTCTCGATTTGATGAACACGGCGATTTTCCCGCAGAACATCGATAATTATATCGATATGGTCCATGAGCAATCAGTTTTGCGGCAATTGCTGATCGAATGCTCAAAGATCCAAGACGAATATTCCAAAGGGGTTCCGAACATCGGGGATTTCATCCTCCAAAGCAACGACGCCATCTCTCGCATCGCCCAGCAACGGCGAACCGCCGGGATGAAGACGGCTAAGGAAGTAGCCAAGGAAGTTAACGACGAATTGGCTTCTTCCACCGCCGGCTCGATCGATACCCTCACCGGGGTCGATACGGGCTTTAAGAAACTCAACTCCTATACCCATGGCTGGCAAAAAGGGGATTTGATCATCTTGGCTGCCCGGCCATCGGTTGGGAAAACCGCCCTCGGGATGAACTTTGCCTATAACGCCGCGATTCGGGGCTTGCCGGTCGCTTTCTTCTCCCTTGAGATGAGTGCCCCTTCAATCATGAAACGGCTTTTAGCCTGCGCCTCCGGGGTGGCCAACGATAAGATTCAAACCGGTTTCCTCAGCGCTCAAGAGAAGACCCGGATCAAGGCCGCGATCGATGATATCTCGAAGACCAAACTCTTCATCGACGACACCCCGAACTGCAAACTCGGGGACATCATGTCCAACGCGACCAAACTGAAGAACACCTATCCGAATTTAGGGCTGATCGTCATCGATTACCTCGGCCGGATTCGCTTGACTGACCGAATCGGGGCGACTGATCGCCGGGAGCAGGAAGTCGGTCTTATCTCGGGTCAACTTAAACAACTGGCCCGGACTTTGAACGTCCCGGTCATTTGCCTTTGTCAACTTAACCGGGGCGTTGAGGACAACAACTCCAAGATCCCCTCTTTGTCCAACCTTCGCGAATCGGGCTCGATTGAGGCGGACGCCGATATCGTTATGCTGTTATACCGGGCCGACTATTACACCGCGGTCGGGCAATCGCTTAACAAGAAAGGGTTCAAGAAAGACGAGGACAACAGCCCGGAGAAAGACGGGAAGAAAGATACCGGGACCTCAATCGTCCAATGCATTGTGGCCAAAAACCGGAACGGGAAGGTCGGGACGGTCGATTTGATGTTCGAACGGTCTCTTTCCCGTTTCGATAACCCCTCGCTCGAATATCAAGAGGCGATGGCGGCCCAGCGGGCCTTAGAAGGCGAATGATCAAGATCGCGTTCCTCGGCAGTGGGTCCAAGGGCAACGCCACCTTAATAAGCGACGGCGTCTCTTTGATCTTAATCGACATGGGTCTTACCAAGGCGCGGCTAATCGATGGCTGCGCCCTTTTCGCTAAACAATTGAAAGATATCGACGCCGCCTTCTTCACCCATAACCATAATGACCATCTCTCGGGTCATAAGTACCTTCCAAAGGAGCTGAAGGTCTATGCCTCGTTTTATTTTAAAGAGCCCCCGTCCGCCTCCTTAATCAAGGCGGGGGACAATATTCGGATTGGCGATATTCAGGTTACCGCCCTCTCAGCCAGCCACGACGCCCCGAACCCCTTGTCTTACCTTATCCAAGTAGGGGAAGAGAAATTGGCTTATATCACCGATACGGGCTATATCCCGAAGAAGACCTTCAAGGCCATCGTCGACTGCGATTACTATCTTCTTGAATCCAACCATGACCCTTCCTTAGAAGCCCATTCGGGCCGCTCAGCTGCTTTAGTGGCTCGGGTTCTCGGGAAGAAGGGCCATCTTTCCAACGAGGATTCGGCGAAGTATTTCCTTAAAGCCCACGGAGAGAAGACCAAGGCCTGCTACCTCGCCCATCTAAGCGATGACTGCAATACCCCTGAATTGGCTTTGAAGACTTATTACGAAGTCGCCAATAAACTCGGGGTCGATATCCATGACATCGAATTGATCCCGACCAAGCAAAATGAAGTCGTCTTTGGAGGCGAGGGCTGGTGAGGATCTTCATCCATTGCATCGGCCACTTGAAGGAAGGCTATTGGAAAGCGGCCCAGGAGGAATATCTGAAACGGATCCAAGGCTATGCTGACTTAGCCATCAAGGAATACCCCGATTACCCGATTCCCAATAAAGCCGGGGGCAAAGAAGAGACGGAGATTAAGAATAAGGAAGGGCAAGCGATCCTCAAGGCCTTGAAACCGAACGATTACCTAATCATTCTTGATTTGAACCATTCGGAACTCGATTCGCTTCAGTTTGCCGATAAACTCAATGATTATTTTCGGCTCGGCGGCTCCACCGTCCACTTCGCCATCGGGGGTTCCTTAGGCTTATCCGATGAGTTGAAGAAACGGGCCAATGCGGTTCTCTGCTTTGGCAAGATGACCTTTCCCCATCAATTGGCGAGAATCATGTTATTGGAACAGCTTTATCGAGCTTTCCGGATTAATAACCACGAGCCATACCATAAGTAATGAAACATAATTGATATGTTTCAAAACGTTGGGTTTTTCAAAAACGAAAAGGGCTGCCATTAAGACAGCCCTTTTTTTGGTTGAGGCTTAGATCTTCATCGCCACCTCATAAGCCCGCCAGATGACGGTCCGGAGATTCCCCGGGGCGATGCAATCGCCGACGAGGTGGACGTGGTGGCCGGCTTTAGTTAACGGGGCCGGGTTATAGCCGACGGCCGAGATGACCGAATCGGCCGGGACACTCTTCTCCCCTTCCTTAGTCTTGACGACCACTTCCCCATCCTTGATCTCAGCAATGGTCGATTCAAGGTAGACCGGGACTTCGTGGAGCTGGAAATATTCCCGTAAGTAGGTCGAGTTGGCCATACAGACGCCGCTTTGTTTGATGAGGTCATCCTTGCCTTCGACGATGAAGGGGTGCTTGCCCGCTAGGGATAGTTCATAAGCGATTTCCGAGCCGGTGAGGCCGCCGCCGATGACGGCGACTTTATCGCCGACCGGAGTCCCATTAAGGAAGTCGATGGCCTCGATGGCCTTGTCGAATCCTTTGATCGGAAGCTTCTTGGCTTTGGCGCCGGTGGCGATGACCACTTCATCGGCCCCTAAGGAAGCGAGGTCTTTGACTTCGGTGTTGAGGTGGATCTCGATGCCGAGCTTCTTCATCTGCAATTCGTACCATTTCTCGAGGTCGTGGAGCTTGCCTTTGAAGGAAGCGGACGAAGCCGGGATGAAGGTCCCGCCGAGATGGTCGCTCTTTTCATAGATGATCGGAGTATGGCCGCGCTTAGCTAAGACGCGGGCGGTTTCCATCCCGCCGATGCCGCCGCCGACGATGGCGACTTTCTTCGGATGGTTGGTCTTCTCGATGTAATGTTTGGTCGTCTGCATGGTCTCGGCGTTGACGGCGCAGCGGGCCATATGCAGGGTGTCTTGAAGCGACTGATCGTTGGCCACCCCTTTGTAATGGGCGAAGTTGAAGCAGCCGGCGTGGCAGCAGATGCAGGGCCGGATGTCTTCCATGTCGTCGTTGAGGATCTTGGTGACCCATTCCTCATCGGCTAAGAACTGGCGGGCGACGCCCATGGCATCGATTTTCCCTTCTTTGATCGCTTCGGCGGCCACATAGGGATCCATTCTTCCGGCGGCGACGAGGGGGACATTGACGTGTTTCTTTAGTTCTTCGACTTCGGCGAGGTTGGTGTTCTCCGGCATATAGATCGGCGGATGGGCCCAATACCAGGCGTCATAGGTGCCATTATCGCAGTTGAGCATATCATAGCCGGCTTCGATGAGTAACTTAGCGGCCTTGATGGATTCTTCCATGTCGCGGCCGACTTCGGTGTATTCCTCGCCCGGCAAAGCCCCTTGGCGGAACCCTTTGGTTTTGGAGACGACCGAATAACGGAGAGAGACCGGGAAGTCTTTGCCACATTTGGCTTTGATGGCTTTGACGATTTCGATTGGGAAGCGGAGCCGGTTTTCTAAGGAACCACCGTATTCATCGCTCCGATGGTTGGTGTATTTGAGGGTGAATTGATCGAGGAGGTAGCCTTCGTGGACGGCGTGGATCTCAATCCCATCGACCCCGGCTTCTTGGCAGAGAGCGGCGACCTGGACGAAGGCGTCGATGTATTTATGGATTTCCTCGACGGTCATAGCCCGGGAGGGGACTTTATCGCTCCATCGATTCGGAAGGTCGGAAGCCGACATGGTGGCGGCATCGACGTCGAGGAAGGGTTTGAAGAGGGTCCGGAGGACCTTATTGCCATAGATGGTCTCCATCAGGTGATTGACCGCCATCGAGCGGCCAAATCCAGCGGTGACTTGGACGAAGAGCTTCGACCCGTATTTATGGATCTCGTCCATAAAGGGCTTCAGCTGCTTATACATCTTCTTATTGGAATAAAGCCACTGGCCACCCAACGGGTTCTTTAACGGGGCGATGCCCGGCAGGATCAAGCCGACGTTGTTTTTGGCTTTGCCAAGCAGGAAGTTGGCCGCCTCCTTGTCGAAGTGGGGCCGTTCCATCCAGCCGAAGATCGAAGTCCCGCCCATCGAGGTCATGACGATGCGGTTCTTGATTTCGCAGTTGCCGATCTTCCAACTGGAGAAGAGGGGTTCAAGTCTTTTGTCCATAGTAATGGTTCTCCTTGGAAATGTAGAACCATTCTAGCACATCTTTAATCGATTAATCCGTAATGGCGCATGGCTTTGGCCCAGCCATCGTCGTCGATATCGCTAGTGACGTAATCGGCGACGGCTTTAAGGTCGGAAACGGCGTTGCCCATGGCGACGGCGGTCCCGGTGAAGAGGGTCATCTCCATGTCGTTGTTCCCATCGCCTAGACTCATGGCCTCCGAGGCGTCATAGCCATAGTATTCAAGGACCGACATGATGCCTTTGGCTTTATCGGAGTCTTTGAGCATGACATCGACCGCGTATTCGTCCCAGCGGGCAAACTTGCAGTCTTCAAGATGGGGAGCTAAAAGCTTTTCCTCAAATTCATCGCAAAAGGCGATCATTTGGTAAACGATTCGATCGTAATGGTCGGGGAAGGTCCGGGGCTGGGGGAAGCGGGTCCGGTATTTCTCGTGGGCCGAGATGACCCGTTCGTCGATCATGTTGATGTGGCCTTCGTTTTCCTCAATTAGGGTTAAGCCGAACTTCAGCCGCTTGGCGAACATGATCATCTTGTCGACCACGGTCGAGGGAATTGGGTAACGGTAAATAATGGAGGAGCCGATGATGGCGTTGCTCCCGTTCATGGTGATGAGCCCATCGGGGGTTACGTAATCGAGGACCCCGGATTTCCGAATCAGGTAATAGTTCCTTCCCGAGCAAAGGAAGACTTTGATGTTATTCCGTTGCAAGGCCTTGATGGCCTCGATGGCCGAAGGCGGAATCCGATGCGTCTTATGGGAGAAAAGGGTCCCGTCGATATCGGTGAAGACGATTTTGACTTTATCCCGGCGGTTGTCGATGCTCATTTTCCCTCCCTCTCTAGATTTTATCTAAACCCCTCCATTGGGTAATGGTAAAATCTTTTGCGGTTAATAATATGCTTTACGTTGAGTTTGACAAGTACGAGCCGTATGTGGACCCCCAAAACAAGCTGGTCCACGCCTATTTGGGGAAAGACGGCACCCCCTTTTATGTCGAGCCGGGATTCTATGAAGGCTTAATGGGCTTTAAGGAGAAACGGGCCGAACGGTTTGCAGAAATCATGGAAGCGATCGATCAGACCATCAACAAGTACCATAAGGTCATCTTCACCGCTGACTTTGAGAATCCCTGGATTGAACGGGAAGGGTATATTTATCGGGAAATCCACGACTTAACCGATCCTTTGCTTATCTTTGTTGAGGACAAGTCCCGCGGTTCCGATTACGGCGATTAATTATTAACATCCAGATGAGGACGGCGAGGCCGCTTAAGAACAAGAGGATCGACCAAAACTGGGACGGGGAGATTCCGGGAATGAAGGAACCCCGTTCATCGCCCCGGAAGAACTCGATGACGAATCGCCATAACCCATAGGAAAGCAGGTAAATGGGGATGGTCAGGTTCGTTTTCTTTTTGAATGCCAGATAGACGAGGACGAGGGCTAATAGGAAGAGGAAGATTGCTTCCAGTAGATTGGTCGGGATGACGGCTTGTTCCATCCCTGGGAACTTGATCCCGATCCAGGAATCGGTTGGGATGCCATAGCAGCAGCCGGCTAAGAAACAGCCAAGACGCCCGCAGGCGTGGGCGCTGGCTAAGCATCCAGGCACGATTGGTAACATCGCCTTTAAGGTCGCTTTGACCGTTTTTCTTAGGTAGACAGCATAGACAATAGCGAAGAGCAAGAGGGCACAAATCAACCCGCCAAAGAAGGTCATCTTGTTGGACCAGACGTAACTATTGGGATCATTTAGATAGTCATAGAGATTTTGAAACAAGAGACCGCCGGCAAAACCCGCGGCGACGCTTAGCAATGCCACAATCTCAATAATCGAGAGGTCAAGCCGCCGGACCTTTATAACATGGCCAAACCATTCGAAAAGGAGAATGGCGATGACTAAGCCTAAGAAGATGAACAGGCTATAGGAATCGAAGATCCAAAGACGGGGGCACATCGTCTAGATGATACCCTTGCCCGAAACAAAGAAACATAGAAGAATTAGGCCGTGCGCACCCGAAGTATCGATTATCTGTTGCTGGTCTTAGTTTACGTCATCGTCATCTCGTTGCCGTATTTTTCTTCCTTATCCAGTAACGACACTAAGATCGTTTCGGTAATTTTCCAAGTCCTTTTTGGAATGGGGGTTTTGGCTTATTGGGGGCCGCGGTTTAATAAGCCAAGGCTTTCTCATCGGGTGTTGCCTTTGTTTCTTTTCGCTTTCTTGAATATGACGGTCATCGCCATCCAAGGGGTTAATATTCAAGCGGACTATATGGCTTTGATTCAGACGGGTTTTCTTACGCTTGGTACCGTTTTTGCGGAGGAATTGTTGTTTCGACAGCTTTTTGCTACGTTTTTCGATAAAGGAAAAAGATGGACTAATTTGTTCTTGTCCTCGCTGCTCTTTGCTTTGCCGCATGCCATATCCTTCCTCGGTTCGCCAAGCCTTGGGGGATTGTTGAGCATCGGCTATACCTTTGTCTTGGGATTGGGCCTCTGGATCATCTATGAATCCGGGTTTGGGTTCCTAGGTTCATTCCTGCTGCATCTCTTATTCAACCTCTTGATGGGCGACGTCTTTGCTTATTTGGGCGGCGTTAATTCCGGACTCGCCTTCTATTTGGTCAATCTAATTGGCGGTATGGGCTTGCTCGTCTATGGTTTGTTTGTCTATTGGAAGCCAAAAAAGTTTTGATTAACAGCCGTTTTTGATTGTTTCTCTTGCCTAAGGCCATTAGAATTGCCATTGATGAGTTATTTTGTCAAAAATTCTGGTCTTTTCTCCCAAACCATCCTCGCCCGCGGACAAGCCTATTTTCAATCGGGAAAGGTGGTGAACTTGACCCGAAGCGCCAATATGGTCGTGGCCGAGGTTAGAGGGAGCCGACGCTATACGGTTCAATGCGTTTTCGACGGGGAAAAGCTTAAGTCCTATCATTGCAATTGCCCTTATGATTTTGGTGGCCCTTGCAAGCATGTGGCGGCCGTCCTTTTTGCCTTGGACCAACATCCGTTCAAGGAACAAAGCCCTATTGAATCGGTCAAGCCCGGAACTGGTCTCTCTTATCATCTTGACCAAGCGAAAAACATGATCCGGGGGATGTACTTGTCTCGCACTCAGCGAAGCCTCTTGTCCGAATATGGATATTTTGCTAGTGACCCGATTATGGTTAAGGACTTTTGGGTCTTCGCCTTTGGGGAGGTGCTTGGCGGCGGATCTTATGCCGTTCGGCGTCTTTTGACCAATTTCACTGATTTGGTCGGGTTGCTTAAACCGGAGGAATCGTTATTGGTCGAGGCGATGGGCAAAGCCTTCGAACTCCATCGGGGCGGGCTTGATTCCTTTAAGGTCCTCGATTTGCTTTCCTCCTCGGGGAAGCGATGCAACCTCCCGTTGCAGAAGGCTTTAGTGGCCCTGCCTTTAACCATTTTTCGGGTTTCGAGCTATGACCCGGGGCTTTCGGCTAACGTCATCGATTCGTTGATTCCCGAGATTTATCCCCTGATGGTCGTCTTATTTCCCTCCGCCAAAGAGAAATTGCTCGATTCGGCGATGGATCAAGTCGATTCCGAGACTTTCGTCCGGATGTTCCTCTTCTATGTCCAATCCGGCGCCTTCGAGCCCCGTTTTCTCCGTTATCTGCAAGCGCTTGACGTCGACTTGTCCGCCATCTATTCGGCGATGTTTGACCTTTGCTACAAGGCCCGTTCCTTATCTTATTATCTCGAGATTCGCGATTATATCCCTGATGGGATGTGCCGGGGGAAAATCATTGAGAACCTCCCGAAGCTTCATCCGGAAATCATTCCTTATGCCCGGGTTCGGGAAGGACTTCCTTTGACCACCCCGATCAGCAAGCTCAATGACTTGGAGAATTTATTGCTGGTCTACCATTATTTCCCTAAAAACGATTTGCCGGCAGTCGATAAGAAGGTCCAAACCAAATTCGAGCAATTGCTGAAACGCTCGAAAGCCAGCCCGGAGTTGACCGAAGCCTTGATGATGCTGACCGACCTTCAATGGCCGTATCTATCGAAATACCTTTCCGACGAAAGACTTTTAAGCAAACGCGGTCAAGGCTGCTTACTCGACCAAGCCCTATCTTATGCTTATGTCAAAACCGGCCGCCCGGAAGCCTTGGGGTTAAAACGAATCGTGTTGGAGGGTCAAGATGCTCATTAAAAGCCGCGACGTTCAATTTGACTTAGGCGATAACCGGGTTTTGGCCGCCTTGAAATACGGCTATTACGATATCTATTACCGGTTCGACCCAGACTTAGAGATGATTTATTACTATGCCGTCCTGCAGGAAGGGCACGAGGGATTGCCGAAGGCCTTGTCCTTTGCTGCCGATTTCTTTGGGGTCAAGGACACCGGACTAACCCCTCTTTATTTCGATTCCCGGGCTTTCGTCAAGTTCCTCTACGAGAATGAGCAGTCCCTTACCCAAGGCGAACTTGCTGCCCGTTATGGCGATGATTACCCGACCCTTGTTTCCTTACAGCAATGTGACTCTGACCATTATTACATTCGTCAGCAAACCCGGAAGGCCTTCTTCGACTTGTTTAAGGAAGAGCCGATTAAGAAAGAGAATCCCGATATCGCCCCTTTGGCTTCGGCCAATCAGACCCTGGAGGTGGAAATCGATTGGAATCGAAACGGCTATGATTCCCATCCGGTGTTCTTCAAGGTCAATTCCGGGGCTAAATCCATTTCGATTCCTAATTCTCGGTCTTTCTTAAGTGCCTTCATCGAAGGGAAAAGCTGCGCGGTCCGGAAAACCACCATCCCGATGGGACGGAATGATTTCCAGTCACCGTATGATGAAGTGTTGGATTTTGTCTCCAAGGCCATGGTCTCCCGTCCCCGTTCCCCTTATGAAGAGGATAATTTCGTCCGCTTGACCGATGAGCAGGCCACGGAGGTGGCCTCGATCCTCCAAGGCCATCAGCTCACCATCTGCGGTCGTTCTTTCATTGTCCCTGAGCCAACCCATGGGTCGATCATGATGGAAGATGATGGGACCATGTTAACCGATCCGAAGGTTCCGACTAAGCCGGATCAAACCCTTTTCGCGGGAATCAAAGGCAATCGGACCTTATGGGTCCCGATCGAAGGGGAGATTTTATATCTGGAGTTCGATAACCAGATGATGGCCAAGGCCTATTACTTCCTCCAAATCAACGGGATGCAGGCCTATGCCGACGTTAAAGACCTCTTCGCCAAAAGGGTCCTGCCCAAGGCGGGGGCGGGTTTTCTTTCTCCTTCATCCAAACGGAATCGACTCCGGATAGAAGTCTATATTGGCTGGACCCCGAAGGAGACGGTCGAGTTCCATACCGTTTATAAACTAAACGGGGAGGAAGTGGCCCAAGAAGAGTTCGTCAAAGATGACATCGGGCAGGGGCTTTATACCAGCTTTAGCGAGATCCTAAAATCCGTTGGGGGAATCGAGGAGGGCGAACTAACTAACCAGTCCTCAATCCTTTTCTTCCTTGGGGCCGACTTGTCCAAACTAAAGGAGACGGCCAAGGTCTATATCGATTCGCGGTTAGCCAAACTCCAAACCAAGAAGGTTGGGAAAATCAAGATCAATTCCAACTTTGCGACTGATTGGTGTGAGGTTTCCTTATCCTCCGATTCCTATACTCCGGAAGAATTGGCCCAACTGATCGCCGCTTACCGGGAGAAGCGGAAGTTCGTGGTCTTAGGCGATGACGTTATTCTCCTCGATGACGACCAAGCCATTGAAGTAGCAGCCCGGGCCAGCGAGGAGTTCCGTTTAGGAAAAGAGTTGAAGAACGAGAAGCTGCCTTTATACGATGCCTTCGCCTTATCCTCCTACCAATCGGATTTGGTCGAGGTCAATTATTCCGACAAGCTCCAAGAGGCCATCAAGGCCATCCGGGATTTCCAAGACAAAGAAGTCCATTTGAAGGAATCGATCGCCCGGAACCTCCGTCCTTATCAACTAGAGGCGGTCAAATGGCTCAGCGTCCTCTCCGAATATGGCCTATTTGGCATCTTGGCCGATGATATGGGCTTAGGCAAAACCTTGGAGATGATCGCCTTCCTCTCGACTCTGCCTGACGATGGCCCGACTTTGGTTATCTGCCCGAAGAGTCTGACTTATAACTGGGCTGAAGAGATCAAGAAATGGTTCCCCGAGCGGAAAAGCCACGTCATCGAAGGGACGAAGGCCGAACGGACCAAACTCATCGCTTCGATAAAAGGGAAGGATGTCTACATGGTGTCCTATGATTCGTTCAGGAATGATGTTGACCTATATCAGGAAAAGCAATTCGGTCTTTTAATCCTCGATGAGGCCCAGTTCATCAAGAATAGCAGTGCCGCCAAGTCGAAGGCGGTCAAGCAGGTGAATGCTAAACGGCGCTTCGCCCTGACCGGGACCCCGATTGAGAACTCCCTAAACGATATGTGGTCGATTTTCGACTTCTTAATGCCGGGTTATCTTCTAAGCGAATCCGATTTCAATTCGGTCTACGTTGGGAATGACAATCCCGAATTCCAAAAACGGCTCGAACTCAAAGTCCGCCCCTTCATCCTCCGGCGAACCAAGGAAGAGGTTTTAACTTCCTTGCCCCCGAAGACGACTTCAATCTTCAAAGTCAGCTTGGACTCTGACCAACGGGCTTTATACGAATCCTATATGGCCAAGGCGAGGGAAGAGTATCACGGCGGCGAACTGATGAAGTTCATGGGAATGCTCACCAAGATACGTGAGATTTGCGTTGATCCCTCCACTTTCCTTGAAGATTATGATGAGGTCCCTTCCAAGTTGGCGGCCGCGGAAATCATGGTCGCTGACTCGGTTAAGTCCGGGCACCGGATCCTTATCTTCTCCTCCTTCGTGAGGGTGTTGGAGCACTTCCGCTCGATGCTCGAGGATATGGGCATCAAATCCTATATGATCAGTGGGGCGACCAAAGCCAGCGACCGGGTGGCGATGGCCAAGCAATTCAACGATGATCCGACCATCGCCGTCATGCTGGTCTCGCTTAAAGCCGGGGGGACGGGGCTTAATCTCCAAGGGGCTGATACCGTCCTTCATCTCGATCCTTGGTGGAACTTAGCGGCCGAAGATCAGGCTACTGACCGGGCTTATCGGATTGGTCAGATCCGCCCCGTCAGCGTCTACAAGTTCATCTGCGCCGACACGGTTGAGGAGAAGATCGTCGAGTTGCAGAATAGCAAGAAAGGCTTATTCGATGCCTTTGTTAAGTCTGGGTCCGAAGGAATATCCTCCCTCTCGGAAGAGGACATCAAGTTCTTGTTAAGTTAAAGGAAAGGGCCGCCGGAGCGGCCCATTTCTTTACCATTATTAATAGGTTGGTGCGCGGAGGCTCCGCATCGACATCCACATGATTCGGATGCCGTAGATGAAGATAAACATGAAGAGGGCGAAGCTGCTGATTAAGAACCCAAGGATCAAGGACAGGATCGCCGGGCAGAGGGCAGCGGTGTAAGCCATCTTCTGCGTCTCCCAGAAGGTATAGATCCGTAATGGGTTCTTCTTACCTCTGGTCATTAAGAAGATAACGAGGCCGAAGACGAAGGCTAAGCCGACGTAGACCGCAGCCATTATGCCTAAATAGGAGAGGGCTTGCATGTTCTTGTCGGTTTCGGCTGCTTCGTTGATAACCCGACGCCAGGTTTCCCGGATGGCATTGGTGTAATCATAGGTGCCGGGCTTGGCGGTATAGGCTTTGCCATCGAAGTCGGTGGTCATGTAGTTTTTGAAGTTAACGCCGATGAGCCGGTCATAACGGCCGACTGCTTGGCCGACGGAGCCATCGGTCCCGACTTTGATGACGTAGATGTGTTCCTTGCCGAAGATGACGGCGGCGTTGTCATAGACGTCTTCCTCGGTTCCACGGGCGTTGCCGGTATAAGGATCTTGATTGGCGAGGACCCGGTTGGCGAAGTCTAAGTCGGCGACCTCGGTTTCCCCGGTTGAGTTATTGTAGAAGGCCTCGATGACGACGTATTGCTCATCGGTATCCGGGTTGGTCGCGGTGCAGGTATACCAGCTGTGTTCCATCCCGGTGGTGGCTGTCTCCCAAGTGCCGTTATCCTCAAGTTTGGCTTCTTCGTTAACCAGGAGATCGACGTTTTTCTCTTGGAGGAATTCCCCAACGTGGACTAAACCGTTCTCTAAGCCATAGCTTGGGGCATTCATTAGGTTATCGCCCAACTTGGTCTGCATGTTCTTCGTGAACGAGGGGACTAAGGCGATCATGATGGCGAGGATGCCGGTGATGACCGGGAAGTACCATTTCCAGTTCCGGCCGATCTTGATACAAGCCTCGTTGTTGATTAAGGAAGCGAAACCCAAACCGATCTTCTGTTTGGTTTCCGGCTTCATTCTTTTCTTGGTTTTCTTTTTCTTATTATTGGACATTCTGTTGCGACCTTTGCAAAGCAAAGACTACAATACACGAATAGGGCCGAGAAGGGAAGCGGAAGCGCGCATTCGGGCCCGTTAGGGAAAATTTGTTGAGATGAAGCCGAAAAATACCCGTCCGGTCCGGCCCTGGTGGATTCGCTTGAACCTGCTGCCGGGGATAGTCGATTTGCTTTGCCTTTCCTTTTTCTTTCTCCCGTTGGCCGTCTATGTCTCTTCATTTGGCCAGGGGTTCATCCTCTCCTCGGTTAAACTGCTTTTCGGGGGTTCGGAGACTTTTCTCGTCGATGGAGTCATGACCAGTTTCTACTACCAAATGAATATCTGGTTGTTGGCCGATATGCAGGTTTTCTTATTGTCCGCCTTCGCGGGATTTCTTTGCAAAGGCTCAACCAAATTAACGATTATCGGGATTTTGCTGGAAATAGTTGGAATCGGAATGACTGCCTTTATTTTGCAGCTTATTAACTTGGTTTCGCCCGGTTTGACTTTAGAAAACCTTCGCTTCGGGATTGGGGCGATCCTCTTGCTTATCGGGGCTGTTTGCTCTTTGCTCTTCCTCTTGTTCTACTTGTTCTTGCTTATTCGGCAGCAACACCTTTTAAAGTCGGGATTTGATAAAGGTAACCAGCAGGTAGCCGATAATCGCTAAGACGATGAGCCCGATGACGAGGAAGGGCAGGATATAGAGAAAGAAATAGGCCCTCCCTCCATTATAGTTGGTATTGATTACATCGTCATAAATGTAAAACGGACGCCATTCGGCTTCCCGAAATTCGCTTGGAATTGCTTGACTGAATTCGACCTCTTTTGTCCCTTCGGCTTGGATATCTTCTTTCTTAAAGACCCCGAAATAGCCTTCGTTGGTCTGACAATACGCGCCGACGAGGATAATGTCTTTGTCCTCGGGGGCGGTGTAGCTCGAGGAAACCTTGATTTCCACGTTGTTAGTTATCTCGTAATCGAGGTGGTCGAAACTGAAAAGTAGGTCATCATGGCGATGCCCGTTTCCGGTTATTGAGAAACTTGAGGTCGGCATATCGATTAAATGGCTTTTCCGGGGGCGAGGAAATAGCCGGTGGAACTATCAGTTATCGAGACGACGCTGTAACGGTCGTCTATTTTGTTTTCGCCGTTCTCTGATATGGATAAATAGGTGAGGTAATCCTCGCTTGGATTGGTGATTAAAAGGGAATCCCCTCTTTCGTCGTCTCAACGTCAATATAGATCGGGTTGCGTGGTCCTTGCTCGGGCGCGTTGCCAAGCAGAAAAGGCAACATCAAGACGGCGGCTAGCAACCGTTCCTTTTCTTCGTCGCTTAATTCTGTCTCGATGATAGTATCTCTTCGACAGTTAACAATTTATCTTTGGCGTTTTCCCTTATCTAATCGGTAAGCGATAATGAACAATAGAGGCAACTCCAAGAGGAGGAGGGCAGCGCTGACGAGCAGGGCTAAGTCGGCTGGTAATGACAACTGGTTCAACCCATAACCGACCCCCGCGGAGAGGGTATTGGCTAAGACCGATACCCCCAAGCCCCATAGGGAACGGGAATAGAGAAAATAGACTAAGCCTTCGATCAGGATGATGGCTGCCTCGCCTAGATAGAAGAATAGCTGACTATATCCAAAGGCATAGACGTAGAGGGCGTTGAAGACGGGGTTGCTGATGACGTTTGTTATAAATATTAGAAATAAACCAGTGGTTTTTCTCCCCTTGAGTAGAAAGGAAAACGGCACCTCTAGGAGCAAGGTCAGGCAAAGGGCGAAAAGGAAGGCGTTCATGGCTTCCCTGGCTTAAAGGGTTGGTCGGCCTCGTAGGTTTTATAGGCATAGACGACTAAGCCGAGGACATCGAGGACGGATAAAGCGATGCTTAAGCCAAAGAGCAAAGGGTCATTGGTTTTGAAATTGTTTAGGGCCAATAGGCACATCCAAGGGCCGAGGGTTGGGAGCAAGGACAAAAGGAATGACCAGCCTTTGGTTTTGAAGGCGAATAGGTAATAGAGGGAAAACGCAATGTAAGCTGGCAAGACGACGACGAAGGAGGCAATCATCGGCCCCATGTAATAACCGGATTCATAGCAAAGCGCCCCGATTCCCGCCCCGACCCCCGCCGAGGCTAAGCAGCCGGCTAGATAGAGCCACGGGTTCTTTTTTGGCCCTAAGAAAGTGAAGGGGAGGGAGAGGAAGAAGCCGATGGCGATGCCGAAGATGATCTTGCCCATTGCTATTTGGCCTCCTTGTTTTTGACTAGGAGGAAGACGCCGGTCCCGATGACGGCGGCACCTAATAATCCTAAGAACAGATAGGCGACGATGGCTAAGGGGCTATCGTCCCGTCCGGGCCATCGATTCGAATAATATTCGTTGTCATAGACGAACATCTTCTTGTATTGGTGGGTCCCGGGATCGCTCTCTAGAGTCAAATAGTCATCGATGTCGCGAGTTTCATAAGGATCGATGGAGCCATCAACCATATAGGCGGTTATGATCCCGTCTTCTTCGTAATAGGCCCCGACTTTATAGATAACCTCCTCGGTGGAGGGGTTGGCGAAGCGGCCTTTGATTCCCAGCGTCCATTCATCTCCAGACTTATTGACTGAGGTCGCGATCTCTTCGTCGAGGAAGACGATTTGGTCTTGAGTATAGCCGGTGGCTTCAATGTCGTCCTTGTTGATTTCCAATCCTTCGGGAACCCCGAAGTCGGTTACATAGCTTTTACCCGGGGCGAGGAAGCAATTGACGTCGCCGAGATAGTAGCCTTCCGTGAATTTCGAGTCTGTATAGACCTTATTTCCTGAATCATAGGTCAAAGAGGTGATGTAACGGTCTTTGGATTTGTTGGTCACGGTGACGGAGCCGTCTTCGTTGCTGACATCGATCGAGACCGAGACCCCGTTGGGCCCTGGAGCGGGCGAATTACCCAGCATGAAAGGCAGGGCTAGCATTCCGATCAATCCCAATTTGGCTTTCTTCATAGGGTCCTCCTTCCGCTTATTGTCTCTATTATATAAGACGCGGGGAGAGTAAATAACGTTTCCTCGTTCGGAGGCCTTGGTTTTTTGCCGAGGACTAGAATGCGGGCCGTTCTGAAATACCGTTACGTTTATATGGCTTTGGGTGGCATCGCCTTATCCGTGCTCCATTTCTTCCTTGTCCCCGATGGTTTTACTTATGCCTTGATGGTCGAGGTCCCGATCCTGTTGGTCGTTGCCTTCATCATCCTCGATAAGGTCTTGACCAAGAAGTAATAGGCGATTTGGCAAAACCTTTAATTCCGCTTATAATTTGATGGCCCTCAATAGAGGGTACATCCAATGGGGCCGTCAAGGTTTAGACGGAGGATGACAATCTGGCAGTTGCAGTGGGGTGGCGACCCTAAAAGCCAAACCAAAATAACTGACAACAGTTTCATTTTTGCGAACCGCGCTCAGCGCGTTTCGCTTGCCCGCGCTTAATTTAGCGACCGACATAGGTTTCCCGCCTTCGCGGGACTGGCACGTCTCCGACATCCGGCTCGCCTAGGGTGTCGATAGGCGTAAGAAATGGCGATAAGCCCCGCGCTTGGCTTAACCGCGGGGTCGAAAACTTCCTAGCCTCGCCAAGCGGACTCGGCATGGTCATTCCGCTTGGTCAAATCCCGATGTATGCCTAAACTGTAGGCGCTGCCAGGGGGTGTTCTTCGGACCGGGGTTCGATTCCCCGCGACTCCACCATTGACCATCCTATGCCTAGGAAGGAATTGCCTAGGCATTTTTCTTTGCCAAATAATCTTATTTAAATTAGTTAGATTTTATCGGATGTTTTTATGGTCGTTTGTGAAAACCATTGAAATCTTCGGGGGGTACAATTTCCAAACCAATGAAAGGAAACCATTCATATCTCCCTTGGTACGAAAACCGCTCAGACGCCGGCCGAATTCCAAAATCTCGTCGCCATTTACGAGAGCAATGGCTTCAAGATCAAGAAACAATCCGATACCGAATGCACCTTGGTCAAAAAGACCTGCAAGAAGAAGTGGAAGACCTTCAAGGGGCCCCGTGGTTGCTGGTCATTAAGCTAACTGCCCTCTGCTGCACCATCTTCACCGCCCCCTTCATCTATAACGCTCTCCACACCAAGAAGGAAAGCGTCACCATCGTCTTGGCGAAGTAACTACTTACTCTGAATCGAATTGGCCCTTCGGGGCTTTTCAGATTGTCGAAGACCTGAGAGGAGCTTAAAATCGAGCCTTAGTAACGATTGGTATCGGCGAGTATCGGAGATAGATAAAACCTGAATATTTTGGTGGTCTCGCAACCAATCTAGTTGGTTAGGAAAGGCCAGTACTTATGACCGAATAAAATCGATTAGGGACGAAGTTTCTGGGCTAAGGATAAGATCCGAGCACCGCATTGATTGGCTTCATCGCGGGACAATTCCCCGTTCTTTAGGCTCTTGACCAATTCCTCGGCTTGGACCTTGCCGCCGGGCATGATGATGTCGTTCCCGGCCTTAATGGCTTCATAGGCGACGGCTTGTCCAGTGGCGACCGAACCCCAATCGCTCATGACTAAGCCATCGAATCCCCATTCGTCGCGGAGCAGGGTGGCGATGAGGCCAAAGGAAGAGTTGGTATAGACGCCGTTGACCAGATTATATGAAGTCATCAAGGCGGCGGATTTTCCCTCTTTGACCGCAATTTTAAAGCCTTTTAGATAAATTTCCCGCAAAGCCCGTTCGTGGACCCGCGAATCAGACTTCAGCCGGTTATCCTCCTGATTGTTGCAGCAATAATGCTTTAAAGTCACCGTATGGTTGCCCGATTCGGCGACCCCGCGGCTGATGGCCGCCGCCATCTTCCCGCTTAGCAAAGGATCTTCGGAGAAGTATTCGAAGTTCCGCCCACATAGAGGATAACGCATGATGTTCATGCCAGGGGCGAGCCAGATGTCGATGGCGTATTCGTCCATCTCTTTGCTGACGGCTCTGCCGATTTCCTCGAGCAATTCGACATCGAAGGTCTGAGCCAAGACGATGCCGACCGGGAAAGCGGTGGCGTAAGCGTACATCTTGGGTTTCAATGAGATTCCTTGGAATAACCGTTTGAAGGCGAAGAACTTGCTGCCGAGGGCTAATTTTTCCGAATGGAGGATACCGGCTGCCCGTGATTCGCCGTCGGTGTGGTAAACCGGGACCAGCCGTAACCCAGCCGGCCCATCCGCCATCGCCAAGACCGGGATGTTGTATTTGACCGAAGGGTAGGGAGCGGTTTTCCCAGCGCACCCCGGGGCGACATGGGGCGCTTCTTCATCGTTATAGGCTTCAAACCCATTGAGGAAGTGGGCCAGTTCGTCGTCGCTCATCGATTTTATGAGTTCGGGGACATCAACCTTATGACCATATTCATGGGTCTGGGTCTTGAAGGCCTTGGTATCGATGACAATCGGCTCTCCGTCGAATCGATAAGGTTCGAAGTCCGGGGCTTCGATTTCCTCGAAATCGTTTTTGAGCGGGCAGACGTTGACAGTTTTCTCGGTCATGACCCGAGCATCGATGGAGACGGCCCCGACGGGGGTGAGGTGGACGCTGCTATCGCCAACTAAGACGACATAAGTCCCTTTATCGAGGAAGTAAGCGGCTTTCTTTTCATCGTAATAACCCCAGTCGGCTAAGTCGAAGTTGAGGGCAATGGTATCGCTTTCGCCCGGTTTGATTTCCTTAGTCCGAGCGAAGGCGACGAGGGCTTTCCTTTCGCGCTTGATTTCGGCTTTGGGGAAGGAAAGATAGGCTTGGACGATTTCTTCGCCAGCGACTTTGCCCGTATTGACGACGGTGGTTTCGATCTTGATCGTCGTTCCTTCGACCGTCATGGTCGATTTCAAACCGAAAGTGGTGTAGGACAGACCATAACCGAAGGGATAAAGCGGCTTAACATCAAAAGCATCGGCATAGCGATAACCGACGTAGATCCCTTCGATATACTCTTCATAATCAGTTTGCCCAGCGAGGTAAGAATAGGTTTGGGCTAAGGGATGATTGGTTAAACTCTCATACCAAGTGGCGGTAAGTTTGCCAGAGAAGTTGGCTTCCCCGGATAGTAAAGCCGCTAATGCATTGCCACCTTCTTCCCCGGCTTGACCCATGAAGACGACGGTTTTTAAGGGCAGGCCATTCAAAGGCGAGAGATCGACGGCCGCCCCGGCATTGATGACGAGGATGCTTTTGGCGTAATGGTTGGCGATGAAGGCGATATTGTGAACCTCGGTATCGCTCAACAGATAATCGCCCTTTTCGTTGTAGCGATCTTTGCCTTCACCGGCTTGGCGGGTGATGACGTAGATGGCGGCGTCGCAGCTCGATTCTTTAAAGTCTTCTTCAGTGATTTTTCGGCCAGAGGGGAAGGACTCCTTGATTGGATCGATCGCCCAATAGCAGGCATTCTCGTCGAAGCGGGATTTTCCTTTCATGGCTTGATGAAGCTTCGATTTGAATTCCTGACGGGCTTGTTTCAAAGCGTCCTTATAATCGGCGATCCAGCGTTCGGTGGTGATGGTGAAACCGCGGTTTTTGAACCCTTGGTAGATGGCGATGTTGTCGCGGTTATTGACTTCGCCCGACCCGGTTCCTCCTTTGCTGGCGTTGGTGACGCCGGCGCCATAAAGGGCGATCCGCTTCCCGGTTAAGGGGAGGCAATCTCCTTCGTTGCGCAGCAAAACGATGCCTTCTTTTGCCGCCTTGAAGGCTAGTTGGCGGTTAGCCTTTTCGAGGTCAGTGACCTCAGGGCTACGATGACCTTTGTACATATGTGGCAATATATTGTCCTTATCGTTAATGGTTTGCAAGGGGGAAACATTCTTTTTTACCTTGGAGTTAGCAATGGTGGGGGATGGGGTAAAATGGATGGGCTATGGACCAAGGAAGACGGAACGATTTACTTGACGCCTTGAAGGTCGTTTTCGTCATTGGGGTGGTCTTAGCCCATTATCGATTCCCCGGTCCCTTGGGGGACATCATGGGTAGTTTAGGAACGATGGGAGTCATCGTCTTCTTTCTTATTCAAGGGAACTCTGCTTACTGCGCCTCGCCCGATGAGACGGGCAAAATATTGCGTAGGTTAAAAAGGAACTCGCTTCTGACTTTGATTGGTTTTTTGGCCTTCGTTGTCTTTGCAATCAGCGAGGCTGCGGCAATCAACCAACTTGGACAGTTCGGCGATAAATTGACGGATTATAAAACATATTTACGAATGGTGCTGCTAATGGATTTTGATGTCTTTTGCTGCTCCCATTTTTGGTTCTTAATTGGCTTGCTGCTTAACTACCCTTTCCTTTATCTAATTGAGCGACATCGCAAATGCCGGAAGTGGTTCTATTACGCGATCCCCTTGTTGCTCGCGGTGAAGATGGCGGTTGAGATGTATGAGTCGGCGACCATCCCGCCCGATTGGTTCGATTGGCATGCTTCGGGAATCTTCCTTTGGGGTGGCTTACCCTTTGCTTTGTTAGGAAATCTGTTCGCAAAATACTCAGCAAAATTCGAAAAACTGAGTGCATATTGGCTTCTTGCAGCCTTTTTAGCCTTCTTGGCTTCCTTTTGGACGACCTGCTGCCTCTTGGCTGGATCGGTCGACATCTCCGTCATCTTCCGGATTCTCTCCGGGGTCAGTTTGTTCTTGCTTGTCCTACGTTATCAAGGGAGATATCGGTTTAGACCTTTCGCCTGGTTCGGGCGTTATGGCTCGGTTTACGTTTATGTCTATCACCATCTTTTTGGCTACTCGTTAATGGATGTGGGGCGATATTGGATAGCTTATCCTAAATGGGTTAGCGAATGGATTATTTCTTTGATCGTTCTTTGCCTTTCTTTAATCTTGGCATTGACGATTGCTTTAATAGTTAATTCTCTTCGTAAACAAAGACTATCAAAGGATATTAAAAACCTCTAAGTCAACTGGCCTAGAGGCAGGTGATTTAGTCTTTTAAGGAGAGGTGGAAGACCGAGCCTTCTTGGTTGAACTCCTCGTTGCTGACCCAGGTGAGGGAGAGGTCGGTCAGGTCGTAGAGTGCGCTCCAGACGGTGATGCTGTTTTTATCGTCTTGCTTATCCCAGTTTCGGCGGCCGAGGTCTTGGAGCAGCCCCAAGGCTTCCTCATAGGTCATCTTTCCTTCGGCGTTGTTGCCATCGGGATTGATGGTTTCCTGGATGAACTGGTAACGGTCCAAACCTTTCATCTCCTTCTCGTCGGTGTAGTAATCAGGGGTGACGATGAAGTTGGTGATGTATTGGAATTGGTCTTGGCCCTCTTTCTCACCCAAGATGGCATCTTGATCATTGTAATAGACCTTCAGTTCCCGTTTGCTCCCATCGATATCGGTATCGTCGGTCCCGTTGACCCATTCGAGGATGGCCGAGGTGCCCGATTGGTCAGCGATCATGTAATGGAAGCTGGTATTGGCGGAATCATGGAAGTCGTATTGCTGGACCAGCTCGACAGCTTCCTCAACCGAGTCGGCGTAATCGAGGATGAGCCGGAGCATGGTGGTCGAGGTGATGTCGGGCTTGTCGGTTTGTTGATTCGTCGAGACGGCGGTGTCGCCCGGGCCTTGATAGGACATATAAATGCCGCAAGAGACTCCGGCGTCATTGATGCCATCTAATGGGGCATAGGCCGCCGCGATGGCGGTCGCTCGATCGAGCAGACTGTTGATCCCTTTGTCTAGAGAAAGGAATTGTAGATCGACCGAGGAGATGGTCGCATGCCGTCCATTCCCGGGATTGGTTCTTAATATCAAAGAATTAGTTTCAGCGAAATCGTAGTTCCGCCCAAATAGGCGATGGTTGTTCTCTTCGTTGATCGCGGTGAAGGAGGAACAGCCGACTTCAATCTCCGGCTGGTTGAGGTTGACCTCGAACAACCCTTTGGTGATGTTGCCAACGATAAAATCGATGAGGTCGCCGTCATTGCTGACCCCGCCTTGTTCAAGGAAATCGTCGAAATAGAAACCGCCATCCATCTCCATCATATAGACGTTGCCGGCGTAGTTATCAGGGTGGGCCTCGATGACCTTCTTGATTGAGACCATCGAATTGATCTCGTTATGCCAGATACCATAGACGGTTCCGGCCCCGATTAGGGCGATGCCGAGGACGCCGGCTCCAACCCCAATGCATATCTTGCTTACTAATTTCATTTTTTGCCTCCTAGTGGCCGGTGGCCGATTTTACTCATAAAAGTTTCGATTGCAAGCCTATATTGCTTGGCATTTGTTCAATTCTAAACAGGGGTAATGATGGACAAAACCCCTCAAAGTGTGCATTTGTATTTTGGTCTAGAAGACCAAGCACATCGCTTCTTTTTGTTATTCCTTTGCCTTAGAATATGGCCGCCTAGAAAAAGGAGTGAAGAAATGCACAACGAAACCAAAATCAGCGATGGGTTCTATTACATCGGGGCTTCCGATCGGCGGATCCATCTGTTTGAGAATGTCTATCCTTTGACCAATGGGGTCAGCTACAACTCTTATCTCTATCTCGATGAGAAGACCTGCGTCCTCGACACCGTCGACCGTTCGGTCAGCGACGTCTTCTATGAAAACATCGATTTCTTACTGAATGGCCGGCCGCTTGATTACCTCATCGTCGACCATATGGAACCTGATCACGCCGCCAATATCGGCGAATTGGTTCGCCGGCACCCGGAGACCACCGTCGTGGTCAATGCCATGAGCAAGAAGTTCCTGCTTAACTTCTTCCCCGGCATCGACGAGAGCAAACTGCTCATCGTCAAGGAAGGTGACAAGCTTTCGATTGGCCAACACACCTTTACCTTCGTCATGGCTCCGATGGTCCACTGGCCGGAAGTCATGATGACCTATGAATTAACCGAGAAGGTCTTATTCTCGGCTGACGCGTTTGGGACCTTCGGTGCCTTATCGGGAAACATCTTCGCTGATGCTAGCAACTTCGATCGGCTCTACCTTGACGAGGCTCGCCGTTACTACACCAACATCGTCGGGAAGTATGGCGACCAGGTCATTGCCGTCTTGAAGAAAGCGGCTACCATCGAGATCAAGACCATCTGCCCGCTGCATGGGCCGGTGTATCGGGGCAACCTGAATTACATCATCAATCCCTATTTAGCTTGGGCTTCTTATACCCCCGAAGATAAAGACGGCGTCATGATCGCCTATTCCTCGGTTTATGGCGGGACCGCCAATTGCGCCGATGTCCTAGCTTCCAAATTGGCCGCCAAAGGGGTTAAGAACCTCGTCATGTACGATGTTTCGAAGACCGATGCCTCTTACTTAATCGCCGAGGCTTTCCGGGTTAAGACCATCGTGTTGGCCGCCACGACTTATAACGCCGGGGTCTTCGTCAAGATGGAAGACTTCCTCCACGATTTGGCTAATCACAAGATCAGAAACCGGACCTATGCCTTTATCGAGAATGGTTCTTGGGCCCCGATGGCCAAATCGGGGATGAAGAAGATCCTCGAAGGGCTGCCGGGTTCGACCTTCCTCGATGCCTCTTTGACCTTGGCCTCGACCTTGAAGGAGAACCAGTTGGCTCAGCTTGATGCCATCGCCGAAGCAGTCGTCGCTTCGATCCGGGGCGAGGAGAAAGAAAGCGAAGAAAAAGCCAGCGTCGTTGATACTTCGACTATGTTCAAACTCTCTTATGGTTTGTTTGCTTTGATCTCAAAAGACAAGAACGGCCATGACAATGCCTCAATCAACAATTCCTTCTTCCAAGTCAGCGACAAGCCGAACTTAGTGATGCTTTCGGTCAACAAAGCCAACTACTCGGCCCAGACCATTAAGGAGACTGGGATCTTCAATATCTCGGTCTTAACCGAAAACACTGACTACGAACTGATTAAACGGTTCGGCTTCCAGTCGGGCAAAGACGTCAACAAGATGGAAGGGATTGAGAACATCCTGACCCGGACCGCCAATGGGCTTTATGCCTTAACCGCGATGAGCAATGCTTGCTTCTCTTGCAAGGTCAAAGAAGTCATCGACTGCGGCAACCACCTTCTCTTCATCGCTGAGTTAACCGAAGCCAAGACATTGAATAATGACGCCTCGTTGACTTACGCCTATTATTTCGCCCACATCAAACCGGCCCCCTTGCCTTCGAGTGGCACCGGCAAGAAGGTCGCCTGGCGGTGCAAGATCTGCGGCTATATTTACGTTGGCGAGACCTTACCTCCTGATTTCATTTGCCCCCTTTGCAAACATGGGGCCGAGGACTTTGAGAAAGTCTTGATCTGAAGAAAGCGAGGGCCTTCGGGTCCTCTTTCTTTTTGCTTAATTTGCCTATAACTAGCGAAATCATTGCAAAAATCCTTTTTCTTGGTAGAAATACCTACCCTTTTTGGGGCAGGGTTGCCATCCATCCCCTTAAAGGGGATAATTAGCGAGGTTTCGAATATGAACGAAGACAAAGACAAGATCGTGGAGGTCGAGGTCACGGCCGAAAAGCTCAACGAACCGGCGAAGAAAGCCTCGACGCCCAAGAAGCCTTTGGATTACTACCGGAAGCAGATTTATTTCTATTCGCGGGTCGCTACCCTCGGGCTTCGTTATGGCCCGACCGGATTGGTCTTATCCGGACTGGCGGCTTTGGCCTTTGGCATTCTCCAAGGGCAGAATCCGACCGGGACCATTTACCCGATCATTTTGATTATCTGCTATGTCTTATTAGGGATCTTCGCTATCTTGTGTTTAGTGGGCCTATTGGCTTATTACATTGGCCGTCATTATCAAAAGAAAGACCCGGCCTATTCAGAGGAGGAACAATGACCTCGATTAAGGTTAAAGACCTCCGGAAGGTTTATAACCAGGGGAAAGAAAATGAGGTCGTGGCCCTTGATGGGGTTAGTTTTGAGGCTGAGGAAGGGGAATTCGTCGTCATCCTCGGGGCCTCGGGGGCTGGCAAATCGACTTTATTGAATATCCTCGGCGGGATGGATAAAGCCACCTCGGGCGAATATTGGGTCTATGACAAGAACGCCACCGAGTTCAGCGACAAGCAATTGCAATTATTCCGCCGGCAGGACATCGGCTTCGTCTTCCAATTCTATAACCTGATGGCCGACCTTACGGCTTATGAGAATGTGTTATTGGCCGCCTCGGTGGCCAAAGACCCGTTGGATTCGCTTTCGGTATTGGATAAAGTCGGCTTAAGCAAACGGGCTGGCAATTTCCCAAGCGAACTAAGCGGGGGCGAGCAACAACGGGTTTCGATCGCCCGGGCGCTAGTCAAGAACCCTCGGTTATTGTTGGCTGATGAACCGACTGGGGCGCTGGATTCTAAAACCGGCGGAACCATTGTCTCTTTGCTTAAGGAAGTGAGCCGGGAGATGCATAAGACCCTCATCGTCGTGACCCATAACGCCAAGATCGCCGACTGCGCCGATAAGGTCATCCGCTTAGCCGATGGGAAGATCGCCTCGGTTGAGCAAAACGCCGATCCCAAGGATCCGGCCGAGATTAGTTGGTGAATATGGGAAAAGCCACTTATATCCGTTACTTTATCCATAATGCCCCTTGGGTGATCAAGCAGCGGATCGATCATAAACCGAAGAAGATCAAACGCTTCAACGGATATAAGGGCTTCAGCGTCGAATCGACTTCCGACACTTTGGAGAAGGCGATTCTTTCTGGGAAAAGCTTCTGCGCCATCCGCTTCGGGGCGGTCGAGCTTTCATGCTTGAATAACCATGAGAAGATCGAGTTAGGTTTAACCAAAGACTATAAAGAATCAGTCCGTTATTCGATGAAGAACAATGCCGGATACTATCCAACCGATTCTAAGCACCTTCAAGAATACGGCGATCAATTGCTTAAATTACTGAAGAACGTTGATTACTTAGGAATCTCCGGCATTCATATGGAAGATTATTTCCACAAGAAATACTGCCCGGAAGCCCAACCGATCCTCAACAAGGGAATGGAGCCTTTGATCGGAGCCTGGACTAAAGCCTTAAAAGGTAAGAAAGTCCTGGTCATCTCCCCTTATTCGGAGGAGATTCAGTTCCAATACGCTAGACGTAAACAGCTTTTCCTCGGCAATAACGATATCTTGCCCGATTTTGATTTGACCGTCTTGAATTGCCCCCAAACCTTAGGCTCGACCGTCCCGGTCATCCCCTCTTTCTTCCGGAGTCTCGAACTATTGGAAGAAGCGATGGAAAGAGTTGATTTCGATATTCTGCTCGTCGGGGCCGGGGCTTATGGAAGTTTCCTGGCCATCAAAGCTAAGCAGATGGGGAAACAAGCGATTCAAACCGGTGGGGCGACGATGACCCTGTTCGGCCTTATCGGCAAACGATGGGAAAATCGCCCTTATGTTAAAAAGTGGATCAATTCGGCTTGGATCCATCCTTATACCAAGCCGGAAGGATATGAGAAAGTCGAAGGAGGATGCTACTGGTGAAAAACAACGACGCCAAACCGACCTTGATGCAAACCGAATCCAAACAAGGGGCGGTCCTTTCCTTTTTGGCCATCGAAGTGGTGGCCTTGATTTGCTTTGGGTTCGCCGGGGCAACCGGGCTTACGATTCTTAGGGCCGCCGGGCTCTGCGTCGCTCTTTTCCTTTATCCCCTGATCTCCAATAGTCTCCGTTTCCGTTCAATCCGGAAGAAGGACCTTTATTTATTGCTCCCGGTCTTGATCTTGCCTTTGTTCTTAGGCTTCTCAATGTTCCATCTAGCCATCTCCTCGGGCTTATCCTTCGTCTTGGATGGTTTGGTGGTTGCTATCGGTTTCTTGGGAATCGGAGCCTTGGGATTCATGCTGAGCAGCCTTGATAAACTGAAGAAAGAATGGATTCTCCTCGGGGTCTTAGGCGGCTTGACCTTGGTGGTCCTCATCACCTTCATCTATTCCCTATGCTCCTATGGTTTCTTCTATGCCGCGATTTATAAAGAGGACGTCTATTACTATGATGGGGTTGTCTTCTATCTGGCCCATGAAGGGAAATACCTCGATGGGTTCGCTTTCGTCGAAGCCGACATTAAGTTCGTTTTGACTTTGCCCTTCATCCTCGCCTGTTCGGGGATTGGCTTGCTGTCCTTGTTCTTTCAAAAACTCGATAAGAAAGTCATCGCCGGCTTAAGCGTTTCCACCGCGGTTGGAGCTCTTTATTTGATTTTCACCCCTTATTTAAAGGCCATCATCGCCTTGATATTGGTCTATGCCGTGGCTTTCATCGTGGTTTGGCTATTGAAGATTAGAGCCAAAAGCGAAGCGCACCAAAAGAAGGTCGACAAAGGGGTGATGATTGCTTTCTTTGTCGTCTTGGCCTTGGTTGTCCTTGGCGTATTCTTGCTCATCATCGATTCGATTCTCGTCTCCGGCGGGGGAGGTTTTCTCCGCAAAATCCCGCTTCTTGGAAGGTATTTCGCAGATGGGGCTTTTATGAACCGGATTGAGACGGCAATCGGGGAATTGATCTTCAATTACGATAATGCCGGTCGAAGGTCGCTGGATATCGCCTCGATTCTTTTCGGGGCGAATTCCAACTTGGTCTACGATATCCGGATCGCCGAGTTCCAGATTCTTTATCAAAATGGATTCCTCGCTTTCTTCCTGCTCCTATATTTCATTTTCTTCTTCGCTTATAAAGGCTATGTCGCCTTGATTAAGGCCGATGATAAGGACCGCTTCTACGTCTTCGCGATCCTCGGTTTAGCTTTCGGTGGTTTCATCTATTTGTCCTTGTTCGATTCGGAATTGCCTTTGAAGCACCCCTCGGAGATCGATGGGATCTTCTCCACCCATTCGACCAATCTTTTGCCGTTGACCCGGAGCAACGTCGCCTTATTGATGGCCTTCTGCTTCGGGGCCATCTATTTGCCCGAGAAACTTGATCCGAGCCGGGTTATGGCCAAAGAGGTTTCCACCAAAGCCGAGGATTATCAGGAGGTCAAAATCGATGAATAAGAAACTGGTTTTATTGGCTTTGCCTTTGTTCCTATTCGGCTGTGACACCACCGAGTTATATCCGGGGGACGCCTATATCGATCAGGACTTCGTCAAGAACCGTTATAACCATTACGACGAAGGATTGGTTGAGGCCAATAAGTCTGTGGTCGCCACCCTCAACAACGAAGAAAACGGCTATTTCAATGGGTCAGGAGTCTATGAGTCACCCTCCGACTGCCGAGGTTATAACCAAGCCAAGCAATGGCACCCGGATTATTTTAAGAACAGCCAAGGAGAAGACCTCCGCTGGGAACCGGACATCGATAATCCCGGGGTCGGAGTTTGGTCGGATCAATCGGCTTTATATGATGTCGTTTATAGCCAGACGAAGAAACTCGGCCGACTCCATGATGGCTTCCGGAAGGGATATTTATCGAAGCTTTATAATGGCCAGGTTCGTTGCAACGCTTGGGGTTACTATTCCTTGGTTTGCTTAGATGAAGGCGGCTATGGGACTCTATTCCCCGCCGAATTGCTCGAGGGTGAGTATTTCGCTTTCGCGGCCCGCGGGGGCTCGAATTCCCAGGATGGTAATGTCGGCCGGGTCTCGAGTTTCGATATAAACGTCACTTTCTATAAATATGCCGATGATTTGGAAACTTTGATCGGGGAGACGGTGTCGCTACTAGACGTCAAAATCCAAACCAACTATTCGGCGGAAGCCACCTCTTTAATCGGCTTTGATTTTGAAGATGCCAATATCGATCCTTCCGGCATCGTCGGGATGTCGATGGACTTTAGCTGTGAAGACACCTACGTCGACCAAAACGGGGTATCCCACGTCACTTCCTCCGATTTCGATGCCGATTCGGATTATTACATTGGGTTGATGCTACTTGAGGTATTGATTCCGGATTCCCGCTGGAACTAGGTGGGGCTGGCAGTTCTCGATATCCAGCCATTCACCCATTTGGAAGTCGACCTGATCGTCATCGAGGATCAAGGTCCCTTTAGCTGGAGTAAAGGTCATTTCCGAGAAATAGATTTTCCCATTGATGTCATAGACGTCGAAACGGACGAAGGGGAAGGGCTCGGAAGCCTTTTCGGCAAACCAAATGACCTCATCCCAGTTGTCTGGCTTGACTGGCGGGGTATCGGACTTCTTCCAGCCATTGAATTGGCTTCCATCGAAGGGCGAGAAATCGATATAGAGTTCATCGTAACGGATATCTTTTCCCCGGCCTCGGACGACATAGAGGTTTCGAGCTTGGCCGTTGAAGACATGGATTTTGTATTCGATGGGGGCGATTTGGCCGGCCTCTTCTAATAATTCCTCGACGATGATCCGGGGCTTTATTTTCGAGTAATGGGGCTCGACGTTCATCTTTCCATAGTTGGTCGAGAGCCATTTATCGAACTTTGCTTTAGCCTGCTCAATGTCTAGTTTGCTCTTATCGTGGCAGATAAGATTGAACCCCGAGGCGTGGGTGCATTTTAAGGCGAATTTGTTGGGCAATTTAGCGAAATCAATCGCGGAAAAACTATCAAAAACCCCGTAAATCGGGATTAAGTATTGCGAAAATCCGTTTTCCTCTAAGTAATGACGGACTCCATCGCGGGAAGCGCAGAGGGAGACTAAATCGTCTTTGGGATATTCGAATAGGCGGAGGTGTTGCAGTTTCTCGGTGTAACGTGTTGGATGCTTCAGATTCAGCTTATGATGGGTGATGTAACGATATTGCAACTTGACGTAGGCGGTCTTGGATAGGGCTTTGATTGGACGGCGGAGCAATTCGCCAAAAAACCGTTTGAGCTTATTGTCGGGCAGATTCGGATTCATTGTCCTTCCCCTTTCGTCGGAAGACCGAGGAGATCAAGGTCTCGCGGCAGGCCAGCAAGCCGAAGATATAGATAATAGCGTCAATCCCGACCACGATGATTGAGGAGATGAGATGGGCGGTGACGTGGCTGCTCCAACCGATATTGTTTTCTAAAACGGGCAATAAAAAGTACGAGAGGACGAATATTCCAATCCCAAAGAGGACGATCTTGAGATTGTTAAGATTAAGGATAGCCGGCAATGCATAATCTTTGGTGACGTAGAGTAAATAGGCTAAAACCAAGATATCGGCGATCATGGTGGCGAGGGCGACCCCGATACCCGGGGAAGAAGGGAAGGCATAAAGGGCTAAAATGAAGGATAAGGAGACGTTGATCAAGACTCCAAAGAGCATCGCGATAAGATAATGCCTTTCCCTTTTCTGGGGGATGAGGATCTCGGTGTAGATGTCATCGCCTAACGAATAAGTCAACATCATCCCGGCTAGGGAAAACAGAATCCAGTTGGCATCAGCATAGCTTTCGGTTAAGTCTCCACCGGATATAAGGGCGGTAATCGGGGTGCTTAAGGCTGTCATGGTGGCGAAGGCGGGGATGGCGATGAAGAAGGTGATGTTGAATGAATAGTTCAGCAATCGTCTAAAGGGGGCTTTGTTCTCCAATCCATAGTAATAGGAGGCCCGAGGCATGAAGACGGCGTAAAGGGAGGTGATCAAAGTGATGATGATATCAACCCCTTTGACCCCGACTGAGTAGGCCCCGACGGCGGCTTTGCTTGGATCGATTAGCCCTAAGATGAACTCATCGGTCTGGTTATAGAGGGTCAAGGCTAAAGATAACAAAGCCATCGTCACCAAGGGGCCGATGAAGGGCCGGAAGTTATAAGGTTCGGTCTTCTTCAAAGAGACGTATTTATGAAGGAAAAAGCAGTTGAAGACGGCGGTGAGGACGGTGGAGGAAATGGCGATTAAGGCATAGAGATATAAATAGTTCTCCGGATAAGCCGATTGCTTGATGAAAAGGAAGGTGCAGGCGGCCGAGAAGGCAATCAAGGAGACCGAACGGACGGTGATGTAGAAATGCTTCTCCAAGGCGATGTAGACCCATTCGAAGGAGAAGACGCCGGCTAAGAAATTAATCGAAAGGAGGAAGATGATCTCGGCCGAGGAATATAAAGAGGGGACCGAGAAGACGATTAGACACATCAATAGGAAACTAAGCAAGGTCATCCCAGCCTGGAGCAAGAAGAATTGCTGGACGGTGGTGGATAGCTTTTGCTTGTCGTTTTTGGCTTTGACGCATTCGCGGATGGCGAGGTTGGGAATCGAGATTTTCGCCAGAATCAAGAAGTAATAGACGAAGGCGTTGGCCCAGGTGTAAAGCCCGAAGGCCTCATCGCCTAAAGCCCTGGTGATATAGGGAAAGGTGATGAAGGAAAGGATCGTCATCGCCAAGGTCCGGACTAAATTGATGGCGACGTTGCTCCGGACCGTTAAGGATAATTGGCGGGCTTTGCTTTGCTCCATAGTCGAGGCAATTATATACGCGCGCAGGGGAAAATTCTTATAATAAGCGAGTTATGAAGATCCTCGTCGTCTGCATGCATTATTACCCGGAGCCTTTCACCATAACCTCCATCTGCGAGCATTTCGCTCGGCAGGGGCATGATGTCTTGGTCGTGACCTCGAAGCCGCATTATGGTTATGCCAAGATCCCCGAGGAATATGAGCACGTCGACGATGAGGTTATCAATGGGGTCCGGGTCCATCGTTGCGACATCGCCATCCGGACGGAATCGACTCTTTCCATCGTTAAGAACTACCTCTCTTTCTATTTCAACGCGAAGAAATACATTAAGCGGTTAAAAGAGAACTTCGATGTCGTCTATTCGATGTCCTTAAGCCCGATCATTTCGGTCTCGCCAGCGAATATCTACGCCAAGAAGCACCACGTAAAACATGTCCTTCATTGTCTGGATTTGTGGCCCGAATCGGTTCTCATCACCAACGCGATGGGGAAGCATAATCCCCTATACCATTTGCTCTATCATTGGTCGCGGAGCATCTATAAGAAAGCCGATGAGATTCTGGTTTCTTCACCGTCTTTTATTGACTATTTTTCCGACGTCTTGAAGCTGCCGACGAAAAACATTTGGTTCGTCATGCAACCCCCGTTGCTGGCAAACCAGATCGGGGAGGACAAACAATATAAGGTCCCGACCTTGGTCTATGCTGGGAACATCGGCAAACTGCAGATGGTCGATGAGATCGTCAAGGCGATGAAGATCGTCAAAGACGATAGCTATAATGTCAATCTAATCATCATTGGCAATGGCAGCGAAGCCTCTGAAGTCAAAGGGCTCATCCAAGAATTCCACCTCGAGGATCGGATTGAATTCCTTGGGATGAAACCCCGGGGCGAGACGGCGGCTTATTATGCTAACGCGACCGGGATCATCATCCCCTTGAAGCAAGGGGGTTATGTTGGCAAGACCATCCCCAATAAGCTGGTATCTTCCCTAAATGAAGGGCGGCCGATCTTAGCCTTCCTCCATGGCGATGGGGCGCGGCTACTAGACCAGGCCGGCGGGTCGATCTTTGCTAAAGGGGAAGACGCCCGGGCGTTCGCGGAGGCGATTGAGGAACTGCTGTCGCTTTCAAAGGAGGAAAGAGAGAAACTCGGGACCAACAACCGGGCCTTCTATGAAAGCAAATGCCAAAAAGACGAAATCTGCCAAGAAATACTCAATGAATTAATTGAAGCGACAAAGCTCTGATTTTTTCCGCGACCGTTTTCGGCGAATATTTGATAATAAAATCGGTTTTTGCAAAGTTCTTCTTTAAATTGATGAGATTTTTCTTTGAATCCAAATGGTTTTTGAAGAAACTTCGTAACCCAGTCAAATCACCTAATGTCGGCTTTAGGATGGTGGCGTTTTCCATTTCCTGCGGGCTTAACTCCTGGCACTCAGTCGAGACGACGTAATCGGCGAGGCAGAAGTATTCGAGGAGCTTGGAGGGGACGCAGTAGGGGTCGAGTTCGGGGTCGACTGGACGGGGGTTTAAGACGGCGGCGGCCCCAAGGATATAAGAATAGTTTTCCTCTTTAGAAATCTGCCCTAGGTAATGGATGCTTTTGTCTTGCCTTAGTTGCTCATCCATATCGCCATGGCCGGCGATGATGAGGTCGAGGTTGGGCTGAAAGTCATGGTAGGCTTTGACCATCTCCTTGACCCCATAACGGTCAAAGAGGGCCCCGGCAAAATAGAGGTAGGACGAGCGAATTGTCGGTTTAGGATCACCGATATCGACGCAGCCTTTCTCGATGATGTAAGGGCGGTCTTTCTTATTAAATAGAGTATTTAATCCTTTCGTCAATGCAAAATAGCCATCGGCTTTTCGATTGGCCTTTTTGACTAGATAATCATAAGACCATTTAATATGGGAAATGTTTGACGGGTTATCGGTGAGAACAGCTAGACAGGGTGCCTTAATATGCTTAATCGCTAAGGCGAAGGGCAGAACCATGGAATCGTAAACTACTAGGTCATAGTCATTACGATTGACGATGGAAGCAATCCGCTTGGCTTCGCTAAAAGCGTGGCCTTGCCGGGCTAGATAAACGAAGGAGAGATTAGGGGAAACCGTCTTTCTTTTCGCATTTGGGGCATAGGCATAGGCGGTCACCTTATCTTCTAAAGCTAAACCATGAATTAGATTCAGGTGGAAGTTTTGCCCCGCCGGGTTGGGCGCGGGATTCAACTGTAGAAAATCCTCTTGGTCAAGGGCGACGCTTAAATAGGCGATCCTCATGCTTTGACCGCCTTTTCGAAGTAATGAAGGAAGGCAGCCTCCTCTTTCTCTAGGGTGTTTTCTCTCGCGGTCTGCAGGCAATCCTTCCCCATATTGATGGTCTTAACCCCTTCGATGGCATCGAGGAACTCAGTTTGATTTTTAAAATCGATCAGGTAGCCGGTTTCCCCGTCTTTGACTAGCTTCTTTGCCGCGTTGCTTTCTTTCGAGGAGATGACCGGGGTGCCGCTGGCTAATGATTCGTTAACCACATGACCATAGATGTCCTCTTTGGTCGGGAAAAGGAAGGCTGAGCCGGCGGAAAAGAAACGAAGTTCCCGTTCTTTCCTTAAATAAGGAAGAAGGGTGACGTTGTTGAGATGAAGTTTGGCGATGAGTTTAAGGTAGTTTTCCTTTTCTGGTCCTTCGCCTGCGATGGCTAAACGGCAGGAGGCAGGCATATGCGCCCACAGTTTAATTAACTGATCAAATCTTTTTCGCTTGATGAATTGGCCGGAGGAAACGAATAGCTCCTCGCCGGGTAGGTGGAATTCTTCTTCGGCAATCCGTTTCTTCTCTTCCTTGGATAAAGGCTCTTTTAAAACCTCGGATTCAAAGACGGTGGAATAAGGATAGAGGGTGATTTTATCTTTCGCCGCCCCATAATGAACCAAATAAGCGGCTGAGTTCTCATCAGGGGCGAGGTAGGCGGTCGCGCCGGAAATATATTTCTTCTTTAAAGCTTTCTTGAATGGAAATTCGTGCTTTTTGACGATGCCCCCATTGATGCAGAACTGATATGGGATCCCGTTTTTCTTTAGATAATCGATGGTATGCATCTCGGTGAGGGTGCTATAGCCATTGATGAGGATGAGGTCATATTTTTCGTCCTCAAGCATCTTAATCGGGGTGGTGGAGTAATTTTGATAAGCCGGGAACTTGATGCCAGTGCAGGTAATGGGGCGGAAGGATAAAGCGGGACGATTGTAGAATAATTCGTTTCGCCCTTTCTCCGAGACCCGTTCAAAGCAGGCGGTCAGTTCAATATGCTGGCCCAGCAAGTTAAAGAGATCGACCTTGTAGGGCGCCGGATGGTTAAACAGCCAAAAGACTTTCATGCCGAAGATATTAAACTTCTTTTCCCTTTCCTCCTAGAGAGGAAGTATCATCTTCTTGTTATGGATGCATCTTGGAACGAGTTCTTTGAGCAGATAAAAGGCAAGGATTACGCGAAAAGCCTCCATGCTTTCCTTCAAGAAGAATATGGGAAGCATACTTGTTATCCCCCGCGGGAGATGATGTTCAAAGCCTTTGAACTAACTCCAGCCGATAAGGTCAAGGCCGTTATTGTCGGCCAAGACCCTTATTCCAACCCTCACCAGGCGATGGGGCTTTGCTTTTCCGTGCCGAAAGGGGTGGTGATCCCGCCATCACTAGTGAACGTCTATACCGATCTGCAGGATGAGTTGGGGATCAAAATGGATTTTTCCTCCGGAGACTTGACCCATTGGGCAAAGCAAGGAGTCTTGTTGCTAAACGTTTATCTAAGCGTCGTCGCCCATACTCCCCTTTCCCATAAAAGGAAGGAATATGATGAGTTTGCCCAAGACGTCTTTGCTTATCTAGATAAACTTCCCCAGTCGATCGTCTTCTTTTTATGGGGATCGTTCGCCGGGCGGTTCGCCAAGTTAGTCGCTAACCCAAACCATCTGGTCTTGCGGACCGGTCATCCTTCCCCATTGTCGGCTAATCGGGGTCTGTATTTTGGCTCCAACCAATTCAAGAAAGCCGAAGCCTTTTGGATGGAGCATGGGGTTGAACCAATCCATTGGTCAAACGTTGATTGACGATTTTGGCTAAAATTTTATCTGCAATTTGCAGTTCCAAATCGTGCTAATCTGTCGAAAATCAGCCAAACAATCAGCAGATTATTTGTCATTTCAGCAGAATATCTGTCATTTCAGCAGATTCCTCTATAATTTTTCCATGGACAAAAAAGAAATCGAAAATTTACGCGAAAGCTCCACGGTCGAATTGAAGAAATGCCCCGATAAACTGCCGGCTTCTATTTGGAAGACTTATTCGGCCTTCGCTAATTCAGAAGGTGGGGATATTTACCTTGGGGTCGAGGAAAGAAAACGGGCTAAAAACTTCATTTCGGGGATCAGCAACCCTCAATCCGTGCTTCAGGCTTTCACGGCCACCGTTAATAATTCCTTGAAGGTATCGCGGAATGTTCTGAACAGCCAGGATATCGAACTTGCGGAAATCGATGATAAAACAATTATGCATATCCATGTCCGGGGAGCGAATCTAAGGGAGCAGCCTGTCTATCTCAACAATAATCCTTTCCTTTCTTATAAACGTCTTGGGGACTCCGATTGCTTGATGTCCTTAGATGAAGTTTTGTCTTTGATGAACGATTCGATGCCTTTCTCCCGAGATCAAGAAGCCAATCGGGTCGGTGTTGTCTTCGCCGATTTATCGAAAATTACCCTTAAGAAATACCGGGAGGATTTTGCCGGGCAGAATCCCAATGACCCTTTGATTAATGCTGATGATGAGACTTTTTTCACGAGGGTGGGGGCCTTGATCAAGAACGAACATGGGACAATTCCGACGAATGCCGGGGTCCTTTGCTTTGGCAAGTTGGAAGATATCTTGAAGATTTATCCTCGTTACTCCCTCGATTTCCAAGTTCGGGATTTCGGGGCGGTGAAATGGAATAGCCGTATCGTTACTGACGACGGTTCGTTCGCCGGCAATATTTTCGATTTCTTCAATTTAGTTATCGCTCAGCTCCGAACTTTACTTCCCTCCCCATTCTATGTGGAAAACAACGCCGATATGGGGAAGACCAAAGTTTTCTTAACCGTTCGGGAGGCTTTCATCAACGCCTTGTTCAATGCTGATTATTCCCTGCCGAATGCTGTTCGAATCATCTTTGATTATCGTCGAATCGTCATCTATAACTCAGGCAGCATGCGGATTGATTTGCCTTTGGCTCTCGCCGGGCGTCATTCAAACCCCAGGAACACTCTTATATCGTCTTTGTTCCGCCGTCTCCGTTTAGGTGACAAAGCCGGTTCGGGTATTCCGACCATGTTTGCCAATATGAAGGATTTAAATATGATGACCCCCTCGTATACCGATGATCGGAGTAAACTTTCGACCACGGTTCGAATCAATTTCCTTAAGGCAGTCGACCAGCCCACTCAGGAGATTTATGACTTCCTTTGTCTCCACGACCATGGTCTCAGCACCAAGGATCTGTCCGATGAATTGGGCTTTACCCGTTATCGAATTAGCGAGTCGCTGTCGAAACTTCGGCAGACGGAATTAGTCGTCGATAACGGGAAGGTGACCAAAGGGAAATTGTTCTCCGCCCGATAAACGTATAAATTCAAAAACTCAGCAGAACTTTAACCATTCTTTGGATTTTGAGACATCTCCATACTTGACGCTTTCAACGAAGGGTCTATCATTTTCACGTCCGGAGCTGACCAGAGTCGGCTGAGAGGAACCGTGTGCCGGTTCGACGGTAAACCTGATCCCGGTAATGCGGGCGGAGGTAAGACATTTCGTATGTGTTCCTCCGGGTAATTTCCAAGGAGGAATTTTTAATGGAAAAAACCTGGTTGTTCATCAAGGAGCATCTGGCGTTATTGATCGCCATCGTCGTCGGATTGCTCGCCTACATCTGCTTCGGTGGGGCCGCCTTCTCTTATGAAGATGAAGCCGAAAAGGATGTTTTGCTCTCGTTTGTCGATACGATCAATGCTGTCCCGGCTAGTTTTGGTTTCTTTGTCTATTTGGCTTTGATCATGCCCGGAGTCGGAGTCATTTTGCTTGGCTTAAGCCTGATTCACCGCTACTTCGGCTTTGCTGGGATGGCGGTGCTATTCGCTGATGCCATCTTTGCTTTCTTCCTGCCCGATTTCCTCGAATACGGGATTGGCTATGATCTTGGCTTTGAATTCTTTGGCTCTTGGCTCCCCTCGGTGACCTTGGTTGCCGCCTGCTTTGCCTTATTCACCGTCTCCAGCTCGGAAAAGATCGAAATCGCCGATATGGCGGAGATGGGGATGCTGATTGGCATGGCTTTCATCCTTAACCTCTTTAAGTTATTCACCATCGGTTCCGATGGGGGTTCGGTCAACCTTCAGATGGTGCCGTTATTCATCCTGGCCCTGCGCCGGGGACCGGTCAAAGGGTTCGTCGCCTGTGGCATCGTCTATGGTCTTCTCACTTGCTTAACCGATGGTTATGGGTTCGCTACCTATCCTTTTGACTACCTCATCGGCTTCGGATCAGCCGCGCTTATCGGCTTCTTCCGGCCACTCATCTTCTCCGACTCACAGCAAACCTATAACGTCAAAGGGGAGATCTTCCTCTTCATCGCTGGCTTATCGGCGACCTTAATGAGGATGATCGGCTCGACCATTTCCTCGGTCGTGGTCTATAACTACACCTTGGCGGCCGGTATCCTCTACAACCTCACCTATATTCCCCTTTCGGGCTTATTCGGCATCATCGTCTTAATGGGCATCTATGGGCCGATGATTAAGATTGAGAAGATGTTCCCGGTCAGCCGGAAGCCAGCCTAAGGAAGCAATTTTGCCTTTTTCTCCCCTTTTCCAATATTTTTAGGGTGACTTTTCCTTCGCCCGTGTTATATTCCTTTCGCCTAATTTGAAGGATTGATCCATGGAAGAAGAAATCAAGAACGATAACCCGGCGACGGAAGTCGAACCGACCCCCTCTTCGGAGGCGGGGACGGAAAAGACAACCCCGGTAACTAGCGAAGCCGTTGAAGCGGCCTCGGAAGCCTACGACGAAAACGGCTTCACCGATGCCCCTAAGCCGGTGGTTGAACAGCCTAAACCGGAAGAAAAAGCCGAAGAATCGACCGAAGTGGCGGTCGATCCGCACAAAGTCAAAGACGAGGACGAGAAAGAAGAACTCGTCAAGCCGTCTGAGAGGGACGCCAACGGTAACATCGCCTATGCCGATGAACGGTTCCAAACCATTGAGAAAGCCCGAAAGAAACATCTCAAATTGGTTAAGAAACTCTCCTATATCAAAGTCGCCATCACCTTCGGCGGCTTAGCCATCGTCTTATGTGGCTGGCTTATCCCGGCCTTTACGATGAAAGAACCGGGCCGGATTCCGACCTATATCGGCTTGGCCCTGGCCGTCTTGACCGTCGTCGCCATCTGCGTCTACGGCATCCTCTCGAAGAAGAAGCAGGTCAAGTCGACCGAGGAATACCTCGCCTCCTACTTCAAGGAATGCGACGAATACCTCTTTGAAGGGTTGCCGATCACCAACCTCCAAGGCGGGATGAAGGAAAAGATCACCGACGACGAGTTCAATGGCTCGGATTTATATGGGCCCTGCTCGAAACATGAAGAAGTTTCGAACATCGGCTCCCGCGATTCTTTAACCTTCGATTATGACGGCATGAAATGCGCTCTCGCTGATGTTGGGGCCGAAGCCCGGACCCCAAAAGGTTTCCTTACCGTCTTCATCGGGAAATACCTTCGGACCGAGAATCATCTTAGTGTCGATGAAGGAGGGTTATTCGTCTACATCAAAGGCGGCCCCCGTTCAACGCCCCCGTCCTTCCTCTTCCAAAAGGATATGGAGCCCATAGAAGACACCAAGAAATATTGCATCTTTGGGAAGAAGTCCAACAAGAAGCTGCTGACCAAGGAGTTCCGCCAGGCCATCAAGAACATCCATACCGATAACTTGCTCATCGACCTCGCCATCTCCTTCAAGTCGGGCAAGACCTATTGGGCGATGGGGTATGAGGATACCTTGATGGTCGCCCCGGTCGATAAGCCCTTCGATCCGATTTACCTCACCAAATACAAAGAGCAGCTCCATTCGATCCTCGAATTAGCGAAAACGCTCTAGATAACCGCCTTCTGCGCGGTTTTCTTTTATTCGCCGGACTTCCTACTTTAACTTAAAGCCTAAGGCTTTATAATTGCCTCGAAGGGTGAAAGGCCCGGCCCTATCCGTTATGAATGATCAACAGTCTCGTCTCGCGCGCTGGATCAAAGTCCAGGCGTATAAGCACGATGGGAAGCTCCATCGGCAATGGTCTCCGGCTTATTTGGTTTCCGAGACCGATGAATACTATGCTTTAGCCTCCAAAGCCTCCTGCGTCACTGAAGCCGATGGGAGGCGCTGGATCACCAAAGAGCATGCGATTTTCCTGCTTTTCAAAAAGAAATGGATGAACGTGATCGCCATGTTCAAACCCGAATCGGGGATTTGCTATTACGTCAACATCGCTTCCCCGACCATTAAGGACCATGGGATGCTGAAGTACATCGATTACGATCTCGACGTCAAACTATATCCCGATGGGGCCGAGCGGACCCTCGATGAGAACGAATACGCCCGTCATATCCTGACCTATGGCTATTCGCCTGATTTGTCAAAAGCCATTGAGAAATCGGTCAAGGAGGTCAAGGTGATGATGGCTAATCATGTCTTCCCCTTCGTCGAAGAGGACATCGAGGCCCTCTATGATCTCTTCTTAGCTTCCTCGAAGCCATTCATCAAGAAGGACAATGCCTATGGAAAAAACGATCATAAGCCACGGTAAGGACGAGACCTTCGCCCTCGGGGTGCATTTGGCTAGATTGCTCCGGCGGGAAGACGTCATCCTTTTAACTGGCGATTTAGGGGCCGGCAAAACCACCCTCGTCGGCGGGGTAGCCAAGGGACTGAACATTGAGGAAGCGGTCCTCTCTCCAACCTTCAATATCATGAAATGCTATTTCGATGGGACCATCCCCCTTTATCACATCGATGCCTATCGGTTGGAAGGGCAAAACATCGAAATCGGCTTAGACGAATACATCGAAGGCGACGGGGCTTGCTTCATCGAATGGCCGGCCTATATCGCCCCGTTGATCCCCGATGAGCATCTTGACATTGAGATCAAGAACCTCGGGGGCAATGACCGGGCGATCACCTTCAAATCCAATCATCCCCGTTACGATTTGATCGTCGAGGAGGTGGGGCAATGATTTGTTTAGCATTGGATACCTCGGAGAAAAACCTCTCCATTGGGCTAGATATCGACGGCAAGGTCGAGACCTTAACGGAGCCCGCTTTCTTACGGCAGAGTGAAATCCTCGTCGAAAGAATCGACGAAATGTTAAAAAAACATCAGCTGGAAGCGACCGCCATTAACCGGATCATCGTCACCGTCGGGCCTGGTTCCTACACCGGGGTCCGGATTGCTTTGACCGTCGCTAAGGTCATGGCCTTGGCTTCGGGCGCTGAACTTTATCTTGCCTCCTCCTTAGAGGCTTTATGTCCCATTGAAGGGAGTTACCTTTGCTTAGATAACGCCCGGGGCAAACGTTCCTATCTTGGGGTCTACGTCAATGGGGAATGTCAGGTTAAAGACTGCATCAAGGATAACTCCGAGGTATTGGAATATATTAAAGACCATCCTGAGCTAACCCCGATCGGCGATTTGGCTTATTTAGGCTTGCAAACGCCTGAATATGACGTGGCCAAAAACCTCCTTGCCCGGATCGATGCAAAGCATTTATGCGCCGAGCCTTTAGGCGCTCGGCCGGTCTACCTCAAAGACGATTACGAGGCCGGCAACTTCAAAATCACCATCCGCAAGACCTTGCCGAGCGACCTTGATGCCATTATGGATATCGAGGCCTCGTCCTTTAAGCATCCTTATACTCGGACGCAGATGCTGTCGGAATTAACCGAGAACCCCTGCGCCCATGTCTATTCCGCCTTAGTCGATGCCGAAGTGGTGGGGTTCATCGATTTCATGATCACCTTTAACTCGGCGACTATTTCCCAAATCGCCGTCAAGGAGAGTATGCGGGGCAAAGGAATCGGGAACCGGTTGATCGGTCAGCTCATCAAAGACTGCGAAGCCCAAGCCGACCCGGTCGAGTTCGTCACCTTGGAAGTCCGGCAAAGCAATGAAAAGGCGCAAAAGTTCTATAAACGTCATAAATTTGAGCCCATCCTCGTTAAGAAAGGCTATTACGATGACGGGGAGGATGCGGTGTATATGGTAAGGAGCATCGTCCATGGCTAGGATATTGGCAATCGAATCAAGCTGCGACGAAACCGCGGTCGCCATCACCGGCGAAGGCAAGCTTTTGTCTTCGGTCGTCGCTACCCAAATCTCGGTCCACGAGAAGTATGGCGGGGTCATGCCGGAGATCGCCTCGCGACTGCACTGCGAGAACATCGGGGTCTGCTTGAAACAGGCTTTAGACGAGGCCCATCTTTCCTTTAAGGATCTTGATGCCATCGCCGTTACCAGGGGGCCTGGTCTTATTGGGTGTCTCCATGTTGGACTCCAAGCCGCGAAAACCTTGGCGATGATGTATCACCTGCCTTTGATCCCCGTCCACCATTTGGCCGGACATGTTTACGCGAACGAATACGTTGGGGAATTGAAGTTCCCTCTCCTTTGCGTCGTCGTCTCCGGCGGCAACACCGAATTGGTGTATATGAAAGAATCGATGGATTTCCAGATCATCGGCGAGACCAAAGATGATGCGGTCGGGGAATGCTATGACAAGGTGGCCCGGGTCTTAGGGCTTCCCTATCCCGGCGGGGTTCCAATCGATAAGCATGCCAAAAACGGAAAGCATACTTATCACCTCCCGTCCCCGGCTTCGCCCGCTGGACCGTTTGACTTCTCCTATTCGGGCTTAAAGACCTCGGTCATCAATTTGGTTAATTCGCTTAAGATGAAAGGGGAGAAGGTCAATGTCGATGACATGGCCAAATCCTTCCAGGACGTGGCGATTGGGATGATCATCGACCGGACCAAGAAAGCGGTCGCTGCCTATCCGGTTAAGCAAGTGGTCTTAGCCGGTGGGGTAAGCGCCAATTCCTACCTCCGGGAACAGATGACTAATCTATTTAAAGATAGCGATATCGATCTGCTCATCCCCCCGTTATGGTGCACGACCGATAATGCGGCCATGATTGCTAAGGTCGCCGAGCACTTATACAAGATGAAAGTATTCGCCCCCTTAACCCTTGGTGTCGACCCCAACTGGAAAATCGACCATTACAAGGAATTCTCTTCCACTTATTCGAAGTAAAGGATAAATTACAGCTATGCAACCGAAAGCCATTACCATTCGTTCGCTCTATGAGCGCTTCTCCTCCGAGGATTTAACTAAACTCGGGGAAATTTATGTCCAAGGCTGGGTCCGGACCAACCGTGATTCTGGCTCGATTGGCTTTATCGCCCTTAATGACGGGACTTGCTTTAAAACCGTCCAGATCGTCTATAACGATAAGCTTCCTAATCACGATGTGGTCACCCACATTCTGACCGGGGCTTGCATCCGGGTCGGGGGGACGGTGGTTTATACCCCGGAGATGAAGCAGCCCTTTGAGATCCATGCCACCTCGGTGGAGGTGTTAGGGGAATGCGCATCCGATTATCCGCTTCAGAAGAAACGCCATTCGTTTGAGTATTTACGCGACATCGCCCATCTCCGTCCCCGGGCTAATACCTTCCTAGCCTTATACCGGGTCCGCTCGGTCTTGGCCTTAGGGATTCACGAATTCTTCCAAGGGAAAGGGTTCGTCTACGTCCATACCCCCGAGATCACCGGCAATGACGCCGAAGGGGCGGGGCAGACTTTCACGATTGCCACCAATGACGAGGAAGGGAAACTCTCGGTCACCGACTTCTATGGCAAGCCGACCCATTTGACCGTCTCGGGTCAGCTCCATGTCGAATCTTTTGCTTTGGCCTTTAAAGACGTCTATACCTTCGGGCCGACTTTCCGGGCCGAGAAATCCAATACCCCGCGCCATGCCTCGGAGTTCTGGATGATCGAGCCGGAGATCTGCTTCGCCGACTTAGAAGACGACATGGAACTGATGGAAGAGACCATCAAGTTCTGCATCCAGTACGTCTTCGATCATTGCCCGGATGAGATGGACTTCTTTGACAAGATGATCGCCCCGGGTTTAAAGGATAAACTTAACCATGTTCTAAATACCCCTTTTAAGCGGATGACCTATACCGAAGCCATCGACATTCTCCAAAAAGCGGTGCAAAACGGCCATAAGTTTGAAGAAAACAACATCTATTGGGGATTCGATCTCCTTTCGGAACACGAACGTTATTTGACTGAAGAAGTGGCTAAAGGCCCCCTCTTCCTGACCGATTACCCGGCCGGCATCAAAGCCTTCTACATGCGGGAAAATGACGATGGCAAGACCGTCGCTGCCTGCGACTTATTGGTGCCGGGCGAAGGTGAAATCATCGGGGGTTCCCAACGTGAGGAACGTTACGAGGTCTTGAAGAAGAAGATGGAGAAATGCGGCAACGAGAAAGGGCTTGAATGGTATCTCGATACCCGTAAATACGGCGGCTGCATCCATTCTGGCTTCGGGATTGGCTTCGACCGGTTGCTGATGTATTTAACCGGCATCACCAACATTCGCGATACCGAGCCTTTCCCCCGGACTTCGAGCAATATAAAATTCTAATGTATGGATAACCAACCGATTGAAGGGCAGATCGCCGAGGAGCCGAAGAAAGAGACCTTGGTCGCTAGGAAGAGGATCTTCTTCCTCCTTTTGGCAATTTCCCTCATCGTTTTGGCCTTCATCATTTGGGAAATCGTTGATCTTTGCCTTGGAGGGGTGGCATGAGCCATACCCCAACCCAGGTTAAGCAAGCCCAGAACAAGGTCCCGGCCTCAATCCGGGCTGGAAGGATACTTTTGCTTCTCTGCGGGTCGGCTTTCTTGCTCTTTGCTATCTTCAACTTAGTCGATTTTGGCTTACGCTGCGCTGGCCAATCCGGCAATCCCCACGACCCGTTCTCCTTGACCTGGACCATCGGGCTTCCCTTTATTTCGTTGTTTATGGTGGCTTCGGCCATCGGGGCCTTCTCCTATGTTAAGGAGAAAGGACCTTTCATCTCCCTCGTCTCTTTGATGGCGATAATCTCCGCCCTCCTTTGCCTCATCGTTTTCGGTTTGGAGATCCGTTATCTGCTTAATAACGGGACTCTCTTCTCCTTGCATTTCGGTTATTTCGTTGAAGGGGTCTTCGCCTTCCTTTATTTCATCGGTTGGCTCTTGGCCAATAATTGGTTGGATTAGTTATGAAAAAAGTATTGCTAATTATCTTGATGGGGTGCGGGCTTCTGCTTGCTTCCTGCTCATCGTCTTCAAACAAAAAGCCATCGGATTGCGATGGCAATGGGGTGTGCCATATCGGCGACAAGAACTTAAATTCCTACGTGTTCAATCGCTAGGCAGAACCGGCTTATCAGCCTTGATGTCGAGCTTTGACACCACGTCCTCGTTGGCGTTATACCCGGCGAGGCTTTTTTCATAAACCTTGACCGAACGGGAATGGATCATGAAGGTCCGGGAAAGATAGGCTTGGGCGCAGTAAAGATAATAGAGCCCGGCCACGAGCCAGAGGATGACTTCGATATACTCGGCCGCATGGGCCCAGACGAAGGTCGGCTCATGGAGGACGGAGGGCCAATGGGACAAGAGGGTTATCCCGAAGACCTCGACGAAGAGCCCTTCTTCTTCCCAGTCAAAGGAGATAAATAATTCGCCAAAGGTGACGAAGGGGTTCCGTCCCCATTCCCCCGTCGCGAGGTTGGCAATCAAATAAATTATCAAGCCGACTAAGGCAATCAAAAACGGCGGGATTGAATCTTTGAAGAAGGCCCGGTTGTTTTTCTTAAACCCGAGTTTTCGGAAATCCTGGGTCGAGTTGACGACGTGGGTTTTAGCGACGTCATACATCATCGAATCGGCCCGTTTGGCCTGGGCCATCATGGTATGGCGGACCGCCACCCCGATTAAGCCAAGGATCAAGAATAAGATAATGGCGATGACGATGGCGATGACGAAGGCCCGCTTATCGGTCTCGGAAAGGAGGAAGTTCATTTGTTCACCTCCTTATCGGAGGGGAATTGGGCGAGGTCAAGCGGTTTAACCTCGACCACCTCCGGGGTCGGCTGGGTTGGAATCTGATTGACGACTGGATTCGGAATCTGGACGGGCTCAGGACTGGGTATTTGGGTCATATCCGGATTGGGGATGACGGTCGGTTGAGGGTTAGCCGGCTGATAATTGGGCAGACTTGTTCCGGGCATCATCCCTTGGTTGTAATAAGGGTTATTCGGCAGCCCCGGGACCGGCGGCACCCCCGGCATCATCGGGGCACCGGAATAGAAGTTTTGTTGAACGTAAACCGTTTGCGGGCTCGCTTGTTTGTTTTCTTCGCCTTCCCCGTTGGCCTTATCGATGGCTTTTTGATAGATGGCCATGGCTTTCTTCTCTTCTGGGAAGAGGGGGAAGAGCTTCTCGCCTTTGAAGAAGTTGACGATCATGATGACGAATTGGATAAGGAAATTGAAAACCCCGTAGACCGCGAGCAGCCCACAGGCGAGGAGGATTAAGGGGACGAGGAGGAACCAAACGATCCCGAGCCCGAATTCGCGCAGGATTTTCATGCCGATTTATTGTAAAGCCTATTAGGCTTCCCCTCAACTTTTCTTAGGCCGAATATCGTTAGACTGAGGAATGGCAGGGCCAGGACCAAAGGCTTGGATAAGGCTGGGTAATATTGGTATAAGCCAGCCGAGGCGAGGGCTAGGGTGATGGCCGATCCCAAGGCTAACCATCTCCGGACCCGTCCTTTGATAATGGTCGGAAAGCCATAAAGGGATAAGTAGAGCCCGAAGCCTAAGAAAAGATAGGCGGCGGGGATGGAAGCAAAGGGAAGGGAAAAAGAAAGTAGCAGCGATACCATCCCAATTAGCAAGACGAGATTATGGAATTCGTCCCCTTGATGGGTCGGGAGTTTCAATCGGCTTTGGTTAGCAAGCAAGAAGATATTCGATATCCCGACTTGTCCAAGGCAATAGGCGAAGGCGAATAGAGGAAAGAAAGTCAGGGCTTTTTGATGATCAAGCGAGAGCAAATCGGCCAAAGAGACGACCATATCAAGGCCATATATCCCCTTGATTATGAATAGGCTTAGATACAGGAGCAAGGTCTCAAGCAAAGCTGAGAGGAAAACCGTGATCGCCGTCCCGAGCCGTAACCGCATGCCATAGCCAAAGATTAGGCCGCAGTAGAGGGCGGGCAGCAGGAAGAAGATGACCGATTGCCAATCGGCGATCCCGATTAAGGGGCAAAGGATGGTGGCCGCCACCCCGAAGGCTAAGACGTATTTCCCTTGGCAAAGGAAAGAGAGGGCGCTGGAAAATAGAGGCAAGGCCAAGCAAAGGAGCAAGCCGAATAGGGGAAGATAGGCGATGGCGAGGCTCGCTAAGGCGAAAAGAGCCAAGGTCAAGGCGGCATAGGCGACGTTTTCCGCCGGGGTTTTCCTAGGGGTGAAAATAGCCACGGCTAAACTATACCCGATTTCCTTAATTTTTAACTAAGATATCCGTCTTTTGCAGGCTTTCTTAATGTTTTGGAAAGGCAATTCTAACGAGCGCTTCATCCGATAGAGACGTTTAGCGAAACATTTGGCTTTTCCTTATTCATAAGGAAAGGGAGGAAGGCTAAAATATACGGGCACATGAAAATAGACTACGCCTCCTTGCTCAACGAGCAACAATTGGAATCGGTGACGACCTTATCGCAAAACGTCCGGGTCATCGCCGGGGCCGGCTCGGGAAAAACCCGGGCTTTGACCTATCGAATCGCTTATTTGGTCGATGCTTTAGGCGTCGATCCTTCGAGCATCCTCGCCGTCACCTTCACCAATAAGGCGGCGAAGGAAATGCAAGCCCGGGTTCAGGACCTCTTGCCCGAAGTGGCCGGTTTCCTCCAAGTCCGGACCTTCCATTCCTTTTGCGCTTACTTTCTCCGTCAAGAATCCCATTGCTTTGGCTATCCTCCCTCCTTCTCGATCCTTGATGAGGACGAAAGCGAGAAATTGATCAAAGACATCGCCGAGGCCAATGGGTATAAACGGAGCGATGACATCGTCAAAGAGACCATCCGTTATATCAAAGCCAAGAAAGCCGCCGGCCAAACCCCGGAGGACATCAAGACGACTTATCGGGCCTCGGAGAAAACCTCCCTTCAGTTCTATAAGGAGTATGAGGACCGGAAATACGCGATGCTCTGCCTCGATTTCGATGACCTTATCCAAAAAGCCATCGAGGTGCTCGAAGGATTCCCGGCGGTCCGAGAGAAATGGGCCAACCGTTATTCCCACATCCTGATTGATGAGTTTCAAGATACCAACGACGCCCAGGAAAGGGTGGTGAGCCTGCTTTCGAGGCCGGATACCTCCCTATACGTCGTCGGTGACCCGGACCAGACCATCTATACCTGGCGGGGGGCCGATCAGAAGATCATCCTCCGCTTTCCCGAGGAACACCCCGGGACCCAGGATATCTTCCTATCCCGTAACTATCGGTCGACGGCCAACATCCTCAATTCCGCGAATAAGCTCATCGCCCATAACAAACAACGGGTGCCGAAGGACCTCTATACCTTTGCTTCCAATGGCGATCCCGTCATGGCTAAACGGTTCTTTAATCAAAACGAGGAAGCCCAATGGGTGGCCGGGAAGATCGAATCGATCGCCAATCTTGAAGGCGGTTCTTTCCCTGATTATCGGGGCATCGCCGTCTTATATCGTTCGTCCTATTTGACTAGGCCTTTTGAAACCGAATTCGCGGCTAGAGGCATCCCTTACCGCATATATGGCGGCCTCCGGTTTTATCAACGGAAAGAGGTCAAGGACGTCCTGGCTTATTTCAACTTATTGATCAATCCGAAAAATGACGTCGCCTTTGAGCGGATCGCCAATGTGCCGAAGCGGAACATCGGGGAGACTTCGTTAGAGAAGATCGCCGCTGAAGCCCAATCCGCCGGGCTATCGGAATATGAATACGTCGCCGAGATTGAGAAGCATCCTGATACTCAGTTATCGAGCCGGGTCATCGCCTCTTTGATGACCTTAACCGCCCAGATGGAGGCGGTCAAAGTGAAGATTGCCAAAGCCGATGAGACCTATTCCTCGGTGTTGCGCAGCTTCATCACCGACATCGGTTACTTCCAATACATCTCCTTAGACCAAGATATCGACGAGGATCGGGCCGAGAACGTCAATGCCTTGTTCGATGATATCGACCATTACATCGCCGATCATCCAGAGTCGACCTTCGCTGAGTATTTGCAAAATGTCACCTTATTGACTAGCCAAGATGACATCAACGACGGGAACTACGTTTCCTTAATGACCATCCACGTCGCCAAGGGGCTAGAATTCGATAACGTCTTCATCATCGGGCTGAACCAAGGGACTTTCCCCTCCGGACGGTCGGTGACCGAACGGGATGATGGGCTCGAGGAGGAAAGGCGGTTAGCTTACGTCGCCATGACCCGGGCGAAAAAGCGGCTTTTCATGACCTGCAACATCGGTTACTCGTTCGCCAATGACTCCCATATGGTCCCGTCCCAGTTCTTCGATGAGGCCGGGCTGAAGTTCCCGCCGGCTCCCTATGGGGCTGATCGGGGTTACTACCGGCCCCGGGGCGAGAAGGTGACGAAGGAAAAGACCTACTTCGCCGACGGGGACCACACGATGCCCTTTAAGCCGAGCGCCCCTAACCCGAATATCAATAACGTCTCCGAATGGAAGATCGGGGATAAGTGTCACCATGACGCCTTCGGGGATGGGACGGTGGTCGAGGTGCCGACCGGCAATACCATCGTCGTTGATTTTAATGGGGCGAGGAAGACCTTATTAAGCGCCCACCCCAAACTCCATAAACTGCATTCGCAAGGAGGGAAAGCCTGATGGATAAAGAAGCTGCGATCAAGCGAAGAGACGAGTTGACTCGTGATCTCGAGAAATGGAATTACGAGTACTACGTTTTGGATAATCCTTCGGTTTCCGACGCCGAGTTCGATCGGTGCATGAATGAACTCATCCTGATCGAGAAGGAATTCCCCGACATCAAGTTGAAGAATTCCCCGACCGAACGGGTTGGGGGGATGGTGGCGAGCGAATTCGCCAAAGTTCCCCATAAACGGCTTATGTTGTCTTTAGGCAACGTCTATAACGAGGACGAGGTCCGGGATTTCGACCGGAAAGTCAGAGAAGTCGTTGGCAACCAAACCATCAAATACATGGGCGAGGTCAAGATCGATGGGCTTGGAATGTCCTTGCTTTATGACCATGGCGAATTGCAGCGTTGCCTAACCCGGGGCGATGGGGTGACGGGGGAGGATGTGACCGGCAACGTCAAGACCATCCGTTCAATCCCTTTACATGTCAAAGAGACCCGTCCATTTGAAGTTCGGGGCGAGGTATTCATGCCCAAAGCCTCGCTAGAGAAACTCAATAAGCAAAGGGAAGAAACCGGGGAACCATTGTTCGCCAATGCCCGAAATGCCGCGGCCGGCTCGATTCGCCAACTCGATTCCCGGATTGCCGCCAAGCGGGGGCTCGATGCCTTCTGGTATTACTTAGTCAATGCAAGGGAACTCGGCATCAATAGCCACGAGGAAGCTTTGAACTACCTTGATGAATTGGGCTTTAAAACCAACCATGAACGGCGGGTCCTCTATGGCCCTGATCAGATGATGGAATACATCGAGGAATATACCGCCAAGCGGCAGGATCTGGCCTATGACATCGATGGTTTGGTCTTCAAAGTCGATGACATCGGGTCATACGAGAAGATCGGGTATACCGCCAAAACCCCGAAGTGGGCCACGGCTTATAAGTTCCCCCCCTTAGAAGTGATGACTAAGCTCTTGGATATCGTTTTAACCGTCGGGCGGACCGGGCGGATTACCCCGAATGCCATTTTGTCTCCGGTTCGGGTCGCCGGGTCGTTGGTTCAAAGGGCCACCCTCAACAACGAGGATTTTATTAAGGATAAGGGACTGATGATCGGGGATTATGTCTCGCTGCGGAAAGCGGCCGACGTCATCCCGGAGGTGGTCCGGCCGATCGTTGAGCGGCGCGATGGGACCGAACGTCCCTTCGTCATGTCCGAGACCTGCCCCGTCTGCGGCGCCCCCTTAACCAAAGTCCAAGGGCTCCATTATTGTTTAAACCCCGATTGCCCATCGCGGAAAATCGAGGGGATGATCCATTTTGCTTCCCGTGATGCGATGGATATCGATGGGATGGGGGATTCGGTGGTGGAGGAATTCTTCGCCGAAGGGTTCCTCCACGATATCCCCGACATTTATTGCCTTTATCAGCATGCGGCCGAGATCAAGGCCTTGGATGGGTGGAGCGATCGTTCGATCGATTCCCTTTGTAAGGCCATCGATGGGTCGAAAGGCCGGTCGTTAGAGCGATTGCTATTTGGCCTCGGCGTTAAAGAAGTGGGGAACAAGACGGCCAAAACCTTGGCCAAGCGGTTTAAGCATCTTGATGATTACTTCTCCCTTACTAAGGAAGACCTCTTGAAGGTGCCTGACATTGGCCCGGTGGCTTCGGCTTCGATCGTTTCTTATTTCGCCTCCCCGGCGAATAAGGAGCTGATTGAGAAACTACGAAGCGCCGGGGTCAACTTCGATTATCTCGGAACTGATGAGGTCGACGTCAACTCCTATTTCTATGGGAAGACGGTGGTTTTGACCGGGACCTTGGTTAAATACAAACGGAACGAATTGACCGAGATCCTTGAAGGGATCGGGGCTAAGGTGGCTGGCTCGGTCTCGAAGAAGACCGACTGCGTCATCGCTGGGGCGGAAGCCGGCTCCAAACTCGACAAGGCCCAGGCCCTTGGCATCCCCGTCCTTAACGAGGAGGAGGCCCTCGCCCACCTAGAGAAAATCGGGCGATAATGTGTATACTAAGGAACGCTTATGAAGACGATAACCAAAGATGTGTTGATCGATGCGGCCCACCGGCTGATGTTCGATATGTCGAGTGAGGAATACGATACCTTGCTCGAGGAGTTCAAGATTTTGACCAAACAAATGGAGACGATCGGGAAGATCGAAGGGCTCGATGATTATGAGCCGATGACCTTCCCCTTCGATTGCCATACCGATGTCCTCCGGGAGGATATCCCCGAGACCCCGTTATCGACCGAAGAGGCCTTGAAGAATGCCGGCTCGGTCATGGACAACCAAATCAAATTGCCAAAGGTGGTGGGATAAGATGCGTTACCTCGATAAACCGATCGCCGCGATCCATGCGGCGCTGCAAAATAAGGAAGTCACCCCGTATCAATTGCTACTAGAGGCCAAAGAAAGAATCGAAGCCAATGACTGCAATGCCTATGAACGCTTAACCATTCCTAGCGAAGAAGAGCTGATGAAGGAGCTTGGCCCCTTCGAGGACGATAACCTCCTTTATGGTATCCCCTATGTCTGCAAGGATAACTTCTCGACCAAGGGGATCGAGACGACCGCCTCGTCCAACGTGTTAAATGGCTATGTGCCGGTTTTCGACGCGACGGTGGTGCAAAAACTTAAGGACAAGAAAGCGGTTATGCTCGGCAAGACCACCTTGGATGAACTCGCCATGGGTGGAACCGGGACCACCGGCCATAAGGGCATCACCTATAACCCCTTTGATCCTTCGAAGAAACGGATGGTCGGGGGTTCGTCCTGCGGGTCAGCCGCCGCCTTGGCGAATGGGGATTGCTGCTTCGCCACCGGTTCTGACACCGGCGACTCGGTCCGGAAGCCAGCCTCTTTAGCCGGCCTAGTCGGCTTTAAGCCCACTTGGGGTCGAATCTCCCGTTATGGGCTTTTCCCCTTCGCCCCGTCTTTAGACCACGTCGGCTACTTCACTCATTATGTGGAAGATGCCGCCATCTTACTCAATGTTTTGGCGGGCCATGATGATATGGATTTCACTTCTTCTTACGTCCCGACCGAGGACTATACCGCCCATCTTCATGATGGGTTAAAAGGAAAGAAGTTCGCCGTTATCAAAGAGATCATCGATTCGGTCGATGATAGCTATAACAAAGCGAAGTTCTTTGCTTTGATCAAGAAGATTGAGGACGAAGGAGGAACGGTCGAATACGTTGAGTTCGGGGAAGAGTTGCTCCGCTCGATCTATGCGACCTATATCGTCATCTCCTGCGCCGAGGCGACCAGTAACGACGCCAACCTCGACGGGATTAAGTTCGGTCCCTATTATGGGGGTAACTCATATCAGGAAGTGATGATGAACGCGAGAACCAAAGGGTTCAGCGAACTTATTAAGCGCCGCTTCGTCATTGGCTCGTTTGCCTTGATGAAAGAAAATCAGGAAGACCTCTTCTTGCGGGCCCAGCGGAACCGGGCGAAAATCGTTGAGAAAACGAATGAGATATTGGCGAATTGCGACGCGATTCTCGTCCCGGCCGCCCCTTCGATCGCCAGCGAATTCGCGCAAAGCTCGGATAAATTATCCAGCGAATACTTAATCGCCGATAACCATCTGGCTTTAGGCAATTTTGCCGGCCTCCCCTCAATCACCGTGCCTTTGGCTTTAGAAAACGGGATGCCGCTTGGCATCAATTTGATGTCGAAGGCCTTCACCGAAGCGAGCCTCTTATCCTTAGCCCAGTCGATTGAGGATATCACCGGCCTCGGCGGCTTAAGCGTTGCTAACCCGAAGGAGGGCAATTTATGAATTTCGAACCGGTTATCGGACTGGAAATCCACGTCCAGATGAAGACGAAGTCGAAGATGTTCTCCGGCTCGCCCAATTCCTTCTCCCATACCCCCAATAGCGAAGTCACCCCCTTCGATATGGCTTTCCCTGGCACCATGCCCCGGGTCAATAAGCAGGCGGTGATTAATGCCATTCGAGTGGCTAACGCCCTCCATATGGAGATTGACCCTATTATTCGCTTCGACCGAAAGAACTATTTCTACGCCGACCTTCCCAAGGGATTTCAAATCACTCAGCAATTTCATCCGATTGGGAAAAATGGATATTTGGATATCCTTGATGAGAACGGTAATACCAAGCGGATTCGAATTGAACGGATCCATATGGAGGAGGATACTTGCAAGCAACTCCATTTCCCCGATTGCTCCTTATTGGATTACAACCGGGCCGGGACCCCGTTAGTCGAGATCGTCTCGATGCCGGATATCCGTTCCGGGACCGAGGCGATGCATTATGTCGAAGCGATCCGCAATATCGTTGTGTATTCGCTTTCAAGCGATGGCAAGATGGAGGAAGGGTCGCTCCGGTGCGACGTTAACGTCTCCTTACGCCCCTTTGGCTCCGATAAATTCGGGACCAAGGTTGAACTTAAGAACCTTAACTCGATTAAGAACATCGAGCAGGCTCTTGATTATGAGATCGCCCGCCAGTCGGCTTGTCTCTTATCCAATACGCCCATCCAGCAGGAGACCCGTCGGTTCGACGAAGGAAGCGGCAAAACCGTCCTCATGCGGGTGAAAACCGATGCCGTCGACTATAAATACTTCCCCGAGCCGAACATCGCCCCGATTCAATTAAGCGAAGCCTTCATCGAGGAGGCCATCAATACTTGCCCCGAGCTTTATGATTCGAAGAAGACCCGTTATCTCGCTTACGGGCTGCCGGAGAAAGATATCGAGATCATCCTCTCTTCCTTGGATTCGGCCCTCTATTTCGAAAAAGCCATCCAAGGCGGGAATTACGTTAAGACCATCGCCAACTTCCTGATTGTCGAGATCAACTCGTATCTGAATAAGAACGGGATCTCCATCAAGGAACTGAAGTTATCGCCTGAGCATCTACGGGATATCGCCGCCTATCAAGAGGAAGGGTATTCCCATAAGCAATGCGCCGACATCCTCTTCTATTGTTTAGAACAAGAGGACTGCTCGCCTTCGGAGGCTAAGTCGGCTTTGAAGGTCGAGAAGCAAATCAGCGACGATGGGGCGATCCGGGAACTGGTCAAACAGGTCCTCGAGGCCAATCCCCAATCGATCGAGGATTATAAAAACGGCAAAGGCCGGGCGGTCGGCTTCTTGATCGGCCAGGCGATGAAGCTTTCCAAAGGGAAGGCTAACCCCCAAGCCGTCAGCAAGATAATGAATGAGGAATTAGCCAAGAAATGAAGAAAGAGATTGGGGATTTGCAAGCCTATTTGAAGAAAGTCGCCTCTTTCTCCTTGCCTAAATACAAAGAACTCCCTTCGGTGGAGCTATATATGGAGCAAGTCCTCAATTTCATCAACGGGGCTTTAACTGACCTCACTCCGGCGGGGGAGAAGGCTTTGACGTCCTTCATGGTCAATAACTACGTCAAGGCCAAGATGATCTCGACCCCGACGAAGAAGAAGTACTCGAGGGATCAAATCGGCTATCTGATGGCGATTTGCCTTATGAAGTCGACTTTGTCGATGGGCGATATCGCGGTTTTGCTCGAACATGAAGCCGGGATCTCGGTCGAGAAGGAACGGGTCTATTCGTTCTTTTGCGAACTTGAGACCTCGATCCTTTCTGAGACGGCCAAGAAGACCATGCCCCGGGTCGACGAGGTTTCTCGCCGCCTCAAAAGCGAATCCAGCCGGAAGAATAAGCAAGCCGAGGACAACGCGATCAATGCCCTCGCTTTATTGGCCCTTCGCTTGTCTATTCAAGCCCAAGCGAATAAACTTTTAAGTGATTTCATCATCGATGTCTTGCGCAAGTCATCCCGGAGCGAAGAGGCCTATTCGATCGAGACTTATCCTACCACTAAGGAAGCCAAGCACGAGGCGGCCTTAGGCAAAGTCGAAGCCAAGCGACTCGCCGAGGCGAAGCAGGCGCCGAAGAGTAATAAAAAGGAGAAGAAATCCAAAAAGGAGAAAAAAGCATGAGGATTCTCGTCACTGGAGGGACCGGGTTCATCGGTTCTGAAACCGTCGTCGAATTGATCAAGAACGGTTATGAGGCTATCATCGTCGACAACTTGTCGAATTCGAAATCGGCCGTCGTCGACCGGATCGAAACCATCACCGGCACCCGCCCGGTGTTCTATGAAGCCGATTGCTGCGACCTCGCGGATTTTGAGGAAGTCTTCAAAAAAGAGAAGATCGATGCCGTCATCCACTTCGCCGGTTTAAAGGCGGTCGGGGAATCGGTCCATAAGCCGGTCGAATACTACTCCAACAACCTCATCTCGACCTGCAACCTCTTAAAACTGATGAAGAAGTACGGGGTTCATAACATCGTCTTCTCCAGCTCGGCCACCGTCTATGGGGTTCCCAAGCATGTGCCGCTTTACGAAACCGACCCGGTCGAATCGGCCACCAACCCCTATGGGGAGACGAAAGTCATGATCGAGCGGATACTTGAGGATGCCTGCAAGGCCGATAAAGAACTCAATGCCGCCCTCCTCCGTTATTTCAATCCGATTGGGGCCCATCCCTCGGGATTGCTGGGCGAAGACCCCAACGGCATCCCCAATAACCTCATGCCCTATATCACCCAAGTCGCCATCGGTAAACTCGATCACCTTCGGGTTTATGGCGATACTTATCCGACCCCCGATGGAACCGGGATCCGGGATTATATCCATGTCGTCGATTTAGCCAAAGGGCATGTGGCGACCATTAAAAAACTCATCACCAATCCGGGCTTAGTCATCTATAACCTTGGGACCGGGAAAGGCACTTCGGTCCTCGAGATGGTCAAGGCTTTTGAAGAAGCGACCGGGGTCCATATCCCCTATACCATCGAAGGGGTCCGGGCCGGCGACGTGGCGGAGAATTACGCCAATTGCGATAAAGCTTACAAGGAACTCGGCTGGAAGGCGGAATTGACCGTCTTCGATGCCTGCCGTGATGCCTATAACTTTCAAAAGAAGAACCCCAACGGGATTTAAGGAGCGACCATGACCAAGACCTTCGAAGTGACTCTTCCTAGCGGCGAGACCTTAAAAGGGCGGCGCTACGAGAAAAAGGACGCCAGCCAAGTCCTCTGCCTCATCACCGGGATGTGTGAGCATTCCCTCCGTTACGATGACTTCGCCAAGTTCCTCAATAAGAACGGGATTGAGGTGTATGTCCTCGACGCCTTCGGCCAAGGGTTAAACGCCGAATCCGAAGCCGACCTCCAAATCTGGCCCGAAGATGGCTTTGAGAAAAACGTCGATGGGCTCGAGGCGATGATTCAATTAGCCTCGAAGTCGGGCCTCCCCATCACTTTGATGGGTCATTCGATGGGCTCGTTCATGGTTCAGCGTTATTTGGAACGCTACCCCGGCCACGTCAAGAAAGCCATCCTCTGCGGCTCCAACGGTGGTCAACTAGGCTTGATGAAGTTAGCCAATTTCGTCGGCAAGCTCCTCATCAATAAGAAAAACTGGAAGAAGCCGATCAAACTCATCACCAACTTAGCCTTTGGCCCCTATGTCAAAGGGGCGGCTTCGGCCAAGACCGAATTCGATTGGCTTTCCTATAATGAGGCCAATGTCCAAGCCTATATCGCCGATCCCTACTGCGGCGCCCCCAACACCGGCTCCTTCTGGAAAGGGTTCTTCGCGGGCATGGTCAAAATCTGGGACAAGAAGGAAATGGCCAAATTGGTCCCGACTGAGGTCCTTATCATCTCGGGTAAGGAAGATCCGGTGGGGCAATTCGGGTCCGGTCTGCTTTGGCTCCGCGATGCTTATAAAGCACGGGGGCTGAAGGTCGTCCTCCACCTCTATTCCAATATGCGGCATGAGGTGCTTAACGAAGACAACAAGCAGGAAGTCTACGATGACGTCCTCCGCTTCCTAGTCGAAGGGAAGTAAAGATAACGGCGCCTATCCAATGGGTGCCTTTTATCTAATCCAATAAGCGCCAAATTGGCAGTTAACAGGTATCATCTAGTAGCAAAATGGCATTTCCCATTAGTTGGTGCCTACTCATGACATCAAACTTTACGGAGAGACAGAAAAATGAACTATAAAATCGAGCGGCCCCTTTTCCATCCGACTCCGAAGAAAGGATGGATCAATGATCCTAATGGCTTCTCCTTTTATCAGGGCCATTACCATTTGTTCGCCCAATATAATCCTTTTGAGCCGAAGTGGGGCCCGATGCATTGGCTTCATTTCCTTTCCCCGGATTTAGTCCATTGGAAGGAGGTCGGTATCGCCCTTCAGCCGGAGCATCCTTATGAGCTGCCATGGGGTTGTTTCTCGGGGACGGCCATCCAAGACGAGGACCAATTGCTCCTTTATTACACCGGGGCTCAAGAAGGGGCCCAGGTCCAATGTTTAGCCAGCAGCCTAGATGGAGAAACTTTTGTTAAATATCCCGGTAACCCAATCCTTGATGGGACGAGTTTGCCTGCTGGATATTCATTAAAGGACTTTCGTGACCCAAAGATTGTCAAGCAAAAAGGCCGTTACTATCTTTTTACCGGGGTCAAGAAGCCAGGATTAGGCTCTTCGATCCTTTGCTTCGATAGCCCCGATGGCCTCCATTTCTCTTTCCTTTCGACCTTTTACGAGGGGATCGATGAGGTCGATGGCTGTTTGGAATGCCCGGACCTTTTGCTCATTGATGAGCATCATGCCATCTTGTCTTTCTCACCCCAGAATAAACCAAGTCACGGTCAGGGGACGTTCCAAAACAAACAGAGCTCAGTCTATGTCTATGGGGAACTTGATTTGCCCTCAGGCTGGTTCCGCCCCCTCACCCCTGAGACGGAGTTTGACCAAGGGTTTGATTTCTATGCCCCAGAGTTACTTCGGCATGGCGATCATTGCTATCTAGCTGGGTGGGCCGCCAACTGGGGACGGAACTATCCGATGGCGAAAGACGGCTATGCAAATTCCTTGCTAATTCGCGAGATTTCCTATCAAGATAACCGGCTTTTGCAGTCTTTCGTCAATCGTTTGGATTTGTGGTGGAACGATTCCCGGACCTATCGGGACATCTTTGCTCGACCTCGAATGGGGTTTGGGGAGTTCGGGGGCTCGACCAAACGGATCCGCTTCACCATCGAGTCGAAATCCTCCTTCACCATCTGCGTCCAAGGGGGCTATATCATCTCTCATGAATTCGGTTCCCCTTATTTGGCAATTCGTCGGACCAACCAGGCCTATGAGACGATGTTACCGGGGCAAGAGAAAGACGACACCCGTTACGTCAAGGTTGGGGATTATTACCATTATCATTTCGATATCTTTATCGATGGGTACCTTATCGAGACGATCATCAACCACGGGGAATTCGCCCTTACCTCCCAATATTTCTCCAAAGGGGACAACAGCCTTATCTTTGAAGGCGATGCCAAAGTAACCGGGTTGCGCCTCGACTATCTAACCGATTGTCAATAGAAGCTATCTTGGTTTGATAATCGCTTATCTTATTTGGCCTTTAAGGCCAAGCGAATATAACCGGTTAACTTTCCAAGCGAAAGGAAAACAAGTACAATCCTGCTTGTTGAAAATGATCCTCGCCTTCTACCGTTACAAAAATGATAATCGGCCCTTGAGCTTCGTCAGCGAGTTCGCTGGCTATTCCGTCCTCCATGGCGAGGTTTCGGCTTTGCTTTCGATCCTCGATGGCAGTAAGAAAGATGACTATGAAGGCTCCTTCTTGGTCGATAATTGCAATATCCTCGAAGACGATTTCCTTTTTGCCAAAATTAGCCTTGAAGGAACCGCGGTCCATTCAAGCGTGGAATTAAAAGAAGGGCTCAACCTCGATCAGATATCCTCCTCTTTAGCCAAGTATCAAAGCGAGCATAACTTGACCCCGGAGGCGACGGCGAACTTAAGCGAAGCCATCAAGCATATTTATAACACCTTATTGGCTCGTCCCCTTTATACCATCCTTGACCTTTCGAAGGCCGAGCCCACCCTTAAAGCCCAGGTAAATGAACTAAGCCACCTGATCTTCGCCCATTATCAGATTTTGGTTTATTTAGGGGAAGAAATAGGGGAGCCGAGGATAAGTGGTTATGACGAGGAACCGGCTAAACCGGTCTTCCATAACGATTTTGAGGATTTTGCTTATGGGGAAGCGGCCCAACAAGCCGGCTTCCGTTTCTTCGTTGGTGATATTACCGACGCTAAGAAGCTAACTCCGGGCTCAATGTTCGTCGAGGCGGCGAAAAAGCAAGCAAAAGCCCAAACGAAGAAGAAAGCCCAAACCCCGGCCAGTTACTTCAAATCCTCCTTCACCCTCAATATTCCCTTCGCCATCCTTTTCCTGCTGTTTGGCTTTGCTTCGAGCTTCATCTTCTATTATCTGGCCAAAGGGGAATATAACGGGACGGTGGCTTCGATCTTCTCTTTGCTAAGCCCGATCTTCGCCTTGATGGCTTTGATGCCGGTCGCGTTTTTCTATGGCGATTCGGCTGAGCGGAATGTCTTTAAGAACAAGTTCCTGCTCGGTGGGCTAACCTTGATCGGGGTGGTCGGTCTCCTATTTGGGGGTATTGAATACCTCTTCTTCCGGACCACTGATTTCCCCTTCGATAAGCAATTGCCCTTCCTCTTGCCTTTGATTTGCTTCCCCTTAATCGAAGCCGCCTTCGTCTTCGTCTTAAGCTTCATCCGGAAGAAAAAGGCGGAATTGGAGCCCTAAGCCATGGTTATTTTTGCCTCGTCGACCGGCTATGCGATTTTGGCCGCGGTCGGGTCGATCTTCGTCATTGTCCTTGGTTACATCGCCTCGATGCTATTCCGGTCCGGGGAATTCGCCGCCTCGGTCCGGCGGATGGCTTTCTTAGACGGTAAAGACGTGAAGTTGGAATTATGTTTCGCCAATAAGACCAGCAAAGCCAAGACCTATACTGATTTAGGGCTCGCCATCAAGACTAAAAAGGGCTATGTCCCGGTCGCCTATTTAGACCACGCCCCGTTTTTAAAAGGGAGCGATTCCTTAAGCGTCGGTTCCTCGCTGGCTTTGACGGTGGGGAAAATGGCCAAAGCCACTTTCGTTTTGGATTTCTTCTTAAAAGAGCAATCGGGGACCGATTATTATCTCTTCTGCCGGTCGGGGAAGAAATGCTACGTCGCCTCGATTGATTTGTCTTCTTATAAGCAAAAGCCGATCTATTTTCATTCCCTCTCCTCCAAGGCGGCCGCGGCCTTGACGAAATAGCCCTTCCATTTATTATGGAGGTGGCCGAGGTGCCTCCTTGAATCATGCCTCGGCGCGGATGGCGAGTTAGCCATCCGTTTTCTTTTGGAGGTAGCAACGACCAAAGCTGACGTAGGATTCCTTGCCTAGCCCAGGTAAGGAGAGCCATTCCTCGATCGAGGAGGGCTTATAGGTGGCTAAGGAGACCAAGCCTTTATTGGAAACGATGAGGTGAAGAGGTATCTGCCTTCTTTTCGCCTCCGCTTCCCGGATGACGATGAGGGAGTCAAGGAACTCACAATCGGTTAGGATGTTCCCTTCGTCATCGGCCACCACCTGGAAGCCATCCTTATAATCGACGTATTGGGTCCGTTTGGTTGGGTCAGTCCGTTCCGTCTTTTTCCTAACTCTAGTCTCGGGGACGAAGGAATCGACGCATTGTCTTTCATAATGGGGTAAGAGGGAGCAGTCGATTTCCTCATAACCAGCCTTGAAGCCTCGTTTGTATACTTCATAGGAGATGGTCCGGTTGCAACCTGACCCGTCGGCTTTATAACAGGTGCAACCCAAGAAGGGTTTGCCCTCGGGTTTGGATTTGACGATGAGATACCCATCCTGACAGGCATCGCATTTTTCAATCCCCATGTCTTTGCCGGCTAGATCGTTGGTGATGAAGCCGCACATCTCCGGCTCGTTGGTGCACATATAAAGCTTGAGCCCATAGTTCTTGTTGTATTGGAGAGTGAGGGGATAACCGCAGACGGGGCAAGGGGTGAAGCGACGCGGGGTGATTTCGGTCTTGGTCAATTTCCCGTGCAAAGTCACTTCTGGATAGTCCTTGATGAGTTCTAAGACGAAGCGGGAGGGTTTGTTTTCCGGGCAGAGGATGAAGACCCGGTTTTTGGTTCGGGTCAAGGCGACGTAGAAGAGCCGCCTTTCCTCGGCGTATTCCATCTCCTCATCGTCTTTGATGACCAGTTTGAGGATCGGGTCGTCATCGATTTGACTGGGGAAGCCATAGATTCCTTCCTTCCCGTTGATGAGGATGACATTGTCATAGCCGAGCCCTTTGCTGCTGTGGGCGGTTAAAAACTCTAACTTGGCCTTGGGGTACTTTTTAGAGAAGATTCGGCCTGAGACGTCGGAATAGACGAAGCGTTCGGTGGCGCAGAGGTGGGTGGCGTCGAAGTTATACCGCCCGATCAAAAGGATTGAGGAATCGGGTTTTAGTTTTTCTTGCTTATTGGCTAGGAGGACTTTCCCAATCATCTCCTCTAAGGCTTGGCTGAGGCTATCTTTCTTTTGGTAGTCCTCTTCATAGGTTTGGATAACGACTGGTTTCCTAATGTGTTTGGGCGATATTAAAGACTTCTTGATCTGGGCCTTATTTTTCTGAACGAATGAGCCGGCGATGTCGATGACTTCCTGGGAGTTGCGATACGTCTTGCTGATGATGAGTTGCTTCGCATACCCCATTAGTTGCTGGAAATGGGTGAAGAGGGAGACGTCCGATCCTGAGAAGCGGTAGATCGACTGCCAATCGTCCCCGACGGCGATGACCTTGGCATCGGCTACTTGCTTCAAAGCCTTGACCAGGTCAAACTTTTCCCTGGAGATATCCTGATACTCATCGACGATGACGTAACGGTAGTTAAGCTTTTCGCCCTTTTTGGCCATCTCCTCCAATAAACCCGAGGCCTTATTGATCATATCGGAGAAGTCGAGGGCCCCTTGCTCATTCAGTTGCTGCTGGTAATAGAGATAAGCCGATTCGGTGATGTCTAAGAAGAGTCGGGTCCGGGGATTATTGGCATGGAGCCGCATATAGGCGAAGGAATCGGATCGATAGCCATCGCGTTTAAAAGCCCCGATGAAGGTGGTGAGCAACTTGGCTAGTCTTCCAACGTAACGCGATTCCTCATTGGCGAGTAGTTTCTTGAACAACTCCTCTTTATCGATGGGGTGGAGGGCGAAGCCAGCTCTTAATAATTGGTCTTGGAGGTGAAGGAGGAAATCCTTTCCGTCTTTATGATGGGAGAAGGTATAGAGGAGGGCGGTTTTGTGCTCGCGGTGGAGCTTGACCTTATCATTGATCTCCTGCTTATAACGGGCGAGTTCGCTGGGGGTATAGAAAGAATGGGTCCCGTCCTCATTGATTCCGAAGTGCTCGATATAGGCGACCTTATCCCCTTGGGTGATCTTGAAGTCGGGGGTATAGGGCTTAGAGGCTTTGAGGATGTGGTAAGGGTAGATGGCCTCGTATTGGTAATCGATGCCGTTGATATAGAGGAAGTTGGCGATCCGCACCTCCTCATTGCTCCGTAAGAACTCACCCTGCAAGGACTTCTTGCCTTTGATTCGTGATAAGGCGGCCTGGTTGAACCGATCGACGTAGCCTCTGATCGTCGGGAAGTCGCCTTTTTGAAGATAGGCCTTGAATCCCTCTAAATCCGTCCCTTGATAGGGCAGGTCGATATAGGAGGCGAAGAAGAGGATGACTTTTTCCAGTAACGGCGGGTTGGCCAATACGTTCTCTTTCAAGTAATCGAGGACGGTGTAATAGAGGAAGTCCTCGTCCTTGACGATCGGTTTCTCGCTCACTTGGTTTCGGACCAGCGAAAACCCAACCGAATGGAAGGTCGAGATGACACAGGGAAGGGCCAGCCGTTCATTGATCCGTTCTTTCAATTCGTTGACCGCCTTATTGGTAAAAGAGACGATAAGGATGTCTTCGGGTTTGACCCCTTGCTTCTCCACTAGGTAACGGGCTTTGGCCGCGAGCGTTGTCGTCTTGCCCGCCCCGGCCCCGGCGATCAGGAGGATATTGTCTTCATCAGTGAGCACGGCGGTCCGTTGCTCCTCGTCTAACTTAATCGCCGGGTCGACTTCTTTAAGCAGATCGTCGAGGTATGACTTGTCACATTCGAGGTGTTGAGCGAGGAATTGCTGGTTATGAGCCTCGACCGTCGCCGACCCTTTGGCTAAATCGATCAGGTCTTCGTAGGAGGATAAGAAGGTGGTCAGCCTCTCTTTCTTGACCTTATGGGCTTTGACGTAATAATCGAGGGAGGAGCCTTTGACTAAGGAATGGTAGAAATCATAGGTGGGGCGATACTTTGTTAGCAAAGGGAGGTAATCGCTTCTCGCGATGTACTTATCTAAAGATAGCAATCCCGCCAACTCATGATTGAACTCCTCGGCTGAAAGATATTCCGAGAGTTTATTGACTGGCGATTGCCGTTTGAATAGCCGCGCGAAGATGCCCATTGACGCGATTATATACGAATTTCCCCGTCTTTGGTGGATAATGAAGGCCGACAAGATATGGATAACTTCTTATTGAACAAGACCGTCCTCATCACCGGCGGCACCGGGTCCTTCGGGGTCGCGGCCACCCGTCGTTTCTTAGCCGAAGGGGCGGCCCAGGTCCGGATCATCTCTCGTGACGAGAAGAAACAAGACGACATGCGGAAGGCCTTCGCCGACCCGCGATTGAAGTTCTATATCGGCGACGTAAGGGATCTATCCTCGATCGAGAACGCCTTTTATGGGGTTGATTACGTCTTCAGCGCCGCGGCGTTAAAGCAAGTTCCTTCCTGCGAATTCTTCCCGCTTGAAGCGACCAAAACCAATGTACTGGGATCCGATAACGTCATCACCGCTTGTCTAAGGGCTAAGGTGAAAGCCGCCGTCTTCCTTTCGACCGATAAGGCGGCTTATCCGATCAATGCGATGGGCATCACCAAAGCCTTGATGGAGAAAAACGTCGTGGCTAGAAGCCGGGATATCGGGGATAAGGGGACGAAGTTATGCTTAACCCGTTATGGCAATGTCTTAGCCAGTCGGGGTTCGGTCGTGCCTTTGTTTTTAGACCAAATCGCCAAAGGTGAGCCTTTAACCGTCACCAACCCCAAGATGACCAGATTCTTAATGAGCTTAGACCAAGCGATTGATTTAGTTCTTTACGCTTTAGAGCATGGCGAGCAGGGCGACTTATTCGTTATGAAAGCCAAAGCCGCCGAGATTATGACCCTGGCCGAGGCGGCGAAGGAACTGAAACATGCTTCTAACCCGATCCACATCATCGGGACTAGGCACGGGGAGAAGAGATTCGAGACTTTGGTGACCGCCGAGGAGATGGTTAGAGCCATCGATTTAGGCGATTACTTCAAGATCCCTTATGACAACCGGGATCTGAACTATGAACGTTACTTCAGCCAAGGGGAGAAGCGGATTGAGGAGGCCGAGCCCTTCACTAGCGACAACGCCCCGCGGCTCAATCTTGAGCAGACCAAAGAACTATTGATGACTTTGCCGTTATTTAAGGGAGAGGAATGAAGGTTCTTTTAACGGGGCATAAAGGATTCATCGGGAATTTTGTTTCCCGTTATCTTTCCGAACGCGGGATCGAGGTTTTAGGATTCGATAAAGGGGATAAGGGGCTAGCCGGTTCAGTTAAGCAAGCCGAGGCCATCCTGCATTTTGCTGGGGTCAACCGGGCGGAGAACCCAGATGACTATTACCAAGGCAACGCCGGTTTCACCAAGGCCTTAGTCGACCTGGTTAACCAATATAATCCGGACGTTCCCTTCTTCTATGCTTCCTCGGTTAAGGCTAGCCAAGATAGCGAATACGGGAAGAGTAAGAAGGTGGCGGAGGACTATATCCGGGCGAATCTAAAATCCTCCCATATCCAAAGGTTCTGCAATGTTTTCGGGCCTTATTGCCGGCCGTTTTATAATAATGTCATCGCTACTTGGTGCCAGTTATTGAGCGAAGGGAAGGAGTTTGAAATAAACCCGCAGAACCCCTTCCTAAATTTAATTTACGTCGAAGATGTAGGGGAATGCGCGCTCGCATTCTTGCAGGGCAAGGAATATAGACTTAAACCGAAAAGGATCCGTCTCTCGACCTTGGCGAAGGAATTAAAAGCCATCGCCGATGGCTCTTTAAATCTTAATACCGTTTTCCAACAACGCCTTTTCACCACCTATGTGTCCTATCTCCCAATCGAACTGAAAAACTTCGACCAACGGGTGGATGAACGGGGCGTCTTCGTCCCCTTGTTCAAAGGGACGATCAAAGGGCAGTTGGCTTTGAATTACGTTAACCCTGGTCAAACCAAAGGGGGCCATTACCATCATCACAAGACCGAGATCTTCGTTTTCTCGCGCGGACGCCTTCGGTTCGACTTAAGCAAAGACGGGAAGCATTATTCCTTTGAGTGCGATAACTCTAAGTGCCCCCTATACCTTTACATCCCGCCGGAATACACTCATTCGTTCACCAACTTTGGGAATGAGGTGGCTTCGGTCATCATCTACTGCAGTGAAGAGTACGATCCGGGGGTTCCAGATACCTATCCTGATAAGTAAAAAACGTCTTTCCCGCCATCTTTCCCGCCATCTTTCCCGCCAAGCAAAATCTTGTGGTTGTCGTAACAATTCGGATTTTGGCGGTTTTTCCCGCCATCTTTCCCGCCATCTTTCCCGCCAATTTGTGCTTAGTATCTAGACTTCATTGCTGATAGTTAATATAATTGCAAATGAAAGGGGAACATAAAGATGAATATTGGCCAAGAATCCGAGACCGTGGAGTTCAAATTAACGACCAGCGAAATACATGCCGCCGTTGAAACCATCGCTGCCATGCTCAATAAGAAAGGCCATGGAACTATATATTTTGGAGTTGATGATAAAGGCACAGTCAAAGGTCAGGAAATCACCGACAATACGTACAAAACTGTTACTGACATGGTTTTGCGCGATCTTGAGCCTAAAATCACGCCTTCATTAGAGGTCGTTAAGTTCGTTGGCGAAAACGGCCGTCAAATGGATGTTTTGAAATTGACCTTTTCTGGCGAGCAAGCTCCATATTCGGCTTTTGGGCGTTTTCTCGTAAGGGTCGGCACGCAAAATCGTCAAATGAGTAGGGCCGAGCTTCGCCGTTTATTTTTAGACGAGGATTACTCCTATCCCTGGGACAGAGAGTTGAGCGATTACACGATCGATGACGTGGACGATTCATCCTTACGTGAATATTACAAGGAAGCCGTCGCCTGTGGCCGACTCTCGTTGTCTTCCTATGATAAAGAAGCGGTGTTGGCTGCTGTTGAAGGCATGAAGAATGGGAAACTTTTCAAAAGTACTTACGCGATGTTTGGGGAAAACGCCAATATCGGGTTGAATCTAGCAGTTTATGCAACCGATTCGAAAATTACCTTTTTGGATTTGGATATTCGTAAAGGGAATATTTACCGCATGCAAAAAGAAGCCATTCAGTATATTTCCAAAAACATTAGATGGCGGGCAGAGATAAAAGAGAAGCGCACCGACATTCCGGAAATTCCAATGGAAGCGATCAGAGAAGCGGTCATGAACGCTTTTGCTCATTCGATGTATGTTCCCACTCCCGAGATAGACATAAATATCTACCCGAGTTCGGTCACTATTTCCAATCCCGGAACATTTCCTGAGAATTTGACTCCAATGGATTACGTAAACAAGAAAATATCTTCGCTAAAGCGGAATCCGTTGCTTTTGGATTTACTATTTCGCTGCCATGGCATGGAAAAGAACGGGACTGGATTTAAACGCATTGCTGCTGCGTGCGAATCTAATGGAATTCGCTGGGAAACCGAGGGGAATCCATATTCTTTCGCTATTACTTTTTACCGGCAACCTTCTTTCAGACTCAACAAAGAGATTTATGACAATCTTAGCGACGGGGAGATGGCTATTTTTAGGCTTTTGTTAGATAAAAACAATCTTAGTACCAAGGACTTGATACTCGGCAGCGGACAATCGGAGCGGTCGGTGCAAAGAAATATTGCCAGCTTGATTGATAAAGGGCTCATTGTTCGCGAAGGAGGGCGCCGTTTTGGTCAATGGGTGATTAACAAAGACATACTGTTATGAAAGTCATGACCATCCTCGGGACCAGACCCGAGATCATCCGCCTAAGCGAAGTCATTAAGGAACTGGATCAACGTTTTGAGCATATCTTAGTTCATACCGGCCAGAACTATGATTACGAGCTCAATGGCATCTTCTTTGAGGAACTGGGTTTGCGTAAACCCGATGTCTTCTTAGAGGTTGATCACTCCTCCTTAGGCAAGACGATGGGGGAAGTCATCAGCAAGGCCTATGACCTGATCAAAGAGGTTCAGCCCGATGCCGTCTTGATTCTTGGTGACACCAATAGCGCACTTTCCGCCATCGCCGCCAAACGGCTTAAGTGTCCATTATTCCATATGGAGGCCGGCAATCGATGCGGGGATTGGAATGTGGCCGAGATGACCAATCGGGTCATCGTCGACCATATCGCCGACTTTAATCTTCCCTATTCCCATTACGCCTATAACAACCTGCTAAGAGAAGGGCTGGATCCGAACTTCATCGAGGTCACTGGCTCCCCGATGAAGGAGGTCCTCTTGGCCCACAAGGATCAATTCGAACATCCCGAGTTATTGTCCTCCTTAGGTTTAGAGGATGGTCGTTATCTCCTCCTCTCTGCCCACCGGGAGGAGAACATCGATATCGACAAGAACTTTAATAAGCTTTTCCCTTCTTTAAACGAGGTAATCCGCCGTTTGAGGATGAAGGCTTTGTTCTCCGTTCATCCCCGGACACGGAAGAAATTAACGGAAAAGGGATTCGAATTTGATGAAAACGTGATTCTAAACAAACCCTTTGGCTACTTCGAATACATTTATCTCCAACGTCATGCCTACTGCGTCCTCTCCGACTCCGGCTCGGTGTCGGAGGAATCTTCAATCCTCGATTTCCCGGCTGTATTAATCCGGACCTCGACTGAGCGCCAAGAAGCGGAACTATTCGGTTCAATTGAGCATTCGGGCTTAGAGGCCGATTCGATCCTCAAAGCCATCGAGAAGGCCCGGAAGACTCATCCGGGGAAGCCGACTGTCCCCGATTACGATGTGGTCGGGGTGGCGAAGAAAGTCGCTGATTGCATTGAGCGCAACGTCTCACGGATCAATCTAGAGATCTGGGATAAATAGAATTGAACAAATATAGTTTTGCTGATATAAATGTCGTGTCAATAGCAAAAGGATGCTCATCTACCACGGCAGCAACTCCGAGATTCGCAAGCCTGATCTCCGACACGGCTGGAAGGACAACGATTTCGGCCAGGGCTTCTATTGCTCGAATCGGCTGAACTGGCCATGGAAGCGGCCTCTAAGTTGCTTCTCGATGGCGTGGTGAATGAGTATGAACTGAATACCGATGGATTGAATATCATCGATTTAGAGTCGGGGGGATTATAACGTCCTTAACTGGATGGCTTTGCTATTCGCTAACCGGCTCTTTGCCCTCGATCAGCCCTTGGCCGTCCATCACGGGATTTCTTCCTCGAACGGTTTGGCGTTGATGTATCCCAAGCCGACATCGTGAAGGGGTATCGGGCTGATGATTCGTATTTTTCATTTGCTCAAGCATTCTTGAACAATGCCATTCCGGTGCGATTTTTGGAATCGGCTCTTCGGTTGGGCGATTTAGGAACCCAGGTGGTAATCGTCTCCCGCAAGGCTTTAGCGCAGCTGCATTTTAAAGCCGCCTATCCGGTTAAAGCCGATGTCTATCATCGGAAATTCGTTGAACGGGATAAAAAGGCTAGATCTGCCTATCAAGCCTTCATTAAGCGCGGGGCCATCGAAAGGGGCGACGTCTTCATCCGGGATATTCTATTTGGCGGTGAACGGAAGTGAGAGCTTACAACGAACTATATCTATCCGATGCGATGAGCAGCCTTGGGGGTGCTTTCCATTATGCGATCAACGACTGTGGTATCTCTGCCGATGAGTTCATGAAGGATTTCCTACAATCTGATTTGTCGGAGGAGTTTGAAAAAGGTAACCCCTGGATTTTATCTGGGGCGTCGGGCATTGAATTGATCCAGCGGGTTTTTGAATCGACTCGACGTGGTTTTGTTTCCCCTTCTCCGAGCCCGGTGGTTTATAAGACCCCGGAATATTGGGCGGGGTATTACCTGGCTTATTTCCAATGGTTCACCGGAATGCGGTTTAAGGACATCTTCGCTCGGGTCAAGCTAACAGAAATAACCGCGATGTATCCGGTCTATCGCGAGATGGACGTCACCAATTTCGTTGAGGATCTTTTGGAAAGGCTGGATAAGGCGGAGTAGGGCGGATGGGGGAGTTTAGTTATTGGCTAGGCACTTTTTGACCTTTTGGCCTAGAAGGTCGTAGAAAGAATTTTGCCCTTTTTCGTTCGCGTCCCCTCGAAGTCTTTGGCATTCAAAAAGGAGTCGAACAATTTCTTTATCCTTCATCGATGCGAAATAATTGCTTATGTAGCTACTTTGCTTTGAGTAATCGCGGTGGAATCGCTTGTAAAAGATTGAAGGCTTTTCCTTGGATTTGAACTTGAGAAACTCTTTATAAAGCCCCTCGTTGATAATAAGGATGATTTCAAATTCTGGCCTTACGGCGTATTCGAGGACTGGACAAACTATTTTCTTCTTTAACAGAGCGTCTTTTGGCAGGCGAAGGTGATCGGATAATTTGTCGCCAACTCGTAATATTTGCACTTGGTCTCCTGGATTCAAGGCCCGAAACTCGGCTAATGAACTTTGGCTTATTTGCCTTTCAAAATAAAAGCGGTCATTAAGCAAATCGCGGCGGTTAAAATACAATAATTGCCGATCAACCAATATATCGAGGAAAGCTTTTTCGCAAGAGCCTTCGCACATAACGAATTTATAGATCATTAACGATGCTCCGCCTCAGGCCAATTCGTTTCTGATAATCGATATTGGTATGGAAGATCCCATTATCGAATTGGCGACTCTTCAGTAGATCGGTTCGAACATTGAATCCGTCTTTTAGGTTCACGACTTGGATCACGTCGCTATTGCGGGAGCAGACGAATATAGAATCCTGACGGTTCAGCAAATCCAGGCATTCGGTGAAGTGGGTGGTGAAAATCAGTTGGGCTCCTTTCGGATTGGTTTCGGGGTCATTGAACAAAGAGATTAAGAGGGTTACCAGGTCTTTATGGAATGAGCATTCGATTTCGTCGAGTAAGAAAACCCAGCCGTTTTTTAAGCAACGGTATACTCGGGCGAACAGCTCGACGCCCCGAACCGTCCCGCTGGAAAGCAAGGACAGGAAAGCGCTATAGGGCAAGTCCATTGGTTCTTGGCCGACTCGTTTAAAGGAAACGAAGTTATCGCTAAGGAAGTTAACCCATTCCAGACTGTCGTCCAAGACTTTCACGATGGCGGCGACGATGGATTGGTCGAGCCCCTTGACCGCCGAATAGAAGGAGCTGATGAAGCGGCTATCATAGATTGCGAACCCTTCAGGTTTCAGCAGATAGTCGTAACCGGTCTGCCCTTTGGTCAGGTTGATGATGGAGGAAGTGTCGCCTAAAGGGACGGTGAGCAAGCTCGCCGACACATCGGTCATCTTCGAATGCAGGATCCCTCTCCCCTTATAGGGCGCGTAGGGGACGGTGAAAAGCGATTCGCTCAGGATACTGGCGTAGGGCGAACGGTCTTCGTTGGCTGACCGCCCGAATTCGGCGTTATACGAATAGACTTTCCCCTCGAGGTAGAAATCGACGGCGATGGTTATTTGAGGGACGCGGAAATCGAAAGAGGCGTAGGGGAATCGCCCGGTGCCAAGGAATTCCAAGACCTTCGATATTAAAGACAAGACCGTGCTCTTGCCGGAGGAATTGGCCCCGACCAAAGCCATGGTCTTGAATGTATAGAGATGGTCGTCAAGCTGCCAAATCTGGTGGTCGAAATCCTCATCCCGGACTTTGGTGTGGTTTAGGAGGACCAGTTCGGTGCCGTCGGACAGCATGCGGTATCCGGATACCTTGATTCTTAATAAATGCAACATATCGTTTATTTCCAAAAAAATTGTATGTAATTTGAATTAATCGTTCAAGGTCAAACAGAATTTCTGGACAAAACCAAAAATTTCCCGAAATAAGTCCATTCACAAATTGGGAAGTTATCCTATTTGGCGAAAAGGATTGTAACAGCACACTTCTGCAAACAGCTTAAGGCGAATGTTTCGTATTTATCGATACTTTTTGTTCATTGTTTTGAGCGAAATGAAGTCGAAATGAAGTTTACTTCACTTCCACTTCATTTCAAACTTCAGTTCGAAGTGAAGTAACTCAATCGATATAGACTTTGTCTTTGACGGTCAGGTATTTTTTGGGGCGTTCCCCGTGATAGACGGCTAAATAGCCTTCATCGACCAATCTTTGGATTACCTGCTTTCGGAAATATGAGGATGGCTGCAATGAAAGGTGTTTGGCGATTTCCCCGATTGTTTTCGGGCTGCTGTAGCAGAACGACAGAATGGCCAAATCGTTTTGCCCTTTAAGTTTGCCAATCGGCTGGAGGTGATGGATTTCCTTTTCCTCGGCGATGCCCCCGACATTGCAGAGGTTGGCCAAAGTCAAAGCGAAGTATTGGCTATTCGCGGTCGCCCGCGGACGAAAGATGCTTTGATAGGGCTCATATTCTTTTTCGATCTTGTCGAACCCTGTTCCATGCATGTCCATGTAATTGAAGAAGTTGAGGATGCTGCAGATGATGTCGTTTCGGCGAAGCGGGGGCAGGCTCTTAAGGTCGGTTTCGTCTTTAAACTTTTTCCCGCCGACGCAGGAGCCCGGGGATATTATTTCGAGCCGGTCGAGGTAAAGGTTGACCTCGATCTGACTTCCATTGATGAAATAATTCCGGTGCCAGATGGCATTGGCGACGGCCTCGCTTACTGCCCGATATGGGTAGGAAAAGACTTCTTTGGCTCCGATGTCGAGCTTCTTTATCCCGGTGACGCTATGGCTTTGGACGTAATTGACGGCGAAATGGAGCTCTTGGAGGAGGTTCCCTTGGAATTTCTCGACGTTGCTCAAGACCAATTCGCCTTTGTCGTATCCCGGGAAGGTGGTGCAGACCAACAGGGTCTTGCTATCGTGGCAGGAATCCTTGAACAGCAATGCCCCTTTGCTGAGGTAGCCGTTTTTGTCCATGAATCCGATGGAGATCAACCGATTCCTCGTTAGTTCTTCGTGATGCATTTGGCGATAGGAATTGAATAGGTATTGGAAGTCGGCTTCGTTGAATATTTCGTTTGTCATCATGGCATCGTAATGAATCCTCTCAGAATCATAGACAATGTCGCGAACCTCATCGGGCGTGGCGATTGAGATGCTGCCGAAGTTTCGAACAAAGATTGAGGAAAACCCACCGTATTTAAGCATGACGGGGACATCGAGGGATTTCTCAACGTGGATGGCCAATACGTAACGGGGTGGCTTGGTTGAGGGAACCTCGATTGGCTCATAGGTAATCTTCAAGTCGGGGGTAATATGCTCCTTGGCCATTCTTTGGACTAGCAAAACGGTTTTGTCGACCCCAACGTGGTCCATCGCTAAGGTCTTATGGGTTTGGTCCTCGACGCCGACATAGATGGTTCCGCTCTGCGAGTTGGCGAAGGCGCAGATCTCCTTCAGCCAGGAGACCTCATAGTTTTCCTTCCCGTGGGGGTTGGGGCCTTCACGTATGATCTTTTTGAAAGCGGTGGTGGAATTTTCGGAAATGACGTCCGGGAGTAAATCGCTGATCACCATGGGATTGACCTTTGGACGAATCTAAGGATAAATGAAAATAAAATGAAATAATAACTGCTTGTTTGTGATCGTATCGGTTAGTAGTTACGCCTTGGTGGGTGAGAATGATAGCCAAAAAAGCCATCTAAGGCCTTTTGAGCTAAATAACGCTTGATGGGAAAGAATGGCTTCTATCGGCTTCCTAGGCGTTTCTAAATGGTAATCAATAGATATCTTCCACTTCCTGGGAGACCAATCGGTCGAACTCTTCGATAGTGGTGACCCCGTCTTTGACCAGTTTGGCGGCCGCTTGCTTAAGCGAGATGAACGAAGGGTCGTGGGTGACGATGTCCTTGGTCTTCTCGAAGCTGAAGTTCTTGGTATCGATGGAACTCCGCATCTTCTCGTTCATCTCCATGATTTCGAAGACGGCGGTCCGGCCGATGTAGCCGGTGTGGTTGCAATGCTCGCAGCCGGCTTTCTCATAGACCAAGGTCCCGACTGGCAAGCCAGTCAGTAGGGATTCGGACTCGGTGATGAGGTGCTCTTTTTTGCAATCGGGGCAGAGCTTCCGGACTAACCGTTGGGAGATGGCCCCGATTAAGGAATCGGCGACTAGATATGGCTCAACCCCCATATCGATAAGCCGGGTGATGGTGGTGACCGCGTCATTGGTATGGATGGTGGTTAAGACTAAGTGCCCCGTGATGGCGGCCTGGACGGCGATATGGGCGCTTTCTTCGTCACGGATCTCGCCGATCATGATGATGTCGGGGTCTTGCCGGAGGATCGATCTTAAGGCGTTGGCAAACGTTAATCCGGTCTTAGTGTTGACCTGGAGCTGGTTGACCCCCTCCATTTGGTTCTCGACCGGATCTTCGACGGTTTGGATGTTGACCCCTGGGCGGTTGAGCTCTTTTAAAAACGAATAAAGGGTGGTCGTCTTGCCGGCCCCAGTCGGACCGGTGCACATCAAGATGCCGTGGGGGGAGGAAAGCATCTCGCGGAAGATCTTCGCTTCCTCGGGGGTATTGGCCAATTTATCGATCGAGGTCTCGTCGCCTAAGGTATTGAAGATACGGATGACCACCTTCTCGCCATAGATGTTGGGGAGGGTGGAGATCCGGAAGTCATAGGTATGCTCGTTTAAGGTCCTGGTCAATTTGCCATCTTGGGGGAGCCGTCTTTCGGAGATATCGAGGTTAGCGAGGATCTTATAACGCGCGACCACGGCTAAATACAGGTTCGGATCGATGTCGCAGTGGTGGAGCAAGATCCCGTCGATTCTAAAGCGGACTCGGACTGACCTCTCCAAGGGCTCGATATGGATATCGCTGGCCCGGGCGTTGACCGCTTCCTGAAGGAGGGTATCGGCCAGTAAGACCGAGGGGGCATTGACGTAATCGTTAAGGGTCAAGGTGGCGGCTTCCTGCTTGCCATACTCTTTGGAGAATTCCTCGTTGGCTTGGTTCCGTCTTTCCTTCCCAGTTAAGTTGGAGATAAGGGAACGGATGCCGTCAGCGCTCGCTAGCCCTAATTTAAGCGGGCACTTCAGGAAATAGCCATAAAGCTTCATATCCTGGGCTTTGAAAGGGGAACTAGCGACGCAGAGGACCGACTTATCGGGCAGGGTCCGCCAGGGGACGACCTCGGTCTCGCGGATTAGCGATGGGGGGATGTTCTTAAGCAAAGAATCATCGAGGTTATAGACTGAGACGTTGACGAAGGGGAGGTGGAATAAGGAGGCGGTCCGCCTAGCCAATTCGTTTTGGTCGAGTTGTCGATTGGATTGGAGTTCCTCTAAAAGGGAGGAATGGTTTTTATTCGCCGCCTCAAAGGCCGGGTTCAGCCATTCTCCTTTCAGATAGGGGGCTAAGCCTTGATAGACGTATTGGTTGAGTTCCATGGTACTACACCTCCATTAGATGCCGACCCCTTGGTCGATGCTGTTATACATATCGAACATCGGTAAGAATACCGAGAGCATGATGACTAAGACCACGACCGCCATGACGACGATAAGCAAGGGCTCTAAGATGCTGGTGAACTTCTTGATGGCTTGTTTGTTTCGTTCTTCGTAATACTCGGCTAGGACATCGAATACCTGCGGGAGGTTGGAACTCTGTTCACCGACCGAGACCATCTCGAGCAGCATCGGGGGGAAGAGGCTGGTCGATTCGAGGGAGCCGGCGAGGCGACGTCCGTTATTGACCCCGATGGTGGCGTATTTGAATTTCGATTGGAAGTAGGAGTTGTTCACGATGTTCTCGCTGGCTTTCATGCATTCTAAGACTGGTAACCCCGAATTCAGCATGATGGCGAAACTCGAAGCAAAGGAAGAGATGGTGGTGGCTCTGATCATCCCTTTGAGGATCGGGAAGTTCCAAGACAAGGTATTGAAGAATAGTTTCCCTTGCTTGGTCTTGCGGAATAAGACGAGCAGGAGGATGAAGAGGGCGATTCCGCCAAGCAAGAATAACCAGTACTGGGTGAAGAAGTCGGATATCGAGATGACCACTTGGGTGATCAAAGGGAGTTCGGCCCCTAATTGCTCAAAGGTTGAGTTGAACTGGGGGATGACGACGTTCATGAGCAAGACGATGACGGCGAAGATGACGATGACTAAGAAGATGGGATAGAGGAGAGCGCTTTTGGCCTCGTTCTTGGTCTTCTGGGAGTTTTGATAGTACTTGGCCGCCTTGCTTAGGGTGTCGGGGAGGGTACCGGATAATTCGCCGACATAGACCATCGAGCAGAAGAAGTCGGGGAAGATCTTTTTATGCTTTCGAAGCGCCTCCGATAAGGGCATGCCGATCAGGACGTCCTCATAGGCATCGCTGATGGCGTTTTTAAAGACGGTGCCGAATTTCTGTTTTCTCAAAGTATCCAAGCACTGGGAGATGGTGGCCCCGGCTTTGATCATGATGCCGAATTCCTGACAGAAGGTGACGAACTCAGAGGAGGAGACCCGGCTGGAGACGGCGAAGAAGTTGGAACGGCGCTTCTCCTTGACGAGTTTATATTCCAGCAAGGAGATGCCTTTGTCGGCTAAGGTCGCCTTCAAAGAGATCTCATCGGCGGCGGTGACGTTGTCCTGGACCTTCTTGCCCGCGGCATTGATACCTTTGTAATGGAAAATCGGCATTTAAAGACGCCCCATGGGAATGGGCTTTTTATAAAGTAACCCTTTTAAGGCAGGGAAGGGAAGGAATATCGCTTCCATCGTTTTGAGGTGGGAAAAAGATTTTCTTGCTACGTTTCCTCTTCTGAATCAAGGCTTTTCTGGGCCGGCTAGGCTGGGAGAGGCCGGCAAAACTTGAAAATTCCGGGGGGGGGGGAGCTATAATCGCAACATTTCCGTGGAAAGGAAACGAAATTTATGAAAACTCTAAAAAAATCCCTCAACAAGGCGTTTACCCTCATCGAGTTGGTGGTCGTCATGGCGGTCATCGCCATCCTTGCCGGCGTCTCGGTCGGTGTCTACTTCGGGGTCATAAACAACGCGAACCAAAGCGCGGTCGATCAAGAAGCGGCCCAGGCTAGGGATGCGATCCTGGTTCAGGCAACTGGTCTTGGCTACGAAGGAGATGGGAGTCTTGGCGGAACCAACTTGACCAAAGCTGTCATGATTAATTCGACTGATTTGGAACTAACTTTCAGTGCTGAAGTGAGCGCCGCTGAAACTTATGGGGATTCGGTCGATAACGCTCTCGAGGCGCTTTACTTGCTCTCCCTCTCTGAAACCGGCGATGTCACTCTTGATGAGGACCTTTCGTTCAACGTTTTGATCGGAGAAGGGAAGACTGGTTCGAGCACTGCTTCTGGCTCTTCCTTCGTTATCACCGTTAATGGCTTTGAATTCCAAAATGGCAACGGATCGACTGCTACCGTCCATTTTGGGGAATAAGCGTTAATGTGCGCAGGTTTAATATGAATACTTGTTTTAAACGTCGTAAATCCGCCAAAGGCTTTACACTAATTGAACTCGTCGTTGTTATGGCCGTTATTGCCATTTTAGCCGGCGTCTCCGTCGGAGCATATTTCGGCATTACGAATAACGCCAACGAGTCGGCTATTAACCAAACTAGCACGCAAATCAAAGGTCTTTATAACCAATATCAGGTTAACGCGGCCGCGAATGGGGCAAAGGGAACCCTCAAAGATCAATGTGACTCATTCGCCGATTATGTCATTGAAAACGGCCTGGATAACAATCTTAACTATTACGTTTCTGATGCCTTCAATGCAGCCGGCGAAGATCTTAATTACGAAGAGAATCACGATTACCAAGTTCGGTTCATTGTTACCGACGATGGCACCAAATATGTCGCGACTTTTGCGGTAGAGATTAATGACGGGAAACTCGGTAACATAATTGAAGAGTCCGACGCCGTTTATAAGACGGTTCAAGAGGGGAGCGATTCTATTTTAGATGGCGTAATCCCTGCTGGCCCTGACGGGCATATTGATTTAAGCGAATGGGAATATATCTGGGAGGACAGCAAACCTGTCAAGACTCCTTTGTTGGATATTAAATTAGAAATTCCGAACTTTACAGACACTTCTAATACGACTGATCAGAATTTGGGCTTATTGCCATTGAAAAGAGCGAACGGCTCAACGATTCATACCATTCAAGTTCGCCAAGGAAAAACCATTACCGTCGATACTTTAAGCGCTTATTATCCGCAAATTACTACTTGGGTTTCGAACGAAGGAACTTCGACTGTTGATACCGAATGGTTGCTTAATGGGCAGGTTTTCGACTTCTCTAAGCCCATTACCGAAGAAATCACCATCACCGCCTCCCCCACGGGAATTGCCGAGCAGCCTTTCAATCCGACTGCCTATATTTCTCGCGGCGGGAACCGGGTTATTAAACAGGTTCGTTATTATGAAGATGGCGTTGAATCGACTGAAAAGGAACGTTTAGAAGTTATTCAAAGTGATAGTTCTAATCTTTCGATAACTTATTATCAGTCGGTTTCTGACGCTATTAATGCCGCTTCCTCTTACGTTACTTCTACGAAATATGAAGTTTATGTCTGTGAAAAAGAAGGCGGTGGCTGTTTTGGCGGAGATACCAGCTGGTCCGCCGAGAAAGCGCGGCCCGACCTTAATTATGAAGAGGTTGGCCAGCAGGTTTATGACGTTGTTAGGATTGTCCCCAATTCCAATGCCGTTATTGATTCTGATGCCGTTTTGAAGAAAGGCGCGTCGCTATTGCTATCTACCGGCAACGATTATAACGGTAATCCTCTTGAAAACATTGAACTTCAAAAAGGCTATTTGTCGGTTACCCAAGACGGTAAACAAGCTTCAGATTTAGATTGGACCAAGGAGAAAGAGCCGCTTAAAACCGATCTTGGTTTCGGGAATGACGCCGAATTGAACGCCGAATTAAAAGTGTTCGACGGCGACAACAAACTAGCCGTTAATAAATTGGCTGTTGCTCCGGGTCATACTTTGACTATCGAAGGCAAAATGGTTGTGCCAGCTTGGGTTGGTCTTAATTCGAATGTTTCTTCTACTAGTCAGTCTTGTATTTTGGGTAAATACGCCTATGTCGACATTCAGGAAGGCGCCACCATTCTCAACCACGGCCAAGTTCTTTCCTATGGTGTAATAGGTGGGGAAGGCAAACTTGTGAGTGGTGAAAACGGCTCCGTGGAATCGCGGATGTCTGTAATTTGGCCTAGCACCAGCACGGCATCAAGCCTTTATTTAAACAATATTTTCCCTGTCACTTCTTACCATATTGACGGAATTAAAGGTGAGGCTGTCTTCCAATATGGTTCATCTCTGAATGTAGGGTTAATAATTTATGGGAGCCGCGTTGGGTGGTCGGTTAACTTTGTTAACTTTATTTCGACCGATGGTAACGAAGGACTCTTTACTTTAAAAGATTCCTCTAGCTCGATTACCAAGTCGCACCACCAAGACGAGTCAAATGACGGGAAGTCCATGGATACAGTCACTTTATCTGGTAATGTTTTCTCCAAGTCCTATCTTGCCGATCTTTCTATTGGTGGCAGCGGTTTCCCGCTTGCTTTCGATACTCAATTGTTCCCGCTCAACAACATCGACGTCTTGGTTGAAGGAAATTACAATATTATCGATGTTAATTTTGTTCTTAAAGATCGCTCGTCTATTGTCGTTAAAAATGGAGCGACAGTAACCGTTGGCGGGGTCGCGGTCATTGATGCTGATGCCGATTTCATTGTCGAAAACGGTGGCACTGTTGTTGTCGCTGCCTCTTCGAATACTATTTATTCTGGCGATTTTGATGACATTGGCGTTGGTATTGGCGGACATATGCAAGTCCAAGAAGGCGGAAAGGTCGAAATCGATCCGGAAGCCGTGATCCATTCGGTTGACTTTATTGACCAAAAGACTTTGGGGACTTCTTATCGGTGGGATGAGAAGAATGGGCAATACGTTAAAGAGAGTAAAAAGGTTTATTTCGAAAGAATCAGCGAATTCACCTACGGGCCGGAAGCCAATTCTTCCGCAGCTGTCTCTTACTATTATTTAAAGCTTGATGGGCAATATGATTCAGCCTTTGTCAACGCTTTAAAAGAAACCGTTCTGACTCAAGGTGGCTATGTTAATTTCCGCAATAATAAAAACGAAATTATCATTCCTACTACCGTCAAACTGACTTATGCTGATCTCGGCACACCGACTCAAGAGAATGCCGCTTTCAAGGGTTGGTCTTTCTATCAGGACGCGATCACTCACGCCCCGTCGAATATCTTGTCCTCGAGCACTATAATCGCTTCGAATCAGTACTTATACCCAGTCTTTGGAGTGGCCGTCGCCGAATAATGTTCCCTTATTTTAACCTTTTCGGCTTAACTCTTCCGACCTATTATTTAATTGAAGCTATCGATTTGATTGGATTCTTCGGAATCGCTGTCTCACTTTTGATTTTCAAATTCAAATTAAGCTTCCCCAAGGTTCTAATCATTTTGGGATGTTGTATTCCCCTCCCCTTCTTCAATTTGTTTGTTGTTGGTTATCTGGAAGAGTTTATTCGGGTCGGTTCTGCTCCGATTGGGGCTCAAGACTATTTTGGTTTCCTAATGATGCTGGTGCCAATGGTCTTGATTTCCGCAAAGCTTTCTAAGGTTTCAGAGAAAATTATCTTTTCTTCCTTGGTTCCTCCCTGTGCTTTCGCGGCCTCCTTTATTAAGGTTGGTTGCCTTAGCACTGGATGCTCTTATTGCCGAGGCTTGGAAACTGATGGATTTGGCATCAGATATCCATTTGAAAACGTCACTAGAATCCCCGTCGAAATTTATGAATTAGTCTTCTTTGGCCTTCTATTTATTGGTTTGCTAGTCTTCGTTATTCGTTCGAAAAAGCATACCTTTGCGCCATTTTTCATTTTCTTCTTCGCTTTTCCAATTTACCGGTTTATTCAAGATTTCTTCCGATATATGCCGGAATATTTCCTTGGTTTAAATTATTCACAGGTTAACGCTATCGTCTTATTGGTTTTGGTCCTTCTAGCCACGTTATATTTGGGCTGGAAGGAACGGATAGAAAGCGAAGAAGCGGCTACCCAAGAAACACGCTGAAGACGAGGATGGGGTCACTCACATAGCTGATGGTGTACTCCACCATACTACGGCTTTCATCATAACTAGGCGTAACCACATATCCATCTATACCGTTATAGAGGGTGGTGCTCATCTCATCCTGTACCCTTAATAGATCGCTGTTCTCGTTGTCGTAGACGTAATACTCATCAGGGGTGGTGAATAACAACGCTTGGTTAGTATCTAAAGCAACATCGTCATAGGACTTCTCGCTTTCGGAATTGGCGTACTCTTTAATCATCCTGGCGATATCCGAGGCCGCATCATAATGCTGGTCTTGCCGCCTTAAGAACCCATCCATTTGGAGAGAGAAATATAGGAAGGTTCCAATCGAGCCGATTATGACCGCGGTCAAAGCCAGAGAGACCGCTAATTCGACGAGGGTAAAGCCTTTAACCTTCTTCATAATCCCAACCCTCCGATTAAGAAGTCTCTAATAAGGGGGAATCCCCAGACGATGAAGAGATAGCCAGCGAATAGATAGGGCAAGAAGGCAAAAGGGGCTTTGCTTTGCTTTCTTAGCTTGATGATCTCGAGGATGGAAGCAAGAACGGTTGAGACGATCAAGAAAGCGAGGAAAGAGAAACAGTCATAACCTAATCCTAAGGCTAAGGCGAGGATGACATCGGCTAGCCCTAAGGCCTCTTTCTTTAAAACGAAGGTGGTCAATAGATACGAGCCTAGAAAGAGTATGACGGCTAGCCCAAAGCTGATGAGGTGCAAGGGCCAATAACGATAATCGATCGCCATCACCCCGATGAAGCGGGCTACAAATAAAAGACTAAGAATGATCAGCAAATACGTCGGAATGGTTTGGGTTTTGCGATCGATATAGGCCCCGGCGAAGAAGAAGAGGAGGGCGAAAGAAGCGATCAGCGAATCGAGGATGGCTAAAGGTTCATTTAAGTAGTGATACCCAAAGGGACCGTCATAGGCGTAGGCATAAAGGAAATAGGAGCCTAAGAAGATGATTAGCCCGGTTAATTCGACTAATGGATAGCGAATGCTGATCGGCTTCTTACAATAACGGCACTTCCCTTGGAGGAGGAGATAAGAGAACAAGGGGATATTGTCATACCACTTCAGCTCATGGCCGCAAGAAGGGCAGAAGGAACGGGCTTTCTCTAATAAGGGGATATCGTTGCTCCCCCGGTAGATGATGACGTTAGCAAAAGACCCGAGCAATAAGCCGAGAACCCCAAAGACTATCGGAATAAAAACAGCGAAAAACATCTTAGCCTTCGCTCCTTAAGGAAGAGAATTCGCCCTCGTCAGCGATTTTATCGCCATCGGCATCAATCCAATTAAAATAGAACCGGATATCCCCGACCGCATAGGCGATGGTGGTATCGCTATTCCTGAATGTTACGGCTTGATTCTCGACTAAGTCCGGATAGGTGAGCCCTTCGATCCTTAAGGACTCATAGGGAGTAAAGACGGGCTCGCTATAGGCTTTCTCGCAATAAAACAGGTAAATCTCCTTCCCCGTCGTTAATCGCTGCACATGGAGGGTCGATTCGTTTAAGGCTCGGGCCCTATTCCGAGTCTCGAAGGTCAGGTAGGTTGAAAGCCCCGCGAGCGTTAAAGCGATGATCAAAAGGCTTAGTACGGTATAAAGGAGGGTCACCCCTTTAACGGACCGCTTTAAAGACGAGGTCTTCGGCATAGTTATGCCCCTTATCGTACATATCGAGGGTCAAGGCTTCGTATCCGGTCCTGTCCTCGACGCTGAAGCGGATGGTGAAGAGGCTTTGCTTATTCGGCTTAGCCGTCGTGAAATAACGCCCATCGGTCAATTCGACATAGCCGAGTTCTTGTTCGGCGTAGTCTTGGTAGTTCAAAACGTAAGACAGATCGCCCGAGGCTTGGAAACGGTTCTCGACCTCGGAGATGAAATCGCTGGCTTGAGCCGATTTCAAAGACGACCGGTTCAGGCTATTCATCCCGAGGATCACCCCGGTGGTGCCCCCGATGGCGATTGAGAGGACGGCTAAGGAGACGACCACCTCGATCAGGCTGAACCCCTTGGCTTTCTTTTTGGCCTTCGGCTTAAGGAAATCGAACTGGAAGAGGAACTTCTTGATGGTCGAATGGAACCGGGTGATCCGGTCAAGCGTGAAATGGGGGAGATGGGTCGGGTCATCCCTCTCCATGATCTCCTTGCCCCCTTCGCCAAGATAGACCAAAGAGTCGAAGTTAGCTTTGGCAAAGCCATATTGCTGCCTCCCGGCCACTTGGAGGATCTCGGAATAGAGATAGGGGGATTTCGGGGTGATCAAAGTATCGATGAGCTTCCGGTCCTTGTAGAAGTCGATGACGTAAAGGTTATCGTGGGGGCTGATGATGATCGGGCTCTCGGGCTCGAAGGCGGTCTCGCCGATGGCTAGGGCCTCGATAAGCGGATAAAAGGATATCCAGCGGGTTTTGATCCCGAGTTCGGTCAAGGCCTCCTTGGCTTTGACGATCCCTTCGTTCCGGGCGAGCATCGCCAAACAATACAGCCCGTCTTTCCCGTAGTCGGCGGTGATGAACTCCAGATGGGCGGTCTCTAAGACGTCTTTTCCTAGTTTGCCCTCAAGGTCTTTCTCCAGTAGTTGCTTGGCTTTGGGTTTAGAGACTTTGGGGAGGACCAAGGAAGAGGTGAAGGACTTATCGCTAAGATAGACCAATTCGAAGGCGGTGTTCTTGTCGACGTTATTATGGGCCAAGAACTCGGCGACCTTGGTTTGGGCCTCGGCGTCGGAAAGCGATACTTCGAGTTTATCCTTTGGATAGCCATCATTCCCGGGCAGGAAGAGGGCGAGGCTCGCTTGGCCGTTTGCTTCGATGTATTCGACTTGCGGTTTGTGATTCATCTTTCTCTCTCCTTAAGCGCGCTGGCTTAATTCCCCTAAAGAGGGGGCGTCCCCCGGCTGGATCGGGTTATCGTTTTGATAGAGGTGGAATTCGAAGGGCGAGGGGCCGATGCAGCCGCGCAGGAGCTGATCGGTGCTTTCGGAAGCGCTTAATTCGACGCTCAATTTGCTTAAGCCCAACTCCTCGTCATCGAAATCGGATACGGAGTTGACGAGCCCCCCGCCATAGAAGGCGAGGCCGGTGTTGACGTAGGTGCTCTTTGGATCGGCTATCCCGTCGACCCGTTCCCCTTCCTCGATCAAGAAGGCGGCGTTTTCCGGCTTAGACAATTCCCTGGTGATGATGGGGATTAAGTCGAACCGCTCAAGGGCTTCCAATAGTTGATCGAAGCCAGCCAGATCCTCATTTATTTGGAGGAAGGCGGAGGAGGAGACGGCGCTTATGAGCTTCCAGTCATAGAACCGCGTATCGCCGGCTAAGGATAGTTTAACCCCTTTGCTGGTCCCGCCTAAAGGAAGGGTCCCCATGAAGAGGTCGTTGGTCTGGAAGCCGGCCACCACGGTGTCATAAAGGAATTCGCCGTCGAAATGGGTCTCGACCCCGATCGAGAAGAAGCCGGAATTGGCCAGATAGCTATCGTTGACCGTGACGGTGGTATCGATCCGTTCGTTTTCCGGGTAGTTCTCGCTTGGCGTCGCCTGATGTGTCTGCTCCTTGAATTCATCTGAGCCGAGCCGGATAAGATAATCGCGGCAATTCCTGATCAAGCAATTATCGACCACGACGTTTTGGCTCGAGAAGCAGCGGATCCCGTTCCGGGCGTTTTGCAATACCGAGTCCTGGATGGTGAAATCATTGACCCCTTTGACCGAGAGGATGGTCCCGCCGTATTCATAATCGGTGACGTAGGGCCGGTTATTGGCCCCGAAGATGGTGAGGTTATCGATGGTGAGGTTATCGCCATGGATGCCCATGATGATGTTATCCTCGCCATTGACCGTCACTTGGGGCTTATCCCCCGATAAGGAGACCCCGCAGAAGGAGAGGGGGCCGCGGTAGATATCGGCTTCGCTTAAAGCGACGGTTTCCTGCCCGTTGACGATGGTCCCTTTGCCCGTCGGGAAGGTGAGGTCATGGAAGTTAAGCGAATAGCCATTGCCATAGACGGAGGAATGGATCCTTAACGCTTCGACTAAGTCCTTGCTCTGGTTCCGCTTATCCAGGAAGCGGGTATCGTAAGTCGATTCGGTTCGGGTGTATTCGTAATAATAGAGCTCCCCTTCGTGGGCCCTGGTTAGGTAATGGGTCTCGTCATTAAGGGCTTGCAGCTGGTTCTTTTCCTCTTCGCTTAAGGCTAAGGGCTTGACGTTCCGCAAGGGGTTCCCTTCCGAATCGTAAGCCTGGTCTAGGCTTTCTAAGCTCACCTGGAGGCATAGGGGGTTATCGCTTTCTAAGTGATTGGCGGCATAGGCCAAATCGCGGTAGCTATGGATGTTGATGCCCTCTTCTGCCAGGGGAATAGTGAAGAGGGTTTCCTCGTCGAGGCTATTGGTGAAGGAGATGACGATATCCTCGTTCCCTTTGACGGTGATTCGGTATCGCTCGCTCTCCCGGTCATAGGCGATGGAGGCTTGCCCGTCGACGATCGAAGCTTGTTTGGCTTCGTGGGAGGGGATGATCTCCGCCCCTTCATAGACGCAGGAAGAGAAGTCATAGACCGAGATCTCGATATTCGCGTCGACGAGTTCAAGATCGGCGTTAAGGTCATAACGGCCATAGAGGTGGTCCTCGGAAATGCCGGAGAGGGAGGAATGGACGTCGAGGGCGTAGAGATCGGAGGAGCCCTCGCTCACGACATAGACCGGGATCCGGTCGAGCAAGACCCCGTTATCGTAATAGGCGGTCAAGGTGGTCTTCCCCTCCTTTAAGCCGGTTAGGGTATGGCCCTCGATCGAAAGGAGTTCCGGATCCTCGGCCTCATAGGTGATGTCATCTTGCCATTTATCGTCGTTCGGGGTGGTTAAGACCCTGATTGAAGCGCTATTGCCGACCTGAACGAATTCGACCGGGTTGGCGAAGCTGATCCTCGAGGGATCATCGATCAAGTTCCCGATGGCGACGTAATTGACGGTGAAAAGGAGGCCGAGGAGCAAAACCGGGAGCAAGAGGATAACCGCCAATAGTTTCTTATTCATCGGATCAAACCTCCATTCTCCTCAATGGTCTTGATGAAGCGCTTCCGATCGCCGAAATAGGCGAAGAGCGCGAGGATGAACAATAGGCCAAAAAGAACCGGTTCGATGACCAATCTTCCAAGGCCGAGGATATTCGGGAGGAAGAGGAGGCAAAGCAAATCGAGGACGAGATATAGCAACGCCAAGACCACGATGGCTAAGGGGCTATAGCCATTGCTTTTGGCGCCGCTAAGATAACGGAGTTCATTGGCTTTGCCGAATAAGAAGGAGGCGCTGGATAAGAAGGAGGCGACCAATAAGAAGGAGATGGAATCGGCGAAATCCAATAAGCCGGCCCCGAATAAGACGATGGAGGAGATCAAGACCGAGCAAGTCAAGGAGAGATAGCCGAACATCAACTTGGCGTTAAGCTGCTTCTTCATCGACTTCGGCAAGGACATCAAGACCTTAAACGATTGGGCCTCCCCGTCGAAGAAATGGGTGCTGGAATAGAAGCAGAGGGGGATGAAGAGGAAGAGGAGGGTATTGGTAAGCGGGACGATGAACTGGGGCAAGCTCGCTAAAATCAAGTCCAGCAGGTAATTGGCGGTCGAAGGGAAGGATAAAGAATCAAAGCCCAATGAATCGAAGACCGAATTGAGCAAGAAGGCGAAGAAGTAGGCGAAGAGGGGGACTAAGACCAATAAGGACAAGTAGGAGAAGACGAGATTCCCGCCTCTAGAGACCCGGATGAATTCCTTCCCGGCATAGGTTTTGGCCAAAGCCGAGGATTTCCGTTTCGAGGGCTGATCATCGGTCTCGACCCGGAGGTAAAGATGGACGAGGAAAGGAAGGAGGGATAAACCGACTAAGAAGAGGATGATCCCGGGGATGAAGGAAGCGAGGTCAAAGTTTAATATGCTTAGCTCGATGAAAGCCGAAGTCGGGATCAAGAAGCGGGCCACATTGGATAAGACCCCCATCGCCTCGACGTTAAGGATGCTCGATACTTGGTTGGCGGCGACGATGTCGGCGGCATATCTGACGAAGAAGAAATAGAGGACCCCGATTAAGGAGGCGAGGACGATGACGGCGATGACCTCTATTAAAAGATGCGACCGGAAGAAAGAGCCGATTATCCTCGCTGGATAGGATAGCAAGACGGCGAGGAAAGCGACGAAGACGGAAAGCAGCAACGATGATAATAGCGATAAGAAGTAATAGGCGACCCCGACCTCGTTGATGATCCCGAAGGCCAAGAAGAAAGCGTAGGCCAAAAGGAAATAATCGGCGATGGCTTTGGCTAGCAAGGCCCCGAGTTTAGCGAGGAATAGATCTTTAAAGGGGATAGGAAGCGGATTAATTAACTTCCGTTCCCGTTTGTTGAATAGGAGATGACTGGCTTTGGGGGAGAGGAAGATCCCATAGCCGATCGTGGTGGCAAACAAAGCGATGGAAAGGAAGGAAGCATCGGCATAGGCAAAGGGGTTATCGGCATTGCCTTTGATGGCGTGGACTTTTAATAACAACACCGAGAACACGGTGGCCAAAAAGGCGATGATGAGGAGGTTGATGAGGAAGGAGAGCCAATCGAAGTGGCCGGGCTTCCGCCTCCCTTCTAAGCTCAGGAGGTCTTTCTTAATCAAAGCGGCGATCATTTGGCGGAGAAGAAACGGACTAAGTCCTGATGGAATTCCTTGTTATGGGGGATGTCGTGATAGATCTTGACCATCTGTTTCCCGTCGAGGTGGGCGACGTCGGTGCAGATCCGCTCGGCCTGGAAGAGATCATGGATGGTGAGGATGACGGTCCCGCCTCGAGCGGCGACCTCTTTAAACAACGAAACCAAGGTGTCGGAAGCGGCCGGGTCTAAACCTAACATCGGTTCATCGAGGAACCAGATCTCCGGCCGGTGGATATAGGAGGCGATGAGGGCCGCCTTCTGCTTGGTGCCCCGCGAATATTCCTCGATCGGCATATCCAGGAAGCGGGTGAAGTTGAATTGTTTGGCCGCCCCTTCGGTTAAGCCAGTGATCTCCGGTTTGGTTAAACCATAGGAAGAGCCGATGAAAGCGATGAACTCCCGCCCGGTCATATAATCGAAGGAGGAGCAGTCATCGGGGGTATAGGCGATATCTTTCTTATAGGCATCGATGTCCTCGTAGATGTCTTTCCCCTTGTAACGGATATAGCCATGGTCGGGTTTAAGGACGGTGGTCAGGCAATTGAGCAAGGTCGTCTTGCCTTCGCCGTTGCTCCCGACGATCCCAACAATCTGGCCGGCGTCGGCTTGAAAGTCGAGCGAATCGAGAATGGTCTTGCCATCGAAGGATTTGGTGAGGTCTTTTACTTGTAGCATTGTGGGCTGATTTTACCACCTTTTGACCCTTATAAATAATTACTTATTTATATGGCGGACATAGCAATATGGAAATCGACGCAGAATGGAAGGGAAACAAACGATTTTGGAAACGCATTTTTTATTGTTTTGTCCCTGTTTTGCGCCCCTTTCGCTCTTTTGCGGGATTTCCTTGGAACATTGGAAGAAATCGCTTGACAAGCGGGGCAGCCAGGCCGACCCTTTATAACCTCAGTTTGTATTCCGACATTTATTCCGACATTTATTCCGACATTTATTCCGACATTTATTCCGACATTTATTCCGACATTTATTCCGACATTTATTCCGACATTTACGACATTTATTCCGACATTTAATTTGAAACCTTTATATGTATTGATTTATATGTTCTTTGTAATCAAAACAATTATGAATATTGGAAAGAAATCAGACATTGTAGAGTTCAAAAAATCTACTGGCGAATTGCGGCAGGCTCTAGAAAGCATGGCTGGCATTCTTAACAAGTCACGGGAAGGGACGATTTATTTCGGCGTCCAAGACGACGGCTGGGTAGTCGGACAAGACGTTACCGACTCTACCATCCGTGACATTGGGCAGAAGATCGACGAGATGATCGAGCCCAAGGTAACTTCTCAGATCACCGTCCTTTATGACAATGAAGAGGACGAAAACGGGAATCGAAAAGCTTTTATTAAGGTTCGTTTTCTGGGCTTTCAACCTCCCTATTCCTGCAATAATGCTTTTTATATTCGAATCGGGACTCAGACTAAACATTTGACTGGGGCCTCGTTACGGAATTTCATCGTCGATAACCTCTATGCCTCTTCTTGGGACTCGGAGCCTTCGCAATATGGAATCGAGGAGATTGACGACAAAAGCCTCGAAAGCTTCTATCAATTCGGTAAGGCGGCCAATCGGATCGCTTTGCCAAAATACGACAAAGTCAATTTGCTGAACTCCTTGGACCTCGTCCTCGACAACAAGATCAAAAACGCTGCTTCCATATTGTTTGGCAAATCGACGAAGGTCGGTCTCCACTTGGCCAGCTATTACAATAATGACAAGGCCGATGTCTCAGACCTCGACGAGGTTCAGGGAAACGTGTTCAACCTCATTTGCCTTGGGGTTGATTACATCATGAAACGGCTTAACTGGCGAGCGGAATTCGGGGGAGTGGCCCGAAGGAATGTCCCGGAGATTAGTCTAGCGGCCATTCGAGAAATCGTGGCTAATGCTTTCGCCCATTCGGTTTATCAATTCGATAACCCCCAAATAGGCATCTCGGTTCATCCCGGCGTTATCGAGATCGCCAATCCCGGTGCTTTCCCTCCCAATATGACCCCGGAGGATTTCATCGCCAAGAACCATTCGTCTTATCAAAGGAACAAACTAATCTTAGCGACCTTGTTCCGATGCAATTTTGCCGAGAAGTCCGGGACTGGCTTTCAACGGGTCGCGAAAGAATGTGCCAAGGATAAGATCCGATGGTCTTACATAAAAGAGGATTTCAGCTTCCAATTTGAGTTCTTTCGCAATGGCTTTATCCCGTTGATGCCCTCTACCTCCTCTGCCCCCTCAAGCTTGTCCAAAACCGAATCGGCAGTTCTTAATCAGATTCTTTCCAACGCCGAAGCGACCGCTTCCTCGGTGGCTGGTGAGCTTTCCCTTTCCTCCCGGACGGTTGAAAGGGCAATTGCTTCCTTGATCAAGAAAGGCTATTTGCAAAGAATCGGTAACAATAAGCGGGGGCGTTATGTGGCGGCGGAAAAAGGACAGAATACCCATTAATTCCTCATTCTCTTTGGGGAATGGATTAGAACATTAATTACACGGCAAAGGATATTTGTTGATGGACTTTGGTCTATGTATTAATGGTAATTTCGGCCGTCGCCATAGAGATAATTGCCATCCCGAATTGTTGGCTTTAGGTAACCACTGTGACATATTTTATGGACACTATTCTAAAAGTATATCAACACAAACGGGCAGTATATAAAAAATCTGAATCTAGCAAAAAACGACCTTTGATTTTCAGAGGCCGTTTTTTGTTTTTTATGGGATTCATACTTATTTATTTTAATAAAATGACCATTACCACCACCATTGCAATAATAGACAGTAAAGCGATAATGAATGCACAGATTGCATAGCCACGCTCTTCTCGGTTAAATATAAAAATAAAATTAACAACAGTATGA
>CASFTG010000003.1 GCA_949297805.1 uncultured bacterium
TATTTCCCATGCCTTTAAAACGCCCCAACCAGAAAGCACTGCTATCGCTATAAATGCAATGTTAACAACGGCGTAAAAAATACGCTTGCCTTTTTCTGCCCTGATGCAGCTGCCAATATGTCTTATCAGTTGACTTACAAAATTCATACATTAAACCTCCGCATAAAGTCTTTCAGTCGAATATTGTCTCGTCGCTACAAAAAATACTTGCAAAGTACCTTGCTTATTCGACAGGCTCGTACGAAAGTTGATATTCAAGAACGTGAACCCTCGAATGTGCAGTTGAGTCAGTTGCCTTAATGCGCACCAACAGAATGAATGATGTATAGGAGTAAGCATCCGTTTCACCCGTACTGGCATTGGGTACTTCAACATTATATTGCCAAATATAGTTGCTGTTGGTTGCATTAAACTCAAAACCATCGACAGTTACAGCCGTCCATGTGCCAGACATAAGTAAATTGTCTTCGTAAGTCTGTATATCCGGTGTGATTGAGGTCAGTAGATCTGTACTCTCCGCCGCTGCATATTGTTCATATTCGAGTTTGGTTACAAACTTGTATTCGAACTTTGCAATCTCGTTCTTATCTGCCTCGCTCAACTTCTCTTGAGAAGTGAAAGTGTAGTCATACATTCCGGTTTCAGTAGAGGAAGCCACCGACGCTATTTTGCCGAATTTCAGTAAATTTCCGTCTCTATACACTACAAATCCGTTGCTTTCAAAACTGTTTGCAGAAATGATATTTCCCGATTCGTACTGTTCTTTATCGTTTAGGGATGACCCGAAGAAATTTGCAAAAATTTCGCTGTTATCTGTGCCGGGAGCTTTAAGCGTATAAGTTGTCGCCGTCGACCACTCGCTCGCTTTATACGTGTCCGACTCGGGAATGCGAAAGGTGATTGAAAGATCGGCGCCCGCACTGAATTTTGGGTTTTGGGGCATATTCTCGCCTTCATAACCTGTCAAATAGCAAGTAAATTCATTGCCATCATGCGACAAGATAGAATAGATACCACGATCGATCTGATTGAAAAAATCTGCAACAGGGTCTTGACGCGACCAACTACTACCACCGTCAAGTGAAAATTCAATGGAAGTAGCACCTTGACCGCTATCGCTTATGAATTGATAGTCGCCATGTTCAAAGTTTTTTAGTTCAACATATACAGTGCCGTCCGAACCTTGCCAAGCATCTACGAAACTAGTGTCTAATGCCCGAACCGCCTTGTTATCTTTGGGTGAGTTGGATCCGCATGCTGCAAGAATGAAAGTTGCGCTTACAACGAGCACGGAGCCTATCAGTATGCAAAATAACTTTTTCATTGTTCCCCTCCTTATAACAAAATTCTAATATATTATCTTTAAACGTGTCAAGATGTGACTCAAAATTAGCTCATTTTGTCTCACGTGTGTCTGACATGATGATATTTTATCTTTCTAAAATATTTTCTATTACGGATTATGTTTAGTGCTCATATGTTTATACTACTTCAAAAATAGTTTTGGAATTCATTTGACACTGTGGCGTGTGCATTGCATAGACAAGCACACGCCACGGAAAAGACGACAAGAACAGCACGGAAAACCAAACCGAAAGCGCGGCGGCGCGGAGCCGTCCCCGCTAAACCGCTTGAGATTGGCTGCCGCATAGAAGATCGGCTCCGGGCATCCTTTTTATTAACTGGGGTGGCTGCTAAATCATTTCGACTACCATGGTTATTTTATAGACTTTTTGCGTCTAAATTGGGTTGGCGATAATGCAAACTTGCCGGTAAAAGACCGGATATACGCCGACGGGGATGAATAGCCTAACCGATAGGATATTTCTTGGACCGGATCGTTGGTGTTTAACAAGAAATACTTCGAATTCTCCAATCGCAACGTTTCGAAGTAGGAGGATGGCGGCTCGCCGTAAGTTTGCTTGAACTTTCGTATAAACGATGTCTTGGACATTGAGCAGGCTTTGGCGAGTTGTTCTAGTTTCGGCATCGATCCGGGATTTGATCCAATCAACTCGAAAGCCGGTTCTAACGGTTCGGCGGTCGCGTAACTTGGAATTCGAAAACCGATATGAATCATTTTCTTTTCATAGAGCGAGAAAAATTCGTAGATCAAACGTTGTTCGGATAAATAGAAAACCGGATTGTTTAAGCTAAAGAGGAAAAAGGCCGCTTCAAGGACACGAAGGAGGGCAAAGTTTATGTCTTCTTCGATATGCAAAACCCTTTCGTGGGCATAGTAATTAGGCTGGTGAATCTTCATCCCCTCCAGATCGATTTTGCTGTAGTCCGTGAAGAAAGGGTATACGGAAAAATAGAGGGCCCGATAATCTATGGTCGAGCCAGGCAAAGGGATAATCGTTCCCTCTTCTTTTGATAAAACCAAGAACATGAACTGACTGTTCATTTCTTCTTGTTTATCGTTCCACTTCACTAAAACCGGGCCGTTTGATTTGACTAAGATGACGACTTGGAGATCTCTTTGATAACTTCCGAAGTATAAGGGCTCGGCTAGCTTAACTTTTTCCTCGTAATGGTAACCATTACGAAGGCAAATATAACGTTTTGCCATCGACTCAAGTTTAGTGGCTTTGGCAATATTTAGCAACAAAATGACAACAAATGATAATTTGGAAAACATATGATAAGCCTAATATGTAAGCGGTTTCATTGAGGAGATCTTTTATGAAAAAACCTTCGATTCTCTTAGGCATTGGATTGTCTTTTGCCTTGGCTTCGTGCACTCCCGGAGGGGTGCCGGGATTAACTGACTCAACCGAAGATGAGCAGCCCAGCCAAAGCGAGGACAAGACTGATAATCCAACGTCTTCCAAACCGGATAAAGAAAGCGACTTGAAATACGACCAGGCGGGCAATCCGATATTCGAAAACGTCGAGATTGATTTCTGGTCGATTTCCATTGGGTCCGACGGTTTAATCCAAAAAGAGATCGTCGACGCCTTTAACGAAGAATACGAAGGGAAAATCCATGTTAACCGGGCGGAAAGACGGCATGATGAATTCTCCTCTGCTATCGTCAATACCGTCGTAAACGATCCGGAGAACGCCCCGGATATAGTCCAAGGGCATGGCGAACGGATCCGCGAATTGCAAAGCCAAGGGATTTATGTCCCCTTAGAAGAGGCGATCGAGCTTTCGAAGATCGATTATCAACGGTCGAATTATTTTGAGAACATCCTCGACGACCTTTATCTCGAAGACGATTCGGGGTCGGAACACCTTTACGGCTTCCCGCTGGATATGCATAGCAACGTCATCATCGCGCGGAAGGACATTATCGAGAAAAACGGTTACGAGGTTCCGACTAATCATCAGGAGTTTATTGAAGTTTGCCAGGGCTTGGCTGACAAAGCTTATGCCGGGACTTACCAATATCTCCCGACCGCTCAAACCAATCCAGATTTGGAATGGATGACTTCAAGCGCCGGTACCGAACTATATCCTTGGTTTATGTCGATCGAGGCTTTAGATGATGCCTTGACCTACGCCATCACGGGAGCGGTCCAAAACGGCTCGAAGATGGTTGATGAAAGAGGCTTACCAGCCTGGAATACCCAATCGACCATCGATTACTTCGAGCAGATGCGGGAATATATGTATCCGAGTGACGGCAAACGCCCATTGATTCAGCGTTCGCTATCCTATGAATTCATCAGCGATTTTTACAAAGGGAATTATATTTTCGCTTCGACCGGACCGTGGAATTTAACCGGTTACAAGACCATCTTCGATTCGGCGATCGGCCTTGGTCAGGGCGGTTTCGAAGAAGGGGTGGCGATCATGCCAATCAGCAATCTTTTCGCCCTTGATGAAAACTCAGAGGACGCTTCGAAGATCGTCGGGACCGCCCACGCTTTCTCTTTGACCCGAACCGTCGAAAGCGACACCGTCAAAGCCGCTTGCATGGTCTTCGCCGATTATATGTCCAAGCAATATGTCAAATGGATGGAGGGAGGCCATCTGCCGATGCTGAAATCGGCGATGGAAGACCCCGCTTTACTGGAGAGCGACATCTACAAGAATATTGGCCAATACTTAGGCAATCCCGAGGATTTCACCCTCGGCGGCGTTACCGAGTACTACTCCGAAGTATTTGGGCTTGAAATGAACCAAGGTTTGAATGAAGTCTGGCATCAGACCTTCAATACCCAGACCCAAAACAAGAGCATTGCCGATATCGTCAACGAGCAATATCTCAATTCCTTATCGATCATCTCTGACTATCAATGAGGTTTGCCGACTAGGAGAAGGCTATGAAACACGGAAAGGAAAAGGCTGTTTATTACGGGAAAAGCTATTTAACGGCTCTCCTTTTCCTTCTCCCGTTATTAGCCATGTTCGTTCTCTTCTTCCTCATCCCCTTTATCTCGGGCATCAACATGTCCTTCTATCACTACAACTTAGCCGATCCCTCAGATACCTACTTTGTCGGTTTTGAGAACTACAAGTATTTCCTCTTTACCAAAGAAATACCGGTCATGATTGATGGCGAGCCGGTCTTGGGGGCGGACGGGGAACCACTGATGGTGGCGAACAACTCTTTCTATTCCTTCTGGTATTCGCTCCTTTACACTTTCCTCTTCGCTTTAGTTATCGTTCCGGTCTCGATTTTCCTCCCGTTGCTATTGGCTTCGTTTTTGAAGAAGAAGCCGTGGGGGTATCGGTTATGGCGTTCGCTGATTTTCATCCCATCGATATTTGCCGTCAGCGCCACCGGGACCGCCTTCGTTTACCTTTTTTCAAACTCGGAGGATGGTTTCATCAACGCGCTGTTTAACACCCACATTGAATGGCTCAACACCCCTTTGACGGCTTGGTTTGTCATCTTGCTTCTTTGCCTATATGGCATCGGGGCCAATTTCATCATCCTTTCGGCCGGGTTAGAAAACGTGCCGAAGTCGCTTTATGAATCCTCGTTGATCGATGGCTGCAACTCCTGGCAAAAGTTCCTCTATGTCACTCTGCCGGGCATTAAGTACCAATTGTCGGTCTGTCTATTCACGACCTTAATCGGCTATATGAATCTCTATGGGCAAAACCGGGTCCTGACGATGGGTGGGCCGAGCGACTTCACCCATCCGGAACGCCCTGGGGTTACCCATACGGTTATTTACGTAATTCAGGATTATCTAACTGGATCAGGCAAATTCTCATTAATGGGAAGAATATCGGCGGTTTGCATTGTTTTCGGTCTCTTTGTCGCCGCTTTGTCTTCGATTCGTCTCTTTGTTGACCGCGATAAGAAAGGAGGGAATAAACATGCCAAAGAATACCGTGAGTATTTCGCGAAAAAAGAAACCAATCCGGCTCAATAAGCTGGCGGTGACTATCTTTTTCGCCATCTTTTGCTTCCTCTGGATTTTCCCGGTTCTTTATTTGGTCAACGGTTCTTTGAAGTCTTCGTTGGATTGGGCGACTAATCCCCGTTCTTTCTTCCCGGATTTCGGATACACCTTTGAGAATTTCAAGATCCTTTTCGTCGGCGGAGATCAGAATGGGGCTTATGACTATGGCTTGGATGCCCAACCGATTACGGCCTGGATTTTGAATTCGCTCATCGCTTCCTTGATTCACACCGTCCTATATTTGGTTATCGCTTGCCTGGCTGCTTACGCCTTCACTTTCCTAAAGTTCAAAGGTCGAGACGCTTTGTTTGCCTTGCTATTGGTTTCGATGGCGATCCCGGGCGTAATGCTCACCACTCCGCAGTTCGAAAACGTCTTGAAGCTTGGTTTGTCACTCAATATCTGGGCCATTATCTTGCCTGGCTTAGGCGGCATCAGCGGCGTCTATTTGATTCGCCAGTTTTTCAAAGGCGTTCCGAATAGTTTAGTCGAGTCGGCGAAAATCGATGGGGCGTCGAACTTCCGGGTTTTCTGCCAAGTTGTTTTGCCGCTTGCCAAAAGCGTTCTCTTCGTCCAAGGGTTGTTCTCCTTCATGAGCGTTTGGAACGATTATGCGTGGGCCCAAATCGTTTTGGGCTATGGTGATAAGAAGCTTTGGACGCTGCAACTTGGCCTTACGTATTTAGTTGATGTCAACAAGGGGCAATTAGGTTCAACCGGGGTCACGATGGCGGCTTCGATTATCTCGATGCTGCCTGTGTTCATCGTCTATTTATTCGCTGAGCGAAACATCGTCGAGGGGGTCGCCCTAACGGGGGTGAAGAACTAATGGAGGAAACGAGTATGGCCGAACAACCGATCATTTCTTTAAAGAATGTCTCTAAACGTTATTCCCGTGGCAATCGGGCGGTTAAGGATTTGAATCTTGATATCGCTCGCCGTGATTTCTTGGTATTGGTCGGGCCATCGGGATGCGGAAAGTCGACGACTTTGCGGATGATCGCTGGTTTAGAGGAAATCAGTGACGGTGAACTTTATCTCGATGGCAAGTTCGCGAATTATGTTTCGCCGCAAAAACGGAATCTGGCTATGGTTTTCCAAAACTATGCCCTTTATCCCCAATTAACCGTCTATGACAATATCGCCTTCTCTTTGAAAATCCGCGGGGTTCCTAAGGAAGAGATTAAGACCAAAGTCTTTGAGGCCGCCAAGGTTTTATCGCTTGGTCCTTACCTCGACCGTTATCCGAAAGAGCTGTCCGGTGGCCAGATGCAGCGGGTCGCCTTGGGCCGAGCGATCGTTAAGGATTGCCCGGTTTACCTTATGGATGAGCCCTTATCGAATCTCGACGCCAAGCTTCGGGTGCAGATGCGGAGCGAGATCGTTCGGCTGATGAAAAGGCTTAACGGGACCTGCGTTTACGTTACCCACGACCAGACCGAAGCTATGACGATGGCGACCCGGATCGTGGTTATGAACGAAGGCTACGTCCAACAGATCGGGACTCCGGACGAGGTATATAACCAACCGGCCAATCTGTTCGTCGCCACTTTCATCGGCAATCCCCCGATGAATGTCGTCGAGGGGCATCTCTGCGACGATTCGCTTGTGGTTGGCGATTGGAAATTATCTTTGCCTTCAGAACGCTTCGCGGCAGTCAAAAAAGAATACGAGCGGAATCACAGCCGTTTCCTTGAAGTGCTCAATCTCCAACAGGGACAAGTCTTGCCTTTACTTCGGGATTTCCTTAAGAAAAGCAAAAAAGGCAAGTTCCTGACTTCGAATGAAGGGATTGAGGCGCTTAATAACCTAAAAGCCAAAATCGAAGAGGAAGGAGGAATCGCCAAACGTCGTTATCAAGAACTAGGGGAGGATAGCCCTTCGCGCGATGATTTCCTTTCTTTACTTAATGGTTTGGAGACGACGTTGAACGAGTTCCGGGACGCCGCTTTATCCTCCAGGACTTATCTAAGGAAGGAAGAGACGGTCGCGAAGAAGAAAAAGTTCTTCGACCGGTTCAAGAAGAAAGAAGAAGGGAAAAGCAAAGAAACCGAACTGACCGAATTCTTAACGGAAGCCATTGGCTTTTACGAGGAAGCGATGACCAATCCATCCGCTTCCGTCCTTGTGGGTTTCCGGGCCGAAAGCCTGGTGGCGAAAAAAGGTGGGCCCTTAAAAGCCAAGATCGATCTAGTCGAACCATTAGGTTCGAGCAACTATCTTCACTTTCCGCTTAACGGGAAAGACGTTATCGCCATCACCGGCGTCAAGCAGCGTTACCAGGCTCAATGCGAGGTTGGTTTCGTCTTGCCAGACGAGGACATCTTCATCTTCGATCCGATCACGGGTCGCCGCATCGAGAAAAAGGAGTGAATATGAACAAAAAGATCTCGACGTTATTGGCGCTGGGCTTGCTGGCTTTGACCGCCTGTTCGCCCGCCGCTTCATCCACCACCAGCGTTTCCGAGCCTTCAGGAAGCGAAACGCCGACTAATCCGGAGGAAAGTGAAATGAATGAGGATTTGACCGGCCTCGATCAATTTGCCGAAGAGGAAAGGGCGACCTACGACAACCATTTCGCCCAAGACGATCGCTTGCCTGGCGTTTCGGCTGTTCAATGTGCCGATCCGTTCGTCTTGCGCCATGACGGCCGTTATTATCTTTATGCCACCAGCGGCGGTAACCAGTTGCTTTGCTGGGAGTCGGATGACTTGCTCCATTGGGAAAGAGCGGGCAATAACGGCAATTGCCTCGGTGGGACTTCCTTAGTCAATCCCTGGGCTCCCGAGGTCACCTACATTAACGGCAAGTTCTATTTGATCTCGAGCTTCGGTGGCCAAAAGCATTCAGTCCTCGTGAGCGATTCTCCGACCGGGCCCTTCGTCGATTACTCCACGAACATTTTCCAAAACTGCATCGATGGCAGCTTCTTTATCGATTCCGATGAGCAAGTCTATTGCACGATCGCTTCGAGCCTCGGGATTTTCGTTAAGCGGTTTACCGATGATTTGAAGGATTTTAAAAACGATCGCTTCGAAGTCACTTATGCTAATACAAAACTGGGCCGATGGAATGAAGGGCCCTACATCACTAAGCGGAGCGGCCGTTATTATCTAACCTGGACCGGGGTCGATTGTTATGCCCCTTCCTACCGGGTCAATTACAATTACTTCGATGGCGAATCGGTTACCTCGATCGCTAATTCGAATGCCTTCAAGCAAAAAGGCGGCTCGATCCTTTTATCGACCGACGAATCTTATATGGGGCTCGGCCATTCAGCGAATTTCGTCGGGCCGGACCTCGATAGCCTCTATGTCGGTTATCATGATCTCGCCTTGAATTACGGTCCGAATGGCGAAAGCACTTCCAATCGACGTTATTTCAACTTCGCTCGGCTTTCCTTTAATGGATCCCGGGTGGTAAGCGATACCGGGAACGACAAGGAAGGGAACTTCGTCCCCCGTCAGCCGGATTTCGCCTCGCGAGGCGGAAGCGGGATGAAGCAAGAAGGAACTTTCCTCTTATCGGAAGCTTCCCACGGAACCTCCTTTACCGCCGAATGGAACGCGAAGGGCGAGAACGGGAAGTATGTGTTCGGCTATACCGATTCCTCTAATTACGGTTATGTGACGGCTTCGAATGCCAACGGGTTAGAAGTTCATGTCGTTAAAGACGGGACTGATGCCGTTGTCGGCGAGGCCGAACTCAACAAAGATTACGACTTCAACGCGCTTCATACCTATCGGTTAAGTTATGATCAAGGGCAATATAACCTCTATTTTGACGAGATCGAGAAGATTTCCCTGGGCGAAGCGAATCTCCCGGCGGGGCGATATGGCTATGAAGGGAAAGATTCCGCTTCTATTTCCTATAGCGCTTTCTCCAATTCCGGCCTCGGCTCCTCTGATGCCTTGGAATACCAGAAGAACCAATCTTTGGCTAATGCATATGACCGGGAGAACTCGGTATTCGACAATGGGTCGCGCCTCGCTTATTACGAAGAGGAGTTCGGTTCGGAAATTTCCGATAACGACATTGGCTATATGAACTTGGAGGAGGGCGATCGGGCATCTTATTTGATGCACGCCGATACCGAATTAACGGCGATTACCCTTAAGGTCCACTCGGATATGTCCGGTAAGCAGGTGGGCATCCGGATCAACGATGGGGAGAAAACCGTCGTCACCATCCCGGAAATCGACGGGGAAGGCTTCCACTTTGTTGACCTTGGCTTGTTCCCGACCGAAGTCGGGCGGAATCGGGTTTCCCTCTATTCGGAATCCGATACCCTGCAATATAGCGAACTAGCCTATGAAGCGGCGACCGACACCTCTTCTTATCGCTTCGAATCGGGTCTTCGGGCTTATAACCAATCCTTAACCTGGGTTGATCATGGGCGCGACCGGATTGAATACACTTCCGAAGGCATGCATAGCAAAGGGGTCGATAATGACTTCGTGTATATCAAAGACCGAGAGGACCTTGGCGATGTTTCAATCGAGGCTGATGTCGCGGTCAATGAAGAAATCAGCGATAAATTCGCCCATCGGCGCAACGCCCTTGGCAGTTTGACCATGGATGCGCTGGATATCGATTTGGCTTATGGGGCCGGGATCGCCTTACGGGTCGATAACCATGAGTATTACTATGGCGGTCCCAATTTCGAATGCTGCATCGATAACCTCCAAGGCGTCTATTTCGGGATGAATGCCGATAAGGTCTTCGTCAAAGACGCCAATTACGCTGAAACAGTGGTGGTTTATGAGAAGGAACACTCCTTCCCGTTAGGTGAGAAGCACCATCTGAAGCTTGAGAGTTTAGATGGGGTGGTCACCGCTTATCTTGACGGGGAGAAACTAATTAGTTTCCGTCCGGAAGGGGCTCCGAGTCGGGGCAAGGTCGGGCTATATTCCTTCTACACAGACTCGACTTACGAGAACCTCGTAGTCGAGGGGAAATAAGGAAAGGAGGCGAAAGAAGAGAAAAATAAGAAAACGGCTCCCCATCCATTGTTAAGGCCACGGAAAGGAAGCCTTGTCCATTCTACACTCATCACCCAATTATTTGCGGTTTATCCAACCGCGGAAAGGAAAGAAAATGGTAAAAACCTTTAAAAAGGGTCTGCTGATGGCATTAAGTTTCGCCTTCCTTGGCGGCTTAGCCTCCTGCGGACCGACCGATTCGACGAGCAGCACGCCGCCCGAATCGACGCCGCCGACTACCGAAACCGATTTGCCAAGCCAATCCGAATCTTCTGAGGAAGAAACGTCGGATAGTTCTTCCTCCTCTTCTTCGAAAGAAGAACTGAAGATCGAGTCGGTTTCCATTACCAACAAAGATACCGTCAAGAATATCCTCGTCGAAGAAGGGGCGACGGTGACCGCCGAAGCTATGCCTTCTTCGATCCCCCAGGAATTCACTTATGCCTCAAGCAACGAGGAAATCATCACCGTCGACGCGATGGGGCGGATAACCGCCATCGCCCCTGGCACCGCCACCCTGACCGTCAGTTGTAGTTATGGCGGGGTCACTAAATCCGATACGGTCGAGATCACCGTCACCAACACCTTCTTCTCCCATTCCCCCGTCGGGATGGAACTGGCCGACTTCACCCATGAGCTTGATGAGACCAACCCCTATGTCGTCTACGGGGGCGGCGGCTTCATGTTCTTTAGAAACTGCTTCGGGACCACTTGGTATGCTGAGACCGATATCACCATCGATGAATTCGCCGTGGGCGAGCTCTTTGCCAAAGTCGGCTTAATGGGGACCGATTTCCACGATCAAAACGGCCTTTATTACTTCTTCGATTGCCCGCTTGGCGACAACAACGTCTTGATCGATAACTGGAAGGCGGTCGGGGTCAATGACCGGATCAACGGCAGCTATGACATTGGCCAATTCAATTGGAATCTCGTCCATACTCTGACTGCCGAGGAAATGGGCATCACCGATGGCGAACCCTGCCTCCGTTATGGGGATAAGTTCAATATGGGCTTACTTCGGGATGGCGCCTATTTCCATTTCTACTTCAACCATTATTACGTCTACTCGGTGAAGTCGACCTTACTAGATCCGAGCATCCCGACCTATCCTTGCTTCACCGCCAATAACGTTACCGCGACCCTTTCGAATTACTCCTTCCTGGAGGAGGGCGATCCGAAGCTTGATGAGTTGCTGGCGACCGCCAATGCGGTGACCTCCCCGAAAACCATCACCATCGACAAAGGGAGTGAAGCCACGATGTCGATCGATGAGGAAGGGTATCGGGTCCGGGCGACTGTCGCCTCGGCGACCACCAACAATTGCGTCGAGACCGGCGTCACTTGGGATTCCTCCGATAAGACCGTCGCCACCATCGATGACCGCGGCTATATCACTCCGTTAAAGGCCGGCGATACCACCATCACCGCCACCTCCGCCTATCCTTATAGCGAGGCTAAGGCCACCTTATTGCTCCATGTCATCGAAGGGGCGGTAGCTTCGGAAATCCAAGCCCCGACGACCCTTTCGGTCCACGATACCGAGACCAAGGCGCTTAACGCTTCGGTCTTGCCGGTCGGGGCTGACAGCCGTTTAACCTACACCAGCGCCGATCCGAGCATCGCCAAAGTCGATGCCGAGGGCAATGTCACCGGCGAAAAGGCCGGGACTACGACCATCACCATCGCCTCGGTTCAGGTTCCTTCGCTTAAGAAGACGGTTGAGGTCACGGTGTCCGAGTCACTTATCTCCTATCAGGTTCCGTCTTATTGCCCGAAGGGCGATATCCCCAACCTCGATTATTCCCATATGGACGATGCCGAGGATCCTTATGTCAAGGTTAGCATGGCTAAACCCGATGGATTTGAAGGCGGGGCCTACTTCGCTTTGAACCGTTCGGGCACCAAATGGATGACTACCTTCTCGTTTGAGAATGTCTCTTTCTATCACGGGGAAGTGTGGGGCAAGCTCTTCATTTCGGCCAATACCGCCGACGGGAAAGCCGGTTCCTTCTTCTTCGTCGATGCTGTCCTCAATGATTCGACGAAAGGCGGCTGGACCGATATCGGCTGGGCCAACTGGACTGGCACGACCGCTGAACAATATACCGTCGGGGCTAGTTTCAAGGATGGCCAAGGGGTTATTCCTGCTGGCTGGCGGAATGTTGAGAACGTCCCATCTGGCGGTAGCGCCAAATCCCCGGTTTTTGGCTTGATCCGGGATGGCGTCGACTATTACTTCATGATCGATGGGGAAATCGTTTTCCATCGCCAGATGAATAACGTCGCCGCTGACGTCGCCTCGGTTCCCGTCATCGGCGGGTTCCAGGCCGCCATGGAAATCCATGACCTCTCCTACACCGACGACGCGGCCACCATCGATGGCTTAGTCGCCGAATTCAACGCCTAATCATCATCTATTTATGGAAGATACCCGTTTACAGTTTCCCTCCTTGAAAAAGCGTTCGCTCGCTTTATTGCTGGACGCGGGTATCTTCCTGCTTAGTTTCCTCCTTCTTTATTTCTTGGCCTTCTCCTCCGTTTTCTCGATTGGTAAGGAAACGGAGCTGCGGGCCGAGGCCTTCCTAGCCGCTGGACTATACGAGCAGAATGAAAGCGGATATGTCATTTATGATTCCGATGAATATTCCGGCTATCTAAATAAGGTCAAATCCTATTACTGCGGCTATGCTGGCGAACCTTCTTATTTCGATACCGACTTTTATCTTAACCATGGCGGAGAGCGGAAGAGCTTAACTCCCCAAGAGTTCAACGAATCGATTCTTGGAGTGGAGGATTCGCCATACTTCACTTTAACCGAAGTCGATGAAGAGGGTTTCGCTCTCTTAAAAGACGATCTTTATTATCAAGGCGAATTGAAGGATGCGGCCGAGGCGGACCTATTAACCTATTGCTCAGGGTTATTCCGGGACTGTTTCACCGATTTATTCAACGATCGTTTCTATGCTGAAGCGGTGGATTCCGCTACCTCGAAAACCCTCGCTCGGCAATCATTATCGTTTTATTTGCCGTTAGTCGCCTTCCATTTCCTACTTCCTTTATGCTTGCCTAGAGGCAAAACCATTGGGCGATTGATCACGAATATCATCGTCGTTTCCAAGGATGGGATTTACCAATCGCGCCTATTTAACTTGCTTCGCCCCTTGCCTTTGGGCCTCATTGGCTTATCGCTCGTCTTTTCAACCGATTTCTATTTATTCCTCATCCTTCTAACGGTTTATCTAACCGCCGACTTCGTTTCTTTCGCCTTAACTAAAGATCACCGCTCTCTTCGTGATTTGGCGTCCGGTTCTTTGCAATTAGACGGTGCCCGGAGTCAGCCCTATCACGATTATGACGAGATCGAAAAGGCTCAAGCGGCGGAAGAAGATGCCTTACTGCAAATTAGCGAAGATTATTATCAACACGGAGATTAACTTATGCGGAACGAACACCCCAAGCCCGATTTAGTCCACGAATCCGGATATTTGTCTTTGAATGGAAAATGGCAATTCGCCCTTGATGACGACGGATCATTCGCGAAAAGCGACTGGCTGGATATTGGTGTGGCCTTGCCACGGCAGATCGAGGTTCCTTTCGCTCCGGAATGTGCCCTCTCCGGCATCGCTGATCCTTCTTTCCATGATCATTGCTATTACAAAACGGCGATTGAGATTAAGAAAAAAACGAATCGGTCCTATCGGCTGACGTTTCTGGCCGTCGACTATGAGACGACCGTTTACGTGAATGGGCAGGAAGTTTGCCGCCATATCGGCGGGGCGACCTCTTGGAGCTGTTTGATTGAAGACTATTTACATGATGGTTCGAATGAAATCGCCGTCCACGCCTATGATCCAGGGCGCCGGAAAGATATCCCTCGGGGAAAACAATATTGGAAAGAAAAATCCGAGATTATCTGGTATACCCGAACCTCTGGCATTTATCGCAGCGTCTTCCTTGAGGAATTGCCTAAAGACCATATCATCCACTTGGCGATCAATGGTTCGTGGCTTAAAAAACAGGCGATAGTCAAAGCCGAGGTTACCGATCCGAGCCATCCGTTGGTCTTGTCGCTAGTCAAAGACGGGAAAACCATTAACCAAGTCCAATTTAACCTTCAGAATAATGGGCAATATATTTGGGATTTAGCTGAGCCTGAGCTTGATCCGTGGTCGCCGGAGAAGCCGACCCTTTATGAAGTGGTGGCCCGATACCAGGATGACTTGGTCCGTACCCGGGTGGGGTTCCGCGACATTGAGATTGAAGAGGGTAAGGTCTTGCTTAACGGGCAACCGCTTTTCCAACGGCTAGTCTTGATCCAAGGATATTATCCGGGTGGGAATTTGACACCTGAGACCAAAGAGGCATTCTTAAAGGATATCCGTTTGGCCAAAGCGTTAGGGTTCAATGGGGCCAGAATTCATCAAAAGACTATCGATCCCTGGTTTTATCATTACGCTGATGAAGAGGGGTTCCTATTGTGGGGCGAATCGCCGAGCTGTTTTGAATTTAGTCCTTCGGGATCGAAAGCCCTGTATGAGGAGTGGACGGCGATCGTCAAAGAATCATTCGGCCATCCTTCGGTTATCGCTTATACGCCAAACAATGAGTCTTGGGGGATTGACGATATCTCCCGTTCGGCAGAGCAATTGGCGTTCTCGGAACTGATGTACCATCATCTTAAAGCAATCGATCCGACCCGGATGATCGTTTCAAACGATGGGTGGGAGAACCCGATGACCGATTTGGTTGGGGTCCATGACTATAGCGATGACAATGAGCCGAATTATTCGCGCTTTATCTCCCGCCTTAAATCGAAGGGGGCGATGGAATCCGATCCCCCGAATTTCGACCGGCCGATTTTCGCGCCGGGCCGGGCCGATTTGAGCAAACCGTTCCTATTAACGGAATATGGTGGGATTTCCTATAACGCCTCGGGGCAAAAGGCGACATGGGGATATGGTAAACAAGAAAGTCAAAATGGCTTCCTTTCCCGTTATCGGAAAACCCAGGAAGCGGTGATCGCTTCGCCATATCTAGTCGGTTATTGCTACACCCAGCTTTATGATGTCGAGCAGGAAAACAATGGGCTGTGCACTTTTGACCGAAAGCCTAAAGCGGATGTGGCTCTATTGAAGGACATCAATCTTCTTTCCTCTGAATGAAAGAAACCGATAAAAATCCTTAGTGTTTTTCTTAAAAATCGAAACTATTCGGGAAAACATTGACGGTTGTTGTAAAATAAGGTGGCAATGAAACTCGTATCCATCGTCGCTGACTCGACGAAAAACCTATATTTTGCCTTAATGTCCGACAAATTGGTTTCGCTTTTGACTGGCGATGGATATCTAGTGGTGTCGTATTTGTTAAACGGGAGCCGAACTTTATTCGAGGCTTTAACCGAAGGCAACGCCATCGGCATCAAAGAGTGTATTTCTTATCTTGAGCCAACCGAAAAAGACGTTGATTATGCGTTAAGCAATGGAATCAATCTCTACTTGGTCGGGCGTCGAAGCCGGTTCCCCTCGGTCCGTTCTGTTTATACCGATGACGTCAAAGGTGGGCGGTTGGCCGCTGAGTTTTTAGTGGCCAAACAATGCGAGTCGTTCGTTTATGCCGGATTGCCTGGCAGCGAATGCTCGGTTCGACGGGAGCAAGGATTTGCCCAATACCTTGAATTTAAGAATCGGGAGTATGAGATGGTACGAGTCGAGGATATCACCTTGTGCTTTTTGAAACGGAAGTTAGAAAAAGGGCGACTTGGAGTGTTCGTTTATTCCGATGAGGTTTTATTTAATCTGGTGCTGTTATTTAAGCGGTTCCGCATTCCCAAGGGCAAGATTGAGATGATCGGTTATGACGGGGTAAGTCGTGATTTTGAATGTATCGGGAATTTCCCTTCGATTTGCTTTTCTTATGATGAGATTGCCCAATCGGTCCGGGATATGGTGGAAGGGCGAACCAAGGAACGGGAGATCGTCCATAACGTTAGCCTTTATCGGGTGTAGTGATACCGAGAGCATCTTAAGGCTGCGTTTCACTATTCTTTAATCCTTTTGATCGTCTTGATAAAACGGCTTGCCAAAGCCGATAAGGGATTGCCGATTTTTCAAAAATAAAAAGTGGACACCAGCATAATTATATCGCTCGAACATAGGGTGGTGCCCGCGGCTTTCCGACTTTAATGAAAGCTGATTTGAGATACATCTTCTCATTCCTGTTGACCCATCGGATATGGGGAGTCAATGGAGGACAGACGATGTTAAAAGCAAACGGCTCATCTCCCGCGTATGGCTAATTCATTGATACAAAATCTACTCATACCATACCTAGAGCAAACTCCAGCATATATCGTATGAATTCTGAAATATATCAGTGTACATCGATACTTTTTGTAAAAACTTCTTGTTGCCTAAATAGGAAGGGATGTTATAAACGAATAATAATCACTCAGAAAGGAGCAGATAAATGAAACCGAAAACAACCTTGTTCCCCTTATTGGCGGCCTTCGCTCTAGTTGGCCTTGCCGCCTGCGGGAACACCCCGAGTTCGTCGAGCTCGACCCCAGTGGCGCAATCGACTCCGGAGTCGACGCCAACCACCGCCCCGACTCCCGATTCCCCTTTGACCCCGATGCTAGAGGAACTAAAGGCTGGCTTTGCCTTGACCGGTATCATCGATGAGACCCAGGTCTGGACTTATAATGATGGGACCACCAGCAATACCCGGAACGCCCGGATCGTCGAAAGCGAAGCTATCGAAGGCTATGCCCATATCGAGAAGTATTCCGCTGCCTATGCCCAAGACGGCAATGACCCGGATGAGGTCTTGACCCCGAATAAACTCAATCTTTCGTATGAGTATCGGTTTGCCGCCAATCCGGCGGCGGGGCAATTAAGCCAAGTCGAATTAGGGGCTGATAACCAACTCCGATACAACAACATCGTCGATAGCTCGACCAACGAGACCTTGGTTTGGGATGAGACCTTTGCCAATCCCTTTGCCTTGATGACCGCCGATATGTTCGAGGTTGATCCGAATGATGGTTCTCGTTATCACATGGATACCGACAATTATCTCTATGAACCGATCCTCCGGAGATTAGCCCACTATATATACGGGGAGCCAAACGACTATATCGTCGAGGAACTTGACCTTATCGTGAAGGATGGCCATATCGTCACCTATGAAGGGAACTTCGCCGATTATGATTACACTGGCTTCGTCTATACCTCGAAGATCAAATTCGAAGGGGATGTGGAGGCTTATGGGGCCGATGTCACCGAGGCTCCAAGCGTTGTCGATGGGGCTGAGATACCCGAGCTGAAGGCGGCCCTCGAATCGCTAAAAGGCCATAACTACACGGTGGTGACGGAAGAGATGAGCACCGATTGGGACGGCAATCCCGTCAGCACCTTCTATAAAGGGCTAAGCGATGGCGGCGACCACATCCACCAATTGAATTACGTCGGCGATATCGAAGATAACGTCACGAGCGACCAATACCTCTATACCCAGCTTTCGGAAGAAGACAGCTGGGCCGAAGGCGGGATCGCCTACGATACCCAGATCGCGACCAACATCAAAGGGACTTGGTATGCCTTTGGTAGTCTAGTCGAGGATATGAAGCTGACCAGAGACCTATTGCCGAGCTTTGAGATCTCCACCGTCCTCTTTGAAGAAGGGGATGCAGAAGGGACTTATGTCTTAAAGAAGAACCTACCCGATTATTTCGTTGGCATTAGCAGTGGTCTCTATTCCCTCTTCACTGCGAACGATGCCGGAGCCTTGACCATCGATATCAATGATGATCGGGTTAAGTTCAGTTTGACCGCCGCGAGCAGCTATGGCTCGAACGAGGTGACGACCTTCACCGATATTGGGACAACGACGATTGCTAATACCACGGTGGTTACGGATGATACTAACCTCACTAAATGGGAGGACTACTTCGTTAACCAAGCGACGGTGGATTCGGTCTTAGCCGTTATCCCGAGCAATGTATTGAACTATGTCCCTTTGCCTAAGCTTCCGGATGGGGGATACGACGGCAACCTCACCAGCGTGGGCGTCTATACCGATACCAACGTGGTCCAACTTCAGATTAGGCTGGATCAGTATGGGGATAACGTCGATGCTCAGTATGAGGATCTGTTGGTTCTTATCACGGCTGGACTCATTGAGAATGGGTTTGCCTTAACGAGCCTTGATCCGTGGTACGGATATACCTTTACGAAGGATGAGACCATCAATGGTAAGGAGATGACCCTGACTATCTCGTTAGGGGCTAGCGGCAACTACTTCTTGGTCGACTTCGAACTAGCTGAGAAGACGGCTGAAGCCTAATTGATTAACCACCGGTTGAAAGGGAACAGCCGGTGGTTTTTTTGTATAGGTTTGTACAAAAGAACTGTTCGCTGGGCTTGGTTGCTTACAGTTATGCGATGAGTCGGTATGTTTGTTTGAAGGTACTCCAATGCCTTCAAGCGTATCTTCTAGTGGTTCGAATTCTTTGTTAGGAAATCACGGACCTTTGAATAGTTATCGATTTCGATAGTTAATCCGAAGACAAAGGCCAACAAAACGTATATAACGGTAGTGTAGTAACGATACCGGCATTCGGACATCTTTTCGCCATTTTCCGTCCAATTTTTCCGTTCATTAAGCTTGTTGATCTTATCGATTACTAATGATGGGTGTTCCATGACATTATTCGAATCGAACTCATGTTGGTTGTAGTCCAGGAATTTTAATGCCAAGGATTCGAAGTTTCGCTGAATATATTCCATGGTGTTGCAACCGTGGGTGGCCTCGTGATGTACGTTTAAAGGCGCTTTGTAGTCTTTCGTGAATGAGCGGAAAACTTTTTCTTGTCCGAGTATCGCTGCTTCATCGCCGATTACTTCAAAACAAGGCGAACTAATAAGGAGCAGGCCCTCCGACTCGTCGTTGAATTGCCCAAACATTGTTGACAAGTCTTCTTTATCATTGTGATCGACATCGAAAAGCAAAAATATTCCACGGAAATTCAATTGATTCAGATGAAAGAATCTTTCGATACTATCGGTGTTTTTATTGAACTTCGTGACGACATCATGAATTCGGCTCTGAGCGGATTGGGCGATGTAAATCGTTTTACCGGAGTCGTTGCTTAGTTGTTCGATTTGAAAGTCTTTAATCGAGTCAAAGCTAAATTTAGGAGTAATCCGCATCTTAAAGCCATATCGCTGAAAAACGGCTGATATAACATTGACTTCTGCCTTTTCGCCTTCGACGATTAGCAGGTAACGGCTATTACTCATCTGATTTCTTGATAGCCTCGTCGAACATTGAGCCTAGATACATTTTCTCGATGTTGTTGACTTCCCGAATATTGGGGTAAATGTTAGACAAGCGTAGGAGGGTTGAAAAACCGCGTTCCCATTTGGCGAAGTATATTTGATCGGGACGGAGATAACGCATGGCGCTGGTGTTGTGACAGGAGAACACCAACTGGATTTTTTTGTCTCTCGCAACTTCAATGAAAGATTTAATGGTGGAAGGGTGAAGGGCGATATCGAGTTCGTCGATAAAGAAAACCGATTGTTGGGGCAACGACGTCAATATTGACAACAACAAGGAAGCGTTTCGCATTCCGTTGCTGATAAACTGGAACCGTAGTTTCTCTTTGAAACCGTCATTGTCTTCGAGGACGATGTAATACTGATTGCCTAACAGTCCATTTGGCGACTTATTGTCTTTTTCGATGGAATAGATTGGAAAATCATTGAACGTTGATAGGATCTTCTTTACGTTGCTAGATTGTTTAACAAGCAAATCGAAGATGTTTTGATTGAGGTAAAATTTAGAGGTAACGAATCCTCCTTGGTTGATTCGCGAGACATCGGCATGGACGAAGGAGGTTAGGTAAGAGAAAACGGTTTGAATTACTCCGTCGGTAATTTCGCTGCTGGCTAGTCGGCGAAGGAGCAATACCAATGGCGAATCATTTGGACTTAGGGTTCGCCTTTCCCCGTGGTAAAAGTAGTTTTGGCCTTTGCGCTCAAACACGACGTCTTGGCCTTTGGCTAGCCGCTCGTGTGTAATGCCTTGGTTGGTAGAGGTGGCGACGATGTACTCAAATGTTGATTTGTCTAAATCGAATTGAATGCTAATGGATCCAATTAAGCAGCTTGGATCCGGATTTTTCCTTGCGGTATATTGGCTAAAGAGCATGTCGTTGACCACGAAAGGGGCGAGTTGCTCGACCGGATTGACCAATAGACTGATAAACTGGGCGATGGCGTTAAGGAAAGAGGATTTTCCCGATCCATTGTGACCATAGATGGCGACGGGGTTTACGGCATCGCCTAATATGTTTTCCCCTTCGTATTGGTAGTTGGCCTTGGTGAAATCCAAGGTTGCAACACCGATGGAGAAGATGTTACGAACAGTAATTTTCTTAAGCATAATTTCCTCGGTGTATATTTTATACAGCAAGGAAAATTAATACAAGGTGGCGCATTTCCGATTAGTATTTGCTAAAAATAAATTCTTAAAACTATGAGTTATGTCTTGACATTTATTGCGGGGGATATTTGTGAGTGTCTAAACTGAAGCGAAAATACGTTGATTTAAAGAGTTAAGTCCGTTTTAGAAGTCACGTCCTGCCCGACCCCTCGGTGCTATCGGATTAGGCTCGGCGTCAGCCTAACCTCGTCCGGCTTGATGAATCGGTACCTGTATAGGCCAGGTACCTTTTCAATGAGGAACGTTTTGGCCGAGATGCCTGGGCGGGTCAGGCTGAGTTTATTCCTGGGGTCGGAGCAGTAAAGCGGGACGGATTTTCAAAATAAATCGCCGATACCATAATTTAGTCAATCAATGTATAGTTTTGTCGTGCCTAAAGGAAGAAAGCAATGAACGATTATGGTTTAGTCAGCATCATCATGCCTTTGTATAACTATGGCCGGTTCCTTAATGCCGCCGTCGGGAGCGTCCTCTCTCAAACCTATATCAATTGGGAACTCATCATCGTCGACGATTGCTCGACCGACGATTCCTTTGAGGTTGCGGAAGAGCTATCCAAGAAAGATGAGAGGATACACGCTTATAGGCTGGAGAGAAATGGGGGAACCTCGGCGGCTAGGAACAAGGGGTTGGATTTAGCCAAGGGTGAGTTCGTGGCCTTCCTGGATTCAGATGATCAATATGATCCGACCTATTTGGAATCTCAGTTAGATTTGCTTATCAGTAACAACGCCGACATCGCGGTTGCTAGTTATCGGCGCAAGGCGGCTCAGTCCACGACTGATTTCATCGTACCGGACGTCATCGACTTCAAGTCGATCCTTAAGGGCAATCCCATGGCCCCGCTTGGTACCTTATACCGTTTCTCGAAGTTCAGGGATCTGCGGTTCCACTTGGATATGCGGAAGTGCGAGGATTACGTCTTTTTCCTGAACTTGTTCCAACTAGGGGCGGTCGCTGTTCCTAATAAAGCTGTCCTCGGGACCTTGAATATCCACGAGGATTCCAAATCCAAGAAGAAGCTGAAACTCATCAAATGGCAATACCGGTCATACAAAGCCGTTGGCGTCAATTGGTTTATGCGCTGGTATTATCTATTCTGCTGGGGCGTTTACGGGATGAAGAAGTATCGGAACGTGAAGTAAAAAAAGTTTGCGGCGAGTATCTCAAATTACGGATTAACTTTAGGGTCGCGAAAATATAGATTTGATTTTAGATACGCTTTGGCGAAGCGTTTGAATCACAAAAGAATCTTTAAGAATAATCTCTGATATTCCGTAGATGATTATTCCGAGAAAAATTGCCGTGAAGGTTACAACCCACGATAAAAGCGTTGAATCTCCAAATGGCATATATGTGCAATACAAAAATACTCCGGCAAACATTAGTAACGAGCTTATCAAAGGCTTGATCATGTGGATATAAATAATCTTAGGATTCATATGCCCGCGGGAGAAATAGAGCAATAGTGGTATTTGGATGATTTCTGCGGACAATTTGCCGATAGCGGCCCCATACGATTTTACGAATGGGATGGTGCAGCAGCAGATCACGATATTGCCAAAGCTAGAGATAAAGATACACATTGTCTGGGTCCAAACTTTATCCGCCGGTCGGTAATACATATCTCCATAAAGGCCGTTTAAGGCCGAAAGGACTATCACTGGGGCCATGACGTACACTAAATAGGTAGATTTTTGAAAATCCGGGCCAAAAAAGTCTGGAACGAAATTGCCGGCTATTGCGATTAAGCCAAAGCAAACCGGTAGGCTAAAAACCCAGAATGTATGGAATATTTTCTCTTTTTCTAATTCGATCTCTTCTTCGTTTCCTGTTTGCAGGAGATATGAGAATCTGGCTAACACGATTGTGGTCAGGGAACCAACCAACATGCTTAAGATTTGAACGATGCTAACGGCTTGACTGTAATAGCCGCTTTCATCGCCTTCATAGCCAAACAATCCCAATAACGTCGCATTTAGCGAGGTGAACAAGGTTACAGCAACGGTTGGAACAAAATAGCCAAATGATTTTTTAATGACTAATACAAGATCGTTCTTGTTAGGTTTTATCAACGAAACTTCGCCTTTGATTAGACCAAAATATAATATGGCGGCTGAGATAAATTGGCTTCCGCAGTAAATTGTCATATAAATCGGAAGGTCGTTTTCCGTTTTTACCAGAACAAATATCAATATTGCCGATATGATTCTCACAATCATATTGCGGATGCTGACTGATACGAAATTTTCCTTGCCTTGAAAATAAAAGACTGGGTCGATGGCGGCAGCAAATATATTCAACGAAAGAATGCCAAACAGCAGCAAGGCTTGCTGATCTGACCGGAAAATCGGGAAGATGGTGCAGAGATAGATAGCAACTGTAATAAAACCAAAACCTGATTTTGCAATCATTATGGAGAAAAAGCGTTTGCTTCTCTCAACTTTATCGGTTTGGGCGGTAGATATGAATTGAATTCCAAAAGTGGCGAATCCGAAAGAAGCAAATAGAACGAAATAGTTAACGATTGAGGAATAATAGGATTGGATGCCTAGGTTTTCCGGCCCCAGTACCCGGCTGATGTAGGGGGAAGTGATGAAGGGGACGAGCAACGAAAGAACGCTATAAAGAGCATTGAAAATGGCGTTGATCTTGAGAGATTTTGTGTGAAGAAATTTGTATAGTCGGCCCATCGCTTATTAACGTTTCATGCACGATTGGTATAAACGTTCGAATTCTCTAGCGTTGCGTTCGGATGAAAACTTATTGGCCATTGTCTCTGGAACGGCTTTAAGCATATTCGCTATTTTGCTCTTATTGTTTAGGATGTTTTTCAGAACACGGGAAAAATCCTCGTAGCTGTTCTGAGCATATAAAAACCCGTTTTTCCCATCCTCAATGATTTCCGCTGATCCTGCTTTGTTCGATGCCATCACGCACAAGCCCGATAGTAGCCCTTCGACTGTGACTCTCCCAAAGGCTTCATAAGTGGAATTGACTACTTGAATATCTGCTATTTCGTATTCTGGCCTGACGTCATTAAGGGCGCCAACAAAAATAATGTTATCTTGTATTTTGTGTTTTTCGGCAATTTCTTCGATAATCTGTTTCTCTTTTTCCGCGCAAAATCCGACGATTCGAATTTGAAAGTCTTCAGTGAGAATTCTTTCGTTTACGCAGCGGCCAAGCCAGTCACATATTTCCGCCTGGCCTTTATTTTTTTGAACTCTCCCAATAAGCAGGAATACTAAATTATCATTCGAAAATATTTCGTGATATGAGCCTCGGTAATATTTTATGTCCAACCCATCAAAAATCGTTTGGAGATTTGTTAATCCTAGTGATTGATATTTTTCGTGGACGGTTTTGGAAATGGGGACGACATAGGCTGCCTTCGCAAGAGCTTTTTTAGCATACTCTTTGTTGATAAAGCACATTTTCAACCCTTCTTCCAAAAGTTCCTGAATTTGCCAAACTACTGGTATGCCAAGATTTTCTGCCGCGCAACCAAAAGCATAACACCAAGAGGTGTTAATGTGGACGACGTCGGGCTTAAACTCTTTTATTGCTTTGGTTGCTGCTTCTAAATCAGACGACCTTTTTAAATAAAATCTAAGAATGGGCTTAATTTTGGATTTGATTTTTAAAAATCCTTTTGGCATAACCCAATCGTGCGATTTCACCAGTTGCCAGTCTAGCTTATTTTCAATGAGTAGTTTGGTTCCATCGCCTTCATAGGGTACTGTGACTCTTACTTCATGGCCAAATTCTTTAAGGTGTACTGCCAATTTGACCATGCAAAGGAAAGCGCCGGATGAACTATTATTATCTGAAGAGCAAATTAATATTCTCATAGATTGAATCCTATCACAGATTTTCTATTGTTTTCTAACTATCAATATGCTGTGCAAATGCTGCACGCTAAGATAAATACGATTTTCTAACATAGGGCGGGAAATTGGCCGGTTCTCATCGGCTTCATAGCGAATAATAACATCTTTCTTTCGCTTAATCACTTCAGTCCAACTTTGTACTGCGTCTAGTATTGGAGTTTCTATGAGTTTTGCCAAGTATTAGGCTTATTAAGGGAGACGCTTAAGTCCGTATTTTCTTTGGATTCAGGCGCTTGTTATGGTTTTGACTTCGCAATTAAACGCTAGCAGGGTATCGACCGGCGAAATTTGTTTGATTTAAAGGCGCAATCAATCAATGTATAGTTTTGTCGTGTCTAGAGGAAGTAAGCAATGAACGATTACGGGCCCGTTACATCATCTCTTTGCATAACTTTTGCCGGTTCCTTAATAACGCCATCGGCATTAATTGGTTCACGCGGTTGCATTGTTTGTTCTCTAGGGGCGTTTGCGTCTTTTGGAAGCGCAAGAATGTCTAGCGAAATCACAGGATAGTCATTTATGAATATGCCTAATATTTCTAAAATTAAGACCAAAGCCGATTTGAAATCGGTTCTTGCATACGAGGAACCTTTATATGGGAACCGGTCTCCGTATTTGTACCGGCCAGTAATGTCCGAACAAGGAATCGCCTGGAAAATTGTTTGTTTGTTGAGATATCACGAATATCATCTTAATAACGGACATAAGCTCAGGGCGACGTTTTATCGATTCCTACGGAAGAGAATGGAACTTAAATATGGGGTTACCATTCCAACCAACGTCGTAGGGCCTGGATTATTGATGTTTCATCCGAGAAACATAATGATTAACGCGGCCAAATGCGGGAGTAATCTATCGATTCAATTCAACACCTCTCTTGTTGCCGGCGGTCATGATGGCTCAATCCCTGTTTTAGGAAATGACGTTACCATCGGCGTCGGATCGACTATCCTTGGGGGGGTCAATATAGCCGACGGGATTGCCATTGGCGCCAACTCAATGGTCAACAAGTCTTTTGCAGACAAGAATATTTGCATTGCTGGTTCGCCGGCGAAAAAGATATCCGACAACGGCTCTTTCTCTTGGGGCGGGTCGGTGATGAACGTTTTAAAATCTAAGAAAAATAAATAGGAGCGGTTAAATATGAAGGTCGTAATTCTTGCTGGCGGCTATGGGACGCGAATCTCCGAAGAATCGCATTTGAAGCCCAAGCCGATGATAGAAATCGGCGAGATGCCCATCATGGTCCATATAATGAAAATTTATGCGGCCCAAGGCTTCAAAGATTTTGTCATTTGTGCCGGATACAAGCAAAAGGTCATCAAGGAATATTTCGCCAATTATTATTTGTATTGCCACGACGTTGTTTTTAACTTAGGTGACAATTCAGTTGAAACCATCAACAAATCGGATGATGACGATTGGAAGGTAACGGTTGTTGATACTGGCCTAAACACCCAAACCGGCGGCCGGATTAAACGAATTCAGAAGTTCATCGGCGATGAGCCGTTTATGTTGACCTATGGTGATGCCGTTGGTGACGTTAATTTAAAGGCCCTATTGAACGAGCATAGGCTGTCTGGCAAAAAAGGGACGATGTCCGTCTATAATTTTGGGCAAGCCAAAGGTATTGTCGATATTGATGACAAAGGAAATGTCAAAGCCTTTAGGGAAAAGTCGAATCTAGACGGAGATCTCATTAATATCGGTTTTATGGTCCTCGAACCATATATATTCGATTTGATTGATGGCGATGATTGTGTCTTGGAGACCGGCCCCTTGAAGAAAATGGCTGATGCCGGTCAATTGGGTGCTTATGTCCATAAAGGATTTTGGCAATGCATGGACACTATGCGGGAAAAGAACAAGTTGGAGGAACTTTGGTCCTCAAGCAATCCCCCGTGGAAGATATGGAGGTAATCATTCGATGAGTCTGCTACTGGATTTTTACAAAGACAAGACCGTTTTGGTGACTGGACATACTGGTTTTAAAGGTTCTTGGCTATGTGAGGTATTACTGTCGGCCGGGGCAAAAGTTGTTGGATATTCATTAAAGGCGCCGACCGATCCTAATTTGTTTGGATTGCTTAATTTAGAAAACCGGATCAACAGCGTTATAGGCGATATTAGGAACTTCGATAAACTGAAGCAAACTTTCGATGAGCATCAACCGGATATCGTTTTTCATTTAGCAGCTCAGCCGATCGTTATTGATTCGTATAAAGAGCCACGCTACACCTTCGATACCAATGTTATGGGGACTGTTAATGTCCTTGAATGCATAAGATTGTGCCCTTCCGTCAAATCATTTGTAAACATAACGACTGATAAGGTTTACGAAAATAACGATTTGTATGACCACCGGTTTAAAGAAGACGAGAAATTAGACGGATACGACCCTTATTCGAATAGTAAATCCTGTTCAGAACTGGTAACTCATTCCTATAAACGGTCTTTCTTCAACTATCCAGGAGCATGTGCGATTAGCACCGCTAGGGCAGGAAACGTGATTGGCGGTGGAGATTTCAGCCCGCATCGAATTCTCGTCGATGCCGTAAACTCGGCCCTCGATGGGGGGAAATTGGTTGTTAGAAACAAAAACTCAACCCGTCCTTACCAGTTCGTTTTGGAAGCTCTGTTTGTATATTTGCTGATTGCCGCCAAACAGTATCGAGAAGAAAAATACGCTGGATATTACAATGTCGGGCCAGATAAATCTGATGCGATTTCCAATGGTGACTTGGCAACTATTTTTTGCCAAGCCTGGGGCGAAGACATGGGTTGGATTGACCGCAGTGATCCTAGTGCCCCTCACGAATCGGCTTATTTGGCGCTTGATAACACTTTGCTAAAGCAGACGTTTAATTGGGCTCCTGCTATGCATGTTCAAGAAGCGGTATTATGGGTTGTCGAATGGGCTAAATGCTATGAGTCTGGTTCTAACATCCGAACTTTGGTTGATAAACAAATTTTGACTTATGACAAAATTTTCGAGGATATGTTATGCAAAAATGGAAATTCCAAGAATTATCTTTGAAGGGTGCCTATCTGATTGATGCTTTTTTTGCTCCCGATTTACGCGGTGGATTCTGCAAGGATTATTCTGAGGAAATATTTTGCCGGTTTGGCATCAATCACCCTCTTAAAGAAGTTTTTTATACCTATTCTCATAAAGGAGTGATTCGAGCCCTTCATTTTCAAAGAGTGTATCAGCAGGCTAAACTGGTTCGCTGCGTAAAAGGACATGTGTTTGATGTTATCGTTGACCTTAGGCCTGGTTCACCAACATACAAGAAATGGCTTGGGTTTGATTTGACTGAAGAGAGTCATCAAGAGATTTTGGTTCCGGAGTACTTTGGCCATGGCTATCTAGTCTTGGAGGATTCCATCGTATCTTATAAATGCGCCGAGAAATTCTACTCGGAATATGACGGCGGGATTAAATGGGATGACCCAGATATTGGTGTTCATTGGCCATTGGAAAAAATCGGTGGGCCTGATCATCTGATTTTGGCCGAGAAAGACAAGAATCTTCCTTCTTTCAAGGAGTTCCTTTCTTTGGATTTTTAACATGCGCGTCCTGGAAGTAATAAATAGTTTGGGCACCGTTGGTGGGTCGGAGAATTTCGCCGTCAACTTCTGCAAGTATCTGAGTAGGCAAAGCGATATATATGTCTGCATCCTGTATTCGAAAAACGACGAGAGTTTGCTTGGCCGGCTCTTTCAAAGCATTGGTCATGATCGGGTCTTTATCTTAAACAAGACCGGCAGCTTTGATTTGAAAATCGCCAAGCAGATCAGAACTATAATAAAAACCTACGATATTCAAGTCGTTCATACTGAGAACGATGCTTTGATTTCGACCTATCTAGCCGTGTTCCCGTTGTCTAAAAGGCCGAAGATTGTTCATACTCTCCACAATCCGCCCGATAAGGAATGTCAAAGTAGAATCAAGCGACTGATATACAAGCGTTTATTTAAAAAAGGCGTTGTCCATCCTGTTGCAATAACCAATGATATGGCTAAGGCGACTGAGAAATTTTATAAACTTCAAAATGTTCCGTCGATACAAAACGGTGTTGATTTAGAAGTTTATACTGCCGGTCAGGCCTTGAACAAGCGAGGAAAAGATTGCACCATCTTGGCTCGTTTAACCGACCAAAAGAATTATCCTTTCGTATTGAATGTTTTCAGAAAAGTTCACGATTTGATTCCGCTTGCTAATTTCTTTATTTATGGCGATGGCGAATTAAAGGAATGGTTGTTAAGTGAGATCGAAGGCCTCGATTATATTCATTATGAAGGTATTACCAATCAATCTTTTGCAGTTTTGCAGGATTCAAAAATCTTCTTTTTGGGTTCTAAGTACGAAGGCAATCCTATGTCAATCTGGGAAGCCATGGCTACTGGATGCATTTGTGTTGTTCCAAACATTAATGGATTGGACGAGATTATCGGTAGAGATGCCGGATTTGTTTTAGAGGCTGGCAACGTCGATTTGTTTGCTGCGAAAATCGCCGAGATTCTTCAACGTCCTGAATATTTTATTAATATGCAGGGAAAAGCAATTGCTAAAGCTTCGCAGAATTCGTTTGAAAACGTTTGCAATCTGTATATGCAACAATTTGAGAAAGCATAACGCTGCTTGACGGCCTCCCTTCTATAAGAGAAAAAAGGCGAGTTTTGATAGGACTTCCCACTGCAACCCTAGCCTTTAGGCTATATAATTTCCTCGCTATGCCAATCGACCAACTCAATAATCCAACTTCTAGTGACAAGATCTACCTTGATATCGAATCCTCTAAGTCCATCTGCTACGTTAACTATCGGGCGGAGAAACTGATCAAGATCCGCCGTTCTTCCAGTAAGTCCAATATCTTTTCCTTTATCAAGCGGATCTCGATCAAGAACTTCACCGATAAGGATGTCTATAACGCCTATCTCCATTTCAACTTCCATTCCGAATCCATCGCCATCGATGATGTCCCTCTTTCGTGCTTGCAAGCCCACAAGATAACCACGGTCGATAGCTTTAACCTGATTCTTGATCCGAAGTATCTTTATGACCTATCGGAGGTCGAAGCCTTAACCGTTTCTATTTCTCTGATTGGCGAAGACAACGAAACCATCGAATCCAAGAACATCGATATCCGGTTATTGCCCATCGCCCAATCAGCCGGCGAGGACTTCGTTCCCGAATCGATTGCCTCTTTCATCACGCCCAATGACGATGAGGTTCAAGAGTTGGCTAATAAAGCCGCCTATATCATGGAGGATAAGTATCAGACTTCTTCTTTCGTTGGTTATCAGACTCATGATCCCGAAACCGTCATGCATGAGTTGGATGCCTTATACCTAGCCCTCCAACAATCGGGTATCCATTATTCCAATCCCCCGGCCTCTTTCGAAAAGACTTTCCAAAGAGTCCGGATGCCGAAAGATGTCATTAACGATAAGACTGCCACCTGCTTAGATTTCTCTTTGCTATTTGCCTCTTTATGTGAAGCGGTAGGGCTAAATCCCTTACTTATCGTTTTGAATGACCATGCCTATAACGGGGTCTGGTTAGAGAACCTCCATTATCCGAATGCCATCTTCGATAACCTGACTGTTTTATCTAACGATTGTTCGGATACCGATCGCCGGATGGTCTTAATCGATTCGACCAATGCGGCCTCGGGATCGGATATCAACTTCCAGGCGTCTTTATCGAAGGCGGCTGCCTTACTTAACGTTGGCAAATTCGATTACTGCCTTGACGTTAAGACCGCTCGTCTCGACTATATCCTCCCTTTGCCGACCCCTCATACGGTTAATGGCAAGACCGAGGTTAATTATGATGACACCATCGGGACTGAATACGATGTCCCGACCGTTGCTCCTTCCTCTGGGTCATTGTCTTTAGAGTCCAAAGGCAATAAGACTAAGTTCGATGTTTGGGAAGAGAACCTATTGGATTTGGAGATGAGCAATAACCTCATCAACCATAAGATCGGGGCCTCCTCCGTTCAATTAGGTGCGGACGATGTCTTCGATTTCTATTCCCGAGCTAAAGACATCGATAAGTTAAGCGTTATCCCCGACAATGATCTAAAGGCCGAGGACCTTAAGCATTTCCTCGCCTTCCAATTTTCCATTGAGGATAAGAAACGGTTCAAAGGGGCCTTTGCTTCAAAAAGGGTCTATGCCTTCAATAAGAAGGGAGAGACCGAGGATACATTGATATCTTTAGCCCGGAAGGCCTCGACCCAAATCGAGGAAAGCGGGTGTAACCCTCTCTTTTTAACTCTCGGTATGGTCCATTGGTATGACAATAACTTATCCAAGCAGACCATCGCTGCCCCGATTATTTTGATCCCGGCCTCCATGCCCAAGCGGCGTTCGGGTCCCTATTTCTCCTTAGAACTCGACTTTGATTCGGCCCAGGTCAATGCCGCGGCCTTTGAATACTTCCGTCGGGCCTTCGATATGGACTTCTCCGAGCTCGATGGTTTCTTCGACACTGAACGTTCGGTCGATGATTTAAAGAAACTATTCAATACCATCCGAGAAAAGATTGCTTCTAAAGGCAACTGGATGGTCGATGATACGACTGTAACTTTATCTTTATTCTCCTTCGCTCACTTCGTCATGTGGAATGACATGAAGACCCATCGGGATCTATTTATTCAAAATAAAGTCGTGGCTTCGATGGTCCATGGGAAAGAGGAATACGACACCACCCCGAAGGAACTATATGAGAACAATCTCGATGATATCATCGCCCCCGATGATTTAGCCGTCCCTTTAAGCGCCGATTCCTCCCAACTATTGGCCATTAAGGCCTCGGATATTGGCCTATCCTTTGTCCTTGATGGTCCCCCGGGGACCGGCAAGTCCCAGACCATCGCCAACATCATCGTCAACGCGATGTATAAGGGGAAGAAAGTATTGTTCGTCGCGGAAAAAGAAGTCGCGTTGGATGTCGTCAAGAACCGATTGGATTCTTTGTCCTTGGGTCGTTTCTGCTTACAGATCCATTCGGCCAAAGCCAATAAGAAGGATGTCTTAGCTCAATTAGGGGAATCCTTAGCCACGGGACAAACTAGATCGGTTGAAGGGTTCAACGATGAGGCTAAGAAGCTAAAGGATGAACGGGATGCCTTGAACGCGACCTTAAAGGAGATCCACGTAAAGGGCAATTACTTTGTTTCGCCCTATACCGCGTTGATTAAGTACTTAGAGAACGAATCGTCCAAAGGCAACTGCGAGGTTTCGTCCGACTATGCCAAGGCCATCGATGAAAAGAAGTATAACGAAGCCATCTCAACCATCGAGGATATTGTCGTTCTCGGCCATAACGTCAATGGGTATTATGGCAGCCCCTTCATCTATTATGGCTGCCGGGATTACTCGTTGGATTTAAGAGAACAATTCCAAGAACGGTTGCCATCCTTGATCGCCGCCTTGGAATCGTTCTCGGCTGCTTATACCTCCTTATCCAAGAAGATCGGCTTTGGGATGAAGTTATCGAAGAACAACGCCAATCGCTTGGTTTATATCCTGAATCTGATCAAGGCCGATCCGAAGTTGTTCTTCCCCGACTTAATCGAAGGGGGAACGATCCTTAACGAGACAGTTAACATCAAATCCTATTTCGATGGGTTATTGGTCTACTTGGCATTGAAGGAAGAAGTCGGCAAATCCTTTGAATATGGAGTATTGGAACTCGATGCCAGCGATCTTAAACGCCATCTAGAAAACTCCTGGAATTACGGGTTCTTTGCCAAGCGCAAAGCCATCAAGCAAACCAAAAAGGCTTTAAAGCCCTTTGCCAAATCCAAGATAAAAACCGGGGATTTGCAACCAATTCTCGATAAACTCATCCTTCTCCGCCAAATGAAGGAGGATTTGGACAATCGGGCGGGGTATTGCACGATTATCTTCCCCGATGAGGATAAGAAGACTTTGGTCGAGGCTCAGTTAGACCAGACCAAGATCAATAATAGTTTGGCCCTCTTAGATGCCATCCGCCATCTCGACGTCAGCGAGGATTCCGACTACAAGAAAGCCAACAAGGTCTTTGCTTCAATTATTCGTTCCCCTGACAAGCCATACGAAGAACGGATCGCCAACTTCCTTAATGGCGAAGCCGATCTAGTCAAAGCCAATAAAGAGTTGGAGGATATCCATTTTGACATCAATGCTGCGGATGATTCCGATGTCTATTACGCCTATGCCTTGACCCAGATCAAGAACTCCTATCAAGGGTTAGAGAGACTCGGTGAGTGGTGCAAGCTCTTATCTTGCTTAGATAAATCCGAGGCCGTCTTACCGAAGTCCTTAATCGATAATTACAAAGGCGGCAAGGTCAGCCTATCGAAGCTCCGTTCCTCCTTCGACTGCGCCCTCTTCTATCGGATCGTCTCCTTATCGCTTAGCGAACTGGGGCTTACTAACTTATCTTCTGCCGAGACCGAACAACAGATTGAGAAGTACAAGAAGGCTTTAGCTGCTTTCCAGCGGTTAACGGTTGAGGAGACGGCAAGAAGAATTACCGCCTCCTTCCCTCGGACTGATGTTGAATACGCCGAATCTTCTTTGGCTTATCAATTACGGAAACTCATCAAGACGGCGGGGCGGGGCAAGACCCTCCGTTCCATCATCGACCAATATAGTGATGATATCTTTAGGCTATGCCCGATCTTCTTGATGTCGCCGTTATCGGTCGCCCAATATCTTGATCCGAACAAACATCATTTCGATATTGTTATCTTCGATGAGGCCTCGCAGATCCCGACTAGCGAAGCCATCGGGGCGATTGCTAGAGGCAACTCCTGCATCATCGCCGGCGATCAGCAGCAAATGCCTCCGACCGACTTCTTCACCTCCTCCTTATCCTTCGCCGATCAGCCTAACGATGATGTCGTCGTCTACAGCGACCTCGAGTCCCTCCTCGATGACGCGATTGCTTTGAACCTTCCTCGTTATCGTTTGTCTTGGCATTATCGAAGCCATCATGAATCGCTGATTGCCTTTAGCAATAACCGATTCTATGACAATACCCTTTGCACTTTCCCCTCGCCTTCCAATCAGGAAAGCCAGGTTCACCTCGTTCGGGTCAATGGCCATTATGAGAAAGGACGAGGGGTTAATAGAGAAGAAGCCAAAGCCATCGTCAATGAGGTTATTAGACGTTGCAAGGACCCTGAACTCAGCAAGCTCTCAATCGGAATCGTCACCTTCAACAAGAAGCAGCAGGATCTCATCACCGATATGCTCGATTCGAAGTTTTTCTCGTCCACCAGCTTGAATAGAACTCCCGGCGGGGAAGAGATCTTCGTCAAGAACTTAGAGAACGTCCAGGGGGATGAAAGAGACGTCATCCTCTTCTCCGTTTGCTTCGGCCCGGATAAGAAGACGAAGAAGATGAATCTTAACTTCGGGCCCTTAAGCCGGGAAAAGGGAGAGAGACGGTTAAACGTCGCCGTATCAAGGGCTAAGGAGGAGATGGTCGTCTTCTGTTCGTGCCGGCCTGAGGACATCCGGGCCTACTCGGCCAAAAACAGCGGCGCCGAGTTCCTCCGTTCCTTCCTCATCTATGCCGAATCGGGGGTCCGTTCCTTGGCCAATCAGTCGAGCTGGGATATTAAGCCCGAGGATTTATCGATTGCTTCCTTCTTGGCCTCTGATTTGCTTCGTGATGGTTATCAAGTCGATATCAATGTCGGGGCCAGCGAGTTCAAGGTCGACATTGCCATCAAGGATCCATTAGATCCTGACCGTTATGCTTTAGGGGTCTTAGTCGATGGGCCTAGTTATGCCTCGCCTTCTTATACCTGCGATGACCGGAATGTGGTGGCCCCGGGCGTCCTTAATAATCTTTCTTGGCGCTTAATGCGGGTTTGGTCGGTTGAGTACCTTGACCATCCGGGTTTAGTGGTTCGAAAGATTGAGAAGGAATTAAGCGCCCCTCGCTCCGCCACCGAGGTCAAGGAACAGGCGACCAAACCTGTCTCATTGGTTAAGGCGACTCCGGATAATCCCTATCCCCATAAGAAGGAATATCCGGCAGTTAACTATGCTCATTTAGTTAATATCATTCGCGATTTGCCGGGGGCGATTGCTGGGGTGTTAGCCAATGAATCACCCATCTCCATGACTCTTCTTAAGAAACGGGTCCGCGATATCTATTCCCTTAAGCGGGTTGACAACAAGATGCTGTATCGTATTCAGACGATCCTTAGACAACTTTCTGCTTATGGCGAAGAGTTCGATAATGAGATCTATTGGTGGGCCTCTTCCTTAGACCCTGAATCCTACGATGCTTATCGCGTTGGCGGTGACCGGGAGATTGGGGATGTATCTAGACAAGAGATATTGTTAGCCAAAGATGACATCGAATTCTTGCAGGGTAAGATCAGCGATGAAGATTTATGCCATGAGATTTTAGAACTGCTCGGATTCAACGTTTTATCCGAAAGAAGCAAGACTCATATCGTTCGGGCGCTGAATGGGGATATTGGGGAGAAAGCCAATTAGATTGTGGTCAACGCTTAATTTTGCGAGCAAAAAAGAATCCTAATTTTGAGAAATGAAATGCCGCGCAGAATTTGATGATTTTTGAATCATTAATTGTTTGCTTGAGCATGGTATATTTGGTCAAATCCTTATACATTTTATACAATTCGGCGGAAGTATCCTTATTAACGGACGTTTTCTCGTTAACCAAGCTGGTTATGTAGAGATAAAGCATATTCGCTATCGATCGCGAAAATTGTGCGCTTGTGCCGTTGCTGGTTTTTAAGGCATCTGGATAGCGACTAAAAACGGAATAAAGAACATGAATTAGATCATTTTTATGCTTTAGAACGCTAGCGGAGCTTACGCTTTGTTCGCTGTTCCCAAGCCGATACATGTAAACGGAAAAGGGAAGATAATAGAATTTTGTGGCATAAAGCAAGGGGAGACAAACGTATTCTTGGTCTTCGTAGAAGACTTTTTCCGATAAAGTTATACGGTTATTGTCGAAAAGGCTTTTTTTATACGTTATTGAGTGGATTGCCAAATTCACAGAACTAATATTTTCGATTGGCCCTTCAACTCCATGATTGTGGGTTTTAATGTACTTTGTTTCGTTTGGATAAACTTGACAGAAGTCATTAACGATAACGTCGCAATCGGTATTTTTAAGAAACGCTACAAGCTTTGTCAAACCATCGGTATTAACCCAATCGTCTCCGTCCACTATTTTAAAATATTTACCGCGAGCCAATTTAATTCCGAAATTGATAACCGAACCATGTCCTCCATTGCTTTTGTGAATTGCCTTGAAAAGCCTGGGATTCTTCGTTTCGTATTCCTTTGCCTTATTCAGGGAATCATCAGGCGACCCGTCATCAATTAACAAAACCTCAATATCCTCGATGCCGATGAATGTTGGCAAGCAGCTATCCATGAACATAGCGGTTTTATAGGACGGCACGATGATAGATAGTATTGGTTTGTCCATTGCGAATCCTCCTCATAGATTCATGACTCATTTTGAACGCCCGGCTTAAGATTTGCCAGTTTTCAGAAGCCGATTGATAAAAGATGCCTTTTTAATTTTCAAATAGATCCAAGTATTTTTGAGCCATCATACGGCTGGAAAAAGATTCGGAATATCTCCGAATATTTTCCAAGTTTGGGGCAATATAATTGGTATAGGCTCTCTCTAAATCATCGCAAAGAGTTGATGCTGATGAAATGTCTACCAAATGGCAGATTGGATCGTTAACGAATAGTTGTAAATGTCCAGAGGTATAAGGAGAAACAATGTTGCACCCACCCAAGGCTGCTTCCAAGTAAGTCATTCCTAAGGGCTCAAGGGAATTCAACGAGACAAAGAATTTGGCGTCTTTGTATATCTTTGAAACTTGGTCATGTGGAATCCCTCCTAAATATTCAATATTGTTATGTACAAATTTTCCATTTCCTTCGAAGAAAGGCTGTAGTTCGCCGGCTCCTGCGACGGCCAATTTAAGATCGGGATATCTCTGAATTAATTTTAAGAAGGCGTCGCAAAGTAATTCGACGTTTTTGTCCCGATATAATCGGCCGACATATAGGAAATCGTATTGGCGTGGTTTGTTGGTTTCGTTCTCTTTCAAAGCGAACTCATCAATGTCGGCAAGTCCATTTGGTATCACGGCATCAGCTTTGATGTTATAGATTTTGGAGTTAATGGCTTGGGACAAATAGGAAACAGTGACTGTTTTGTCGAAATGTTTTGCCGAATAACGGGCTACCAAATTTACAAAGAAGGAATGAAGCCGTCCATTGGTTGGGCAAGCCATTCCATGGAGAACCGAAACAAATTTAGATTTTGGGGAAGCCTTTTTGTACCGCTTTATTCCTATGTTGTATTGCAAAGAGGAAACGACGATGTCCGGTGATTCCCGTTTGATTACTTTGGCGATTTTGCCAATCTTTCCGATAATATGAAACGTATTATATTTATGTGCCTTTACAACAATATTATTTAATTTTGATGATTTGGCTAGTGAGACCATATTGGCATTGCAGCCTAATTCATTTAGCCCGTTGGTCAAGCTTTCCGAGATGGTCGCTACACCGCCAGACAGTTTGTCGTTCAGAACGGGGCCTAGTATGAGTACTTTCATTGTGTTTTACAGCGTTTAATTATGATAAGTGATTGTATACAATTCGTTTATAGAGTTAAATTCTTTCCTGTATTGTTCTATGGGTAATAATCAATCATTAGCTGAGTATAATGGCGTCATTCTCGAGAAACGAAGTTTTATGGGCAAACTTTGGGCTTTCTTTAAAAAATCTTGGTTTTACCGGGCGATTGAATTGGTTTTAGCCTTCGCTTCCATTTTTGCCTCACCACTTATTTCTTATGCGCTGCCGTCAAATAATGTTCCGTCGATAGTTAATCTGATTTCCGAGAATCAGAAAACTTATGGCGATTATCCGGTGGGGACGGTAAAACTTCTTCAGTCTGACCTTTATTATTATCGTTTTGATGACCTGCCTATGGCCTCAATGTTGCGTTTATACGGTGCCAATCCGGATGTCGCCGCCTTTAAAATTTACCAGAACGAGAAATTTAAGATTACCGATACCGAAACCGGTCTTGCGATGTCGTCCTCTTTCGTAAGCACTACTGTTGTAAAAAGCGACGATACCTATTCGAAGGTTTTCTTCCCTCTAGACGAAGAGGGGGGGAATTCGTGGTCATTAGCCAGTGACTGGACTTTTTATCCTGAGGGCTTGGAAATTGGAATTCCCGTTAACTTTGCCGATTCTTTGCTCGATAAATTGTCGCTCCCGGCTGGTGATTATGATTCGCTTTTGGGCAGGGAGATTCGATTAGACGGCAATAAGAGTTTCCCTGATCAGATCTATTCAATTGCCTGCGTCTTTGATGCCTTTGATCCATCTTTTTCTAAACTTCCCGGATTCTTGGGGAACTACTGTTTGATTCGTTTTGAAAATCCTTTATACATGCCTGTTGAACTTTATTTCGAATGTTTCGATGACTCCAACGGGGCCTTGAGCGATTTCCTCAATTCCTTGAACACCTTCTTCCCGGATAGCACGACTAGGCAAGAACACTACCTGTCTTTTCATTATCAAGTTGATGGCGAATATATTGTCGATGAAGGCGACGAAACTTTTTTGTCATCGATGTATGCCCTCCGCGATCCGATGAATATGGTCCCCATGATCGTTTTGGGAACCTTCATCGTTTTAGCGCTGCTTTTCGGATTCCTTTTGGTGTTTTGGCTGGAAATGCGATCTTTGTCTTACGCCGAAAAAGCAATGGCGGCTAAATTTGCTTTCGTTTCATTTGTATTTGGCTTTATTTTGTCTTGTTTCGCGTGGCTTGTTTTCGGTGGCTTCGAATTCGCTAATGGCTACGTTGTTCCGATATTTACGACGGTGAATTTGGCCGTGATTTTTACGGCGCTGATTGTTTTTCTTGCCTTTGCCTTTGTTTCTTATAAGCTTTCGGTTAAGCAAACATCAAATATTTAGGCTTCTTTCCTTCAGGACCCAAGTTGCTTGTAGACGGTTGCCAATTGTTTTCGGTTCGTAATCTTGCCGTGCCATAGATATTGTTAAAATGATGATCATCTGAACTTCCAGATTAGCAGTTACGGTAAGCCCAAAGCTGAAGATGATGAACAGAACCAAAGGAAAGTAAAGCCATTTGAATTGTGATTTCGGCTTATTTTTTGGGCGAGCTAGCATCAAGATCATCATGTATATATACAAGAATGTACCGATTATTCCTAACTCCCAAACATAGTTGATTATTGCGTTGTGGGCAACGGTTAAGCCATCCGGCCGCGCATAGTACATTGACCTTACGCCTTGACCAAATATCATCTTGGCGGGATTGGCGCATAATATTCGCAGATAGTCGGCCCAGATGCTAACTCGGCCAGTCGTAATTGTGTCCCAAAATGACTCATCGACCATGTTTGGTGACAAAAACCTGCTTAGGATGGCCGCGACTGGCCCGATTCCTAATATTGCCAATGATACGCTCACCAGTCCACAGACGGCAAAGACGGTGGCGAAGGCTAGGGTTGGGCGATAATAGGCGGTTTTTATGAATAACATGAATATTAATAAGGCAACGCAAATAAGATAGCTTTTCGATTGAGTTAAGGCCGTTAATAACATAATCGCCAACGTTGTGCTAAGTACAATGGTGATTTGCTTTTTGTTTGAGAACTTATAGCCAAAAAAGACGAATGACGTGATGATTATTGTTATCATTGATAACTCATTGGGGTCAGCACAGAATCCATAGAATCTATCTTTCAAAATAACGAAATCTCCGTCTTTTGGGGCGACATAGTAGACATCGAACTTCGGCCTTAATGGATCAACCATCAAGAACCCGAGTGCAATAAATAACGAAGCTAAGTGGATTAGTGTCAGGTAGTTTAAAGTCGCATTTAACGATTTGTTGGAATTTTTGTCAACCACGGCGAATATTGGCAGGGCCGAGTATAAACAAAAAGAAACGGCGGTAACTATGTTTTGGAGCCCGCTATTAACGATAGTTATTAAGAAGGCGTAGATAACAAAAATAAGATAGATGGCAACTAATTTGAAATTTGATTGTAGCATCGCAACGATATCTTGTTTTCTGGTATATTGGAATGCCACCCGTGCTAAATAGACTAAAAACAAAGTTGAGGTCAACGTTAGTGGCAATGATTCGGGAGTTATAAGCAGCGGGGAAGGCACGAATGTGCAAAGAATCAAAATCAGGTTATTTTTTCCTGAAGATAGCAGGATATACAAAACAAACAACGCAAAATTAATTAGAGACAGTACTGGCTTTTGTAGATAAATGGTCAAACATCCGATGGCAAAGGCTAAGACAATTAACGTCGGCATAACGAATTTTCTGTCCAACGTTTTGTTTATAGGCTTTTTAATGTTTGACAATATATTGCCCATTTGCTCGAGTTTAAGTTTCTAGTATGTAAGCGAAAATCATCGCCTTCGAAATTCTATTTCATTTGGTTTTCTAAATAAATGATAATTAGCCTTGTCCGAGGGAGGGCTTGATATGAAAAATGTATTGGTTACCGGCGCCGACGGGTTCGTTGGCAGCGCCTTGGTTAAGTCTTTATTGGATCACGGGTATTTTGTTTATGGTCTTGATTTGCTAGACACACCTAAAAGGCTGGATTTAAATAGTGTAAATTTCAAATATCTAAAGGCTGATCTTGCTTTCGATGATGTGTTCGCTAAGTTTTCTCTTCATGATATTGATACTGTTTATCACTTTGCTTGGAGAGGGTCGGCGGGCGACGAGAGGAAAAGCCCCGATATTCAACTTCAGAACGCTCTTGTTTCGGCCGATTTTATGAAAAAATGCCAAGCTAATGGAGTAACTCGCTTCATTATGGCTGGCAGCATCATGGAGTTCGAAACCCATTCGGCAACCTACGACGATAGTTTGAATTCTTCATTGCCCTATATCTATGGAGCAGGAAAGTCAATCGCTCACGAAATTATGAAGCCAATTGCTAAGTCCATCGGGATTGGTTTGATTTGGACGTACATTACTAACGCTTATGGGGTGGGAGAGAAATCGCCTAGATTCATCAATTCGACGATAATAAAGTTACTACGGGGCGAATCGTGTGAATTTACTTCTGGCACCCAGCTTTATGATTTCCTGTACATAGATGATGTAGCTAACGCTTTTAAATTGATTGGAGAGTTTGGCAAGACAGGTAATTCTTACATGATTGGTTCTGGGCATGCGAAGCCTTTAAGGGAGTTTATTTCGGATATATTTGAAACTATAGACCCTGGGTCGCGCCCGCAGTTTGGAGGATTGAAATATGCAGGGCCGATGCTGCCAATTGAAGTGTACAGCATTGCTCGTTTGGCCGAAGACTGTGGGTTTAAGCCGAAGGTTTCCTTTAAGGAAGGCATATTGAGAACTGCCTCTTGGTTAAAGGAGAATATATAAAGAATGAAAATTGTATATTTAGCTTCGATTGCAACGAAAAGGCAGCATTTTGACGGAGAACGCAACAAATCCTTGGATGTCCTTAAGGCTTTGAAAACTAAATATAAGCGCGTTAAATCATTCAATCTTGGCAATCGATATCTTCAGCCTTTCGTTATGGCCTTGTGGTTTTTGTGGATCATTTTTTGGAAACCGGATTGCGTTTTTATTGCGAAATCTCCTTCTGGCGCTGGCAGAGCTTTGGCTTATCTTAGGCGGCTAAAGTTTGATATGCGAAAAGTTGTTATCTATTCTTATGGCCTTGGCATTGACGGTGGCTTTCAGCGGTACATTAAAGACACCAGCATATTTAAAGAGGCCGGATTGATTATTGCGGAAAACACATACTCACGCGAAAGTTTTGAAAAGCACGGATGTGAGAGGCTTGCTACATTCCCGTGCCTGAAACCGTCGTATACTTTGCCCGCTGATGGGCCTTTTTGCCAAAAGAAAACTTTGAAATCTTTGTTTTTTGCTCGGCTCACGGAAGATAAAGGATTGTTTATTGCCATTGAATCGGTTATTGAAGTTAATGAGCGTGCGGGTTTTGAAAAGTTTACTTTGGATATAGCCGGAAAGCCCAAAGACAAGGAGACCGAAGATAAAATCAAATCCTTTTCTAATAAATATGGCTACATTCGTTATCTTGGGACTTCATTCACCATTACCGGGAGAGAATCGTATTTACGTCTCATGACTTATGATCTGAATATTTTCCCCAGCTACTACGAGCACGAATGCGCGCCCGGTTCGGTCGTGGACATGTTTATTGCCGGCGTTCCGACATTAAGTTCTGATTTCGATGGAAGTCACATCATGTTAGGCGACGATTGCGCTTATTTCGCTCCTCAACGCGATTTAGATGCAAATATTCGGGCTTTGGAAACCATTTATGATCATCAAGAGGAATTGTATTCAAAGCGAGAATCCTGTCGGAAAAGAGCCCCTATATATTCATATGAGGAATTTCTAAAAGTTTTCGATTCGGCGGTGTCGAAAATAGACAGCAAAGATTAGAAACCTGATTTTGGCCTCCGTATTATTTGCTGGTCGGCAAAGTGGTAAGGCTTTATTACTCCGATACGGCAATAGAAAACAAGAGCATTTAATGATGGCTAAGGTTTTTCGCCCCCATATTCATAAGAAAGTAACTTTATGGTTGATTAATTGACGCGGTAATCACACTTGTGTACGATAGCCACGGTTTGCTTATGGAAAACAACGAAACCCCATATCAATTTAGAACGAGCCAAAAGATATACCTTCCTTTCAAAAGGTTCTGCGATATCTTCTGTTCTTTGATGGCCATCATCTTGCTGAGTTGGTTGCTGATTATTGCCGCGATCATCACCAAATGCACCTCTAAGGGACCGGTCTTGTTCAAACAGAAACGGATCGGCAAGAACGAAAAACTCTTCACCGTCTATAAATTCCGTTCGATGCGGATCGACGCCCCCCAAGTCGCCACCAGCGAATTAGCGGTCACCGAGCAAAAGGATTTGACCACCAAATGGGGCCGGATCATGCGGAAGACGTCAATCGATGAACTTCCCCAGTTGTTCAATATCCTCTTTGGCCAGATGTCTTTTGTTGGGCCCCGCCCGGGCCAGGATAAAGACCACGAGATGGAATTATATGTCGCTAGGCATAATTCCAACCCTTCGGCCTATATGGTCCGTCCCGGCTTATCCGGCATGGCCCAGATTTACATGCACCGGGACCATGATCCGATCAAGAAGGCCGAATGGGATTCAAAGTATGTCCGTTCGGTCTCGGCTTGGACCGATATTAAGTTATTTGTCTTATCCTTCTTCGTCTTGTTCGGTTATGACGCCGGAAGGTAATTCATTATCGAGCCCATTTGTTCTATAATCCCCTCGTCACCAAGAAAGGAAGCAAATATCACTATGGTCAAATTAGTCTTGCTCCGGCATGGCCAGTCCGAATGGAACCTCAAGAACCTTTTCACCGGCTGGACCGATGTCGAGTTGTCGGAAACCGGCGTTAAGGAAGCCCATGAGGCCGGCAGAGCCCTCAAAGCGAACGGCTATAGCTTCGACATCGCCTTCTCCTCAGTTCTCAAAAGAGCCAACCACACGATGGATTACGCCTTGGAGGAAATGGGCGAAACCAATATCCCGAAGTATTATTCCTGGAGATTGAACGAACGCCATTACGGGGCCTTGCAGGGGCTCAACAAAGCCGAATCGGCCAAGAAGTGGGGCGATGAGCAGGTCCACATCTGGCGTCGTTCGGCCGATGTCCCGCCTCTAGCCTTGACGGAGGATGATGAGCGGTGGCCGGGCAACCAGGAGACTTATAAGAAACTCATCGAGGCCGGGGAGATGACGATCGAGGATTGCCCCCTCACCGAATGCCTAATCGACACCGCCAAGCGGGTCAAACCCTATTGGGATGAGAAAATCGCCCCCGAGATCAAAGAGGGCAAGAAGGTCTTGATCGCCGCCCACGGCAACTCGCTTCGGGCCATCGTCATGATGCTGGAACACCTCACCCCAGAGCAGATCATCTCGGTCGAGATCCCGACTGGCAAGCCGCTGGTGTATGAACTCGACGAGAAGACCCTCAAGGTCCTTAACAAGTACTATCTCTAATTCGAGTAACCTCCAACATTTGGATGGGCATTGTCCCATCCTTTTGTTTTAAAATAAGCGCATGGATGAGAAGAAAAGGCTGATCGATATCCTGCTCGATCCCGGCTGGGTCGGCTCGTTGCTTTCCTTTTCTTTCGTCGCCGCCTTCGCCTTGGGGATTTATTTCAATTACGCCTATTACGGCCATATCGCCGTTTATGTCGCTTTGGCGATACTGGATTTATTCTCTTTCGCCTATTTAGTCTATCTGATCGTCATCTTCTGCATAAGGATATACAAAGGGCATGTCTTTCCTTGGCTATATGGCCATAAGCTCACTAAGCCATTGGTGACTAACTACGCTTTGCAATCGGCGGTTTCGGCGATCATATCGGTCGCCATCAACGTCGGGTTCGCCATCTTCAACTTGGTCATCGCCATCCTCAATTCCTCGATATGGTACGGGGCCTTCGCCGCCTATTACTTTGTCTTGATTGCCCTGCGGACGAGCATCGTCGGCTCGTATTATCGATCGGCGAGGAAGCATTGGTTCGACAAAAAGGCCTTGGAATTATCGAAAAAGAAAATATCGCTGGCCAATGGATGCTTCCTTTTCCTAATGGAGGCCTCGATGGCTTTCCTCATTGGCCATATGGTCGTCGATACCCCGCCGGTGGTCCAGTCGGTGGCCTTCGCGGTGGTCAACGCCATCTACGCTTTGTATAAGCTGATCGTCGCCATCGTCAACACGGTGATATCGCGCTTAAGCGGGGATCCGATCGGGAAATCGCTCAAAGACATCTCGTTAGCTGATACCTGCATGTCGCTTATGAGCTTGACGGTGGTCATGATCTCGACCTTTTCCGCCGATAGCCATACCCTCGTCAAGGCGATCGTCGGCTTCGGGGCTTGCTTAGTGGTCGGCCTCCTCTGCGTCATGACCATCATCCGGGAAGCGGTGGGGATATACCGCTTCAACCATCAACCTAAGAACGGATGATCGAGGTGGATGACGAAGTTATGCTTGATCGGCTCGTCTTTGAAGCCGTTCGATAAGGCTTGCTTAATGGTCGATAGGTCGGCTTTCTTATCCTCATAAGGGACCACCACGTCGAATAAGACGTTGATGTGGCTCGGCCCTTTGACCAGGCGGAAGTCATGGATCGACAAGGAAGAGTCGAAATCGCGGAGTATCGCGAGGCACTTGGCTTTGGCTTTGTCGGTTTCCTCGTCGTTTAAGACCACTGGGTCCATATGGATGGTGATCTCAACCCCAAAACGCTCCCGGACCTCTTCTTCGATGTTATCGATGTGGTCATGGATATCGACGATGTCCTCGTGGCTATCGACCTCAGCATGAAGGGAGATGAACATCTTATTCGGCCCATAGGAATGGCAGATGACATCATGGACCCCTTTGATTTCCGGATGGGCCATGACGGCATCGATGATCTTCTTGGCATAGCCCTTATCGGTCGCTTCGCCGATTAAAGGAGACGAGGTCTCTTTGACCATCTTGATGCCCGAGACGGCGATGACGACCGATAGGGCAATGCCTAAATAGCCGTCTAAGAAGCCAAGCGGATAGAACAAAGAAATAAGGGCTAAGATGGCGATGACGCCAGTTGAGATCGAATCGGTGAAGGAATCGGTCGCGGTGGCTTTTAGACTGGGGGAATCGATGGCTTTGCCTAAGCCTAAGTTCACATAGCCTTGGAATATCTTTAAGAACACCGAGACGACCATGACGATGACGGCGAAGAGGTCATAGATGGCTTCTTCTTGGTTGATGATCTTCTCAACCGAGGTCATCAATAATTCTAAGCCGGCGGCGATGACGAAGACGGCGACCACTAAGCCGGCGATGTATTCGATTCTTTGATGGCCAAAGGGATGGTCGGCGTCAGCCGGTTTCTGGCTGAGTTTGAACCCGACTAAGGTGATGATTGAGGAGGCGGCGTCGGAGATGTTATTGACCGCATCGCCGATTAAAGCCATTGAGAAGATCCAGTGGTTATTGGCGGCTGAGACGAAAGCGGCCGTCAGCTTTAGGGTGATGAGGAGGCAATTGGTGATGATCCCGAAGATGCCGCCTAGGCGTCCATGGGCGTATCGGACTTCCTCGTTATCGACTTGATCGTAATGCTTGATGAATAGTTTTCTTAATAGGGTGACCATAACGGGTAAAAGGTATAGCACTGTAACGGGAGGATTTCCACTAGGCTAAAGAAGATGGGATAATAGGGCCACCCATGGGAAGCAACGTTAAGCATATCGTCGTGGTCGGAGCCGGGTATGTCGGCTTGGCCAATGCTTTGATCCTCTCTCGCCATAATGAGGTCACCTTGGTCGATATCGATGCCGGAAGGATATCGGTATTAAAGCAAGGCCATTCCCCGATTGAGGAAGAGGATATCGAGGAGTATCTACCTTCCTCTAATTTGCGTTTCTCTTTGGTTGACCCGGAAGCTTATAAGTCGGCTGATATCGTCTTGATTGCCGTCCCGACTAATTACGATCCATCCCTCCATCATTTCGATACTAAGAACGTCGATGGGGTCATCGAGGAGGTTATAGCGGTTAATCCTTTGGCCCGGATCGTCATCAAGTCGACCGTCCCGGTCGGCTATACCTTCGCCAAGGCTAAGCAATATCCTTCTTCTGAGATCTATTTCTCCCCTGAGTTCTTGCGGGAAGGGAAAGCCTTATACGATAACCTCCATCCCTCCCGGATCATCGTTGGGGTCACCAGCCGAGACAATGAACGGTTAGCCTTCGCCGATGAGTTTGTCAATTTGTTAAAGGCGGGCTCGGATGAAGAAGAGGTCGCTTCCTTCGTCATGGGCTCCTCGGAGGCCGAAGCGGTTAAGCTATTCGCCAATACCTATTTGGCCTTGCGGATCGCTTACTTCAATGAGCTCGATTCCTATGCCGAGACCCAAGGGCTTAATACGAAAGAGATTATTGAGGGGGTCAGCTACGATCCGCGGATTGGGGATTACTACAACAATCCTTCGTTCGGCTACGGGGGTTATTGCTTGCCTAAGGATACTAAACAGCTTAAAGCTAACTTCGCTTCTGTCCCCAATAACCTCATCGGGGCCATCATCGAGTCGAATAAGACCCGGAAGGATTTCATCGCCGAGCAGATAGCCAAGAAGGTTCAGGGAATTGATGATCCTCTTGTTGGGGCGTACCGCTTAACGATGAAAAGCCATTCCGATAACTTCCGGGAGTCCTCGGTCTTGGGGATCATCGAGCGGCTGAAGAGCAAGCATATCCGCCTGGTTATTTACGAACCGTTGCTCAAAGATAAGGAATTTGAAGGGATAACGGTCATCAATGACCTAAATGAGTTCAAATCCCAATGCGATTTGGTCATTTGCAACCGAATGGATGAGGATTTGCAGGATATTTCCCATAAAGTCTATACACGGGATTTGTATCTGAGGGATTGATTTCCCGTCTTTGTTTTGCAGGTTTTTTCCGTTATTAGGTTGCGTTTTGCCACAAGCTGCTACAAATGCTACAAGCTGCTACAGCGTAATCTTATTTGCTTAATTCAGCATGCCGACCTTATTCACGGAGAGCTCAAGCAAGGCTCGATCGCGGTTCCCAGCCAAGGGGATGTCCTAAGCAACTATTTGGGGACGCCGTCCAAATAATCGCGTTTAAGGCAGAATGGGCGTTGGCCACATAGAAAGCGAATCCTTCGGCGTGTAGCCGGAATTTCTAGGAATAGAACACCTAGGATTACTGCAACAAAATACCTAGGATTACCGCAACGGAAGACCTGGATTTAGCGAAATGATACATTTCACCGTCTCATTTTCTAAAGAAGGCGTGAAGGTCCATCGATGGGTTTTTGGCTAATTCAGCAAGCCGGCTAGATAGACCGGGAGATACAGGACCGATCCTTTCTCCTTGATATTCGCGGTGCTGAGGACGATGGCTTGTTTGATACCATAGTCCTGACTATCTAATAGATTGCATAGGGCCACGTGGCGGGCATAGTCCTTGCCGGATTTGACCTCGATTGGGATGACCTCGCCATTGTGCTCGAGGAGGAAATCGACTTCCCCTCTGGTCTTGTCGTTGTAGTAATAACCGCCCTTACCCTTATTCAGCTCTTGGGCGACGAAGTTCTCGAAGATGGCCCCATAGTTGATGCTTTTCTCTTTCTTTAACAGTTTCGTCCGGGTCCCGGTGGAGGAGAGCATATATGAAAGCAAGCCGACGTCATTGGCGAAGAGCTTAAGCAAGGCCCGGTCATGGTTTCGGGTCAAGGGGATGGTGGGGGAGACGGCGTTGTAGATGGGGACGGCGATCTCGGCCTCATTCAGCCAGTCGACGTAGTCCCCAAGCCGCCTTTGCCCAGAACGGGATAAGGGCAAGGAGTTTAGGTTATAGCGCTTGTTCTTCTTATCGATTTCCGAGGCTAAGTTGGCATAGCAGCTGATGATGCCGACTTTGTCTTCGTTCGGGGCATAACGGGCCATGTCTCCAAAATACCCATTTATGATGTCGTGCTGAAGGCTGCTGACCTCGGCTAAGGAATGATTGGCCATATAAGAGGAGACGGCTTTGGGGGTGCCGCCGATGACGAGGTATTCATAAAGGTAATTCAAAAGCAGTTGATGGATCGGCTCGTCGATGGGCTGGCGAGTTGCGATGTTCTCCCGGAAGGATTCGAATAAGGAACGGTCAAATCCTTTGGCCAGGCAATATTCCTCAAAGTTTAAAGGGCCAAGATGAAACTCGGTTAGGTATCCGACGGGATAGGAGGCGATCTTTTGAAGAGCCACCCCCAAAGCCGAACCGGACAGGATATAGGAGTAACGGCCATCGATGGCTAGAGCTTTAATCATGGTTAGGATGTCGAAGTCCTGGTAATCCTGGATCTCGTCGATGAAGATGAGGGTCTCGCCGGGAAGCAGGGGCGCATCGGCGCTAGCCTGCAGCCGTTGGAAAAAGGTTTCTTTTGAATGGCAGCCTTCGAAGATGGCGGCCCGTTCAGGATCGAGGATCCGGTTGTATTCGATGAAAGACTTAAAGCATTGCTTACCGATTTTCTCGATGGTGTGGGTCTTGCCGGTTTGGCGGGCCCCTTTAAGCAAGGCTGGCTTGCCTTTATTCTGGGCCCAGGCCCGGAGGTCGTCTTCGATAAGACGGGTCAATTCTTGGCGTTCCATGCCCATATATTACATTCAAAAGTTGGAAAAATGCAAACACCTGTCACTTTTCCAATTGTAAAAATGTCATTTCCGGTCGCTTTTCCAACTAAAATTCCATTCAACCGTAGATTTTGATGTCGGTTTTCAATATTTCCTTAGTCAACTCGAAACTGGGCAAGACCTCTTCATCCCGGAGGACGTCGACCCGTTTATGGAGCGTTTGCCGTATCCGTTCCATCAATCCGGTGAGTCCAAACCCTTTTAGGGAAGAGGAGACATAGAGGTCGACGTCGCTGTCGGGCTGGGCGTTCCCTTTGGCATGGCTGCCAAATAGCCAGCAGAAGTTTATTTGGCTTGGGTACTCCTCATTGAATAGCTTGTTTAAGCGGGCCTTAATCTCCTCGATGGCCCAAAGCCCTTTCTCTTCGGTGGTCTCGCAATGGTTCTTTGGTTTTCTGATGTAGGCTTCTCTTTTGATCGAGCTCCCATAATGGTCTTTGGTTTCATAACGGCGATAGGTTTTTAGAGGAATCTCGATGATGGCTGAGGCTGCATTTTGGTGAGCCGGTATTTGTTACGAGTTTCTAATAATGTCATTGTTTAATTTCGAAGTTATAGTTTGTGTCCTCTAGAATCAATAAGGAAAGGACAAATTGGCCTATATCCTTATGATCAAGAGGACAAAAGGTTATCAACCTGCCCTTCCTTCAGAGTGTAGTCAGTGTAGTAAGTAGTGTAGTCGCAGTGTAGTCTTCCTACACTCGGACTACACTCTATACTAGAAAAACCGCTTATCATCGATGTTTAAGAGCGTTAAAACTACACTGTCATTATTCAGAACGCCGGATTGTTTGGCCTTGAAACGGGCGGTTAAATTGCCAGCGATGGTTTCGTTGTATAACCAAGGAAGTCGTGGATTGGCGTGCCACATTAGTTGCTTTAACTTGTCGTTAGTTGCTCTAAGTTGCACTAATCGCCACAAAAGTTGCTCTAATTTGCTCTAACTTGCTTTATTTCGTTGGGCTGGCGGTCTGCCTATCCTTGAAGAAAAGCCTTGCCCGTTACGGCAAGGCCGATTGCGACCAATTACTTAACGTCGTAATTGACGGTCCGGGGCCAATTCGCGGTTACGAGGTAATCCCCAACGTCGAGATAGGTGACGGCGGTGTCGAAGGTGGTGTAGGACAAGGGGTTGGGGTTGCTGACCGCGATCTGGGCTTCGACTTTCTGATCGTTCCCGGTATAGACCCCGAAGGCCCCGGGGCCAGCGGTGCTTTCATAGATGACGAGGACCCCGTCGATTCCAAAGCTATAGGACACGATTGAGTTGGCCTTATAACCGGATCGGGTCTTGGTTTTGATTTCTCCGTTTATACATTGAATACCATGGAGGAGCCCATCCTCGCCGGTATACATAAGTGAGTTCTCGGTTCTGGATGGATAGACTTGCTCGGCTTGGTCTTGGTAGATCCGTTGGCCATCGTGGTCATAGACGGTGATCTTCGAGCCGGTGTAGTAATAGAAGCAATCCATCTTCTCGAGGTAACTGGCTTGGACGGGCAAGACGGCGATGGGATTGAGCTTATCGTCGAAGATGGTTCGGTTCGCTTGGCTGTAGTAATAGCCACCCGCCATTTCGACGAAGGAAGCGAAGAAGCTGCTCCCGAGCCCCCAGTCGATGATGTTTCCCTCCTTGTCGAGGATGACCGATTCCTCGGGATCGAGGGCCCGATGGTCGTTGATCTTCTGAATGTTGGCCAAAGCGAGGTTTGGGTTGCCGTCGGCATCATTCAGCATCATCTGTTGGTTGCCAATCAAGTAGGGTAACTCGATGGTGGCATAATCCCCTTCGAGCATATTCAAGGCATAGGACTCAAGGACGTATTTGACCCCGTTTTGGTAATAGGTGTAATCCCCTTCGTCTTCCGGGACGGCGTAGGATCGTTGGGCGAGGATGACCCCGCCGGCGATGAGGGTCGAGTCAGCGGTTAAGACGAAGGAGGGGAGGCGGAAGGAGGAGACGATGCCCCCGTCCTTATCGGCGACCATCCATAGCCCTTCGCCGTTGTAGATCCGGTAATCGGGCAAACCGACGATCTCCCCATCGCTGAATCCGCCTTGTGATTCGTCTTCCCTGGCTTCGCCGGAATAGGTTTTGGCGGGGGTGGAGGAAGTGTAGGTATATTCGACTTCGTTATTGCTCTGATCGAAGATCCGAAGCTGATTGTCTTCGGTTTCGAAGCTTGGGTTGACTTGTCCTGAATACCGGACCAATTCATTGCCGAAGCCATCATAGATGATGGTGCCGTTCACATCGCTGAGGGTGAGGAGGAAGCCGCAGAGGGAATGGGGGTAGACGGCATAGGAGTCGGGGTCTTCGTTATCGGCGATTTCTCGCTTGGCCAAAAGGGAGAAGAAACGGTAATTCTCGCCATCTTGATAAACCTCAAGACCCGAGGTTTCGTTCAGTTTGACGAAATTGTCAAACCATAAGGGCCGGCTGACTGTGTTGACTTCAGCGGCTTCATAGGTCACTTGGGGCTCATCAACATTGGCTTTGATGATGGCGGCGAGGTCATCGCTAAAACCTAGGGGGTTGTTGGAGCAGGCGACTAAGGCGAGGAGGGGAAGAGCGAGGAGGATCTTTTGCTTCATAATGGTTGCCTCTATTGGGGGTTAAGCCCGGTTTAAAGATATTATAACCGAAGCAAGGGTTATCCTCTATTGCCGGTTTCGCTTGCAATCGGCGGATTATCCCCCATAATGAGCCGCTGCTTTATAAGCAGCCCCTTCTTGGAGTATCATTCGCTAGATGAAGAAACACCTCGCTTTTTTATTCTTGCCCCTGCTGGTCTTCGGGCTCGCCAGCTGCAATATCTATGACCTGATCGATAAGAGCAAAGGGCCGGGCTATGTCCCGCCGCTGACGAGTGACGGCCATTACACCCTTGAGGACCCGACGCCTTTTAGTTATCGCGACCTCCAGCTCTCGGCTGGGATGGACGCCTTGCCCTCAACCGGGGAATACGATGTCTTGGTCTTGCCGATCGAGTTAAGCGACTTCCCTTTTGAAGATGGGGCCTTGGAGGATCTTGACGTCGTCTTGAATTCCGAGGACGGGACCGATTATTGGGAATCCCTCTCCAGCTTCTACTACAAATCGAGCTATGGCCAACTGAAGGTCAACTTCGTCATCGCCGATGTCTATGAATCCGGATTGACCGCAGAGCAGGCCTACGCCCGTTATGGGACTAATACAGTTGAACCCGACAACGGCATCAGCCTCATCGACGCCGCCTTTAAGAACTATAAAAGCAATGGGGGCAAGGCCGCCAAGTTCGACTATGACTCCAATGGCTGGGTCGATGGGATCGTCGCCGTCTATTCCTGCCCCGACTCCCAGTCCTACGAATACCCGTTCTACGATGCGACCAACTTCTACTGGGCCTATACCTATTGGTCCCAGCAGACCCCGAATTACGTGAGCCCGAGCTTCAACCTCTACTTCTGGCTCTCGATCGACTTCATCTATACCGATGAGGGCCAATTGGATGCCCATACCCTGATCCATGAGTTCGGCCATATGCTGGGGCTAGACGATTACTATCCCTCCTCGACCTCCAAGGCCCCCTATAACGCCTTCTTCCCGGTCGGCTGGCTCGACATGATGGATGGGAACATCCTCGATCACGACGCCTTCTCGAAACTGGCCCTTGGCTGGATCAAGCCGACGGTCATCACCGACTCCTGCACCGTCGAATTGAAGCCCTTGCAGGATGGGGCCAATGCCATCGTCTTGCCAAGCGGCTCCTGGAACGGGACCGCCTTCGACGAGTATCTGATCTTTGAGCTTTACACCCCAACCGGGCTTAATGAGCTCGATAGCCGGGCCCAATACCCCGGCCGGCCGATCGGCTTCCAGACCCCGGGGGTCAAGATCCTCCACGTCGATGCCAGGGTCATGGAGATAACGATCAAGTCCTCTGGCACAGCCTCAGCCGAATACCTGGAGGGGACGACGCTCAACCCCGTCAGCACCGCCCAGACCTTCCGTTATTACCAAGTCGGGGCCACCAACTCGCAGAAGGTCAATTCCTATGCCAAGGATTCCTATTCCTTGGTCTCGCTCATCGATGCCTCCTCCCCTTCGGTCAATCCTTTCTACCGGCAGGGCAATGCCGATGATTATTCCCTATTCCGGGCTGGCGATTCCTTCTCCCTCGAGTCCTATTCCGTCTATTTCCCCGAGGAGACGACCCTCAATAACGGGGAACCTCTGAACTATTCCGTCTCCATCGATTACTGCGATTATCAAAAGGCGACCCTGACCTTCACCAAACAATGAAAAAGAACCTGTTGATATTAGGGCTGGGCTTAGTTTGCCTCGCCGCCTGCGCCCCCCGGGGCCTCCATCGTTCTTCCTCGACTGAGGAGGACGCCCCATCCGAGTCCAGTTCCTCGGACTCCTCTTTGGAGGTGATTAATCCCGACGATCCTTCCTCCTCCTCGTCTTCCCTCTCTTCGGCTGGGGTATCGTCTTCTTCCTCCTCTTCCGGCAGTTCTTCCTCCCTTGATGAATTGGAACCCCAGGAGGTTTTGAAATATGGCTTCCAGGATCTGAACAATAGCCAGTATGCTGACTCCTTGCCAACGACCGGCCAATACTCGATCTTGGTCCTGCCGATTGAATTCACCGATTATAAGTTCAGCGAATCCGAACTGGCCGACTTCGATTGGACACTCAATGCCGAGGAGGGAACGGCTTATTGGGAATCGCTGTCGTCTTATTACTACAAGTCATCCTATGGCCAGTTGGACCTTAGCTTCGTGGTGGCCGACGTCTATGAATCGGGATATACCGCCAGGGGGGCGTATAACCAATTTGGCGCGAGTGGCCGCGACAACGGCATCACCCTTATCAACGCCGCCTTTAACGAATACTCGTCCGCCCATGACGTTCAGCAGTTCGATACCGATGATAACGGCTGGATCGATGGGGTCATCGCCGTCTATTCCTGCCCGGACTATTACTCTGGCAACTTAAGTTACGATCAAACCAGTTTCTACTGGGCTTATACCTATTGGGCCCAGAATGAGCCGAATATCAATTCCCCGACCGTCAACCTCTATTTCTGGCTCTCGATCGACTTCATCTATGAAGGCGGGGATGGCGATGCCCATACTTTGATCCACGAGTTCGGCCATATGCTCGGCCTCGATGACCTTTATAGCGATTCGAGCTACGGGACGGCTTATGCCGGGGGCCTTGATATGATGGACCTCAACATCCTCGACCATGGGGCTTATGCCAAAATATTGCTTGGGTGGCTAAAACCCTATGTCGTAACTGAAGAGGCGACGATCGAGATCACTCCATCGACGGCGACGCCCTCGGCCATCATCGTCCCGTCTAGTTCCTGGAACGGCAATGCCTTCAACGAGTATTTGGTCATCGAGCTGTATAGTCCAATCGGCTTAAATGAGCATGATAGCCTCAATAGTTATTCTGATCGTCCGCGCGGCTATTCCAAGCCCGGGGTCAAAATCAGCCATATCGATGCGAGGGTCATGGAAGTGAGCTATAACCAGTGGGGCCAGCTCGAGGATTCGGTCTATTACTATGGCGATAACTTAGACGGGGCCGATGATTATACCTACTATTCGGTCGGGGCGACTAATTGCCAGAAGGATTACTATCCGGCCAGCACTCGTTATAACTTCAACACCTTGATCGATGCCTCTTCCCCAAGCGGAACCCCTTTCACCTATGGGACTTATGCCGATAACTCGACCTTGTTCCAAGCCGGCGACTCCTTCGACATCCAAACCTATCGTTCCTATTTCGCCAATCGGGGCAAGTTCAATAACGGCGATGAGTTCCCTTTTTCCATCGATATCGTCTCGGTCGATTCGGAATCGGCCATCATCGACATCCACGAGGCTTAATCCATGAAGAAAACATTATTGCTATTGCCAGCTTTATTGCTCGTCGCCTGCAAGGGCGAAGGGAGCAGCAGTTCTCTTTCGACCCCGGAGACGCCGCCGATTGAATTGGACGGGTATCAGAAAGCCACCTCGATCAACGACAACCTGACCCTATTTGACGTCTTGTCTTCCCAATCGACGCCGAACTTGCCTTCGATTGGCGAATATAACGTCTTGGTCTTGCCAATCGAGATTAAGGGTTATCCCTTCTCTGACGAGGACTTGAAGACGATTGAGATCGCCACCACCGGGGAGGCGGAGGAGACCAATTATTGGGAGACCTTGCCTTCTTACTATGAGAAGTCGAGCTATGGGCGTCTTGCTATTAACTGCGAAATCGCCCCGGTCATCAACATCGATAAGACCCCGGCGGAATTATTGAATACGACCGATGACCCGGCGGCTTATTGCTTGACCGAGGCCTTGAATCAATATCAAGGCGACACGAAAAAGTTCGACAGCAATAACGATGGGCTTATCGATGCGACCATCATGATCTATTCCTGTCCCGATGCCGGGCATTCGAAAGAGATAGCCGCCCTCGACCCTTACGCCGATTACTTCTGGGCCTATACCTATTTCAATGGCGAGGCCTTGGAATACAAAGATCCCGAGGACCCGGTGGGCTTCTATTACTTCTGGTCCTCGATGGAGTTTTTTGAGGATGCCGGGGCGGGGCAGATCGATTGCCATACCATCATCCATGAGTTCGGCCATATCTTAGGGGCCGATGATTACTATGATGCCGACTTCCAGACCAATGGTTACGACAATCCGGCCGGCGGCTCGATCATGATGGATTGCAACGTCGGGGACATGGATATGGCGACCAAACTCCTTTATGGCTGGAGCGAGCCTTATGTCGTGACTGATGATTCAAAGATCACCATCCAGCCGGCCGAATCGAGCGGGGACTGCATCCTTATCGCCGATTCGTGGAACGGGACCGGCTTCGATGAGTTCTTATTGCTCGAGCTTTATACCCCGACCGGCCTTAATGAATTGGATTCGAAAGAAGCCTATCCGGATTTAGGGAATACCTTACCGAGCCAAGCCGGGGTCAAGCTGTGGCACGTCGATAACCGGCTGGTGTATGGGCCGGGCTTCTTGGATGGGATGAACTTCCAAGACGTCGCCTATCTGACCGATGAGCAGACTTCTTCCGGAGATTATCCGAAGTATTGTCGGGTCGATGGAAAGATGTATACCAGCGGGTTAGCGATCGCCGCCTCGAACTCCGATTACGCCCGTTGCGTGTCCCTATTGGGCCAAGACGTCTTCTCCCTGCAACTTGTCCAGGCCGGAGGCGAATACACTTTCAATAAGCAATCGGTCTATACCACCGACTCCGACCTTTTCCATACGGGGGACTCCTTCTTCTTGTCTTCCAGTTCATTCTTCCAAAACGGGAAACTCAACAATGGGGCGGAGCTGCCGGTTTCGATCCATTTCGATTCGGTTACCGACCAAGGAGCGACCATCAGCATCAGCTATGAGTAGACGTTCGCGCGATTCCTCGATCTTGCTGGAGAACCGGAAGGCCCGGTTCCTCTATTTTCTTTCTGACTTCCTGACCGCTGGGTTAGTCTTGACCGGGACCGAGATTAAGTCCTTAAGAGCCCGGAATGCCTCTTTAGCCGATTCCTATGTCTATATTAAAAACGGCGAAGCTTATATCGCCAATATGCATATCGCCCCTTATAAGGATGGGACGGTGTATAACGTCGATCACCTTCGGGACCGGAAGCTCCTGCTCACTAAGCAGGAGATAAGGAAACTCGATGCCCATCTAAAAGGCAGCTCGACTACCTGTGTCCCGACCAAGGTGTTTTTGAAAAACGGCTACGCCAAGGTCGAGATCGCTCTAGCTAAGGGCAAACAAGCCCATGATAAGCGGGACGCGATCAAGAAACGGGATGATGAACGCTCGATCAAGGCGGCGGAGAAGGAAGGACGGAAATATGATTGATCTGCGTGGTTACGGGAGCGATTCCGGCAATTTCGACAAGGCTTTGCGGAAATCCTCTCTTTTGCCCAAATGCCCGGTTATTTTGGTTTCCGGCAGTTCTGGCAAATCCTTGACCATCGCTTATTTAAGCGGCATTTTGCAGGCTTTAGGTAAGAAGGTTGGGGCTTATTATAATTGCTTCGATGACAATGAGGACGATATCCGGGTCAACGGGGCAAGAGGGGTCATTGACCGCGACTATCTTTCTTTGGCTAAGAAGTATTCGTTATCGAAAGAGCAAGCGAAGTTCTTATTGGCTTTATCGGCCTATAAAGATTGCGACTATATCCTCGTTGAAGAACCGATCGGCGGGGTCTCCTCCCCCATCTATAGCGAGCTCCTCGAACCGATTCTTACTATCCTGACTTCCGTGGGCTTAGACCATGTGGAGGAATTAGGGACTACTGAAAGCAGCATCGCCTTCGACTGCGCTGCCCTTTCAGTTCAAGATTCGACTTTGCTTTCCTTTGAACTCAATGAGCTTAATGAGCCACCGGTCAAAGAATATTGCGCGGACAATAAGGTGAAGTGGGTCAAGGCCAATATTCCCTTTCATCCTCATTATGAAGGGAAGGAACTGGTGTTCGATATCCATGCTTATCCCGGGATTCGAATCAATACCCCGGTGGCGATCGAGATGCTTGACCTCGCCTTAGCCATCGAGGCGGTAAATCAACTGGGGCTATCCTTGGATGAGGAGACCTTGCAAAAAGGGATCGGTAAGATCTCTTTGCCTAACCACCACGAGGTGAAGGGTCGTTACCTCTTCGACTGCGCCTCCTCCCCCGAGATGATCGTTGGCTTGAGCAAGAGTTATCCTTCTTTGGCTTTAGGTGAGCCCTTGTCGGTCGTTTATGCCGCGAAAAAAGGGAGCAACGTCGCCTCGATCCTCCCCTTATTGGATAATGCCTTCGATAAGGTTTATCTGACCGGAATCCCAGGTGATGATTCCTTCTGGGATGAGGATGATTTCTTCCTCTTCACCGCCGACCATCCGTTTATTGATGATCTTGCCTCGATTGAGGGGAAGGTCTTGTTCCTTGGGGATATAAGGTTCCTGACCTATGCCAAAGAACGAGTTGAATGAACCCGAGGTCGACGAGAGCCTTTTGACTCCGGAACAGAAAGAGGAACTTAATTCCCGTCCTTCCCGGAAGGGGTTCTTCATCTTTTGTGGGGTGCTGGTCCTTCTCATCGTCGTGTGCCTTATCGTCATCTTTGCTTTGGGTGGGCCTACAGGGGATTGAACATAAAACCTCTTTTCGCTTAGGGCCATCCCCATTAGTCGGAAAAGTTTGGACAATGTCCAAGGAAACGGGGTTGAGGAATGGCTATAGGCGAGTAGACTATTGCCGGTTGGAGGGCAGGCTATGGACGAAGAAGCTTATTCGAAGAAAATGAGCGTTGAGGACATGGAAGCCTATTTGTCGCTCGCCCTTTGCTCCGCCGATAAGGAAATAAACGAAGCCTTGGCGAAAGCCAGCGAAGAGAACAAGTAAGACGGCCGGTGGGCCGTTTTTTATTGGTAGGTGGGATTCGCTTCAGGCTTTTTCGACTAATTGGAAGGGGCCTGATCTTGGCGGCTCAATTCCTTACGATATGGAAAAGGCGACGTCCCAATTCATGGAAGGAAAGGATATTGCGTATTCCGACGGCGATTGGTATTGGATTTTCTCTGATGTCCGAAACGAAATTGACAACGGGTCTCCGGTAATATATTTCGGTATATGGATATTACGAGGAAGGGAAACTGCTGTGCCATTGGGGTTGGGACGACGGTTATTCGCAGGTGCTTGCCGATAAGCGGACTTTCTACAACGAAGGAGGATATTATGTTCTCATCAACGAGACGCCCCATAACCACAAGACATATTTCAAATCTTTTACAGGAGTTTTAAAATGCGGATGCGGAATGGTTCTGGATTGCTAATTTCTTTTTCGGTATTAGCTTTTTCGCTTATCGGTTGCGGCGACAATGGATTCACTCCTCCTGTTCCGCACGAATTCGTCTATTCCCATGCGGAAGGAGCCACAGAAACTGGATGGGAGGATTGCCACGTTACTTTCGAGACTGTTTTCCGCTCAGACCCCTTTTATATCTCAGATTTTCTGCGTGATCGGGAGCGCGAATTGAAGTGCGAATGGCTCGGTCTATCCGAAAACCAAGCGGGGATAATCCGACGCATGCCGGAAGAGGCGGATTTCCAGAAGTGCCTGATCATCACCTTTCACAATCCTGGGCCGGCGCTCGATGGGCCTTATCTGATGTCGGATGTCCGTGTTAGGACCATGGCCTTTTGGGGGCCGGACGGCAATGAGCTTCTGATCGAACTCGTTGGCAAAAACGGTGAGGAGGGCATGTTCATCACCGGGTTAATCGAAGGGGTAGAATTGCATTTCGTGACCGTTCAATAGTCTGCGACAGCATCAAAGTCGGATATTTCATCCTTCTCTCTTGCTTTGAATCTCTTGGTTTCCTTTGCCGCGCCTTGATTTCGGCGGTGGTATAATTGGCCCATGGAAACCAAACGCTCATTCACCGATAAGGTCATTTACCAAATCTATCCCCGTTCTTTCTGCGATTCCAATGGCGATGGGATTGGGGATATCCAAGGGATCATATCGAAACTTGATTACCTTAAGGATTTAGGCGTCGATTGCCTTTGGCTCTCCCCGATTTATAAGTCCCCTTTGATGGATATGGGGTATGACGTGGCTGATTACTATTCCATCCATCCCGATTATGGGACGATGGAGGATTTCGACCGGTTATTGAAGGAAGCCGATAAACGGGGATTGAGGATCATCATGGACTTAGTGGTCAACCACACCTCTGATCAGCATGAATGGTTCAAGGCCAGCCGCGATCCCTCTTCGCCATATCGGGATTACTACATTTGGCGGAAGGGCAAGAAAGACGGGGTCCCGCCTAATAACTGGACCTCGATGTTCACCGGGCCCGCCTGGACTTATGATTCCCAAAGCGAGGAATGGTATCTCCATCTGTATTCATCTGAGCAACCCGACCTCAATTTCCATAACGAGAAAGTGGTGGAAGAGGTCGAGAGAATCCTCCGTTTCTATTTGGACAAAGGGGTGTATGGGTTCCGTTGCGACGTCATTAACCAATGCTATAAGGAATCGCTAGATGACGGCAAAGGACTCTCCCCCTCGGGCAGAGGGATGGAGCATTACCTTTGCTCGGAAGGAAACCATAAATTGCTGCGGCGGTTCTACGACGATGTCTTCTCCCATTACGACTGCGTCGTCATCGGGGAGACTTATGCCATCGATGTTGAGAACGGGCGACGCTACCTGGATAACCACGAGCTCGACATGTTCTTCCAGTTCGACACCGCCAACTGCGACAACTTCCTTCTTCCTTTATTCAAGAAGAAGTTCAAGCCCCGTTATCTTAGGGATGTCATCTATAAATGGCAGACCGGGGTCTCCTGGATGGCCAATTATCTCGAGAACCACGATCAGCCCCGTTCGATCAACCATTATGGGGATCCGGTGAAGTTCCCAAAGGCGTCCGCTAAGGCGCTCGCGGTCCTTAACCTTACTTTGCGGGGAACCCCCTTCATCTACCAAGGGGAGGAGATCGGGATGACCAATCTACCCCTGCAAGACCCAGAGCAAAGCCAAGACGTCAGCTGCCGGCAGGTCAATGAGATATTAAAGAAGCTTCCCTTTACTAAGAAGACTCGTTATAAACTGGCCAATCGGGTCAACCGGGACCATGCCCGGACCCCGATGCAGTGGAATGATGCCGTCTCGGCTGGTTTCTCCACTAGCGAGAAGACTTGGCTTCCGGTCAATCCCAATTACAAAGCGGTCAACGTCGCTTCGGAGTCCGCTGACCCGGCTTCGGTGCTGAATTTCTACAAAGCCTTGTTGCAGCTTAGGAAAAAGGACGAGGTTTTCGTTTATGGCGATTTCCGGCCAATTATGGTCCATGGGGATTTGATTGCTTACCAACGGGTATATAAGGATGAGCGCCGCTTTATCTTGATCAATCTGACCGGGAAGGAAGTCAAGATCCCCCGTCATCTGATCCTCGATGGAGCAAAATTGCTGCTGTCGTCGCTGCCGGTCCAGGGGTATCGGATGGGGTTCCTCTCTCCCTTTGAAGCCGATATCTTTGAGATAAAGTGATTAAAAGTGATAAACAGTAATAAATAGTGATAAAAAGTCGCCATTTAGCGTTTTCCTCGTTTACGAATATATATATATTTCGATGGTAACCCGTCTTCTTTAGGGCTTGAGCCGAATCATCTATCTCCACGCAGTATCCTTATTAAGGCTTCTGCAACTAATGTTTGCGACTTGCTCGTGTCTTATATCCGCTTTCATTGATTAATATGGTTCCATATGTATAATATCCATGCGGAGCCTGGAAATGTTCGACAAAAGCAAATACATCGATGCATACAATTCAGCGAATTACCGGTCAATCAGGATTCGGGTGCGGAAAGACGACCCTTTGGTCAACGAGCAATTGGATGGGGTGAAAGGGAGCCTGAATAGCTATGTAGTTGGCCTGATCCGGAAGGATGCCTATAAACATCGCAGCCATAACTTCATTAATGACGAAGTTTTAATCGATTTCCCCGTTTGTCCTCCTTTGGAGCGCCTCATTGACCAAGCCGAGCAAGCCGACTTCGAGAATCGATACGAAATTTATATGAATGTGGTTGACGCCATCGATGTTAGGGCCAAGCGCGAGGTGATGCATCATCGTCTCACGGAAAGCCAATGGAATAAACTGCTTTTGAGGTACTGCCTCTAATCGGGCTTGCAAGGACTGACTTTTTAACCACGGAAAACCTCGGGTTCAGGATTTTGGAAAAATAGCCAAAAATGGCCTCCGAAGTATTGGAAAAATAGGCAAAATGACCCCTTAGACTATTGGCAAAATAGCCGCATCCTTACTAAATCCGATAAAAAGACGGCTAAATATCGGTATTTTCTTTTGCGACCACTTCTTCTAAGTTTTGATGACGCCCTCAATAGAGCGATTATTGGAGTTTTGCCTGATAAAATGCGAGGGCCGCCAGGGTCTTCCCGTCTTTGATGAGCCCGTCTTTGACCATTGTCTTTAAATCCGTCATCTTGATGAATCGATAATCGAGGCTTTCCCCTTCATCGAGATGGCGGGTCCCCGGCTTTAAGCCTTGGGCTAAATAGATATGGATTACTTCATCGGTATAAGCACAGGAGGGGTATATATCGCCTAAATGAAGCCAAGAAGTGGCGGCGTAGCCGGTCTCTTCGGCTAATTCCCTTTTGGCCGTTTCCATCGGGTCTTCCTTGGGGTCGGCTTTGCCGGCCGGGATCTCCAATGTGTCCTCGCCATAGGGATAACGGAATTGCTTTTCGATCAAAACCCTTTCCTGGTCATCGATAGCGAGAACTGCTGAGGCTTCGCAATGGCGGATCACTTCTCTAATGGCCTTATGGCCGTTCTCTAATTCGACCTCGTCGACATATAGGTGGAGCAATTTGCCGGAGAAGACGTTCTCTGATTTGATGGTCTTTTCTTTCATATTTTTGATACAAATTTGCCTTAGATTAGGCCGGCCATGTAAATAGGCAAGTACAACGTGTCCCCTTCTGTTTTTAAATCTTTGCCATAAATGATGTATTTCTCCCCAATTCCCCGATTTTTGTATTTTTGCGAAAATATATCTAAGGAAGCATGCCGACTATAACTAGATGACTTTACCTCGATTGGGCATATTTTCCCGTTTTTTATAATCACAAAATCAATCTCATATTGTTTTTTAATATCTTCTCGGCTCTTTTTGAAGGTGTGATAATAAAGTTTGTGCCCGGAATTGATTAAAGCTTGTGCCACGGCATTTTCGAAGAACATCCCGTTGTTAGTTGAAAGATGATCAAAAATTAGACTTTTGTATATGTCGCCTGAGGTTTTACTTTCGGAATTCAATGCCTGAGTTACTAATAAGCCAGTATCCGAAGAATATATTTTAAATTGCTCTGGGATCACGCTTAAGCCCAACGCTATTTCGGGATTACTAATATTCCGACAGATATTGCCAACAAGCGACTTCTCTATGCCTTCAATCGTGTTTATTAGCGAGATATATTCGGCGCCTTTTTTAATTTGATTATAGCGAAAAGTTCTGTTTTTGTTGGAAAGATAAGATGGTATGTGTGAATAGACGGCACTGGTGAACGTTTTGTAGTCTCGATCGTATTTCCGCAGGTCGTCCTCGTAGATTTTATTGATTGCCCGTTTGGTAGTGTCGACTTTTGAAAAGTTTACTTTATCGTTCAAATATTGATTTACTGCTTCTGGCATGCCACCGACGCACATATACATCCGGAAAGTCGCCATTATTTTCCGATGAACCGGGTAAGTTAGCGGAGTGCGTTTTTCTAGACAGTCACGTAGGAAAGGGTAGGTGACAAAATCGCCGTTTGCCCAGAGGAATTCTTCAAAGTCCATCGGATTCATTCGAATATTCATCACCTCGCTTGGATTGGTGAACCTTTTGCCAAGGAGCCTTAATGTGATAAGCGAACCGGTCTCAATGTAATCATATCTTCCATCTTCTATTAGGTATTTCATTCCTTCATGAATCCGCGGGAATTTTTGAACTTCATCGAAAATAATTAATGAATTTCGCGGATAAAGTTCTGTGTGGTAATATACCGATAGCCGGTTGAAAAGGGTATCTAGGTCGTCGAAACCGTCTTCGAATATTTCTTTGACAGGGTTTCCTACCTTGTCAAAATCGACGATGATGTAGGAACGATATTCGTTCTTGGCAAATTGTTCGACTATCGTGCTTTTGCCTACCCGGCGAGCCCCTTCTATGAGTAGCCCATAACTATGACTATAAGACTGCTTCCACTTTAATAAATCTTTGTAGATTTTTCTTTTGAATTGAAATTTAGATCCACGTTCCATAAATTCTTCCGATATAATCGAATATATTTTACTTAATAATGTATAATAATTTCAATAGATTTTTCCTTTTCTCCTAAATCTTTTATAGTGGTTTTCCGGTTATTTCCATAAATCCTATTTCTAGAAACTAAGGTCATTTCAGCAAATCTTTAACCATTTTTTTGGGTCATTTCCATAAATGTCGCGTTCACAAAAATATAATAAGACCATTTTATCGCATCTTTTTCTACTGGATTCCCCTAAATTATTAATGCCCTTTTTCTATTGCTTGCTTTTGGCTTCCCTTTCCCGCGCGTGTATGATTGTCGGTGCTGGAGGAAGCCATATGGAAACGCACCGTACCGATAACCTTAACTGGGAAGAATATTTCATGGGCATCGCCGAACTTTCGGCTGCCCGGAGCAAAGACCCCTCGACCCAAGTCGGGGCCTGCATCGTCGACTCAGCCAACAAAGTCGTCTCCATCGGCTATAACGGCATGCCCCGGGGCGTCGATGATGATTCCATCCCTTGGGGGCATGGGGAAGGGCTCGACTCCAAATACCTTTACGTCTGCCACGCCGAATTCAACGCCATCCTCAATACCCGCGATGGCTCGGCTTTGAATGGGTGCCGGATCTACGTCACCTTGTTCCCCTGCAACGAATGCGCCAAAGCCATCGTCCAGGTCGGGATCAAGGAAGTCATCTACAAAGACGACAAGTACCATGACCACCTCGAGGAGCAAGCCTCCCGCCGGATCCTCGACATGGCGGGGGTTAAGTATCGCCCCTACGTCGGGCGCGAGGTGAAGTTCGATGTTCATTAAGCGCAACGCCTTCTACCGGATCGTCGTCATCTCGATCTGCTTCCTTTTAGTCGGCATATCGTTGTTCATCCCGCTGGCGGGCCAAATCGAGGAGAATCCGGTTCTTTTCTATTCGGTATTAGGGGTGTTCCTATTTTTGTATGTCGCCTGCTGCGTTGGCAATGAGCTATATATCCACTTCCGTTACAAGGGGAAAGACAAGGATGAGTGAGGTTATCCTTGAGGTTAACGATTTGACCTTTGGCTATACTAGCGACGGTCAAAAAGCCCTCGATGGGCTCTCTTTTTCGGTTAATAAGGGAAGTCAGGTCGCCATCATCGGCCATAACGGGTCGGGCAAGTCGACTTTAGCCAAAGCCATCATGGGTTTATTGGGATTCGATTATAACGGGACCATCAAGTTATTTGGCCAAGTGGTCGATAAGAAGAGCAAGCCGGCCCTCCGTTCGCATTTAGGCATTGTCTTTCAGAATCCCGATAACCAATTCGTCGGCAGCACCGTCGCCGATGACATCGCCTTCGGCTTGGAGAATAAGCAAGTTCCTTCTTCCGAGATGGAAGGTATCATCGAGGAATATGCTGGTTTAGCTGGGATGAAGGAGTTTCTCGACCGGGAACCGACTTCCTTATCCGGCGGACAGAAGCAACGGGTCGCCATCGCCGGGGTCTTAGCCATGCAGCCCGACCTTGTCATCTTTGATGAAGCGACCGCCATGCTCGACCCCAAAGGGAAGAAAGAGATCGCCACTTTGATCGAAAAGGTCAAGCAAGCCAAACCTGAACTCACCATCCTTTCCATCACCCATGACATCGAAGAGGCCAAGTTAGCCGATGAGGTGCTGGTCCTAAATGAAGGGAAGTTGATCCTTAAAGGGACCCCGGAGGAAGTATTCGCCTCCGAGACTATCCTCGCCGATTCCCATCTTGATATCCCCTTTGCTTTGTCTTTATCCCATGAGCTCAATAAGCTCGGGGTTACCATTAAGCCGACGATGGATGAACAAAAACTAATGGAGGAAGTCCTATGCCGATAGATTTCTCCTCCGTTTACTACACCTATTCCCCTAAGACTCCGTTGCAATACCAGGCCTTAAAGGACATCAATCTCCGCATCGATGAAGGGGAGTTCGTGGCTTTGGTCGGCCGGACGGGCTGTGGCAAGTCAACCCTCGTGAGCCATATCAATGCTTTGTTAGTCCCCTCTTTAGGGGAGGTCAAAGTCGATGAGTTCGTCTCTAGTGCCGATAAGAAGAAGCGGACCAAGAAGATCAGTCCCTTAAGGAAATTGGTGGGGCTGGTGTTCCAATTCCCCGAGTATCAGCTATTCGAGGAGACGGTGCTTAAAGACGTCAGCTTTGGGCCGAAGAACTTTGGACGGAGCAAGGAAGAGGCGATAGAGGATGCGAAAGAGGCCCTGAGTTTAGTGGGGCTTGGCGAATCCTTTTATGACCGTTCGCCTTTTGAACTAAGCGGAGGCGAGAAGCGAAGGGTCGCCATCGCCGGGATCCTGGCCATCCACCCTAAATACTTAGTGGTCGATGAGCCGACGGCGGGACTCGATCCTTTAGGGGCCAAAGAGATGATGGACCTCTTCGATGAGATCCACGCCAAGGGGACGACCATCATCCTCGTCACCCATGATATGTCCTTGGTCTTGAAGCATGCCGATAAGGTGTTCGTCATGAGCGAGGGCCAAATCGCTAAGACCTGCAGCCCGATTGAATTATTCAAAGAGGATATCACCCAATATTCTTTGCAAATCCCGCCTTTCTTCGAATTCGCTAAGCAATTAAAGGCCAAAGGAATGGATATTTGCCTTGATAATTGCGTCGATATCCCTTCTTTAGCCAAGGAAATCGCGAGGTGCAAACATGGCTAGTTTCGCGATTGGGCGTTATGTCCCTTATGATTCCTTTCTCCATAAGATGGACCCGCGGGCCAAGTTGGCGGCGACGATTTTCTTAATGGTCGCCGTCTTCCTCAATTACCCGACCTGGTCGATGCGGGCCCTGATGGGCGGGGTCCTCTTCCTCTTCCTTTGCGTTTTGCTTTATTGCTCAAGGATGAGCCTAAGGTCGATCCTTGGTTCCCTCCGCTCCCTCTGGTTCATGATCTTGTTTTTGCTGCTCATCTATATTCTCGTCCCGACGGGCAAGGAGCCGACTTTAGGCATCGCCTGGTCAACCGGGAGCTGGACGGTATATTGGGATGCCTTTGCCGAGGCCTTCCGGATTATGATGCGGTTAATCATGATGATCATGCTGACCATGGTCTTAACCGCGACCACCAAACCGCTGGATTTGACCTATGCTATCGAATGGTATTTGACGCCTTTGAAGATATTCCGTTTCCCAGCCGCCGAAATCGCGATGATTTTATCCATCGCCCTGCGCTTCATCCCGACGTTATTGGAAGATGCCGACCGGGTAATGAAAGCCCAAACCTCCCGCGGGGTCGACTTCAAACATGGCCGGCTCCTATCCCGGATCACTGGGATGACTTCTTTGATCATCCCTTTGTTCGTCTCTTCCTTCGTCCGGAGCGAGGAACTAGCTGATGCGATGGAATGCCGAGGCTATGATCCAGATGCCAAAAGAACCCGTTATCGGAAACTCCATTTCGGCTTCGGGGCCTGGATGGGGCTAATTGTCTCGGTCTTGGTGATGGCTGGCTATATCACCGTCTCGGCGATGAACCTCGATTTCTTTGCTCTTTTGGGAGTGACGGCCTTATGAAGGTCTTAGGTTATCTTTCCTTTTTAGGGAGAGCCTATTATGGGTTTCAACGGCAGCCGAATAAGGTGACGGTCCAGGGGACGGTCGAGAATGTCCTTTCTTCTTTACTCGGGCAAGAGACTTTGATCAAGGGGTGTGGCCGGACCGATGCCGGGGTCAATGCTTCTTCTTATCCTTTCGCTTTTCCGGTTGAGCGAAGAGTGAACTTGACTCGGCTCTGCTCTTTGCTTAATCGGCGGCTGCCTTCCGATATCTCTTGTTCATTTTTGCTTTATGTCGATGATAGCTTCGATCCCCGGCATAGCAGCGTTAGCAAAACCTATATCTACCGTTTCTCAATTAAGAAGAAACATGCTTTGCGATCGGATATGGTGGCATATCTAGGTGACTATGATTTCGATTTGGCGGCTTTTCGGTCGGCTTTGCGGATTTTCGAAGGGGAACATGATTTCTCGAATTTTACGGCCAAAAAAGAGGATATCGATGGTTTTATCCGGGTTTTGCAGCCGATTGAAGTGATTTACGACGAAGAGGACGGGCTGGGGCAAGTCATTTTCCGTTCCAACGGATTCATGACCTATCAGATCCGCTTGATGGTCGGTTATGCCTTTCGGGTCGGCTTTCACCGTTCTACAATAGACGAGTTAGCCGTGGCTTTGGAAAAGAAGCCCCGGTGCGTCACCCATTATAAAGCCCAAGCTTGCGGCTTAACCTTGGAGGAGGTCACTTATGAGCGCATCCCGTTATTATGATTTCTGCTACCACACCCACACGAAGCGGTGCGGCCATGCCTATGGGGAGGATGAGGAATACGTCATCGCCGCGATCAAGAAAGGGATCAAGCGACTCGGTTTCTCCGACCACTGCATCTTTCCGGGAATGAACGAGTCTGGCCAAAGAGGAAGCTTCGATATGCTTCCGGGCTACATCGACTCGGTCTTGACCTTGAAGGAGAAATATAAGAATCAGATTGAGATCTTCTTAGGCTTTGAGGCCGAATACCATGGGGGCAAGGACGTCCGTTACCTCTTTGATTTATTGAAAGGCTCTTTCGATTATTTTATTCAGGGCCAGCATAGCGGACGCAAAGGCGATAAGAGCGATTACTATGGCTCCTACGATACCCATACCGGCAATGCCCGTTACGTCGAGGACGTCATCGCCGGCATGAATAGCGGCCTTTATGCCTACCTCGCCCATCCGGATCTATATATGCAATGGAATAAGGAATGGAACCAGGAGACCATTGACATGGCCTATACGATCCTTAAAGAAGCCAAGCGGCTCAATATGCCGGTCGAGCTCAACTGCGGTTTCCTTCGCCGGGACAAAGTCCATCCCCCGGTCGATGACCTCAACTGGATGCATTACCCTTATCCGAAGTTTTGGATGATCGCTAAGGAAGTCGGCAACACCGTCACCTTCGGGATCGATGCCCATGCCCCGAGCGACTTCGACCATGAATCGGCCGATCAAGTCTTATCCATCGCCGACATGTGCGGGCTCACCGTCGTTGAGCCGGATATCCTCCTGCCGAAGAAAAAACTCGGTTATTTAAAGTAAAGCGAAGCCCTGGGCATTATTCCGAATTAATCAGGAATTTTGCTTTTTTAAGCAGATTTTCAAAAAAATTCGGGGAAAAAATTTGAAAACTAGCAAAAAATTCCCCCGAAAAAATTGAAATTTATCTAAAAATTTCGGGGAAAAATTTTGCAAAAAAGACATGTTGCTATATAATTTGGCCATGTTTAAAAGAAAAATCACCAAAGATATCGAGCAGTGGGCCAACGACAATTCCCTAAAGAAGAAAGCCTTGGTCATCAAGGGCCTTCGGCAGGTTGGGAAGACCACGACCATAATGGATTATTGTCGTTCCCATTATTCCGAGATTGTCTATATTAATTTCCTTGACGATCCGGATAAGAAAGAACTTTTTGAGGGGAATTTGACCGCTGATAGTTTACTTTCTCGGCTGCGGCTCGTTTTCCCTTCGCTTCTTTTCGCTCCCGGCAAGACCGTTCTTTTCTTCGATGAGGCGCAAGAATGCCCCCGGGCCCGTTACGCGGCCAAGCCTCTGATGTTGGATGGACGTTTTGACCTCATTGAAAGCGGTTCGCTTTTGGGCCTCCGTGGGTATAATCGGCGGCCGGCCGATATTCCCGTCGGCTTCGAGCATTGTCTTACAATGACTCCGATGGACTTCGAAGAATTTCTTTGGGCCAAGGGGGTAGGAAAAGATGTAATCGAGCAAGCAAGGCAAGCGTTCTTGTCTCTAAAACCCTTGGATCGTTTTTTGAACGACGTTTTTCTTAAATACTTCCGAGAATATGCCATCGTGGGCGGGATGCCGGAAGCGGTGACCGCCTATTTAACGCAGGGGATAGTTGGTGCGCAATCGGTGCAAAATGACATTCTCGAGTCCTATAAAGACGATTATGGTAAACATCTCAATGAGGCGGGGGATAGGAGTTTAGACCGGACTCTTCTTGGACGGATATTGGATGTCTATTCCTCTATTCCCAGCCAACTAAGCAAGGAAAACAAAAAATTCGCCTATTCCCAAGTTGGGAAAGATGGTTCGGCGCGTAAATACCTCGATGCAATACTTTGGCTCGAAGAATACGGATTGATCAGCCGTTGCTTCAATCTAAAATCATTGCAGAGGCCCTTATCCGGGCAAATCGATGATTCAATTTTCAAGATTTTCTTCAACGACACAGGTTTATTTATGCGCAGCCTTGGGCTAGAGTCAGCCGCCGATTTGCTTAACGGGAATATTGGTATTTACAAAGGGTCGATATACGAAAACCTCATTGCCGATTCGCTGATCAAACATTTCAAAGATCTTTATTATTATCGAAAGAACGACTCATTGGAGATCGATTTCGTGACTTCTTGTCAATCGGAAATCGCTTTACTTGAAGTCAAAGCCAATGACGGTCGTGCGAAGTCCCTTAAGGAAGTGCTGACCAATAAAGCGAAGTATAACGTCACGTGCAATTACAAACTTTATAATGGTAATGTCGTTGACGGCGATCCAATAAAACAAATCCCCTTGTACATGGTGATGTTTCTTTGATTCGGATTTTTTGGCGCAAGGTAAAATATTTTGAGTGACGTCCAACACACCTTGAATTTCGGGTGGGGGATTTTATATCCTTTTATTTATCCATAGGGAGAAAATGCATGAAAATGAAACCCCGTCGCACCCCGTTTTACCTTTTAGCCGGAATTTTGGGCTTGGCCCTTTCCGGCTGCTCGGCTATCCCGACCGAAACCCCAGTCGACTTAGCCCCTGAGATCATCGCCTTGAACGCCTCAACCGATGACGAGGGCAAGACCACCTATACCGTCACTTTCAAGGACGGGACGACCACTACCTTTACCGTTGAGAATGGGAAGGATGGGGCCCCTGGGGCGGCGGGCAATGGAATCAAATCGATCGCCAAGACTTCAAGCGATGGTTTAGTCGATACCTATACCATCACCTTCACCGATGGGACCAGCACGACCTTCACCATCACCAATGGGGCCTCGGGGTCGGCCACTACCCCGACTACCTTCAAGGTCAACTTCAACGTCAATGGGGGCGTGATGCCTGCTGACTATAAAGCTGAGGATTATGTTGCCATTGAGAAAGGGACGTTGTTGGATTTACCAATCCCGACTCGGCAAGGCGGGGCGTTCGCTGGTTGGTATACCGGTTATCTCCCAACCGACGGGGTATGGAACGCCGCCACCCCGGTCGCTAAGGACTTGACCTTGATCGCCAAATGGACCAATCTCGAGGATGCGACTTGGGCCAGTTACCTTCTCGAGCAGCAAAGCGAGATGCAAGAATACTTCTATACTCCTTCCCAATCTTTCATCGGGGTTGAATTGATTCCTGAATACAACGATGAGATATTAACTTACGTCGGAAGAATCGGTTTCTGCTTCGATCGGGAAGAGCTTTATGCCCTTGGCGAAGACATGGATTGGTATTACGCCATCCCCGTCGCTGATTCGATCAAGACGATGTTCAAGACCACTGCCACGAATATCTATAAACAGTTCGCTGACAACGAGGATTTGGTCGCGGAATTCAAAGATGATTTCGATGCCCTCTTCGCTCAGATCGACACGATGTCGGCCCTGGAAGACGCTCGCGAGTTGAATGAAGAATTCCAAACTCTCCGTCAACAGGCCGAGGATTACCTCTTTATGTTGGACTTGCCTGCGAGAGCGGAAGAGGCGATCACGAATTTTGAATCCGATTATCTCTTGGAACTCGATTGCCTGGAACGGATCGGCCTCGCTTCCTATATCGATGAGATCGAAAGATATAAATCGGCCCTCAGCGAAGCGACGAGCCAGTCAGATTTTGAAAACCGGGTCCGGGCCTTGGATGAGTACACGCAGGCGTTATTTTATGGAGATGGATGGGCGTTCGAGAATCTTCTAAATGACCTTTCTAAGCAGGCGCAGGCGGAGTTTGATTCCTTAAATTACGATTCCGAATTGGCAGACCAGAATGGATATTCTTATCTTTACGATGAATGTTTGAAACAGATTCAGAATATCCTCAACTCCGTTGGTATTTCTAACCTTTGCTATTATTACGAGTCTTTCCAGGATAAATTCAAAGAACTTAAGTATCAGCAAGAGCAATATATTGCTTCCGTCGAAGAAAAGGCTGAAGCCTTGGCCTATGTCGATGCTAAGATCGCCGAACTCGAGGCTAAAGCGAACGAACTCGGTTACGACTTGGAAGGCAAAGGCTCCTTAGCCGAACTCCGGAGGCTCCGTGATGAGATTGAGGCCGATTACAATCCAGGGGATTTCGAATCGTATTTAAAAGACAATATTGATAACGCATACCTATATGTACTAGCCGAGATTGAGATGGGGACCGCCGAAGATCCTGATGCCTTGTTGGCCGAAAAGAAAGAGGCCGCCATCGCGGAACTCGAAACCTCCTTCAATGAACTGAAAGCCTATGCCGAGGAAAAAGGATATGTCGATTTCGAGGACAAATACGGAAATATGATCGAGGATTTCCGTGTCCGACTCGAATCCTGCACCGAATTGACCGAGCTTTACCAAACGAAGAACGGGTGCGAAACCGAGATTAATAACGCTTACGCCCACATCTCCGGCGAGACCGCGCCCAAGATCGTTATTAAGTACGTTAAGCCGTATGAAAAACAATTCGTCGATATCATGGTGATGGATTATCACTACACGACCATCAAAGAAGGGGAATATTATGATGCCAGCTCCCTTTACGACGGCTATTCATTCGGTGGATATTATTCCGATCCTGAATTTAACGAATTGATCAGCGAGGATCCTTATTTCAAACCGGATTTCAGCGCCATGAAAGACGGCCAATCGGTCTATTTGAAACTCGATATCGAGGATTATTCGATTGCCGCGAAAGATTTCAGCAACTTCTTCGGGCAAGTCAATGACACCATCTTTGGCTCGTTTGACACTCCCCTTGATCTAGAGGAATTCTATAACGCCGCTTATGGGGTCACCGATAAAACTGGCTATGAGGCGTTATTGGAGATGGCCGAAGGACTCTTTGTCCCGAACTTCGTGCTAGTGATCCGCGAGCAAATCATCAATCAGCCGGGTGCGGATGAGCTGCCGCCGGAGAAGCAAGAGGTCTTGGAGGAGGCCGACGCCATGCTCGATACCTGCCAGACCTACGAGGACATCGTGGCGGTCATGGAAGTCCTTGACGCCGTCATCTGAGGTGAAGAGCCATGCGCAAGAAACCATTTTGGCTGGCCTTAAGCCTATTCGGCTTGGTCCTTGGCTCCTGCAATCCGCCGGAGCTCACTTCCACCTCACCCCTCGATTCTGGATTGCCCGATCAGTCTTCGGAGGTTGAATCGTCTTCGGATTCTAAATCTGATCCGGTGACCGTCGTTTCCAACGAATTGATCTCCAATGAAAATGGGGTTCGGACCTATAAGATTGTCTTCTCCGATGGGACCGAGGCCACCTATTCGGTTAAAGACGGGGCCGATGGGGCTAAAGGACCAGACGGTTCATATATTTCCGAAGTCAAGAAGACCGGGACCAATGGCAACGTCGATACCTACACCATCTATTTGACCGATGGCTCGACCTTTACCTTCATCGTCACCAATGGGACGGCGGAGGAACCAACTGATAAAGTCACGGTTACTTTCGATGCCAACGGAGGGAAAGTTGAGACCCAAACCATCGAGGTCGAGAAAGGGTCTTCGGCCGATCTCCCCATCCCGACCCGGAATGGCTATTCCTTCCTCGGTTGGTATGCCGATAAGCGGATTGATGCAGCTTATTACAGCAATGCGACTCCCATCGGCGAAAACGTGACTTTAATCGCCCGTTGGACTCCCGTTGGAGGGGATTGGACGACGGTCCAGAACTATTGGATCAGTTCTTTGAAGAATTCATACGATGGTTCGCTTCTTACCAATGAGCAAAGGGCTGAATATGAGGCCGAACTCAATGCTTTTATCCTTCGCTTGATGTTCGCGTGCAATGAGATGGAAGGGGATCTCATTAGGGAAGAATTCGATGAATGGCTCGAATCGTTGCCGGTTATTGAAGAGTCTAAGACCAAGGCTTTGGCCGATTACGAGGAGGATTTGGCTTCGTTTGAATCCAATGCCGGTTTGTCCTCGGTTTACGTCGATGGGTTTAGAGCGATGCTGGATAAAGGAAAAGCCGCCCAAACCATCGGCGAGTTAAACCTCGCTTTGAACCGCCTGAACAACACTTCCCGTTTTATTCAGCGGCTCGCCGACTCCCAAACCACCCTTGATGAAGGTACGGCCTATTACCAAACGGTGAAGGAACTGTTTTCTTCGGCTTTGACCAGCTACGAGGGATTTCCAATCAATTTGGCCGGGTTGGCCAGGGTCGTCTCTGATATATTCGGCGATCTTCGCGAGGGAAACTTCGATTCCAGTCAGCTTGCCTCCGAAATCGAAGACAGTTTGATTCGGTACAATCAATCGGGGCCTTTGTTCGATGCGGTCAATCAGCTTTCGCAATATCTTTGTAAATGCCTTGCCGTTTATCAGAATTCCTATTACTACCTCGAGGGGATCAACTCCATTATCCAGCCTTTCGTGGATAATTATTCGAATCTTTCGTCCTCCCTTCCGGAATTGCGGGACGCTTATTTCGGGATGATGGGGGATTTCCCCACGGTCTTGGCTGAGGTCGAGCAATATATCGGCTCCGTCCAAACCGTGACCATCATCGTCGATTATCCTTTTGCCCCCGGCGTTTATTCTTATGCGAATTCGGTCTTCGTTGGGGCGGGGGAAACGCTGGATTTGACCGACCAAATCTATATCTACCCGGGGTATGAGCTGACCGGCCTTTATACCGATGCCAATTGCGAAACCCTTTATAACGATGGCAGTTACGTAATCGACGGGAACGCCCCGACTCTCTATGTGGGGTATAACCTCGTTTATGAGTCGGCCGCCTATGATGCCGTCAAGGAATTCGGCTATAACTATTTCCCGATGTTTGACCAATGGAGTATCGATGAGCGGGTCGAATCCTATCGCGATCAAGGGCTCGAAGCCGCGGTCGAAGGACTCTATCAATTAGCCAACGAATACATCGATTCTGTCAGCACTTGCTTCTGGGATGCCTATAATCACTACCAAAGCGAGTCCGGCAATTACCCAGAGACCGATGCCACGGCGGAATTGCAAACACTCGACTCCTTGTTAGGCGAACTTGGGGTTTACATCGAGAATGGGGTAAGCGACCTTACCTCCTTCAAGGAGTTATATGGGTCATTGATGGACGCCGTTATCAATTTGGCCGGTTTGTTAACCTTCGATTCCTCGGACGACCCGAATATCGAAACTTCGAAGCAAGAGTCGATCGAAGGATTCGAATATAATTTCCAGGCGTTGTCGACCGATTATCAATGCGATGTTTCCGGCCAATACTCGGCTTTCCATGATTTCATCCTCGCCCGTTATGAGGAAGCGAACGATTATTGGCAAATCGAACAATTGGATAGCATCGTCAACAGTTTCCTACCTTTAATTAGTAAGAGCAGCGCTGCTTACGAGGATATGCTGAACACGTTTATCGATGGCCTGCACAATTTGTCCTATTCATTCGTTATAACTCAGGACAACAATCCGTTATCTCCCATCCTTTCCTCTTTAGAGTGGTTGCGGGATACCCGTTATACCCCTGAGCAGTTGCTCGAGGCGATGTACCAGGCCGCTGAATCGGCGTTAACCGCTTACGAAGAGGAAGTCATTCCCGCCGTCGAGTCACTCGATGTGGTCGTTTACCAGGTTTTCCCTTTTGAGGTGTTTCTTATTACATCCGGCGCGGCGGCACACACCTATATCCCCGCTTCTGGAGATTTATCGAGTATCGATGCTTATGCCATCCCTGGGTACAAAATATCCAGTATTTACATTGATGACGAATTGACTGAACTCATCAGTGATGACTCGACTTATGAATTCGGCGATATTCTCTATGGTCAAACGATTTACCTTACCTACGAATTGGTTGATTGGGAAGCGGCGACCCCGGCACTCCAAGCGGCGTATCAAAACATGTTTGGATCGGCGCTCGATGATCTGCTCGAATATGGTTTCATCACCCAAGAGGATATCGACGCGGTTGAGGAGGCGCTAGCCAATATCAACTCGGAGGAGTCGTATCTATTGGCCTTCGATCTATTCGAATCCTTTGCCAGGAAGGCCATAGTCAATCAACTGCTCGCCCAAGTTGATTTCATGATTGAGTCGCTCGAAGCTCAATATGGTTATGGCGTCGACGAGACCGAATTGGCCTATTACAAAGAGCTGATGTCTTCGGCGGAAACCTATAGCGAATTGATTGATTCCATGAATGAAATTACAAGTTGGATCTCCGCCATTTACCCCAACGACAATATGTAAACAGTGACTGAATTCGTTCCCGCCGATTCGTAACGAATGAATGGGTCGGTTACCTATTTGACGCCAATCATCATATAAAATTGAATTTCCTCTTTTTGCCACTTTAGGGCAGTGCTATATTTACGCACGGAAATAGGAGTTTCTTATGGGAAGACATTTTGAAGTCAGGGCCGCGGCGATGGCGGCGACCGCCAAAGCCAAGTCGGCCATCTATATGCGGGCCTCGAAGGAGATCTACGCCGCCGCCAAATCCGGCGAGCCCGATCCGAACTCGAACTTAGCGCTTCGAAGCGCCATCGAAAAATACCGGAAGCTGTGCCCGAAAGACGTCATCGACCGGGCGATTGAGAAAGCCAAAGGCGGCGATACGGTCGCTTATATCCCGGGCCGTTATGAATTCATGGGGCCGGGGGGAAGCAACATCATCGTCGATACTCTTACCGATAACGTCAACCGGGCCTTGGTCACCGTTCGGACCATCTGCACCCGCAAGGGAGCGAAGATGGCTTCGGTCGCCTATAACTTCGAGCATCTTGGCATCTTGAATTTCAAAGGCGTTGAGGAAAGCGCGGTCGAGGAATGCTTGGTCCTCGGCGACGTCGATGTCCGTTCGGTCACTATCGATGATTCGGGCGAGATCGAGGTCCGGGTTGCCCCTTCCGACTTAGAGAAAGCCAAGGAATTACTCAAAGACCTCGGGGTCAGTGATTACGATCGGGCCGAGACCACGATGTATCCGAATGAATGGATTGAGGTCGATGACGAAGCCAAGGCCAAGCTCAAAGCTATGCTCGAGGAGCTTGATGAGGCCGAGGACGTCCAAGCCGTCTATACTAACGTCGACAACATCTAATCGTCTTTTGCATCAATCAGGGTCAGCGGGGCTGGCCCTTTTTGTTGCGGTTGCATCGAAGGAATCGGGTTACTTGTCCACTTCGAAAAGATTACTTGTCCACTACTTAGTGGTCAAGCTGGTTTTGCTCTTGTGACCAAGAAGACTATTTTGCGTTTTAAGCTTAAGGAAACCTCTTAATCTCCATTAGGAAGCTAAGTTTTCGTTCCTGCTTAAAATACATTGTAACGCATTGAAAAAATTCAAAAAGATAAATAAATAATTTTTGTTGATTTCATACACGCATACGCGGATAATACTAGCCGGCACTACTTTGAACGAGTAAACCCCGGTAAAGTTGAATGTTCGAGAAAAGTCGCTAACTACGACAGAAGGAGAAACAAATGCAGCGTCAAACCACGATGGCTAAGACTGGCGAAGTGAAACGCAACTGGTACCTAGTCGATGCCACTGACATCCCGCTTGGCCGCCTCGCTTCTAAGATCGCGGTCATCCTCATGGGCAAGGATAAGCCCACCTACACCCCGCACGTCGACTGTGGGGACAACATCGTCGTCATCAACGCCGGCAAGGTCAAACTCACCGGCAACGATCCGGCCCACAAGAAAAACTACTACAATGTCTCCGGCTACAACGGCGGTCTCCGGACCCGGTCGGCTGGGGTCATGCTCAAGGAATACCCGGTCGAGCTCATCGAGCGTTCGGTCTGGGGCATGCTTCCGAAGGGCCCGCTCGGACGGAAGATGATCAAGAAGCTTCACGTCTATGCCGATGACAAGCATGAGCAATCGGCTCAGAACCCGGTCGTCCTCGACCTTAGCAAGTAAGGAGAAAACAGATGGCTGAAAACAAATATTACGGAACCGGCCGCCGCAAATCGGCCGTGGCCCGCGTCTACGTCAGCGCTGGCAAGGGCAAGATCACCATCAACGGCAAAGACGTTAACGAATACATGCCGTTCCCGACCCTCGTCCTTAACCTCAAGCAGCCGCTCGCCCTCGTCAATGGGGAAGCCCGTTACGATGTCGAAGCGAGTGTCGCCGGTGGGGGATTCACCGGGCAGGCCGAAGCGGTCCGCCTCGGCATCGCCCGCGCTCTGCTCGAAGCTGGTGAAGACCGGAAGACCCTCAAGGTCGCCGGGATGCTTACCCGCAACGCGAAGAGCAAAGAACGGAAGAAATACGGTCTTAAAGGCGCTCGCCGCGCTCCGCAGTTCTCCAAGCGTTAATCCGCTTATCGGAAACAACCCAAGCACCGAAGCCCTGTGGCTCGGTGCTTTTTCGTTATCTGGCTTCTTGCCGTCTTGACAATTCCGGGGGGGCTATGATTGAAGACCTAAAGGAGAAATTGCCTATGAAATTAGCCGTCTTCATCTTCTGTCTGCTGTCGACCGTTGTTTATGGCATTTGGATCATTCCGCTTTGTTGGTGCATCCCGATGACCGTCTATGTCTATAAGTACTACAAAGGGACGAAGGACCTCGGGGTGGGATTTAAGATCTGCACCTTACTCTTCGTCAATATGATCGGCGGGATTTTGTTGCTCTGTACCGAGGCGGATAAGACGCCTTTATCTCAACAATAAGAAAGACCAGTTCAGCCTCCCTTGGCTTAGCCGGGGAGGCTTTTGATTTCAGAATTCGAACTGGCTGATCCGTGTCTTTATCAGTTTTTTCGAAAACGGTGTTCGCTTGAAGATTAAGGGGAGAATCAGCAATTTGCGGTAAAGCGGCCTTTACTTGCCGACCACTTGCTTAATAAGCGGTCACTTAATCCCCTGCCGAGGTCGATATATTCCCCGATGGGTCGCCGCTGCTATCCAAACCGACATGTCCGTATTTATTCTCCATCTCCACCGGGCCGAGTTGATAACCGAATATCCGAAGCACATCATTGACCTTATCGAGGCGTAGGGTGCTTTTCCCGTTTTCGAGTTGACTGATGAATTTCATGCTGACGCCGGCATATAAGGCGAGGCCTTCTTGCTTTAGGTGGTTTTGCTTTCGGAGTTTGGTGACGAATTCCCCTAATTCTTTGGACATAAAATTACCCTTCGGTTATATAAAACCGCAAAAATATCAAAATTGGAAGGATATATAACTAAACGGTAATATTAATGCAGATTTTTATGAAGAATGCTTTAGTCTAACCAGGCTAATTCCTGCTCAATTTCCCAAAAGCTTTTCCCGTCCCAAATTGGGGCGGCGAGGAACTTTTCCCGGAGGTCATCTTCGTCTTCGCCGAGGAAAAACATTTGGCTGAAATCGGCGAGGTCGCCGGTCTCGTCATGGATGTCCTCGTAGCGTTTATTATCGATGTTCTTCGCTCGCCACTTCATGATGCGGAGGTGCATACCTTCCTCGTCGTTCCAACTGTCGAGGAAATGGATGTAGCCGCGGTAATAGATGGTGGCGTCTTGATTCCACCAGCCGGTGTCGAGGAATTGATTGAGGTCTGCGTTGATCATAGACGACGCTTAGTTTAGCACGCCCCTATCCAAGGTGGTTCCTTATCTAATGCCGGTTAAAGATGAAGTGCGAGAGGAATTCCTCGGGTTGGCTTCAAGGAATATTTTGCAATTCGGGATGTTTTGACTTGGAATTTTTAGCAAAACCGGGCTTTATAAACAGGAATTTTTTGCAAAATCGCTCCTTTTTAGCTGGATTTTTAGCATCAGTACTCAGAACATTCGATTTAATCGATGTTTTTTCGTCTTTTGTTTAAAATTAGGAAAATGGCGTCCAATCCCAAATGGTTTTTTCGATCTTTTTCCGGTACTAAGCATGTTCTTTTGCCAGTAAATATTTTTGTAATAAAATCGACTTCAGAAGCGTTTGGTAGGCGAAGGAGACCATGGATCCCTTAATCAAAGAACTCGATGCCCATATGCGGCGGTTCCAAGGCGGGGACCTCTCCTCCTTCCCCTCGTTCTATGAACTCACCCACCGGAAGATCTTCTATATCTGCCTCGGTTTAGTGGGGCAGAAAGAGGATGCCGAGGACATTTGCCAGCAGACTTATGTCCAATGCATCGAGAAGCTATCTTCCTACTCTCCTAACAGCAATCCGTTGTCATTCCTAGCCACGATTGCCCGGAATTACTGCTATTCCTTATTAAGGAAACGGGAGGAGAGCTTGAGTTACGAGGACGAGGCCCATTCCTCTTCGGGCACTTACGATACCTATACAGATTATCAAGGCATTGACAAGATGCTCGAGGTACTCAAACCGGAGGAGAAGGAAATCGTCATCCTGCACGTCATCGATGAGATGAAGTTCGCCGACATCGCCAAGACCGTCGGGAAGAAACTATCCTCGGTCCTGGTCAGTTACCACCGAGCGATGAAGAAACTCAGGAAGGAGGAGAGCAACCGCTTATGAAAAACCGCGACATCAAAAATCGGCTCCGGCAAAGCGCCTCCTCTATCGACGTGCCCGATAACATGCAGGCCACTTTCGATAAGTTGCCTGACACTTTAACTATCATAGAACCGAAGAGAAAGAAGCAGCCGAATTGGCTGATTCCCCTTCTAACTGGCGGGGCGGCGGTCTTGGTCTTAGGGGCCGCCATCGGGGTGCCTTTGGGCTTAAGAAACCGTGACATCATCGATGGGGGAAGCTCCCTTCCTCCTTCGCCATCGCTTACCTATAACTTGACCCAAAAGGAGATGAACGCCTTTGGCTATCAGGCCTTATCGACCGTCGCCATGGTCGAGGACCTTTCCCCCGATATGCGGAAAGGAAGACGAATAAGCGAAGAGTTGGCCAATCAAGTGGCCGATGAGGTGGCGTCCTATATGGATGTCGTCGCCTCTTTCTCGGAAAAAGACGCCTTCACCTTCCTCCTGGATGAGGATTCAGGGTTTGAGATCCTCTTCAATGATGAAGCGGTCTTTGACCTTGACTTTAACGAAACCCCGGGGAAAGAAAAAGGCGAATACCTTTATAACGGGACCATCCGCGACCTCCATAACGGAGCGGAATACCGGCTCGTCGGTAAGAAAGAGATCGAGCAGGGGGAAGAGGAGATCGAAGTCACGGTCTATTTATCCGATTCGACCTGGATCGAATCAAAACACGAGATGGAAAGCGAGGAGGATGAGATTGAGAATTCCTATGAATACTCTTTCTTCTCCAATGGCAAGCATATCAAGACCATCGAATACGAAGTCGAGATCGAAGGAATGGAGAATGAGACCGAGCTCACCATCATCGAAGATCGAGTCGAGACCAGCGTCTCCTTCGAATATCTAGGCAACCTGACCGATGGCTATGAATGCGAATACTCCAAAGAAGGGCCAGGGATTGAAGAGATCGAAGTCGAGATGAAGGTTAAACGCAACCAAGATGGGACTTATACCTTCGTTTTTGAGGATTCGAATATCAGCCTTATCCGATAGGGTATAATCTTGGTATGCGCACCTGTCCCTATTGCAGTTACCCGAATAATGACGATGCCGTCTATTGCTCCAAATGTGGGCGGCGTCTTGATGCTTTCAGCCCCAATGGGCTCCCGGCTCCGAATCAAACGGCTAAGAAGGCGGATGGCAAAGCCGATTTAGCCAGCGTGGTCTCGATTGTCCTTGGGATCGTCGGCTTGATCTTTGACGGCTTCTCTTTCTTTGCCGAAGGACTTTGGAGCCTATTCATCATCGGCCTTATCTGCGGCGTTTTGGGGTTATTATGCGCGGTCCGGAACAAGCTTTATAAGCAGAAAGGCTACGGGATGGCAGGGTTCGTCTTATCCTTATTAGCCACGATCGGGGGCGCGATCATGACCTTGCTTTTCGCCCTCGGACTCATTTTGGTCTTAGCTTGACAAGCGGTGGTATAATCTTGACGTTATGAAATACTGTGTTTACTGCGGGCATCAAGTTGAGGATGAGGCGAAATTCTGCCCCGCCTGTGGCCAGCCGCTGAATCAGCCGGTTGAAACTCCTAGCGATAAGAAAGAAGAAGGTGGGGTCGCCATCGCCTCGATGGTCTTGGGCATCTGCTCAATCTCTTTGAACTTTTTCTCCCTCTTCCTCTTTTTCTTCCTCCCCTTCCTTTGTTTTGTGGCCGCCATCGTCGGGCTTTGCTTGTCGGGGCGGAAAAAGGTATACAAAGGCGGGCCCTTCGGCTTGACGGGCTTCATCACCTCCTTAGTTGGCTTATTCGTTTCGCTTATCGCCATTATCATCGTCATCGCCGCCTTAAGCGCCTAATCTTATATATAAAGGCCTCGGTCAAGGGATCGGGGCTTTTTTCTTAGCAAAATAGTTTCGATGGAATCAGCCTTTTTAAAATCTTTTCGTTTTTTGTGTAATAAAACGTGTCTCCTAAGCGTTTGGTGGGCGTAAGGAAAGGAAAAACCAATATGAAACATTCCAAACTCAAATCCCTCTTCTTCGCCCTTCCGGCCCTCGCCCTCGTTGGCTGTGCCGCTTCCGCGAATGGCGATAAATCCTCCAACCTCACCCCCGGGAACACTCCCTCTCTTGGCGGATCCAATGAATCGGCTCTGCTTATGAGCCAGGCGGTCATGGGGCTCGATATGCTTAGCAGCTCGGTCTCCGCCCCAAAAATCATGGCTAAGCAAGCTTCCTATACTCCGACGGAAGAAGCCGCCCTCGCCGATGAGATCTTCTCCTACATCGAAGACTTCGATTCGATCATCGGTTACAACCCCTCGACCATCGAGGTGTTGGAGTCGGATGATGCCAACTATGAAACCCTCTATTCCCTCACCCTCGAAGGGGAGGAATACCGCCTCTACTTCAATAAGGTCGCCGAGCATACCGAAGTCGATCGGGATGACCATGAAGAAGAGATCACCGAATACACTCGTTATGAAGGGGTTGCCTATAAAGGCGAGCAATCCTTCGACTTCATCGGCCATCACGAGATCGAGACCGAAGGAAGAGAAGTTGAGGATTCGATGGAGTTTATCTTCCAAACCGATCGGAAGAACTACATCTCCTTCACCCAGGAAAGCGAAAACGACGAGAACGAATACGAGCTCGAACTGGTCCAGAATGGCCGGACCGTCTTAGAAAAGGAGTTCGGCATCGAGATCGGGCGGAATGGCTCGATCGAGGTCAGCTTCGAGATCGAAGAAAACGGGAAGGAAAAGGAAATCGAGATCCTCAAGACCACCCAGAATGGGGCGACGGTCTACCTCATCGAGATCGAGCAGCGGGGCGAATCCTTAGCCAAGGTTAAGGAAGAAGCCCGGGATGATGGTACCTATTTGGTCTTAGAATTCGTCGGCGGTGGGACTTACGAACGCCTATTAGCCTAGCAGGATATCCCCTCCGGAAACGGCGGGGATTTTCTTTTTTATTTTTCTTGCCCCTTGCCACCCCTTGGTCTATAGTATGTGAGCGCGTTTCGCGCAGGGTTGGGCCTTTAGCTCAGTTGGTTAGAGCGTGCGCTTGATAAGCGCAAGGTCGATGGTTCGAGCCCATTAAGGCCCACCACATAACAAAGCGTCTGATATTCGCGAGGATATCAGATTTTTTGTAATTTTCGTCGATTGTAGATATATAGGGTATTGAGGGCTCGAACTAGCGAACTAGCAGACAAAATCCTTAAAAACAATCGATGTGGTGCCTTCTCTGGCAAAACCAAAGTCGTCTTATGCTTTTGCCAAACCACCTTTTTTAGATATTTCACCGGTTATAATTAACTTGGTTTCAGGGTTTGGCAAAACTCCGATATTCCCCGCTTAATAGGAGGCTAATTTTATGGCTTATATCAAACGAGCAGCGGAAAGTTCAATCGCAAGTTTTTCGAAGATGTTTCCCGTCTTATTAATCACTGGGCCCCGTCAAGTAGGGAAAACCACGATTCTACAGCGACTCGCCGAAGAGGAAAAAACTCAAGGGATTGATCGGAAATACGTTACTCTGGACGATCCGAACGCCCGTTATTTAGCCAAAAGTGATCCCGGTTTGTTCTTGCAGCGGTTTTGCCCACCGGTTTTGATCGACGAGATTCAATACGCCCCGAATTGTTACCTTACATTAAAATCCAGGTTGACCGGTCTCGAAAAAAAGGCGACTTTTGGATCACCGGCTCCCAAGCTTTCCATTTGATGAAAAACGTCAGCGAGAGCCTCGCTGGTCGGGTGGGGATCGTAAATTTGCTTGGATTGTCCGACGCGGAGATATTCGGTGAACCAAGTGAGCCATTTAGAGTTGATCGAGATTTCCTATTGAAACGGCTTTCGGTACGCAAACCGCGGAATCTCAACGACGTTTATCGCCTGATTTTCACCGGCTCGATGCCTTCTCTTTATGCCGACGAAGGGTATGACTGGGAAAAATATTATTATTCTTACGTCAACACTTATCTTGAACGTGATGTCAGGGAATTGGCGCAAGTCGGGGACATAATGGAATTCTATATTTCATGACGGTGGTACCCGCCTATACCTCTAAGCCGGTAGTCTATGAACAATTGGCCGTCAACGCTGGCATTTCGGCTGTAACGGCCAAGAAGTGGCTTTCGATATTGGTGGCATCGAATATTGTGGCTTTGGTCCAACCCTACCATAGCAACGCCCTTACTAGAGCGGTCAAAATGCCCCTCCTCCACTTCCTTGATACCGGTTTGGCGGCATATCTGTTACGATGGAGCAGTCCCGAAACATTGGAAAAGGGTTTGATGTCGGGCGCCTTCTTTGAAACTTATGTCTTTTCCGAAATTTACAAGAGTTATATCAATGCTGGTAAGGACCCCCCGATTTATTACTATCGCGACCGCGATCAAAAAGAAATCGATCTACTTCTTTTCCAAGATGGCATCATTAATCCGATCGAAATCAGAAAATCCGTATCCCCGGGCCGGAATGCAATCAAGAATTTCGGGGTGCTTGATCCCATAGAAAAAACGTTTAGCGGTTTAGAATCTCTCCGTGTGCATATCGGAACCGGGGCGGTAGTTTGCCTTGCTGAGGATGTTTTGCCGATCGACCAAAATAACTATTGTGTCCCGGCTTGGTTGATTTAGCCGCGTTTTTCACATTATCTGGGCCGGGAAAGCCGAAATTTCTTTTAGATAGGTGACTCACCGCCTATAATTTGGGGGCGCTGCCGAAAGGGGCGTTGATGGGTGCTTAGCTCAGTGGGAGAGCGCTTCCTTCACACGGAAGAGGTCACTGGTTCGAAACCAGTAGCACCCACCATCCTATTGAGCCGCAGTAGCTCAATTGGCAGAGCAACTGATTTGTAATCAGTAGGTTGTCGGTTCGATTCCGGCTTGCGGCACCAGATATCGATAATGCCTGAGCGGTCAGGCATTTTTTATTCGGGTTTTGGCAAACTTCACATCTTTTGCAAAGTCGGATTAATAACTAAACGATTTTAACGGCAATTCAGCCCCCGCATCTTTTCGCCAATGCTCTAAGTAATGCAAATGAATCCATTATTTGAGACCAAAAAGAATCCGTCGTTTATCAAGCTTTCAACCCTATGGTTTACGGAGGCTTTTAGGCCGGTGACAAGCTGCCAATCGTGTTTTCGTCTAGTTCGAAACTGCCCTCTGGTCAAACGAGGTTATCGGCAGTCCGTTCATAGACCGAATAATTGCCTTCCATTGAAATTGAGGGAATTAGGTGGAAATCGTTATCGATGATGGCTTGGAACCGCTCATCGTTAGGGAAGGAGGAAGTGGCGGAGACGAAGAGGAAGTCGGCCTGCTCATCGATATAGTCTAGTAGTTCATCTTCCTCGTCATAGACCCCGTTCCGTCCCCACCAGCTTTGGACGGCGAAGGCCGGGTATTCGGGCATGACCTCGATAGCTAAGTAAATCGCGGCATTGCAATCTAAGGCCAAGACCTTGGGACTGGCTAACTCGCTGGAAGCGATGTATTCCTTGGCCTTTAAGCCATATTCATAGCTGCCATATCCCCAGCTTTGCTTCGTTTCATTCCGATAGACCCCAACGAATACCCCAAGATAAGTGCAAAGGAAGGTGACGATAAGGGAAGACGATAAGAGACTGGATAGGGGGAACCTTTTCGGCTCCTTTCGGGGGTAAAGAAGGAAACCAGTTCCCCAAACGGTCAAATAGAAGGGGTAGGCATGGGACAGGTAATGGTAGAACTCGGAGAAGACTAGATTATAGATGGTGAAGAGGATGGTCCCGGAAAGGAGGAACCAGAATAAAGTGGGACTTGCTTGAAGCAGCCTCTTTCTTCCTAACAATATGATGGTTAGACAAATGAGACCGTAGGCGATGACTAAGGGCATGACCAACTTCCCTTCTAAAGTCGCTGGGTCGACGGAACTGGCATAGGCGAAGTTCTTGGCGAAGGTCCAATCGAGCATTGGGCTTAGGTAGCCATTGGTATAGGCGATTAACAAGGGAAGGGAGACGGTGATGGCTAAGCCGAGGAGCCCGGCCGGTATTTCAAATAGCAAAGACTTGGCTTGTTTATTCAGCAAGGCAAATAGCAATATCCCAAGGGCGACCAGGCATTCGATCATCGCGTTGCTGGCTCTAGAGAATAAGGCGATCCCCAGACAAAGCCCGTCGGCGAAGGCGGCCCCAATCATCAGTTTCTTTGACTGCTTCAGTAGGGCAAGGAGGAAGAAATAAAGGGCTAGGTAAGAGAAAGGGGCGAAGCTATAGTCGACCGCCACCCCTTCGTTGATGAAATAAAGGCAAGCGAAGGCCAAGAGGAGGAAGGGGGTAAGTCGACGAATCGGCATCTTCGCCTCAATGCAAAGGTCGAGCAGGGTAAAAGCGATCAGGCTATTTAGCAATGATTGCCAAATAAAGAAACCATGGACTGGATGCGTCAGGGCGGAAACATAAGCGAAGTAGAAGAGGTAGGGCCCCTTGTGGTCGTATATATCGATGTAGGGAGTCTGACCTTCAACCATCATCCTTCCGATAACCTGGGTGATATTGGAATCGGTGCCGATCCAATTGGGGTGGCCGAATAAGGGTGAGAGGGAATAGACAAATAAGGCGGTCAAAGCGAAAGAAACCGCGAGTGAGAAGGCGACCTCGGCAAGATAACGGACGAGTTTATGATTATGAAGGTAGTCCAAAGTCAAATTCATCGCCTGATTATATGCTTTTTCGATTACGCCATTTAAGGGTTCTCGCTGATTGAGGGAGGGCGGAAGGGCTGCATCTATTTTCTTAGATAAGTGATGCTTCTTATTCAAAACCAAAGAAATCACTGTATTAAATCCCGATATAATATATAACGTCAATTAAAAATTGTATCCTCAGAAAATAAAATTGAAACTAGCTTGGGTCATTATTTGAATTGACACTATAATAGTATAGTTAATACCGAAAGAATATTAAGTTACTTCTAAGTTTATTTCTAACATTACTTCTAAGATAATTTCGTTCAACTTCTAAGTTCGTTAAAACGTCAACACAAAAGGTTGTCTTATTTTATGTTCGGTGTATTGCCTCTATAGAATTCGTTTTTTATTATGTAGAGGCCAAAACCCATTTGGAAGGATTAACATGAAGAAAATCTCCCCTTTGTTCCTGCTGTCGGCCCTCTTCTTATCCTGCGCCTCTTCGGGAATCTCCTATTCGAAAACGCCGGAGCCGACGGAATCACCAGTCAGCACCCCATCTTCCTCCAGCTCTGAATCCTCTTCCTCAAGCGAACCATCTGTTTCCGAAGAAACCAAAGAAGTCTATTATCATCAGTTCAATCAAGTTGATTTCGGGTTTAATGGCTTGACACGGCGGCCGACCCCCTAGGGGTCTTTCAAAAGTGGAGGTGACGCAGAAGGACTGATTAGTCGGAGATGCCATCGAGAAGCCGTTTCGGGCAAAGAAAACAGTCAAAAGGAGGGAGAAAGCCCATCACCCGAATCGGTAAAAATAACTTCACCACGATTGGTGAAAATAATCTTGACATTAATACTTCTCGCCTTCCTGGATGGGCTTCTCGTTCATCGCCTTGACCTCCTTCCGGTAGAATGCGATGGGGTCGTCGACCCCTTCCTTCCCCATAGGTCGCTTAGGTAGCTCAGCGGCTTGTAGCAGTGGTTTCTGTTCCCCTTCTTCTCCGGCAGGTACTCCGCACGTATATCTTGTGACATACGACGTTTCGCCTGTTCTACATCTTAATGTGTTTAGAGTCTAAAAATGGGATTTGTAATCAGTAGGTTGTCGGTTCGATTCCGTCTGGCGGCACCAGTAGCCGATTCTTCCCGCCCGTCTACCGGCGGTTTTTCATTGCGTATTTTGACTGTCCTATGCCCGTCATATGATGGTGTTTTAAACAGGCTTAAGATCGCTTAAAGATGCCATCACCGCCTCCGTATAACGCTCTGCTTCCGATTTGGCTTAAGCCGATAAAGCGATCCCTGCCAATGCGAATGGAAGAAAAACCGCTTGTGCGTGAGTAGCGAAATCGACGCGGTCGATGTGGGGATTAATTAGAATATAAAACGAAGATCGATTTATTATTTCGCGATATTCCATTACAATATGGCGACAAGGAGCGTTTTGCATGGGATTGAACGAGAATTCGCCGTTCTCCGAATACCTGGATAGCGAGTTCGCTATCCGATTCGGGGATTTCTTTTTGCCGTTGCGGGGAGTCGACAAGGATGAGCTGCGGAAACTGACCGCTGGGGAAGCGCTCACGAAGTTGTCCGTCGCACCCCGTTTCGTTCCCGATGCCATCGAGGGTATTAACGATTGCCTAAGCCGGATGGGACAAGATGGATTCGCGGTCACCACCCGCACCGACCCCTCGGTCCGTTATCTTTCCTATCCGGTGGAAAACGAGAAAGGGAAGGTTTTGGTTTTGCCAGGAGGCGGATATATGATCGTCGCCGGCTATGTCGAAGGCTATCCGGTGGCAAAGGAACTGAACGAGGCCGGATATAGCGCTTACGTGATCGGCTATTCGGTCGGTGATAAAGCCGAGTTCCCCCGTCCTCTGCTTGACGTCGCCTCCGCCATTCATTCGATCGTTCCCGAGGGCTATCGCCGTTATGCTTTGCTCGGGTTCTCGGCCGGTGGCCACTTGGCGGCGGCTTCTTGCCTTAAGCAATATCAAGACATGATGGATCTTAAGCATCGACCCGCCGCGCTCGGCTTAGGTTATCCAGTCATCTCCTGCCTCACCCCGACCCACGGCAATGGGCGTCTGCGTTTGCTAGGCCGCCGCTTCGATAGCCGCGAGGCCCAAATCGAATTGAGCGTGGAGCGACATATTGATGCCGAATACCCCCCGACTTATTGCTGGTGTGGTCTTTACGATGGCTGCGTGTCCAGCATGCATTCCCATGGTTTGGAACTGGCATTGAAGGAAAAATCGATCAAAAAGAAGTTCTTTTACGGGGATTTCGATGATCATGGTCTTGGCCGTGGGGTCAATTCGCTAGTCGAAGGCTGGGTCAAGGATTTCGCATCCTTTCTCGATGAGGCGATGCCGATTTAGATTTAAGCGGAGTTCATTGCCGCTTATTCGATGATTCTGTCGTTCAACCACAATTGCACAATTTTCGAATCAATTAGTTAGGATCATCAATAAACTGAAAAAGTCTTTTATATAAAAATGAATATTTAAATCAATATCTTCAACTTTTCGCAACTAAATATATAAGGTTTAATCAATTAAAAATTAACTTAATTCCTAATATATTTCTAAGATATTTTCTCCTTGCTTCTAAGTTATATTTCGTCAATTTATTGTTTTATCGATAGTTATTTGGCGCTAAGCGCCGATTGGCTTGAAGGCGTTGTTTCGTTACGCGCGTTTTGCCCGTCGCAATTGCTTCCTGCCTTGTGATTTTTCTTCCCCGCTTCTATTCTTTTATATATGTACAGCGTGATCGTGGTCGACGATGAGAAAAGCATTCGGGAACGGATCGTGGCTTTGCTGTCCAAGCGGACCGATTTCCATCTTCTTGGCTCCTATGAAAATGGGTATGATGCTTTGATGTATGGGGTCCCCTTGGAACCCGACCTCATAATTACCGACGTCAAGATGCCTTTCGTCTCGGGGCTGGAATTGATCGAACGGGCCAAGGAGGAACTGCCGGCCGTCCGCTCGATGATCATCTCCGGTTTTGATTCCTTCGACTATGCCCGGAAAGCCATCGAGCTTGGGACTTTGGGCTATATCTCTAAACCGATCGATCCCGAGGAGTTCAATGCCTGCCTCGATAAGGCGGTGGCCCAACTCGATAACTACTTCCGGCTAGCCAATAATGAAGTCGACAAAGAAGCCAGCCGAAAAAGGGAGCGGGAAGCCGACCTCGAACGACTTTTGACCTTCAAGGCCGCGACCCCCCAATTCAGGGAGAAGCTTTCGGAAGAAGGCATCGACCTCCATGGCGATGGGGTGGTGGTCGTCTCCTTCTCCCCTGACAAGGATGAAGTCGAGATCACCGCCGCCGAAGGGGAATCGCTGGAAACCGATTTGCCCCCTTTAATCGAAGACGAGCTTTCCGGCTTGCGGCACTTCTCATATTTCACCCCTCCCTCTGCTATCGTCCTGATCCTCTTCGACGAAGGATACGAGAAGGAGGATTTGGCCAAACGGGTTGAACGGATCTTAGCCCGATTCAAGAAATCGGCCGGCTTTTCCTTATCCTCCGGCATCTCCGATTACGGATCCTTTGTCGAAGGGTTCTCCTATCGCAAACTGTATCGCCATTCGAAGTACGCCCTCGAGTATCGGACGGTCGTCGGCTCGGCGGTGGCCTTATTCTATGATGACCTTCAGAAATCCCCTTCCTCGGTCGGCAAGGTCGACGAGAACGAGTATCGGGAACTGACCTCCCTCATCCTCTATGGCAAGAAGGAGGGGGCCTTGGAGAAGGTCAAGAAAGTGGTGACCAATATCGCGAGCCCTTCTTTCCGCGATTCCTATTTCCTCATCATCAATAATCTGCTCGACGCCATCTTGAAAGCCTGTGTCGCCATCGACCGGTTCTACGCCGATTTCATGACCCATATCGAACTGGCGACCAAGCTTTATTCCTCCCGTGGGGTTGAGCAGACCGCTGAATTATTGGGCAAAGTCATCGATCGGGTCATCGATATCAATGGCGAACGCCGCAAGGGCGGAGTCGACGCCGCCTTCGACTCGGTGATGGGTTATCTAAGGGCCCACTTCCGGGAAAACGACTTGACCTTATCCCGGCTGGCCGATGACCTAGGCTACAGCCTTTCCTATGTCTCGGCCATCCTCAAGCGGCATGACACTTCCTTCACCAAGGCTTTGTCGAGCCTGCGGATGGAGGAGGCCAAGCGGCTTTTGTTGACCAGTTCCTTGTCTTTGGCCGATTTAGCCGAGCAATTAGGCTACGACGATCCCTATTATTTCTCCCATTGCTTTAAGAAGATCGTCGGGGTCTCGCCTTTGGAATATAGGAAAAATGAGCAAGCGCCATCAGCTTAAATTCACTTTGACCATTTGGCCCTCGCTCATCTTCGCCGGGTTGGTCGCTTTGACCGTGGTCGCCACCACCTCGGTCTATTCTAAGAAGATCGCTGACGAGAACTACCGCCAGGTGGCCGCCACCTCCGACCAGGTCTTGACCAATTACGAGACTTATTTTTCCTCCGCCATCGAGGTATCGGATTTGATATTGGGCAACTATTCTTCCTTAAACGCTGAGCAGATCCAGTCCTCGATCCCCTCTTTCTTCGATATCATCCGGGCTTTGAATTCCGAGATCCTCTCCATTTCCTTATATCGGAGTTCCGATGGCTATCCTTTAGCCAAAGACAGCCAATCCTATTATGAGGTCGGCTTCCAAAGCGAGGATTGGTACGTCGAGGCCCAAGAGAACCGTTACATCAATGTCTTCAATTCCCGTCCTTCCTCTTCCGATATCCGTTATTCCTATACACTTTCCCGTTACTTGGCCAATGACATCGATCCGGCGAATGAGGCGATATTGAAGATCGACTTCGACTTCGGCGCGATCGTCGAAAGCATTTCCCCGGTCGATTTAGGGGAAGGGGGACGGTTTCTTATTTATGACTCCGACTATGATCTGATCTATTCCTCCCACACCGGGCCTAATGAAGAGGCGCTGGGTTTGACCCAACAATTGGTCATCGGCATCAATCAGGTCAAGCTCGAGGGCCATCGTTATTATCTTTATGCCATGACCATCGCCAATACCGGCTGGCGGGTCGCCATCTTCACCAATGCCGATGCCATTTATCAGGCGGTCAATAGTTTTATTCTGGTTATATGTTTAGCTGCCTTCGGGGCCATCGCCTTATTCGTCGTGGTCATGATCTTCGTGGCCGGGAAAATCGCCAACCCCTTGCGATTGCTCCAAAGGGAGATGAGCCGGGTGGCCTCGTTAGATTACCAAACTAGCCTTGATAAGCTTAGCGGCGGTAGCCAGGAGATTGAGGACCTCTATGATTCCTTCGATACGATGATGAATCGAATCAAGGCCCTTTCGGAAGCGGTCTTAAAGGAAAAAGAGGAGCAGCGCAAAAGCGAGCTCCGGGCCTTGCAGAATCAAATCAACCCCCATTTCCTTTACAACACCCTCGACTCGATCATCGCGCTTATTGACGCCGGGAAAGGGGAGCAGGCTCAGAAAATGATCGTCGCCTTATCGCGCTTCTTCCGTCTTTCGATCTCCAGAGGCCATAATATCATCCCTTTAACCGATGAGTTGGCCCATGCCCGGAATTACTTGCTTATTCAAAAGATGCGGTACGGGGAGGCGATGGATTTTGAGTTCGTCTTGCCTATTGAACCGATCGAAGGCTATTACGTGGTAAAGCTCATCTTGCAGCCTTTGATTGAGAATTCCCTCGTCCATGGGCAGAAGGAGGGCGAGCCGACCCATATTCGGATCGTGGTCAGCTTCGATGCGGATTTTCTCTATCTCTTAGTCCAAGACGATGGCTATGGGATGAAGGAAAGCAAGGTGGCAGAACTGCAATCGCGATTGAAGGTCAGCCATGAATACAAAGGGGTCGGGGTCAAGAACGTCTATGACCGCCTCCGGGTCTATTATGGCGAGCAGGCCGACATCGAGATCGAATCGGAGGTCGAGGTTGGGACGAAGATCACGATCAAGATCCCGCGGGAGAAAGCGAGGGTTAACGATGAAGCGGATTAGGAATTATCTTTTCTCTGCCTTCACTTTATTGGGGTTATGCGGTTGTTCGCCCGCCACCCCTTCGCTTTCCCTTTTCGCCTATGCCGAGGATGATACTTTCATTTTGTCTTTATTTGATGAATTGGCCGATGATCTGCGGGATTACTCGCTTTCGTTTCATTACGCCAACCGCGACCAAAACCAGCAAAACTCCGATATTTTGAATGAAATGGCTTCGGGTGCGGATCTTTTGTTGATTAACCTGGTCGACCGATTAAGCGCCTCGGCCATCATCGAGAAGGCTTATGAAGAACTGACCCCTTGCATCTTCCTTAACCGACGGCCGCTCGACAATGACCTCGATCCCCGTTCCGGTGGGGAATTCGGCACTTGGGTCAAGCATCATTGCTATTACGTTGGCTCCTATCCGACCTATGAAGGAAGCAAGCAAGCGGAAATCGCTGATGCCTATTTCCAGGCCAACGGGGGTTTCGTCGGCTCAAGATTTGACAAAAACGGGGACGGCATTATTCAAGTGGGGCTGCTCAAAGGCGAAAAATCCCATCAAGACGCCGAGGAACGGTCCTCAGCCTGTTTGCAGGGGATGAAGGACTATGGCTATACCATCGAGGTCATCTCCTCTGATTACGCCGATTGGGAAAGAGATAAGGCAAAAGAAGTGGCGGCTGATATGCCCTTAGATGAGATAGAGCTGCTGTTTGCCAATAACGACGACATGGCTTTAGGGCTTATTGATTATTGTGACGAACATCAACCCGCCGACTTCCCGATCGTCGGGGTCGATGGGACTAAGGAAGGGATCGCGGCGGTCAGTTCGGGGGCGATGCTCGGGACGGTCATTAACGATGCCGTGAGGCAATCGGATATCGTCGCCGAATTGGTCGCTTACCTCGTCAAAGACGGGCCGCTTCCGAAGGAAGACGAGCGAACCATCGTCCAAGACAATTATTACTACTCTGCTGGCGATATCGTTATGGCTGATTTGAAATAGTTTTGATTTCATCGCACTTTTTGTTAACAAGTAGAGATTTTTCCTAATTTTGTAGAGATTTCCCCATTCGCATTGAAAGCGCTTACAAGGAAAATGGGAATACAGCCATACGCGTAACGCGATGGCCAACTAACAGGAATTAGGAGGAAACATGAAAAAGAAATTAATTCCGACCCTCGCCCTCGCCGCCATCGCCGCCGTCAGCTGCGGTTCCTCGGCCAGCAAAGTCTCGATCTTCTGGTATCAATACGACGATGCCTACATCAGCACCGTCCGGGCCGCCTTAGAGGCTGACTTCAATACCAACGAGGTCGAATTCGCCTCGTTCAACGGCGAAAACAAAGCCGATACCCAGACCACCCAGATCACCAACGCCATCTCGGCCAAGGATTCGGGCATCCTCCTCGTCAACGCCGTCAACCAGGAAGGGCAAGGCGAGACCATCTCCCGTCAAGCCAAAGAAGCCAACATCCCGGTCGTCTTCTTCAACCGTGAGGTCACCGATGCCGCCGTCACCTCGACCAATTACCCGGATGCCGCCTTTGTCGGCACCGATCCGGATGAAGCCGGCTATATGCAGGGCAAGATCATCGCCGAAGCGCTGCAATACGATGACAACGGGACTAAGAAGGTCAACCCGCAGTTCGACCGGAATGGCGATGGCAAGATCAACTACGTCATGCTCCGGGGCCCGGTCGGCAACGCTGAAGCCGATGGCCGGACCAAATACTCGGTCGATGAGGCCAACCGTTTGATGAAAGAATACCTCGGCATCTCGACCAACGTTATGGTTCAGCTTGGGGCCGACACCGACTGCGACTGGGATCAGGCCAAAGCCAAGACCGCGATGGACAACCTCATCGGGTCGCAGGGTGCCGCTAACATCGAATGCGTCATTGCCAATAACGACATGATGGCCGTCGGCGCGATCCAATCGCTTGTCGCCAATAACCTCAACCAGCCGAATGGCAACCAAGAAGTCCTCGTCGTCGGCGTCGACGCCGTCGATGCGGGCAAGAACGCCATCGATGCCAAGCAGATGTATGGCACCGTCCAGCAGGATGGTGAGGAAATGGCCCGGGTCCTCTCGGTTATGGCCCGGAACAAACTCGCCGACAAGGATTACCTCGATGGCCTGACTGGCTATGCTTGGGATTCCGACACCGTCCACAAGATTCGTATCCCCTACGGTGCCTACACCGCGGATTCGAAATAAATCGGCTACTTAGAGTCGGTTGATAAAACGATGGGAGGGGGACCTAGCCCCCTCCCGTCTTACTGGGAGTGATAACATGAGCGAAAAGGAAACGAAGACTGAAAACGAATATCTCTTGCAGATGATTGATATCTGCAAGTCTTTCCCTGGCGTCAAAGCGCTCGACCACGCCCACCTCAAGGTCCGGCCGGGCTCGGTCCACTCGCTGATGGGGGAGAACGGGGCGGGCAAATCGACCTTGATGAAATGCCTCTTCGGCCTCTATAACCGGGATTCCGGCGATGTTATCTTCAATGGCCGCTCGGTCACCTACCATTCGACCAAAGAAGCTCTTGAAGATGGGATCGCGATGGTTCAGCAAGAGCTCAACCAGGCGATGAAGATGTCGGTCATGGATAACCTTTGGCTCGGCCGTTATCCGATGATCGGCGGTTTTGCCATTGATTCGAGCAAGATGTATGCCGATACCATCAACGTCTTCCGGTCGCTCGGCATCGATTACATCGACCCGAAGCAGATCATCTCGACCCTCTCGGTCGCTGACCGGCAGATGATCGAGATCGCCAAAGCGGTCTCCTATAACGCCAAGATCGTCGTCTTTGACGAACCGACCTCCTCGTTATCGGACGAGGAAATCGAACGGCTATTCAAGATCATCAACGGCTTGAAGGCCAAGGGCTGCGGGATCATCTATATCTCGCACAAGATGGATGAAATCTTAAGGATTTCCGATGAAGTCACCATCATGCGGGATGGCAAATGGGTCTCGACCGATAAGGCCAGCGACCTAACGATGGACGCCATCATCACCAAGATGGTCGGACGGGCCTTGACCAATCGCTTCCCACCGAAAACCAATAAACCGGGGGAAGTGAGCCTCGAAATTAAGCATCTGACTTCCAAATACGGGAACAACGCCATCCATGACGTCTCCTTCTCGGTTCGGAAAGGGGAGATATTCGGCCTGGCTGGCTTAGTCGGTTCGGGCCGCTCGGAACTGCTCGAGACCATCTTCGGGGTCCGAACCAAAGCCGATGGCCATGTCTTCCTCGATGGCATCTTGATGCATAACGACAATTCGATGAAAGCCATTAAGAACGGCTTTGCCCTCCTTACCGAGGAACGGCGAATCACCGGCATCTTCGGCTCGATGGACATCAAGGAAAACGCCACCATCGCCAGCTTGGATAACTACAAAGGGCTGCTCGGGCTTGATGACACCGCCATGGTCCATGACACCAACTGGGTCATCGACTCGATGCACGTCAAGACCCCGTCGCAGAAGACGAAGATACGGTCGTTATCAGGTGGCAACCAGCAGAAGGTCATTCTTGGCCGCTGGATGCTGACTAAACCCGAGGTCTTGCTCCTCGACGAGCCGACCCGCGGCATCGACGTCGGGGCCAAATACGAAATCTACCAACTCATCATCGATATGGCCAACCAAGGCAAGACCATCATCATGTGCTCCTCGGAAATGCCGGAATTGCTCGGCATTTGCGATCGGATCGGCGTCATGAGCGGACATCGGTTCGCCGGCGTCGTCAATCGCGAGGAAGCGACCCAAGAGAAACTAATGAGCCTCTCGCTCAAATACATGTAATAAGGAGGATTGCACCACATGGAAGCGGTGATCAAAGAAGAACAGGTCACTCCGGAAGAGGAACTAACTCTTACCCGGCAGTTATCGGACTTAAAAAACGACAAGCGCGAGTGCAAGGGCAAGATCTATGACCTGCAGTTCGATGGATTAAGCGAAGCCGACTTCGCCTCGGCCAAACAAGCGATCCTCGACGAGCACGAGCAGAAAGCGAGGGCGTACAAGGAAAATGTCGAGAAAGTCCGCCTGGATCTCATCGAGATCAACAATCAGATCAAGGCCAAGAAAGCCGATCTGAAGAAGGCGATTGAGGAGATCAAGGCGAACAATACTTACGTTGCCTCCCCGGAGGAAGTAAGCAAAGCCAACGCCGACTATAACCAAAAGAAGCAACTCGAGGACGCCGCCTATGCTGAGAAGCTCACGGCTCTAAAAGCCGACTTGGCCAAGATAAAGGAAACCTCCTCGGTTCAAACCAAAGAACTTTGGGCCGAATACAAACGGGTCAAGAAGACCCCGATGAAGCGGGCCGAGAAAGCGACCAAACTCGATGAACTAAAATCCGAGATCTACCGGGTCTCGGGCGCGGCCGACCTTGAAGCTCTTGAGAAGCGGCACGCGATTGAGGATTTAACCAAAACCCATAAAGAGACCTTGGCACAGTATAAAAATGAGCTCGACCTCGTCGAGAAACACTTAGCCACCGTCATCAAGGAAAAGAAGGAAGAGGGGCGGAAGGAACTGAGCCCGCTGCGGCAAAAGGCGGATGCGCTCCGACAGAATTACGGGGCGGTCGCTAATCCGGCTTACAAGTTCGGCTTGTTCTGGCGGAACTGGGGCATCGGGTTCGCCGAACGGCAAAAGAAAGCCTTCACCAACTGGGACGCCTTCAAGGATTGGCTGGTCCATAACGCCATCTACCTCATCGTCTTGTTGATGATCGTCGTCACCGCCTGCATCCGGCCGAACTGGGTCAACTTCAGCACCGTTGTCTCAATCGTCATCGCGACCGCCGCCATCCTCCCGATGTCGCTGGGCGTCGCCGGGCCGATCGTTCTAGCCGGCACCGACTTGTCACTTGGTCGTATCTACGGCTTCACCGCGGTTATGGCTGGTTCGTTATTGGCCTATACCTCATCCGGTGAGTTCGTCTATCCCTGGGTCACCAGCATGCCCTGGATCTGGGTCATCGCGGTCATGTTGATCGTCTCCGGCATCGGCGGCATCTTCGGCTTCCTCAACGGCTTCTTCACCGCTAAATTCTCAATCCACCCCTTCATCGTCACCTTGGGCACCCAGCTCATCGTCTATGGCTTGGTCACCCTCTTCGTCTCTGAAGGCATCTTCGGCAACAACCTCTCCGCTTCCTTCGGAACCCCGATCTTCGAGCATTACTACAACTTCGTTAACGGCGGCTTCCAAGTCGGCGGCACCCGGATTCCCTATTACGTCTTCTATGCCATCATCATCGTCGCCGTCGTCTGGTTCATCTGGAACAAGACCAAGTTCGGCAAGAGCATGTTCGCCGTCGGCTGCAACCCGGAGGCCGCCAACGTCTCCGGCATCTCGGCCATGAAGACCATCATCTTGACCTTCGTCTTAGCCGGTATCCTCTATGGCTTCGCTGGGTTTGAATACAACCCGATCTACGGTGGGGCTTATACCGGGACTGGGCAAGGCGGCGAACTTGACCCGATCACCGCAGCCGTCATCGGCGGCGTCTCCTTCACCGGTGGTATTGGTAAGGTCTCCGGCGTCGTCTTCGGCTCATTCTTATTACAGATCATCTCCAACTGCTTGGTCGCCCTCCAGGCCCCGCCGGCCTATACTTCCTTAGTCAAAGGCGCGATCATCCTCATCGCCGTCTCCCTTGACATGAAGAAGTACATCGTCAAGAAGTAACATGAAAGAAAAAGAAAAAGATCCCGAGTCTTCTTTCCAAAGCGAACCCACCCCCAAAAACGGGTGGTTTTCGCTTAATAAGCGGATCTTCTCCAAATTCAGTCCTAAAGGCTCGACCATTCTCTTTATCATCGGCGTCCTGGCCGTCATTGCCATCCTCGCCTTGGTGGTGGCAAACTATTACCGGCATTGATTTATGTCTTTCTACTGGTTATTGATCCTCGTCGTCTTGGCGAGCTTCTCCTGCATCGCCTTCTGCGCCCGTTACGTGGTCCAGTTGAAACATCAGTTCGATGACGACTACAAACCGAAGTTCGTCATCAACGAGGCGATGGTCCTAGTCATCGGCTTCGTCGGGGGCTCGATTGGCTTGGTGTTATCCTATCTAAGCTTCAAGGAGCTCCGGACCGAGGATAAGTTCCATAGTTATCGTTTCCTTTGGCTGACATTATTGGCCTTAGTCATTCAGGTTACCCTCTTTACCTTGCTCGGGGTGTATGGGTTCATCACCTTCACTGGGTTCTGATTATTAATCATTTAAGGGTGGTAGCCCCTTTTTTGGAACTTCAAGAGGCCTGGCATTATGATGAATTGCCGGCTTACCCCGAAAGCGAGCTCGAGATCATTGGCTTTCAGCGCGGCGTCGGGGGCGATGATTCCTGGGGCGCCCCGGTCCACCCCAATACGAATTAGATGCCGGGAAACCGCTTAGTTTCCGTTTCCTGATGGCCCTCGATGATTAAAGAGGGATTTGCGAGAAAACAAGAAAACCGGCGTCGTTTGGCGCCGGTTTTGCGTATGTTTCTTACGATTGCCTAATTATTATCAATAACCGTAATCGTTGAAGCTGATGGTTTGGTAGCTGCTGGTTTTGACGGTGATGGAGAGGTAACCCGAGGTGCCGTAATCCGAGAGGACCCCGGTCAAGGTCGCATCCCAATCGGCGGTGATGGCGGTGCCGTTCTCGGTCACGTTGGTGATGGTGATGGCGGTCCCGTTGATCACACAGTCGAAGGTCGCAGTCCCGATCACTTCCCTCGTCGAATAATCTTTGAAGGTGAAGGTCCCGCCGGCCCGGTCATCATCGATGGCTAGGCTGACGTAGACGTATTGATAGGTACCGGTGCTGTCTTGATATTGGTAATAGGCATCGTTCCATTCGAACTTGTCCCAGGGATCCTGATAGACCTTGAAGTTCACCGAGTTGAAGTAGGTATAGCCATAAGTGGCGGCTTTCAAGGTGAACGACTTCAGATCGGAGGCGACGTCGATCGCGACCCCGGTTTGGATATAGCCGAAGGTCGGGTTGTTCCGGCCCGCAGAGTTATCGCCCTCGGTAACGGTGTCGCCGAGCTTGAGGTAAGTGCCGTCCAAGCCATCGATCGCGGCCCCACCCGTTAAGGTCAAGACCCCATCGACCAAGGTATAGCCGGTGGTGTCGACGAAGACGACCCCGTAGTTGGTCTGGGTGATGGTCACTGTTTTGGCGGCGGTGTCGAAGCTGAGGCTGACCCCCATGTTCGAGCTGGCGTATTCGTAGTCGAACCGGTGGGCCAAGATGTTGGTTTCGATGTCCTCGTTGGTTAAGGGGGCCTCGACGGTGATGGTGTACCAGCTGGATTTGAGGGTCTCCTCATCCGGGTAATCGGCGAAACCAATCCGGAATTGGTAGGTTCCTTCCTTAAGCCCTTCGATGACGTAGCCGGTGTTGCCATAGATCTCATCCCCTGGCCGGCGGAGGAGGAGGGCGTCTTCGACCGGTTGCTGGGTCGAAGCGTCTTTCACCTCCAACTCGAATTCGTATTCGGTGGTGTCGGGGGTGGCGTTGATGAAGAACCGATCGGTGGTTTGGCCGACCCTGATCGAAAGAGCCGGGTAGGTGGCGAGGTCGACCCGGATCGAGGTCGGGACCCCGAAGTCGGTGTAATTGATGATGAAGGAATAGGTGACGTTATTGCTGGTGGTGAAGGTCACGAGCGATTTGCCTTTGACCGCGTTGCCGGCGGTGGTGAAGGCGTTCGAGGCGGTGTAGATGCCATCGCCGAGGGTTGAGACGGTGCAGACCGGTAATGGAACCTCCGGGGTCACGTCTTCTTCCCCGTCTTCCTCGCTCCCCAAGACGGTATATTCGATCGGGGTGACGGTGACGGTGATGTCGTCAAGAAGGACGGAAGCGGGAGAAGGGGAACCGTTCAACTTGAAGGCATAGGTCATGGTCGGATCCATGCTGATGGCATTGTAATTGGTGCCGTTATATTCCTCTTGGGTCGGGTAACTCGAGACGGGGTAATAACGGGTGGCGTCGGTGAAATCGTATTCGCCGTTTGCTCCCTTTTGGCCTTGCATGTTGTTCGCCGACAAGTAAGCCACGAGCAAGGAAGAGACGTTGATTTCCCCGGTGCCGGTATTCTTGGTTCCATATGCCAAGTTCCCTTCTTCGGTGATGCTGTCTTTGGCGACCCCTTCCTCGATGATGGCCGAGGCGAAGCGGTAATAGCTAAGCCGATCGGCGTCATCGTAGGCTAAGGTCAAATTAATGGCGTTGGTGGTGGTTCCGCCGATGCCGGCCGCATCATAGGTCGAGGATATGGTGAGGGTGTCCCCGACTTCCCGGATGACCGCATAACGCCGCGCCTCATCGTCCCCGAAGGTCGGGAGGCCGAGGTAATCGTCGCCGTTTAGCATCGTGATGACGTTATTGATGACGCCATATCGGTTGGTATCCGCGTCATAAGGCAAGCCGGCCATGTCTTCGTAATCGGCTTTCGCCCCTTTGGCGTAGACGTCTCCGACGGTGGTGTAACCATAGGAGGAGGTATATTCGAAGTTATAGAATTTTTCCCCTTGGATGCCGGCGTAGCCTTTGGCGGTATTCAAACCGTAGCCGCTTTGGTTGGAATAGGGAGCCGTCACCGTCGCATAGACCGCATCGGTGTAATAGGTATAATCGATGGTTTTGTCTGTGGTCGAAACCGTTTCCTGGGCGACCCCATCGACATAGTCGGTGTTGGTGGCTCGGCGATACCGTTTGATCTCCGCCGAGGCGGCTTCGGTTTTCTCTTTGGTGGCGGCCGCTTCAAGCGTCGGGAGCAAAGCCTCGATCATCTCCTGGTTGCTGTCTTTGATGCGGATCTTGGCTTCCCCATAGAGGACGTTTTCGGTCGATAAGGGATAAGCGACTTGGACCGAGAGGACGGTGTCCTCTAATGGCATCAAGACGGTGCCATGGCCGGTGGCGGCATCGATATCGACGTAGGCTTCGTAGGAGAGTTGGTTCTCATCCGGCAACAGGCGGTAGGTGACCTCGCCCGTTGGCTCTACTGGGTTTTCGACGTTGAGGGCGTAATGGAGGTCGAATTCCGAATAGACCTCGATGACGTAGACATCGTTTTCCTCGTCGTGGGTGACTTGGTCGCCGGTGACGGTTAAGGTGATGGCGGTCGGGGTGTTGAGCTTGATCTTGACCGTGACCGTCCATTCAGCGGATTTGGTTGGGTCTTTGACCGAGGTGGCCTTGATCTTGACGCTGCCGGGGGCAATCCCGGTTACTTTTCCGGTTTGGTCGACAGTCGCGATACTAGTATCGCCACTGGTCCAGGTGACCTCGTTTTCCTCGTCGCCGGTTACGCCGGCGGTCAAGGTGATACTGGCTCCGACGTCGACTTCGGTCGGACCGTTGATGGCGACGGCGGTGATGACGGGCGTGGTGTCGGTCACGCTTGGCGATTCCGAAGGGGTTTCAGTCTGCGTAGGAGTACTGCTGCCCGGTTCAGGATCGGTTTGGCTGCTGGAGGTGGTCCCCGCCGGGTGGCAGCCAAACATAGCCAACGGGGCGAGGAAGGCAAGTAGAAGGATTTTCTTGTTTTTCATCGCTTTCGCTCCTTTCGTTTCTTCTTACCGAGAAAAATTCAAAAGGCCGTTGGGAAAATGTCAACGATTTTTATTTACCATTATTTTACATAGTGATTTTCCGCGCAAAAATGGCGCAAATTTGTCGGAATAGCCAAAAATCAATATTAATTAACTGGTTTTTGACTGAACTATAGTTTTTGATTAGTCGTCGATGGGGTCGTTAGATACTCGTCTATTGGCTTGATGCCTTCGCCGCCCAAGTCGAAATAGGGGAAAGTGGAGAAATATATATTGCCGGCGGTGTCGTAGGTATAGAGGTAGAAAGTGATTTTGTTGAGGTCGGAAGGCTCGTTTTCCTCTGCTAGATGGAAGGTGAAGCCGAGCCGGTTGATCCCGCGGAAACCATAGGCCGAGATTATGGGGCTGAAATAGGCGTTGGCCCATTCTAAGACCTTATCTTCCTCAATCGACCAGGTGGTGCTCCCGTATTGGCGGTAGAGGGCGTAATTGTCGGCGTTCAGCAAAGCGGAACGGGCCGCCGCCGATTGGGCTGCATCGATCTGTCCGTTGACGTAGATGGTGGGGCGAGAGAAATACGCCATGTCGGTATCCGATCCGTAAGTCGGTCCCGTCCCCGGCAGGGTTCCCCCGACTTGATTGGCTATGGCGATTTTCCCTTCACTCAGGGTGAAGCTTTTCAAAAGGCCGTCGCGGTCGTTTAGATATCCTTCCCCGGTCGTTTCGGAGCTGGTGGCGAAACGGTAGAAGGTATAGTCGGGTTGGTAAGCGTATTCGACGAAGGAATAATCCCCGACCGCGTATTGCCGGTATTTGTCCGTTCCGAATAGGTCGAGGGCCTTCTGCAGCTGCTCTTTGGTTTGGGTCGAAGGATCATCGCTTTCGAGCAATAAATCGGCGACCGGCTGGTTGATGGCGGTATCCAACGAATGGAAATGGAGGTAGGCCGAGCCGAGGTCTTGATGGGTTGAGAGGTTGTAATAAGGGAATTCGGCGGTGAATTCGCCCTTTTCCCAATCATCGACGGTCAGGATGATCTCATCGACATAGAAGGAATCGGAATAGCCGACATTGGCGAGGTTGGCGATGGCGCTTATTAGTTGGGTGTCTTCGAGATGGTAAGAGGTGTCGCCATTCTCCATCGATTCATAGCCGATTAGATTCGCCGGGTTCAAGGTTAGGAAACTTTGGCCGATCTCCTCATTCCACAGGTCGGTCATCGGGGTGCCGGAGGTATCGGCTTGGGCGAGGTTAGTGAATTCGACTTGCCCATTCTCGTCGACGGAGAAGCCGCTGACGACGCCCATATACTCCAGGTAGCCCGATCCTAAATCGAAATCATCGGCGTAGGAGTATTCCGATTCCGGGGTGAAGACCTTGTGATATTCCTTAGTCAAAATCGAGGCGGCGCTGACCCGATTTAAATCGACGTCGATGGCGAAACGTTGGGAGAGGAAATAGGGTAGAAGGAAAGCGACGAATCGATCCGAAACATAATCCTTCGCCTGCCCGCCATTATCCAAAAAGGCTTTGACGTCGACGATCTCGGTGGTCCCGATCTGCATGAAGTTGGCGTTCACGGTGTCCTGCACCCCTTCGCCATAGACCAGCCCGACCCCTTCGGAGATCAAGGAGTTGCCGATCACCTTAAAGCGGATCGAGGTCGGATTGAGGGAGCCGCCCGAATAGAGCATGCACAGCGAATTGATGATGGTGTCATTCCCTTCGTTCACCCCAAAGGTGTATTCGTAATAGCCTTCCTCATTGGCTTCGGTCGGCAAAGCGGACAGATCGAGGTCGCGGAAAGTGGTCCGATAATCGGCTATCGTTTCATAACGGAGGCCGGTGTAGGAATCGATGACCGGGGCCAAAGAGACCACTTGGCCGTTTTCCCGGCGATATGGGAAGATCAGATGGTCCCCTTGGGCCACCGAGTTGAAGCCGTATCGCCCGTCGGTCTCAATGGCGTATTCGGTGTATTTGGCGCTTTGGGTGGAGGGGGCGGAGGCGGAGGCGTAATCCATCGAGTACTCAACGGTGAAATTGCCTTTTTGGAGGTTAGCAAAGACTTGTTGCAGCGTCCCGACCGGGACATAGGATTGCTCGCTGGAATATTCGCTCTTTTCCGTCGAAGCAGGCGACGAGGATGACTCCGGACGGGTATGGTTTTCCTGGCAGCCGATTAATAGGAGAAGGGAAAATAGCAGGATCGGGATGCGTTTCATGCTTCGACCTCCAACAATTGGTTATAGGCGTTTTCAACCTCGGGGATGGTGGTGGTCCCGATGTCTTTTATCATCATCGTCAAAACCGTGGTCCCGGCCCCGTTTGGACGCGGAACTTCCAAACTGATGTCTACCCCGTCTTCCTTTATCTCGACCACGGCCTTATCGGCATAGCTTTGCCATGAGGTCCCGGCGATATAGCCCCAGCCGAATAAGGAGGAGGCGAGCAAGGAGACGAAGGATGAGTCGGTGGTGAAATAGACGCCATCGGATTGCTTTTCCAGATAATAACGGGATAAATCGCAAAGCATGGCCGAGGAGCAATAGAAGGTGGCGCTGGCGTTGTCGATGTAGAAGTCGCCGACGGTATCGTACCATTCGCTATAAGGGGTGAAGCCATATTCGCCCGTCGCGGCATTGACGATTTGGTATTGGTAGGCGTAGTTATCGTCTTCCACTATATAAAGGTAGCCTTCGTTTAATTGATCCGCGGTTAGGTTATCGAGATCGTCTTTGGTCGCGACCTGGACGAACTTGAGCTCATCGGTTTCCTTTGGCCCGATGAGCGAGAGGAAATGGACGTTCCCTTCTCTACCCAAATCGAATTCATAGCAGGCCGAATAGTCCAAGTTGCTGCTTGAGAGTTCGGCATAAACCCCGTTGGATTGGCTCTCCAAAGGTATGGTGACGTTGGAGGGGAAATAGGCGAAGCCGAAGTCGGCATAGCCCTCATCGTTGTATTGGTTGGAATAATCGATGAGGAAGTAGTTTTGGCAGAGCTTCCCTTCGAAGGTGCCGGGATAGATTGTTCCTTCCTCTTCAATTTGAAAGGTGAAGGAGTAATTGTCTTGGGCCAAATCGGTTTCGAAGGTCTCGACCACTTCCGGATGATAGGCGATTCCTTGCAGTGAACCATCGGTGAGCCCTTCGTCGATATAGTCAAATGGCGATTCGGTTAAGGGAGTCAGTTCCGAACGGATGTACCCCTGGTCGCCGAGCTCGATGGTGATTTCGACCTCGTTGGTGGAAGGGTTGATGATCCGGTAACGGCAGGCGGTCATGATCGAGGAGATGCCGGAGCCGATCTGGGTCATGTATTGGAATATCTGATAGGTCGAGGACGAGGTGATGAGGAACTCATTGACCCCGACCGCGATGCCAGTAAGCTCGTCTAAAGCTTCTTGATAGAAATTATGGAGGCCGGCCACCCCAAAGGGACCAAATACCTCTTCCATCGGGGCTAAGTCGCCCGAAAGGGTGGTGTAGTGGTATAAGGAGGGGACGCATTCATCTTCTTCGACGTAGAAACGGAAGACATTGGGCTTCCCGCCATTCGCTTCCTCCGCGAGGCCAAAAGAAGCCTCGGGGTCGGTCAGATTATCTTCATAGAAATAGTGGTCCCCGAAATAATCGACGACATCGGATTCGATGCCGAGGCAACGGTATTCGATGGCGTTGGAGTATTTCTGCGTCGTGGCGAGCTTTTCGATCGATTGCTTCAGCGGCGTCAAGCCGGCCTCTTCGTAATCGGAGCCGGTGTCGACGTGGCCTCCGGGGATCGAATCGCTTGGGGCGGGGGCTAAACTGCTGGTGCTGCCAGTATGCGTTGCGCAAGACAATAGGCCGAATAGGCTTAAAGCTAAGAGGGCTTTTTTCATTGGTCTACCTCCTCGATGTTGGTGATGCCGATAAGAGCGGACATGCTCTCCCCATTATCGAGATACGGGGCATTGAGGAAGAAATCGGCGTAATCCTCGACTTTGAAGGTGTCTCCTTCGTAGAAATAAGTCGATTCGATCTGATAGCCGCCCGAGGAGAAGGTGTTGTCTTTGTCTTTCTCGATCAGCCGGATTTCGTCATAAGGATAGACGGAGGGGTCGAGGTTGAGGGCGCTTTGGTATTGGTTGAAGCCGATGGAATTGGTGATGGGGAGGATGTAATGCTCGTTGTCTTTTAAGGCGGTCCCATCGTCAGACACGGTCACGTAATCGCCGATGCCCTCGTCATAATGGGTTTTGAACCGCCGGTTATCGATGTGGTAGATCCGGATGCCGGTCGTTTCGGGGATGGCGGGCCGGTCGGGGATGGGGTTATTGATTTCCTGCTTGAGGAACCCCGTCGGGGAGTAAAGATCGAGGAGGAGGTATTCGGAGAAAGGGTCAAATTCCTCCGTTTCCTCGGCCCCATCGGGCATGACGATGACGCATTGATTGTCGATGTCCCCGATCGTCAGCTCGGCATTGCCATAGACGATGTAAGGGTTAGCCCAGCCAAGCAGCAGCTTCGAATAGGAGTTCAAATCCCCGATGTTGCCATCCATCATGTCGATTTTGCCGACGGGGTTATACATCATTCTCTCGGAGTAATAATCGTTCAAACCCAGGAAGTGCCCGGTCTCGTGGATATAGGTATGGGCGTCGATTTTCCCTTTCCCATACCCTTCATACATGAAGTCATAGGAAGCCCAGCCAAAGAGGTTGTAATAATAAAGCCGCCGGCTCGGGTCGCCTTCTTTGTCTTGGTTGCCCCAACTGGTGTAGGCCCAATAGTTCCGATCGTCGGTCAGCGGACCGCCTTTGGCGTAATCCTCGGCCGAATAGATGAGCCAGATCCCATCGTAGAAGCCATCGGCGTCGGCATCGTATTGGCTGGAGACATAGCCTTGCTCGCCAAAGGCCCATTGAACGGCCGCCTCCACGATTTCGTAGGTGGCGTTGATGGTGATTTCCGAAGGGGTGGTGATGCCAAGCTCAGCCTCGAGGTCGAACCAATCGGTGACTTCCCCATTCAGGTTGAGTTTCCCTAAAGAGGCTTCCCGATAGTAGGAACTGACCGATTGGAAACCGGTTTCCTCTTCGTCGGCGAAGAAAGCGGACTCGAGGTCGTTTTTGACTTGGTCGAGCCGTTCGCTATCGCTCATGTCTTCGTCGAAGCCGGCATAGCTGAAAGTGGAGTAGCCGGGGATCAAAACCGGAATGACGAGGAGATTGACGTTCCCTTCGCTGGGGAGGATTTGGGTATTGTAATGGAGGTCGTCCTCAATCGAATGGAGGGTATCCTTCAGTTTGACCTCGTGGGGGGAGTAGGTTTTGGCCTCCGCCCGTCCGGAGATGCTGATACTGGCGGAGTTTGAAGGCAAAGGCGAAGGGGGGACCAGGGGACTGGTGGTGATTTCGGGATCGCAGCCGGCTAAAAGCAAGGCGACCCCGGATAAAAGGGTGAGACGGCGTTTCATTGTTTTCCCTCCGTTAGGGCGGCGACTTCAATCGTGAAGGGGATATTGCTTCCCGAGTTGAAGCGATAATCGGTGAAGTAGGTCATGCCGAAGGTCGCGATGTCGAAGCGGTCGCCTTCCTTGAAGAGGTCGTCGCCGGTCATCGGCTGGCCGAGGGAATAATCGTCGAAGCAATCGGAAGCGAGCAGCCGCAGCTGATCGAAGGCGTTGAAGGAGACCCCGATTTGCTCGCCTAAGGCCGAATCGATGTCGATATTGCCGGTTCCGACTGAGTTAGTGATGGCGAGGGCGACGTATTCGTTGGGGGCGAGGGGGCCGCCATCGTAAATATAGTTGTCCTTGTCGAAGATGAGGTCGGTGTAGGAGCCGACGCTCATGAGACGGAATTGGAAGAGGCGGGAATCGACATGGTAGATCCTTACCCCGGTCTCCTCCGGCCCTTTCGTCCGGTCGTGGGGGACCCGCCCGATGTCGAGGTAATCAAGCGATTCGGGGGTGTAGATATCGATGAGGAGGTATTCGGAGAAGGGGCTCCATTCGATCTGGATGTCGCCGCTATTGACCCCGAGGTCGGCTTGGCGCTTGACCTCGGCGTTGATCTCGGTGTAATCGGCGGGGATGACGATGACCTGCTTGTCGTCATGGTAACGGGAGAGAAGCGATATCTCCGCTGGCCCATAGGCAACATAGGGGGTGACCCAGCCTAAGGCCAACTTGGAATAGGAATCGAAGTCGCCGACGTTTTGGTCCATCATCGTGTATTGGCCGGCCGGGCGATAGGCCGCCGAGTCGATGGCGTAATAATCCTCTAATCCCAAAAGGTGGCCGGTTTCGTGAATGAAGGTATGGGAAGAGACGGCGATAGAGGATAGGTCGTCTAGATTCGGCTTATCCCCGGTATAGAAGGTATAAGGGGTATAAAGGGAGGAGAAGGAAGCCCAAGAGAAGGCGGAGGTCCCCCGCCCCCAGCCTCTTTGCCTTTCGATCTCTTCCTCGTCTTTGTAATCGTCATAATCGCAGGTCGACATATTCCAGAAGACGTTGTTGAAATCGCTTGTCCCGGCCAAGGCATTCTCGGTATAGGTGTCGAGCCGGTCGTAGACCAGCCAGACCCCGTCTATGTAGCCGTCGTCATTGGCATCGTAATCGTCGATATCGATCCCTTGGGTCTTGATGGCCCAGTCGACCGCCTCCCGAAGGATGGTCTGGACCGAATAGGGAGAGGTCCCGTCGGTGGTTAATTGGTCGCTGTCTTCGATGAGGGTATTGGCGGCGACGTCGAACCAATCGGTCACTTTCCCTTGGAAGCGCAGCTTCCCGAATGAGGAGGTTTGATAAAAGGAAGATAGGGAGGGATAGCCGAGCCGGGAGTCATCGTCTTGGCCGAAAAAGGCTTTCTCTAAGTCGGAACGGACTTGGGCCGTGTTATTGGTTTCGCCCGGCAAATGGACGGGGATGACCAGCAGGTTGACCTCGCCGATGGATGGGCAGACCGACTGGTTGTTGGCCAAGGTCCCGGATAGGGATTGGTAGGTTTGGGTGATTTTGACGTTCCGGGGATCGATATAGCATTCCTTTTCTTCGTCTCCCTCATTCCGGAAGATGTCGATACGGGCTTTGGGTCCGTCATAATCGATATCAAGCGGCGGCGGAGTCGGGGAAACGGAGGAAGAGGTGGTCTCGCTTTGACACCCGGTCAACATGAACAAAGGCAAGAGCAGATAGGCTATTCGGTGTAACTTCATTCGAAAGCCTCCTTTCGGCGGTAGAATTTTCTTAGCCGTCGATGAAATTGCAAGAATAATTTATCCGGAGTTTAGGGAAGAAACAGAAAAATCACCAAAACAATATTGGAGAAAATTAGCAAAAATCGGTTATTTCTGAGGTTATGCAGCCTTTTTGACGACGATGAATCCCCTTGGTTTGATATAGCCGTTTTCGTAGTTGTAGTCGCAAATAGGCTTGTCTTGACGTTTAATTGGCTGATCAGACCCGTTGACGTATAGAACGGTATTCTCCCGTTTGATGACCAGCAAGCCATTCTCCTCGTAGGAAAGGAAGTCGGTTGAGGATAGGTCCGGGGTCTTGCGGATTCCAATCAGTTCCTTCAATAGGTCTTGATGGGGGCTCCCTTTGAGGGCTTGCTCATATGGGAAGCCCATTCTTGGATCCCCATCATCCCCTTGGTTCATCGGGATCTCGGTCCCGTAATAAAGGCAGCTCATGCCGGGGACGAAGAAGAGGATGGCGAGCGATGTCTCCAAGATATCGAGGTTCTTGCCACATTGGTTGAAATACCGCTTGGTGTCATGGGTATCGACCATGTTGAGGCAAGCCATCGTCGCCTGGATCCGGTAATTCGTATAGAGGCGATTGAGGACGGCCGCGGCTTTTTTGGCATCGTAGTTTTTCTTCAAAGCGAATTCGTGGATGGCGTGGAGGACCGGATAGTTCATGACCCCATCGAACTCATCGCCCCGAAGGAAGGAATGGGCGTTATGCCAATGCTCGCCAAGCAATAAGGCCTCGGGATAACGGGCTTTGACTTTGGTTCTTAGTTGTCTCCAGAAGGAATGGGAGATCTCGTCCCCGACATCAAACCGCCAGCCATCGATCCCTAAATCGAGGTAACGGAAGACGATGGAATTGAGATAAGCTTCGGTTTCCGGGTTGGTGACGTTGATCTTCGGCATGTATTTGGCTAAAGAGAAGGTCCAGTAGTTGCAATTCTCGGTATCGACCTTATCCCCATGGATGTAGAACCAGTCCCAATAAGGGGACTGCTTTCCGTTTTTGATGACGTCTTGGAATTGGGGAGCGAGGATCGACATATGGTTAAAGACGGCGTCTAAGACGACCCGAATCCCATGTTCATGGGCTTTGGCGATTAATTCCTTTAGGTCATCGAGATTCCCAAAATGGGGATCGATATCGAAATAATCAAGCGTGTCGTATTTATGGGCGGTCCCGGCCTTGAAGATCGGGGTCAAATAGAGGGCGTTGATCCCGAGGTTTTGGAGATAGTCTAGACTATCGATTATCCCCCGGAGGTCGCCCCCAGCGAAATCTTTGTAGCCGGGCTTTTGGCCCCAAGCCATGGTAATGTAGCTTTCGTCTTTATGTTTGTTCCCGCGGCGGAATCGTTCGGGGAAGATCTGATAGAAGACCGCCGACTTGCACCATTCGGGGGAGTCACCGATATCCTCGGGATGGATGGAGGAGTATTCGAAGTAATCGTCTTCGCATAAGGCATAGTCATAACTATCGAGCAGACCGGCCTCGGTGTAGTAATAGGTATGGCCGTTTTCCTCAATCTCGAAGACATAGCCGACCCGGTTATCGGTTAAGGGGACCGTCGCTTCAAAATAGACGAACCGTTCATCGAAACGGGCGGGCTTCATTATGGCCGGCTTCTTCATCTTCGGCAGGAAAAACTTATTGCCGTAATAGACGGTGACCTTAAGGTCTTTGTCTTCTTTGGCCATCCGTAACCGGAAGAAGAAAGTGTCCTGGGAAAGAGGATAGGAGTAGGGGGATTCGCTTAGATGGAAGAGGGCGTATTGATTCATGGCAGCAACATATTAGAACAAGCCCGAAAGGAAAGAAAACAAAAAGCGATTGAGATTAGAAATTGGCAGATATTCCCTTTGGTCCTAATGGTCATGAAAGTATTCAAAAGCCTGCAAAACTTAAGGGAAAATGCGTTTTTAGAGGCTGAATATAGTTGGAGTTAAGTCCAAAGAAGGCTATTTGACGATAAGGAAGCCGTTGGGCTTGATGACCCCGTTTTCATAGTTATGGGAGCATATCGGCTCCCCTTGATAGGCGATGTCATGATCAGTCGCGTTCATATAGAGATGGGTGTCGCCCCTTTTGATGACTAACAACCCGTTCTCCTCATAGGATAAGAAATCGGTTGAGCTAAGGTCCGGCGTCTTCCGGATCTTGATCAGCTCTTTGACTAGGTCTTGGTGAGGGCCGCCTTTGATCGCCTCCTCATATGGGAAGCCCCGGCGGCAATCGGGGTCGAAGGCGCCGTCCATCGGGATCTCAGTCCCGTAATAGAGGCAGCTCATGCCAGGGACGAAGAAGAGGAGGGCGATGGCGCATTCCAAGATGTCCTTATTTTGATTAGCTAGGTTAAAGAACCGGTGGGTGTCATGGCTATCGAGAAGGTTAAGGCAAGCCATCGTGGCCTGAATTCGGTAGTTGGTGAATAACCGGTTCAAGGTATCGGCTTCTTTCTCGGCTGAGAACTTCTTATAGATCAAATAGTCATAGATGGCGTAGGTGACGGGGTAATTCATCGTCCCATCGAATTCATCGCCGCGAAGGAAGGAATGGGCGTTATGCCAATGCTCCCCTAGGATCAAGGCGTTAGGGTATTTCGCTTTGACTTTGGCTCGGAGTTGCCGCCAGAAAGAATGGGAAATCTCATCCCCGACGTCGAACCGCCAGCCGTCGATCCCGTATTCCAGATAATGGAAGACGATGGAATTGAGATAGGCCTCGGTCTCGGGATTAGTGACGTTGATCTTCGGCATGTATCGGCCGATCGAGAAGGTCCAATAGTTGGGCTTATCGACGTTCACCTCGTCCCCATGGATATAAAACCAGTTCCAATAACGGGAATTCTTCCCATTCTTGATGACGTCTTGGAACTCTGGCGCGAAGTAGGACATGTGGTTGAAGACGGCGTCTAAGACGATCCGGATGCCATGCTCATGGGCTTTTTGGACCAGCTCTTTGAAATCATCGAGGGTCCCAAACTGGGGATCAATTTCAAAATAATCGAGGGTGTCATACTTATGGTTGGAACCGGCTTTGAAAATCGGAGTTAGATATATGGCGTTAATCCCAAGGCCTTGCAGGTAGTCCAAGGAATCGATGATGCCCCGGAGGTCGCCGCCGGCGAAGCTGCGGGGAGTGGGTTTGTCATTCCAACCCATGGTGATGTAGGACTTGTCCTTGTTCTTATTGCCCATCCGGAAGCGGTCGGGGAAGATCTGATAGAAAACCGCGGTCTTGCACCAGTCCGGGGTGTCGCCGATGTCTTCGGGATGTACGGAGGAGTATTCGAAATAGTCCTTATAGCAGTCGTGGTAATCGTAGCTATCGAGCAACCCAGACTCGGTGTAGTAATAGGTATGGCCGTCTTCTTCGATCTCGAAGACATAGCCGACCCGGTTGTCGTTAAGTTTGACTTCGGTTTCGAAATAGACGAATTCCTCATCGGTCCGGGCCGGCTTCATAAGGGCTGGCTGCTTCATTTCCCGTAAGAAGAACTTATTGCCGTAATAGACGGTGACCTTGAGGTCTTTGTCTTCCTTGGCCATCCGTAAACGGAAGAAGAAGGTCTCTTGGGAAGTGGGGTAGGAGTAAGGGGACTCGCTTAAATGGAATATGGCTTTTCTATTCATGGCGAATACATATTAGTGAGGACGATTCGGAAATGAAACAAATATCGGTTTATCTTGTCTCCCGACTTCCAAGAAGTGTTTTCAAAAATTCTTCTGGCATGGCGGCTAATAAAAGGAATGGATTTCATAAAGTCCCGTCTCTTGGCTTTTCCCCATAGTTCTCCTTTGCTTAGGGGGGGGCTGCGCGCCGAGCGGAGAGGAGCTTTATTCGTCCTATTTCGATTCGTTGATTGCCGAGATGGACTATCCGTATATCCAAAACGCCTTCACCGGTCATTGGGTCTATTTCCGCCGGTATCACCCTGACTAGAGCTTCGATGACGATTGGCTTTTATCCCATACGCAGGTTTTGGCCTCCCTCGGCTGAGCCGGGAAGCCTCGGGAGCGCCGAAGAGACCGATGATTTGGCCGAAGCTGAAAGGGAAATCTTGTCGTAACTTCGAGCCTCTCGGTGATATGCATCAAAAGGGTCTTCGTTGCAGCTGGATTATCACTAACAAAGGGGATCGTGGCCGGCCTGATGCCTACGCTTAGCAGGTCGCCCCGTATATTCAGACAGACTTTCGACGTTTCATTGAGCGGCGCAAACTTTCCTCGACATCGATTTTCGTCGACGTCTTCGCCAACTTGGATGGCTATTTGGCTAAAGCCGAATTCAGGGCTGCTTTCCAAGATGTAAACGGCTATTCCCTTATTTATGACGATAACCGTCTGGATGCTTATGGCTTGGCTTATCCGTCTACTGGAAATCTTTTCGATTGCCAGAGAGAAAACTTAGTTTATTGATTCATTTGCTTTTGCGCCGCTTCCGCATATAGATGGGGAGGGAGGCGTAAATAAGGTCGCTTGACTCGACAAGATAGAGCAGTTTTTGATGGGTCTCCGCCCCCTCTAGATGGAGGAGGGTCTTTTTCCCGAGGCGGATGGCTTTGACGGTTTTGTAGGCCTTCTCGTCGTTATGGAGTTCATCTTCGGTTAAGAAGCAGCCGCGGGGCCGGAAATCGAGGGAAGCGGGATAGACGGTGGTATCGACTTCCACATCGTCGGTTATCCGTTGCTTTTCTTCGTCGGCATAGTTCAAATTGTCCAAATCGACAAAGAGGTCGACCTTTTGGCCTTTTCGATAGGCTTTCTCCGAGACGAAGGGGATGATGATCCCGCTGGTGTCGCGGCCATAATAGGTCTTCTTGTCCCCATAGTCTTTCTCCCCTTCGATCTTGACCTCGAAACGGTGCCCGCCCTTTATCTCCTCGGTTTTGACCTCACTGGCGAGGAAGACGACGGATTTGGGGGTTAAGTGTCCAATCAACCGTTTATCTAGCTGGGCTTTTTCCTCCTCGCTTAATTTGGCTTTCCCCAGTTCCATCTCGATAAGGGGGATGGCGTTGCTTAAGTTGCGTTCGGTCTTTTTATCGAATAGATGTAGTTTGCTGACATCGAAACGGACTTTGATCTTGTCCCCTTTGGCCAGGGCATTGGGCTCGACTAAGGAGAGGATGGTGAATTCCTTCCTTCCGCCAAGATGGAAATAGATTAAGGTCTGCTCGCCCAGCCGTTCGACCAATTCCACTTCGACCGGGAAGCCGCTTTCATCGATCTTGATGTCGCTTGGCCGGATGCCAAGGTAGGCTTCGAGAGGGTAAACGTCCTCGCTAAGCTGGCACAGTTCCACCTCGGGGATGGCGATGTCGACCGATTCGTCGATGGAGACAAAATGTTTTTCCTCGCCTTTCTTGACGATAGTCCCCTCGAAGATGTTCATCTGCGGGCTGCCTAAGAAGGTGGCGACGAAGATATTCCCCGGATGGTCATAGAGGTTCATTGGGGTATCGACTTGTTGAATCAATCCATCTTTCATGACCACGATCCGGTCGCCCATCGTCATGGCTTCGGTCTGGTCGTGAGTGACGTAGACGAACGTGGTTTGGATGTCCTGATGGAGTTTCGATATCTCGGCCCGCATCGCGACCCGGAGTTTGGCGTCGAGGTTGGATAAGGGCTCATCGAAGAGGAAGGCGGAGGGCTCGCGGACGATGGCCCTTCCGAGGGCGACCCTTTGCCGCTGGCCACCGCTTAGTTCTCGTGGTGTCCGCTTGAGCAGATTCTCGATGCCTAGGATCGCGGCCGCTTTATGGACTTTTTCCTCGATGACCTCTTTCTTAGCCTTTTGGCATCGGAGCGAATAGGCCATGTTCTCGTAGACGCTCATATGGGGGTAGAGGGCGTAATTTTGGAAAACCATGGCGATATTGCGGTCCTTTGGCTCCAAATCGTTGACGTAGGTATCGCCGATGAAGATGTTGCCGGAGGTGATTTCCTCCAGTCCGGCGATCATCCTTAGGGTGGTGGATTTTCCACATCCGGAAGGACCGACGAAGACGATGAATTCTTTGTCGTGGATCTCTAAGGAGGCGTCGGAGACGGCCCGGACCCCGCCTTTGTAGACCTTGGTAACGTTTTCCAATCTGATTCTAGCCATGTTTTCTATCCTTTCACGGCCCCGGCGGTGAGCCCGGAGACCATATTCTTAACGAGGAGGAAGTAGAGGACGACGATGGGGACGGCGATGAAGACCGCCCCGGCGGCGAAGCGAGCGAACTCGGTTTCCCCTAAGCTCATGAGGCCGACCGCGACCGTCCAATTGTCCCGGTTCTTCAATAGGATCTTCGGGAGGACGAAATCCGACCAAGGCCAAGTGAAGCTGGTGAGGGCGGTATAGACGATCATCGGCTTGGCCAATGGCAAAGTGATGGTGCGGAACACCCTTACATTATTGGCCCCGTCGATCCGGGCCGCCTCATAGATCGAGGTCGGGATGGTATCGAAGAACCCTTTCTGCACTAAGTAGCCCATCGGGGCGGTGCAAGAGTAGATGGCGATTAAGCCGAAGAGGTTGTTGATCAGCTGAAACTGGGTCATGAGGATGTAGATGATGGTCATCGACATGAAGGAAGGGAACATTCCTAAGACCAAGGCCCCTTTCATCAAGGGCCGCCTTGCCTTGAATTCGAAACGGGAGATGACGTAGGCGGTCAAGATGACGAGGATGGTGGAGAAAACGCAAGAGCAAATGGCGATGATCAAAGTGTTGAGCAACCACTTTGGGTAGTTATACATCGCCGTGTCGGTGAAGAGGGTGATGAAGGATTGGAATGAGTAGGATTCGGGGAAGAAGCCGGGGATGGAATAGAGGTTCCCGCTGGAGGAGAAGGACGCCAGAATGAGCCAGAGACAAGGGAAAAGGAAGACAAAGGCGACGACGATCAATAAGCAATAGGTGATCAAGATATCGATGATCTTCTTGGTTTTGCCTTTCATCGGTAGGTGTCCTCCTTCTTATAGGATCCGCTGCGAACGTAGACCAGCAGCGAGATAGCCGAGGTAATGATGAAGATCAATAACGAGATGGCGGCCCCGATGCCGTAGTAGTCGTTGCTGATCGAGAGGTTGTAGAGCCAGTTGATGAGCAAATCGGTGTCGGAGGCGCGGAAATAGCCTTCGCTTACGATCCCGCCCCGGAGGAAGTAGAAGGTCCCGAAGTTATTGAAGTTCCCGATGAACTGGGAGATGAGGGTCGGGGTGGTGGCGAAGATGACGTAGGGCAAGGTGATATCGAAGAACTGCTTCCGTTTGCTCGCCCCGTCGATGTCGGCTGCCTCATAGAGGTCTTTCTGGATGTTGGAGAGGATCCCGGTGGCGAGCAGCATGGTCGTGGGGACGGTGAGCCAGGCGTTGACGAAGAGACCGATCCCGCGGGCCCACCAAGTGGAATCGAGGCCGAGGAAATCGACGATGTTCTCATCATGCATATGGGCGTCGCTTAGGTAGTAGTTGATTGGCCCCATGGTCGAGAACATGAATTTGAAGGCGATTAAGGTGATGAAGCCGGGGATGGCGTAAGCCAAAATCGGGAAGGCCCGCCAGAAGGCCGAGCCCTTGACGCATTTCTTCGATAATAGCAACGCCAAACCTAAACCTAAGAAGTAATTGATGAAGGTGGAGAGGAAGGCCCAGGCCAAGTTCCAGCCAAAGATCTTGAAAAATGTCGTACCGATGTTGGTCGCCCCGAAGATGGTGGCGAAATTGTCAAAGCCGACGTAATCGACCAAATCGGTTGGGACATCGATCTCGCCACCGAAATTGGTGAAGGCGACTAAGATCATCATGACGATCGGGATGACTGAGAACACCATAACCCCTAATAAGGGGACGAAGAGGGCGACGTAAGGGAATTTCCTCCCGGTTAAAGAGGCGACGTCCTCTATGAAGGTCCGGGGCTTTTGGCCCTTTAGTTTGGTAAGCCGGGCCGAAAGGGCGCTCCGAAGGCTGCTAAGGTAAAGCAAGAGGAAGCAAATGATGATGAAGACGGTCAGGATTCCCATCAGCATCAAGACGACCGAATTGTCGCCGACCACCCCGGACCAGGGATCGGATTCCTTGGTCCCGAGGGTGAATAGACCGACTAGGTATTCCCCGCCGAGTAAGGCCATGAAGACGATAAAGAGGATTTCAAGAAGCAGGAACATGATGCCTTTGGCGTATTGGCCATAGGCGATATTGCCGGCTCCGCAGAATAGCAGGGAAAGAAGGACTTTCCAATCGGCTTGGGCGAAGAAGTCCGCAATACTATCCCCAAAGGATTTGGCTTTCGTCCACTGCTTTTGGAAGAAAGATTTCGTTTTTGCGGGAATGTTTCGGAAATAGTCGCCAATTGAATGGACTATTTTCCTCCCGCCTCTTTCGCTTTCCATAACTTTTAGGCCAAGGTGGTGATCGCCTCGTGGATCTGCCGGACCATCTCGTCTAATCCGGCTTGGTAATCGGCCTGCTCCTTATACTTCTGTTGGCTCGTCGGCCGGGTTGGATCGGTGGCTAAATCTTTGTTCAAGGTCTCGCCCGGCGTCCAGATTTGGCCCGTTTCGGTTAAGGAGGGCATTAAGGTGATTAAGCCGTCCTCTAACCGGGAATAGATATTCTCCGATATGGCAGAGTCGGAATCAGCAACGACATCAGCCCGGCAGGGGGCGACGCCGAGCATCGTCTCGCGGAGCTTGTTCATCTCGAAGCTGGTGGCGAAGTTGACGAAGGCTAAGCAAGCGACCGGGTAATCGGTGTAGGAGGAGATGGCGTAGCCATTGATCCCGCCCATGGCCTTCATGTCGATAAGTTCAGGATTCTCTTCGGAGAGATCACCGGATTTCGGCAGTTTGGGTAAGTCGGCGATGACGAGGTTCTCTTTGGCGGCGGTTTGGGCTTCGCTAGCGCTCATGCCATCCGCGACGTATTCGGTTACCATTTCGGTCGTGAAGTTGTTGGTGACGTCGGGGGTGGTCATGGTGGCGAAGATCTCCCCGCGGGCCAATTGGCCATAGCAAGTGGTGTTGATTGAATCGTCGACGCAGGTTGGGCCCATGGTCTCGGCTAACTGGCGGATGATCCGCGCCCCTTTCCAGGCTTCGCCTTTATTGAAGCCGATGTCATCGGGGTTGGTGCCATCGTCGCCAAAGACATAGGCCCCATAGGAGAAGAGGTAGCCGGAAGAGAAATAGACGTCGTATAAAGCTTTCATATATCCCCGTTTGGACGGATCGGCGGCATTGATTTCCTTGGAATACTTGTATAGGGCATTCCAGCTTTCGACCATGTCGGGGATCCCGTTGTTATTGGCGTCCGCTCCTTCCGGGACCATGTCTTTCCGGTAGAAGAGCATCGGGGCTTGGGCGTTGACGGGGACGCCGAAGGAATAGCGGACCCCGGACTCGATGCCTTTGTAGGCGTTGATGGCCGATTCGGGGAATTGCTCGTAGGCCTCGATCTTCCAAGTCGGGAGGGGCATGACATGGCGGCCTTGGACGTATTTCATGATGACGTCGTTGGCTTGGTAGAGGACATCGGGCCCATAACCATAGGGGCCATCTTCCGCCAGGTTGGAATACTGATCGATGTTGGCATCGACCGCCTTGATCCCGTATTCGGCGTATTCCTCGTTGAAGGCATTGAGCAACTCGTCGAGGTAACCGAGCGATTTGGCGGTGTCGTTTTCGAGAATCTGGAGGGTGATGTTCCGTTCCAACTCTCCTTCGAAGCGGTCAAAGACCGGCATGTCGGAATTGGCTTCGGTGATTTCCTCCCCCGGGGTGGTTCCGCCAGGGTTAGTGGAACTATTGCCGGTTGTTGGTCCGCATGAGGCGAGGGCCAAAAGGGTGAGGGCGGCGTAGATGGTGTGGGATTTTCTCATTTGTCTAACCTCCTTATGAGAAAGCCGTTGGGCTGAAGCGTTTTCCCTTCATAACGGTGGGCCAGTAGGTGGCCGTGGTCGGGGAGTTCGATCGGTTGATCGGTGGCGTTTATATATAACTCGATTCCTTCTTCCCCATTGCTTCGGACGAGATGGAGAAGCCTGTTTTCCGCCTGGCAAGCGAATTGGGGGAGCCGGCTGATTTGCTTGTTATGGATACCGATCAGGATCCGGAGCAATTCTGAATGAGGCGTGGGCTTTTCCCCGTCAAGTGGGAAGCAGCGGCGGGAGTCAGGGTCGAAATTCCCGGGTAAGGGAATCTCAGTCCCGTAATAGATCCCAGGGCAGCCGGGGAGGAAGATGAGGGCGGATAAGGCGCATTCCAATTGGTCGATGTTCTCTTGGCAAAGGGTGTAAAAGCGGAAGGTGTCATGGGAGTCGAGAAGGTTGAGATTGGCACTTATTTGGCTTGGGCGGAGGTTGGCATAGATCCGGTTAAGGCGGGAGGCGCATTCGGCCGCGTCAGTTTCCTTTGATGCTAAATATCTTTCCAAAGCATAGGTGACCGGATAATTCATGACACCGTCGAATTCGTCACCTTTTAGGAAGGCGTGGGGGTTATGCCAATGCTCGCCGAGGATCAAAGCCTCGGGATAAGCGGACTTGATGGCTTTTCGGAAATCCCGCCAGAATTCGTGGCTCACCTCATCGGCGACGTCCAGCCGCCAGCCATCGATGCCGAGTTCTAGATAATGAAGGGCGACTTTCTTTAAATAGGCGGCGCAGCTCGGGGAGTCGGGGTTGAGCTTGGGCATATAGGGGCAAACCGAGAAATATTCGTAATTGGGATGCTTTAAGTCGATATGGTCGCCTTGGACGAAGAACCAATCCCAATAAGGCGACTTCCTTCCGTTCTTAACCGCGTCTTGGAAGAAAGACGATTCGGAGGACAGGTGGTTGAAGACTGCGTCCAAGACGATCCGAATCCCTAAGGCGTGGGCCTCCTCGATCAGTTTCTTCAGCGTCGCCTCATCGCCTAACTGGGGATCGATGGTCAGATAATCGACGATGTCGTATTTATGGTAGGAGGGGGAAAGGAAGATCGGGGTCAGGTATAAGACGTTGACCCCGAGGTTGGACAAATAGGGCAAACGCTCGATGATCCCGGATAAATCCCCACCGGCAAAGGACTTTGGGGTCGGTTTGTCCCCCCAAGCCAAATTGATGTAAGAACGGTCTTTGCCCTTGTCGCCAAGTTTGAAGCGGTCAGGGAATATCTGATAGAAGAAAGCCTGATTGAGCCAAGCGGGCAAAGAGGGGATATCGACCGCATGGAGATAGGGGAACTGGAAGAAATCCTTATAGGAATAGGCGAAATCGTAATGGTCGAGCAAGCCCCGCTCGGTATAGAAATAGGAATGGCTGTCTTCGACGATTTCGAAGACATAGGCCAGCCGTTTGTCAGGAATAGGGGCGATGGCTTCGAAATAGGCGAAGTCCTTATCCAAATAAGCGAGCTGCATCGCAATCTTTTCTCTGGCGCTTGGGAAAGGGTATTTGCCGCCGAAATGGGCGTAGACCTTCAGGTTCCGGTCTTCACTTCCGAGCCGGAGGCGGAGGCAAAAATTAGTTTCCGATACCAAGGAGGCGTAGGGGGATTCGCTTAGGTGGAACAGAGCTTGGGTATTCATTCAATTTCCGTCCTTTTTTGTTTATGATACGGGCAATATGGCAAGTAAACGAGTGACGATTAAGGAATTAGCGGCTGAGGCTGGGGTCTCCATCGCCACCGTGTCTTACGTCTTGAACAACCGGACCGATCAGAAGATCAGCGAGGAGAAGCGGAAGAAGATTCTTCAGTTGGCTAACCTTTACCATTACATCAAGAATCCGGCGGCCGCTTCTTTGGCTAGCGGCCATCATGGTTTAGTGTCGTTGATCTTCGATTGGGATGAGGGGACGCTTCCGTTAGCGAATAAGGCGATCATCGCCGACCGGTTGACCCGAGCCTTCGCTAAGCGGGGTTATCGGGTGTGCTTAGAGCCCTCCGGTTCTTTGCCTGATGGTTCGATGGTCGACGCCATCGTCGCCATCGGCTTATCGGCCGAGCGGTTCCGGCAAGTCGGCAACAACATTTTCATCCCGCTTATATCGGTTGACTCCTTAGTCGGGGGCGATTGGCTATTCAATGTTATTTATGATGATTATGATCGCTATGAAGGGCAGACCTTAGCCTGCCTGCCAATCGCTTCGGAGGAATTATTGGGTTATTTCCGGACCCATTTCGACCTCCGGATCGTGACGGGCCTCGATCAGTATCGGGATTTGCCAGAAGGCTGTTACGTCCGGGATCCGACGTTGTTGCCTTATCTAAGAGAAGGCGACGTCGGAATCGATTGCTTTACCGAGGCTAAACTCGCCAAGATCGTTGAAGTTACTCTTTCCTCCATCAACGAGGAAGGGGCTTCGGTCCATTGCAAGATTTAAGGAAGGGCGTGAGGAGGAGAACAGCCTCACGCCCTTTTTTCATTAGGCCGCGGCCTTGATGGTGATGATGTGGGAGTAGACGTTGTAGCTGAGGTCGTAGGTGCCGGCGACTTTGCACTTGAAGTTGTAGTTGCCGCCGGTGGGGTTGGCCGCTTCCCAGACATCGGCCGAGTTGGTGGTGTCTGAGTAGGTGAAGTTGTAGTCAGCGGTTTTGTTCGACCATCCATCGCCGACGGTGGTGGATCCAGCGATGAAGCCGGCGATGGCGAATTCGGCGTTGGCCACCATCGCTATCCCTTTGAGTTCGTAGACTCGGGGATCGGTGGCGCTGACGGTGAACTTGTAGGTATCTTTGAGGATATCGTTGTCATGGACAGTGGAGGGGGTCCAAGATAGACCGTCGCTGCTGGCCATGGTGCCGTTGAGGTAGTAGTCATAGACCGGTAAGGTCTTGGTCTTATCAACGGTGGCGGCCAGGCTTCCGGCGGCGTTATCGGCGCCCGGAGTGTAGAGGAAGGTGTATTCCCCGGCTTCCTTGGCGATGATGTTGTTACCGTTCTCCGGCTTAGTGAAGAGGGCTTGGGAAGCGGTGTCGAGGTTCGTGTAATTGATGTAGATATTGGCGTCAGCGGTCGAGCCATCGGCTTGGGTGGCGATGGTGTGGAACATGAATTCCTCGTTGGCGTCGAGATAGATAATCAGTTTGTAGGTCCCATCTTGCTGGTCAGCGAACCGGGTGGTGACATTCAACTGGTTCTGCCAATTGGTGATTTTGGATCCTTTGATGTAATAGGCGAGGGTGGTCTCCGGTTTTTCTTCAACTGGGTCGCCATTCCGCTTGATGGTGATATTGTCGAGGTTATTGATGTGCTCGGTATCCTCGGGATCGATATGGTCGGGATAGGTCTTGAGGGTGATGGTGTAATTCCCATCCTGGAGGATCTTGATGTTCGATTTTCGGTTCGAGGCCGCGATCCCGCCCGCCCCTTCGACGATGTCGGACAGCTCAGACGCATTGATAATATAGCCGACGCCGTACTGCCAATCCCAGGCGTAGGGATCGGTCTCGGTTTCTTTAAACGAGGTGATCTGGAACTGATCGTTGGCGTAGAAATCGGTCGTGATGGTGAAGACGTTTTTGTTGGCTTCCTTAGTCAACTTATGGGCGTCAGTTGGGTTATCGCCCCAAGAGGAGGTCGAGAGGACGGGGGAAGTGCCGGCCCCGGCGAGGTAGAACGCCCGGGTGTCTTCTTGATAGATTGAAACGGCCCCAAAGAGGGTGGTGTCCTCGGTGAGGGCGGTCTTGAAGTCGTAGATCCGGGAGAAAGTCGGGGTTAGGTACCAGCCAACGAACTCACCTTCGCTTGGAGTGTAGGCGTAATTGGTGGGGACTCCACCGGTTTCGGCGAGGGTTTCGGTGTGGACGGTTTTCCCATCGACTTGATAAGTGATGGTGACGCCGGTTTCCTCGGATTCGGTGGGGCTGGAAGTTGGAGTGGGTTCCGGCGGGGTGCTGGATGTGGACGTGGCGGCTGGGTCGCAGGCGACGAGCCCGAAGGCGGCCAGCAAGACGACGAACGCTTTTTTCTTAAACATGCTTGTTCCTCCTTTGCTTGTGAACTTAAGCGTTTAAGTTAATTACATATTACAAGCCGCCGGAACGCATATCAACAAAAAATGTAAGCGCTTACTTATTCGATGCCATCGAACTTCGCACGTGTAACGTTAATATATAAAAGGCTGGTTTTTAGAAAGCTTTGAAGGCCACCTCAACATAAGGGGTCGGGGGATAATCGGGATCATAATCGGAGATGGGGCCGCCGCCGGTGATGTTGCCGAACATCTCGCCCCAACCGGATTCGTAGTTCAGGTATTCCTGAAAGTCGTTGTAGTGGTTATAGGTATAGAAAAGATAACGTTCCTCGGGGTCGGTGATGGGGGTTCCGTCTAAGTGCTCCCTCGCATAGACGATCCGGGCGGCGCCTCTAGTGATCTTGGTGCCGTTGTTATAGGGGGCGGCGGTATATGATGGGTCGCAGTCGGTCCCGGTGGTGCCGATGTCGACTTCGTAATATTGGAGGTTTCCGCCCTCACCTGATACCCCAGGGAGGATCGGCTGGTAGGGCCAATTAGAGGAATCGCCGGAGAACTGGCTATGGTTAACCCGCAGGTACTTTCCCCAGCTCGATTGGGTCGGGTGGGCGTCTTTGTCTTCTTCGTAATTGGCCGGGACATCGGCGAAGGCGTAAATATAGGCCGCCACTTCCTCTAGGGTGGTGTAGGCCCCGTTCCGATAGACCTCAAAGGCGCGGTTGCCAGCCGAATCTAGAACGTAATAGGTGTTCATGTCAGAGGAATAATCCATGGTGGTGTTACGAACAAACAAACCGTTTTCCTTCGGCTGATTGGTGGCGATAGTCGGTTCCTGGTCTTGTTCAGCGAGCGACCCGGACATCAAGCCGACTAAGGAACGGAAGTAGGCGTCTTCATTAGAGGAAGCCGGTTCATAGTCGGCATAGAACTCATCCTCATCGACGTTGTAATAGGGAGTATCGGACAAGGCGATGGAAGTGATGGTGATGGGGTTGGTTTGCCGGGTGGCGGTATAGCCAACGATGGTGGCTGATTCGGTGTCGAGGTTGAAGCGGCCATCGCGGTAAATGGTCCCATCCCCTTCGGTGAATTCGAAGGTCAATTTCCCGATGTCATAACTTGGGGTGAATAGCGTCCCATAATCCCCTTCGGCTAATTGGGTGGTATTCACGTATAAAGGGATGGTGGTCGATTCCTCTTTGATGGTGACCATGAGGAGGTTGCTCCCGTTTTCATATGAAGGGGAGAAGGCTTGGAACTGGGTTTGACCGGCTCGCGCGCCAAAAAATCCGCCATTGCGTTCTTCAATGTAATAGCCTCCCGCGACCGCCCGGACGGTGGCGTTGCTCACCTCGATTCCGGAAAGAGAATCGGTCACATGAAAAACGATTTGCTCCCCGATTTCGATGGTGGCTTCCTCGACTGATAAAAGCAAGGTCGATTGTTTGGTCTCGGAGGAGTTCGAGCCCACAATGTCGATTAGGCTGGTGTTAGGACTGGTGGAAGGTTCGCTTGATAAGGAATTGGTAGACCGTTCCCGGCAACTGCAGAGGAACAAGGGCAATAGCAACAATAGGCAGGCTTTTTTCATGGCCTCGCTAGTGTAAAACCCTGTTATATTTAAAGCAATGGGTCGATTGATCATTTGGCCAATATCATTCGGAATATGTGGTTATTGCATGGTTTCTGATTCTTTTTTTGGCTCAGGTTTTTGATTTTCCCCTTGCATCTTAGGCGACCGGTTATATCATTCCGCCGTTCGTTCTTAATTAGGAGAAAATACATGAAATCATTGCGCAGTCTATTGTTGTTTGCCGCCCCGGCGTTATTGCTCGTTGGTTGCGATCAGGGGGCAACTTCTTCTTCCCCTTCCGTTTCGCCAAGCGAATCGGAAACCCCGAGCGAAATCACGACCCCGAGCCAGTCCGAACCTTCTTCTACTCCAATTGAGGAAACACCCCTTGATGCATTCATCAACGGCATCAAGGCCGGCAACTACGTTTACTCGTATGACGATGGCTTTTTGGGCGAAACCGAGATCTACACTTATACTTATTATTGCTTAGATGAAAGCACCGTCGTGGCCGAAACCGATTATGGCGAAGGATACGTGGAATACTCTTTAACGGGTAATAATGATGACTACGGAATGGTCGAGGTCTATTTCGATGAGGATATGGTTTATTCCGAAGGCCTGGTCACCCCTGCTAAGGGGTTGAACTTCTCCGACGTCTATTACACCCCATTGGATTTCGTAGGCGATGCCTCCGACTGGAAGGCGGAGGGTTCGGCTTATGTCAGCACCTCAACTACTTTGAAAACCGGGGTCCTTTCCAACGTCACTTCCGATGAAGACCTGACTGCTGACGGCGTTGGGGATTTGGTTTTGACCCTTGGAGACCAGTCTGGATCCATTGCCACCACGATCGAAGGGGCCGCGTTGGTCTTCAATTTCACTAATATTGGAACCGCCGCATTCGAAGGGGCGGCGGATATGCTGGACGAGGTCGAATTGAACAAGCCGACCGATTGGGGGATGGCGGCGATGTATGCCGAGCAATTCGGCATTGCCTTCCCGAATGATTATTTCGGTTATGGGTTCACCGTTGGCTATGACTACTATTATGGTGGTCTATTGGCGACCGACACGACGGCCGACGCTTCGAAATTCCTCTCGCTTATGCAAGGCTTGCTCGCCGATGCTGGTTTCGTTATCGATGAAGAATATAGCTACCCTTCGGAAAAATATTATTCGTATTCAAAAGGCGATTACTATGTTGATTTCTTCTGGTATACGGCCGAGGAAATGGGCTCCCTGGTTTATCCCAACGGTCAAGTCGCGGTCGATTTCTATACCTTGGGATATCAATAAACACCGTTTCCATCGGACTTCTCCAAATTGGGGAACGCTCTATCCTTGCCTTTTCTTACTCGCTCCATTAGCCTTTAACTGGAACAATTGATGAACCGAAAAATCGACAATTTCTCTTTCCCTGGCGCGATCCTGCTCACCATGATCGCCTTCTGTTGCTTATTGCTTCCCTTTGATTTTGGCTTCAACGATCCGGGATTCCAGTTGTTTTATTCCCATGAGGATATCGAGACTATCTTCTTATTTTATTGTTTAGTCTCCTGCTTAGGCTTGGATATGCTGGTCGGGATGTTAGGAACGAAAAAGCCGACCTTCACCCTCAAGATGATTCTCTTGGTGTCGGTCGTGCTGAGCTTGGTGTTCTTAGCTGGGGTGATGGCCCTGGGGATGGTGGGTGTTGGGACCATCGCCTTATGCTTGGTCCAGTTAGGATTACTGGCCATGACCATCGCCGATGTCCGTTCCCATTACCTATCAGACTTCACTCCTCGGAGGCGGGAGCCTCGTTCTCGTTAGATTTCTCTTCTTGTTTGCTAGCCTCCGTCTTGGGGGCTTTTTTCCTACTTATTTTGTTGATGAACTTCATGAACAAAGCATCGAGTTGATCGGCTTTGAGATAACAGATTATGAAGGCGGCTAAAGCTAAAACGCAGACGATGGCGATGACCGCGATCCCCCAGCCATGAAAGGGGATTATCTCTCCCGACATGAAGAAGAGGTTATAGCCGATGGCGATGGCTCTAGTCGGGATTTGCATCAAGACGAAGGTTAAGAACCGCATCTTGGTGATGCCGGCTAAAGCGCAGAACAAGTCATCGGGGAAGAAAGGGAAAAGGAAGATGAAGAAGAGGATGACATTGCCTTTCTTCTCAGTCCGTTCCAGCCACTTATCGACCATTCCTTTTTCGCCGGCGACGAAATAGACGAAGGGCTTGCCAATCCACCTTCCCAGCCAAAAAGCTAAGCAAGAGCCCATGAATATCCCGATGAAGGAATATAAGAAGGACATGCCGGCCCCGAAAAGGAAGGAACCGGCGAGTATGGTCACCGTGCTTGGCAAGGGAACGAAGGTGACTTGTAAGAAAGAAAGCAAGATGAAAAGGACCGGCCCCCAGGCACCAAAGGAGGCGATGTAGGCTTGGAATTCCTTTCGATCGGAAAACCGGTCCCAGCCGAGGGCTTTGTAGATAAAGCAAAAAGCGACGGCGATTACTGCGATGATTCCGAGGACGAGAAGAAGCCGAAGTACTAACTTCCCGATTTTCTGGAATTTGGTTTGATCTTTACTTTCCGGGGACATCGATCTCGGTCACATCATCGGGGTACATGACATTGACGTCTTCGTCTTTGATGGATTCGTCACCGGCGACCGCTTGTTCTAAGGGCAACTTGAAGTAGAGAGCGGTCCCTTTGTCGAGCATGACCCCATCACGGGTATAAAGGACCCCTTCGCCTTCAAAAGTCATCTTGGTCGATTTGGTGATGTGGCCGACGCAGATGAGGTCTTGGTTATAGGGGCAGGGCTTATGGAACTCGACGTTGAGTTTCATCGTGACTCCCCAGCATTTGGGCTCGGTGGCCCAGATGGCCCGGCCGATGGTCTCATCGAGGATCGCGGAGATGAGCCCCCCATGGGTCCGATGGGGATAGCTTTGGTTCATTTCGTTGAAGCGGAACAAAGCGACGACCGAATCGTCTTCCATGGTATAGAAATGGGCATGGAGGCCGAAGGGGTTGTCCTGGCCGCAGACGGCGCATAATTTCGAACCGGTTTGTTTTTCTCTGACTTTGACGATCATTCACTTACCTCAGGCAATCGGGCTAATTATAGACCGGCTTTCATTATTCTTTTAGTCTCTTCCCGAAAGCGGTAAAAATGTTTCCGAGAGGCTTAAACGGACCCGCTTACTCGGTTCATGGTCTTTTAGGTCGCGGGGTAACGCGGTACAATCCTTCACGTATGAATAAGCCCCTCGCCTTCCGCGTCCGCCCCAAAACCCTCGATGAGGTGGTGGGGCAGGAGTCGCTGGTCGGCCCTTCTTCTTTCTTACGGAAATCAGTCGCGGAGAAAGCCCCTTTCTCCTTTATCTTCTTTGGGCCTCCCGGCACTGGAAAGACGACGATCGCCGAAGCCTATGCCCGTTCCTTAGGGGTCCATTCGATATTGCTAAACGCCGTCACCTCAACGAAGAAGGATTTGGAACAGGCTCTCGAGCAAACCAAGTTTTGGAATCCCTCGATCCTGATCATCGACGAGATTCATCGGCTCGATAAGCAGAAACAGGATTATCTTTTGCCTTACGTCGAGGACGGCACTTTCTTCCTGATCGGAGCCACGACCACCAATCCCTATATCTCGTTATCAAGGGCGATTAGAAGCCGTTGCCGACTTCTCGAGGTCAAACCTTTAGGAGAGGATGACGTCATCAAGGGGCTCGAAAGGGCTTCGGCCCATCCCGACGGGCTGAATAATCGGAGTCAGTTCGTCCCGGAGGCTTATCGCTATATCGCCCGGCTGTCCGGCGGGGACATGCGCTTCGCCTTGAATATATTAGAGGAAGCCTCGGTACAATTCGGCAAAGGGCCGATAAGCGAAGAAGACGTCAAAACCATCGAATCGGTCCCCAATTACGCGATGGATAAGGACGAGGAAGAGCATTATGACTCGGTCTCGGCTTTGCAGAAATCAATCCGGGGAGCGGACGTCAACGCCGCCTTGTATTATTTGGCCAGATTATGCATCGCCGGGGATTTGGATTCGATCAAGCGCCGTTTGTTAGTCACGGCCTATGAAGATATCGGCTTAGCCAATCCCAACGCGGTTATGCGAACCCAATTAGCCATTCAAGCGGCTGAACAAGTGGGGTTCCCGGAAGCGATTATTCCACTTGGGGATGCGGTGGTGGACCTTTGCTTGTCACCGCATTCGAAAGCCGGCTGCCGCTCGATTGAAGCGGCGATGGACTTCGCCTCTAAACGCCCCTTCATGGTCCAGGATTACCTCAAACTCACCCCGGTCAACGTCAAAGAGGAGGAGAAGTATCCTTATGACCGGCCGGACCTTTGGGAGCATATCCAATACCTCCCGGAGTTTTATAAGGATATGGAGTTCTATCAGCCGAGCTATAACTCGGCCTATGAGAAAGCGCTTAACGCCAATTACGAACGGCTGCTTAAACAAGGACGGACCTCCGACTTGCCGACCTTGAAAAAAGGTAAGAAACAATAGAAAAAGTTTTTATCTGTAATGATAGAGAATTCGAATATCCTTCGGTTTTTCGTTGCGAAAAGGGAATGTAACCGCTTTCAAAAGCATATTGACTTGACGCGGGAATAAAAGCCCGTATTATTTCGCAACCCCCCGAAAGGGGTTAGTCAATTCGGTAGATCCGAAGAAAGGAGTTAAGAGTTTTTATGTTCAATGATTTGTTGCTTAAGACGATCGAACAGATGAGCGGGAACGAGGATTCCTCCGATTCGACCTCGAATAAAAACGATTTCGAATCGAGCCTAGCCGAGTCCTATGGGCTCAATGCCATCTTCACCCGCGGCGCCAGCCTCGATTTCTAATTGATTTTGGGGCGGACAATTTGCCCCTTCCTTCCCGCTTGCCTAAAGAGGATAATGGGCAAGCGGCGGAAGCCGTCTGCGTCAGTGGCGGAATTGGTATACGCGCATGACTTAGGATCATGTGGGCTCTCCCGTGCAGGTTCAAGTCCTGTCTGACGCACCAATGAATGATCAGTCCGAGCAATCGGGCTTTTTTCGTTTCTGCTGCCTCTGTTGTGACCTGTTTGGTCGCGCCCCACAGCAAATCCCTAGTATTCGGCATGCCGATCACACAGGCCAACTTCCATTGAAAAGCGAACGAAAAGGCCGAAATCGAACAGACGGCGGAATTCTTCTAATTCTCTATTCGTTAATCAAAAACCCGTTTCCTCCCGATTTCGATCAAAGGAGACGGGTTTTGCTTTGTTTTCTTAGCTTAGGCTAGCAATTAACCAGGATATGAAGGCCTCCCGGTCGTAAGAGTCAAGATAGGCAAGCGAATGGCCTTCGGAAAGCCGCAGAAAGGCATCGTTTCCTTCGATTTCGATTTCGGATTTGGCGGTTTTCCAATTCAATTGATCACGATGGAGCAAGGCGTAATAGGCCAAGCAATCATGCGGGGTGATTTCCCAATGGGTGGAATGCTTGAATCGGTCGACTAAGATCCGACGGTAATCATCTAAAGGTGCGGACCCGGCCTCTTTCATCTTATCTTCTTCGTCGGCGCTCATCCTGGTGGTCTCGGTCTGATCTAAGCCGATGGCATGAAGATTTAGGTTCGATTGGAAAAGCCGAGAAGCGGCCTCGACGTCGCAAAGGAGGTTCCATTCCGAGATATGGCGTTTATAGTCGCCCCCCATGAAGTAGATGGGGTGTTGAGATAGTACTCCTTCCTTATCGAGTGAGACCGCGACCCCAAGGTTAGTCAAAGGGCCGATAGCTAAGACGATGGCATCCGGATGTTCTTTAAGGGCTTGCAGAAGGGCTAAACCGGCCTCGTTTGTTTGACTTTGCTTTATATACTTCGGATCAACCGGTTCGAACTCTTTCCCGTATTGATTGTATATTTCCCCGTGATTGATTCTTCGCAAGCCATGGAGAGGGGTGCTCTGTCCGGCGTAAACCGGGACGGTTTTGCCTGCTATATTGACCATCTTCTTGGCCAGCATCGCCCGTAAAGGCGCGTTCTTAAATACGGTGGAGATGCCAAGCAATTCAATATCTTGGTTTTTTAGTATCGCCTCGAGGGTTAAGGCGTCATCGATGTCATCGCCGATGTCGGTGTCGAGCCAAAGTTTCATATGAGGTAATTCTAGTTTCCTTCCTTCTCTTTGCCTAGCGGTGCTTCTCGCGGTACTTAAGGGGGCTTAAGCCGACGAGGCGGCTGAAGATCCGGTTGAAATGGCTTTGGGAGGAGAAACCTAAATAAGCTGAGATGGCGGATAAAGACTTATCGGTATAGTGGAGGAGTTCCTTCCCTTCCTTTATCTTCTCCTGGAGGATAAATTCGCTTAGGTTCATTCCGGTTTCCTCCTTAAAACGGGTCGAGAGCTTACTTCGGCTAGTTGAAAGGCTATCGGCAATCTCCCCGGTTCGGATTGGTTCGGAGAGGTGATGGATGATGTAGTTTCTTACATCGCTCACCAGTTTGGATTGGAATTCCCCTTCTCTTAATCGGCGGACGGCGGTAGTGAAGTCAACAACCATCTGGTATTGGAGGGCATAGGTCTCCATCGTGTTTTTGCATAATTCGATTTTCTGGATGTAGGAGTCGGACATCCTTAAGGCGTCTTGGACGTCCATCCCGCCCCGGATGGCGGCCCGGCAGATGACGGTGGTTGAGACGATGAAGGTGTTTTTGGCTTGCCGGAGTCTTTCTTTGGCGAGGATCCCGGAGTTGATGGCCGGGGCTTGGGCGACGTAGGAGTTCAAAGCCTCCAAATCCCCATGGCGGACGATTCGGGTTATGGCCTGCTCGATGGAGAGGGAATTGTTGAAGTCGCGTCTATCGGCTTCGCGCCCCGAATCGGCCTCTTCGTTGACCCGGGCCGAATGGACGAGTTCGCTGTCTTCGATCGGGATGATGTCGGTGACGTTTAGCTTCTCGCCATTGAGAATATGGTTAACTGAAAGTAAGGCGGCGATGGTGCTGTCCAAGGGCATGGGGACGATGTTCCTAATGTTCATTAAGAAGTTATCGACCTCATCGGGCGCGACGTCAAGCTGAAAGGCCAAGTCTCGGAGGACCTGGTCCGAAGGATGGTCGGCGAAGGGAATGGGGCCGGCGATGATCTTGGTCTTGTCGTTTTGAACGTAGGCGTAATAGAAGTAGTCATTGGTCAGGAGGTAGCCGACGTGGTTCGTTTCTTTGAATAAGCGGTCCTTAACCGTCTCGATCGGGTCGGCGACGAGGTTGACCAAGGAATGGTAGAACGTCCTTTCCCCGTCTTCGTATATTCGGACTGGCGTTCCCATTAAGTTCGAGAGGACGGTGCAGACATAGTTGATATCGATGGTTCGATTCATATTATCAATATGGTTAAAACGGCCGAAATAAGCAATAACCGGCTGAGTCAGTTGGTAACAAATTTTGCGATTTGGGAACAAATATGCAAGAAATGGCTTCTCGACTCAGGGTATCTTTTGCTTAGCTCATTTGGGGCAGTGACTTAATTATCCAGAGAATTATTTGCTCTGAATCCCAATTGTAAGGGCTTACATCGATGAAAAAAGACTTAACGGAACTGTTGTCGGAACTGACGCTCGAGGAGAAGATCGCCTTGGTCTCGGGAACCGATTTTATGTATACCAATCCGATCCCCCGGCTCGGCATCCCCTCGCTTCGGATGAGCGATGGCCCCCATGGGCTCCGGGTCCAAAATGAAGGGGGCGACAATGGGGTGGCCGGGAGCGATCCCGCGACCGCCTTCCCGACCGCGGCGACGGTGGCTAATAGCTGGAATCTTGATAACGCCAAGAAGATTGGTCGGGCCTTAGGGAAAGAAGCCCATAAGTACGGGGTCAATATCGTCTTAGGACCGGGGGCTAACATCAAGCGGAGCCCAATCGCCGGGCGGAACTTCGAGTATTACAGCGAGGATCCCTTATTATCTGGGAAGATGGCCGCCTCCGAGATTCAAGGGCTCGAAAGCGAAGGGGTTGGGGCTTGCTTAAAGCATTTCGCCTTGAATAACGCCGAGACGTTTCGGAATAACGGCGATTCGGTTTGCGATGAACGGGCGATGCGGGAGATTTACCTTAAGTCGTTTGAGATCGCCGTCAAAGAAGGCAAGCCGGCGGCCTTGATGTCAGCCTATAACAAAGTCAACGGCGTCTATTGCAGCGAGAACTCCTTCCTTTTAACCGAAGTCTTGCGTAAGGAATGGGGGTTCGAAGGACTGGTCATGACCGATTGGGGCGCGATGCATGAAAGGAATAAATCGCTTGCGGCAGGGCTTGATCTTGAGATGCCCGGCGACTGTGCCATCTGTCGTAAATGGATTTACGATGGAATTAAGGATGGTTCTTTAAAAGAAGAAGTTCTCGATCAAGCGGTCGGTAATGTCTTGAACCTTATTAATAAGTACAGCGAAAAGATAGCCGATGACAGTTCGTTTGTTGACGATGATAAAATCGCCGAGGAGATCGCGATCGATTCGGCGGTCCTATTAAAAAACGATGGGGTGTTACCCTTAGACATTAAAGCTGAATGCCTCGTGGTCGGCGATTTATTCAAACGGATGCGTTATCAAGGGGCTGGGTCCTCAATGATCAACTCCGCCTTCCTCCATGCCCCAGAGGAAGCCTTTAAGGAATTAGGTATTAAGTATGAGTTTGTCCAGGGGTATAAAGAGAACGAAACCCAAAGCGATGCTTCGCTTATTGAAGAGGCCAAATCAAAGGCGAAAACGGCTAAAACGGTCATCGTCTTCGCTGGCTTAACCGAATACGTGGAGATGGAATCTAGCGACCGGAAAGACATGAAACTGCCGACAAATCAACTGGAGTTGATTGAAGCAATCGCTTCCGTCAATGAAAACATCATCGTCGTTTTGTTTAATGGTTCGGTGGTCGAGTTGCCGTTTCTTCCTAAGATCAAGGGATTGCTTGATATGTATTTGCCTGGACAAGCCGGGGGAAAAGCGGTGGCTAAATTGCTCTTCGGCTTGGCTAATCCCTCCGGCCATCTGGCTGAGACCTGGCTTAATGAATACTCCCTTTTCCCTGGTAGCAGCACCTTCGGCCAAGGCCCGACTGAGGCTTATAAGGAATCGATTTACGTCGGGTATCGTTATTGGGAGGCCCATTCAGACGGGGTTGCCTTCCCCTTTGGCTATGGGCTTAGCTATACCAAGTTCCATTGGAGCGATTTCCAAGTCAAACTGGATAGCGACGATGTCCTCGTGAGATTAAAAATACAAAATACCGGGAATTGTAACGGGGCGGAAGTCGTGCAGATCTACTCCAAAGGACCGGAAACGGAAATCGATAAACCGATTAGGGAATTGCGGGCTTTTACCAAGATTTACATGGAAAAAGGCGAAGAAAAAACCGTCGAATTGCGTTTTCCCATCAACTCGATGCAAATCTATGATGTCGTTCATAAGCGGTTTGCCCTTGAAGGAGGATCCTATTTTATCGAAGCCGGCCACGATTGCCTTGATATCGAGTTCCAAAAGGAAATCGAAATCGAGGGGGAAACCGTTCCCTGCCCCTTAAGCGCCGACTTAGCTCATAAGTATCGAGAAGGGGATATCCGCTCGATTAGCGATGAGGAGTATTACCAGTATGTTGGTTATCACCCCTCGAAGGTCAACAAGCTTCCGATTACCTTGGATTCTAAACTCGAGGATCTCGAAGCGACCTTTATGGGGAGGATTTTGAAAAAGGCGGTCCTAGGGGTCGCTTCCAAACAGCTAAGAAAAGCAAAGAAATTGGCAGAAGGACCGGAACGGGATAATAAGATCAAAGGAGCATTGTTCCTTCATTCTGTCCTCGTCAATAATACTTTAATTTCCATGAGTATGTGCGCTGGCAAATCTATGCCATATAACTTCGCTGAAGGCTTCGTTGAATTAAGCAACGGGCATCTATTCAAAGGTATCAAGCGGTTCGCCACCAAAATACAGGCTCCAAAACTTCCAAAGGAGGAGAAACATGAGTGAGTCAAAGGCTTTGTCAAACCGAGCTTGGAATTCCCGGGTTCGGTCAAAAAACGTCACTGGGTCCGAGAAATGGTTCGGCTATTTACTCGGTCCTTGTGGGGCGTTGCTATTCAATGCCGTCTTAGGTACTTACCTTAACGTCTACTACACCGACGTCTTGGGTTTAGGGTTCCTTTGGGGCGGATTGTTCTTGGTCATCTTCCCGGTCATCTCGAAGATCATTGACGCGATCACCAACGTGGTGATGGGCTGGATCATCGACCGGACCAGGACTAAGCAAGGGAAAGCCCGACCCTGGCTACTATTAAGCGCGCCTTTCTTAGCCATCACCGGGGTTCTCCTCTTCGTAGTCCCGAGTGGGAATGTGACCTTACAAGCCGTCTGGGTCATGCTCTCCTATAACCTCTTCTATTCTTTCTCTTACACCATCTACAACATGAGCCACAACCTCATGGTTCCCCTTTCGACCCGGAACGCCGGTCAGCGGGGTGTGCTTGCGGTCTTCAACAACGTATCCTCGATCATGATGAGCGGCATCGTGGTCGCCCTGATCTTCCCGATGGCCATCATGCCGTCTTTAGGGGCGTCGAAGACTTTGTGGATGATCGTTATGTCAGTCTTGGCTTGCATTACTTTGCCAGCCACCATCCTCGAATATTACTTCACCAAAGAACGAGTTACCGCCGAACTGGGCACCCAAAAGGAGAAGAAAGTCTCCTTCAAGCTGCAGCTGAAAGCCGTCTTCACTGACAAGTACATGCTGATATTACTCGGCTATTTCCTCCTTTATACCATCGCCTCCAACTTGAAGAACATGTCGTTGCCGTATTATTGCAACTACATCCTCGGCACTTATTCCGATGGCATCACCCAAACCCTCGTCTCCGTCATCGGCGGGGTCCCGATGGGAATTGGCATCTTTGCCGTTTGGCCTTTAGCCAAGAAATTCGGGAAGAAGAACGTTACCTGCGTCGGTTTCCTCCTTTATGGCATCGGTTCCCTAATCTGCTGGATGATGCCGACTAATCTCTACGTCGTCTTGGTTGGACAATTCATCAAGAACATCGGAGGTCTTCCTTGCTCCTATGTCTTCATGGCCCTCTTCTCCGATACTTTAGATCATATGGAATGGAAGAACGGGTTCCGTTGCGACGGGCTTGCGATGTCGGTCTATTCGGTCATCTTGACCGCCGCCCAAGGCATCACCACCGGCATCTTCAATGGCGGCATCGCCGCGACTGGCTATCAAGCCCCAGTCGTCACCACCGAGGCCGAACTTCAGTCGGCGTTGAATGAGATCGCCGCCAATGGGTGGACGACCCAACTTGCGGCCGCTGACCTTAAAGCCGCGGCCGATGGCTCGATCACCATTGCCTTACAGCAAAACGCCAGCGTCAACAATATGATCACATTCTTCTTCGTTGGCTTAGAGGTATTCGCTGGTCTGCTCTTCGCCTTCATGCTGATGTTCGTCCGGGTCGAGAAGACGCTCGATTCGAAACAGAAGACCATCCGCGAAAGAATGCGTCTCGCTTGTGTTGCCGCCGGCGAAGTCTGGGTCGAGCCGGAAGTCGCGGTCGAGTTAGAGCAGAAGAAACTCGATGAAGAAGCCGAAGTCGCCTTCCGCGAGGAACTCAAAGCCAAATGCGAGAAGAAGCACTTGGATTACGAGGCTGAGTTAAAGAAACATATCGAGGCTTTAGAGGCGAAATCGGCCAAAGCTAAAGCCAAAGACGAGGCCATCGAGGCCAAAGCCGCGGCCAAGGCCAAGATCGCGGCCGATAAGCAGACGGCGAAGTTCGCTAAGATGAGCGAAGAGAAGAAAGAGAAACTCAAGCTCAAATACGAACGGAAGCAGAAGCATGACGCCTACCTCTGGGCTATCGAACGAGCGAAAGGCGAAGTCCATTACGCCAAGAGCTATGGCGAGATGCTTATCATTGATGAAGCCATGGAGCAGATTGAGGACAATAACCTCTCCATCAAAGAACTGAAAAAGGAAAGCCGGGCTGATATCAAAATCGGGCCGGAAAACGAAGCTAAGGTCAATGCGCTTCGGTTAGCCAACGCCAACTTGAAGGCGGTCGCTTCCCAAAAGGTCGCCGAGTTCCAAGAAGCCCATAAGCATGACGACTGGACGGTCTTAGCTCAGCAATATCTGTCTGAAGCCGCTTAAATCACGAATCTATTCCCGAGGGGCTATCAGCCCTTTGGGAGTATTCGTTCTTAACTAAAAGGAGAGTCTCATGCACTACGATAAGTGGATTGCCCCAACCGATCCTAAACCGAGCGAAATGGAAAACGCCCATGCTGAGCTGGCCTATCAAGCTGGCTTAGAGGGAATGGTTCTGTTAGCTAATGACGGGACTTTGCCGTTGAAGAATAAACGGATTGCCCTCTATGGCGTTGGGGCCCGGCACGCCACCAAAGGCGGGACGGGCTCGGGCGAAGTCCATAACCGTTATAACATCAGCGTCGAAGAGGGATTGAAAAAGGCCGGCTGCGAAATACTTAGTTCGGGATGGCTCAATCGGTTGGATCAGGTGCAGGCCCAAGCGGAGCACGACCGGGTTCTGGCCTTGAAGAAGCGGCTCCATGAATGTGGTTTATTCGACTGGCAAGGAATGGTCAACGCCGCGGTCGAGGTACCGCCGGTTTTTCCTTCCTCCCTCCCAATAAACGAAAAACTCGATACCGACACCGCCATCTACGTCTTAACCCGTCAAGCGGGGGAAGGGAATGATCGGAAGGCCGGGAAAGGGGACTATTACCTCACCGATTTGGAGGATGAGAACATCGCTTTCCTGGCCAAGAACTATCCTCATTTCGTCTTGGTCATCAATTCCGGCGCCCCAATCGACCTCTCGATCCTTGATGAGGTAACCATCGGCAACGTCGTTTTCATGGGTCAAGCGGGGCAAGAGGGGGGTCGGATATTGGCGGACTTGCTATTAGGGAATGCCAATTTCTCGGGGCATCTCACCCTATCCTGGCCGAAGAAACTGGCGGACCTCCCCAACGGGACTACTTACTCCTATTTAAAGGGAACCACCGATTATGAGGACTATGTCGAGGGGGTTTATGTCGGTTATCGGTTCTTCGATACTTTTGGGGTCGAGCCTCGTTACTATTTTGGGGAAGGCCTCTCCTATACCGAGTTCTCTTTGACGGCCGTTTTGGTTAAGGAAGGCAGCGATTTCTTCCTCGATTATGAAGTTCATAACGTCGGGAAATATGGCGGTAAGGCAGTGGTGCAAGTTTACGCCTCACCTTTTACCTCCGTTACTTCCGAAGCAAAGAAACTCATCGGTTTTACGAAAACTAAGACCATCGTTCCAGGGGACTCGGTCAAGGGTCGGATAGCCCTCGATCCGCGCGATTTGGCCTATTATGAGGAGGCAAAATCCTCCTATGTGATCGCTTCGGGCCATTATGTTATCGCCGCCGGTTTCTCTTCCGTTTGCCCAAAACCGGTTGGCGTGATCGATGCCAAGGAAGCAATCGTATCGGAACGCTGCTTCCAACTTGGCTCGGCGAAGGACGAAGTGGAGGAAATCATTCCGCCGGAAAGAAGATACGTCTGTTATGAAAATATCCCAGTAATTTGCCTGGAGAAGAATGATATCCCTCCCATCGAACATGATTATTCGCCTTCAAGCTATCTCTCTATTCCGGTTTCCGATGAGGTTCTATGCGATCTAGTGGTTGGATATCTGAATCCGGTCTCAAGCGAGAAACCGGTCGCGATCCCCGGATTCGGCGGGCGGACCTCGGCGAAATACTATACTGAGCTCGGCATTGATTGTTTGGCGACCGCCGATGGACCGGCTGGCTTACGGCTCAATCCGAAGTTCGCCGGAAGCGACGGGAAGAAAGCCCATGGGTCGATGATTCCCGAGGATATGCGGCTCGGCCGTCCTTTCTATAATTTCGTCGATAAGCTTCTCTCGATATCCTTCGCGAAAAAGCATTATCAATATGCGACGGCCTTTCCGGTCGGCCTAGTGCAAGCCGCGACTTGGAATGTCAATCTAGTCGAGAAAATCGGGCAGGCGGTTGGGGAGGAAATGGCCGCTTACGACATCGATATCTGGCTAGCTCCCGGCATGAACATCGTCCGTAACCCCCTATGCGGAAGAACCTTTGAATACTATTCCGAGGACCCATTGTTGACCGGTTGCTTAGCTGGTTATTTATCCAAAGGGGTGAATTCGGTTCCTGGCCGCGGTTTGACCTTAAAGCACTTTTGCTGCAACTCCCAGGAGGATGACCGTTTCCACTGTGATTCCCGTGTCCATGAACGGGCCTTGCGGGAGATATATCTCAAAGCCTTCAAGATCGCGATCGCCATCGGCAATCCAACCTGCGTCATGAGTTCCTACAACCGGGTCAACGGGGAGTATGCGGGTTCAAATTCTGATCTATGTGAACGAGTTTTGCGGTCAGAATTCGGATTTAAAGGGTTTGTGATGTCGGATTGGGACGCGCAAGCCTCTGACCGGGCCAGCTGCGAAGGGCAACTTAAAGGCGGGACCGATCTATTGATGCCGGGGTCCCGCTGGACGAGGGAAGAGACCGCCAAAGCGTTAAAAGAGGGAAGACTCTGCCGAGCCGATTTAGAGAAAGCCGTTAATCGGATAATCAATGTCGCCAATAGATTGAAGGAGGGCCAATAATGAAAGCCATTAACCTACATGTCGATTACCTTGTAAACCACTTGGGTTTAGGGAACCCCCATCCGACTTTGTCCTGGAACGATGAAGGTGGGATTAAGCAGACCGCCTACCGGCTGCTTGCTAAAACTAATGGACAGGAAATCTATGATTCGGGCAAGGTTAATAGTTCGTCAATGAAAGTCGAACTGCCCGTCGAATTGAAGTCAAGGCAGGCCGTCGAATGGACGGTCATGGTCTATGACGAGAATGACCAATCCGAAGGTTGGAGCGAACCCGCCCATTTCGAGATGGGGCTGCTTTCCCCATCCGATTTCCATGCCTTTTGGATCAGCGGCAACTACTCGGTCAACAAGAAGGAACGTTACCCGGTCGATTGCTTTAAGAAGACCTTCCAAGTTGCCGGAGTTTCCCAAGCTCGGCTTTACATCACCGCCTGTGGCCTTTACGAAGCCAGAATCAATGGCCAAAGGGTTGGGGAATTTATTTTAGCTCCTGGCCATACCGATTATCGGAAACGGATTCAGTTACAAACCTATGACGTCACTTCTTTATTGAATGAAGGCGAGAACGTCATTGAGGTGATGTTGGCCGATGGCTGGTATCGGGGTTCCTGTGGGGCTTGGGGCTTACGGAATCAATATGGCAAAGTAACCAAGCTTTTCGCCCAACTGGAGATTGAGGGGAAGATGGGCAAGAGAATGGTCCTTTCCGATGCTTCTTGGTCTTGGAGCAACGATGGCCCGATCCGTTTTGCCGACAATAAGGACGGGGAAATCGTCGATTCGAATAAGAAGCCCTCTTATGCAGGTTTTGCCAAAGTTGCGAAGTGTTCGGTTATCCCGACTCCTTCCGATAACGTTTATATCCAAGAAGGCGAGCATTTCAGCCCTGTCGAGGTTACGGTCTCTCCTTCAGGCAAAACCATTTATAAGCTTCCCCAGAATATCGCCGGTTACGTTACTTTCAAAGCGAAGGCCCAAGGCGGGGAGATCATCAGACTCCAATGTGGGGAGATGCTCGATGAGCAGGGCGAATTGACCTTGAAGAACATCCAATGCCGAAATAAGAAGAAGACCACCCCTTTGCAGCAGGTCGAATACGTCTGCCATCCCGGGGAGAATGTCTATAAGACCACCTTCGCCATCTTTGGTTTCCAATATATCGCGGTGGAGGGACACGTCGATTCGATTGAAGGAATCGCTGTCTATTCGGCTTTGGAGGAGACCTTGACCTTTGATTCCTCCAATCCTTTGCTTAATAAGTTCGTTGAAGCCACCCGCTGGTCAGCCAAAAACAATTCGGCGGACGTCCCGACCGATTGTCCAACTAGGGAACGGCATGGCTGGACTGGGGATTCCGAACTCTTCTTCTTAACCGCCGCCTATTTGTTCAACTATGCCCCTTTCGCTAAGAAGCATCTTCGTGACGTCTATGATTGGCAGAAGAAAGACGGCAAATTGCCTCAGATCGCGCCCGCCGGCGGGGTTGACTTTTACATGGAAGTCATGAACGGGGCTCCGGGCTGGGCCGATGCCGGGATCATGATTCCTTATCGGTATTCCAAAATCTATCAGGATGAGGCGATTCTGCGGGAATTTTATCCAGGAATGAAGAAATACGCCGAATTCATCATCCATCGGATGGGAAAACATACCCTTTTGTCGAAACCTTTGCATTTGAAGCACGCTTTGCGGAAATACGCGATAAATTACGGCCAAGCCTATGGGGAATGGGCCGAGCCCGCCGACGTCCATCCGATGGTCTGGACCGACTTTGTTTTCCCCAAGCCGGAAGTCTCCACCGCCTATGCCTCTTGGATGATGAAATGGATGAAGGAGATCGCGACAAAGCTTGGGAAAGAAGAGGATGCCAAACGCTTTGCCTTCTACCAAGAGAAGACCAAAGAAGCCTACCAGGCTATCCGGAAAACTGAAGAATACAAGCTCGATACCGACCGGCAGGCGATGCTGGTTCGGCCGCTTTATCTTGACTTGCTCGATAAGGAACAAACCGAGTATGCCAAGAAACGGCTGCTCGAGGCTTTAGACCATTATGATTGGCGTCTCGGCACTGGTTTCTTGTCCACACCGCTAATTTTGTTTGTCCTAGAGACAATCGACCCTGAGTATGCTTATAAGTTGTTGGAGAATGAAAAGATGCCCGGCTGGCTCTTCATGCCCAAATCGGGAGCCACCACCATCTGGGAATCTTGGGAAGGGACCTGTGCTCAAGGGGGCGTTGCTTCCTTGGACCATTACTCCAAAGGCGCTTGCCTCGAATGGGTGTTCTCCCGGATGATGGGCATAAACCCTGACGGGGATAACCACTTCACTCTTTGCCCCCTTCCGGGCGGGCACTTCACCTATGCCGAATGCGAATACCGTTCGGTTTATGGGAAGGTTAAGGTCAGTTGGCGTCGGGCCGCCAACGGCTGGGATGTCGAGGTCGTCGTCCCATCCAATTGTCAGGCGACATTCGTCTATCCTGATAAGCGGATGGAGGAACTCGCCGCCGGGACCCATAAGCTAACTATTGAAAACTAACCTAGAAAACTGAAAAAACATTAAATACATGCACGATGGAGCTAACGGATAAAGGATAGAATTAACCAGCGATGAAAAATAGGTTTCTAGCAATCGACATCGGCGCCTCTTCTGGTAGGGCGATTCTTTCGTCGGAGGCGGACGGTTTGCTCACTTGCGAGGAGGTTTATCGTTTCCCTAATGGCCCGCTTATGCAAGATGGCCATTTGGTTTGGGATATCCAACGGCTACTAAACGAAATCGAAAACGGGATAAGGGCCGCCTTTAAGGTTTGCCCGGATATCCGAAGCCTTTCTATTGATACTTGGGGCTGCGATTACGTCTTGCTTAAAGGCGATAAGGTCGTTTATCCCGCCTATTGCTACCGTGATTCTCGGACTGAAAAGGTCATCGAGGAAGTCCACAAGCTCGCCCCTTTTTCCGAACTTTATGGCCTAACTGGCATCCAATTCCAACCATTTAATACCTTATATCAACTTTATGAGGATAAGGTGAACGGGAGGTTAGAGGGCGTCACCGACTTCTTGATGCTGCCGGAGTACTTTTCCTATCGGTTAACGGGGGTTAAGAAGAAGGAATACACCAACGCCACCACGACCGGTTTAGTTGGGACGGATGGCGAGTTTGCCTCTTTGATTATCGATCGGCTCGGTCTTCCATCGCATCTTTTTCCCAAACTCAGCCAACCCGGAACGATCGTCGGGACGGTTCTCCCTGAGGTTGCGGCTGAACTCGGCGGGGATTGTCTTGTTAAACTTTGCGCTTCCCATGATACCGCTTCGGCGGTTGAGGGGGTGGTGCTCCCTAGCGACGCTCTTTATCTTTCTTCCGGCACTTGGTCGTTGCTCGGAGCCAAAGTCGAAACCCCGATCACGACCGAAGTGGCTCGTGCCTGTAACTTCTCCAATGAAGGCGGGCCCGGGTATATCCGGTTTCAAAAGAACATCATGGGAATGTGGGTCATTAACCGACTCAAGGATGAACTTTGCCCAGCGGAAGACTTCGCTTACGTCATCAAATTGGCTAAGCAAAGCCGTTCCAAGAAGACGGTTGCGATCAATGGGCCAGCCTATTTAGCCCCCGTCTCGATGAGGCAAACTATCGAAGCGGAAATTGGGGAAGGGGAACTGCCTCCGAGCGAGTTATTCCGCATCGCCTTCAATTCCTTGGCGAAGTCTTATGCCGACACCATCAAGCAAATTGAAGACATCACCCATAAATCATTCGATTCCCTCGTCATCTTCGGCGGCGGGGCCAAAAACGGCTTCCTCAACGAGTTGACTGAGCGGATATCCGGCAAGCGGGTCATTGCTTTGCCGGTTGAGGCCACGAGCCTTGGCAATCTAAAAATCCAAATGAAAGGAGATAAAGCATGACTGACAAGTATTTATTGGCGAAGGAGGAATACGCCAAAGCTGGCGTCGACATCGACGCCGCCATCGCCCGGATCAAGGAGATCCCCATCTCGATCCATTGCTGGCAAGGGGATGATGTCATCGGCTTCGATGGGTCCGATTCTTTAGAAGGCGGGATCCAGACGACCGGCAATTACCCGGGACGGGCTCGGAATTTCGCAGAGCTGAAAGCCGACCTCCATGAGGCTTTCTCCCTCATCCCGGGGAAGAAACGGCTCAACCTCCATGCCTCCTATGCCATCCTTAACGGCGAAAAGGTGGAACGGGACGCCTATCGTCCTGAACACTTCGCCCCTTGGGTTGAATTTGCCAAAGAGGAAGGACTCGATGGGATTGATTTCAACCCGACTCTCTTCTCGAGCCCCCATATGAAAGACGGGGTGTCTTTATCTTCTCCGGATGAAGAAACGAGGAAATTCTGGGTCCGCCACTGCCAAGCCTGTATCCGGATTTCGGAATATTTCGCTAAGGAAATGGGAAGCCACTGCCTAATGAACATCTGGATTCCCGATGGGTATAAGGATGTGCCCGCCGATCGATTAGGGCCGCGCCTCCGCTTGAAAAAGAGCCTCGATGAAATCCTTTCAATCGGCTATGACCGTAGCCTTGTCAAAGTCGCGGTCGAGAGCAAGGTATTCGGCATTGGGCTCGAATCCTATACTGTTGGCAATTCCGAATTCTATATGAATTATGCGGCGAAGAATAACCTTTGCTGCCTATTGGATAATGGCCATTACCACCCCTTAGAATACGTGAGCGATAAGATTCCTTCCTTGATCGCTTTCTATGATAACGTTGCTCTCCATGTCACGCGGGGAGTCCGTTGGGACTCCGATCACGTGGTCACCTTTGAGGATGAACTGAAAGAGATCGCTAAGGAAATCATCCGGAATGAGGCCGATAAGAAAGTCATGATTGGCTTGGATTATTTCGATGCCTCGATCAACCGGATCGCCGCGTGGGTCACCGGGGCGCGGAATATGGAGAAGGCGTTGCTTTATGCGGCCTTAATAAACAATAAGAAGTTGAAGGAACTGCAGGATCAAGGCGACTTCACCACCCTCTTCGTCGAGACCGAGGCTCTGAAGGATCGGCCATATGGATTGGTCTGGGAAGAATACTTAAAAGAGCAGGGGCTCGAACTTGATTATCTAACCCCGATTAGAGAATACGAAAAACAAGTCTTAAGCAAGAGGAAATAAGTATGAAAGACATTTTGGAAAGCCGGTTCTTAAAAGAATTCTGTCTAACCGCCGACAACATGTATCGGCTCGGCTGGGATGAACGGAACGGGGGCAACATCTCGTTGCTGCTTAAAGACGAGGAGGTCAAGGAATACCTTGATGTCAACTCGGTTAAGCGGGTCATCCCCTTAATGGGAGTTCATACGGTCGATTTCGATATCTCGCCCCTTATTGGAAAGTGCTTCCTCGTCACCGGGACCGGCAAGTACTTTAAAAACGTCTTACGGGAACCGGAAGTCAACCTCGGCGTCGTCCGGATTCGCGAGGACGGCAAGTCGCTTGATCTGCTTTGGGGATTTGAAGATGGGGGACGGCCGACGAGCGAATTCCCAGCCCATATGATGAGCCATATCGCCCGGCTTTCAGTCGATCCGGATAATCGGGTGGTGATGCATTGCCATCCGACCTATACCCTAGCCATGAACTTCGTCCATCCCCTTGATGAGAAGCTCTTCACCAAAGACCTCTGGCGGATGTGCACCGAATGCGTCGTCGTCTTCCCCGATGGAATCGGGGTCTTGCCTTGGATGCTCTGCGGGACGACTGAAATTGGGAAAGCAACCGCCGAGAAGATGAAGGAATACCGGCTGGTCGTCTGGGCGATGCACGGGATCTATGGGGCGGGTAAGGACTTAGACGAAACCTTCGGCCTCATCGAGACGGTCGAAAAAGCGGCCCAGATATACATGCTGACCTTCGATAAGCCCCAGTGCAACACCATCAGCGATGACAACATGAAGCAACTGGTTGACTTGTTCGCAGTCAAAGTAAAAGAGGGCTATCTTGATTAACGTTCTTCCCCGTTTAGCTCGCTAGACGGGGATTTCTTTTGCCTTATTTCAGTCTTCGGCGGTTTAATTAATCGAATAGGAAGGAAGAAACCATGAAAAGAGTTACCTTAGTGACTGGTGCTGCCTCCGGCCTTGGCAAAGAATTCGCGAAGCTTTACGCTCGTGATGGGCACGCCTTAGTCTTGGTCGACAAAGACGAGGAAGGATTGAAGAAAGTCGGGACGGAACTGGGTGGGGATATCGATATCCTGCCGGCTGATCTGACCAAGCGGGAAGAGCTGGAAAAAGTGTTCGACCATTGCCGATCGAGTGGCTATTTCGTTAATTATCTACTTAACGTCGCCGGGTTCGGGGATCGTTGCGACTTTAAGGATATGGCCATCGCCAAACAACTCGACATGACTGAAGTCAACTGCAACGCCGTCTTCTATTTCACCCGCGTTTTCTTAACCGACATGCTGAAAAACGATGAAGGGCATATCATCAACGTCTCTTCGATCGCCGGCTTCTACCCCGGGCCTTATATGTGCACCTACCATGCGACCAAGGGGTTCGTCTTGCTACTTGGCGAATCAATTGCCTATGAGTTAAAGAAAACCAACGTCAAATTGTTGACCCTTTGCCCGGGTCCGTTCAATTCGGCGTTTGTTAGCAAAGCCCATAACGATTACACCTTCTCGAAGATCAAGCCGGTGTCGGCCGAATATGTCGCTAAGTTTGGCTATAAGAAATCGAAGAAAGGGAAAACTCTGGCCGTCATTGGTTTTAAGAATAAGTTAACCGTCTTTGCCTCGCGCTTCGTCTCGCGGAAATTCATCGCCAAGACCAGCGCGAAAACGATGAAGAAAGACGCTTAGAAGCTGGCTTCGACCGCGGCTTTGGCGGCTTGTTCAATGATATCGAGGTTGGCTTTGACTTTATCGGGCAAAGCCGTGGTTTTGATTTCGCTGATCGGGAAATAGCCATAGAGGGTATAAGCCCAGGTCAAGCTGACTAAAAACCGCCCAACGTCAAAGGACATATGGAAGCCATCGCGGGTGATGGTATCGCCAAGCCGGCTCTTCCGGAGGTTTTGGACCGCGATGCCGGAGGGGATGACGCCGGCGAATTCCTTATTAACCAATACCTTCTCCTTCACCGTCTTGATGATGGCTTCGAGCATTTCCTTTTGGCTATGGTGATAGAGAGGGAAGTCCCAGTGAGTCGAGTCGGCTTGATAAGCCCAGGTCATTTGCCAAAGCAACTTAAAGTCGGGGTTGGGGCAACGTTCCCGAAGATACTTGATGATAGAAGGCAGGTCGCCATAGGTCGAGGGGACGCCCGAATGCCCGCTGTATTGCTGAAGGGTCAAGACATCCCATTTCCTTTCTGTTAAGGCCTTCTCCAAGGTGTAGTCCGGATGGTCATCGAGCCCATCGTAACGATAGACCCGATAGGAGTAGTCGGGGATGTTGTTTTGGATGTTCTTATAATGCCGTTCCAAGGAGCAGCCCCCGATATATAGGTTCCCGATATGGAGTTCCTTAACCCCGTGATCCTTTAGAATCGGGAATAAATAGTCGACCGCATCGTCAGAAAAGGAATTGCCGATGCAAAGCAAAGAAAGCGAATCTTTATTTGTCAAAATCATCGTTTTGACCTCCGCGGTTAATAGTAGGGGAGAGCGAAAGATAAGTAAACCGAAAAAAAGACTACACAAAGTCTATTTTGTCTATTACACTACGTTTGTATCAAAAGGAAAGACATTCATGGACAGAAGAATCATCCGGACGACCGACGTTATCCGCCGTTACGTCCTCAAAGCCCTTAAGACCAAAAGACGTGGCGACATCAGCGTCTCCGACATCTGCAAGGGGTGCAACCTCTCCCGCTCGACCTTCTACCTCCATTACCACTCGGTCAGCGACGTGGTTGAGGAAATCGCCGATAAGCAGATCGCCGAGTTCAAACGGATCGCGATGACTTACATCGGGCGGAGCGAGGAGACGGTCCTCCACATCGGGGCCCACATCCGGAAGAATAGCGACGAGCTCTCGGTCATCCTTGATAACGTCCCGGGCTATTTTGCTAATAAAATGGTCGAGTTGGTTGAGCCGGTCCTACTAAGCCAAGATGGGTTCGACGCCGACGCCAAGGCCACCCGTTACTTCTCCATCTTCATCATCTATGGCTGCATGGGCATGTTCTCCCGCTGGCTGAACTCGGGAAGGGACATCACCGCGGTCGAACTGATCCGGAAGTTCATCGATTACTTCACCATCTTCAAGAATCAGAATCTCCTCCATAAAGACGCAGAAGCCCAATAATTTGGCTAAAAGTAATTAAACCCAGCCGTTTGCTGGGTTTTCTTTTTTCATTTATTTCGTCCTCTTTTTGCGGGCTTCCTTTCCCACCCCATTTATTGCTTAGCCTAAATAGGCTAAAATAGACTGGTATGGCCGAAAACGCAGTCCGGATAAAAGGGGGAAGGAAAAACACCAAGTATTTCCTCTATATTGCCATCGTCTTGATCGCGACCGCCCTTTCCTTGTTCTTCGCCCTCAATGGACAGTTCGATGAGGTCATCGAGTCCTTACGGACCGCTGACTGGCGTTACATCCTCCTGATCCTTGGCTTGGTTTTCTTTTCCTATTGCATCGATGGCTTGATCATCTTGATCTTCTGCCGCCTTTATACCCGAAAGTATAAGTTCCACCAGGGGCTCGCCGCCTCCTTGGTCGGGCAGTTTTATTCCAACGTCACCCCCGGCTCCTCCGGCGGGCAGGTCATGCAATGCTATACCCTTAAAAGCCAAGGGGTGGCGGTGAGCAACGCCGCCTCGATCTTCGTTATGTGGTTCATCCTTTTCCAATCGGCTTTGATTGGGCTCGATATCGTCGCCTTCTTCTTCGAGATGGATGTCATCCTCTTGGCTCCCACCTATCAAATCCCCGGGACTAGCTTTTATTTGCCGATGGTGCCCCTGGTGGTGATTGGCTTCTTGCTTAATATCTCGGTCATCTTCCTCTTGGTGGTCATGTCCTATTCCCACCGGTTCCATAATTTCATCATCCATTACGTCATCGGTTTCTTGGGTAAGATCCATCTGATTAAGCATCCTGATCGAACCCGCGAATCGGTTCGGATCCAGGTCGAGAACTTCAAAATCGAGCTCCGGCGCTTAATGTCGAATATTCCGGTTTTGATTTTGCAGTTGGTCCTCTTTTTGCTGATGTTGGTGGTCCGCAACGCCATTCCATATTTCTCCGGATTATCAATCGGGGCTTATGAGTATTCAACCAGGCAACTTATCCATTCAATCTTCCTCTCCGCTTTCCATCAAATGGTGACCGGGCTGATTCCGCTTCCGGGGTCGGCTGGGGTTTCGGAGTTCTTCTTCAACGCCCTTTTCTCGACCATGATCCCCGATACCACCTTATTGGCCTCGGCGCAGATTATTTGGCGGACCGCCACCTTCCATTTGATGTTCCTTGTCTCGGGGTTAACGGCCGCCTTATACCGTTCCCGTCCGAAAGAGCCGATGCATTATGCCAACCGGCAGACCTTCGTCGATATCCAGCTCGCCACCTACGAAGAACGGAAGAAGAGCTCCGATACTTTGTTTGAGACCCGGCAATTGTCGAGGCGGGCCATTCAAAGACGGATCGGCGAAAGCTTTGCTAAAAAAGAGAAGAACGATACCGCGGAAATCAAATTGCCAGATGAGATTTCCTCTTTTACCCTTGAAGAACCAGTAAGCGAGCCGGCTAAGGAGACACCAGCCCCGGTTAAAAAGGTTAAGATAAAGAAGGAAAAACCGGTTAAGGTGAAAAAGAAAAAGGCCGAGGCTATGCCAGCCGAGGATTCCTGGGAGCATTGGGATATATGAAGATCGCGTTATTCTCTGATACCTATCCCCCGGAGATCAATGGGGTCGCGACCTCGACCTATAACCTGCGTAAGGCGATGGAAAGCCATGGCCATAAGGTGTTGGTGGTGACCACCAATCCCTTTTCGAAGGAAGTGAGTTTTGAGGGCGGGGTCATTCGCTTACCCGGTCTTCGGTTGAAGCGTCTTTATGACTACCGCCTTTCCTCTTTCTACAACAAGACGGCGATGCGGATCATCGTCAACTTCCGACCGGACATTGTCCATTGCCAGCATGACGTCGGGGTCTCAATCTTCGGCAATCTGGTGGCCTCGAAGCTCAAGATCGGCTCGGTCTATACCTTCCATACCCTTTATGAAGACTATGCCTATTACGTGACCAAAGGCCATTTCGATCGGTTTGCCCGCCAAGCCATCCGTCTTTATTTCCGAGGCAAGACGGGGCTTTACGATGAATTCATCGCCCCCAGTATCAAGACCAAGGACTACCTCCGCTCAATCGGCATCGATTCGACCGTCACCGTCATCCCGACCGGGATTGAGTTTGAACGGTTCTCCCCTTTAAACGAAGACAAAGCCAAGACGGCCGAACTTCGGCAGCAATTCGGCTTGGCTAGCGATGACTTCATCGTCTTATCGCTGGGCCGGATTGCTAAGGAGAAGTCGATTGATGTGGTCATCAATGGGTTTGCCTGCTTTTTGAAGCGGTATCCCAACGTCAAGGCTAAGATGCTCGTCACCGGCTGGGGGCCGGCGGAAAAAGAACTGCAAACTCTTTCCCAAACCCTGCAAATCGCCGATAAAGTGATTTTTACTGGCAAATGCGCGCCGGAGAATACCCAATGGTTTTATCATCTAGGCAACGTCTTCGCTTCCGCCTCTTTGACCGAGACGCAGGGCCTAACTTTCATGGAGGCGATGGCCGCCCATCTGCCGGTTCTGGCCCGTTATGATGATAACCTATCGGGAACGGTGCAAGACGGGATCAATGGCTTCTTCTTCGCCGATGAAGAGGACTTCGCCACTAAGTTGAAGCGGATCTATGATCTCGGGGCCGAAGGACGAAAGAAGCTTGGCAATACCGCGAGCGATTCCATCGAGGAATATTCGATGGAGAAGTTCTATGCCAATGTCTATGAGGTGTATAAACGTGTCGTCAAGAAGTGCTGGTGAAGTCTTAATCAAAGAAATTAAGTCAGTGCGGAAAGGGATTGAGGTCAGCTTTTCTGACGGGAATAAGTTGCTATTTAGCCCCGACTCCTATACCGAATTCCATCTCTATCTCAATAAAGAAGTCGGGCCAGCTGAGTATCGAAAACTGCAGAGTTATGCCGAGTCGGATGCCTTGTATAGTTTTGCTATTTCTTCTCTTTCCCGTTCGCTTCTTTCGGTAAAGGAGATGCGGGATAAGCTAAACAAGAAGAATAAGGATTCAAAACTCGTTGAGACGGTTATTTCCCGTTTGCTGGCCCAGCATCTATTAGATGATGAGGCTTACATTAAGGAATATCTGGAATATCGAGCCATGCCTTCTTTATACGGAAAGAAGCGGATTCTCTTCGAATTATCGCGGAAGGGTATTAGTGAGAAGCGGTTATCGAAGCTTACTTTCCCCGAGGAAAAGGAAATCGAGCGGGCCAAGGAATTCGCAAGCCTTCAAACCGGTAAGCTCGTTAAATTGCCTTTCGCCATGAAGAAACGAAAACTTCTTTCTTCTTTGCAAGCCCGGGGTTATAGCCTTGAAGTGGCTGAGCAAGCGGTCGCTTCAATCCCTCTAGAGTTCGATGATAAATTGGAGCAAACCGGCTTAGAAAAGGAATTCAACAAAGCGAAAGCCCATTACGAACGGAAATACGAAGGGTATGATTTAAGGGAAAGGATTTATGCCGCCTTAGCCCGGAAAGGGTATCGAGGCGAGGATATCCGTAAGATACTGGAGGACAATGATTTATGATCAAGGACCTGCATGATGGGGACCGGGTTTACGGCCGGTTCTTAATTAACGATTGCAAGAAATGCGTCTCGGGGAAGGGGAAGAACTACCTGACCCTCGTCTTGCAAGACAAAAGCGGCACCGTCGACGCCAAGAAATGGGACGTGATGCCCGGGGACGAAGAGCTTTTCGCCCGGGGGAAGGTGGTGGAGATCACCGCCGATGCTTTACTTTATAACAAAGCCCTCCAATTGAAGGTCCATTCGGGAGAGAAAGTCGATCCCGCTTCTATCAAATGGGATGACCTCCTCATGAGCGCTCCCCGTTCTTCGACGGAAATGGAGCAGAAACTCAACGCCTATATCGAATCCTTGACTAATGAGGATTTAAAGGCCTTGGTGCAGAAAGTCATCGAGAAAAGCGAAGGGAAATATCTCTCCTGGCCCGGGGCGGTCAGAAATCACCATGAATTCGTCAATGGGCTTTTATTCCATTCCTTAACCATGGCTGATCTCGCCATTAAGGTATGCGAGGTTTATCCCTCCCTTAACCGCGACGTCGTTTTGGCCGGCACCTTAATTCACGATATCGGCAAAACCGTCGAGTTAAGCGGCCCCCAGGCTTGCGCGTTCACTCTTGAAGGGAAATTGCTCGGCCATATCTCCTTAGGCTTTGCTATCGTAAGCGAAGCAGCCTCTGAACTTGGGATGTATGCCTATGATGACTTGAAGGAAGAAGAAAAGACCATCACTCATCCTTTATATGCCAAAAAGGAATTGGCGGTCATCATGGAACACATCATGTTGTCGCACCACGGGAAGCAGGAGTTCGGGAGCCCGGTTCTTCCGCTTACTAGGGAATCGCTCATCGTCTCGATGATCGATGATATCGATGCAAAGATGATGATTCTTGATAAGGCTTATGCCGAGGTTTTACCCGGCGATTCGACGGCCAAGATCTTCTCAATGGATGAACGGTATTTCTATAAGCCGACTTACGTAAAAGAAAACCCCTCGCCGGCCGGCTTAAGCCTTGACGAGGAGTTAGCAGCCCTCAAAGATTAGTCTTTCTTGACCGCGGAAGCGATATCCATGGCCAGGCGCGGGAGGTTCATGCCGCTCGTGTCCTGGCTTTTCATTGTCAGCTGGAATCCGCCTTCGCCTAAGGCATAACGGGGGATGACGTGGACGTGGAAGTGGGGGACGCTTTGGCCTGCCATTTCGCCAACATTGGTGAGTATATTGACCCCCTTCGCCCCTAAAACCGAGATCTCGGCTTGGCCGATGCGCCGAGCGACGTCGAACACCTTATGCATGGTATCCTGGTCGCAATCAAGGAAATTGGCGCAGTGTTTTTTCGGCATGACCAGGGTATGGCCCCGGGTGGTTTGGGAGATGTCGAGGATGGCGAGGACGTCATCGTCTTCATAAACCTTCGAGGAGGGGATGGATCCCTCGATTATTTGGCAAAATACGTCTTTCATATGCTCTCCAAGAGAAAAGGGCAAGCTTGCGCCTGCCCTTTGATTATATACCTTCTTTAGTCGAATAAATCGGGGAAGGTGGTTTCGAAGTAGTCGTAGATGGTCTGATCGTGGTAGGAGAGAGCCATTTCTTCGACATAGTGCTGCTGGGCCGCCTTCTGGTAGGACTCAGTATCGGAGACTAACCCGGCGACGGAGTAGATGATGTCGTAAATGTTCTTACCCGCCATTTTGTCGTAGGAGGCATCGCCGCCTTGGACCAGTTTCGGGGCCTTGACCGCTTCGTCGACCCGGACGATGTACCAAGTCGAGGAATCCTTGTCGTAGATGCAATAAGGATATTGTTCATCGGTCTCGAATTGTTCGGGGACCATGTAGTAGGATCCGCCGACGTACCAACCGAAGTTGCCTTTGGCGTTGTCTTCCGCCGCCCCTTCCCGGTCGACTTCGTTGGCGACGGTGATCTTGAACAAGCGGTTCGAGATCGAGGAGGCCAGATCGCTTAAGCCGGTCGAAGTGTACCAGCCTTCGGTGACGTGGCTGGTGGCGACGGTTTCCCGTTTCTTGATTTCCAAGCCGGTTTCCTTGGTATAGGCCCCAGCGTTGGTGAAGTCAGTCGAGGAACCGGTGACGTTCCGGTCGTCGGAGAGACCCTTGTACTCGACGGCGATGTCGCCATAGGTCGTCTCTTCGTAGGTGGCTTCGGTATTATCGTCCGCCGAGGCTTCGACCAGGGTGAACCCGGCGTCGGTGTAGATTTGCTGAGCGAACTTGAAGTCTTCGTTATTCTCCGCATCGACGAAGTAGCCTTTGTAAAGCTGATCGAGGAAGTGGAGGTCGCGGTACTTCGCGTCGACTTCGGGGTTATTGAGGACCAGCTTGGCGTAGGAACGGACTAACCGTTGGGTGCCGAATTGGACGCCATCGATGTCGGGAAGAGCGATGTATTGGACTTTCCGGGCATAGGAACGGCCGAGGACGCCATAGTTGTTGTCGAGGAGGTATTGCTCGACTAAGGCTTTCCGATAGATCGTCGGGAGGATGCTCCGCTCAATGTAGTCCTCATAGGTGACGTACATATTGGTGAAGTACTCTTCGACGTCTTCATAGCTCTTGGCCCCATCGAGGGCGGTTTCTTTGAAGGTATCGAGGCTGCCGAGCTTATAAAGCTCCGCGACCTGAGCCCGGTAGAACTCCTTCTCCAAGAAGAGGGAACGGCGTTGATAGGTGGTGTTCTCAACGACGGCCCACATCTGGGTCTCGATCTGATCGACGACGTGGTTGATGAAGGCTAAGGCATTGGCCTGGCCTTTCTCCCCTTCGCCATAGACCGGATGGTTGGCGACGAAGGAGGCGAGTTTTGAGTTGTCGGTATAGACCTCATACATTCCCCCTTCGCCGAAGAACTCTCCGAAGAGTCCTTTGGAATAGAGGGCGAGGATGTTGTTGAGAACTTTCTCCGAATTGGAGTCGCCGGCGGTGACCAAAGCATCGTAGATTTGGCCCATGTTGTTGTTAACAACGTCCGAAATGTTGAGGATCGGGGCATTGGCGACATCGTCGGGGAGCCCGGCTTCGACGTCGGAGCAGGACGCGAGGCCGAGGGTGGCGGCCGCTAAGGCGGTCAAAGCAAAGGCTTTAAATTTATTTTCCATCGTAGCAAGCTCCTCCATAAGCCCATTCGCCAGTCCCTTCCCGGGCGGCGTCGCTGTTGTAGCCGATGGCGCAGGTCTCGGAAATCAGCTTCTGGCTGCCGTCTTCCTTCATGGTGCGGGCGGCATCCTGTTGTTCGAGGTATTCGGCGTAGGTGACCCAGTCATCGTCGAAGGACTTTTGAGCGTCATCGACGGCTTTTTGCCGGGTGATGCGGATGTAATCCTTGATCAGTTTCCCGAAATCGGCATCAGCGAAGGTGATCTTCGAGCTGTTGAGCAATTCCTGGAAGATGTAGTTGTCGAGGTTGGTGTCGAAGCCTTGGATGGCGTCTTTGACCTTCTTGGCGTTGTCGGCGTAGGTCGAGTCGGCCGAGACCAGTTTGTTGACGAAGGTGGTCTTGGCGACGGCCTTTCCATCCTCTACATAATAAGGATAATAGTCGGCTTCCTTATCCGCGGTGACCGAACTCGGATTGCTCGGGATGCGGTCCGGGGTCAGGATCGAGTAGTAGTCGTTGAGCGAGGTGATGTTCGACGTGGTCTTGTTGGCGTCGTAATCAGCCTTGGTATTCTCCTTGATGGTGTTAGTGGCCGAATCGAAGGTCACGCCATATTCGGAGAGGGCCGAACGGTCAGCAACGATGAAGTGGATTCCTTGATAGGAGGAAGTGCCAGCCCGGACGGCAAGGATGATTTGGCCCTTGTCGTTGGTTAAGACGTTGCTGCCGATATCCGGGAGGATGTCGGTGGTATCGACCGAGAAGCCCGGGAGGGCGGCGTATTCGGCATCGAGCGTGCCAGCGGTGATCGGCTGGCCGTTGGTGTCCGCTTCCTTGTTGACATCGTAGGTTTTGGCCTGGCTATTTTCCTGGTGAATGTCGCCAGTCGGGGTGGCTGCGTTGGCCGTAGTCGTCCCGTCAAGCAAGTCATTGTAGGAGATGCGGTTCGGGGTGATGACGGCGATCTGATGGTTGTTGAAGTACTTGTTGAACAGGATGTTCCGCGCGTAGTAGGTGGCGGAATTCTCGTTGACCTGATAGCCGAGGTCCGGCTCACCGCCAGTGGCGGAATAGGAGACGGAGGCATCGGCGAGGGCGACGGCGGCGCCATAGGGGATGGTGCCGAGGCCGCGGTCGACGAACTCCTGCTTGACCGAGGAGCCATCATCGAGCTTGGCGTCTTCACTCGGGAGGAGGCGGTTCTTCATCTCCTCGGTGGCGTAGGCGTTGTTGGTCTGATCGGCATAGAGGGCATCGTAAGCATAGAGGCCGAGTTTGAATTCGTGGACGAACTCCGTCGTGAGGTCCATGATGCCGAGGTCGCCGTAATTCGACGAGGACTCGGTGTCATCGGAGAGCTCATAGGCGATCGAACCGAAGCTCAAGCGCTGATTGACTGGGGTGGTGCCGTGGGTATTGTCCGAGGTATCGGCGCCGGCGAGTTCCTTGATGACGTCGCCAAGTTTCTCGCTCTCAGTGGCCGAGATGGTGGCTTGGGCGTGCTCGTTGCTGCTGGCCGATTCGAACTTAACTAGGATGTGGGAGACGTGATAGGGCATCCGGGTCTTGAGATAGCCATCGCTGACCGGGCCGAATTCCGCTTCGGCCTCGGCGGTCCGTAAGCTGTCCCAAAGGGAGCCATCCCGCATCTTGCCAAGGTTGCTATTGGTGTAATAGTCCTTGGTGAATTGATCTTCTTCTAATTCGTAAAGCTTGGCATCGAGCAACTCATCGACGTTGTCGACGTTGTTCGAATCCAAGAGGGCTTCGAATTCCTCTTGGTAGCTGGTGCCATTGTTATTGGCATTGGTCTCGGCCTGGCTCTTGATGCCATCGACGGCATTCTGGGCTTGATTCTGCAAGTCGGCGAGTTTGCTGGCTTGGGCCGGTTCCTGGTAGTACTGGCGGATCAATACTTCCTTGACCTTGGAATAGGCGGTGCTGGCGGAGCTGGCGGAATTCTGATAATCGCCGAAGAGGTCCTCAGCGGTGTATTGGATTCGATTTCCGGACGCATCCGTATAAGTTAGCAGCACGCCTTCGTCGTAAGTGACCTCGGAGCAGGCAGCGAGGGCGCCGCCGGCCACGAAGGCTCCGACTAGACCAAGGGTGAGTTTAGTTTTCTTCATACTGGACTCGTTCCTCCTTCGTCATGAACGTAGCGCGATAATCATATGCTTTAACAAGTATTGTTACAAGGCTAAATTTCCATGCCAAAACCTAGGGCCGATGGCTGGTTTTTGCAAATCGGCCAAAAACGGCCTTTTTCCTTCGCCAAATATAAATATTTGGAGGCAAATCCCGTGGCATGGGAGGCAAATTCGGCGGGGGAGGGGTCGTTTTCGCTAGTAAAAAGGATATTCCAGTCTATAATCGGAGGGCTATGAACGATACTCCAAATTCCAATTACGATCGCCGCTGCCCCTCTTGCGGCACCAACCTTAAACCGGGCGACAAGTTCTGCCCCCTTTGCGGCTCGCCCGTCGAGGAGGAGAAAACGGCCAAACAGCCGGGTTATTGCCCTAAATGCGGCTTCTACAAGGACGATATCAACGCCCCTTGCCCGCACTGCGGTTTTTCTCCTAACCAATCGAGCGGCTATTCCAATTACCAATCGCCCGCTGGCAAGCAAGTATATGGGAACGCCGATCCCGACGCGAATAAGGCAATCAAAGGCGGTTTCCTCGGCTTCCTCATGGCCTTCTTTTTAGGGGTCCTTGGCTTGATCCTCTGCCTGATTTTCGGCGATAAAGCCTGCCGGAAAGGCTGCGTCATCACCTTCATCGTGGTCTTCGTCGTCGAGATGATTCTGCTTACGATCCTGCTTTCGAGCGGGGCCCTATCGGCGATATTCTATAATTGAACCCCTTTGCTTTTGCAAAGACTGGCCTTTTGCCCCCATTATCACATTTGTTGCCCTCTCCGCTTGAGGTCACTACAATATGGGGGCTTTTTGATAGGAGCTTTCTATGCCAACGTTATTGAAAATCGAAAATCTCCATGTCGCGGTTAAGGGGACGGAGATCCTCAAAGGCATCGACTTGGAACTTAATGAAGGGGAGACCCTGGCTTTATTAGGCCCCAATGGCCATGGCAAATCGACTTTGCTCGGGACCATCATGGGTAACCCGATCTATGAGGTCACCGAAGGGAATATCACCTTCAAAGGCCAAGATGTCCTTTCCCTAAGCGTCGATGCCCGGTCGAAAGCCGGCCTCTTCTTAGCCATGCAATACCCGGCCGAGATCCCGGGGGTCAATTCCAGCGATTTCCTTAAGGCCGCCATGAACGCCAGGCGGAGCAAACCGCTGACCTTATTTGAGTTCTATTCCAAGCTTCAAGCGGCCTATAAGGCGGTTGGCATCCCCTTTGAGATGAACAACCGGAACCTCAACGAAGGGTTCTCTGGCGGGGAGAAGAAGCGGAGCGAGATTTTGCAGATGCTGCTTTTGGAACCGGATCTCGCCATGCTCGATGAGATTGATTCCGGCCTCGATGTCGACGCCATGCAAATCGTGGCCGCCGCCATCAAAGGCGAGCAGGCCAAGGGCCGTTCTTTCCTCGTCGTCTCCCATTACGCCCGTTTGTATTCGATGATCAATCCGACCAGAGCGGCTGTCATCATCAATGGCCGGGTCGCGGTCGATGGGGGTCCGGAGCTCATTAAGCGGATTGATAACGAAGGCTATGAATGGATCAAGCGGGAACTCGGCATCGAGATCGCCAAAGAAGAGACGGCGATGAACGAGGTTTCGATCGGCGTCTGCGCCACCCGGGTGGCGACGAAGGAGGGGAAATGAAGACCCTCGTTTTCCGCGACCAAACCTGGAAGGGAACGCTAGAAATCACCGAACCGACCAAGCTTAACCTGGCTTTCTTTAGCCATTTCCCAAGCGAATCGCTTTCCATAACGGTCCGTAAGGGCATGACCTTAGTCGCGGCCTTGGGGGATTTTTCTCTTGGCCAGGGTCGGTTCCAAGTCAAAATTGACTTAGAAGAAGGGGCGAGCCTAGATTGGCATTTGGCCGCGGTCGCTTCGAAGGACAACCAAAAAGTCTTCGATGTCTCGGCTTATCATTTATCCCCGGCTTCGAGAGCCGTCGTCTCTAATTATGGCATCGCCAAAGACGGCGGGCGCTTGACCTTCGCCGGCGTCTCCAAAATCGAGCGCGGGGCGAAAGGCAGCGACACCCGGCAGGAAGCCAAGATCATCGTCTTCGATTCGGGGTCGGACGGGAAATGCTCGCCGGTTCTTAAAATCGACGAAAACGACGTCAATGCCTCCCATGGGGCTTCGGTTGGCCGGCTAAATGACGACCATTTGTTCTATTTACTTAGTCGGGGTCTACCGGAAGTAGAAGCCCGCCGGCTCATCACCATGGGGTATCTAAAACCAGTCCTAGCCTACTTTGACGACGAAGAACTTAAAGGCGCGTTGGAGCACTCCATCGAGGAGGGGTTATGATCGATCCATACAAGATTCGAGAAGATTTCCCAATGTTCGTCAATAAGGTGTCAATGCAAGGATATCCGCTTTGTTGGCTGGACAATGCCTCGACCACCTTCAAACCTTATTCGGTCTTAAAGGCCGTCGAGTCTTATTACACCCTCCATACCTCCAACTCCCATCGGGGGGATTATGACCTTTGCTACGACATGGATATGAAGGTGTTGGAAGCAAGAAAGAAGATCGCCGCCTTCATTAACGCTGACCCGACCGAGATCGTTTTCACTTCCGGGACGACCAATTCGATTAACTTGGTGGCTTTTGGCTATGGGGCCAAGTTCCTTACCAAAGACGACGAGATTCTCATCACCCAAGCCGAGCACGCCTCCAACGTTTTACCTTGGTTTAAAGTTAGTGAGATGACCGGATGCAAAATCGGCTATATCCCGTTGGAAAAAGATGGCCGATTGACCGCGGAAAGCCTGCAAAAGGTCATTAATCCGCACGTAAAACTCATTTGCATCGCCCATATCACCAATGTTTTGGGCTATGTGGCCCCGTTGAAGGAAATCGCGCAGATCGCGCATAAAAACGGTTCGTTAGTGGTCGTCGATGGGGCCCAATCGGTTCCCCATATCAAAACCGACGTTAGGGACCTCGATATCGACTTCCTTTCCTTCTCCGGTCACAAGATGCTCGGCCCGACTGGGATCGGGGTCTTATATGGCAAGTTTGACCTGCTTTCGAAGACTGATCCGTTCATGACTGGTGGAGGAATGAATGCAAAGTTCGACATGTGCGGTGACGTGAACTATTTGCAGCCGCCTTTACGGTTTGAAGCCGGCACCCAAAATCTTGAAGGGATTGTCGGGCTTGGGGCGGCCATCGACTATTTGAATTCTGTTGGCTTAGAAAACGTCAACCAACACGAGATGATGCTAAAGAAATACTGTGTGGAGAAACTGCAGGAAACAGGGGCGGTCACCATCTATAATGCCGATTCGCCCGCTGGCATCGTCGCCTTCAACGTGAACGATGTTTTCGCCCAGGACGCCGCCACTTATTTCAATTCCCAGGGCATCGCGGTGCGAAGCGGACAGCACTGCGCGAAAATCCTGATTGATTTCCTCCATACTGTTGCCACCGTCCGGGCCAGTTTCTATCTTTATACGACTAAGGAAGACATCGATCGGCTGGTCGAGGCCGTTAAGAAATGCAAGGAGGGTTATCTGAATGCCTACTTCAATTGAAATCACCCCCGAGATCATGCGGGAGATCATCATGGACCATGTCGGCAATCCCCGGCATAAAAGGCGGAGCGATGATTCTTCGGCTTTAACCACCCATTCCTCCTCGGTCAATTGCATCGACGACATCGATGTCTATTTGACTTTCGATGACCACGGCAAAGTTAAAGACGCCTGCTGGGATGGGGTCTCGTGCGCCATTACCACCGCCTCGAGCGATATCCTTTGCGATTTACTTATCGGCAAAGACAAGGAAGAGGCCCTTTCGATCATCGACGAATATATGAAGATGATCCACGAAGAGCCTTATGACGCCTCGAAATTGCAGGAAGCCTTGGCCTTTGCCAATACTTCCAAGCAGGCGGCGCGGATTCACTGCGCCACCATCGCCTTCGACGCCTTCAAGAAGCTATTGGAGGAGCACCATCATGAATGACGACATCAAGAAAATCGGCGAGGACTATAAATACGGTTTCAAGGATAAAGACGTCTCGGTCTTGAACACCGGCAAGGGCTTAACCGAAGACATCGTCAAGGAAATCAGCCAGCTTAAGGGCGAGCCCGAATGGATGACGGAGTTCCGCTTAAAGTCGTATCGGGCCTTCAAAGCTATGCCTATGCCTTCTTTCGGCCCGGACCTTTCCTTTTTGGATTTCGATTCTTACACCTATTTCACCCGTCCTTCCCAAAAAGAAGAGACTAGTTGGGACGCGGTCCCCGAGACGATTAAGAACACCTTCTCCCGTTTAGGCATCCCCGAAGCCGAAGCCAAGTATTTAGCCGGGGTCTCGACCCAATACGAGTCGGAGGTCGTCTACCACAATATGTTAAAGGAAGTCCAAGATAAGGGAGTTATCTTCCTTTCGACCGATATGGCCCTTAAGACCTGCCCCGAAATATTTAAGAAATACTTCAATACCATCGTTCCTTTCGCCGACAACAAGTTCTCGGCCCTCAATGGGGCGGTGTGGTCCGGTGGTTCCTTCATCTATGTCCCCAAAGGCGTGCATCTAGAGAAGCCTCTTCAATCCTATTTCCGGATTAACAACGAGAAATCAGGTCAATTCGAGCGGACCCTCATCATCGTCGATGACGGGGCCGACGTCCATTACGTCGAAGGATGCACCGCCCCGATTTATTCGAAAGATTCCCTTCATGCGGCGGTGGTGGAAATTTACGTTGGCAAAAACGCCAAATGCCGTTATTCGACCGTCCAGAACTGGAGCAACAACATTGTTAACCTTGTCACTAAAAGGGCTTATGTCGAAGAAGGCGGCTTGATGGAATGGATCGATGGCAATATCGGCTCGATGGTTAACATGAAATACCCGGGCTGCATCTTGGCGGGGGATAACGCCAAAGGCAACTGCATCTCGATCGCGGTGGCTGGCAAAGGCCAATACCAAGACGCCGGGGCGCGGATGATCCATCTTGGCAAGAATACTTCCTCGACTATCATCTCCAAATCGATCGTCAAAGGCGGTGGGGTGGCTAATTACCGGGGCACCGTCCGCCATCACGAAGGGGCTAAGGGGGCCAAGTCCCACGTCGAATGCGATACCTTGATCCTCGACGATATCTCGACCTCTGATACCATCCCGACCAACGAGATCAAAAACGACGATTCCTATATCGAGCATGAGGCGACCGTTTCGAAAATATCCGAGGAACGGCTGTTTTATCTGATGAGCCGGGGCTTAAGCGAGCAAGAGGCGACCCAGATGATCGTCATGGGGTTCATTGAGCCCTTCTCCAGAGAATTGCCGATGGAATACGCGGTGGAACTCAACCAGCTGATCAAGCTGGATATGGCGGGGTCGATAGGCTAGTGGACAATTTCTTTGACGTCATCGTCGTCGGCGGAGGCCATGCTGGGGTTGAGGCGGCCCGCGCGACCGCCCTCCGGGGTTTTAAGACCGCCCTCATCACCTTGAACAAGAAGATGATCGCCAATATGCCCTGCAATCCCCATATCGGGGGTTCGGCCAAGGGGATCGTCGTTCGGGAAATCGACGCCTTAGGCGGCTTGATGGGGGTTGCCGCCGATCATCGTCCCCTCCAGATGAAGATGCTCAATACCGGCAAAGGCCCGGGGGTCCAATGCCTCCGGAGCCAGCAGGATAAGCATGGTTATCCGGCCTTCGTCCAAAGCGTCCTCGACACGATTCCCAATCTCTTTATCATCGAAGACGAGGTTAAAGCCCTTTCCCATATTGATAAGCGGGTCAATGGTGTTTTCGCAGCAAAGAACGGACTTTTGCAATCGAAAGTCGTTATTTTGACTACCGGGACTTACTTGGATTCGGCCATTATATCCGGCTCAAGCTCCTACCCTGGCGGGCCGGACGGCGAAGCGGCTTCGATTGGTTTAGCCGCCTCGCTTAATGATTTGGGAGTTAAGACTTTTCGCCTCAAGACCGGCACCCCGCCGCGGCTTGATAAGAAGACCATCGATTTCTCGAAAGCCGAGATTCAATTAGGGAGCGATGAGGCCTTACGTTTTTCCTACGCGACCACCCATTTCACCCCGCTTAAAGACCAGCTGCCGTGCTATCTAATCTATACCACTCCCGACACCATTAAGTTGATTAAAGATCATCTAAATGAGTCGGCTTTGTTCAATGGGCTCATCCATAGCTCGGGCCCCCGTTATTGCCCTTCGATTGAAAGCAAGGTCGTCCGCTTCGCCGACAAACCCCGCCATCAATTGTTTTTAGAACCGGAATTTGCTGATGGCGATTCGGTTTATCTCCAAGGGTTCTCGACCGGGATGCCGCATGAGTTGCAGGAAAGAATGGTCCATACTCTGCCGGGCTTAGAGAAAGCCAAACTATTGAAATACGCCTATCAGATCGAATATGAGGCCTTATGCCCCTTGCAATTCGATGCTTCATTGAAGGTTAAAGCGGTCGAAGGTCTTTACTGCGCCGGGCAGATTTGCGGGACCTCGGGGTATGAAGAGGCGGCGGGTTTGGGCTTAATGGCCGGGATCAACGCCGGGAACGAATTGCTTGGCCTCCCGAAATTCATCCTCTCCCGCGATGAAGCCTACATCGGGGTCATGATCGATGATTTAGTGACCAAAGGGGCCGATGAGCCGTACCGGCTTTTGACCTCAAGAGCCGAGCACCGGTTGCTTTTAAGGCACGACAACGCCGACGCCCGCTTAACCGAATATGGCCATCGTTATGGGCTTATCAACGAGGAGAGGTATGCCGCCTACAAAGGCAAGATGAGGCGCATCGAGCAGGCCATTTCGATCTTGAAGGAAGACCTCGTCGATGACCGGGAAGGGCTCAATGCTTATTTGGTAGAAAATGGCTTTCCGGCGACCAATCAGGGGTATCGGGGAATCGAAATTTTGAAGCGTCCCCATTTCTCCTATGCCCGGCTGGCTCCCCTGATGAACCGGCTAAAAGAACTGAATCTCGATTATGATGAGATCCTTTCGGTCGAGACCAAGGTCAAATACGAAGGCTACATCGCTAAAGAGGAAGCGGCGATTGAAAGCAGCCGAAAAAAAGAAGGGCTGGCTTTATCCCCGTCTATCGATTATCTCCACATGGATGGGTTAAGATTAGAGGCGCGGCAGAAACTCAATCAGGTCCGTCCCCTCTCGATCGGGGAGGCGAGCCGGATCCCCGGGGTCAATCCGGCCGATGTCGCCATTCTCTTGCTGAAATTAAAGGAAAAAGCCCATGGATGAAGCCAATCTCAAAGCCGTTCTCCAATCCGAGGGAATCGACCTCCCGGAGTCTTTTTTCGTTAAGCTTCCGGTGTATGCTCGTTTATTAGCCGAATGGAATGAGAAGATGAATTTGACCGCCATCACCGAGAGCGGGGCGGTCTATGAAAAGCACTTCCTCGATTGCTTGTTGCTGCTTAAAAACCGGGACCTTAATAACAAAGCCCTTTGTGACTTGGGTTCGGGGGCGGGCTTCCCGGGGATGCTTTTAGCTTTGGCGGTCCCTTCGGCTAAAGTCACCCTGGTCGATGCGACGAAAAAGAAGTTCATTTTTCTTGAGGAAGTTAAGAAAACCCTGCAAATCCCCAACGTCGAATTCCATATTGGCCGGGCGGAAGATATGAAAGAGTTCCGGGAGTATTTCGATATTTTGACTTGCCGCGGATTCGCCGCCTTGAATATTTTCCTTGAGGTCGCGGCTCCGCTTACCAAACGGGGCGGGACGATCCTCGCCATGAAAGGGGCAAAGGCGGAAGAGGAACTAGACCAAGCGCAGAAAGCTATCCGGAAGCTGAACCTCAAATTCAATGGGGCCGACCGCTTTGTCCTCCCGGAATGCCAAGAAACCCGGATTGAGCTTTCGTTTAAGAAAACTGGCCCGACCGACAAGAAATACCCGCGGCCTTGGAAAGACATCCTGGAGCGACCCCTATGAGCCGGATCATCGCTATCGCCAATCAAAAAGGCGGGGTCGGGAAGACGACGACCGCCATTAACCTATCCTCGGCGTTAGGGTCTTTAAACCGGAAAGTTTTGCTGATCGATATGGACCCGCAAGGTAACTCGGCCCGGGGGTATGGGGTCGACATCGCCTTGGTCGAAAACACCATCTTCGAGGTCTTGTCGGGGAAAGTGGCCGCTAAGGACGCCATCCTCGAAAGCGGTATCCTTAACGTCGACCTTTTGCCTTCCAATCTTCGTTTAGCGACCTTAGAAGCCTCCTTGGTTTCCTCACCCCAAGCCAATGCGTTCGGACTATTGGGCCAAGCGCTTTCCTCAATTAAAGACGATTACGACTATTTGATCATCGATTGTCCGCCTTCCTTAGGGGCCTTAAGTCTTAATGCTTTGACTTGCTCCTCTTCGGTCATCATTCCGGTCCAATGCGAATACTTCGCCATGGAAGCGGTCGGGGCGATCCTCTCCTCCATTAGCAACGTTCAGCGGCGCCTTAATCCCGAATTGAAGATCGAGGGGTTCCTCCTCACTATGTATGATGCCCGGACCCAATTAGGGGCGGAGATCTCGGCCGAGGTGCGGTCGCTATTCAAGGAGAATACTTTCCTAACCTCGATCCCACGGAATCAATCGATCGTTGATTCCCAAGCTTCCCAAACCCCGGTCACTTCCTTTAAACCCTCCTCTTCCGGGGCCGCGGCTTATTTCTCCTTAGCCCGCGAGGTCATCGACCATGAGCAAAGGTAAGCCGAAGAAGGGGATGCCTTCCCTTAGCGACCTGATTGAACGCTTCTCCCAAGAAGACGTCATCGCGGTCATGGAGAAGGAGTATCAAAGCGCCCCGACCAAGCTTATCCCTTCCTCCCTGATTGACGATACCTCCTATATCCGCGATGTCTTAGTCCCGGAGGAGACGATTGAAACCTTCGCCTCTGGTTTAAAAGAAAAAGGTTTTTACAATCCGTTGGTCGTCCGAAGTCTTGGCGAACGTTACGAATTGATCTTGGGCCGGAAAAGGTTTTTAGGGGCCAAACGGGCTGGCATCCTCTCTTTGCCTTGCGTCATTGTCAACGTCGGCGATGAAGAAGAGTTATTGATGTTGCTGGCCGATACCCGTGACCAGCGCGATACCAACGTGGTCGAACTCGGGCTTATCTGCTTAGCCTTGCAAAAGCAATTTGGCTATACCCAAAAGACCTTGGCTGATCTGACCCACCAATCACGTTCCCAAATCACCAATATCCTTAGGATCATGAAACTTCCAGTCGAGATTCGAAACGATATTTGCCTTGGCCTCCTTTCTTATGGCCATGCCAAAGCCTTGGCTTCCTTGCCTAGCGAGCAAGTCCTCGACTGCGCCCGCCAAATCAAACAAGGTCGCCTATCAGTTCGCGATGCCGAAGGGCTGGTCCGGGCTGGCCGCAAGCTCATCACCCCGAAGCAGGAGAAGGCATTGTTAGCTAAATATCCCGCCGCCTCCGAAGTTTCGATTCAGGCCAAGTCGGTTACCTTCCGCTTCCCGAGTCCGAAAGAGAGAGAACGGTTTGTCTTAAAATTGCTCAAAAGTAAGAATAAATGATTGACCTCTTGACAAGCGGTCTATAATAAGGACGCTTCAGGGCGACGAGAATTACGTCGACTGGCGGTAAAAGCCCGCGAGCGAAAGCACGAATCGGTGGAACTCCGATGCCAACGGTACAGTCCGGATGATAGAAGTGACCGAACTATGTCATTTTCCTCCCCTGAGCCGGAGGATTTTTTAATGGATTCGAACCAAATCAACGCCATACTCGCCATCGTGATGGCCTTCGTCTTGCTCGCGGCCTCGTTCCGTTTCTTCGGGACTTATAAAGAGAGTGCGAAATTCAACTCGACCCGCTTCATCGCTCGGGTCGCGGTGTTTGGGGCCTTCTCGGCGATTCTTTACGTCGTTCCGATCTTTACCATCAATCTGCCCTTTTTCCCGTCTTTTTTGTCCTTGCACTTCGATGAGATCCCGGCCTTCATCGCTGGCTTTGCCTATGGCCCTTTAAGCGGGCTTTCGGTCATTCTTATCAAAACCCTTATTAAATTGCCGATGACCTCAACTGTCGGGGTCGGGGAATTGACCGATCTATTGTTATCGGGGGCTTATGTCGGGATCGCTGCCTTTATCTATAAGAAGAAACGGAACCTTAAAGGGGTGGCGATTGGCTTTGGGGCGGCCACCGCCTTCCAAATTACCTTTGCCATGGTCCTCAACGTCTATTTGATGATCCCTTTCTATATGAATCTTTACGGAATCAATGAAGCCGGGTTATTGGGAGTGATGCAACTCGCCAATCCGGCGATTAAGGACATCGGCTGGAGCTATGCCCTCTTCGCCGTGCTCCCTTTCAATGCCTTAAAAGACGTGGTGGTGATCGTCGTCACTTTCTTCGTCTACCGGTCGATCCACAAATTGCTTCGGTTCGAAAAGTAAAAGAAAAACCCGAATGAATCGGGCTTTTTGATTTTTTTGGAAGACTTATTATTCTTCGGTGATGGCCTGGACCGGGCAGTTGGCGATGGCGTCGGCGGCGCTATCATCATCAGCTTCGGCGATGGCTTCGGCTTTATTGTCGGCATTGATGGCGAAGACATCACCGTGGGTGCCGGCGCAAAGGCCGCAGCCGATGCAGAGATCTTGATCAACTTTGAGTTTCTTCATGAAATGTAATCCTCCACTCAACGGGGGCATTATAGTGCAGCCTCCCAAAGCAAGCAAAGGAAAAAGCGACATACAAAGTTAAATTAAATTAACAATAAATCAATTTAGAGGGTGATTTAACTGGTCTATACCGCTACAATAGGGGCGAACTTTTTCGGAGGTACTTAAAATGAAATGGTTCAATAAGCAATCGCGGCTCGTTCAGATTCTTCTTCTCTTGATCCCGTTTGTCAACTGGGTCACCGAGTTGGTCGTCCGCTGGACCGCCTTCCTTGAGAAGCCTGGCGTCATCCGCCTCATCCTTGCCATCATTGCCATCCCTGGCCTTGGCATTATCATGGGCTGGATCGACCTCATCTGGGTCATTCTATTCAATCATCTTGCCTTCGCGAAATAGGTTAGCAACCGTTCGCGCATTAGCCTATACTAGGCTAGATGGAAACGAGGAAGGAACGGCACGCCAAATACCGCCAGAAGATTCTGGCTTTGCCTTCGAGCGCTTTCGCCCCCAATGGCAAGTATCTCGCCGAATGGCGGGACCTCGGCGCGGTCGCCCCTTCCTCTTCTTCGATTTCCTATTCCGGCGATCGGATGGGAAGTTTCAACAATCTTGAGCCGGAGGAGAATTCCACTCCTTACCGGCTTTATTTAAAGCGGCGTGGCGTCCATCTTGCCCTCAAGCTCATCTTCCTTGGCCTCGGGATCGCCATCTTGATCGCCGCCTATTTTCTTTTATTGTGGGAGTGAACTATGAATAAAGCCATCTCCATTGCCATCGATGGGCCGGCCGCCGCCGGCAAAAGCACCGTCGCCAAGCTGGTCGCCAAAGCTCTGGGCTTCGTCTATATCGACACCGGGGCGATGTATCGGGCTTTTACCTATGCCGTCTTGAAAAAAGGGCTTAACCCGGAAGACGAAAAGCAGGCCTGCTCGATCATCGATGAGGTCAAAATCGAATTGCTCCCTGGTTATATAGTCAAATGCAATGGGGAGGACGTGACCAAAGCCATCCGCGAGGTCGATGTCTCCTCTAACGTCTCCTATATCGCTTCCTATAAGGATATCCGTTTAGCCTTGGTCAAGATGCAGCGGAAGATGGCGGAGAAAGTCTCTGTTGTCATGGATGGCCGGGACATCGGAACTTACGTTTTGCCTCATGCTGACGTTAAAATCTTCCAGATTGCTTCAGTCGAGACCAGAGCCCAACGGCGTTATGAAGAAAACCTCAGCAAAGCGATCCCAACTTCCTTTGAAGACGTCTGCGCTGATCTAAGAAAACGGGACTTCATTGATTCCCATCGCGATTTCGCGCCTTTAAAGCAAGCGGCCGATGCCATCCCCCTCGATACCTCGAACATGAGCATCGAGGAAGTGGTCGACGCCATCCTTGATATCATCGAGGAGAAAACGGGGGTCAAGCGGCTATGCCATTAGGCTTAGTAGCCCTTGTCGGGGCGCCCAACGTCGGCAAATCGACTATCTTCAACCGGATGGTGGGGCAACGTTCCTCCATCGTCGAGGATACCCCGGGCGTGACCCGTGACCGACTTTACGGGACCGGGGAATGGCTGACGAGGAAATTCCGCGTCGTCGACACCGGCGGGGTTGAGATCAAGAATGCCCCCTTCCAAACCGAGATTCGGGCCCAGGTTCAAATCGCCATCGAAGAAGCCGACGTCATCGTCTTCGTCGTCGATGGGAAGATGGGTTTAAGCGGCGATGACAAAGCGGTTGCCCGAATGCTTTATCAGTCAGGCAAGCCGGTTATCTTGGCCGTCAATAAGATCGATAACATCGAAATGGTCGCCGATTCGAGCGAATTCTATGCTTTGGGTTTAGGCGACCCGTTAGTCGTCTCTGGGGCCCATGGCATCGGGATCGGGGACTTATTGGATAAGATCATTTCTTTACTCCCGAACAAAGAGGATGAGGAATACCCCGATAGCATCGCCTTCTCCTTCATCGGAAGGCCGAACGTCGGGAAATCCAGTTTAACCAACGCGGTCCTCGGGGAGAACCGGGTCATCGTCAATAGCTTAGCCGGGACGACCCGCGATTCCATCGATACCCCCTTTTCAACCGATGAGGGCAATTTCGTCGCCATCGACACCGCTGGCTTGGTCAAACGCGGTCGAATTTACGAATCGATCGATAAATACGCCGCCTTGCGGGCGATGCGGGCCATCGATCGAAGTCAGGTCGCTGTCTTAGTCATCGATGCCGAAAAAGGGATCCTTGATCAAGACCGCCATGTCGCGGGCTATGCTCTTGAGGCAAAAAAGGCCATCGTTATCGTGGTCAATAAATGGGACGCCGCCCCCAAAGGGTTGATGCAGCAGCAATTCGAGGAGGAGATCCGGACCCGTTTTAAGTTCCTCTCGTTTGCGAAAGTCATATTCTGCTCAGCCAAAACCGGTCGGAACGTCCAAGCCATTTTGCCGGCGGTTAAGGAAGCCTACGAAGCCTCGACCCGCCGGGTCCCGACCTCGATCCTCAATCAGATCATTCAGGATGCTCAGCAGATGAACCCGACCCCGGAGTTCAACCATGGCCGGTTGAAGATTGTCTTTGCTTCCCAGGTTAGCGTCAATCCCCCGACCTTCGTCTGCTTCTGCAACGATCCTCATTTCGCCCACTTTTCCTATACCCGTTATCTAGAAAACCGTTTACGGGAAAGTTTCGATTTCACCGGCACTCCGCTGAATATAATTTACCGTCAAAGAACGTGACTTCCCCTTCCATTGGCCGATTTCTTTCTTTTATATAAAAGAAAAGAGGGGAAAGTAAAACAAATTCATAAAGATTTATTGCAAAACCTCCGATGGAATGGTACTTTTATGCTAATATCAGCCATTAGGAGGTTAGATAACACATGAACAAAGCTGAACTCATCGCCGTCGTCGCCGAAAAAGCCGAACTCTCGCACACCGATGCCGGCAAGGCCATCGAATGCGCCCTCGAGACCATCGAAGAAGCCCTCATCCGTGGCGAAGCCGTCAAGCTCTCCGGCTTCGGTATCTTCGAGAAGAAGGAACGGGCGGCCCGGGTTGGCACCAATCCGTCGACCGGCGCCAAGATTGAGATCGCGGCCAACAACTCCGTCGGCTTCAAGCCCTCGAAGAACCTCAAAGAAAAGCTTAACTAAAAAGAAGCGATTATTCTTGACCCCGCCTCGTTCGCGGGGTTTTCTTATTGTCGTGGGCCTTTTGTCTTTACTAACGGAATTCAATGAGCTTGTCCCTTCGCTTGCCGTCGGGGGGACGGTTCGGGATTTCCTTTTGGGCGAGGAACCAGCCGATTTGGATTTCGTCACTCCCTTGACCCCGGAGGAAACCGTGGCTTTGCTTCCTAAAGGTTCCTACCCCTTTGCAAAATATGGGTCCTTCCATCTTGTATATAAAGGGATACCGATTGACTTGACCTGCTTACGGATAGAGGGGGAATACAACGATTCCCGCCACCCGAGTTTTCTCCGCTTCGGGGTCAGTCTGGAAGCCGACTCTTGGCGGCGAGATTTCACTATCAACGCCCTCTATTTGGATAAGGATGGCAATGTTTACGATTTCCATCAGGGGCTTGCCGATTTGAAAAACGGCCTTTTGCGCTTTATTGGCTCCCCGGATGTTAGAATAAAAGAGGATCCGTTACGGATCATGCGGGCCGAGCGGTTCGCGAAACGCTTAAATCTCGCCTATGAAGCGAAAACCGGTCAAGCCATTAAGGATTTGCAGGGTTTACTAAGCAAACTTAATCCAGACAAAATCAAAATGGAAAGGAGCAAGGAATGAATAAGAACACGGTGGAGATGGAGGGAATCGATTTCCGTTACCTCCTGCTCGATTTCTATAAGAAACTCGGCTTAAACGAGAATGAAGCCATGGTCATCTTGATGGTCGACCAGCTTCTTCGCCAAGGGAACGACTTCATTTCCCAAAGCGACCTTTCCTTTAAGATGAATTTAAGCGAGAGGGAACTCGATACCTTGATGGCCGGGCTCATGCAAAAGGATATGCTTTCAATCGATAGTTCGGGTGGCCGGCTCAAAACCTCCTTATCCCCTATTAAAGAGAAACTTTATGGGCTTTTCCAGCAAGCGATCGCTACGAAACGGGAAACCCCGGTCGCGGCGAGGAAAGCCGAGGCCATTGGGAAGGTCCGGGACTATTTTGAGAAGCGGCTCAACCGGACTTTGTCCCCACTAGAAGTCGATACCATCGCCGTTTGGCTTGATGATGGCTATTCAGACGAGGACATCAAAGGTGGCCTAGAGAGCGCCCTCGCTAACGGGAAAAAGACCTTTAAAGCCGTTGATTCGGAACTAAGGGCCGGACGAAAACGCGATGACATCGCCAAAGAAGGCTATACCGGGGTTAATTCCCGTTGGAACAAAGACATCGAACGGACCATCGAGGTCGCCCGGACCAAGTGGGTCGAAGACGATGATTGACCCGGCTTTGATCGCCGATGAATTGGGCCGGCTTTATCCTGATGCCCATTGCACTTTGGATTTCCAAAATCCTTTTCAATGCCTCGTCGCGGTTAGTTTGTCGGCCCAGACGACCGATAAGAAGGTCAATGAAGTGACCCCGGCTTTATTCCGGGCTTATCCTGATCCGGCAAGTTTAGGGAAGGCGACGCCGGAAGAGGTTGGCCAATATATCCGTTCCTTAGGTTTATGGAAGAACAAAGCCAAAAACCTCGTATCCTTAGGTCAAGAACTAAGCACTCGTTTTCAAGGGCAAGTACCCTCGACGGTCGAGGAGTTGACTTCCTTGCCAGGAGTCGGGATCAAAACTGCTTCGGTTGTCTTAGCCGAATGTTTCCAAGTGCCATCTTTCCCGGTCGATACCCATGTTGGGCGGGTGGCTAAACGGCTCTATCTGGCTTCTTTAAATGATGAGCCAGAGGAGGTGATGAGGAAACTTAAGAAAAGGTTCCCGAAAGATACCTGGATTGCCTTGCATCATCGCTTCATCGCCTTTGGGCGCGATATCTGCCACGCCCAAAACCCGGAATGCGACCGCTGCCCGTTTACTTCTTTTTGCCGTCTAAGAAAACCTTGATGACGAGGGGCAAGTAATCATAACGGGGCCGATACCCTTGCTTGACTAAATAGCCATGCTCTTTCATCTCGGCATAAGGAATCGAAGAACGGGGATGGTCGAGATAAAACTTGATGATGTAATCGGCCGGGACTAGATACACTTCGTTGAAGGAATGCCAATTGATTAGAAAGAAAGCGATGCCTTTTTGCTCTAACACCTTCTGCAGGTGATCAATTTGTTGCTTTGGGATATTGGCTAAGGGGAAAGAGGTTTTGGAACGGGTGCTTTTGGCCTCAAAATCGATGTAATGTCCTTGATAGACCCCGTTGTAGTCGGTGGTCGATTGGGTTTGGAAAAAGGCTTCGGTGATCTTTGGCCCGTCGGCATAATCGACCTTGACCGTTTGAATCGGGGTCGGGCGCTTGGTGATAAGGGCTAACCCCTTCTCGACGTAATAGTCGTTGCTTTGGTTGATTTCGGCCTCGAAATCCAAACCCCGGTTGCCCGGGGCGACCTTTAAATGGAGTTTCTTCCCTTTCGGGACCTCAACCTTATTGACCGGTGGCCTCATCCCGCCGGGATAATGGAACTCGCTCATGCTAAATCCTCTTTGGCGAATTGCTTTAACCGGGCTAAGTCGACCGTTTCGCCATTGACGATGGCTTCGAGGGTCTTTCTTAAGGGATTGGGCCCTTTGTGATAATGGGAAAGCATCTGCAAATACTCCCGGAGGACGATGTCTTCCCGCTTGAGGAAAGCTTGGTAGAGGCGAAGGAGGTTAGTCGCGTCGGTCAAGGCATCGTGGGCTTGGCCGATTTCCTCGACTTCAAATAAGTTCAGGGCTTTCCCCTGCGATAACGGGTTGCCATCCTTGCCGGGGACAAACCGGTTCAGAAACGATTCGAAATCGAAGATCCGGTGGGCTAAATCCCGGGCCATGATGATCGAGGAATCGAGGTTGGCTTCGGCCGAGTTGATGAACATCTGGGCGTCTTGGGGGCCATAGGTGACGAAAAGGCAAGTGGGGTAATCAGTCCCGACGTAACGTTTTAGCATCTCCTGGGCCTTGGCGAAACGGATGCCCTTCTTCTCAATCAAAGACTCAGTGATGCCGGTCAGATTGGAGACGAAAGTTCCGATCTTCTCCTTCGGCTTGACATAGGTTTTGAACCCTTTGAACTGCTTTTTGATTTGGCCTTGCTCATCCAATAGGGCTTTGACCGCCCCGATTTCGATGATCTCGTGGTGGATTTGGGTCGCTTCGACGTCGAGGAAGACCAAGCATCGTCGTCCTCGGAGCGCTTTGAGGAGTTGCTTCATTCTTTATTAAGATACCATAATCCGGTCGGTGGGTTTATTGAATAAGCGAGTGGGGTTGAATATAATTCAACGCGGAGGATTTATGGACGGGAACATCAAGCTCAATGCCAAGAAGATCCTCGAGAAGGTGTTCGTCCCCCATGGCCATGGCTATGACCCGGACGAAGTCGATGCCTATCTCGATGAGATCATCGCTGATTACCAGAGCTTTGAGCGGTTCTATGCCGAGTCGAGCAAGTACATCGCCGAGCTCGAGACGTCTTTGCGGAAAAACCGGGAACGGATTTCCGAACTCGAGGTCGAGAACGCGAAAATGAGCAAACGGCTCGCCGGCATCAAGGAAGGCGATTCGGTCAGCAGCGAGAATATCGAATATCTCAACCGGATCAGGCGACTCGAAAACGCCCTTTACGCCAAAGGAATCGACCCGACTAAAATCTAATCCACCCATCCGACCCGGACGACTGCTGCCGCAAGGTAGAGGAAAGTCCATGCTCGCACCGCCTGTGATGGCGGTAGTGATTGCGCTGAAGGAAAAAATAACTTCAGGTGCGCGGGAGCGCGCAACGGCGGGCCAATATCTCTAGTAGAAGGCGGTCCCTAAGGTGCCACAGAGACGAGCTTGATGGCGACATCAAGATGAAACGTTGGTAAACCCCACAAGCGAGAAACCCAAATTTGGTAGGGGAAGCGCCCAAAGCGAAACGAAGCCGCGGGAGCCAGGCTCAGCCTGAGATAAATTGTCGTCCTCGACATAACATGGCTTACAGGGTCGGATACTCACAATAGGAAAAAGCATATGAACATCCCAACCAAGATCACCTGCGCCCGCATCGCCCTTGTGGTGGCCTTATTGATCGGCCTCTTCGTCGTCTCGGTCATCCCGGATATCGAAATCCCAACCTACGTTGGGGTCAACTTGGTGAACCTTATCGCCGCCTTGGTCTTTATTATCGCCTCGACTACCGATTTCCTTGATGGCTATTTGGCGAGGAAATGGAAACAGGTCACTAATTTAGGGAAGTTCTTAGACCCAGTGGCCGATAAGATGCTGGTCGACTCGATGCTCATCTTCTTCGTCTTCCCTTGGTCCTACGCGCCCGAGCAGACGTTATTCGTTCCGGTCTTCTGCGTCATCATCATGGTCGTCCGCGATTTGGTGGTCGACGCCATCCGCTTCATCGCCGCCCAAAAAGGGCAGGTTGTGGCGGCCAATATCTTTGGCAAGCTCAAGACTGTCTCACAGATGGTCGCCATTCCGGTTATCATGCTTAATGGCTGGCCCTTCGCCTATTTCGATGCCAATTGGGCGGCGGGGCTAAGGATCGGCTCCTGGCTTATTTACCTCGCCACCTTCTTCTCGGCCATGTCCGGGATCATCTACGTCATTCAGAACCGCTCGGTGCTTAAGGAGGATAAAAAGCAATGAACGCCCATGACCTGTTGACTATCTTGAAAGCCCGTCATTTGACTTTGGGGTCTTGTGAATCGCTGACCGGGGGCTTATTCGCCAGCACCATCTGTTCCATCCCTGGGGCGAGTGAAACCTTTATGGGTGCTTTGGTCACTTACGTCGCCAAGGAGAAAGTCGCCTTAGCCCACGTCGATCCTTCTTTGATCGAAAGCAAAGGCGTCGTCAGTGCCGAAGTCGCCACCAGCATGGCCCTTGGAGCCAAGCGGGCCCTTGGGGTTGATATCTGCGTCTCCTGCACTGGCAATGCCGGGCCGACGGAAGAAAAAGGCGGAGCCGGGGTCGGGACGGTCTATCTTGGGCTCGCCTATAACGATTTGGTCTACGTCGCCCCTTTGCATCTAAAAGGGGAACGGAACCAGATCCGGGAGCACACCGTTGAGGCCATGATCGACTTCATCGCCTCCCTTTTTGCTAAAGTCGAAATAAAAAATCAGTGATGATTCATTCTTTCCCGTCTACATATTCATTAAGGGGTAAATAGGAGATATCAAATTATGGCAAACGAAACAACGGACTCCCGCCTCAAAGCCCTCGATGACGCTCTCAAGGTCATCGAGAAAACCTATGGCAAAGGGGCGGTCATGTCGCTTGGGCAGCGGCCAAAGGTCGACTGCGACGTCATCCCGACTGGCTCGATCCTGCTCGATCAAGCCTTAGGGGTCGGCGGTTATCCCAAGGGCCGGATCATCGAGATCTATGGCCCGGAATCCTCGGGCAAAACCACTTTGGCCCTGGAAGCGATCGCCGAAGCCCAGAAGAAGGGCGGGCGGGCCGCTTTCATCGACGCCGAGCAATCGATCGATCCGGATTACGCCGCCAAGCTTGGGGTCAACATCGACGAACTCATCCTCTCACAACCGGATTCGGGCGAACAGGCTCTCGAAATCTGCGAGATGCTTGCCACCTCCGGGGCGATTGACGTCATCGTCGTCGACTCGGTCGCGGCCTTAGTCCCCCAAGCCGAACTCGAAGGGGTCATGACCGATAACCAAGTCGGCTTGCAAGCTCGGCTCATGTCGAAGGGCTTACGGAAGATCGCCGGCATCCTTAACAAAACCGGAACCGTCGTCATCTTCATCAACCAGCTCCGGGAGAAGGTTGGAGTAGTTTATGGCAATCCCGAAGTCACCACTGGAGGTCGGGCGCTGAAGTTCTATGCCTCGATCCGAATCGACATTCGCCGGGCCGAAGCCATCAAGCAAGGATCGGAGATCGTCGGCAACACCGTCAAAATCAAAGTGGTCAAGAACAAGGTGGCGCCGCCGTTCAAATCCTGTGTCGTCGATATGATCTATGGCCAAGGTATCTCCAAATACGGGGAGATCCTCGACCTTGCCGAGGAGTTCGGGCTATTGAAGAAATCCGGCAACTGGTATGAGCTTAACGGCAACAAGATCGGCAACGGGAGGGAAGCGGCCAAAGCTTACCTCAAAGAGCATGTCGATGAATGCGCTGAGCTTGAGGCCAAGGTCCGAGAAGCGGTCAAAACCGGCGAAGTCAGCAAATAGGATGACGGGGCTCCAGCCCCGTTTTCTTATTCCCCGTAAATTCGGCTTAAGCCTGCAAAACCTTGATTAAAAATCAGTATTCTAAGTAGTTGTTCCCGCAAAAAGCCCTCGGAATTTTGAATATCGCTTTTGGAATTGCGCTGTTATCGGCTCTCTCGTTATTCGCCCCTTTAACTAAGGTTAAAAAACCTTCCTAGTTTTGGCCAAATATTGATAAAATACGCCTGTGCCTAAGGTACAAACCCCTTGTTCGACAGCCGTTTGGCTTAAGATAAAAAGAGTTGCTCGCTTTCGGAAAAAAGCCTAATCGTGCCCTGGGCCAGTAAGGAGCTAATTTAATGATACTAACATCCCTTCTTTCGACCGGAGGCTGGATTGGCCTAATGGTCGGTTTAGCCGTGGTCGCGGCCGCCTTAGGCGTCGGCCTCACCTTCTTGTTGCTTTCCCATAAATCGAAAGCGGTCGGCCGGAACGCCGATGCGATGCTCAAGGAAGCCAAAATCAAGGCCGAGCATTTACTGAAGAACGCCGAGATCGATGCTAAGCAAGCTGCCTTCGAAGCCAAGCAACAAGCCGATAACGAGATTCGGACCCGGAAAGGCGAACTGGCTGGGCTAGAGCAGAAGCTCACCCTCCGCGAGCAGGCTATCGATCAGCGCGATGCCCAACTCCTTGCTAAGGAGAATGCCTTAGACAAGAAAAACGAGCAACTTGAAAAATCGATCGAATCGTATAAGAACCGGCAAGCCGAACTTGATCAGAAGATCGACTCCATCATCACCGAGTTGGAGAAAGTCTCCGGCATGTCAACCCAGCAAGCCAAAGACGAGATCATGGCCCGGGTCGAATCGAAGATGGCGATGGAAATCGCGGCCTATATCAAAAACGCCGAAGACGAAGCCAAGGAGACGGCAGCTTCGAAAGCCATCGATCTCCTTGCCCTCGCTTGCCAAAAATACGCCCAGGACGTCACCACCGAAAGGACCGTCTCGGTCGTGGCTTTGCCTAGTGACGAGATGAAGGGCCGGATCATTGGCCGGGAAGGGCGGAATATCCGGGTCTTAGAGCAAGAACTCGGGGTCGACCTCGTCATCGACGATACCCCGGAAGCCATCACCGTTTCCTGCTTTGATCCGATCAGGCGGGAAATCGCCAGGCGGACCCTGGAATATCTCGTTAAGGATGGGCGTATCCAGCCCGGCCGGATCGAGGATGTCTCAGCCAAATGCAAGAAAGAAGTGGCCGAAACCGTTCAAAAGTATGGCGAGGAAGCCTGCTTCAAACTTGGTTTGCCCCGAATCAACAAAGAACTGGTCGCTTATATCGGCCGTCTCCATTACCGGACTTCCTATGGGCAAAATGCCCTCGAGCATTCGATGGAAGTCGCTTATCTTTCTGGCTTAATGGCCGGGGAATTGGGGCTTGACGTCAACCTTGCCCGCCGGGCTGGCTTACTCCACGACATCGGCAAATCCGTCGACTTCGAGATGGAAGGCAGCCACGTCCAACTTGGCGCTCAATTAGCCAAGAAATATGGAGAGTCCGATGTGGTGATCAATGCCATCGAATCCCACCATGGCGATGTCGAGGCTCGTTATGTCATCTCCCATCTAGTCGCGGCCGCCGATACCTTGTCGGCTGCCCGGCCAGGCGCGCGGAGCGAGACCCTGGAGACCTATGTTAAACGGGTGGAGCAGCTGGAAGGCTTAGCCAAATCCTTCGATGGGGTCCAGCAAGCCTACGCCATGCAGTCGGGCCGCGAGATCCGGGTCATGGTCATGCCGGATAAGATTTCCGATGCTGAATCGGTTTTGCTTGCTCAACAACTTCGGGAGAAGATTGAGAAGGAGATGACCTATCCGGGTCAGATCAAGGTTTCGGTCATCCGTGAGTATCGGGCCATCGAAACCGCTAAATAACCTATGCGAGTCCTTTTCTTAGGCGACGTCGTCGGACCGGTGGGGTTGCAGTCCCTTGAATCCCTCCTCCCCGCGCTTAAGGAAAGGCTTTCGCCGCATCTAGTCATCGTTAACGGGGAGAACGCCTCCAAAGGGCGGGGTCTCACTCGAGCCGACTATAATCGGATTAAAGCCGCTGGGGCTGATGTCATCACCCTCGGTAACCATTTCCTCGATAAGAAGCAGATTTCCTCCTTCATCGATGATTGCCCGGATTTACTTAGGCCTCTGAATTCGGCTGATTACGAGAAAGGCCGGGGGCTTGGCGTCTACCAAACTGCCCTTGGTCCCGTCGCCGTGGCCTCGATCCTCTTGCCGGCTTTCGTTAACAACAAAGTGAATAATCCCTTCGAGGTTTTCGAGAAGGCCTTGGTTGATCTTCCAAGTATCCGCATCGTCGATCTCCATGGGGAGTCGACCTCGGAGAAGCAGCTTTTCTTCCATTACTTCCGGGGCCGCTGCTCGGCGATACTCGGGACCCATACCCACGTGATGACCGCCGACGCCGAAATCAAAGAGGGGACCGCCTTTATGGCTGATGTCGGGATGTGCGGGGCCGATGATTCGATCATTGGGGTTGACCCCCAAAGCGTCATCAATCGTTTAATCAAGCAAGACGGTACCTATTTCCATTGCCCGGAAGATGGGATTGGACTCGTCTGCGGAGCCTATTTGGAAATCGAAGAAGACGGGAAAGCGAGCCGCATCATCCCGTTCCGTTTCCGCGATAATAAGGAGATTGCCTATGAGCCGTTGCCAAATCATATCCCTGCCTGACTTAAGCAAAGCGAGAAACCGTCAGGATGGGGCCAGCGTCAAATACGATGAAGCCGTCTATAGCGACGCGCTCCGCTTTTTTGCCAAGGGCCGAAAGTATTTGGTTAAGACCTTTGGCTGCCAAGGCAATGTCCGGGACGAAGAGGTCATATCCGGCTATTTGGAGAAGGCCGGATTCAGTAAAACTACTGATGAAAAGGCGGCCAATATCGTCATCATCAATACCTGCGCTGTCCGGGAGAATGCCGAGGATAAGGTCTATGGCGAGATTGGGAAGTTTAAGGCCAATGCCAAGACCGATAAGGATTTCATCCTCGGCGTCTGCGGCTGCATGATGCAGGAAGAAAACAAAGCCGAAAGCCTGATTAAGACCTATCCTTTCATCAGATTGATTTTCGGGACCCATAATATCGCTGACTTACCCTCGATGCTTGATCGCGTGATTAGCAGTCACCAGGGCTTAGTTGATGTAATCTCCTATCCCGGGGACGTTATTGAGAATCTTCCTTCGATTCGGCTTGATCCTTACAAAGCCTTCGTCAATATCTCCTATGGCTGCGATAAGTTCTGCACTTATTGCATTGTCCCCTATACCCGGGGAAGAGAAAGGAGCCGGCCTTTGCAATCGATCCTTGATGAATGCCGAAAGCTTATTGAGGATGGGTATCAGGAAATCACCCTTTTGGGGCAAAACGTCAATTCCTATGGTAAGGATTTCCATGATGGGACCAACTTCGCGACCGTCTTAGAGGAAGTGGCTAAACTTGGTATCCCCCGACTTCGCTTTACTACCTCCCACCCTTGGGACTTCTCGTTGGATATGCTTGATACCATTGCGAAGTACCCAAACATCATGAAATGTATCCACCTCCCCGTCCAAAGCGGCTCGACCGCGGTCCTTCGTCAAATGGGGCGCCGTTATACGAGAGAACAATATCTGGACCTAGTCAAAGCCATCCGCGAGAGGATGCCGGAATGCGCCATCACCACCGACATCATCGTCGGCTTCCCAAATGAGACCGAAGAGCAATTCGCGGAGACTTTAACCCTTTGTCAGGAATTGAAGTATGACGCCGCCTTCACCTTCATCTATTCCCCCCGGGCGGGGACGCCGGCCGCCAAAATGGTCGATAACGTCTCCGATGAAGTGAAGCACGAACGGTTCAATAGGCTGCTGAAGGTTGTCGAGGAAGGGGTCGTCTATCATTCGTCGAAAATGGTTGGGAAAGCCTATGATGTTTTAGTCGATGGGCCGAGCAAGAAAAACGAAGCCATCCTTTCTGGCTATACCGAATCGAACAAGCTGGTCAATTTCCCTGGCCCGGTTTATTTAAAGGGGCATATCGTTAAGGTCAAGATCACTGAAAACCATGCCTTCTCGATGCTTGGGCAATTAGAAGAGGATCCGGTCGATGTCTTGTTGCGAAGCGCCTCGGAAAAGCTAAAGCAGGAGCCGGCCTATATCCAATATTTGGCGGCGAAGAAAGTTTTTGAGGAAGATAAGGAATTGCAAGCGGCCCTCCATGAAAAAGAAGCGGCTCAAAAAGCCCTGGCCTTATCGATGGGGAGCGAAGATTACGAAAATAAGAAGGCGGCTTTTGCGAAGATTTCCGCCTTCGTGGACAATAATCCCAATTACATAAATTTCGTTTCTTCAACCGCCGATCTGCGGGACTTATTTGCCGAAATGAAGGCCCTCCTCCAATGATCATTGTCTTAACTGGGGTCACCGGCTCAGGCAAAAGCGAACTGGCAATCCGTTTGGCTCAAAAAGTTAATGCTGGCATCGTCAATGCCGATGCTTTCCAAGTCTACGAGGAACTGAATATCGCGACCGCCAAGCCGACCATAGAGATGATGATGGCGGCCCCTCATTTCCTTTTTGATTTCATTCCTCTTTCCTCTTCTTACTCGGTCGCCGAATATCAAGAAGACCTAAGGTCGGCGATCGCGACTTTAGAAAAGCAAGGGAAGAATGTCATCATCGCCGGCGGGACCGGTCTCTACATCCGGGCCGGGCTTTATGACTATGAGTTTCCCACTTTGCCGAAAGTCGATTTATCTTCTTATGAATCTTTAGAGGATGAGGCTTTATATGCCGCGGCTTTGTCTTTTGACGAAGCGGAGGCAAAGACCATCCACCCCCATAACCGGGTCCGGTTATTACGGTTAATCGAGATGGCTTTAGGTGGGCAAAAGAAAAGTGAAGTCAAGCAAGCCCAGACCCATAAGCCGATTTATGATGTCCATTTCTTCGGCCTCGAGGTCGAGCGGGAGGATATTTACCCCCGGGTTGAACGAAGGGTCGATAAGATGTTCGAAATGGGGTTAGTTGAGGAGGACCGGCGCTTAGTCGAAAAATATGGGCGTGACTGCCAAGCGTTTAAAGCCATCGGGGTCAAGGAACTTTTCCCTTACTTCGATGGGAAGATTTCTTTAGAACAGGCCAAAGACGACATTAAGAAAAACACTCGTCATTACGTGAAGCGGCAAGAGACTTTCTTCCGTCATCAATTCGATATCGTTTGGGTCAAAGGCGAGGAGGACATTTTAAATGGCTTATCCTGCGATCTATGAACGGACGGTCCAGCTTTTAGGCGAAGAGAATTTCGCTAAGCTAAAAATAGCCAAAGTCGCCATCGTTGGCTTAGGCGGGGTCGGCGGAACCTGCTTTATGTGCCTCCTTCGAAGCGGGCTTTCCGCTTTCCTTTTAGTCGATGACGACGTCATTAACGAAAATAACCTCAACCGTCAGATTCTCTATTCCCCGTCGGATGTTGGCAAAACGAAAGTCGAGGCCGCGAAGCAATACGCCCGTCCTTATATTGAAAACGAACAATCTATTGCCATCGATTCCCGTTGGCTAGGACCTGACAATATCGATAGTTTTGGCTTTGAGAATTACGATGTGGTCATCGATTGCATTGATGACGTGCCGGCAAAGGTAGCCTTAGCCGAATATTGTCTTCAACGCCATATTCCCTTTTTGATGTCTTTGGGGATGGGCAATCGGCTTGACCCAACGAAAGTTACTTTAACCAGTTTAGATAAGACCGAGGGCTGCCCATTGGCCCGGAAGCTCCGTTACGAATCACGGAAAAAAGGCATCGATATCCGTCGGATTACCGTGGCTTTTTCTTCCGAAGAGCCATTGCGGAAAGGCCCGGTTCCCGCCTCGATCATGACGGTCCCAAGCGCCGCCGGCTTGGCCTTGGCTTACGGGGCGATGAAGATTTTGCTCTTTAATTTTTCTCCCGAGGGTTAAACTTTTCCTAACGAGGTAGATAATCGATGGGACTTTTGAAAATCAATGAGGTCGCTAAACAAGCCGGGATCGCCGAATCCTTTTTGATCCCCTATGGTCATGACAAAGCGAAGATCGATCTTTCGATCAAGGAGACGTTGAAAGAACACAAAGACGGGAAGTTGGTGCTGGTGACTGCCATTACGCCGACGAAAGCGGGCGAGGGGAAAACCACTGCCTCCATTGCCTTATCGATGGGCTTTGGCCAGATTGGCCAGAAGGCCTTTCTTTGCTTACGCGAACCATCCCTTGGCCCCGTCTTCGGCTTAAAAGGCGGGGCAACGGGCGGAGGAAAAGCGACCGTCGAACCATCCGAGGACATCAATCTCCATTTCACGGGTGATATGCACGCCTTAACCTCCTCCATCAATTTGATTTCCGCCGTCATCGAGAACTCGCTTTACCAAGGCAATCCCCTTAATATCGATCCGAACCGGATCGTCTGGAAACGTTCCCTCGACATGAATGACCGATCTTTACGGGAAATAACCGTAGCCTTAGGTGATAAGAAGGGAACCCCTCACCAAAGCTCTTTCTGCATCACCGTTGCCAGTGAACTGATGGCTATCCTTTGCTTAGCTAAAGACGAGGAGGATTTCCTTGCTCGCCTCGCTCGGATCACCGTTGCCTTTGATAAAGAAGGTAAACCTGTAACGGTGGCGGATTTCCGGATCACCCACGCGGTCATGAAGTTGATGAAGAATGCCTTATGGCCGAATTTGGTTCAGACGGCGGAGGGGAATCCGGTTTTGATCCATGGCGGCCCTTTCGCCAACATCGCTCATGGCTGCAATTCCCTTATCGCCACCAAATTGGCTTTGAAGCTGTCGCCCATCGTCATCACTGAAGCCGGCTTCGGGGCGGATCTTGGGGCTGAGAAATTCCTCGACATCGCCTGCCAAGAAGGCGAACTGCATCCCGATTGCGCCGTTTTAGTCGCCACCATCCGAGCGCTGAAGATGCATGGCGGGGTGGCTTTCGATGATTTAGGAGAGCCGAATGTTGAAGCTTTGCTTAAAGGGGTGGCGAATTTGGATAAACATTACGCCAACCTCGCCCAATATGGATTGCCGGTTGTAGTAGCCATCAACCATTTCGCCGCTGATTCGAAAGAGGAGATCGAAGCATTGGAACGCCATTGCGACGCCCATGGTTATGCCTATGCCTTCCTTGATGGTTATCTTCAAGGCGGGGTCGGGGCGATTGATTTAGCCCATTTGGTCCAGAAGACCTTAGCCGAACAAACCAGTCATTACCGGCCTCTCTATGATCGGAAGGAGCCGATCAAGCAAAAGATCGAGACGATTTCCAAACAGATTTATGGGGCTGATGGGGTTGATTATTCGGCTTTGGCGGAAGAGAAGCTCCGTCTAATTTCCTCCCTCGGCCTTGATGATGCTTACGTTTGCATGGCCAAGACCCCGAACTCCTTCTCCGATGATCCAAAGAAACTGGGGGTTCCGAGTGGGTATCGGATTCAAGTCCGTGACGTTGATTTTGCTTCCGGGGCGAATTTCGTCATTCCCCTTTGCGGCTCGATTTTGACGATGCCGGGCCTCCCTAAAGTCCCGGCGGCGGTCAAAATGGAGGATGAGCCATGGTGATCGATTATCAACTATATGACATCGTCGAAATGAAAAGGCCCCATCCTTGCTTCGCCCATTCCAAGCAATTCCAGATTGTCCGGGTCGGAGCGGACATCAAGATTATGTGCCTTGGCTGTGGCAACGTCATGATGATCGATCGGGATAAGTTCAATTCGAAGATAAAGAAAGTCATCGAACATAAAGATGGTCCCTTAGTTCCTCTTAGCCATTAAGAAGATTCCCTCCTACATATTAAGTAGGAGGATTTTCTTTTGGGCTTATTTAAGACGCGGAGATTATCGAAGACCTATGGCCATGGGGATAACCGGGTCGTCGCTTTAAAAGCGGCCGATATCGCCTTGCCCAAGACTGGGTTTATCGGTATTGAAGGCGAAAGCGGTTCGGGCAAAAGCACGTTATTGAACTTATTGGCTCGATTTGAAAAGCCCAGCGGTGGGGTGATCGGTTTTAAGGGGAAGAACCTAGCGAAAATGAATTCGAGCCAAGAGCTCGGCTATCGGCAGCATTCGGTCGGATTGGTCTTTCAGCATTACAACTTGCTAGAGGACAAGACGTTATTAGATAACATCGCCTTCCCATTGGTCTTATCGGGGGTAAGTCCAAAAGAGGCCAGAGCAAAGGCACGAAACCTAGCGAATGGCATCTTGAATGAGAACCTATTGGATAAGAAACCCAGCGAGTGCTCGGGCGGGGAGAAACAACGGGCGGCATTACTACGGGCCCTCATCATCGAACCGGAGGCGATCTTCGCCGATGAACCGACCGGGGCTTTGGACGAAGATAATGCCATTAAGGTGATGGAACTATTAAAAGAAGCGTCAACCAAAAGGTTAATTGTCGTGGTCTCCCATAATCATGGACTGCTTAGTAAGTATGCTGAGCGGATATTGAATATCGCTTCCGGGATGGTAAGCGGCGGGAAGGAGAAAACCGACCCTGGGCCCTTAGCTAAAGGCCATGGATCTAGTTGGTGGATTGGGGAAGGAATGCGGGAGGCGAAGCGGTCAGGAAGACGGTTATTGAGTTGCTTCGCCGCTTGCTTGATTGGCTTTTCTTCACTGCTTTGTTCGGCGGCTTTCTTCTTGGGCTATAAGCCTTGTTTGCACGAGGAAAGAATCCGGAGTCTTGACGCTGGGGTAGCGACGGTCAGCTATGAAAGAAGCGTTTCGACTGACGATTCATTATTGTCGCTAGTTGTTCAGGAAAGGCCTTCCTTTGATTCGGTTTACGGAGCCTTGTCATCCCTTTCTTCCTTCTCCATCGAAAACGATTATTCTTTCCTTCTTCCTAGTTCGGTCGAGTTTCGTTTATCGGGGGAAGCGGGGGAGGCGGAACTAGTTCCCGTTGCTTCCTTAAATAGCAAATACGCCCAGGCCCTGCTTAACGAAGGGTCGTTGCCTAATGACGATTTGGCCTCTTGCCTAGTCAATGAGGCTTTCGTCGACAAATATGGGTCTGACTCCCTTGGGCGTTCGTTATTGATTCAGGCCGGTGGCAACTATACCGGGGAGGGATGGGAGAAGGATATCGATCTCGAACTATCGATGCTTATCGAAGGGGTCGTCGATGAGTTCGCCTTTCTCAATAGCCCCCGAATTTATTATTCCTACTCGGCGTTTGAGGAATTCGCCGCGAGCCTCGTGATGTATGGGGGAAAAGAGAAAGGGGTAACTTTGCAAGAACTATGCAAAAACGCCTTGCCTACTTCCTTTTATTCCAATTATCAATATCGCGTTTTCGTGAATGAGGAACAAGATTTGCAGCCTTTCTTTGAAATTTTGCACTCATATTCGGAAGAAGACGCACCTTTGGCTTTCACTTCAAGGGCTTTCTTAAGCTATACCTCATTTGCCGACTTAAGTTCAGCCCTCTCCTCTTGCCTGACTCTGTTCCTTGGGATCGAACTCCTCTTCGTTGGGTCGGTCATCGTCTTATCGGTCCTTTCCCTTTTTGCCAGTTCGCGGAAGACCATGGCCATCATGATGGCGCTTGGGGCGAAGAAGGTTCCGGTCATCGGCTGCTTTGCTATTCCGAATTTCTTGATGATCGGAGTCGCAGCCATATTAAGCGTTCCTTTGGCCATCGGTTTAATAAAAGGGCTAAACTTCGGCTTTCAAAGTTTTTTCGGCCTGCATTCTTTATTACGGCTCGGATCCGGTGGTATCTATTCTTTAATTTGGGTGGCTTTAGGGTCGGTGGTCTTAATCTTTTTTCTGGTCTCGTTCGTTTCGTTGGCCCTAGCTTTCCGGAAGTTAAACCTCAGCAAGGAGATGCGCGATGAATGAGCTGATCCATCTACGGAAGGTTAATAAGCGGTTTAACTCCGAATCGGCGTTAGTTGACATTAACCTTGACTTGCCGAGGAAAGGTTTTATCGCTTTGGTCGGGGAGTCTGGTTCCGGCAAGTCGACCTTATTGAATTTAGTTTCCGGATTGCTTAGCGGCTTCTCTGGTTTGGCGGAAGTCGATGGGGTCAACTTAGGAAGGTTGGACGAGGAAGGCAAAAGGGCGTTTCGCCTAGGAAGAATTGGTTTCTTAGATCAAAACGTTTGCCTGCTCGATAGTGAGACGGCGCTTGCCAATGTCGAGTTTCCCCTTGATGCCATCTATGGGGAACCGCGGAAACTGCGCGAACGGCGGGCTAAGGATTTATTGCGGTTTGTCAGCGTTAAGGAATTGACTTGTAAAAATGTCAATGAAATGAGTGGTGGACAACGTCAACGAGTCGGTTTAGCGGTTTGCCTGGCCGCCAATCCGAAGATTGTTTTGGCCGATGAGCCAACGGCCGCCCTCGACGCGGAAAACGGCTCTTCGGTGATGGAGGTTTTGAAAAAGGTTTCCCTAAATCGGCTGGTCATCGTCGTGAGCCATGACGAAAATTTGCTCGCCTCTTTCGCCGATCGAATCATCCGTCTTAAAGACGGGAAGATAGTCGATGATCGGAAAATTACTGTTGAGACGAAAGAGGGGGAGGTATTGGCCTTGCGCCTATGCAAACATAAGGCAAATGTCCGTCCGGATTGGTTCAGTTTACTCCGCCATGCCGCCCATAATCTGGGGCGAAGGAAGATCCGTTCGTTGTTTATGCTCGGATCGTTGGTGGCTTCCTTTATTGGCGTCAGCGCTGGCGTCTACTTAACCGATTCGATTGAAAATGAGGTCAGCGGAGCCTTTTCCTCTATTGTGCCGCCTGGAAGAATCGTCATGGAGAAGAAAGGCGGCGGAGAGGTTGGCTATGAAGGGCTTACCGCCGCGAGCGAGTTGCAGGTGATGACACTAGAGGATACTTATCCTCAATATATATTAGGTTCGGGGTCGACTTTGCTATTCGATTTCTCTTCCTTGTTCGTCTCCGGAGATAGTTTTAGTTTTCTGCGGAGCTCGAAGCGGATTGAGTTTCCGTCCTTCTCGGCTCGGAACATCAACGAGTTTCTTTGGCTTGAGGAAACGTATCCGGAGGTGTTCCCGAGCTTCCCTATTTCGATGGAACTCGATGAGGTGGTGGTGGGGTTGCCATTCGCTGACATGGCTGCCCTTTGTTTTGACTTAGGAATTGAACGAGACTATGAAAGCCTAGGGGAATTATGCCGAATCGGTGGTCTTCGCCTGCTTGTTCAACTGGATAATAATGAGATTGATTTCCATAACGAGGATCTATTTTCCGTGGTCGGGGTGGTGAAATCGGAGGCTCCTTGTTTTTATCATCTGAACCGAAAATGGAACGAGGAGTATTTCCTCGATCACCTGAATTTCCGTTCCTCAATCAGCAGCGATACCCTTAATCCTCAATCGGTCTTCGCCCTTCCTTATATCGTTTTGAAGACCGATCCAGAGAAGGCGTTAAAAGCTTTTCGTGAAGGCGGATTTACCGAGGGGATATGCTTTGATTTTTCCTTGCCAGGCTATCTCTCTTCCTTAACCAGTCACGATTGGGAAAGACCTTCGAAACGGGCCTACCTATATTCGGTTTCTAACTACAATCTAAACGTCAACAATACTTTGAATATCGCTGAACTTGATGGGGTGAATGGTCTTCAGCTTTGTTCTAACTCCTCCTACCTTTCTTATACCGATAATTTGGTTTCGGGGTTCGCCAACGCCTTTTATTTATCCAATAGTTATGATGATGTTTTCCTAGTGGGCGAGACGGCGTCTCGACTAGCCAAATCCGATCCTCTCACCTCGTTATCACTCCCGGAAAGTGTAAAGGACGGGAACTATCTTTCCGCTTCTAGGGGAGGTTTGCATTTAAGTAGCGATTTTACGGGGTTAAAAGAGGAAGAACTTCCGCAAAACCTACGGGAAATTGTTATTTCTTCCTCTTTAGAGGAGTTTTGGGGAAGGCCGCAGAACCTCTATGCCGCGATTGAATATATCGACCCGCTTGGCTCTAATTCTCGAAAGATCGCTTTCTTTGAATTCGTTGTCAAAGGGGTGAAATCCTGCTCGACCGACACCATTTTCGTCCCGTCTTTTTGGATTAATGATTTCTTCGCCACCCAAACTCCAACTAGCGGACTCTCGCTGCTTCCGAATAATGCCGTCATCTATTGCGGCGAGGAAGAGGAAGCTAGTTTATTGGAGGCCTTGTCAAAGCAATACCCAGACTACCGATTTGTCAATCCAACCTCGCTAATCGATATGAGCTTCGGCGGGGCGACGGAGTATATTTCCTTGGTTTTGATTGTCTTCTCCTCAATCCTGTTTCTCCTTTCGATCGTGGTCTTTGCCTATGCCATTTCCTTATATCGGATTGAGCTATCCGGGGAATGGCGTTACTTCCGTTTGCTGGGTTTGTCGGAAAAGGATGAGAAGCGATCGCTCTATGCCTTATGCCTCCTATTGACGTTGCTTGGTCTATTGCCATCTTTGATTGGTTTGGCGATGGTCGAGTTCCTTGGTCATCTATTCATCGCCGCCTCTTTCAATACGGCGTCTCATTTCGTCTTCTCCTTCCTTCCCTTTGTGGTGATGGTCGGTCTGGCCATTTTCTTCCTGGCGTTAGCCTTGGTGTTGACTGGAAGCAAGAGCCTAAAGCCAAATAGGCAAAATTGAGGAAATTTTGTTTAAACCATTCCGGGTTCGTTGTATATTAACCGCGGTCATTCGATACATCGAAGACCAGGAAGGTAAAGGTCTCATGAAGGGAACAGTCAAGATGTTCAACAAAGAGAAGGGCTACGGTTTCATCCACGCCGAAGATAACCGTGACTACTTCTTCCACTACTCCGCCCTTATCATGGACGAACCCGATGCTTACAAGATCGCCGACAAAGGCGAGCACGTCGAGTTCGATGTCCAAGAGTCGGAACGTGGGCCGCGCGCGGCGAACGTTAAGAAAATCGCTGAATAAAAGCCGGTAGCGCACTTCTGAGCCTTACCTAACCGTAAGGCTTTTCTTTTTCCTCTAGTGTTTACACTAGAAAGTGGTTAGAATTGCTTCGCTTTATCCGAGGTCTGTTGTTATGCCATTAAAAGCCGGTATCGTCGGATTGCCCAACGTCGGCAAGTCGACCCTATTCAATGCCATCACCAATTCCCATGTCGAGGCGGCTAATTATCCATTCGCCACCATCAAGCCCAATACCGGGGTCGTCATCGTCCCCGATGAACGGCTGGATTTCCTAACCGATCTTTTCCATCCCCAGCGTAAGATCAACGCCACTTTCGAGTTCTATGACATCGCCGGCCTAGTCAAAGGGGCGAGCAAAGGGGAAGGCTTAGGCAACCAATTCCTCGCCGCCATCCGCGAGTCCGATGCCATCTGCGAGGTGGTCCGCTGCTTTGAGAACGATGAGGTCATCCACGTTGAAAATTCAGTCGATCCGGCCCGCGACATCGAGACCATCGACCTGGAATTGGCCATGGCGGACTTAGACACCGTCACCAACCGGATCGCCAAACAAGGCATTAAAGCCCGGGTGGCCCATGACAAGGAAGCGGCCTATGAGATGGCGATCCTTGAGCCATTACAGAAGATCCTTAGCGATGGCCGGCCGGCTCGGCTATGCAAAGAACTATCCGAAGAGCAGATCGAGTATGCCCGGAAGAAGTTCTTCCTGCTGACTTTGAAACCTATCATCTACGTTGCCAACGTCGCTGACTCCGATTATATGGATCTCGCTTCCTGCGCCCATTATCAAACGGTTAAGCGAATCGCCGAAAGCCAAGGGGCCCAATGCATCCCGGTCAGCTGCGAAATCGAATACGAGATCTCCCAGATTCAAGACCCGGTCGAACGGAAAGAATTCCTTGATACCCTTGGGGCTAAGGAGTCAGGTCTCGATAAGTTGGTCAAGGCTTGCTATAAGCTCTTGAACCTCTCGACCTTCTTCACCTGCGGGACCGATGAATGCCGGGCTTGGACCTTCCATAATGGGATGACCGCCCCTGAATGCGCCGGCATCATCCATACCGACTTCCAAAAAGGCTTCATCAAAGCCGAGGTCTATGATTTCGAGGATTTGAAAGAACTCGGTTCGGAAGTGGCCGTGAAGGAAGCTGGCAAACTCCGAATGGAAGGGAAGGATTACCGGATGAAAGACGGCGACTGCGTCTTCTTCCGCTTCAACGTATGAGCCAGTTCCGCCTCGGCTATGGGGAAGACATCCATCGGCTGGTCGAGGGGCGAAAGTTAATCCTCGGCGGGATCGAGATCCCCTTCGAAAAGGGCTTGCTTGGCCATAGCGACGCCGATTGTCTCCTTCATGCCTTAATGGATTCGTTGCTCGGGGCGTTAGCCCTTGGCGATATCGGGCTCTATTTCCCGCCCGATGACCCTGAGTATGAAGGGGCTGATTCCACCAAATTATTGGCCAAAGTCAAATCCTTGGTCGATGATTCGAATTACGCGATCAGCAACGTCGACTTATTGCTCTTCGCCGAGCAACCGAAACTCAAACCTTATCGGGAGAGCATCCGATCCAATATTGCTAACCTCCTTGACCTCGATATCAGCCAAGTTGGCTTCCAGGCTATGAGTAACGAAGGGCTTGACGCAGTGGGGCGAGGCGAAGCCATCCGCGCGGTCAGCACCGTCTTGCTGGAAAGGAAAGAAAATGAATAACCAGGATTCCTTGAAACAATCGCTCATTGAGGTCCTCGCTTCCTATGGGCTTTCGCTAACTAATGAGGACATCGTCATTGAGACGAGCAAAGACCCGAGCCATGGCGACTATTCGACCAACGCCGCCTTGAAGTTTGCTAAGCGGCTTGGCAAGACCCCCCGAGACTTGGCTTTAGCCCTTCAAGAAGGACTCCATAATCCTAACGTCGACCATATCGAAGTGGCCGGCCCCGGCTTCATCAACTTCTTTATGAAGAAAGACGCCCTCCAAGGGATCATCAAGAAGATCTTCGATGAAGGCGATCAGTACGGACGCAGCCCGCGCAACGGAAAGAAGATCGATGTCGAGTTCGTCTCGGCCAACCCGACCGGCGACCTCCACCTTGGCCATACCCGGATCGCGGTGGTCGGCGACGTCATCTCCAATCTCTTGGATTGGGCTGGCTTTGACGTGACCCGCGAATACTATCTTAACGACTGCGGCAACCAGGTCGAACACCTTGGGCATTCGATCCGCGGCCGTTACCACGAACTGTTTGGCGAACCGTTGGAACTCGACGAAGACGATTACCATGGGACTGACCTAATCAAGATCGCCCAGTCGATCAAGGATCAATATGGCGATAAATACCTCGTCGATACCCCGGAATCGCATGACTTCTTCATCCATTATGGCATCGAGGCTGAGCTTGACAAGATCAAAAAGGATTTAGCCGATTTTCAAGTCCGCTTCGACGTCTTCTCTTATGAATCGAACATCCGTAAGGGCAATACCATTGAGAAGACGATGGCGGAACTCGCCCCCTATATTTATGAGAAAGACGGGGCCAAATACCTCAAGACCAGCGAGTTCTTAGACGATAAGGACCGGCCGATCGTCAAAAGCAATGGGCAGTATACCTACTTCATGCCGGATATCTGCTATCACTATGACAAGATGAGCCGGGGATTTGATTTGCTGATCGATGTCTTAGGGGCTGATCATCACGGTTACATCAACCGGATGAAATCGGCCTTGATGATGAAAGGCTATCCCGCTTCTTGCCTCGAAGTCGAATTGGTCCAAGTCGTTAGGACTTTCCGCGACGGGGAGGAAGTAAGGATGAGCAAACGGACCGGCAAAGCTATCACCCATCGGGAGTTGGTGGCCGAAGTCGGCAAAGACGCCGTCCGTTACCTCTTCGCCGAGCGGAGCCAATCCTCCCATCTCGACTTCGATTACAATCTTGCGATGGATCAAAGCTCGGCCAACCCGGTCTTCTATGCTCAATATGCCCATGCCCGTTGCTGCTCCTTGCTTAGCTTAGGCGGGGACATCGCGATCGATGAAACCGGCAAAGGGCTCGATAACGAGCAGGAAGCGGCCATCCTTAAGCACTTGGCCTCCTTCCCGACGAGCTTAGTGAGCTTCGCCGAGGAACGGGCGCCCCATAAGCTCTGCGCCTATATCCACAAACTGGCCGAACTCATCCACGAATATTACGCCAAGACGCGGATTATCGATCGGAGCAACATTTCGTTGACTTCCTCCCATCTTGCGCTTATAAAAGCCTGTGAGATCGTTCTGAAGAACGCCCTCTCCCTCCTCGGCGTATCCGCCCCGAGCAAAATGTGATTTATCAGGAGATAACAATAAAACCATGAACGACAAAATTTCCATGATTGAGGCCGCGACGGAGATCATCACCGCCGCCTCGGAGCCGATGAAATTCGCCGACCTTTGGCAGAAGGTCAAGGAAGCCTGCGCCATCAGCGCCGACGAAGAAGCTTCCCGGATCGGCCATTTCTACACCGACCTCTCCCTTTCTGGCAACTTGCTTTGCTTAGCCAACAACACCTGGGACCTCAAATCCCGTCATAAGTATTCGCCTGATGATGTCAGCGAGGTCTACCAGGATATGGAAGAAAGCGCCGATCTCTCGGAAACCGACATCAAGGAAAACGAGGACTACGACAAATCGGTCGGCGGCCAACCCACGACCCAAAGCAGCGACTGGGATTCCCCCGACGAAGCGGAGGAGAAGGGCGAAGGCGACTTCAATTCCTATTCTTCCGAACAAAACAACGAATAAGCTTGCCTCTAGGAAAATTTCGGCTCTATGAGCCGATTTTTTCTTTCTTTGCATTCCTTTTAACTGGTTGCTATAGTTATCGGCTTCCCTATGCAGAAGTACCGAGAACTATTCGACATAATCGCTTCCTACCCTCGAATCGCCATCTACGGGCATAGCCTGCCCGATGGGGATTGCTACGGCTGCCAGATCGGTTTACGGGACGTTTTACAAAAAGCTTTTCCCAACAAGGAAATCTTTGCAATCGGAACGGGAATCCCGCAGTTCTTTGATTATTTTGGCGAAATGGATCTGGTTCCCGATGAGAAATTGAAGGGTTCTTTAGGCATCTTGGTTGATGTTTCGTGCTTACGCCGGGTGGAAAAGGAATCGGTTAATCTCTGCGCCACTTGGATTAAGTTCGACCACCATACCCCGCACGAGAACGAGTCCTTTCCCTACCCGATGGCCTTAGAGCCGGAACGAGTATCCTGTGCCGAGGTGGTGGTTGATTTCTGCCTCGACAACAAACTGTATATCCCGCCTTCTTCCGCCGCGGCCTTTTATCTTGGGATCTTAACCGACTCCGGCCATTTCGCTTTCCATGGGACCACCCAGCATACTCTTTACCTCGCGAGCCTGCTCATCCGGCAGGGGATCGATCCGAAGAAAATCATCGATCTCGCTTTCTATCAGCCGCCCGAGGTCAAAAAGTATATCCTTTACCTAAAGAAAAACGCTCAGTTCAATAACGGGGTCACCTACGCTTATATGAAACCGGAGGATTGGGAACAATTCGGGATATCCTTCAAGCAAGCGGGGGATCTGGTCAATAGCCTTGCCGGGGTTTATCGATGCAAGGTCTATTGCCTTTTCACCGAGGATAAGAATGGGGTGGTCCGGGTCGAGTTACGGTCGAATCAAAATTATGAGGTTCAGCCGATTGCCGCCAGCTTTGGCGGCGGGGGTCATCGCTTTGCCGCCGGGATCGATTATGATCATAGCCAAGATTGCCCAACCCAGGCGATAATCGATGCCTGCGCTGCCGCTTCCTTATATAATGGGAAGCCGGAGGAACTTTGATTATGTACGAAGAGCATTTAGCCGCCATCAAGGAAGCCTTGCCCCATAGCCGAGAGTTGATCCTTTCGATTTACCATACCGATTTCGCGGTCGAGATCAAAGACGATGACTCGCCGGTCACCAAGGCCGATAAAGCCAACGATGCCTACTTACGGGAATTCCTTTCCAAGCGGTTCCCCGACATCGGCTTTTTAACTGAAGAAAGCATGGATACCAAACAACGGCTGCACCAAAAAGCTATCTGGATCATCGATCCAGTCGATGGGACAAGCGAATTCGTCCATCGAACTGATGAATTCACTGTTAATATCGCCCTTTGTGTTGATCACGAAATCGTTTTAGGGATCATTTATGCCCCGGTTCCCAACCGGCTTTACTATGCCATCAAAGGGCAAGGGGCTTATGTTGAGCAAGGCTTCAAAAACCCGGTTCGCCTCCATGTAAGCGACAAAGACAGCGGCTTGAAAGCCATGCGCTCCATTTCCCATTTCAATGAGAAAGAAAAAGCCTTCATGGAACGGAATAAGGCGAAGTTCATGGGTGAGGCGACTCCGGTTGGGGCGGCCTTGAAGTTCGCCTATCTCGCGGAAGGTAAGTTCGATTTCTATATTCGGATTTCCGGCGGGACCAAGAAATGGGACGTCGCCTCAGGCGATTTGATCCTGAGCGAAGCCGGCGGGGTCATGGTTGAGCCGAGCGGGGCCCATCTAACCTATAACCGGGAAGACGTCTATAACCGAAATGGTTACGTGATGGCCAATAAGGAAAGCAACTTATTGCTTGGGAAGTGAGTTGCTCGCTTCCTTTTTCTTTAGATAGGCTTCCATTAAGTCGGCCGGGACGTCATTGGCTTTGACTGCCATGACGCCGGGGACTTCCTCCATGACGATAATCTCAACTCCGGTCGAGATGTCGTCATTGGCTAAAGCGCAGCCCTCGCAGGCCCCGACCATCGCTACATAGGCGATCCCGTCGCGGAACCCGATATATTCGATATCGCCTCCATCCCGGCGGAGGAAGGGACGGATTTTATCCAAGGTCGCCTGAATGGCTTTTTCGGTGTCTTCGGTATTCATAACGGAGGGCATTTTAGGAGGCTCGATTAACCTTTGCAAATATTTCGCATGTTATTTTCCTTCTTAAAGAAGGAAGAAACCCCTATAATCACAACGCTTAAAGGAGATTTATATGCCAAAAGAATTACCGGTCTTCGAGCAATGGCCGTACAAGATCCCCTCAATCAAAGGGGCATTAACGAAAATCGAGGCCGTGACCGAAGAACTCAAGAACGCTTCCTCCGCCAAGGAAGCTATCGCCGCGGTGAAGAAGCACAACCGGATCAGCGACAAGATAAATAACCAATTCGTCTTGGTCTCGGTCTGCTATTCTATCGACACCACCAACAAAAAGTACAAGAAGGGGATGAACGTCCTTAACGAAGGCAGCCCCCTTATCAGCGCCGCCGAGAATAAGTATGCCTCGGCTTTGTTATCCTCGCCTTTTAGGCCGGAATTGGAGAAGAAGTTTGGCTCCTTCCTCTTTACCATGTATGAGTATTCCCTCAAATCCTTCGACGAGAAGATCGTTGCCGAAGCGGTGGAGGAGAACAAACTCACCATGGCTTATGACGAGAAAATCGCCTCGGCCCAGATCGAATTCCGGGGTGGGGTCTATAACCTTCCCCAGATGGGCAAGTTCATGGAAGACGTCGACCGCGAAACCCGGAAAGAGGCGGCCGATGCTTACTATGGCTACCTTTCCTCCATCAAAGACGAACTAGAAGACATTTACGATCAACTCGTTAAGGTCCGGGATCGGATGGCCAAGAAGCTTGGCTATTCTTCCTACACCGAATTAGCCTATATCCGGATGAACCGGTTTGACTATAACGCCGACGACGTCGCCAAATACCGCGAGGCCATTCACGATTACGTCACCCCCTTGGCCGAGAAGATCATGAAGGCTCAGTACAAGCGGGTCGGGATCAAGAAGCCGGAAGTCTACGACCTAAACGTCGCCTTCAAAGAAGGCAACCCCATCCCCAAGGGCGACACTGCCTATAAAGTCGAGATGGCGAAGAAGATGTATACCGCCATGTCGCCGGAAACCGCCTATTTCTTCCCCTATATGGCGGACCATCATGTCCTCGACCTCGAAGCTAAGCCGGGCAAGCAATCGGGCGGCTATATGACCTATTTCCCGGTCTATCAGATTCCCTTCATCTTCTCCAACTTCAACGGGACTTCGGGTGACGTCGATGTCTTGACCCACGAGTTCGGCCATTCTTTCCAGGCCTACATGGCCCGGAACATCAAGATTCCCGAATACCGGTCCCCGACGATGGAATCCTGCGAGATCGACTCGATGTCGATGGAGTTCTTCGCTGAACCTTATATGGATCTTTTCTTCGATGAACCGGTCAAATACCGTTATCTCCACCTCGCTTCCTCCATTACTTTCCTCCCCTATGGGGTCACGGTCGATGAGTTCCAGCACTGGGTCTATGCTAATCCTGATGCCACCCCGGCCGAGCGCGATGCCAAGTGGCATGAATTAGAGGAGAAGTACACCCCCTATAAGGTTGCGGCCTATGGAGATTGCGAATATATGGCGAGCGGCCACCGCTGGCTGACCCAGGCTCATATCTTCGACAATCCTTTCTATTATATCGACTACACCTTGGCTCAGGTCATGGCCTTCGAGTTCTTCAACCTCGATCGGAAAAACCATGACTTAGCCTGGAAGCGTTATCTCAAGCTCTGCGCGATGGGCGGCAAATACCCCTTCCGGACCTTGGTGGCCAAATGCCATATGAAGGATCCTTTCCAAGAAGGCGTCATCAAGAAGACCATTGCCCCCTTAGCCAAACTTCTGAAATCCTACAACGTCGACTAAGACAAAAAAGCAGACAAAAGGGCCGCGAACTGCGGTCCTTTTTGCCTAGGAAGTTGGACCTCGAAGAGGATCGCAGCCCCCGATAAAGCCGCAATACCCTCGAGGTCAAACTTTTTGGAGCCGTTGTGCCTAGCTTCCCTCTTGCTAGCGGCTGGGTGTTGGCTTGTTGCCGGCGCGCTGTGGCCGCGCTCTCCTTTCCTTTTTATCTTCATCGCCGAACGGCGAATCAATAAACGAACTATTTGATTGGGTACTTACTATCCAAATAACGGATAAAGGGCTCGCCCGATAATGGCTTGCCGGTCACCTGCTTAATCCAGCTATCCCCTGATAGGCAATCGTAGGGGAAGTCATGCTCTTGCAGCCAGCTAAGGATGGGTTTGAGGTCGCCTTGTTTTTCTTGTTCGGCGACATCGATATCCTTTTTCATCCGTTCAAGGATCTGGGCACCATAGAGGTTACCTAGTGCATAAGCCGGGAAATAGCCGAAGGACCCGTCGGTCCAATGAATGTCTTGAAGGATGCCATGGAGGTCATCATTAGGTTCAACCCCGAGGTAATGGGCGTATTTCTCTTTCCAGGCTTGCTTAGCGTCTTTGGGCGAAAGTTGGCCGTTGATTAAATCCCGTTCGATCTCGTAACGGATGATGATGTGGAGTGAGTAGGTAAGTTCATCGGCTTCGGTCCGGATGAGGGAGGGGCAGACTTGATTGAGATGGCGGTAGAAGTCACGTTGGCTCACTTCTAAGGGTTCGCCTTTAATCTCCTCGATCATCTTCATGATGGTCGGGACCAATTCGTAGCTGCGGCCTAAGAGGTTCTCAAAGAAACGCGAATGGGTCTCGCAGTTGGCCATCGAAGCCGAATTCTCCAAATACAAATCGAAATGGTTTTGGTCCCAGCCTTGAAATTGGAGGCAATGCCCGCCTTCGTGGAAAGCGGTGAAAAGGCTTGACCGCCAATCCGCGGGCTCGAAACGGTTGGTCAATCGGGAATCGCCGATCCCAAGGAAATCGGAGAAGGGGTGGATTGATTCGCTGCTGGCCCCGGATTGGAAGTCGAAGCCGATGAGGGTTAAGGCTTTCTTAGCCAGTTTTTTCTGTTCGCTGACCGACAGGGTCGGCATGATGACGTAATTAAGGGTCCGCGGGGTTCGGGCGACTTGCTCGAGTTTGTGCTTGATGAATTCCCCTAAGCGGGAGAAGACGGCATCAAGGTCTTTCTCCTTCAATCCGATATCGGAACGGTACAGGCAGACCTCGTATAAACTCGATTCGTCTTTCCGCCGATACTCCGCTTCCTTTTGGGCGGAGGCGACCACTTTTTCGAAGTAGGCGAGATAGTACTCGTAGGAATTGAGTTCGCGGGCTTTTCGCCAAGCGACAAGGGAACGGCTATAAGCTTGGCGGATCTCCGCTCGTTCTGCAGCGCTGGTCTTCAATAGGTAATTGACTTCCCGAAGGTGGATATCGATGAGCCGACGTTCGAAGGGATTGAGGTTTTCGTTGTCTAATTTAAGAAGATTGTTTTGAAAATCTTTGTCAGCATAAATTTCGTCAATCTTCTGCTGAAGGAAAGGGAGGAGCGCCGCTTCGCTTTCTTGGCCATTAACGGGGCAGATGGTCTCCAAATCGAAATTGACGATTGAAAGGAGACGCCGGTAATGTCGCAAGGACTCAAGATAGGGTTTAAGCGATCCGATTTTATTCATGTCTTTGGCTCAACGGGGATAATTGTACGCCATATTTGACGTCCATCAAAAAGAAAAATTGGCCTTCAATCGACATTTCACCAAGCGTTTTCGTCTCTCGCTTTAGCGATCACCCTTTTTAGCGGTGGGAAATTTACGTTAAAAATATTCGCAACCTTAAGAAAACATACCCGACCGGGTGTTATCTTGACGCGATTTTAGTCCTGGATTCCTTTGTTTATTGACCGAAATAAAGGGTGTCGATTGGCTGTCGATTACCATCTTTCTAGCCGCGATTTCCTCTTCCTTAGCGAGCGGTGGGAGTTTATAATTATGACTATGATTAAACGCATCATTTTCGGTAAACCCTTTGCCACCGGCACCGTCATTACGCCGATTGATTCCCAGGATAAATATCCCAACCTAATTGTCAATGAAAACAACGGTTATGATTTAACTTACCCACTGGGTGAGAAGACTAGAATCCTTGGTTTAGGGGAGGCGACCGGCCCGGTAAATAAGCGGGGCATGCTAAAAATCAGCCTCAATTCCGATACGGCCAATCATGCCGATGATAATTACTCGCTTTACTCTTCCCACAACTTCCTTTTGTTAGAAGGCGATACCCACCTAGGAATCTTCGTCGATTCCGCCGCCCGGGTTGTATTCGACCTCGGCCATAGCGACCCGACCCTTCTCCAAATTCATAGCGACCATCCCTTTTCCCTTTACCTTATCGAAGGGGATAGCAGCGATGCTATTTGTCAGGAGTTCCGTTCCATTATCGGGGAAAGCTATATCCCGCCTTTATGGGGCTTTGGTTATGGCCAGAGCCGGTTTTCCTATTTCAGTCAGGCGGAAACGCTGAAAGTCGCGAAGAAATACCGGAAGCATCGCCTTCCTCTTGATTATATCTGCCTTGATATCCATTACATGGAGAAGTTCGAGGACTTCACCTTCGATAAGGAACGGTTCCCCGATGTTCCAGAATTGACTAAGGAATTGAAGGAATCCTATGGCGTCCATCTCGTCCCGATTGTCGATGCTGGTATCAAAGTCCAACCGGGCTCTCCGGCTTATGAAGACGGGATCAAAGGGGATTACTTCGTCACCAACAAGGAAGGGAAGCCATTTCAAGCTAAGGTTTGGCCGGGGATGACCCATTTCGTCGATTTCTTAAAAGATGGGGCAAGTGAATTCTTTGGGAAGCAATTCGAATTTTATGCCCAACAAGGAATCGACGGGTTCTGGCTTGATATGAACGAACCTTCGATCTTTGCCTCCGAATATTCCCTTAACCGTCCCAAAGCGGATAAGAAGAAAGAAGGCGGGCCCTATTGGGAAGGGAATGGCTTCCTTTCCGATTACCAATCCTTCTTCCACGATTATCAGGGAACCAAGATCAACCATTATGATGTCCATAACCTTTATGGAGGTTTGCTTTCTAAAGCGGTCTATGAGTGGGGCACCGCTTACTTTGGCCATCGCTTCTTTTCCTTTGGACGCTCTACCTATATCGGTAGCCATCGTTATGGGGGAATTTGGACTGGCGATAATCATTCGGGCTATGACCACCTCTTGCTCAACATTCGGATGATGCCGGGGCTTAATATGGCCGGTTTCCTCTTCTCTGGGGCCGACACCGGTGGCTTCGGCGGCAATTGCTCGAGAGATCTTTTACTCCGCTGGCTCCAGTTCTCGATCTTCACTCCGTTACTAAGAAACCATTCGGCCATTTTCACCAAACGGCAGGAATGCTATGCCTATCGTGGCCGGAAAGACTTCCGGACTGTCTTAGGTCTTCGTTATCGTCTTCTCCCCTATATCTACAGCGAGTATCTACGCTGCGTAAAACAAAACGATCTTCTGCTTAAGCCTTTAAGCTTCCTTTATCCCGATGATCCTAAAGCCGTCGATATCGAGGATGAGTTGCTCTTTGGCGATGGTTTATTGCTTTGCCCAATCCATGAGAAAGCCAAGGGCCGGCACGTCTATCTCCCCGAAGCCATGACCTTAGTTCGCTATGATGGCGAAAACTTCCATACCGAATCTTATGAAGCTGGCGAGCATTATCTTTCCTATTCGACGAAGGAGGTTTGTTTTTTCCTGCGTTCTGGCAAATCGTTTATTTATGGCGATTTCGCTTTGACGACTTCAGAGGTTAATTTAACCGCGGTCAAAAAGATTGGCGACGCCCCTTATACCCAGTATTTTGATGATGGGATTTCTCTTGATAGTTCAACCTTGCAAAAACGGGATATTTGAATAGGAAAGTCCGCAATCGAAAGTTATTCGGCACGATTTTTGATTTGGCCACTTCTCGGTATTCAACGGTCGTTAGGCCTGCTTTCAGTTTAGTTTCCCAACTCCAGCCCCGATGTTATGGCCTTCAAGCAGATATTGCTTGAGCCCCTTTTTGCAAGCGGGTTTGTTCGGGATAATGACGGGGATCGCTATCTAAGGTTTTGAATATCCATAGGCGGTAGCTCTCATCATCGAAGGTTTCGACGATATCGAATAGATTTTGGAAACGGGCGATCTTGGAATCGGGTTTAAGAAAAAGCAAAAGCTTCGGTTCCATTAGGTAGGATTCGCAGAGGAATTGAGCGTTCCTATAGGCGGGGAAATATTCGGCGAAGAAGTTTATTGGCCCCGAGGAATGAGGTCTTGATTTCGCTTATGTCGAAGGCAGCATCGCTTGGGATATGGATGGAGACGTTGCCATCATCGAGCAATTCGTATTCCAGTTGGCCGATTCGGAAGAGTTCTGGAGTAAGTTCGCGGTTGACCCAAATGGCTCGGTCGAAACGGTATTCGCCGTAAAGCTTTTGCTTTCATCCAAGAAGCGAGGTAGGCAAGCAAAGGTTCCAATGAATATCTGTAGAGGAATCTTCCGCCGCTGAAATTCTTTATAGGCATCGAGACTTAGGAGAAGTACTAGTCCTAACATCTTCATCCCATCTTTATCCTCAAGTTGATCTTGGAGGAGCTTAAAGTCGCTATTTTTCTCCTTCAGGGCTTTAAGGTAATAATCCTGGTTTGGGATAGTTGGCTATTCATTGAACAAAAAATCCTTAGCCTTTGCCGCCACTTCGGCATTAAGGCCAAGGAGATGAATGAGTCAATCGTTTTTTCTTTGATCGGCCGATTCATGTTTTTTGCGGTTTGTGAAATGAATTACGTATTTTGATACAGTTGCAACCCCTAGTTATAAATTGCAACCCCTTTAACAACTTTGCGAGCCCTATATAAAGTTGAGGATTTATCACATATTTTAGCGTTATACCCCGATTGAATTTTGAAAAGGTTGAATTTTACAAAATTCGCACGGGATGACTGCAGGCTTTAATAATGCGACTTTTTCGAAGGACATAAAAAAGCGCTAACGCTTTTATACGTGAACGCCTTAATTTTGCTATTTAGTTTTCTTCGTTTTAGTCTTTGTCTTTTAACTAACTACATTCGGTGGCTTAATCCGTTGTTGCCTTACCGCCAGTTTCGGATATATCGCCTTTTAGAAGTGTGCCCGTAAATTTGCCACGTTTTACATCATTTAAAACTTTATATTGGCCCGCATTTAAGTTTTCTATCAGTTTTGTATCGTCATTGTTTTTTTCTGCTTCTTTAATTAATATGGTAATTTCTTCATAGCTGTTCTCTGTTAAATTCTATTCGTTTTGTCTTACCTAATGTTGTATCTTCCGTCGATTCATAGTCCCTTTTAATAAATGAACGGGTATTCTCGTCAACCGCAGAAATCAAGCCTTCAGCAGCAAGTTTCTCATTAACCGCATTTAACAATCTTTTTCGCATCTCTTGTATTGTAGGGTCATAACCAAAAGCATATTCAGTAAAATATTTGGCGCCGTTGACATAAGGAGTTCCTCTGTCGAATGCTTCGTCAAGTTTTGCGGCGTCAGGGCTTTCGGTTAACAAATCCTGTAAAGTTATTTCCGTTTTAGGTTCAACGCAAGATATTCTGTAAAGCATCGAAATTATTGCGTTATCGTAGAAGAAATGTAGTTTTATGCAATCGATAATACCGTTTTTATCGCTATCAACGACTTCCCATTGTTCAATTTGAACGCTATTTAGATTGTAATTGCCAAGTGTTTTGTATAGCATATCTTCGAGCAAATGGTCGTTCAATGTTTTTACAATGATTGCCTGATACTTTTCGTTACCCTCCTGCATAAGCTCTTCCAAAGTAGTCGGAGGAGTTTCTTCGGGTATAGTCTCATAACCGCACACGCAAACACCGTCCGCATTATATTCATGTTCCGCTTTGCCGTCTATCTCGTCGCAATTTTCGCACTTGTGCCAATGGTGGGTTTCATCGTTTTTCCATTCATCCGAAAAGGTGTGTTCGGTTGTTGCGACTTCTTCCATTTTTGTCGCATTGCACACCGTACAAGTATAGGTCTTTTCGCCCTTTGCCGTGCAGGTCGGCGCCATGGTAATCGTGCCGTTATCCCAAGTATGCGCGGCTTTGTCCGTTACCTCGTCACAGTCCGCGCCCGTGCAGGCGTGCCAATGCTCTGTTTCGTTATGTGACCATTGCTCAGAATAGGTATGCGTATGCGTGCCGCTCCCGTCCGTGGTTTCGTTACCGCCGTTACAAGCCGTAAAAGAGAACATAAAAACAACGCTCATTGCAGCAGTTATTAACGCAAGCAGTTTCTTTTTCATAATAAAGCCTCCCTTACCTAGCAGTTTTAAGTATTATTATTCTTCATTTTTTCATCATATGCGTTCACTAACTATAATAACGATAGCATAAATCATATCCAAAAACCATTCCTAAAGTGTCGATTTTAACTTGACTTTTTATGAACCTAGAGCGATTTATGAACACGAGGTGTTTTAAATATGACTGAAAAGCAAGGATCTAACGAAATTAAGTATCGTTTATCAATAATAATGCTCAAAGAACTTTTAAATAATAACGAAATTACTGAGAAATAATTCTTAAAACTTAGAAAAAAGTTGATAAGAAAATATAGGCCAATAGTAGGCTGTCTAGAGGCGAGAAAATGAAAAAGAAGGTCACTAAAATTGATGAAACTAAAACTTCTTCTTCTGGCAAAAAATTAAAAAGAAAATAAATGTTGCTGCTTATTGTAGAGTTTCAACAGGCTCTGATGAGCAACTAAATAGTTTAGCCGTACAAAAGGATTTTTTGATACATTGATTAGGGGGCACGATAGCTGGAACTATATCGGCATATATTATGACGAAGGGATAAGTGGAACTTCGGCAAAAAATCGTAAAGGCTTTTATACTATGATATCAGATGCTCTTGCAGGCAAAATTGATATGATAATCGTTAAGTCAATTTCTAGATTCGCTAGAAATACTGTTGATGCATTACAAACTGTTAGGCAACTAAAAAACAACGATGTCAAAATATTTTTTGAAAAAGAGCAAATAGATAGCGATGATATCAAAAGCGAATTTATGCTAACAGTCATGTCCTCTCTCGCGCAGGAAGAATCTCAATCCCTTTCTGAAAATATAAAATATGGACACAGAAAGTTAATGGAGAAAGGTTATGTAATGGCGCTTGGCGCAAAATTTCTAGGTTTTGATAGACTAGACAAATATCAAATGGCAATTAACAAAACCGATAATAATACGATAGAAATCCCTAACTTTTGTGAGCTTTTTTCTCAATCAAGGACAAAAAGTTTTTTGTGAGATAAAAAGTATATTGTGGTATAAAAAGTTTCTAGTGCAAAATCGAGACCTAAATCATCTTTAAAAACAGATAAGCAAATTCAAACTCTATGCTCAATTTATGTTAAATATCTGCTACATTTTGCTAATTTTTCAATAAAAAAGCTTGATAAGCATTATTTACTGTATCAAACCTATGCTTTCAATTTGAAATTGATTACTTATTTTGATGCGGTTGCGTGACCCCCTATTGAATTTTCAAACCCCAGTATTACTTTTGCGACCCCTTATGAGTTGGATACTTTTAAACCTATATCTGATTTGCCGTTTTCTTATCTGATAACTTTGAATTAATGTATATATATTTATATTCCCATTTCATGTGATACCCTTTTCTAGTTTTTAAGCAATATTTTCTCTAATCTGTGCATCAACTGATAAGTCTTTCCGTCTTTTTTTGTGAGTGATGACTTCGATTGCCTGGCTAAGAATTTCCTTTTTGAAAGGCTTGGCATTATTTGGCGCTTCTTCCCCTGTGGTAAGATCGATTATCTTCAAAGTGCCATCTTCTCTTGCGGTCGAGCGATACGAATGACCATTAAGGCTGCAAGAAAACTCAATGTCTTTGAAATGGTGTCTAGGAGAGGCTAGATATCTGTTTTCCTCAGCTGTTTCTTCGTCATTCAATTCCTCTATTGACCATCAGCCAACGAAGATTATATTAAAGAAAAAGGGGTCAAGTATTTTTTCTTGATATCCCAATTTTTGTAATGTTTTTTACCCATTCGCCTGTGGCGGTCACTTCATAATCATCTCTTTGTCAGACGGCAGCGGTTTCAGTGGTGCGGATGGCA
>CASFTG010000004.1 GCA_949297805.1 uncultured bacterium
TTCCGCGGCGCTTAACTATTGTGCCATCGGGCTTGTCAATCGCCCAAACGATGCCTTAGCCCGATGGCACATCCTTAAGATACGGACTATTTATTAAGAGGACGTTATTATAGGTCCTTTTGGGCATTTGGACAGGGTCCTTGGGGCCGGATTCGCTTCCTTTTTCCTAGAAAGAGTGCTATATTTAAGTTGCCAAGGGGTCCAAATTCACTTGGGGTTATATTTGTTTTTCGCAGGAGGTGTCTATGGGCGAAATCGCGGTTGGCAGCAAAGTGTTCCATCGTCGAAGCGGGCTTTGCCTCGTCCAGGACGTCGCCCCTTTGCCGGGCGATGCCTCCGGCACCACCTATTATGTCCTCCGCCCCCAATATGGGGATGAGAAAGGGAACATCGTCCGCGTCCCGACCGAGAATCCGATCTTCCTCCGGCCGGTCATCGATAAGGCCAAGGCCAAGCAATACGTCGCGGATTGGCCCTCGTTTAAGGAAGAGCATTACATCGCCGATTCCAAGAAGCGGAAGCAATCCTACGAAGAGGCTTTATCCAAAGGCGATATCTATTTGATGGCTCCCCTTATCGTCGGGGCCTTGCAACGGAAGAAGCGGGATGGCCACCTCAACTCGATGGATATCTCCTTCGTCAACCGGGCCGAGCCGATGGTCTTCGGGGAGATAAGCGAAGCCCTCGGTATCAGCTATCAGGAAGTCAGCGATCTCTTAATCAAAGAGAATCGATAAGGACAACAGAAAAACGGGACCGCGCGGTCCCGTCTTTTGTTTGTCGGATTCTATTTATTGCTTCGAGGAGGAGTAGGCTCCGTAGAAGGAGAGCAGGGCTCCCGCGAAGGAGAAGATAAGCGCGCAGATGCAACCGGTGCCAAGGGTGATGGCTTCAGCCATGTCGGAGATGATGTCGGCATTGGCAGAGGCATACAGCGAGGGGGCTAAGCACCAGAGGACGCCCGAGCCAGCGAGCAAGAGCCCGTTCAGCCCGAAGACGATGGTCCCGAGTTTCCCCGGCATGAAGGAAGCGATGATCCCGACGAGAATCGAGAGGCAAAGGAGGATGAAGGCGATTAGTAACCCCGGGACCAAGGCATAGCCCATGGCGTCGGAGCCGAACATAACCGTGAACAGCGACCCCCGGACCGAGGGAGTATCACCAGCCCCGAAGGCGGTGGAGAAGAGGGTGAAGACGCCGATGATGCTAAGCAGAGTCACCAGCAACCCGAGGAAGAGATTGGTTTTCTTATTCATTATTCGTACCTACCGCGGATAAATATATACTTCGCTTCGCGAGGTTACAAACAAAACGGGCTGAAGGGGCAATAGAGTGGTTACTCTTTGATAAAGGAGAGGAGGCTGGCTTGGCTAAAAGGTTCCTTGGCCAATTCATCGTTCCAGATTCGGATGACGTTATGTTTGGTGGTGTATTGCAGGCCCTTCATAATCCTTGAGGCTTGATACATGGCCTTAGGATCGACTTCATTGGGTTTGATGATCATCTCCCCTTGGTAGGGGATAAGCCCCGGATGGGCAAGATATTGTTTATATTGTCTAGGACATTGCGCTTCCAGCAGGTTCTCAATGGTGGGGTATAAAGTGAGGTTAACGGTATTCAAGGCGTAGTAGGGGATGATTCGGCCGGAGAAGGGATCGAGGGAGAGGTGGTTATAGAAGTCGATGTCGACGATGGTCCCATGGATACGTCCGGATCCGCCTATTGATTTGATTTGCGCGGATAATTGACTAAGGCATTGCTCATATTGGGTTAAGAAAACCTTTAGGGACCGGCAATAGTCGTCCATCAAGGCGTAATAGTATTCCAATGGTTTGGCACCGATTTTCTTTTTGGAGCCCCCGCTTAAAAGGCAGAGTTGGTGTTTGGCGTTACAAGCGAAGAACATATAGGTTTGGTTCTTCTTGAGCATGATGATGGGCAGACCTTTGTCCTGGCAATGGATCGTCTCGCCTAAAGCCCGATAGAACTTCTTGTAGGACTTGACGTTGATGGAGAAGATGCCGTCTTGATGATGATGGAAATAGTCGGCTGGGTGTTTCATGGATTGGACTCAAAGTATTGTAAGGCGAGCGAGAGGGAGTGGTGTAATAAATTAACTACTTTATTTGGCGGCGTCGATTGAATATCGATTACTCAACCGAAGTTCGTTAGGAGGCGGCCTATCATCTTTTACGTTGTTTTACTGGGCTAGGGGTTGCCGACATGGGTGAGTTGGGGTTAAGGTTTATTGACCTTAGAAGCGGTTAGGTCTCTAAAGTCAAAATGGGAAAAGGGAAGTTAGGAGCCCTCTTCCCGACATACACATTCATAGCCTATTAAGGGAGGGCAAACATGAAGAAATGTGGACGATTCGTCGCCGGCATGTTTGGGACTAGCCTTTCGCTAGCCATGCTGAGCGGCGCTTTTTTGATGGCCAACAAAGGGGCTGTCGAGACTGAGGCGGCGGGGGACGACATTGTAATCAGCCTCTCCGACGACAATTTTGATCTTGTCGGGAGCCCCACCGTTCTTACGACAACTGTATCTGGCGTGAATTTCGAAGGCAAATTTAAGACCGCCTCGAGTGCCAGCTCAACGAACAAATATGGCTATTTGATGATCAATAATGGATATTTAGCCAACGTTAGTGCTCCGGAAGGATATTTCATTTCGAAATTCGATTACAAGCAAAGCAATAATAATCCCGCTGGTGGCGGATATATTTATGTTTCGTTTGGGGCCGAGGCTATGAATTCTGTAAAGACCTCCGGCTACGCAAAATCTTTTACTTCTTCTAAAGGTGGTTCGGGATCGATTACTAACGAGGATACTTCGCTTTCCTTCGCCAACCTTTCGGTTAATGCCAAGAACGTCCAAATTGCTGAGGCCACTTTCACATTCAGCCCTGTTCCGGCCACCATTGATGTCTCAAGCATTGAAATCGGGGGCGATTTGACAAAGAAAGATTATTTTGTCGGTGATTCGTTGTCTACCGACGGGCTGACCGTTACTGCTTATAACGCCGATAAGAGCGAATCGCTTGACGTCACTGATGACGTCGTTTGGTCCACCGATGTTGCTGAAGGTGGGCTAACCGCCGACGATACTTCGGTTAAAGTTACTGCTACCTATGGCGAACTTACTGTCAGCAAAGACTTTGCTGTCACTGTCGCTGAACGTCCGGTCTTCACTACTCTCGAAGCCACCGGTATCACCAAAACCAGTTATAAGGTTGGTGAGAAGCTCGACACCGCTGGCTTAGTCGTTACCGCTAAGACCGCGGATGGTTCGAACTCTTATGTCGTTCCGGCTAGCGAATATACCATTGATAAGACTGAGTTCACTATCGATGATGCGGCTGCTGGAAAGGCGACTATCACCGTTACTTATGGTGAACTTAAGGCTACCTTCGATGTTAACGTCTCGGCTATGTCGGTTGCTGAGTTCCGGGCTTTATCAGACGACGAAACCAGTGTTGTTGTTGGCACTGTTACCGGTGTTTATAGAACCAGCGAGCAGTCGAACAAAGAAGGCTTTGTCAACGTTTATTTGAATGACGATTCCGCAGGACTTCTCGTTTACAGCATCGATCCCGAACTTGTTGATGGCGAAATCGCGCTTGGGAAAAAACTTATGTTGCAAGGGCCTCGCGACACTTTCAGTGGAGTGGCGCAGCTCAATACCCCGACTAAGGTCGTCATAATGGGTGAAGGCGATGAAATTACTCCGACTGAAATCAAATCCGTCGATGATCTGAAATCCGGCATGGATGGCCGTTTGGTCAAAGTCGAAGGTCTCACCTATAAGAGCGGCAATATCTATGACTCCAGCGGCGCGGCCAACGTCACGCTTGAACTTAACGGCGAAGAAGTCGTCATGCGTTCTCAAAATGCCTCGGCGGCGAAAGACTTGAATGTTGCTGGGCTCGATGATTTGCTCCAGTCCACATACTCCGGTCTTCCCTTTACCTATATTGGGAACCTTGGCTGGTACAATTCTAACCCGCAGCTCGCTCCGACTTCTATGTCTGAATTCTCCTGCCCGGCCTATGATGAAATCCTCAACTTCATCAAGACCTATATGCATATGGATCAGTGGGTTGGCTCCGATGCCTCTGGCACCAATGAGTGCTTGACCCTCTTCCCGGTTGCTAAGGAAGCTTTGGAGAAACTCTCTGAGGCTCAGCAGACCTACTTCCTCACTTCCAATAACCCGGAAATCGCCGAAGCCCAGGCCCGTTATAAAGCTTGGGAAGCGGCCCAGGGCGATCAGAATGCCGCCTCGGTCATCATGAACACCGTGAACGAGAACAAAGGCGCCATCATCGCCGTCTCGGCCGTTGCCGCTCTCGGGGTCGTCGGGGCTGCCGCCTTGGTCATCAGCCGCAAGAAGCGGTCCACCAAAAATAAGTAATCATCTAGATTAGTTGTTCATCTAGGCCATCTCCAACCAGGGGGTGGCCTTTTCTTCAAGATGCCCTCCACCATGGCTATTCGTGTTGTTTAGTGTGAATTTCAATGAAAAATACGTGCAGTTTAATGTAAAAACAGTCATAAAAAATACACTAAACTACACGAATCGTGATATCATAGGCCTGTAAACATAGAGGAGGAATGTAGATGTACCGAAAAATCGTAAAGTTCCTGGAGCAATGGAAATCCGATGAGCGGCGCAAACCGTTGATTCTCCAAGGAGCGAGGCAAGTTGGAAAAACCTATTCCATTTTGGAGTTTGGGCGGTCCCACTATGAAAACGTCGCGTATTTTAATTTCGAAACCGACCCCAAATTAGCCCAAACTTTTGCCGAAGACATCCATCCCGATTATCTTTTGCCCATCCTATCGCACCTTTCTTCCCAAACGATAATCAAAGGCAAGACCCTCATCGTTTTCGATGAGGTTCAGCTTTGCGAAAGGGCTTTGACGTCGCTCAAGTATTTCTATGAAGAGGCTCCGGAATATCACGTTGTTGCCTTAGGAAGCCTCTTAGGTGTGGCGGTCAATCGAGCTCAATTTTCTTTTCCGGTCGGCAAGGTAGACATGAAAACCCTTTATCCGATGGATATGGAGGAATTCCTGTTGGCTTTGGGAGAGGAAAATTTAGTCGCTCGAATTAAGGAAGCATTTGCTACCAATTCTCCTTTGCCGGCCGCTCTCCATTACTCGGCTATGGGGTTTTACCGACAATACCTAGTCGTTGGCGGGATGCCGGAATGCGTGCTTAATTTCGTTCAAACCAAGGATTACATCCTCGTCCGTCATCTTCAGGACACCATTTTGGAGGGTTATTTGAATGACATGAGCAAGTACAACAAGGAGAGCGAAATTAAGAAAACCCGGCTGGCTTATGACAATATCACCGTTCAGCTTTCGAAGTCGAATACCCGATTCCAGTATAAGTTGTTGAAAAAAGGGGGCCGGGCGGCGGAATTTGAGAACGCGATTGAATGGCTTTGCCTTTCAGGGATCGTTTCGCGGGTTTATCGGGTTGAGCAAATCAAGAAGCCCTTGGAAAATTATCGGAACATCGATGCATTTAAGATCTATGTCTCTGATTTAGGGCTGCTTTGCGCCAAAAAAGACATCTTCGCCAATGATATTTTCTGCATGAGCGATGACTATAACGATTTCAAAGGCGGAATGACGGAAAACTACGTTCAAGTCCAACTCTCGATCAATGGCTACCGGACCTATTATTGGGAGTCGGAACGGGGGGCCGAAATCGACTTCGTTATTCAGAGGGAGGGCTCCATAATCCCCATCGAGGTTAAAGCGGCTGACAACGTTATGGCCAAGAGCCTAAAAATATACATGGACACCTATAAGCCTGATTATGCTATAAAACTCTCAGCCAAGAATTTCGGCTTCGATGGGTCAAAGAAGACAGTTCCGCTTTATGCCGCCTTCTGCATTTAGTCTTAACTTAAAGGAGGTTCCGCTAGTCGGGGTATTGCTTTGTATCAATAAAATTTTTGAGCAACTTTATTCGATGATATGTGGTTAATTTGATCTTTTAGTCAAGAATAAAAACGGTTGCCATCAGCAGTTAAGGAAAGGCCACCAGTTTAGAGGTGACCTCGCGATCAATATTCCTGCTTCAAAGAGAATTTGAGGTCATCGAGGTCGAGATGCCAATCCCCCTCGACCCGTTCATCGTCATGGCTATCGGCGTACTCCTGAATCCGATTCCAAATGGCGGTCCGGATATTATCTATCGCCCGTCTGGCGGCATTATTGAAGTCGGACTGCAAGGAATAATTAGGGGTGATGTAATAGAAGGTGATCTGGCCACTGACGATGGCTTTGTTGGGATGGAAATAGACGTCGACGCTGCAACAGTCGATCCTTGGCCCGGATCCATAACTCCAGCTGGTGAGGTAGGCGCTTTCGATGGCGTCTTTTATCTCATAACTCAGTTCATAGCTTTCGCCCATAAACAATGTCCTCCGGTTTCCGGAATTATCGCATACCTTGGAGTGAGGTCAAGGTTTTGAAAACCCTTCCGAAAACGTTTTCTTTCCTAGATAATGATTGGGGGTCTATCGGATAATAGCCCCATAGGGAAATTCCCCTGCGAAAGGTGGGTCAATATGAAGTCAATCAAATTGTCGTTATTGCTGCTGGTCGCTTTGCTGTCGTCTAGTTGCACCGGGGAAGTCGGGTTAACCGGCCCGCAAGGGCCCCAAGGGGAGGTGGGGCAAACCGGTCCCCAAGGGGAACCGGGTAAGGACGGGACCAGCTTGCTCACTGGGGAAGGGGCTCCCTCGGCCTCCTTAGGCAACGTCGGCGATTCCTATATCGACACGGCGACCTGGGATTATTACCTCAAAACTTCGTCAGGATGGATCAAGCAAGGAAACATCAAAGGCCAAGACGGCGAGAAGGGCGAAGACGGGTCCCAAGGCCCGCAGGGTGAACCGGGGCAAACCGGTTCTCAAGGCGATGATGGTCTCTCCGCCTATGAGATATACATCAAGTATCACCCTGAATACCAAGGGGATGAGGAACAATGGATTCATGACCTCGTCAACGGCAATCTCTACGAACCGGCTTACTATACGTTAAGCTTCGATACCCAAGGGGGCGACGATATCGATTCCGTCAATATTCCTGAAGGCGAAGCGATTGGCGATTATCTCCCCGCTTCCCCTTATCGCGACGGCTATGCCTTCATCGGATGGAGCTATGACCCGCTTGAGTATGAAAAAGTAGACCTATTCGACACGATTGAAAAGGACACAACGATCTATGCGTTTTGGGAAACCGACGAAAAGCCGATAACTATCACCTTCTGGCACACCTTTGGGCAATATAATCGATCGCTTCTTTCGGACTTAATCGCCGATTTCGAATTGCTTCATCCCAACATAACCATTGTGCCGGTGATGGCGGGCGGCGGTTATGATGATTTAAAGTCTAAAATCATCACCGGTTTCTCCTCCGGCGACTATCCCGACCTCGCCGTTTGCTATCCTGATCACGTTGCCGAATATCTCGACCTTGGATATGCCGTTAATCTCGACAATTACATCAATGACCCGACCTATGGCTGGACCGAGGAAGACATGGCCGACCTCATCCCGGCCTTTATTGAGGAAGGGCAGGGATACGCCGATGAAGGCACCTATTCGGTCTCGTTCTACAAATCGACTGAAGCGATGTTCTATAATCCGGAACTCATTGGAATCGACCTTTCGTCTATCGACGCGGACATCAATAATGGCAATCCGCTGAGTGAAGAATACCTTGACACGCTGACCTGGGACGAACTCTTCAACAAGCTCTGCCCGGCGCTCGTGACCTACAACAACGGACTGACCCGCAAGATTTGGGACGATACCGACGCCCATTCCGCCATCGTCGGCTACGATTCCGATGACAACTTCTTCATCACCCTAGCCGAACAATACGGCTATGCCTATACTTCCATCGGCAGCGACGGCAAAGGCAAAGTCGATTTCAACAACGACGGCATGAAAGAACTCATGAAGATGCTCAACAACGCCGCCCAAAAGAAATACCTCACCACTAAGGGTGCGGCTGGCGACTACGTAACCAGCCTCTCGGTGGAAAGGAAAGTCCTCTTCTCCATCGGCTCGACCGGTGGCTTTATCTACCAGCTCCCAGACGGCTCGCCCTGGGTTCCGAACGTTGCTCGGGTTCCCCAAGCCCCGACCGGCAACGGCCATAAGCAAGCCCTTATGTCCCAAGGCCCATCGTTGACCGTTTTGAAGCATGTGAACAATGGCGTCGTCGATGCCGATCGGGTCATGGCCAGTTGGCTCTTTTACAAGTTTTTAGCCGAGACTGACAACTCCACCGACTGGGCACTCAACTCCACCGGTGGTTATATGCCGATCCGCACCTCCTCGATGGAATCGCAGGCTTATCAAGACGCCTATGCTACCACCGGTAAAGAGGACCTCGAATTGCTCTTGGCTCGGGGCTTGGAATACTGTTCCGAGGTGCCGAGCATTATGTTTACTCCCAAAGCCTTCGTCGGTTCGTCTGAATGCCGTAACCAGGCCGGCTCCATCGTCCAGCAAGTCGTCGCCGCTGATCATGTGTTGATCGATGCCGAGCTCGACACCATCTTCACCATTGCTTACAACAATGCCGTGGCGGCCATCAAGTAGCCGAATTCTCATCGCCCTGATCTCTAATGGAAAATTATGACTGCAAGTAGAAAAGCCATTAACTAGCCGATGAGTTATTGGCTGTGGAGCAAGACCGTCTCCATGGGCTCTCGGATTATCCCGCCAAAGAGGTGGTGGCGAGGACGAAGGAAGCCATTAGGCAAGCCCAAGCGAAACTGAAGTGAGATTTTAGCGTTATCTCTTGATTATGCGCAAGCGGAACTGGCTATAATTATCACCGGTAAATAACAGGAGCCCCACTTATGGCTAGACTAACCGTCAATTTCTTCTCCACCTCTTTGAAGCGGACCGTCACCATCAACGTCATCCTGCCGGTCGATAAGGCCTTCAGCTATGACGGGAAGGATCGGGTGGTCAAACCTTATAAGACCCTTTATCTATTGCATGGCCTACTTGGCGATTGCAATGATTGGATCGAGAACGCTCCCCTGCGCCGGTTGGCCGAGGACCACGACCTCGCCGTCGTCTGCCCCTCGGGCGAGAACGCCTTCTATTTCGATTCCAAACTCATCCCCAATGCCGATTATGGGGCATTCATCGGCGATGAGCTGGTCAAGATGACGCGGAAGATGTTCCCTCTTTCCCATAAAAGGGAGGATACCTTCATCGCCGGCCTTTCCATGGGCGGCTATGGGGCGATGCGGAATGGGCTTAAGTACCATAAGACATTCTCCCATATCGGCTGCTTCTCCGGGGCCCTACATATATTCGAGACCGATCGGCGTTCGAGTTTAAACGCCGACACTATATTCGGCGATATGGAGAAAGCCGCCAAAACCGATCTGAACCCCCGGGTCTGCTTTATGAGGATGAGCAAAGCCTATAAAGGGAATAATCAACTCTATCCGAAGATTTATATGTCCTGCGGGCAGGATGATGATTTGCTCCAAGCGAGCCTATCCTTCCGCGATTTCTTGCTTGAACAGGGGGCCGATGTTACTTGGCATCAAAGCAAAGGCGCCCATGAGTGGGGCGTCTGGCGGGAAGAGATCATCAACCTCGTCAATTGGCTGCCCCTAGGCAAAGCCGAGGTCGGGATCGGCTCGGGGAATGTAAAATAATAAAAATTTTAAACAACTTATTATTATTAAGTTGTTTACCTGCCGAACGATTAAAAAGTTGTTTGACAGGTTTTCTTTTATCCGTTACTTTATGGGTGAACCAATCCCCAAGAGGTAAAAAACCACCAATCGAAATCCAAGCCGATTAGGAAGACGAAAGGAAAGGCGAATAACCTCCGAAGTGAAGGAGTTCAACAATATCCGAGTTGAAAACCTTCTGGTTCGATGGATGATAAGCCGATTAATCGTTCATCAAAAAAGCTTCGATTAAAATTAGGGATTGGTTGTTGGAAAACCCTTCAGCAGAAGGGTTATGAAATGGGCGGTCATCCGATTGGAGCCGCCCTTTTGTTATGCCTTCTTAGCCTTGGCGCCAAGGTCCGCGCAGCAAAGTCGGTCTGTTGGCTTTGCGTTTCAAAAGACGTTGCAACGTTAAAAAGGCTCGAAGGCTCAACTGTGGTCTATGTGGTTCAACACCACAGATGATGCCGTGGCTTAACGTTAAATCGATAAAAAGAAAGCAGTTTGTCCTGCGATCGGAATCCAAGAAGGAAATGCCGTCGGGACCGCAACATCTAGACCAGCCTTGGACTAGAATGAATTACGCCGGCGCTGATTAGGAGCCTAAAGTTTGCAAAACGAACTTTTTGCATGGATGCGCTGCCAGGCGCTTAGATGACATCCTTAATTGGCTTTTGACACCTTTTGGTCAGTTTTAGGACGTTCCATTGAAAACTTAGGCGACTTTCCCCTTCCTTTTCAGCGGTCCCCTTGTTATCGATAAGGATGAAGGCGGGCCCACACTAGAATCCGTAGCTTTCGGCTTTGGTTGATAAAAGAAAACGGTTTTTCCTACAATTGGAATCGGTGAATTACCAAGGAGAAAAAACCGACTGGATTTTACCATTTTGGCTAGGCTTGGGCTAGGGCGATGGTCTTTTTGGGCGCAGGCCAATAAGAACCGACGCCAGTGTTTTAACGAATATCGAATTGACCGAAGACGTTTCCCGCGGGAAACGTCAAGACTACTTAACGAAGTCGTTGCCGAGCGGGGTCAAGACGAAGTGGGCAATCTTGAAGTATTGTCGCCCAAAGGGGATGCCGATGATGGTGATGCAGTAGAGCAGCCCAACCAAGCAATAGAACAAAGCGTTGACCCAGCCAAAGAGTACGGCCCAGATGAGGTTGAGGACGGTCTTAAGGCCGGATGGCTTGACCTTGGTGACCTTCTTCCCGAATGGCCAGATGACGAAGCTGGCGAGCTGGAACAGCTTGACCCCGATGGGGATGCCGATGATGGTGATGCACCATAAGGCGCCCTCTATGAGCAAAAAGATGGTGGAGATGAGGCCGCCGAAGACGACCCAAATGATGTTGCCAATGGTTTTCATGGAACCCTCCTTGTTCATTTAAGGATAAGGGCTCTTGGATGATAGTCAAGGTTTGGCCTTTGATTAGGCTAGCTTTTAGGTTACCACTGCAAAACACTGCAGCCCTTTTTACAAAAGCGTCATTTTCCATCCTAGAAATTCATGCAAAACCGTTAATTCCGACTATCAATATACTTGCAAAAGCGTATTTTTTGGTCATCGAAAATCTTGCAAAAGTGTTATACTACCTCAAAAGAATAAGGAAAACCCATGCTGTTCCGTAAGATTGCCTCCCTCATCGAGGACCACCTGAAAAAAGATACAAACAAGATATTGCTGATCGACGGGGCCCGTCAAATCGGCAAAACCTATATCGTCCGTTATGTGGGGCAAAAGCTGTTCCCTAATTTCATCGAGGTCAACATGGTCCAGGATTTCCAAGGGAACCGTGCCTTCGCCGCGGTCCGGACCAAAGAGGATTTCTATCTTCGGCTTAGCGAATTCGCCGGGGAGAAGATGGGGAATAAAAACGATACCCTTATCTTTCTTGACGAGATCCAGCAATATCCTCATTTGCTGCCATTATTGAAATTCTTGGCCCAGGATGGGAAGTTCACTTTCATCGCCAGCGGTTCCTTGCTGGGGGTGAGTTTAGCCAATTCCACCTCTATTCCGATGGGAAGCATCCGGAAAGTGAGGATGTTCCCCCTCGACTTCGAGGAGTTCGCCCGGGCCAATGGGGTCGGGGAGTACGCTTTGAAAAAGATGAAGGAACGGTTCGAAAACCTCGAGTCTTTGGAAGAGGACGTCCATGACCGGATGATGGGTCTTTTCCGCCGCTACCTCTTAGTCGGGGGATTGCCGGATGCGGTCAATACCTATTTAGCGACCCATAACATCGTCCGGGTCCGGGAGGTGCAAAGCGAAATCGCCGAATACTACGCCGCCCTTGCCGCGAAATACGATCGAGAGCATAAACTCAAGATCGCCCGCATATACGATTTGATTCCCTCGTATTTGGAGAATAGGAAAAAACGGGTCACCTTCACCGAGGTTGAGGATAAGCCCGATGCCCGGTACGCCACCTATCTTGATGAGTTCGATTATCTCGTCAACTCCGGCATCGCTTTAGAGGTCAAAGCCATTGCCAATCCGGTTTATCCCCTTTGCTCCAGCGCGACTAAGAATTTGCTGAAGCTTTATCTCAATGACGTCGGCTTATTGACCAATGCCCTTTTCGGCAGCCGCATCCGTCCCGTCCTTGACGATGTCAGCAGCGTCAACCTTGGTTCGGTCTATGAAAACGTCGTCGCCAGCGAACTGATTGCCCATGGCTTCGATCTGTATTATTACGATAACCGCCAGAAGGGCGAAGTCGATTATCTTATCAATGACGGGGAGAACCTGGCTTGTTTGCCAATCGAGGTCAAATCGGGGAAGGATTATACCATCCACCGGGCGCTTGATCGTTTCATCGCCAACCCGGATTACCCCCTTAAACGAGCCTATGTCCTCTCTAATGAGCGGTTAGTCAAAAAGGAGGGCAAACTCATCTACCTCCCAATCTATTACGTGATGTTCATTAATGTCATCCCCGATGAGGATGAGCAGCATTTCTAATGATTGCCTTCTTACAAGAAGAAACCCCAGATGGCGAGGCCGATAAAGCCCAAGCCGAAGACGATGACCGCAATCCCGCCGGCGGCCGAACCGACTTGCTGATATATCGACTTGGGGAAGCGGCCCCAAAATAGGTAGTAGATGCCGAAGGCGATGGCGCAGATTCCGAAGATGAGCAAGAGTAATTGATCGCCCCCATTGTAGCCTTAAGCTGGAAATAGTCCAAATTCAGCTATAGCCATATATTGATTTGAAATAAGACTTTTTGTATAGTCAGGCTAAGGAGGGATCGCTATGGACTATTTCACCGCCGATACCCATTTCGGGCATCAAAACGTCATCCGCTTCTGCGACCGGCCTTTCCCGGATGTCGAGACCATGGACCGGGTCTTGATCGAAAACTGGAACGAACGGGTCCATAACGATGACCGGGTGTATATCCTGGGGGATTTGCTCTACCGTCATGAAGACCCGATAGCCATCCTTAAGCAACTAAAAGGACGGAAGCACCTGATCATCGGTAACCATGATTACTCCTGGCTTAGCAAGACGGGGGTCAAGGACTTCTTCGTCGCTATCGCCGACTATGCCCAGATCAATGACGGGGCCCATGTCCTCATCATGTCCCATTACCCGATGCTTTCCTATTACCATCAGCGTCGTTCCAACGTCTATATGATCCATGGCCATATCCATAATGACACTGGGATCGATTTTTGGCCGTCCTTGCTCAAGCGGGAACATGTCCTAAACGCCGGGGCCGACATCAACGGCTTTCGGCCAGTCACCTTCGAGGAACTAGTGGCCAATAACCAGAAGTTCAAGGAAGAGCACGCCCTCGATCAGCCCCGTCCCTTCGGGGTAGGCCGGCAAAACGAAGAAATGTAATTCAAAGGGTTATAACCCCACGAATGATAAAACCATAAACCCACAAACCCTAAAAGCAAAACGGGGCAAAAGGGCTCTAGAAAGCCGCGCAAAACGGGGCAGAATGAATGGAATAAGTTTAGAAAAACGGGGCAAATATATTGAAATATTCAGCAATAGTCGATGGAATTCGGCAAGGTGGCAAAACCAGTGGAAAGATTTTGCGAAAAAACAATCAAAGAACGGATTAATTCCCTTGATAAAGACAAGAAAGCCTTATTGGTGCTTGGCGCTCGCCAAGTAGGAAAAACCTACACGATTCGCAAAGTCCTTTCCGATTTGAGAGTTCCGTGCTTCGAACTTAATTTCCTAAACCATCCTGAACAAGCTGCCTCCTTTTCTAGTCTCTATGACCCAAAGGAGATTGTCAGCCGTTTTTCTTTGCTTTCGCCAGCGCCCTTGATTAAAGGGCAATCGGTTATTTTCCTTGACGAAATCCAAGCTTGCCCATCGATGATAACCAAGATTAAGTTTTTGGTTGAGGAGGGGTCGTATCGTTATGTCCTAAGCGGTTCGCTCTTAGGGGTGGAACTCGCTTCTGTTGAATCCTACCCGGTTGGCTATATATCCCAGTTGGATATGTTCCCCTTTACCTTTCTTGAATTTGCCAATGCCTATGGGCTAAGCGAACCGAAAATATCCCATCTTCGGGATTGTTTTGCCAATCGCCACCCAGTTGAGCCTTCGGTTCATCAAGAGGTCTTGAACCTATTTCATTACTATCTTGGATGCGGCGGCATGCCGGAAGCGGATGTCGATTTCATCGCCAACAAGAATCTTAATTCCTTATATCGGCGCCAGAAAGATATTGTTTCGGCCTATAAAAAGGATTTCACTAAGTATGAGAGACTTGATCGCCGTTTGGATATCATCTCGATTTACGACAATATTGCGACTCAGATTAACAAGCAGAACCGAAAATTCATTTTCACCTTGTTCAATAAGGAGATGAAGTTTGACCGGTATGAGCATTCCTTTCTTTGGCTGGCGGAGGCCGGAGTCGCATACCCTTGCTACATAGCCAATGAAGTTCGATCGCCGATTGCCTTATCGAAGAAAAAGAATAATTTCAAACTCTACTTAAATGACGTCGGGCTGCTGTTAACCGCTTTCCCCCGCCGGGACCGGGAGGCGATAATGATTGGTGGCGATAGTTCGATAAATAAAGGCGGTTTATATGAAAACTTTGTGGCTTCGATGCTCAGCGCCCGATCGATCCAGCCGTTTTACTATAAGGATAAGAATATCGGGGAGATCGATTTCTTAGTCGATACTTCCTTCGGCGTGACCGCGATCGAAGTCAAATCGGGGGCGGATTATGCCAAACATAAGGCCCTCGATAATCTAATGGCCAAATACCCTAATGTTGTCCCTCTCGTTTTGTCTGAAGCCAATCTCCATAATGATGGGGCGATATTCTATTGTCCGATCTATTTGGCGGAGTTGATTGAGAACGGGTGGTAACAAACTCTTCCCGCCGAAAACGGTGTAACGCGACCCCCTGGCTCAACCATCGATAACCTCGCCCTTGATTTTTCAGGGGGGGTTATCATTTTCGAAACAACCCAAGGAGGCTAACACATGAATGCGGCCGAAGTTGAAAAGACCCTAATCGTTTATTTCGGAGGGCGCCCCCAATATATGGGAAGCAAACTCTACAAGATCGGCGACATGCGGGTCGAATATATGGGGTCGAAGATCTACAAAGTCGGCGGCGCTCGCATTGAGTACATGGGCGATAAGCTTTACAAGGTCAATGGCGAGCGCGTTGAATACATGGGAAGCCGGGTTTATAAGATCGGCTCACGGAGGCTCTGATGATCGAGGGGTGGAGCCCTGAGGTCGCCTCGAAGCTTAAGCATTACGTTTACCGGCTCGTCGATCCGCGCAACGGGGAGACGTTCTATGTCGGAGAAGGATGTGGGAACCGGGTGTTTCAGCATGTCGCCGCGGTCGATATGTCCTTCTATCAGGATAAAAGTCTATTGACCGAGCAGGATAAGCCTAGCGAATCCGATGACGACCCAGCCAAGATCAAGCGGATAATCGACATCAAGCGGCGGGGTTTGAATGTTATCCACATCATCCAGCGGTGGGGGATGGACGCCAGGACGGCTTTCGAGGTCGAAGCGGCCTTCATCGATTATTTTGGCTTAGGGAAACTGACCAACAAGATCAAAGGCCATGACGATGAGCGGGGGATGCGTTACGCCGATGAGCTGGAAAAGGAGTTCGTGGCCGAGCCCTTCCCTGATTATCCGGCCTGCCCGCGATTCATCCTCATCAAGATCAATGATTACAACATCAATCTCAATGGTGGTTTCTACAACGGTGGGATCTATAAGGCCGTGAGAGGCTATTGGAAGATCAAGCCATCAAGAGCCAATGATTATCCTTATGTTCTAGCGGTCCGTTATGGGATCGTCATCGGGGTGTATAAGGTCAATGAGAATGGTTGGAAGCCGGCTGGCGGAAACTCAAAACGAGCCTATTTCGATGGGGTTGAGGCCCCCGACGACATCAAGAAGATATTCTTGGGCAAAAAGATCCCCGAACGGTTTCGCTTACGGCAAAATCCGGCGAGTTATTGCGATTAGTGTTGTGGCTGGAAAACCGACAAGGTCGGATTGATTGAGTTTCATCCATAGTGCGTACTTCGGATGCGTCTTTTTATAGCATAACCATCATTTAAGCCTCAACCCATTGAACAATTTACCGGGTGGGTAGTTTGAAACCGTGTTTTGCTTAATTTGCCTAAGGCAAAGGTCAGCACATGGCTTAGCCTGGGATACTTGAATAGACGATCGATTGAAAGCTACAATAAGGGCGCTAGTCAATATGCCTTGCCTCTCTCGCGATTCGTGCGGGGGGGGGTAATATTAGCTATTAATGTTATATCCTCGAACGGATCTAGGCGGTAAGAGCTAGATCCGTTTTTGCTAGGAGGGTGTAGCAATGGCTTATACGCAACCAATCAAGTTTCGATTCGTAATCGAAGGCGAAGGCGCGATTCCGCTTGCTGACTTCAGGAGGTCAGTCTCGGAAATTGAAGGCTTCTTGGATCGATGCTACGAGGAGGCGTTTAGAAGGCTTCAAGGCGATTGCGAAAAGCTTGAGTTTGAGAAGAAGCCCCCTTTGGTTACATCCGTGGGAAACGGATGCATTTGGTTAGACGTCTTGCTTACTGTTCTTTCGATTGCCGCGCCGATTGTTTGGGACATAATCAAAGAACGATGGCGGGGCAAAGCGGAAGCATCGAATATTAATGGCGACCAAGTTACCGTTCTTTCTTTAGACCCAAAATCGCTACCTCCTAAGAAAAGGAGATGGAGTGAATCGGATGAGCGTCTTTTCGTCGATTTGATAGTAGATACCTACGTCATAAAGAAGAAGAAAGAAGACATATATGCATTCATCGATTGGCTGCCGGCCAATCTGCAGGTTTATGGCCGCGATTCTTTGAAATGCAAAACGGAAAATACGAAAGCCATATTCAATAACCTGTCGATTTCATTAGGGGACACTCTCGACTGCGCCCCATTAGAAAGATATTCCAAGCGGCATGAGAGGCTTGTTAAAGAGGCGCTAAGAAAGCACGGGTTCAAGCTTTAGGCATGCAGTGGAGGTCAAACATGAAAAAATACGTGATATTCGTTGCGATGATTGGGCTAGCCTTGGGCTTGGCTAGTTGCACCGACCAAATCGGTTCGGCTGGCCCGCAAGGCTCGCAAGGTGAGCTTGGCCAAACTGGACCACAGGGAGAGTCGGGCACGGATGGTTTGAATCTGCTGACCGGCAAAGGGGAGCCGGCAGCCTCTTTGGGAAACATCGGTGACTCTTACATCGATACTGAAACATGGGACTACTATGTCAAGACCAATAACGGATGGGTTAAGCAAGGAAATATCAAAGGCCAGGATGGGGCCGCCGGCGAGAAAGGAGAAACCGGGGAACAAGGGCCCCAAGGCGACCAAGGCCCGCAAGGTGACGAAGGGGAGCCAGGCGAAGCCGGGAAATCGGCCTACGAACTATATTGTGATGAGCACCCTGAATATGAAGGCACGCTTGAACAATGGCTCGAAGATCTGGCCAATGGAAACCTTTCGACGGTCTATCACACAGTCTCCTTTGAGGCTGGAACCGAGCAAGATATCGAGCCTCAGGAAGTCAAACATCTCGGTAAAATAAGCAAGCCGGTGGATCCCGAAAGAAAGGGCTATACGTTCAATGGCTGGACCTATCAAGGCGAGACTTGGTCGTTCACTGGCTATGTCGTTACCGAGGATATGACCCTAACTGCCGATTGGGAAGCTAATGTATACCATGTCACATTTGATCCAATGGGTGGTCAACTCGATGCGATTGAGGCTGATTATACTTTTGACGATGAGATAGCCTTGCCTATTCCGACCAAAGACGAAGCGGCTTTCCTCGGCTGGACATATGAAGGAGTAACTATCCAGGACGGTCCTTGGTCAATCGATGAGGACTGCACCCTAATAGCCACTTGGAGGCAGGATTCATATACCGTTGAATATGATTACGGCTACGACGATCTTTCATCGTCCGAGGAAATACCCTATGGCGAATACCTTGATTTACCCTCGCCAAAAAGAGATGGCTACCAGTTCCTCGGTTGGCTTGACGAAGAAGACAACGTCGTTATAAGCCAGGATTACCTTTGGCTGCACGATCTCAAACTGACCGCGGTCTGGAAGGCTGTGGAGACCGTCGTTACGTTAAACTCTGGCGAGGGGTATTTCGAGGGGTATTTACACGAGACCGTGGTTACCATTAATTATGATCAAGATTTTAAATTGCCGGTTCCTACTGGCGATAATTTTAATGGTTGGTACTACGGGGACCGGAGAATAACCGATGAGTTCGGCAAAGGCTTGGCACCATGGGATATAGTTTTATCGGAACTGACGTTAGAGGCGTTTTATTTCATTCCCATATATGATGCTGCTGATCTTTGCGCGATGTCCGATAATCTTGGTGGCAATTATCGTCTCATGAAAGACATAACTTTAATTGGTGAATGGACGCCAATTGGGACGAAAGATTCCCCATTTACAGGATCCCTTGATGGGGCCGGACATTCGATTAAAGCTTTGTCAATCACCGAAAGTAGCGGGGACTATCTGGGCTTGTTTGGATATTTTTCAGGATCTATGGTTTCGAACATTAATTTCCGAGGTGCTACAATTAACGTTTCATATCCTTCGTCCAACCAGGATGCAATTTATGTCGGATTGGTTGCTGGATATGTTACCTCACGTGCAAACTTCAGAAACATAAGTGTTGATGCGGCTTCTTCGGTTTTTGCGGATCGGCCAAAGAACTTGGATTCTTGCATTGGTGGTTTGATCGGTGGTGGAGATAAATTAGCATCGATATCTATTGAATCATCATCCAATTGCGGCAGCGTTACTAGTTCGTCCTCCTCTTATTACTCCGGCGTTGGGGGTTTTGTTGGGTACGGTTCTTATATTGCAATTTCCTCATCCTCTAACGCCGGGGCTATTTCCGGATCCGATGACGTTGGTGGCCTTGTTGGTCACGGAAGCCAAGCTCGAATTATTATTTCTTCATCTTCTAACTCTGGGGCTATTTCCGGATCTGATGACGTTGGTGGCCTTGTTGGTAATTTCACCGACGCTACCATTTCATCTTCTTCAAACTCTGGCGTCGTCTCTGGGTTCTTTTTTGTCGGTGGCCTTGCCGGATGGGGTCATTCTATAACAATATATTCGTCGTTCAATTCATCGATTGTTTCCGGATCTGGCGAAATAGGAGGTCTCGTTGGGGGGTATGGTTCTAGCGTCGTCATTTCGTCATCTTTTAACTACGGTGATGTAAAAGGTTACAGCAATATGGTCGGCGGTTTGGTTGGCACTTGCTATCATGTAACAATTTTCTCGTCGTTTAATTCCGGCAATATATCAGGCTCCTCTTATGTAGGAGGTCTCGTTGGATATGTTTTCTCCAACTCTTTATCTTCGCCCAATGTTCAAGGATTTATTGAATCTTCTTCTAATGCCGGAAGCGTTAATGGAACCGGCAATTGTGCCGGAGGCCTTCTCGGAGGAGCCGGCGATTCGGTTTCCGTTTCCATCTATTCTTCATCAAATGTTGGAGCGGTCAAAAGCCAAGGAGAAGTCGGCGGTCTCGCTGGCTCTGCAACGGAGCTCGTCGCTGAAAATTGTTTGGTTGTATGTGATGCCGAAGTAACAAGTACGGATGAATCAATTGGTTCTATTTTTGGAAGTTCCGATTCCCCCCAAGTTAATAATTGTCATTACCTTTGCACGTTTTCTTATCCAAGCGGATTTACCGGAATCAGCAATATAACAGGGATAGAAATTTCTTCACTTGCCGAAATTACGATGGAGTTCTTTCCCGATACTTTGGGATGGGACCTCTCGCTTTGGGACTTCGGCGATTTTGATCCAGCAACCGGCGATTTCCCAACCCCTTATTTAGGTTTTAAACCACTTGGAACGTGGAAGTTCTCCTCTTTTGTCCTGACTTTGTGCCAATATGACGGTACCGAGGACAGCCTTTCCGTTTTAACTGACTATGATGGCAATAGCTACAAGTTCGGTTTCAACATCGATTTATATACCAGGGATTATTCTTATACTTATGTAGATGGAGGTAATGTTTCCTATGTCAATATTGTTCAAGGCGATTCCGGTTACTTAGGACTAGTCTTAGAGGCGACATCTGGAAAGATGATTGTTGGAAACTTAATTTATGACGAGGGATTAATTATCGACGAGCAACACGATTGGTTTAATCGCGCTATTTAGTTTGTTTGAAATGCAAATTGCTTAGATTCTATAGTTTCTATATTGTAGTTCATGATCGCAAAAACGGACGAATTATGCGGTTATGGCTTTAATGAGTCGAGGGAGACGTATGGCCGATATTCAAGTCACAGTCCTAATAGACGAGGAACTCAAACGCGAGGCTGAGCAACTATTCGCCAAGCTTGGACTTTCGTTGAATACCGCCATCAATCTCTTCCTCAAACAGTGCTTCCATATCGGCCACCTTCCTTACGAAATTAGTCAGGACCCGAATGTTTACCAAATTGCCTTGGACTCTGACGTTGGGAAGATCTCCCGGAAACTCATGGAGGGGGCAAGAAACTTATGAGGAATTGACTCCTTGAGCCAGCGCCCTTATAGTCGGCTGTCCGTTATTTTCGGAAAAGGCGCGCCAATTTGTTCAGAATACAGGCGAATGTTCATCGCGAGATTCGTTTTTTGAAATTATGACATAACCGGTTGAATAGTCTTTTTCTTTCGTCTACTATGTCTACCGATGGGCACTTACTATCTGAAAAACCGCGATTTGCCTCTATTGAAATTCACGATGGAGATGACGGAAGAGGGTTTTGCCGTCGACATTACGGAAAGATATAAGGAGCATTCGAACCTCTTGCCTTTGGATTTGAAGGCGAACGAAGAGGGGCTGCTTAAATGGTTGAAAAGGCGAACCATCCCATCCAATCGGGCTTATGTGGTTAATTTCCTGGCCAAACTCGGGCTCAACGAGAAAGACGTTAAGGGCATTATCGATTATTGCCTTGGTCTGTCGCTTAATGATTGCTATTGGGTGACTCCCGACGGATTTCGCGGATCGTTTGCCGATTACAATCTATTTGAGAACCGGTTTAGCCAAACCTTGGCCAACATCGCCTTCACCGGTTATGGGTCAGCCCTTCGATCAACCTTCCGTTCGTCCCCAGAATTCACAACCAATGGGATGCTGCCGAAATGCTGGCGGAGAATTAACGGGAAAATATATTTGTTCAAAGGCGGAACCTCCGGCTTCGCCAATTCTGGAAATGAGCCTTACTGCGAGTTCTATGCCGCCGAGGTCGCCAAAAGGATGGGGCTTGAGGCGGTCAACTATAATCTAAGTAAATGGAAAGGGCAACTATGCTCGACCTGTGAACTATTCACTAGCCTCGACTATTCTTTTCTTCCGGCCGGTAGCTTGTTCAAAGACTCCTCAATCAATGGCTTCTTGTCTTTCCTCCAAGAATTAGGGGAGGAATATCATGAGGCGTTCCTGGACATGATCGCCTTCGACGCCGTCATCCTCAATACCGATCGGCATTATGGCAATTTCGGTTTCTTGATCGACAATAAAACGAACTCGATCGCTTCTTTCGCCCCGATATTCGATAACGGGCTCTCCTTATTGACTTACGCCATGGATGATGAACTTAACGATTGGCATGCCTATGCGGCCACGAGGAAACCGGCTCTTTATGGGTCCTTCGTCGACTTCGCCAAAAAGCATATTGGGAAAAGGCAAAAAGAGAAGCTCCGCCATCTAATCGGTTTCCGTTTCGTCAAGCATCCACGTTATAACTTCACGCCCAAGCGGCTCAAGGTCCTCGAAGACATTATCGCCTATCAAGTCAATCGGCTGCTGAGCGATTAATCGCCTTTTTGGCGCTGCATCTTCGGCTGAACCTAGGGATGTCAATCTTTTTGCTGGCCTGACAAAGATGGTTGGACCTGCGATAATGATTGCATGGCTATCGGCAAAAGGTATCGGATTGGCAAAGGGCCCGATAACGTCAGTTTGTATGAACGCTTCGAACGGGAACGGCTCGATTTCTATTATGATCCCGCTGATCCCTTGACTTTTAATCCGAAGATTAGGCGGGCTGATATCGAGCACGCCCCGGAATTTAATACCCTATTGGCTAAAGGAACCAATTATTCCGATGCTTTGATGGAGCATAACCTACTCAACTGCGCTTCCTTCCTTGGCTTTAGCAGCGAGCAAGGATCTTTGCTATATAAAGGGGTCATCAAGGCTTTGACCTATTTTCCTAAGTTGACCAGCTTCATCGACTTCCTTGGCAGCCTTGATGGCTTTTCTTATCTAATGAATCGATTGGAGGAGGAAGAGATCGCTTTACGCTTCGGCTTAGCCTTCGTTAAACCGAATCGAAGAACGGACGTTAAGAAGTTCCTGATCCGTTATTTCCGGCGCTGCTATGCCAAGACCGCGCAAGGCGGCAATATGCTGGGGATCGACATCGATCACCTGGGTAAGCTCCATTTCATCTTCCTCGACGTCAAGAACCTCTCCGATCTCGATAGGCTGGAACGGGTCCGGCGTCGTTTTACCTCTTTTGGGTATGCGGTGGATCCCCTTTCCTTCGTCGTTGTCCACGAAATGATGCATGCCTTGGACCAGAAGCATTCTCTTGTTGGCCGGGATTATGAGATATGCCATTACTTCGCTGTCCATAAAGAAGCCGAACTCCAATCATTAATAGGGAAAGAGAAAGATAAATACGAGTATTACGCCTCAATCATGGCGATTGCCGTCTTAATGGATAAGAAGCCGCCTTTAGCCCAGGAACTGTTGGAAGCGACCTTCCGGGCCATCGATAATTGAGGAGCAAGGGAATGGATGAGAAAGAAACATTAATTGAGCCAAAGAAAGACGAGCCGAGCGAATTGGCGAAGCGGAAGGCGGTACTAGAAGCCGCCCTTCAGGAATACCAGGCCGAAGAGGATGCCCTCTTAGCTAAGGTTCAAGAGAAGGATAAGCAAATAGCCTCATTGAAGAGAACCCATCTTTTCATTGTCATCGCCACCTCAATATTAAGCGCGATCATCTTCGGAGTCTCCTGGTATCCTTATGCCGATTACGTTCATTCCCATAAAGACGATCCGTCGGCAATGGGGGAAGCGAGCTATTTATTGATATTGCCAATCTTGGTCGGATTGTTTTTAACCGCCGTCATCGTCATCGTGATTATCGGGACGAAGAAGAGCAAACAGCTACGGACGTTGCAAGCCGAGAAAGCCAAACTAAAAGAGGAATACGAACGGATGGGACGCTAGAACGTTATGCCTAGTGTCAGGCCTAAATCCCGTAAAACCTCGGGTTGAAACCCCGCCAACCTTCCGATTGGAATTCCGCCAACCTTCCGATTTGAAATACTACAAGTGTACAAATAGTGCACATTTGATAATGAGTCAAACGGCGAAGAAAGCGGTGAAGAAACGGTGAAGTAAACGGTGAAGAAAAACTGATTCGCCGATTAAAATGGTCTCTTAATTTCCGTCTGGTCTCTTTTGAAACTTAGGCCACACGATAGTTAAGAGGTTTACGTAGTTGACCCGATGAAGCCGGGCGTTGGGCCATTGTCGGCCGAAGCAGAAAATGAAGCAGTAAATGAAGCAGGAAACGGTCCGGCTGAAGCAGAAAATAATCGCGGAATAACGAAGAACCCTAGAAGATAACTTTGCTCTACCGCTTAGATGTCGCCAAACATTTCCTTTCGGCGTTAAGTCTCAATCAATTTAGATGCCAACTTAATGCAGCAGATCCTCAATGGTGCAGCACAAGGTTTTGGCTAAGGCATATAAGGTCTCCCCTTTGGCTTTCCAAAGGTATCGCCGGTCAGCCTCATAATAGTTGAGGGAACGGATATTGACCCCGCTTAGGCGGGAAAGCTGCTTTTTGGATAGTTGTCGGAGTTTCCGGTAATAGGTCAGTTTGTTCTTATTGGGGAGTTTGTCCTCGATCCATTTGGCGGTCTTGGACTCCGGGGCTTCGTGATAGGGGTGATAGATGCTGATTAAGGCGCTTAAGGGGACGGCTGTAAGTATTTTCTGGAATGGGATATCCAGATACCACTGGGTATAAGCCAAGACCCAACCGGCCCAATACTCCGGGGTGCGGTCCATGCTGACCTGATTATAGGGGGCGTTTTGTTCAAGAATTTCGACCAGCATCTCAACCGCCGATTTGCCTGATAGGTAATTCGGATTCCCTTTCTCGATGGCGTTGGCGACAAAAGAGGCGGCGAACCTAGTTCCGATATCATCGGGATCCATCCCCATTGAGTTGATGGCGAGGTCGAATAAGTCCGCCAGGTTGCGCATGACGTCAGATAGATACACTTCATCGTAAGCGGGGATCATTTTCTTCGATGCCTCCTCTTATGATGTCCATGAGGAAGATCCCGTCAAAGGGCTTTCCCTCCCGACTGTCCCGATAGGCCTTTCTCGCTTCTTCGTCCCGTTTTTTCCTAAGTGGATAAAAAACATCCTGCGGGGCGGGCTCCCGATGAATCTTGGCCTAAGCGAAGTTCAAGCCGCCAATAACCAAAACCCTTATTTCTATTCGTTGATTGAGGACTTAGAGACGGTCGATGAGGGCGACCGCGACCCTCGGAAATTAAGGCTGGTCTTACGAAGCTTAGCCCGGCATGAAAGCCAAACCTTAGCCAATGCCGAGATTAAAGAAGAGGTCTTTCGGAAAGACGGGGTCAACCTCGATATCGACACCGTCTCCATCTATCTTGAGGCGATGCGCTCTTTGTATATGATTGAGGAGATACCGAGCTTCGACCCCAAGTCATCGTTAAGGATCAGGCAACGCCCCTTACGCCATTTTGCTGACCCTTTCTTGCCGGTTAGTATCCTTCATCTCGATAAGCCTTCCTTAAGGCGGGATTCCCGTCTGTCGGGTCAACTATTCGCTTGTCTAGTCGAACGAGATCTTTTGACCTATGCCGATTGTTTCGATGGGAAGCTATTCCATTACGCCGATTACCGGAACCACTATATCGATGCCGTCATCGCCCTCCCTAATGGCGACTGGGTAGGCTTCAATATCCTGCTGACCCCGGAGAATCTTGAGCGTTCCATCAAGAATCTTAAGTTGGCCAATAACGCCATCGTCCGCTCGGGTGGAAAGGGGGCGAGATCGTTAGGCGTCATCGTCGGGACCTTGAACCGGGCCTATCAACGGGAAGACGGGGTATACGTGATCCCCATCACTATGCTGAAGGACTGAATATGAATCCCAAAATATTCACGGTGCGGATTACCAATCGGGGACGGGTTACCTTGCCGAAGGAAATACGGCAAGCGCAGAAGCCAAACCCGGGGATTGGATCGAATTCGTCTTCGATGGGCATGATTGCCGTCTTATTAATCGGGGATCGGCCATTAAACACCGATGAAATGGAGATTTAGTAAAATTTCCAGTGGCACTGGAAAAAATACTACACTATAATTTGTTTCGAACAAGACGGAGATTTTATGATCGAAAGAACAATAAAAAAAGAGATCCTCAAATGTTTAGGGTTAAAGCCCATCACCTTAATCACCGGGGCTCGACAGGTTGGTAAGTCGACCCTTTGCTATGAGCTGAAAAAGGAATTGGACTTCGATTACGTCAGTTTGGACGATATCCGGAATCGGGAGCAGGCCATCACCGACCCGGAGTATTTTTTGTCTTTGCATAAGCCACCCCTGATCATCGATGAGGTCCAGCATGCCCCGAAGCTATTCGACGTCATCGTCTCCATCGTCAATAAGGAGAAATTAGAGAAAGGGCACAATGCCGGCATGTATATCCTCACCGGCTCCCAAACCTATGAGTTGATGAAAGGCGTGACTGAGTCGATGGCGGGTCGGGTCGCTATCGTAAGGATGTCGCCGCTTAGCACGCGTGAGATATACGGAGAGAAAGAGGATAAGCTATCTTTTGATTTTTCTACGATGCTCGCTCGGGGGAAGGACTTTCAACTCGATCCGCGCGAATTGTTTCGCCTGATCGTGAGGGGCGGCTATCCCGAGCTCCACTCATCATCGATTGAACTCGATAACTTTTATAGCGATTACGTCAACTCGTATTTGGAAAAGGACGTCTCGCAGCTGATCAACATCAAGGATAAGTTCCAGTTCCAGAATTTTATGCAGTTGCTGGCTTCTTTAACCGGACAGGAGATCGTCTATTCCAATCTATCAAAGGCCATCGGGGTCAAGGTCGAGACCATCCAATCGTGGATGAGCGTCCTCCTCGCTGGCGACCTCATTTACCTTCTGCAACCCTATAACGAGTTCTCGATCAGTAAGCGCATCGTCAAACGGCCGAAGCTTTATTTCTCCGATACGGGCTTGGCCTGCTTCTTGGCCCGGCTATCCGAACCGGAGGTTTTAGAAAGATCGATATTCTCCGGCCGCTTCGTTGAAACCTATATCGTTAATGAGATACGGAAGAATTACCGGAACAACGGGGTTAAGGACAACTTCTATTACTATCGGGACAACAACCAGAACGAGATCGATCTGATCGTGCTCGATGGCGGACTGATGCACCTAATCGAATGCAAGTCCGGGGTCAGTTTCACCTCAAAAGACGTCAAGTCCTTCACCTGCCTCAAGGACACCAGCTATCAAAAAGGCGATAACTTCGTCATCTGCAATACCCCCTCGCCTTATAAAATCGGGGAGGATACCTACGTAATCAACGTCACCGCGATTTGAACGATTCTCAGGGCGAAAAAGGCCTTGTAGACGTTTAAAAAGTGGCGATGAAATGGGCGTTTAGTAAAATTTCCAGTGGCACTGGAAAAAATACTGACTTTAGGCGAGGGGATCGTTTTCGGCTGTTATATCGATCCGGAAGCAGATCGTTCCCCCAAGAGGAATCCTATCGGCCTCGGTTTCATAGACAACTGAACCGATCTCTTTTCGCAGATAGCATTCGAAGTAACGACTAATTTCGCCCGGGCTAAGGAGATTGGTCCGAAGGTAGAATTCGCCATCGCTTAGGTCGATCAGATATTGTTCGTTGGCCCTCGATAAGCTGATGTCCCATTCATAAAGGCGATAGGATAGGTCAGGAAAAACCAAGCTATCCCGTTCTTCTTGCGGGTAATCCTGAATATGATCGAGGAGACGAAAGAGGCTTAACACCCTTCCACAGGCTTGGAATAGCTCCTTGGTTTTCGTCACCTCCTCGTCAAAGAAAAGATCGGCCTCCAAGGAGAGGGGCAATAACGTATTCCCAAAGAAATTCGGATGGAGATCACGGAAATCACGAATCGTCTTCATGAACAAGAAGAAGATGGCTTCGTAATTCAAAAGGGAAATATCCTTCCCTCCCTCGGCGAGGAGACGGTATTCACGCATGGCGTTTCCCTAGCCGGTGGATATAGAGGCGCCGTTCCCCGAAATAGAGGGTCTCGGCGGGGCCAAACCGGTCAGCTAACTTCTCCTTCACGTAACGGGTATAGCCTTCTTCCTCTTCTTGAAGCTTATCCCGGAACTCTAGGTAATAGTCGAACTTATCCGCGATTTCCTCTGGGCTGAGCATGACCCCTGGGACCTGGGTGGCGGATAGAATATGAATATGGAGGCAGGCGCATTCCTCGACGCTCGCCCAATCGAGCAAGGGGTCGGAAAGGGGACTGACCCGTTGATGGTCGTCGCTAAAGTTCGCTTCCCATTCCAGCGTGTGCGCCAATTCATCGAAGATGACGTAGACGTCGGGATAGTCCTTCTCGCTATTTTGCGACCGCTCGGCGATTAATTGGCTTAGCGTCGCTTGGTCATAAGGCTTAATGTAAGGACGAGTGAGGTAACGGGCCCAACTGAAGAGTTTTTGATCATCGACGTAGATGGTGGCATTCTCGGCCAAGTAATCGGCGAGATACTTGAGGAAGTGGGTTTTGCCGCTGCCGGTAGTGCCGACGATGAGCAGGTTCTTGCTTAATAAATCTTTGATTCCCATATAGATATTTCCTTTCTTTCAACTAATTCAGATCTTCGACTAAAGGCATCGGGCGGAGAGGCGAGGGCCGACCGTTGGTTTCCAAAATCCTCTTAGCCAGGTCCAGCGGAGACTGCCTTTTTGGGGTATCGACGACCACCTTGCTGACATTGTATTCGCGGACGATATGCAGGAGGGCCCGTTTGATTTGGGAATAGGCTTCCGCGTCCCGATATTCGCGATCTGTATTGTAGAAACGGTCGAGGAGCCGTTTAAAGTCGGAATAGCTGTCATTGGGTCCAATCGGCGAATAGGCATAGGCTTTGGCCAGGAAGGCGGCGAGGTTCACATCGTCATTGCCGATGGCGAGATCGGTCAAGCGAGTGAACTCCTTTTTGCTGACGGAGTAGATATGACGGGTTCCTTCGTTAACGGAAGGCAACGTCTGAGAATAGCCGGGATTGTAATTGGATAGGAGGCGGCCTTTGACCCAATTGAAGGTCAATTTATCCATCATTCCGTTGAATTTAGTCAAAGCGGTGACGATTTGTGGGTCGTCCTCACTCGGTTCCCGAACGATGGCGACGATGATGTTGACGGCGGCCTTGAAGGCGGATTTATCTTGATAGGTAGCCCCCCGACTCGCAACCGCCGGAGGGAACGATCGGCCTCTTTGATGAAAAGAACATAATCCTTTTCCGCGAAAATCCTCCCGAGTTCCATGTAACTGGGGGATTGGCGAATCAACAATCGCAAGGCTTGGTTCAGCTCTTTCTGCTTATCGAGGGCCAGAAGGGTTTGCTTGTGGTTGAGGCGGCGCCGGGTTTTCCCTTCATTGACCTGGGAATCATAGACTTTGGCCGGTCTTCCTTGGATGGTCTTTTCCAGAATATCCACTCCCCTTATCCGGCTGGTGCCGTGGCTGTTGGTTACCTGGGTAGACGATCCAAAATAGTACTCGTATTTGCCAATGACGAACCGGTCGGGGGAAATGATGCGGTAGGGATGGTCGAGGTAACGCGAATCGAGGCGAAAGTGTTCGATCACGAAGCGGGCGATAAGGGGCAAGGGGACCCAAGGGGAAGCGAGGGAGAAGTAGATGTCCTTGGGGGCGATCCTTAAAGGCAATACTTTCTTCAGCGCCTGGCAATTGGCTTTGAATACGGGGTTGTCCTTGGCGGCTTCCTCGGCTTGTTGCAGCTTAACGAGGATATTGCCGGTTAGGTAGGAGTCGGCGGTCTCGTAGGGACGGGTGCTGCCGTTAAGGTATTTCCGGGGATTAAGGAAGATGGCCCCTTGGAGCTTAGTCAAAACCTCGGTCTCCTTTAGACCGGAGGCCGCGCATAGATAGTCCATATCGATGTAGCCTTTGTCGTTTAGGCAATGGACTAAGGCCTCTTCGACGGGGAGGGTGGCGGAAGTGGAGGAGGGGGCGCTTAAGGAGTCCCAGCCGATGGAAATCTTGGTTGGATCGATGCTCATGGATTTGATTATAGCCGGGGGTATAACTCATTATTGGAGTCGGCGGCCGAAGTACGACTTTTCGTACAGTGGGGGAACGGTCATTGAGTTTGACGAAGAGCATTAAAAGAGGGGCGCCCTAGGATGTGGATGCTGATTGATGGACTGATTGGAGACTTAAAAAGGCGCTTTGGCCGTTGTTGCCACTCGAACATTCAACCCCCAATGGTTTTAAAGGGATATTTAATTTGCCTAAAGGCGATGGAGAAAACCGATTGACTTAACGAAAACACCACCAAATGATTTGGTCGATTTGATGGGATGTTAAGTGCGTCATTTTCTTGAGTTGGTCTATATATCCGAGGTACGTCTCGTATCCAGTCTGGGAATGCTTTAGTTTCGTTAATTGGTGTTCAGAAACTTTGCTCCTTTTGCAAGTAGTGCTACTGATTCCGTAAAAATCAAGGTAATGGGGAAGGTGGCTGCAAAGCACGCTGTCATAGATGGAGAAAAGAGATTTGCCGTTGGGGTCGTAACTGGCGTCGAACGGGTTGTTGTCGAGGAAATACCATTCATTTAGGTAGTAGCAGAATTTCGAGGCAAGCGACATGGCGTGGATTGGATCTCCATCATAATGACTTAAAATAGAGGCATAGGCACTGTCATGCGTATCGCAAATCTGCCAAACCAAAACGTTCATTTCCGAAATCGAAGGCGCAGAACTGCTTAATACGCTCATATGTGATGAGCTCGAAAGGACTTTCAGTATTATTTTAGACATTGCCAGTAGGGTCACGTTTTTCCCGATATTTGTGCTATTTTCAACGTCTAGGCGAAGGATAATGTCGCAAATGACGTTGTCATCGATTAGCCGTTTTTGCTTGTCATTTATGGTGACGATCCCGGTTTTAAGCCAATAAAGGTATTCAACCAGCGTTCTTCGATATTGTCCCACTTTGCATAAACTGTTAATGGCTTCGATTGCTGCCGGTTCTCCGAAACTCTCACCTAAAAGGCCTCGGCCGTATTTATTGTTCGACCTTATATCGTTATTAACTTTAACGAAATTGTTTTTGGTGAGATCGGGAAAGCCCTCGACCCCACAAGTAAGGCCACTGGTTGCCACGGTCAACCCTTTTTTCACTATAGTCGCTCCTTTTGTTTGGCTTTATTGACTTTAATTCGGATGGTATTTTTTACAATATTTGTCCTAATTTTGGCGGATAATAAATCCATAGATAGTTTACACGACCTTACTCAGTGTCTAGCCTTCTATCTGACATTGTTAGAAAAATCGTCCAATTATCGGGATTGATATTTCAACGCCGACGAATTAGCGAAAGCGACTGCCGAGCGGCTCAACGATCTTGACCGTGCTCGGATGGCGGTACCCCCGACCGACCGGCAGATCCGCCGGTATGTGAATACCATCAGCGAGGCCATTGTGTCAGTTGAGGCTCAACATTTCGAGGGATTCTATTTCCTGCATAAGCTCGGCTATACCAAGTTCTTTCGGCACGAGAAACAATTCGCCCCCATCGAAGGGGAAACGCTCACCATCAATATCGAGGTGGACGAGGCGATGGAGCAGACCCTTCCTTTGATCCATTCCCTTCCTTATCGATATCGGGTATCGCCGGTGCGGGACGAATATGGCTATAGCCGGCATCGCCTCGTCCTCTTACCGATTTGGCTGGAGGAATGCCCGCCTCTGACTTGGCCGTTATGGGTTGATATAAGGGATCCGCAATACGATAAATTGGTCCGTTTCGAGGCCTTGGCCGGCATGATGTCTGGGATCAGGAACTCGATGAATGGGAAGCCGAGTTGGATAAGAAGATGGCAATAGGGGAGCGGATCGGCCTCGCTACCATCATCGAGCGGCTCGGGATCGGGACGCCTAAAGCCCATCGGCTGTTTCTCCAGTTAAAGGCCAAAGGCAAAATCTATTCGGCTTATCGGAAAAAGACGAGCGATTAAAAACTGTCTTGTTGAAAATCAAAAATCTCTCCTATTGAAAATCGAAAAACCCTCCTATTGATTTTCGAGAAAACGTCATATTAGATTTTGTAAAAGTCTCCTATTGAAAATCAAAAATCTTTCCTGCCAAAAAAAGATAATTTCTCCTGTTACAATTGCTATTGCCTCTTAAACCGCCTAAAATTAACATCGTAGAATGCGTTCTTGGCATTGGAGGACTAATGATGAAATTGAGCAATTATAAACCTCGAATAATTGACAAAACCCTCTCGTTTTATTTAAAAACCTTTGGAGCGGTTTTGATTGTTGGTCCTAAATGGTGTGGCAAAACGTGGACGGGACGGAACGCTTGTCGAAGCCAATTTATGCTTTCGGATTCGACTGGTAATTTTAATAATCGCCAAATGGCTATGCTCAATCCCGATTTCGCTTTGTCCGGCCGGCTGCCGCGACTAATCGATGAATGGCAAGAAGTGCCCTCGATTTGGGATGCGGTCCGTAATAGGGTCGACCAAAATCCCGCAAAAGGACAATTCGTCCTCACTGGTTCAACGGTGGTCGACCGGTCGAAATACCTCCATTCAGGTACCGGAAGGATCGCCCAATTAAGGATGCGGACGATGTCTTTGTTCGAATCGGGCGATTCGGATGGGCAGGTCTCGCTTGAAGATATTTGTCTTGGGCAAGCGAAAGATGTTCTCACTGGGGAAGTATCTCTCAGTCGATTGTTGGATTATATCATCGCCGGGGGCTTCCCAGCCCGGCTAGGTTTAGATATTAAACAATCCCGCGCAATCGCCAACAGCTATATCGAGGCAGTCATCAATGAGGACATTTACCGAGTCGACGACGTCAAAAGAGACGGGGAGAAGGTTAGGCTGTTGCTGAAATCCCTGGCTCGGAATGAAGCGACGACGGCGAGCAACGCAACCCTAAAAAGGGATATCCAGGATAAAGATAGGGACGATATTAATATAAACACCCTCACCGATTATCTTAATTTGCTCAAAAGGCTCTATCTAATCGAGGATATCCCGCCTTTTGGGGCGAGTATCCGTTCATCGTTGCGGGTTAAGCAAAGCGCGAAACGCCATTTCGTCGATCCCTCCTTGCCTTCGGCGGTCTTAGGCCTGACCCCGCAGCATTTAAAGAAAGACCTTTCGCTCGCTGGGTTCTTATTCGAATCCTTGGTCGAAAGGGATTTGCTGACCTATGCCGAGTCATTTGGCGGTAAATTGTTCCATTACCAGGACTACAAGAATAACGAGATCGACGCGGTCATCGAATTAGAGGATGGCGAGTGGTGCGGGATCGAGATCAAGCTCGGGGCCCATCAGATCGAAGAGGCGGCTCATAACCTTTTGCGAATCAATGAGCTCATCAAGGAAGAGGGAGGGAAGCCAGCCAAATCATTATTCGTCATCTGCGGGCTTTCTAACGCGGCCTATACCCGGAAAGACGGGGTCTATGTGGCCCCGATCACCTCGTTAAGGGAATGAGGGCATCCGGAAAACATCGGCTCATAAAATTAACGGCTGTTTCTCCAACTAAAAGCCAAAGGCAAATCTGTTCGGCCTATCGCCCAGATAGCTTTAACGGATAACCTCCCAATAACCGGTCTTGTTTGAACCGACCCTTCGGATATACCCGTTTTCGATCAAGGAGGCGATGGCTCGCTGAACGGTCCGAATTGACTTATGGCTTTTCTTGGCCAGTTCGGCCTTATTGAGATGAAGGTTGCTTTTGATGAACCGATAGACCGCTTCTTCAATCGCGGTTAATTTTGACTCCGTCCCCTCCTCCTTTATTTCCTCGGGCTCCGATCCCGGCCGGAGGAAGGCGAAGAAGAAGCCGATCGCGTCTTTCCGATAGGTCCAGCGGATCCCTTTTTCTTGGCAGAGTTCATCCATCCGTTGGAAACCGGTCCCCGATTTCTCAACGTCTTTGCTCCGGAATAAGACATCTAGCATCAGCTTGTTTCTCTTATAGGAAGGGATATTCCGCCTTATGAAATCATAAGGGGTCAGTTCGAAAGGGAAGGTCCCGGGATTGGATATCTCAATGGAATCGGGGTGAATCCCAATCTCGATCTCCGGCCAGGTTTCATAGTCGGCATGGGCAAAAGCATTGGCCACCATCTCCCGGATGGCTTCCTTTGGTATCTCTGGTACTTCCTCCCGTTTCCGTTCCCTGATCTCCACCCGCCAGGAGATTCGAGAAAGGATGTAATTCAAGGCCTCGTCGATCAGGCGGTAGACGTTGCCGGTCATTAACTTTAAATCGAGGATGGTGACTTTGTTGCCACTAGCATAGGTCGTGAGCTTTAAGCCGACCTCAGTATCTTTCCCGAATAAGGCGTAGCCCCCGTTATTGAGGTATCCGCCTTGGGATAGCTCGAGCATCGTGAGGAGCTTATCCTCGTCGTATGGCTTCATTTCCTCGAACCTCCCGCAGGAGATGGCGCTTTGGTAGAAATCGTAGAGGGCGTCTTTATCGATATCCTCGATTCGACGGTCAGTCATCTCGAGTTCCCATTTTGAGGCATAGTCGGCGTTATTGATCAGCCTTTTCAATTCCTCCCCGGACATCCGCCGGTTTTCCGTCCCTTTCCTGATTAGATAACGGCCCTCGACAGAGTAGGGCCGGTTATGGCCAGCGAAGCTGACTTTGATGACGTCCTTCCCTTCGATCGATAAGACGTCGAGGTTGAAGCTGAAACTCGGCTCGATGGCTTCGCTTAAGGTCCGGGAGATATCGCGTTTGGTTCTGTCGGATATCATCTGCCCTTTGACGTAGCCATGGTCATCGATCCCAAAATAGAGGGTTCCCTTGGCGTGCTTATTCAAAATGGCGGCGATGGCTTCGGCCGCCTGAGGTTTCTCAGCGGTTGAAAGAACGAATTCGATCTGTTCGCTTTCGCTGCCGATAATCATGGTTGATCCCTCTAGGGTAATAGTAATCTATTCAACCTCGAATGTCTAGATACATGGCTTGATAAAATGGCTGGATAAAATGCAATAAGCATTATTTATCTATCGAATGTTTTCTTATATTTGAGACATCGAGTTGTATAATGAATTTGGCTCGATAAAACAGCGGATCTTACAGCAAGTCATAGCCATTGCAGTGATAGACGGCTTTCTCGGCGCTTCGACGGTCAAAGACCCGTCGCCCTTTGCTTTGGGGATTGAGTCCAGGCAGACGGAATCCCATCGTTTCTTGGATATCGATGTTTTTACCCAATTTTCGAGCGAGCCGATGACCTTGTTTCTTAATAAGGACCTTACCGCCCGTATAGTAACGGACGATCCGCCCTTTCCTGCTCTCGTAACGGTATCCCCCGACGGCGATCCATCCCCTTTGGGCCGAGGCGATCTTTTGGGCATGCCGCTTTTCCTTTTGCTTCGCCCTGATGCGATCCAAATGCTTGCCCATAACGGGTTTTAGTTTAGGCGTTGCCCGCTTTGTTGGTTTGTTTTCTGTCCTTGGCGTACGTAATTCCGGACATCCTTCAAAGAGATCGCGGCCTTTCGTTCTCTGGCCTTTATCATCAAGGGCTAAAGGACTAAGAAGATGGGAATATCCATTCAATATTGGGCCGAAATCGTCTGCGATGGCCATTCCGAAAGGCTGAATGCCAAGGAGGTGACTTCGATCGTCATAAAAGAGGGGACCAAGCGGTGTTCCATTGCCTTGTATACAGTGCCTAACCTCGCATCCATTGAATTGCCGGCCTCGGTCGAGGAACTGGAGTTTCAGATCGATGGTTGCCCAAAGCTGAAGAAAATCCCCGTTGATCCGGCCAATCGGGTTTACGAATCGAAAGACGATCGCTGCGTGCTGCTTAAAAAGTCGGCCACTTTGATACTTGGCCTCAATTATATCCCCGAAGGGGTGAAGCGGATTGCCTCCCGTGCCTGTTGCGAGCCCACGTTTGTCATCGATCTGCCCTCATCGCTCGAATACGTCGAAGCTCGCGCGTTCATTGACCAAGGGCCACACCGGGTGATCGTCAATAGCCGTCTGCAAGCTGAGAAAACCGCCTTCAGCTGTTTCTCCCGCTTCGGCTCGGCGGTCGAGCTGGGGGAGGACGCCCTCGTGAGCCCGGACTTCTTCAAGCAAGCCATCGACTTCCTATTAACCCCTAAGCAATTATTCATTTCGGCGGCCAATCGAAACTATCGCATCAAAGACGGCCATCTCTATACCAAGGATGGGGAGGAGATAAAACTATGGGATTAAGGGGTGTTGTCCGTTAGATTGGACAGTCCATTCCTTTTACTCCCATCCTTAGCCTCAGCCTTTATCATTTCCCTTGAAAGGACAAGGCAATGAATGAGAAGGACTGTTATGGCTATTTGCTGATCGACGAGAAAAGAATCGACCTCAACCCTAGGGATCGTTCTTTGATCGTTGAGGATGGGGTGAAGGAATGCGACATCGTCTTAAAGGGATGGAAGTCGCTTCAAAAGATCCACCTCCCCGCCTCTTTAATGGAAGTCCATTTCGCCATCGAGGATTGCCCGAACCTAAAGGAAGTGGGGGTGGCGGCCTCCAATCCCATATACGAATCGATCGAAGGTCGGGCCCTCATCCTGAAAGCGGACCATCGTTTAGTCCTGGGCCTTAACTATATCCCGGCGATGGTGGCGGGGGCCGGCGCTTCCGCCATACTCACCAGCGAGGAAGCGGATTTAATCCTGCCCCCGACCTTAGAATGGATTGAGGGGGATGGCCCTTTGAATTGTCGAAGACTCATCATCGAGGGCGATACCCTCATTAACCCGTTGTTCTTCCGCGGAAAGAATCTCCAAGAAGTCATCATCAAAGGCCATCCCCGTATTGAGGATACTGGCGTAAGTTACTATGGTCCTTTAACGCGAGGGAAGCTTCTTTTCTCAATCCTCAATAATGACTGCCCCTATCGATATGAAGACGGGGCGTTATTGGAAGGCAACCGGGTCCTGGTCGGCTCGTTTGCTGAGGATGGTCGCCCGATCATCCCCTCTTCGGCGGAAATCATCGGGAGGGCCGCTTATGCGGGCGTCGAATGTTCATCCGTCTCGATTCCCGATGGGGTCAAGGAAATCGAGTCCCAGGCCTTTTCGGTTAAGCACCAGGCAACAATATCCATCGGGAAGGGGCTAGCCAAGATCGGGCGGAACCCGTTTCGCTTCGCTCGGTCGGCTCTTTTGAATGTCGATAAGGATAATCCATATTTTTACTCTGACTCGAACTGTTTGATAAGAAAAGCGGATCAAACTGTTGTCTTTGGGTGCCCTGATTCCAAGATCCCCGAGGGGGTGAAGAGAATCGCGTCCTATGCTTTTCCTGTTCCCCCTGCGGAAATCGAATTGCCTTCCTCATTGGAGGCGGTGGAGTCCTTTGCCTTTAGAAGCGCCCCCTCTTCCTATCGGGTCACCATCAATAGCCGTATTATCGCTGGCAAGCACGCCTTTGGGCGACCGGTTTCCATTGTTTTGAATAAAGAGGCCGATATCCCCCTCGATTTCTTTCAGTCCAGTTTCCGGATTATTCATAAAGAAGACGTCTATCTATCACTAGGGAATCCTAATATCTTTACCAAAGATGGGCGCCTATTTAATAAGCAGGGGGAGGAGATCGCCTTCCCCATTTACGGTAGTTGTCCTGAATAACCCTCAGTTAAGGGGGATATCCATTCTTCCCTCCCTTTGTCCCTTATCATTGGGGGCGGAGGACCAAAAAATGAAAGCGGACAAACAACTATTCGAAGACGAGAACGATGATTCCGAACCCGTGGGCCATCTGGAGCTCGATGGGTTGGGCACCTATATCTTTCGCGAACAAAAGACCATCGTCATCCCTGAAGGGACGATCGACTGCTTAATCGATATCGAGGAGTCGCCGAACCTCGAGGCGATCGAACTCCCGGCATCGCTCGAGAAAATCCGCTTCAGCATTGATAGGGCCCCGCGTTTAAAAAGGATCACCGTCGATCCCGCGAACCCCAATTACCAATCGGTCGATGGCCGGGCCTTAGTCGATAAGCCGGCCGACAGTTTGATTTTGGGGCTTGGCTATATCCCCGAAGACCCGGAACTCAACCGGATCAATGCCTCTTCGATTTTGACTTATGAAGATGAGGACCTAGTCATCCCGAAGACGGTCCACCAGATGTATGGCGGGAAGAACCTCAATTGCCGTCGGGTTATCCTTGTGGGACGAACCTATATCCATCCCTCTTTCTTCATAGGCGACAAGTTAGAGGAAGTGGTAATCAAAGGCGGAGCCACCATATTTCCTTTCGGGTACGCCTCTAATACTAAGGGGATCCGCCACCGGCTGACCTTCACCATCCTTGAGCCGAATAGCTCTTATCGCTATGAGGATGGGGCCTTATTCGCTGGGGATAAACTGCTCCTCGGTTCTTTTGATGATAAGGGGTGCCCGATCATCCCATCTCCAACGAAGATTATCGGGGATTACGCTTTCTACGGGGTCAAGGCCAAGGGTATCAATATCAACGATGGGGTCAAGCAAATCGGGGACTTCGCCTTTTGCCTTTCTAGCGGGCCATCTTTTATTTGGGTTGGGAAAGACCTAAAGCGCTTGGGCGTCGCTTCCTTCCTGCCCGAATGGGACAGTCAACTTAAGATCCGGGTCTCAATGTATAATCCTTATATATACCAGAGGCATAACTGCCTGATTGAGAAGAAAACCGCGACTTTGCTTTTCGGGGGACCGAACGGGCAGATAGCCGAAGGGGTCAAGCGCCTCGCCAAGGGCGCTTTCCCCTGCGCCCCCCATGATATCTATCTGCCGAAGACCCTGAAAAGCCTCGCCCGGAAAGCCATCTTCGCCCAGCGGGGAATTCATCGGGTTTACTTCAACCATCATCTCCGGTTGGGACAAGGGGCCTTCTGGGGTCCTGGGGCCTATCGGGTCTATTTAGGGAAAGAAGCGCTGATCTCCACTTCTTTCTTTAAAGAGGGATTCAAATATCCAGTCGGGAAGGATAACGTCTTCCTTTCCGTCGGCAATCCCAATTACGCGATCAAAGACGGTCAACTTTTTGATAAAGATGGAAACCCCATCGATATCCCGGAATAATTCCTGTCCGTTATTTTCCCCAGTTAGGGCAAAAACAATCGATGATGAGGGCTAACCGTTATATTTATCCCCGTAATTAGGAGGAAAACAAAATGAAGGTCGAATATAACGACATCCGGTTCGAAGGCGAGAAGGCCTATATCCAGAAAGATAACGTCAGCCTTTATACCGATATGGTCAATCATCGGAACGAAGTCCACGTCGAAGAAGGGGTTAAGCAAGTGAGGGCCCTGCATTTCGCCGATATCCCTTGCGCGGTCTATCTGCCCGATAGTTTGGAATCCATCAAGGAGTTTGAGGTCAGCCCCTCAGCCAAAGTCACCATCCACTTCCCCAAGGGGAATAAGCGGTTCCTCGATAACGACCCCTCTATCCTTTTCGATAAGCAAGAGGGCCGCCTGTTTTATTCCGCGAATGGGGCGATCCCCATGGGGACCAAGATTATTGAGGAAGGGGCCCTTGATGGATATGAAGGGGAGGAACTTCATCTCCCTTCTAGCGTCAGCCAAGCCTACTTGGACTTCCGGACGATGAAAGCCGGTTCCCTTTATTTCGATAGCCTTATCAAATTCAGCGTCCACCCCGTCAAGGGATTGAAGGTGTTCTTGGGTCCGCGCGCCGGCTTTATTGGCTATCCCATCCATTTGGACTTCGATGACCCGGATGGAGGATACATCGTAAGTTCGGACAATGAACGCTATTATCAACTCGATGGGGTGTTGGTCGATAAAGAAAGCGATGACTTGCTTTATCTTCCCGCCACCAAGGAAATCCCGCCATTCGTCAAACGCATCGAAACCGGGGCCATCGGGGGAAAGAATAGGGTCGAGCTTGTTGTTCCCGACTCGGTGGAGGAGTTCGATTGTTACGCGATTGAGAAGGCCCCCAACTTGAAGTCACTCCAACTCGGGAAAGGGGTGGCAGGCTTCGGCCGTTATGTGATGGAGGAGGCTCCTAACCTCGCTTATTTTTCCGTTACTCCCGATAACCCCTATTTCTATGCCGATGGGAATTGCCTTATCAGCAAGGAGAGCCATTCCGTCGTTCTCGGCGGTCCCGAAAGCGTTATCCCTCCTTCGGCTAAAGCCATCGCTTCTGGGGCGTTCATCAACCCGCCCGTTGACTTCGCCATTTCCTCCTCCGTCCTCTCCATCGAAGAAGGGTCGGATTTGGGCGAGGAGGATTTCTTCCCTTTAATGGGGGTCAAAGGGGAACATTTCCATATCCTTTATCTCGATAGCCCCTCCTTCGATGGTTTATCCATCGGCGACGTCGATAAGCTTATCCTCGGCCCCCATTTCCCGCGCCTAGAGGGCTATCAATTCCGCGAGCATATCCACGGGAAAGTCAAAGAAGTGGTGCTACAAGGGGATAACTCCGGCTTAACCATCACCGAAGGCCATGGCCTCATCGATAGCAATGGGACTTTGGTAGCCGCCCTTGAGGGATTTGAATTCACATCCGACATCAAGCGGATTGGCTATTTAGCCTTCGCCCATTGCGATATCGAAGAACTCATCGTTCCCAATACCGTGACTTCCTTAGCCCGTGGGGCCTTCGACTATATGCTGAAGCTTCGCCGCTTAGTCATAGGAGGCGGGATTCATGCCATCCCGAGCTCCCTCCTTTGTGGTTGCCCCAAACTGGAGGAGATAGTCTTAGAAGAAGGGGTGGAGACGTTAGAGCATGATGGCTTCAGCGGCCTCCCTTCCTTGAAGCGGATCTCCCTCCCCGAGTCGTTATCCGCCATTGAGCCGGGGCAATTCGTCGAGTGTCCGTTCATTGAGCATATCGAAATCCCGGAAGAGGGGAACTACCGTTTTGAGGATGGCTATGACTGCCTCATCGATAAGCGGAACGAGGAAGTGGTCTTCGCTTTTGGGAGGATCCGCTTGCCTGAGGGGATTAAGTCGATTGGGGCGGGGGCCATCGCCCATTATCAAGAGGGGTTCCCCCTCATTATCCCCGCCTCAGTCGAAAGGCTTGGGGAAGGGGCGGCCATGGAGTCGAGCTTTAAGAACATCGAGTTCAAGGGGAACCTTATTAAGGTCATCCCAGAAGAGGCCTTCGCTTATGTCCACTTGCGTGTCCCCTCGCTTACTATCCCCGAGGGGGTGGAGGAGATTGGACCCAACGTCTTCGCCTCTACCCCGATTGAGTCGTTGTCGCTCCCCTCAACCATCAAGAAGATTGGGGCCAAGGCTTTTGAATCCTCTGGCCTCGATGAAGTGAATGGCTTACCGAGTGGCTGCGTTATCGGGCCCGACGCCTTTAAGGGCAATCCAATTGAAATGCTTGTCCAAAATAACGGACATTGACAGTACAATAAGCCCAAGGAATCGAAAGAATGACTATTCTATCGCTGTACAAAAAAGGAGGAAGGATATGCAGGATAATACCTTAAGGATAATCAAGGCGCTCTGGGATACCGATAAGGAGCACCCTTTGACCCAAGGCCAAATCGCCAACCGGATAATCGATGAGAAGGGGAAGCCGCTTGATAGGAAGACGGTGAACGCCGCCTTCAAAAGGTTATTGGAGGCTGGCTTCGACATCGTCGCTTCCGAGAAGCGGGGCTATTACCTCGATTCCCGGATCTTCAACGTCGATGAGGCATTGATCCTGCTTAAGACCATCGGCGATTCCGCCCTCTCCTTAGCTGATAAGCGGCACTTCGCCGAGGGGATCCGCTCTTTGTTCTCTGACTATACCGCCAAGCAGCTTAAGGCCCAGGTCCCCCTTAAGGGGACGAATGCCGAGTCCTCGATCACGATGCTTGAGGACATCCGGGCCTATATCGATTCGCAGGACGTCGGCATCATCTATACCAAGGATGGGCAGAAACTCCCGGCCATCTTCACTGGGCTTACCTATTCTTCGGGTGAAAGGGACTATGTCCTCGACGCCTATGCCTTTACTCTTTCTTCCGAGAAAGAGCATCGGACCATCAAATTAGGCGATATCGCCAAACTCGCCCAAGCCCCGGAGGGGATCTATACCAACAAGGATAAGTTCCTCCTCTCCTCCCAAGGGTTCTATCAATACGAATGGAAGGGGCTGACCCTCTATTCCTTCCTTAATGAAGCCCCAACCATGGATATGGCGGAGTCGGCTTATTTCGACCTGCTTCCCTACCGGCGGGCCATCCTTAAGGGGCGCCCGATGCCTTCCCTTACCCTACAAAAGGCGATTGAACGGGGTCGGGTCTTCGGGCCCTTTGATATATATTCCCTGCCAAGTGACGATACCCCATTGGGGAAAAGGCTCCGGCATAGCCTGCTGGTCTTTATCTCCGCCCTTATATACAACGGGCGTTACAGCCAAAAGTCCCTCGCCTCCTTATCGGGCCAATACATCGATTTGACCTCGGATGACCGAGTTATGTCCAAGCCAGGCCAGGCGATGTTCGCCTTCGCTTTGGCCAATGGTTCCATTCCCGAATGTAACGCCATGCTGAACAAGGGATTGACCCTTGAGGAAGCCAAGGTGCTTTCTAAAGCCCAGGACCGGCATATCGACGAAATGCTCCTCAGGGGATTCAGCCTCGATCCAAGGCTTGAGCTCTATCCCTATTTCGAGGCGGCGGTTCGTCGCCTGGCGAAAAAGCAGGGCGAATCCCGTGCCGAGTCGATCCTTTATCTTCTCCTCCATAAGAGGACCTCCTCATTGGAAGAGGCATTAGGCGAGCTTAAATCACAGTTGGAACAAGAATAAGAAAGGCGCCGGTGATCACACAAAAACAGTCAGAGCTGTATGGGCTACGCCGGCGCCTTACTTTTCCTAACCTAATGTTCCTTTAATAGTCAAACGGAGAGAAGAAGATGAAAGGTAAATACTCCTTGGTTCTGGAAAGGGTCTATCCGGAATACGAATCATCGTTTAAAAGGCTGAAGGCCCTGGATAAGAATGGGATCCTGGCTAATCGGGATCCGGATGAATGGGCGGTGAATAAGCTGGCGTTTGAGGCGGGATCGCAGTTTGTTCGGCTCTTCCTTGGCCTGATGGATGATTACTTTGATGGGGGCATTGGAGTGATTACCGTTGCCGAGATCAAGGGGATTGGCTTATTGGTCGAGGAACTGGGCTTAAGCCCAAGACGGGTTTATGACTGTTTCCTTGATGGCTTGGACATCAAGATGATGTCGATGGATGGGTATTCTTATTGGACCGAGGGGCAAAGGGAAGCGGCGGCGAGGCTATTTAGGAAACTCGGCAAGGCGGTCTATGCCGATATCCGGCAAGGGAAGGGGTTGGCCATCAGTTTGGAAACGCATCTAAGGAGGGAATGGTTATATGCAGCTGACGAAGGATATATTGATTGAGTATCTGGGATTCCTTGGGGTTAAGGAGGAATCGATCATAAGCATTGCTAAAGGGAAGTGGTGCTGGTATGTATCGATTAAGAAGGATCCGTATCTTTTTGATTCCGTTAATGATATCGATAAGCTCCCTTATATCATCCAGGCCCTTGATAAGACGTTCAGTGTTACCCCTGAGAAGTGGATGAAGAAGGGATGCTATGAGTTCCGGGTCTCCGCTGGCAGCCGGCACCCCGTGATGGAGTATGGGGATGTTAAAGACCTATTCCTTCACCTAAAGAAGATTGGTTTCCATATCGATCCCTTAATGATTGAGGATGATGGGTATGTCTTAAGGATCAAGACAATGATTGATGATTCAGCCGTCGATTTGGAATATCGGGTGAACCAGTTAAAGGAACTGGAGAAGGATATCCGCGATCGAGGCTGGGGGTATCGGATGAATGAACTAAGCGCCAATAGTTATGAATTCATCATCAGTTACCGTTGTCATCTCGACTCAGGCTTCGGTAGGGCAGCAAATGAAACTGTCTAAAGCGTTATTGAAGTCCTATCTTAAGGGGATGGAGGTCAATCCCCTTTCGATTGAAGGGATAAGAGAGAATAAGATGGTGTTCTATGTTTCCCTATGGAAAGAACATTACCTATTGGATGAACGGCATCATGTCAATCGCTTCCCGCGGATCATCGAGGTATTGAATCGGTCGTTTGATGCCGAGGAGGTGGAGTCCCTTATAGATGGATGCTTTGCCTTTAGAGTGAGTAAGGAAAGCCATGAATCGACGATGGATATTGATGATGAACTAGACCTCTTTGCTCGTTTAAAGCGGATCGGTTACCGCCTCACCCCTGAATACATCCATGACGATGGCCATCGATTGATGTTTGAAACCAAACTCGGAAGTGAGGTGATCTTACCGGTCGATACCCGTAAGCAGCTGATGTGGGAGTTCGTGGAGTATGTTGAGTCTAAGGGATACGGATGCGACGTTTGCTTCTACCATCGAGGGCCGGTTTGTTCGTGTCATATATCAACGGAGAGCATCAAAGCCGGACGATTTGATTTCCGACCGTCTTGGTATAGGTTTGAGATTACCTATGATCCTTTGCCTATGGCAAATAATGGCCTATCCAATAAATAAATTGACGGTTAATCAATTTGGTCTTAAACTTAATTAACCTTCAAAGGAGGCCATTATGAAAGCCTATCCCCTCCTTCTTTTGACGTTAGTTGGGGCGTCGTTATGCCCAAACTACGCCAGCACGTCCGTTTATGCCGAGGCGGCAGAAACTCCTTCGACCATCGCCATAACCCCAACGGGGTTAGAGAGCTGCGAGGTTGTTTCTGCCCTGAATGTTGAGGTGAGTTATTCGTTGACCAACCCCGATCCAAGCAAGTTATCGACTGAGGATTATCTACCCAACAACTCGGTCGCGACTTATAGCTTGGAGGGACTGGGCAGCATCAATATCACCGAGGTTTCTTTCTCTGCGAAAAGCCCAATAAGCAACGCCAATTTTTATATCGCCTATTATTTGAACGACGGTGATAGAGTAAGGCAATATTCGGGATTCGATACTTTAGCAGGTAAATCCACAAGCGATGATTATCTGGACTTAATCGCCCCGTTCGAATACCCCATCGAAAATGCGGAGAAGTTCCGTTTCGAGATACAGATGTTAGCCGGTTCGTTCTATGTCCAATCACTTACCGTCATCTACGAAGAATCGATGGATCCGTTTGCTAAGGCTATGCTTAGCGACCTAAGCTGTGACGCAAGCGGAGTGACTCCGCCATCGGGGGAGGAGTGGGACGCCGCTAGAGAGGCGTTTGAGGCCTTGGGTGCCGAAGAGCAGGGCAAGTACATGAATGCCGAAGCGGACCCCAATGGAGACGTTTACCAGAGGGTTGTCGCTAAATACGATTACATTCTCTCGAAGTATGGGACCGAGAAGTATGTGAAATTCTTGGGGAGAGATGTTAAAAATAATGTGGTCTTCACGAAGCTTTACAACAGCTTTGATATCGTTGCTTGGACTGGGTTGTGCATTGTTGGGGTGGCGATGATTGTTTTCTTACTGGTGGCAAGGAAAAGGATAAACAACTAAGGCCGATTTTCGATATTGTTGGAGGCAGTTTGAACAAAGCACAAATATGACATTTCAACGGATCACAGCCATTAATTTGGTTGTCCTTAATTTCGGATACTTAGAGAATTCTTTTTGATACTTAACCTCTAGGTTGTAAAATTCGAGTTATGGATGGAACGCCAATGGCTACCATTGAGCCTGATATGGAATACGAAATTGATATTCCTTTGTTGGACTTGCTGCTTAAGGATCAGACCACCGGGCAGAGCATCATTTTCGCAACCGACAATTACAAGAGCAAGGGCTATGAACCCAAAGACCATATAACCTCATCTATTTTGATGTCTAAGAAAAGGAAAATCATTCGTCCTAGGGTCGAGAAAAGCAAGGCCGAGCAACAAACTCGGTCTAAAGCAAAAGGCGAGGTCTTTACTCCGTCTTGGATTTGCAACAAGCAGAACAATCTTATTGATCGGGCTTGGTTTGACGGCGACCCCGGGTTTAATCAGGAAACCGAAAATGGCTGGGTGACCTGCTCCGGGAAAATAGATTTTCAGCGCTATAACAAAAAATGGGAAGATTACGTTAATGATATCCGTTTGGAAATAACGTGTGGCGAAGCCCCTTACCTTACTAGTCGCTATGACACTGTTACTGGCGAATTTATCCGGCCATTTGATAGAGTCGGATTATTGGATCGCAAGCTCCGTGTTATAAGCGAGAACGTCGATGATGAGGCTACTTGGATTGAATGGGCCAAGAAGGCCTACCAATCCATTTATGGATATGAATACCAAGGTGATAACCTGCTGATTGCCAGGGAGAACCTTTTGCTTGATTTCATTGAGTATTACACGGAAAAATTCTCGGCTAAACCGTCCGGCCCACTTTTGGAGCAAATTGCCTTGATTATTACTTGGAATGTCTTTCAAATGGACGGCCTTAAGTTTGTTGTTCCCGAAAGTTGCACTTGCATATATCGCGAAAGTCTTGATCTTCACACTGGCAAAACAATAAGGATGAGTTATCCTTGCGAAGGGTGCAAGAGCAACAACCCCAACCGTCACAATGGCAAATATTGTTATGTTATGGATTGGGTGAAAGGAACTAAAATACGTTTTATTGGATTAATGAGCGGAGGATTATCTAATGTCTAATTTCGATTTCAACAACACCTTTAGTTATAAGTTGATTTACGTATTTCGCATTAACGATGAACGTCATTCTGGCTATCTTAAGATTGGCGATGCTACTATCCATACCGATAAGGATTTTTCCGAACTTCCGCCAAATTGTCATGATTTGAATAATGCTGCAAAACAAAGAATAGCCGACTATACGAATACTGCCGGAATCCCCTTTGATTTGTTATATACCGAAATTGCGGTCTATAAGAACACTGATCCAAACAGCGAAAAGTTCGGCAAGGTGCTCGCTTTTCGCGATTATGACGTTCATTCCGTTCTGAAAAGGTCAGGCATTTCTCAAAAGTTCTTCGATACTGGTAAGAGACAAAATGAGTGGTTTGAATGCGATCTCGCGACCGCCAAAGAAGCGATAAAAGCAGTCAAAAATAATCAGTCTGCACTCGATGGATCTCAGATAACCACCGGGCAAAGTCCAATCGTTTTCCGTCCGGAACAGATCGCTGCAATCGAGAAAACCATTAAACAATTCAAAAACAGCGATCGAATGCTCTGGAACGCAAAGATGCGTTTCGGGAAAACATTGACCGCGTTGGAAATAGCAAAGAGGAACGAGTATCCCCGAACCATCATCATGACTCATAGGCCGGTCGTTAATAAAGGCTGGTATGATGATTTCCAAAAAATATTTTACGATCGCGACGATTACGCTTTTGGATCGAAAACCATGGGGCGAAGCCTTGAAGATCTCGAAGCCAGCGGCAAGAAATATGTTTATTTTGTATCGATTGAAGACTTGCGGGGGTCCAAGAGGGTCGGTGGCGAATACGACAAGAACGAGGATATATTTGATACCAACTGGGATTTTGTTATAGTCGACGAAGCGCACGAGGGTACTAAAACCGATCTCGGTAAAGCTGTTTATAAGGCCGTTATCAAGCCGGATGATGAGGAACATATAACTAAAACTTTGGAACTTTCCGGCACCCCGTTTAACCTTTTGGTTGATTACGAAAACGGTGAGATTTTCACATGGGACTACATCATGGAGCAGCAGGCGAAGCAAGACTGGGCTCGCAATCATTTTGGTGACAGCAACCCGTACGAAGATTTGCCTAAGCTTAATATCTTCACCTATCATCTCGAGGACAGTTTCAAGAAATATGTTGATTTAGAAGACAGAGCCTTCAAGTTTGGCGAGTTCTTCCGCGTTTGGACTGGCGATATTTTTAAAGATTATGAACGCATGCCTGAAGGCGCTGCTGTCGGAGATTTCGTTCATGAAGATGATGTAAAAGCTTTCCTTAATTTGATTTGCGAGGAGAGTGATACGACCAATTATCCTTTCTCTACTGAGCGATATCGCGAGTACTTCCGCCATACTCTATGGGTCGTGCCTGGCGTCAAAGAAGCAAAAGCTTTATCTAAGTTGCTTCATGCTCATCCGGTATTCTCTCAGTTTGAGATTGTTAACGTGGCTGGCGATGGTGACGAAGAAATCGATAGTCGGGATGCTTTGAGGGCAGTTAAAAATGCTTTCGGATCGGATCCGAGTTCTACTTATACGATTACGCTTTCTTGTGGTCGGTTGACTACTGGAGTTTCCGTTCCTGAATGGACTGCTGTTTTGATACTCGCGGGATCATATTCCACCCAAGCGAGTCAATACCTTCAAACTATTTTCAGGGTTCAAACCCCGGCGAATATCAACGGCAAGATGAAGGAGAACTGCTATGTGTTCGATTTTGCTCCTGATCGAACTCTAAAAATGGTCGCTGAGAGCGTTCAGCTTTCCCAAAAGGGAGCGGGGTCTGTCTCGGCAGAAGTTTGTCTTGGCAAGTTCCTTAATTTTTGTCCAATCATTTCGGTTCAGGAATCCGAAATGAAGGAATTTAAGGTTTCCTATCTTCTCCAAGAACTTAAGAGGGCCTATGTCGAGCGCGTAGTAAGAAATGGTTTCGACGACATTCGACTATATAACAATGACAGCCTTCTTAAACTTACCGATATCGAGCTTAAGGACTTCAAAGACCTGGAATCCAAGGTTGGCTCATCGAGGGCTCATGGTAGACTCCAGAATATTGACATTAACGCCGAAGGGTTTACTGACGAGCAGTACGAGCGATTTAAGAAGCTTAAGAAAAAGAAAAAGAATGAGCGGACCCCAGAGGAAGAGAAAGAACTTGAGGAGGCCCGAAAACGAAATGCGCAGCGACGAAATGCTATTGCCATTCTCCGCTCCATCTCCATCCGGATACCGTTGCTTGTTTATGGAGCTGATGTGCCGGTTGAGCAAGATATCACAGTCGATTCCTTTGTCGATTTAGTCGACTCCAATTCCTGGAAAGAATTCATGCCGGACGGGGTCACCAAATCCGTATTCAGGAAATTTACCAAATATTACGATAAGGACGTTTTTGCCGCGTCGACTAGCCGCGTTAGGCGTTTCGCTAAATCGGCTGACGAGCTTGAGCCGACTGAACGGATTAAAAAACTCGCGGAATTGTTCACAACTTTCCGCAACCCCGATAAAGAAACGGTCCTGACCCCTTGGCGCGTAGTCAACATGCATATGTCTGAGACTATTGGAGGGTACGATTTTTGGAACGATGATCATTCGGAAGAGATTAATGAACCGCGTTTTGTCAACCATAAGGGTATAACGGACAAGATTTTCCGTGATCCAAATGGCAAAGTGCTCGAGATTAATTCGAAATCCGGTCTTTATCCCTTATATCTCGCTTATACTTTCTACAGGGCTAAATGCGATAATTGCAAAGAAGACGAGTTGACACTCGAAAAACGTTTGGAAATTTGGGATGAGGTGGTAAAAGACAACATTTATGTAGTTTGCAAGTCTAAGATGGCTAAGCAAATTACTAAACGGACCTTATTGGGGTATCGAGAAGGAAGAATAAACGCCAGAGCATTCGATGACCTTATCCAGAAATTAAGATATAAATCCGATAAGTTCGTGAACAAAGTTACTCTTGGCAAAACATGGAGTAGGGAGGCAACCAAAATGAAGTTCTCTGCAGTAGTAGGCAATCCCCCATATCAAGGAGTTAATCACCAACAGATTTATCCTTTCTTCTATTTAGCGTCTATTGCTCTCGGCCATTTTGTGTCGCTCATATTCCCGATTGGATGGCAACAGCCTTCTAACGCCAATAACTTGGCGAAATTGAATAATGTTCGAGTCAAGCGGGACCCGCGCATTAGGTTTATTAATAACGTCCAAAATGTTTTCCCAGGTATTTCGGGAGCTGAATGGGTCAACATTATCCTTTGGCAAAAAGATTTTGATAACAAACTTCATGGTTCACAAAACGTATATACGAACGGTGAAGATTTGAAGGTTATCGAACTGCCTATCAATCAAGATAGTGTGGAAAAGCCAGCCGAAATTGTCAAGCTTTGTGAAATCGTTCAAAATTCAACAGGATTTATATCCCTGCAAACGCAAACTTCGACGTCAAAACCTTATGGATTGAGAAAGAATGCTTTTGGAATGTGGGAAGAATATAACATTGAGCCTATGCACAGCGAAAAAACCAGCGAAGACGATATTGCAGTCTATGGTTCAAATGGAAGGATCATGTACGCGCCGCAAAATTATAAGTTTCCGAAAATGTCGCCGCGTCTTCACAAATACAAGGTTTTCGTTGGCTCGGCTTGGGGAAATATGGACGAGAAGTCTGGGCTCGGTGGATCGTACGCTAACATTATTTTAGCCGGCCCTAACGATGCCTGCACGGAAACATACCAAGAATCGGGATCATTCGATGATCTTGAAACGGCCAGAAAACACGCGAAATTTCTCATGACAAAGTTCTGCAGAGCTTGTCTATATTTAAATAAATTTAGTCAAATGTCTACCCAATCTTGGGCCGCAGTTCCTATTCAAGATTACCATGAGGATTGGTGGAATTTGTCAATTGAGGAGATTGATGACAAATTGTTTATAAAATATAATGTCCCAGAAGACATTGTTAAATTTATTAAAAAACATATTCAAACTAAATTTGAGAGTAATATTATTAATTTTTAATCTTTAATATTATTAAATGTATAATAGTTATGGAAGAAGTTATACATGTGGATCGCGGCGATCCGCTTACGATTATTAAGCCAGACTTTTGCCCTCATTGTCACAAAGGAATCAGCCCTGTCGTTAGAGAGCAGACTATTTTGAATAATCATGATTTATTTTGGCTTTATGTGTGTTTTCAATGCCCTGTATGCCAAGAAGCGTTCTTCTGTAGCTATTCTCTTAATATATCTAACCGTTTTGATGTATCACGCCTATCTCATAAGCAGCTATATTATTCGCAGATTATCGGCGGTTGTGGTGTTGTCCGGACTTTTCCAAGGAAATAAAAGAGATTAGTCCTCTGTTTGTTGAGATTTACAATGATGCTTCCAAGGCAGAGCAAAGTGGCTTGCTTTCTATCGTTGGCTTGGGCTATCGCTTAGCATTTGAACACCTTATTAAGGACTATTGCATAAAATGTCATCCTAACGATCGAGATGAGATTATCAAGATGCCTATATCAAAATGCATTCAAAACTTTCTTGGCCAAGATATAAAAGACATATTCAATAGGGCAACATGGCTTGGGAACGATTTTTCCCATTACGAGTCAAAACATCCTGACATGAATTTGAATGATTTGAAGGCGGTAATCGACATTTGTATTTCCGATATTGAAATGCGGTTAAAAAAGCAATTCTACATGGACCATATAAATAAGTTGTGATGTTTGTGACGAAATCAAAGACGCAAGGCATAATTTACATTGGGACATCTCAAATGTTCCGTTCTTCCCAACTGATAACTTTTGACTGACTGGTTCGCCTTCTTTTGTATAATCTAGTAATTGGCGTGGGATACGGCGGATGATCATGTTCCAACTTCCCAATAGTATTTCGTTGTGGCCAGATGTAGATATAGATTGATACTTCGCCTATGTTGCTCTTCTTTGGTCTTTTGCCGAAACTCCATTTTGCTGAATGAACGAAAAGGCAGGTGATAATGGGACTCCTCTGATTACGCTACTTTGTGCATTGAACTATCGCTTTTTATTTGAACGTTTATGATATACTTTTCTTGACCGGAAAGGTCTTATACATAGATTCCTCGTTTACGCAAGCGAGGGATCGCAAAGGAGAATTCTTATGCGAAAAGCAGTAACGGGGTTCGTCCAGGTTTGCCAGTCTAACTGTCAATCCGATAACCATGGAAATTCTGTTCCACATGGTCTTAGGGTGATTGACGTGCCGACTGGAGCCGGCAAGACCACCATCGCCATCCAACTGATTGCCGACTTCACTCGAGACAGTGTTTTCTCTGATGTCCGGCGGATTATCTTCATAAGCCCGCAGAACAAGAACGTCGGGGATCCGTACGCAAAACTTAAAGAGGCTTTAGCTGATTCTGCCTCCCTTTTCGAAAAGAACTGCCTGTGGTTGCAAGCGAATTATCAACCATTAGTCGATAATTTCGATAAGGTCAAGAGCGAGATACCCGATGAACTCAGGAGCAAGTTGAGCTTCAAAAAACTCGAAAGCGCGATTCACGCCTACAATTCGTTTGACAATGATTCTTCGTACAGCGAAGTGGAGAAAGCCTTGCGCAAAAACGTCGACGATAGTGACCGTGGTTTTCGCCGGGATGTGAAAGGATATATCAGTTCTTTTAAAGGCGACAGCAAGCGTCTATATGGGAAAGAATTCCGGTGGCTAACTTCCATCTATCCGTCCGTAAGGGTGCCAAATAGCAAAGTCATCTTTATGAGTGTCGACAAGTTTTTACTTCCCTGCGACCCGATTGTCGATAAGACGTTCAATTTCTGCGATCCTGATTTTCTGAAGAATACTTTGATTTTCATCGATGAGTTCGATGCCTCGAAGTCGGTGGTACTGTGGCGACTGATTGATCAGAGTTCGAATAAGAAAATTGACCTGGTTACGTATCTGACGCTTCTATGGTCGTCCCTTTCTAACAAGGAGGTGCCGGAATCTTTGGAAAGGAACGAGCAATCCCGTGCTGCTCTCGAGAAACTTAAGGCCAAAGTCAAAGCGTGTTGGCACGATAACCGCTTGGATTACCAATTCAAACTCGAAGACCAAAACGGGCGGGGCAAATGCTTCCTCTTCCAAAGCGGCGGGTTCCACTTTGTTTTGAATAACGGGAAGGACGCTTTCATCAACGTCCATACCGATGAAAAGCGAAAACAAAATATTATTCGAATAAACGACAATACCACGGATAGCCGGTCGTTCGGTTCCTTGATATCTAGCTTACGGGGAATCTTGAAGTACTCCATCCAAACTTTCTCCATGGTGGCCAGAAACTATTTGAACGATCACAACGCCGAAGCAAATAAAACGAATGGCGATCGCATGACGCTGGATAAAGCCATCTTGACCGTCCTAAAACTCTTTGATTTGTCGGATAACGAGGCTATCAAGGACATGGTGCTTAGGGATTACAATGAGCACGACCGGAATAAGCCCAATCGTTTATATTGGGAAAGCTTTTATTCATCAGGTTTTTACTATATCGATTTTATCGATGATCAATCTCACAATCTGACTACCACGTTTAATTTCTGCTCCTTGGACGATACTCCTGAACGGTTCATGCTTTCGCTCTGTTCTTCGGCCATGGTGGTCGGGCTTTCCGCCACTGGTACCATAGACACCGTGACTGGGAATTACGACCTCGAATATTTGAAGAACCAATTGCGACGCTCGTATATCCCACTGACAGAAGATGACAAGGCCAGGATTGCAGCCAACCTAAAGAAAAATGAACGGGATTATTCGACTGACATCATGGTTATGGAAGCAACGGAAACCGACGAAGAAAAGCTAGCCAAACTTGTCTTTGTCGACTATGATCACATTGATGATTTCGCCAATCTCCTCAGGTATTTCAACCTATCTGGCAACAATGATTCCTCCTTTCAAAAGCAACGTTTTGTCCGGCTTATCTTGGCGATAAAGCAATTTCTCTCCGATCTAGATGGCAAAGTCATCTTGACGCTAACCAATAACGCATTGAAGACTGATGATCGCCACCCTTTCAACAAGAAGTCGGTGGAAAAAATCGTCAAGGACCTATGTGTTGAACTCGGTTTGAATCAAGGTGTAGACGTGTATGACCTCCATGGCGCTGACTTCGATAGCGAGAAAGAACGATATAAACGCGACATAAAAGAAGGAAAGAAGGCGATATTGATATCAAGCTACCCTTCTTCCGGCACCGGGCAAAATCTGCAGTATTCGGCCGAAGACGAAGCGGGCGCTTTGGTCGAAAAGGATATCGATTCCCTTTATCTTGAGAATCCGACCAACATTTTGGTTAACCTCAACAATTATTGCAAAAGCGATAGTCAGCCGATGACTGAGGAATCGCTCAAACAATATATCTATCAGGCCGAATGCCTCGTTACTCGGGGCGAGATCAGCCATGATTACGGTTTTAATATGTTTGAAAACGGTTTCCGCGTTTATTCAGGCAACCGTAGACGCGATTATGGCAACGACGAATACCGGACCGATTCGGTGAACAACCAAAAAGCCGCTATTTTGATTCAGGCGATTGGCCGAATCAACCGGACTCGCAACAAAAAGAAATCCCACAGGCATATTTATCTCGATCAAGACATAGTCGAAAGCGTCGATTTCCAACCGGTTGCGGACAAATTGCTAAGCAAGGATGTCCGCGATGTTATCGCCGCTTTGCCTAAAAAGGAGATCGACCCTGAATCCAAATTGAATCGATGGCTGGTCGAAGCGAGCAATCGTTCAAACGGAATTGCCAACACGCTGGATAAGCGCATAAAAGCGGATTGGTTCTCCTGGTCGGCTTCGAGCATGCAGGAATGGAAAAGCCTGCGGCAATGGGCTCTTGCCCATCCGACATGTTCCGCCGAGGAACTGAAGGACCATCCAGAATACTATGATCTCTATTATCAATACCACTCCGGCAAGGACAATCGTCTCTACTGCTCGTCATTGAATTCCAACGAGGTGACGATCGGCTTGTCGAAGACGAAAGAGACGCCGGCTTGCTTATCGGAATCCGAATGTCGCCTTGATGAAATAGCTCGGGTGCCGGAGATAAGAAAGTTTTTCGCCGCGAAAGGGTATGCCCTTTCCTTTGAGCCCAACGAATTCATATTGCTCCCCTCGGTCTATACTAACATCTATAAAGGAGCGTTAGGGGAAGCGGCGGGTTTGGCGGTTTTCTCTGCTTGCGGTTTGCTTTTGGATGAGATAGACGATCCGGAGAAGTTCGAAAGATTCGATTTCGCTTTCCGGGAATATGACGGGGTTTACGTCGATTTCAAACTCTGGAAGGTGGAGATGGATGGCGAAGGGGAGAAACACTTGCAAAAAGCGGAAAGCAAACGTCAGCAAATCGGCGCCCGCCAAGTCTTAATCGTCAATGTCCTATCTGAAGATGAAGATAGCCAAAACTTGTCCGGCGGTTCAATCTATCGGGTACCGGGTTTACTTCGTCGTCAAGGCGGGAGTTTGGCAATCGACCAGCAAAGGATAATTGATATATTCAATGAACTGACTAGGGGAGGCGAAGATGATGGTCATAACCAATAAACTTGTCTGCCAATTTGACTTTGGGGCCATTGGCGAACGTTATGACATTTACCAAATAACTACCTCCGACCGCTATATCGCCTATGGATCATACATTCTGGATATTCCAACCAAAGATCTGAAGGCCGTCTCGGTCACATTCGACCAAGGCAAAAGCGCCTATGCGATGTTTGATAAGGGGAAGGTTGATCGAGCCCAGCTTGTCCGATTGCTAAACGATGAGAAATTATCCATTCGGCCGATGCCGCCGCAGGAGACGCCGACCTTCCTCTTGGCCCGGTTGTTCCTTTGCGCTTTATCCAATTACTCGCTGGAGGAAAATAGGTTCAACAACATTGGCGGCAAATTGTTCATGACCATTCCCGTTTGGCGCCGGAAAGACGGCCGAAGCTTTAAAGCTTTGGAAATCGCAATTGACCGTGAATTGCAATTAAGTGCCAAGGCCACTACCTTCACCTTGATCTCAAGATTCGATAAAGGAACCAAAGGGTTGGCGGAAGCCCCGCGATATAAATTGCTGGACAACGGGAGGCTTCGCCGGATCCTCAAAGACGACGACAAGGAAAAGGTTTATGTGAACAAAGGGCTGCCCGGCAAGAAAACCGAACTCCCCTTTTTGGAACTCCATGTCAAAAAAATAAAGGAGACCAAAGCCTATTTCCTTAATTGGGTTATTCAAACTCTGAACGAACGCTATAAAGGATTGCTGTCGATTTCCTTTTCTATGTTGGAAAAGGAAGAAACTATCGATGAAAGGCTGGATAGCGATTTCGACGACAAATCCTTGGCCTGCGTATCTTCTCACAATGTTTGCCTGACCAGTTTGCTAGAGAAAGAATACGAAGATGATCCGCTTAGGCTTCAGCGAGTGCTAAGCGAAGATTTGAATCGGCCCATTTCCCTTAATTCTTCAGTCGACCAAAAAGATATGGAGATCGCCCTTCTGCATAACGAGGAATACTACCAGCAAAAAGACGATCCCTATAAAGCGCTGTCTCGGGAACACGTCGTTCAATGCATTACGCACGAAGACGGGTTAGAAGAAGCCATTGCCAACCCTGTCGTCAGGAAGACGATTTACAAAGAGATGACGATTAAGAACGACATCATTAACGCCCGGCGGATAACTCTTGACGATTGGTCTTATTTCGGATTTGACGGCGACTGGTATTTCGGGGAGGAGAAAAACCGTCAGAAGTATTTCATGATCATCCAACCCGATGGATCTTTCGACTTTCCCCGACCGTTTGGGATGTTTGACGGATATAGCGATCCGATTCTGAATCATCTCAGCCGTTCCCTTAATGAATTCGATCTTAAAGGTAAAACTATCGTCATGAATCACCGAGGAGACGTCAATCTTATTTCTCGGACCAATTCTTTCTGCTTGCCCAATCCTGAGATATACGATCTCCTCTCCATTAGCCGTTCAAAGGCCTCGCGAGACCAATATCTCAACGGTTTAGTCGATATTAACCTATTCCACGACAAGGAGGGGCACTGTTTCTATAATGCCGGACTCCGGGGAACCGGGATGAAACCCAGTCTTCCCAAAGCCAATATCCTTTATCATGTCACCGTAATCAAAGGGAAAAACATAATCAAAGAAATACTGCGCCTTATGTCGGTAATCTTCGTTAAATACAATAGTTTCACCGTCCTGCCTTATCCGATCAAATACCTTCGGGAATACATGCTCATCGATGGGGCGAAAGGGCTGCTCTAAACCTAACTTAGCGGTAAGAACTTTTCGGAAGAATGAATGGAGACATAACTTATGGACATTATCAATTCGTATGACATCCTGATTGCCCTTATTAAGGCTCAGCAAGACGCTTCAAGCGATCAAGACGATCCCTTCGTCAGAGGCCCGGTTGGGCTTGAAGGCGAAATGGGTGGCTCTCATTACCTTTTAGGCCAATGCGTGAGGCAACTATGGAACCGGAAGGGCCATGTCTGCGTCTCCAAGGCGGCCCTTGATCATTGGAACCGCTTGAAAGTAGGAGATTCCATCTTCAAATACCATTACCAAGATCGGGTGTTCTACAAAAACGAGGAAGCGGTTCGTGTCAAATTCTATGTCGGGGCCAAAAGCGTTCCGGATTGGGAGGATGACATTAAATTCACCAAGAAAGGAGATTGCTTCCGCTTCCGACAGGTATTCCATACCGAGCATATTGTTCCAATTGGCGTGATATTGGGCCAACTTCTCGAACTAGATTTATCCGAGCCTCGAGAAGAAGTCTACAAAAAGCTAGATTCAATCGTAGATAAAATATACGTCTGTTACATGACGAAGGAAGAGGACAGGCGATTGAATAAGCACGCCAAAACCAAGCGGTCCGACGATTACCTTCAAGTCATCAATACCTTTTATAAAGACGCAGGAATTGAAATCGCCGAGTGGCGCGACTGGTGATTCCAAACAAATCATTCTTGCATAGATAGGCGTAGGGCAACTGGGCCAATTCTTAATTGCCGAAATCGTCTCACTCCTCATCCGCCATCTCTTTCATCTTTTGCCAGTGGTTTTTCTCCGATCTGGTCACGATGCTCCAGCGGCGGAAAGGCTCTTCGATCTCGAACTTGATGAACCCTTGCCGATTGGGGGCGAAGTAGAATGGGAAGCGGTAGTCGATCCGGCCAAAAAGGATCGGATGGTCCTTCCCGGCATGGTGTTTTCCGTGGAGCACCCGGACTAACTCCGTCTCATCCTCCATCTGATCCTCGTCCCCTTCTTCCATAACCGAGGTCATCTTGACCGCAAGGGTATGGACTTCCAACCCATAGCCAAAGGGGCCAAGGGCCAAGGAAGGCGAGACCTGCATTTTGAAGGAGTCGAAATTCCTATGGACAAAGACAAGTTCCTGATAGGAGAGCAAATACATATGCTCCGGCAGTCGGGTGGTGAGGGAATCGGGCAGATCGATATAGTGAGTATCCGAATCGCCGGGCTCGTTTATGTCGACGAACTCGATTGAGTCGCCTTTCAATCGGCCATGGCCATAGAAACGGAAGGGGCTCTCATCAAAAAGGCCGATATGCCAGATCTCGCCTTGTTCCAGCCGGGCTTTGATCGCTTCTATCGGCTGGCCTTTGAACTTGAATAAAACTCCGGCTTAGAGGAACGCCGCTTAGGGCTAAGGGAGAGCTTGATGTAGCCTTTGCCGACAAGCGGATAGATCCCGTTATCCATCAAGATCACCCGATCGGCGAAGGTCAATTCGAAGGATATGACTTCCTTCCCAAGAACCGTGCAGGTCTCATCATTATCGAAGACGATGCTCTGAATTCTTAAGGTTGATTGCCTTTTTCTTAACGGTGTATCTTATTGCGTTCTTTCCTTTTGGTTCCTCGATGGGGTGGGTCAATTCTCAATTGCCGTTCCCTTTCTTCGGTCTAGTCCTGATTGTCCATTCCCTAAATGGCGGATTCTTCTTATACCTAATGAATCCCGGGGCATGGTCTCCTTCTTAACCGTGTACCTCATTCCTCTTCTCCCCCGAAGACGAATATCAAGGTGCCATCCGCGGTATGGTACTGATAACCGGAAATAACCCCATCCTGCCCTTCGAGCTCGACCATATCCAGGAATTCCCCGTTCGGGTCTTCGGCATCGAACGAGAGGGCGTCAAACGGGCATTCGTAAAGGGTGTTCTCCTTCGGGGCCAATTGGGCGAAATAAGCTTCGTGGCGGGCTTTATCCTCTTTCGTCTTATCGGCGAGCCGGACTTTGAAGCTACCACCTTTGACCCGGTGGATGTTCATCGTCATCCTCGACGAGGATAGCTTCAACCTGGATTCCAAGTGGGGCAAAACCCGGTCGCGCTACCCCGACGCGCCGTACCCTCTTTCGGCCACCACGGCTTTCTTCGCCGCCCACGAACTGGCCCATGTCCTGGATTCCCATTATTTCCTTAGCGATCGGGATTACGACATCAATAAATTCTTTTCTCGCCATGGTGCGGACGCCTATTTAAACGAGCTTCGTTTCTCCGAGGATAACCGGGCTGAGGCCTTCGCCTCCTTATTGGCCCTTTATCTCTGCTCGACCTATAAGTCTCCCTTAGCCAATGAGCTTTACCAACTGGTTCAGGCGGCGATTGCTCATTAACAAAGGCCCCTGTCCTTGGGGGTCGTCGGTTAATAGTTCCAGCCCTTCTTTGATCGTCTTTCCGAAAGGGGCTAACCCAAACTCTTTTTTCCGTGTTTCTTTCTTAAGGCCGACTGGGGCGAACTCGTGCTCGTTGTTTGTATATTTCGCCCGATGCCAATGGCATGGACGACGCCTTCGCGAGGCGCAGGGCGTTTCTCTTTAATCCTTAAGGCACGATAAGGGGACGACGTAGACGCTATCCGCTCGCCTGTAAGCGTAATCGCCTATCCCGACCAATACCATTAGGAAGGAAGGGGATTTCATGGCCTCGGTGTCGATTTTGCTTGATAGCTTCTTAAGGGCACTCGCCCCTTCCTCAATCGCTTTCTCGCCGCCGAGCTTGATTTCGACCAGGCCATAACCTCCGTTTCTTAGATGGATCACGGCATCGCATTCGAGCCCGGTTTTGTCCCGGTAATGGTAGACGGTACCGTTTAGCGCGTCGGCATAGACGCGTAGATCCCGGATGGCCATGGTTTCGAATAGAAGGCCGAAGGTGTGGGGGTCATCGATTAAATCGGCTGGCCCGATGCCTAAGGCCGCCGCGGCGATCGAGGGATCGGCGAAATAGCGGGTATCGGACGTCCGAATCGCCGTTTTCGAACGCAGATTGGGGTTCCAGGCCGGCATATCCTCAATGACGAACATGTTCCTTAGGGCCGCTAGGTATTTTTCGAGCGTGCTCTCGTCGATGCGGCTTTGCATATCGGCCTTAAGGGTGGCGATCGAGGCTTGGCTCCCTTGGTTTCTGGCGTAGGCGCGGAAAAGTCTTTTGGTCCGATCGGGGTCGCGTTCCACGCGCTTGAACCGGCCTAAATCCTGGTGGATGACGGCGTCGAGGTAATCCGGGGCTTGAGCGAGGGCGATTTCCTCTTCCATATCGATCGAAGCGGGCCAGCCGCCCCGGCAAGCCAAGAAAGCGATGTCCAGCAAACTGACGGGTTTGAACCCGCTTATCGATTCGGGCCGATCGAACATTTCGGCAAGGCTTACTTCCCCGGTCGATTCCTTCGATTCGTATAAGCTCATCGTCCGCATCCTTAACCACCCGAATCGCCCGGTGCCGCTATGGTGGATCGAGTCGGTTGCCTCCGGGACGGAAGAGCCGGTTAAGATGAACTGACCCATTTTCCGGCGATGATCGACTTCGAATCGGATGGCATCCCATAGCTTAGGCGCTAGCTGCCATTCATCGATAAGCCGAGGGGCGGGGCCATTCAAAACCTCGGCGGGGCTTAGGTCCGCCAACTGGAGATAGGGCTGATAGGGGTCGTCTAAGCGGATGACGCTTTTCGCCGTCTGCTCGGCCGTGGTCGTTTTGCCGCACCATTTCGGCCCTTCGATCAAAACCGCCCCCTTAGCCTTCAAGCGCTTTGCCAGTATTTTGTCGGCGATTCTCTCTTTATAAAATTCCGTCATCTTTGTTCTCCGTTGAGGGTATTTTATGCTGATTTAATCGCGGCTTTCAATGGGAAATCGGTAATTTGGACAAAAGATTTTCGGTAATTTGGCCATAATATTTTCGGTAATTTGGCGAATCGAATGTTTTTCGAGGGTGCAGCGGCAGCCAATGCAACCTAATGGTTTTCGCGGTTTCTGTTTTTAGATAAGCATACAAATATTCATAATGAGAGTCGTCCGCGAATTTGCATTGGCTCGCCAATGTTTTAACGCTTCCTTCATGTTGACCCTAAAACGGATGAGATTCTGCTTGAATTGCTTCTTCTCCTCTTTGGTCTTGAAGCCGACGTCGGCGAACTCGCGTTCGTTATCGATGCATTGGCTGTCGAACGGCTTCGATACCTTCCACATAAGATCGTTTAGCTCTTTGTCGTCTCTATAGTTCCTCCGACAAGCCGACGCCTTCCCCATCGATTCAATCCCGTTCATACCTGTATTCCAATAGCGGCCCTAACGTCTTCCTAAGCGTTTCGGCAACAACCGTATCGGAGGTGATCCCCCATCTGATCGCGGCTAATCTGGGTCTTCCCTTGAAATCTCGGGGGTGGGGCTATAATTCCTAAAAAACAGGAGTCAAACTCATGAAAAGGAAACTAGTTGGCGCGCTCGTGCTTATCTCGGGGCTACTAGGAGGCCTCGTGAGCTGCGAGATGAAAAACAAGGAAATCATGGGGCTGGATCAGAAGATACATATTAATAAGGACGATTCTTTTCTTTAACGGATATTGCGCGATATAGGAATCAAGATGTCCCGGCCGATGTAGTCAAAAATTGGCTTAGGCGGAAAGATACCATTGAATTTCTCGGATTGTGGGAACGACTGAATAACCCCGATTTTAAAGTGGTCGAATTCGACCAGTTTAAAAATGAGGCGGGGCGCAATTATTTCACCCTTTCGCCGAAGAAGTGGATCGAAGGTGTTAAGGCCATCGGATTAGTTTCGAAAGCAGGAAAATATAATGCCGGGACTTATGCACATAAAGATATTGCGTTGCAATTTGCTTCTTGGATATCGCCTGAAATCAATTTGTATATTGTCAAAGAATTTCAACGATTGAAGGCCGAAGAGCAGCAGCGAGTCGGCTGGTCCGTCAAGCGAGAACTCGCGAAAATCAATTATCGGATACATACGGACGCCATCAAAGACAAGATCGTCATACCTAGAGAGATATCTAAAGAACAGGCGATATTCGTTTATGCGAGCGAAGCCGATGTACTCAATGTGGCATTGTTCGGAATGACGGCCAAGGAGTGGCGCGAGAAAAATCCTGACCGGAAAGGCAACATTCGCGATTATGCTGAAATGGCGCAGCTTATTTGTCTTTCCAACCTCGAAAATTTGAACGCTTATTTGATCGACCGAGGGGTAAGTCAATCGGAACGGCTTATAGAATTGAACAAAACAGCGATCCGTCAGATGAAAGTTTTGGCGGAGGAGAGAACGAAACTGCTTGTTGATGATCTAGAAAATTAACAACCTCTTAATTTCCCCAAAAAACAAAGAGACAATGGCAATGTAGTTGCAAGGACTAAGGGGCGGCTCCGATTTTCCGTATTTAGTTATTGTTAGCATAGAGGTGAACCTTAATCGAAATCATTTTTTGCCGATAAACTTGGCGCGGTGGAGTTTGAATTGTCGAAAGGATAGGCATGATAACGAGTGGGGCTCTCGCTTTAAAGCACGCCTAGCCGTTTGTCTAGCCGGACCCCTTTTTATCGGTGTATTTTCTTTGGATAGGTGTATACTATTATTGTCGAAGTTCACATACGATTGTGCCCTTCCTCAAACCCAAGCAGTTCGTCAGAGGGGTGCGAATTGGCTTGGGGTTTTGTGGGCCAAATTTGCATTTTGCCTGGTTTAGGCTAATATAGCCCCCTATGAATTGCCCCTTCTGCGGAAAACCCTTGCTTGATGAGACCGTCAAAGTCTGTCCCGAATGTGGGTCCGCTTTATACACCCCGGAAGGGAAATCCCATCTTCGCTTGACCCTAAGCATCCCCAAGGATGAACTCCCCGGGGTCGATAAGGCGGCGAAGCGGTATAAACGGAAATCGACTCTTCTTTACGTCTTGACGATTGCCGGGGCGGTCTTCGCTCTACTGTCCTTAGCCCTCGGGTTCACCGGCTATTTCGATATCTTTTTGCTAACCCTATTGAAGGTTGGATTCGCCTGCTGCTTAGTCTCGATTCTCTTCGCCCTCTATTTCGTCTTCAAAGGGGCTTCTTCTTTACCCGGTGGCCGGCTTGCTAAAACTTATTGGCCGGGTCGGATCTATTTCCTCTGTTCCGGCTTACTTAACGCCGGCTTGGTCTTAGCCATCGCCTTATCCGATCGGCTTGGCTATTCGAAGTTCTATCAAGCTGACGATCAAGCGTTCTATGGCTACAAGGACGGGGGCTATGAGCTCTTCTCCTTAAAGCTATCGACTGATTCGGTCACCGTTCCTTCGGTTATTGAAGGGGTGCCGATCGTCTCAATCGCCGATCATCTATCGGGGACTGCTTCGAATACCACCGCGATAACCTTCGAAGGCTTTGAGACCTTTACTATTAAGGATTACGCCTTTTCGGGTTCTGACAAACTAAGCTCCATGACCTTTGAAGGGGACGGGGAGTATCGTTTAGGTCGAGGAGCGTTCGAGAATTGTCCAAGCCTTAACTCCATCACAGTCGATGGGGCCAGCTTAACCCATGATACCGATTATTCCGCCTTCCCGAGCGTCCCCGCCTCTTCGATAACCTTAGAAAACGGGGGATCGCTACTCGATTACCATGACCATATCTCGACTCTTTTCCTAAGCGAAGGCTCCTCGGTCAGCCTAACTAATGGCTATCTCCGGGACGGGGTCGAGCTCTTGCCCGAGCTCGGGGAAGCGGTGTTTCCCGACGGGTTTGTTTTTATTGAAGAGACGTTGACCCGGAGCCGGACCGACTTAGAAGGCAACACCACCTATTATCCTTTCGCCACCGAGATCTATCTTCCGGCTTCCGTTACCAAGATACCGGCCAACTTCTTCGGGACGGTTGGGACCTGTCAGATCCATTATGGTGCTGACCCAGCGAGTTTCCGCAAGATCGAAGTCGCCAAAGAAGGGAACGACAACTTCTTCGATGGGCATTACCAAATCGATTACTACGCCGAATACGGGGAGGAATAAGGAATGGGTAAACTCAAAGGCAAGAAAATCTATTGCTTAGGGTCCTCGGTGACCTACGGCTATGCGACGCAAGGGGTCTCCTTCGTCGAGATGCTCGGCAAGGAAACCGAAGCCACCTACGTCAAAGACGCGGTCAATGGCACGACCTTAGCCGCCTGTTATCCTGATTCCTATCTTATCCGGGGGAAGAAGGGGCTGAAGGACGGCTATGACGTCTGCTTTTGCCAGCTTTCGACTAACGATGCGGTTCGTCACGTTCCCCTTGGCGACGTCTTCTCTCATGACGAAGCCACGACCGCCGGAGCCATCACTTCGCTTATCCTTTTCTGCAAACGCCTCCGTATCCAGCCGATGTTTTTCTCTTCCCCTAAGCTTGGCGAATCGGATTACTCGAAGACCGTCGAATTAATGCACGAACTAGCCGCCTATCACCAAGTCCCCTTCCTGGACTTATACTCGGATAAGCACATCCAAGCCATCATCAAGATGGGGGATTACATGGCTGATGACGTCCATCCGACTTTGCTCGGGTATGAGAAGCTCTTCGTCCCCGAGATGGTTAAATTCCTCAAACGTTACATCGATTAAGGATTGTGCTGATAAGACGGCTTACTGCGAAGCCTTCCATTTACCCGACGATGGATAAAGACTAATAGACGGAGAGAGGGCAGACTCATTTTTGCCCTCATTTCCGTTAAATCTTTGTGATTATCTCGGGTTTCCCGTCTACATATTCATTTGAGGTAGAACGTTAGGCCTCATCCTCGACTTCGCCTTCTAGGGGGCGACAAGCTTCGAAACGGGAGAAAGGACCTTCAAGGATCTTACGGCTATGTTCCGCCGGCTACTCAAGATCCTCCGGGCCTATGGAGTTATCCTGGCTTTGGAGATTTTGATGCGCCTGGGCGACGATGATCGGGAGTGACATCCCTTTCATCTCTTCCTTAGTAGCCAACTAAGGAAAAAGCGAGCAGCCTCTCGGTTGCTCGCCCCAGACGCCGATAGTGTACCCCGTTTCGAACCCACTGTCTAGCCCCCTAGGGGGCACTGGGCATCAGGCAGAGCTTATTGACCATCCGACCTCCAATCAGAGGGCAGGGGGCATTCTTTGGCCGCTTCCTTAGCGCCTGCAAAAGAAAAAAGCGAGCAGCCTCTCGGTTGCTCGCCCCAGACGCCGATAGTGTACTCCGTTTCGAACGCCCTGTCTAGCCCCTAGGGGGCACTGGTGGACTTTCATTTTCGAATGACGATAGGCGCCAAACATATAGCAAAAGCGTATTGCTCAAACTGATTTTCCGAATATACCATTCAATGTGAATTTATCGAATACATAGTGGATTTTCTTTTATCCCAATCTTTGTTTTATTGACAATTAGCAGACGGTTTTGATAATCTTTATTCACCGAAAGGAAAAAGGTATGAAAAAGAACAGTCTACTCCTACTCGTCTCGGCCTTTGCCTTAATGGCTTGTTCACCGACGGCGAATTCTTCCCCTTCTCTTCCTACGACCGAATCCCCCTCCGGCAGCGAATCCCCCTCCGGCAGCGAATCCGCCTCCCATTCGGGCGACGTCACCGGTTCAAATTCCGGGGTAAGCGACAGCAGCTCATCCGATACACCGGTGGCGGAACCGGTTTCCCCCGAGGCGGCCATCACGGCCTTGTATTCGGCCATCGAGCATCTGGATTACGAAGAAATCACCTCGAATCTTGCTTTGGATGGCGAATTCATCTATGACTATGAATACGTTTCGATGGAAGAAGGAACCGTTGATAATGACGGCAATCCCATCATCTTAAACCAAATCACCGACGACGTTTACATGCGGATCGCCCTGGATGGCTTCGAGCTCGGCGTTGAGGTGGCCGGGCTGAAGAAGACCACCGCCGAGTCGACCACCGCCGAGTCGACCGCGATCGACGATCTATCCGGGACTATTTCCTTGAAAGGCAAAATCGAGGGCGAATACACCCAGGACGTTTACGATACGACCCCCGGGAAAGACAAAACCAAACTTCACTCCCTCTCTTATGCGGTCGAGAGCACTACCCTCAATGAGCTCGTCACCTTAGTCGACAGCGGACTTTACCTCAGTCTCTCGGAAGCCGGCTTCGGGCTGGTCAGCGATTTCATCCTCGATGTCATGGTCGGAGAAAACGCGACCGAAGATGATAAAAAGCAAGCGCTTTCGATGTTCGACGAGAAGATGTACGTCGATGGGGCTAGTTTCGTCGAGGTCGGGTTGCTCCCCCCTTCGATCCCTGCCATCCCCGACGTTTACGCGCTTCTGCAGCAAGACTCGGCGAAGGAGATGCTCGCCATGGTCGAGTCGGTCATCAAAGGCAATACCACCTTCACCTTCCTCTCCCTTGATCTAAGCAAAGCCGGGGATATTTATTTGATCGAAGCCACCCTCGATCCGGCGGCCTTGCTTGAAGCGGGAAGCGGCGGACCTCAAGGGATGCCGAACATCACCGGGGATGAGTCGATCGTCGCCACCTTCTCCTATAAGGAAGACGGCAGCTACCTCAGCCTCGCCCTCGATCCTTATTCCGGTTCCATCAGCGGCGACATGCCGACCTTGGAGGCCAAAGACCTCAGCTTGACCTTGACCGTCGAAACCGGCGACGTCACCGCGCCCACCGCTCCGGATAAGGCCGAATACAAAGACATGACCGAGTTTGTCATGGGCATGATCGGCGGCGAGCCCCCGGCTGGCGACGCGACGATTAACCCCGACCAAGCCTAAACAACGGGCGTCAATAGGGGAAGCGAACTAACCCTAACGACAGGATATAATCATCGGCCTCTGGTTGTTCTATGCAATCGGAGGCTTTTTCTAGGTTGAAATATGGGCGATTCGACTTGTTGCTCGCGGAGCTTTATATGGCGTGGATATTGATTTGTTTGACCTAGGCGATTGCCATGGCGGCGCCCTCGCGTTGGCTTCGTCCTCTCATTCCGGCAAGAACATCGCCATATACCAAGGCAAGGTCACGACGTTTCCGGCCTTTCCGACATTGCCTTTTATCAGCTTAAAGGCGGTGTCGAGATGGTATTTTTCCTTATTCTTGATGACGTTTTTGAGGGCTTTGGCTTTATTGTTGGTTGCTTTTACTTCGACGAGGGCTGGAATTCCTTGGTATTCGATGACGAAATCGATCTCGTTCCCATCATCGAAATAGTGCAGCCCAGAGCCGGATTTGGCGAATATGCAGGCAATGGCGTTCTCGAACAAAGCTCCGCGATAGACGTTATTGTCATTGGCAAAAGCGTTTTGGTAACCAGTGCGGCCGAACATCGCCAACAAGAGCCCGGTGTCGGCGACGTAGGTTTTGAACGAATTGGCCACCTCATGGCCTTTCAAAGGCATCTCAATCCGCTTTATTTGATAGCAGGGCAGCAAGAATCCGTAATCTTTGAGCCAGGTAATGGCGAATCCGTATTCCCGCTGTTTGGCGTTTTTGTCGACGAGGTTAAAAAAGAATTTCCGGTTGTTCTTCGCTAGTTGCCATGGCAATGAATCGTAAACCCGTTGAATTCTGGCGGCGAGGGTTGGGTCCTGCCTTATTTCCTCCGCGTCGTTCAAATGCTGGCCGAAGTCATCCTGATATTCCTTCAGCAAGTCAGCATCAATATCAAAAGCCGCCCAATAATCGTTGGTTTCTAGATAACGAGCGATGGCTTTGGGCATTCCTCCGACCCGAATGTAGTCCTTGAACAGTTCCAGTAGCCGATCGTTTATCGTTTCGTCGACCGGTTCGCGTTTAACGAAGCAGTCGCGGAGATAAACTATTTGGTCCTCGCCGATGCCTGAAGCCCAAAGGAATTCCCGGAAGCTCATCGGCTGCATTTCGATTATATGTTCCCCACCGGCCGGGACCTTCTGGACGATTTTCTGGTTATAGCCTTTCAATCCCAGCATCGATCCGGTGGCGGCGATGGCATAGCGCCCGTCCTCGTTGAAGTAGCGGATTGCCCTCCGGGCATCAGAACAATCTTGAATCTCGTCGAGCACTAAGACGGTTTGTCCTGGGATGAACCGCACTGAAGGGAATTGAAAGCCCAAGGAGCGGGTTATGCGGTCGATGTCGATGCCCCCGGCGAAGATTGACTTGAGGTCCGGACTCCGACGGAAATCGATATGGACGACGGAGGGGAAATTCCGCCGGCAAAAGTCCAAAACCGATGTCGTCTTGCCAATTTGCCTTAGTCCTTTGACCACCACCGCCTGACGGGTGGAAGGCAGAGATTTCTTCCACTTCTTCAGTTCATTTTCAATCTCTCTTTTAAACATTTTTTCTTTCTGACAAATTTATATCGATAAACACCATTTAAATAAAGAATTTACTTGGATTATTTACACCTTTTTCCTAGGAAAGAATGACGAACTTTACACCTTTTTGCCACGAATATATGGTCAGGCTTACACCTTTTTCCTAGGAAAGTCGATGGTATTTTACGCCTTTTTGCAGTGGTAACCTAAAAGTGGACACATTAAATTCGGGGGTAAAAATATGGACTTAATCGGATGGGGCCTCTAGATTCCAATAAGCGCTACTTCTTGAGGTAACGGGTGTTGTGCCCACTTCCGAGTAGGCGGATCTTTCCCTCTTTCACCATGGCGCCCAAGACCGCTTCGATGGTGGTGGGGCTGACGTCGGGCAGGATGTCTCTGATCTCGGCTTTCGAAATCGGGGTTAGGCTATTCAGGACCGTTGCCTCAATCCGGCTTTTCTTGGTTATCTTTTTCCCGTTGACGATGGCAAAGCGTTGGTCCAACTCGGCATAGCAGAAATACAAGGTCGAAAGGAAGTTATCGACGAAAGGCCAATAATCATTTTTGTTTTCGTCCCAGCCTTCCGAAGAACGTCTTAAGGCTTCGTAATAATAGGCTTTCCGTTTATTGATCTGCTCTTCGAATGATATGTATTTCCCAATGTCATGGCCGTTTTTATATAGCAAAAGTAGGGTCAACAGACGGGACATCCGCCCATTCCCGTCGCGAAAGGGATGAATGCAAAGGAAATCGAGAATGACGCAGGGGATAAGCAGCAAAGGGTTGGTCTGGGCGTCATCGCGGGCGCTTAAATAGGCGAATTCCAATTGCTTCATCGCGCTTCCGGTATCTTTGACGGGGCTTGGCCGGAAACGGACTCGCCGTTCACTGAACTCGCTAACTTCCAAAATCACGTTATCGCTGGTTTTGTAATGGCCGCCAAACTCATAGCCAGCCACCGACATCATAATCGCGTGAAGGCGAAGGATGTCGGACTCGCGAAAATCCAACTCGGCATAATCCTGATGGATGGCGTTTAGGACGTCGCGGTAACCGGCAATCTCGGCTTCGCTATGGTTTAAGGGGGCGCTGCCGTGATTAACGATGGCTCGGATCCGCTCATCGCTGGTGACGATGCCTTCAATGGCGTTGGAGCTCTTGACCGATTGGACTTTGGCGATTTTCTCCAGCTCGCTATAAACCGGCCGATAGTCTAACTTCCTGATGTTTGACCGTTCCCTAAGCGCTCCGATTGCTTGAGCGATATTGGCGAATCTAGCCGGAATCTGCCCATTGATTAAGAACGAATAATCGAATTTCCTCATGCCTATCCCCACCTCCTTGTGCATATATTATCGTTAGTTTATATGCAGGAAGCAAACCCTTTGTGCATATAAAACCGGTAATTTATATGCAGGAGGCAACATTGCCAACTCTCTTTGGATAATGAAAGGCGCTCCTTGGCGGTTTCCTTTGCCCTAAAGGGGCAAGCAGGGCATAATTGTTTAGTGATGAAGAAAACGTTGCTTTTGCTGTTGCTGTTGCCGGGCTTACTGGCCTGCAATAACGAGGATAAGTCCCTGCTGGGCAATCCCGAGGATTACTATCGGATCGATTTCTATTCCGATTACGAAGGGATCGATTACGCCAATCCCGACCTAAGCAAAGCGACGCTTATAGGTACGAGCTATTGCTTGAAGACGACCGAGCAAGCGAAACGGATCGCCTCCCCGAAAGTCGAGGAAGGCGGGCTCGATTACACCGTCCCGACCCAAACCGCCCCCGAAGGGAAAGCCTTATCTTTCGCCGGTTGGGTTGGATCATACGAAGACGGGACCAAGATCGATAGTAGGGGCACCGAAGGCTATGCCATCATCAACGGGGTCAAGGAATCGGGCGTCGTCTTTGCCTATTTCGAAGCCAATCCTTTGATGTATTCGGTCAGTATCAAAGACAACGGCAAGAGCCTCTATTATGGTCAATTGCCGTATGGGACGAACATCGCTTTATCGTCTTCCTCCATCCAATTCGTCGATGAGGCAGGGGAGAATAAGAATCTGACCCTTGGTTATACCGCGCCTAATTACTACACCGATGGGGCCTTCTCCCATTTTGAATTGACCATTGGGGATGGCGAAGCGACCATTTATGAAGAAACTAGCTATACCGTTAAGGATAAGGTCATCATTGAAGCCGTCTACGAAGAAACCCCCAAGGACTATACCGTCACCTTCGCTAAGCCGGTGGTCCGTTCTTACGACGATGAGGATAAGGAAGTTTTGACTCCCATCGCGATCGCCAACTGGGGCATCAAGACTTTGACCGTTGCCTATGATGATTCCATCAAAGATGAAGATGGACTGGTCACCATTGCTAATGAAGACGGGACGAAGACCGAAATCGTCCCGATACAACTTAAAGACGACCACGGCCAGCCTTTTACCCTCCAAGGATTCCAAGGCGTTTATGCCGCTTCCGATCCGGCGGAAGTCGCGGGCAAAAGCATCGACCCGTTGCACATCCGTTATAACTGCACCTTGACCCCGATTTACCAAGCCGTTGAGATTCCCGTCACCTTCGTTTACGAGGGTGCTGATGAGAACGGCAAGACCATCAACTTCCCTTATAAAGGAATCGTCACCCCTCCTTCGAATATCCCCTCCAAAACCGATGAATCCGGTCAGAAGCTGGTCTTTACCGGGAAGTGGAAGCTTAACGATGAGATTTCCTTGTATCCCGAGGAGTTTGATGCTTACTTCACTGAACATCCTTTGACGGAACCGCTCACTTTCACCGCCGAGGAATACGTCCCTGATGTGACGGTGGTGGAAGTCGGAGATTACAAAGTCGGTCTCGATTACAATTATGCCGCTAGAGGATACGATATCTCTTCCCTTACCTTGGATAACTTCGATAAGGATCAAACCTACACGGTTGATTTAACCAATATCGAATCCCCTTTGCCCGTCACCGGGGTCGCCAGCATCTATCCGAAGAAAGAAGGGGAGGCGGCGCCTGGCAATCTCTATCGGAACATCACTTCCATAACCTTCCCCAATAGCCTTCGGACCCTCAAGGCCGAATCGCTTTATGGGATGAGCTCGCTGACGAGCCTGGATCTCTCTAACTTAAATAGCCTCACCACCATCGAGTTCAATTGCTTTAAGAACTGCTATGCCTTAAACGATCTGACTCTGCCTTCCTCCATTACCATGATCGAACGGAACGCCTTCCAATATTGCGACCTCCTCAACGAAGTTAAGTTCAAGGGGTTGACCGAAGACGAACTCAAAAACAAAACAGCCGCCTTCGAAGACGGCTGGAATGATCGGGGAAGAGGCGAGGAACTCAAACCCGTTGAAGCGATAATCGCTTAGCCCTGGACAACGTTCCGGGCTTTTCTTTTGTCGAGGACGAGCAACAAGACCGCCGGGGCTAAGGCGATGAGGGCGCTCACCATGGTGACGATGAACATCCATTTATCCGGGCGAGCCGCCTCTTGGCCGTATTCATTAACGTAGATATCCTGGAAGCAGGCTAAGGAGATGTTCGAGCCGATGACCATCGGGAGCATGACGGCGAAAATCATCCGGACCCCTTGCAAAGATCCGACTTTGTCTTCGGGGGTCTCGTCGCGGAGCCTTGCCCCGATCGCGGCCGTCCCGATGAGGTAACCAGTCATCAAGACCACGGCGGCGAAGACGGCGAAGTATTTGTTCGTTCCGCTAAAGAACAAGCCGAGGGCCCCGAGGGCCATGGCGATAATCGCCGGGAAAAGGAACTTCATTTTGCCAAGCTTATCCATGAATAAGCCCGCAAGAATGACCAGTAGGGAGGAGACCCCGATGATGATAGCCATCGCCCCATAGAAGGAAAGACCCGCAAAACCAAGGCCTTCTTGGAAATAAACTAAGTAATAGGGCAAGAAGGAATCGACGGCGATATTGAAGAAGAGGAAGAGCAATAAGCAAACATAGAACATCGGGTTGGCTTTGATGGTTTTCGGCCGGAAGCCATCGACGAGGTTATAGAGGTAGTTTTTCTCCCGGTTGGGCTGGATGGTGTCCTTGGGCAATAGGAAGAAGGAGATGACCCCGACAATGGTGGTGAGCAGCCCGCAGATAAGGAAGAAGATGAGCCAGCTCGAATCGACTTTCATGGCGAATTCGCTTTGGCTTAGGCCAGTTGAATCCCCGGGCAATCCGAGCGAAAGCCCCAATAACATCATCAAAGCCACCGCTAGAAGCGGCATGACCGAGATGACCGACTCGACGAAGGGCCGGCTTTTCGGCTCGGTGTGGTCGGTGACGAAGGCTGAGTAGCAGGCGTCGTTGGCGCTCGAGCCGAAGAAGGTCATGACGCAGTCGACGAGGCAATTGAGGATCCCGACGAGGAGGATCGCCTTAGCCGGCTCAGCCCCCAATAGCTCCATGTTGGCGAAGCTCATGAGGCCGAAGAGGAAGACGGTCAGCCCCCAGATGGTATAGCCGAGGGCGATGATGATTTTCCTTTTCCCCGTCCGATCGGAGAAGGCCCCGACGAAGAAGGTGGTGACCGCGGCCACGATGGCCGAGGCGTTGGTCATCCAGTTGATGTGGGTCGCATCCCCCGATTGGGAATAGACCCAAAGATTGATGTATTGGTTCTCGATGGCCCAGGCCAGCTGGCCGATGATCCCGACCAAAAGTATCGATCCCCAAACCCTAGCCCCCAAGCCTTTGCGTTTGCTTTCTTCCATTGTCTTTACCTCAGTACCAATTATACCCGTATAATTGGGTATGGGTAGCGAAGCCGGCTTCTATTCTCTCCTCGCCCTATATGCAATCTTTTCGCTCATTCACCTGTTTTTCTGCTTCTATGAGAAAGAACGGTGGCGGCATTTAAGCAAAGGAATGTGCCTGCCTTTCCTTCTAGGATCCGTCGTTTTCTTGGATTTAAACGCCTCTTGGCTTTTCGCCGGTTTGCTGTTCGGCTGGATTGGCGATCTGCTCTTATTGAAGAAGCATAAGGTATATCCCTTCGCTTTCGGGGTCGGGGCTTTCTTGCTCAATCACCTATGCTATATCGCCTATATGGTCATTAGGCTCCCTTCCCCCTTCGCCTGGGGGAAGGGGTTAGCCGCCGTCGCTCTGCTGCTCCCTTTGCTCCTTTATCCCCTATTGCATCGATATGTCCACCAGAAGCATTTGGCGGCCGCGGTCAGTTTTTACGCTTCCTCCTTGTTGGTGGAGTTGGTCGCCGCTTCCGCCTTGGCTTATTTCGTCGGTTCTTTTCCTTCGCTTCTAGTCGTCCTCGGGGTTTTGCTTTTCATCGCGAGCGACGCCTTCTTAGGGCTCACCCTTTTCCGAAAGGACCATCGAAGACGGGATTTCTATATCATGCTCCTCTATTTATCGGCCCAAGCCTTAATTGCCATCCCCTTGGCTTTGCTGTGATTTAGGGGGATTTTGCACTGTTTTAATTGAGGGTATGCCATTATTGGACTATGGGCCTTGCGATCATGGATCCTCCCGATTTTTATCGTCATTTCATCGCCGATGATTTTCACGATGAATATGTCCCAAAGATTTTTAAAAGAATGGCTCGGGATTTCCTGCTAATTCAAAACAAAGCCCGGCTTATCAAGCCGCCGTTACTGAAAGTCGGGGTCTATTGGGCCGTTGATCCAATTAAGCGAATCAATCGCAAGTTCGACGTCGTGACTTACGATGAATTAGGTTATGCCTTCTACGAGGTCAAGTATCGCGAAGCTCGGGATGAATGCGGTGAGTTCGGAGAAAGAGCAAATAACGTCCTTGGGCATCGGCGGATTCGGTCAAGGTTTCTTTTCAAAATCGGGTTTTGAGGGGATAAAAGGCGAATACCCGGGTTACTCCCTCGAGGATATGTGTCGTTAGAGGCATAGATAGAGGGATAGTTTGGCGATGGCTTTGGCCCGGTGGGAGACGGCGTCTTTCTCTTCCTCGCTGGCTTCGCCGAAAGCCTTGCCGAGTTCATCGGAGAAGAAGATCGGGTCATAGCCAAACCCATGATTGCCTTGAGGTTCGGTCAATATCCTGCCTAGGCAGTCCCCTTCGAAGTAGAGGGGTTTCTTCCCTTTCTCCAATAAGCAGATGCAGCAATGGAAGCGGGCTTGCCGGCTTTTGCCTTCCAATTTCTCGTTCAAGTCGGCGTAGGCGGCGGGGTAACCGCCGAGGGAAGCGGCGTAACGGGCGCTGTATAACCCGGGGAAATCGTCGAGGGCATCGATGCAAAGCCCCGAGTCATCGGCGATGACCGGGATGTTCACGTATTCGCTTATTGCTTTGGCTTTGAGGCAGGAATTCTCCCGGAAGGTTTTCCCGTTCTCCTCGACCTCGATCTCGATGGCGAGGTCCTTGGGGCAATAGATCAGATATCCTTTAGGGGCGAGGATATCCCGGTACTCCTTGAGTTTGCCCGGGTTATTGGTGGAAAGCAGCAATGGCTTGTTCATTATCTAAGCTCCTTTTGGTACAGGTTGAAGCGATAATAGGGCTCCTCGCCTTCCCCGACTTTGATATAGCCTAGGGAGGCGTAATAGCCGAATAGCCTCTTGGAGGTCCTTATCGAGTCGAGGCGGGCATATTCGTAGCCTTGCTTTTTGGCGTAGCCCTCAATTCTTTCGATCAAGCATCGGCCGGCCCCGGGGAAGGAGGTGGAGCCGGCTAAGCAATGGATGTAAATTGCTTTTTCGGACGTTTCGCCCCAACGGGAGTCTTTGCCTAAGATGACGGCGGTGGCGATTAAGCGCCCATCTAACTCAATCCCGACCAATTGATGGGCGGCGGCTTTATCGGCGAAATAGCTTTCCGGATAGGCTTTGTCGTACTCGCCTTTGACCCATTGATGGATTTGGTTTCGCTCCATCCAATCCATCCTTTCCCGAATTAATTCATAAGCCATATGAGCTTGGCTGGGGAGGAGGAAGACGAATTCTTTTTCCATAAACTCGGCCACTTTAAACTCAAAAGGGAAGGAAAGGAAGCGAAATTTAAAAAAGTCCGATAAAACCTACAGCTTCGCATGCCACTTCGCATAAACTTCGCATGCTACTTCGCATGAATTTCGCATTACTTCGCATGCTGATATTTCTCTCGTCAAACTTTTTAGAATGAGCGAAGATAACAAATCCCGGCTAGCGGAGGGAAGATAAGTCGCCAGTTGTTTATCTTTGCCAGAAATCCTCTTGGCTAACCGGGCTTGTTCAATAGCCGAGCGCGCTTTTCAATGCGTCGGCATAAAGCCGCTGCATCAGCTTGAAGTTGATGGGCTTGGCTTTGGCCTCCTTGATGAAGTCGAAGATATTGTCCTTGATGAATTCGTGGTAGGAATTAAAGAGGAGTTCGCCAAACTGACGCATCGAGAAAGGCTGGCCCTTGGCCTCCTCGAACTTGCATTTCTCCTTTTGGGCGAATTCGACGTTGAAGTGCTTGCCGATGAGAGCGGGCTCGATCTCAAAGTCCTGGTCCTGCGGTTTCGGCAAATTGGCTTTCATCTTCCGATGGTCTTTCTTGATCTGCAGGAAGTCGGCGAAGACGACCTTGCCCCAAACGACCCGGTTATAGGCGTTATGGTATTGATAGTTCTTGAAGATAAGCCCCTCGCCAAGATCCCCTTCCTTGGTCAGGTAGACATAGTCTTTATGCTCTTCGACGTATTGCTTGACCTGCTCTAACGAGCAATCCTTAATCTTGCCTAAGCAAGGGATATAGAGGAGGGCTGGACCATCGAGCCTATTGACCTCGTCGAGCAAGGCCGAATATTCCTCGTAGTCGAGGTAGCGGTCAGCCACCAGCTCCTTTTTCCCTTCTTTCTCGATCTCTTTGAAAAGGAGGATATCGAAGATGTAATACTCGTTCCAGGCTTCGAGCCGATAGTACTTGATAGTGTGGGGAACGAGCCATTCGCCATAGATGGTGGCGTTGGGGCCGAGCTTTTCAAAGATGGCGAGAAACTTTTTCTCCCTCGCCTTGACATAGGCCAATAAACCCCGGTCGGTCTTGTCGATTCCGTCAAAGTCCCGGTTCCGGCCCCCGACCACCAACTTGCGGTTTATCTCATCGTAACGCACCAGGCAGTTGCAGCCATCGATTTTGGGATATACATAGGTTTCCCCGTTGAAAAGCCCTGCCAAATCGGGCGATTCAGTCAGGAAGTTGATCTTCTCGATGTGTTGGTAATTCCGACGGTTCATGCTTTTATCCTCCTTTTCGGGCATAACTAAAACCATTTACATTCGCATACGAATTAAACATATTTGAACGCAGTATGTTGCCATATCGCGCATATCAATATTATGATTACTAAAAGGAATATTCAAGAAGCAAAAAGCAAATTTATGTTACTTTAAAGATAATATGGCAATTTGAAAGTCGCGGATTATTATTTGGAAGTTTCGCCAGCCGTTTGCCGTCTAAGCGGCTTTTATCGCGATTGTGCTTGCGCCTCCTCTTTTTTGCGGTATGCGGATAATCGATTTATACTTTTGCTGGAAAAAGGGGCGGGCACCAGCGCGAACGACCTTGCCCGAGCCCTGAACGCAGGAGGATTAATCGATGGCAGCAGACAACAAACAAAACAATCAGTCTTCCTCGAATTCCTCGACCGAGACGCTCGGAGATTACTTGAGGAGTCTTGGCTACAAAGTCGTCAAGGGCAACGGGGAGGGAGCGATGGAGACCTTCTTCAGCAACCCCGAGAACATAATCTGGAGCAACGAGTCCAAGAAGCCCTCCAAGCACACGAATGCCTGTTGTCGAAATTCGACGCGGACGGGCGCTGGACAGACGGCCAGACCCGGAACGCCAAGCAGATGCTGTATGAGTACAATGGGCAAGAGTTTGCAAGAGTACAAGCAGAAAGTAGAGCAATCACTGCTGAAGGACAACAACTGTACCATTCAGGAAGCAAGACGATTGATGGAACTTTACGACGCAGAGTTTCCTCAACTTATGAAGCAGTTCCCCGACCCGAAAGTCGCCTCACTGGCGATGGTTATGGGGTATTAGGCGGCACCGGCGATCTTAAGATCCATATTCATAGTCGATCCCAAGCCGTTGCTCGACGCAATAGTCACAGGAGGAT
>CASFTG010000005.1 GCA_949297805.1 uncultured bacterium
GTCCGCTTTATCGGGCTCTTATTGGCTTCGCTAATCACCGCCGTCTCGGTTTCTTTCGTTGGCATCATTGGCTTCATCGGCTTAGTCATCCCCCAAGTCATGAAGCGGCTCATCGGGGCCGATAACCGTTATCTCATCCCCATTTCCTCTTTAGTCGGGGGCTCAGCCTTATTGATCTGCGACCTCTTATCCCGGGTCTTGCTAAGCGGGACTAATTTGCCAGTCGGGGCTTTAACCGCCATCGTCGGCGCCCCAATCTTCATATATATCCTTTTGACTAATCGGAGGCGGAACGGATGAGCTTAGTTTTCTCCAACATCGATTTCGCCTATGGCAAGAAAGAGAAACCGATCCTCAAAGGGGCAAGCTTAAGGCTCGAACCCGGACGGATCGCCGTCTTGCTCGGTAATAACGGGGCCGGCAAGACCACCATCCTCCGCTTGCTGCTGCGGTTGCTCAAACCTAACAATGGACAAATAACCCTGGATGGGATCGATTACCAAAACATCAAACGGAATGAATTGGCTAAGCAGATCGCCTACGTCCCCCAATCGCCCTCCTTCGCCAACAATCCAGTTATCGATGCCGTCTTAATGGGCCGCTTGCCGTATTCCCCTTATGTTTATAAGCCAAGCGACATAGAAAAAGCCGAGGACGCCATCGAAAGGCTGGATTTAGTCGAACTGGCCTATCAAGACGCCAGCCATCTTTCCGGCGGAGAAAAGCAGAAAGTCGCCTTAGCCCGAGCCTTAGTTAATGAAGCTAGGATCATGCTGCTCGATGAGCCGACCGCGGCTCTCGACGTCAAAGCCAGCAAGCTGGTGATGGGCATTCTTAAAGAAGAAGCTAGTAAAGGCAAAGCGATTCTCGCTTGCCTCCACGATATCGAGCTAGCTTATCGGCTGGCCGATGAGTTCTATCTCTTAATCGATGAACATTTAGTCCATATACCAAGCAAAGAACAATTAACGGAGGATCAATTGAAGTTAGCCTACGGAGTGGATTTGAAAATCAAACTCCTCGACGAGGAACTCTTCATCCCATACTTATGAAAAAACCATCGTTTCTATTAAGTGTTTTGCTGTTAGCCGCCTGCCAACCGGCGACCAATTCGACCTTCAAAGAAGGGGCTATAACCCTCACCGATGCCTTAGGAAGAGAAGTGACCTTGGTGCCGGGAGAAGCAAAGCGGATCGTTTGCATCGGGGCCGGGGCCTTACGTCTATATTCTTATATCGGTGACCAAGGCAAATTGTGTGGGGTCGAACGAATCGAGGTCGAATCGGGGGATGACGGGGCCTTTGGTTACCTTAATTCGCCTTATGCTCTCCGGCCATATCAGAAAGTATTTGGGCATTATTGGAGTGATCTCCCTTCCTGCGGGACCGGTGGGCCCAAAGCCCAGCTGGTCGAGGAGGAGGCGATCCTTTCCTGCCATCCCGATTTGATTATCTCGGCTTATGACACCGATAAGCTTGGGATGGATACCCTGCAAAACGATTTAGGGGTCCCGGTCGTGACCTTATCATATGGCGAAACCGAAGCTTTTGACCAAACTCTATACGATTCTTTGCTTACCCTTGGCAGGGCTTTAGATAAAGAAGAACGAGCCCAAGAACTAGTGGACTATATCGAGGGCATCTATGCCGACTTGCAGAATCGGCAAAAGAACATCTCCGACACGGACCGGGTCCGGGCCTATTTAGCCGGACAGGCCCGTTATGGGCTCAAGTCCTTCGAGTCCTCGACCGCCCAATATTCAATCTTCGACTCGACAGGGGTCGTCAACGTCTTAGACGAGAAGGGGCTAGAAGGCTATCAAGGGAATGTCAACCTTGAGGACCTAATACTCGACTCCCAGGATAAGATCTTCCTCGATGCCAGTAGTTTAGCCATCCTAAAAGGCGATCTCGCCAGCGCCGAGAAGCAAGAGATCCTTGCAAGCATAGAGGCGGTAGAAAAAGGCGAAGTCTATCTCCAGATGCCGTATAACTCCTATTACACCAATCTCGAGATCGCCTATTGCGACGCCTACTGGGTCGGGGCGACTTGCTATCCCGAGCAATATCAAGACGTCGACTTAGAAGCGAAGTTCAACGAGATAACCAAGACTTTCCTCGGCGTCGATTTCTACGACAACCCGAACCGCGATGACGACATAAGCGACGTCTATTACGGGGGATTCCAGCAAGTAAACGACTTATTCGCCTTCCTCGACTCCAACGTGAAATAACGGCAAAAAGCCCTTAAATGGGTGGATATCCCGTTTCAAAACCGCAAAAACGCCACCAAAGGGTGGATTTTGCAATATGGAAGAGGACGCAAAAGATAAGGAAATGGAGTTGATTTTCAATCAATCCATAGACAAATCATCCCTTTTGTCTATTAGTCGATTTTTTGCCGACCATCAGGGGATTATTCTTCTTACTCACGACATCTAGTTATAAATACCAGATGGCTGTTTTCTGTCGTTTTTCGATTCTCTTACATTCTTTTCATACCGATTTTCATTAGGTTTAATCAGGACTATTCTGATTTCTCCAAAAAAGAGAACGGCTATCTACAAGGTGGAAACCACGAAATAGAGTGATTCCCCGGCCCCATTCTATAGAATGACCATCGGCAGGATAGCAAATGATTACCAACAACGAAAAAACCAAAAAGAAACTCACCCAGCGGAAAGGCTTCCGTTACTCGATGCTCGGCGCCTTCGCCGTCATCCTCGGAGTCGGAGCGGGATTCGCCGGCGCTTGCGCCTTCAAGCAGCCCTTAGTCCAGCACGTCGCCAATGGAGATAACTACCAAGTCAGCGCCGCTTATTTAAAAACCGCGTTAGCCAAATACAACGGAGCAAAGGAAGAGGGTACCTCTTTGAAGGATGCCCTCACTCCCGATGAGGCGGTTAATCTCGCCTATTCTTTCTATGAGGAAGCGGAATATGGCAAAGCCATCGGAGTCGGCTTATCCGATGCTGGCATCGCCAAGCAAACCATCCAATCCTGCTCAATTAAAAACGGGGCCGAGTACTTTGAGGAATCTAACTCCCTCGGCATCGTCAATATTTATAACCGGATGTATGAGGAAGGCGACTCCACCAAGACCTACTGGGGGTCGGATAATAACTACGCCGCCCATCCGGAAGAAACCATGACTAACGAAGACTACGCCGAGTTGATGGGCCGGACCGTCTCCGATCCGCTTATTTACATCGTCTCGCCCTCGACCATCCTCGAAGGGACCACCATCTCCGGGGATAAACAAACCGGGATCTACGAAAACGGTAACGGCTATACCATCGAGATCGAGATGAAGCTTGAGGACGGGGTTATGCCGGGCATCGCCAATTATCAAAAGCAAATGAAGACCATCTCCGGCCTTAAAAGCTATCCGGTCTTCGAATATTGCCATCTGACCGTGGTTACCGATGCCGATCTCAACCTGCTGACCATGACCACCCACGAACGTTACCAAGCTGACATGGGATTCATCAAATCCAAGTGCACCGGCTCCCTCACCACCCATTATTCCACCGCGGAAGTGTCCATCCCTTCCCTCTCGGAGTCGATCGATTACTCGGCTTATGAGGCTTAAACGGAGGCTAATCTATGCAAGCTAGAACCAAATCGCTGCTCATAAGCGGCCTCTTCTTCCTCGCCTTCTTCGGCGTCTCGACCGGGGTCACCTATTATTTAATGCCCCAAAAAGTCGAAACCGTCGTCGATGAGGGTTCGACCCCCGAGCCGTCGACTCCGGTTACTCCGGGGAAGGAAAGCCATAAGGACCTTTTGGTCAACTCGCTTATCGATCAAGCGATGAGCGATGGCTTGTCCTTGACCCTAGATCAGGCCACCCTATCCTTAAACGAGCAGAATACCCTCAAGTTCGATGGGGCCAAGATCAATCTTGCCATCGGGGCCCTTTCGCTCCATGGGATCGACTTGACGCTTGAAGCCCCGGTCGATTACAACTCCAAGCAACGCAGCCTGGAATTGGCTTTGCTTGATGACAACATCTATTTCTCCATCTCCAATAAGCTGGATGATGGGTCTATTTACGATTTCAAATACCAAGTCTCAACCGCTGCTTATGACATCTTGGATAGCGAAGGTAACCCCCAGCAAGACCCCGTCACCGGCGGCACCCTTCAATACGAATACGGCAAGCTCGACTGGGTAATCGAGGATATCCTTTCAATCCTTAGCGATGGCGACATCAACGTCTCCTTCCCCTCGATCAGCGATGCCATCGGCGGGGCCTCATCCGATTCCGCTTCTTCGCTCGATGTCAACGCCATCCTCGCCTCGATGGAAGCGATGGAAGAGACCACCAAAGACGGCTACCCTTATTTTAAGTGGGACCTGGATTTAGGCGGGCTTTCTCTCCCGATCGGCTTGAAATCCGATTCTTCCTATAACTTAACTGGGATTGACCTCCCTTATACTGATGGCTCGGTTTCCTTAGGCAATGGCTTGACCTTGGATTTATCCGCCAGCGTCGCCTCTGCCGGGGTTATCGACTGGTCCTTGCCCTATCCGAAAGAACAATACAAACGGCTTGAGGACTCGATGGGCTTATTCCGCGGCTTAGCCGGCATGGTCGCCAATCCCCAATTCGGCTTCGAACTCAACGCTTCCTTAACCCATCACGAAGAAGCGATTGAGGCCTCGACCTTAGTCGTTGGGAAAGATGAGATCAACGAGAAGGCGACCTTGACCTTAGACGGCCAAGTCGACATGGAAAAACGGGTCTTCCGCTCAGCCGAAGCTAACCTGGGCCTCATCGTCAATGATGACGAGCAAGCTGCCCAAACCCTTTCAACCCATATCCTCGATGGCGAGGCTTATCTAAATGTTAATGACGTCTTAAAAGCCAAAACCAGCAAAGTCACCAACGACGAGCTGCTCGGCAAAATCAAGGATACCCTAGCATCCGATAAGGACGGGGCCATCACCGAGTCGCAGATGGACATGACCGGAAGCGCCATCTCCGCCATCACCAATTACCTTCAAGGCGATTTGGCGAGTGGCTTAAGCGAAGGCCATTATGAAGCAGCCCTTGATCTATTGAAAACCATCAAGAACGAAGACAACCTCATCAAGGTCGAGATCACCCTAGAACCGATCGGCATCGAAGGTGGCATAACGCTTACCCTCGATGGGAACGAAGGAAAATCACTTCTGAATATCGACTTCAATTCGATTAAATTCGCTTCCTTTACCTTAAATGGTTCCTTGAAGACCACCGCCTTCCAGGCTCCCTCTTTAGATGAAGAAGCCAAAGCCCAATATCAAGAACTCACCCATTTAGTCGGGGTGGCGGAGCAAGTCGAAGCCATCGCCAACTCCAAGCAAGCGACCTTAGGTTTATCCTTCTCGTCTGGGGAAGTTGCCGCCAACGGAACCCTCGCCTTTGACTTAAGCCAGGCCAAAGGGGCTTTGAAGATGGAAATCGCCGCCGGCGAAGAAAATAACCGCAATACCCACACCATTTTGGCGGATTTGTCCTCCGATGAAGCGAATAAATTAGACGAAGCCCGGCTCTCCTATTCCTCCTATAAAGACGGGAATGTCAGCAATCCGAAAAACACCACTCCCTTAAAAGGAAAGATGAATATCGATTCCCTTAACCCCTTATTAGATTCGCTTATGGGGTTAGACAAGATGGAGCATCGCTTCAACCGGCTGTTCGCTTCCTTGATGCCCGATACCTCGACTTCCTTAATCGGCTCCTTAACCAAAGGCCAATATTTCGATCTCCTCCGCCTCCACGTCATTAAATCGGCTTCACTCGCGGGCGATAGCCACGTCTTCATCCTCGATGGTTCAGCCCTCGGCTTAACTGGCGAGCTCACCATTAAGATCGATTATGAGATTGCCCCGCAAGAAGGCAGCGCCTTCACTCAAGGCGGCTTTTCCTCCTTATCGATCGAGGGTAACGGGTTTAAGATCGGCATTAGTCTACTCGACACCAAAGCCGAGGCTTCCTCGTTATCTTATCTGTCTAACATCCCCACTGAAGAGTTCACCGACCTCGGCGGCTTAGCCAACCTTTCGAGCTACTTCCTCGATACCTTGACCCTCGGGGCCAAGGACAACTTCGGGGTCTCAACCTATGAAGTTGAAGCCAACCTCGACATCGTCCTAGGCCAATATGAGCTCAATGCCTTAAAACTCAAATTAGGTGCCCGCTTAGAAGGGGCGAAGACGATGGTTTATGCCGAGATCAAGGGGATGCCCTTAATCAAAGGCATCAACGCCCCGGAAGACATCCATTACTTCCGGCCCCAGGAATACTTAGGGACCCGTGATGTCGCCTTCTATTACTATGCCGATGGAATCGACCCCGAAGGCGAGGTCTTATTGACCCGCGAATCGACCTATGGGCGGATCCGCAACGTCAAAGACGCCCTCCGGCTTGACGGGGCGACCTTCCTATCCGATATCCCGGGGTATCTGCTTAAGTACCTCCTTGGTATCAACGAGTCCTTCTTTGAACAAGATAACGTCGCCACCGAAAGCGAACCCAATGCCTTCGACCTGCCGGCCATCCATCCCGAAGACATCTTGAATAAGTTCGTCTTAGGGGAAGCCGATTCCGCCCCCTATCTGGAAATGGGATTGGATTTAGCCGAACTGACCGGCTTTAGCTTCTTAGGTGACCTGAATCTTGGCGTCTATGGGGTCAATGTCTCAAGCGCTGATTCGAAATTCCATGCCATCGAACGGATCAGCCTTGATGCTGGGCTAGCTTTAAAGGGCGAATTAAGCGTCTGCTCGATCGCTTTAGAAGCCAAACTCAATAACATCGCCAACGGGGTTTATACCGATGGCTTCGCTTTCTGTGAAAACGCCTACCGCACCTACTTCATCAACGACAAGGGTGAAGACGTTTCTTCCACCTTCGCCACCGAGAAGTTCACCCATAAGGATGGGCCGGCCGGCAATTACTATCTAAGTCAGGAGTAAGCGATGGGTAAAAGGGTTTATTCCCATATCCTCCCGTTGCTTCTCTTCCCTTCCCTGCTCCTCGCTTCCTATTCGCCAAAGAATAAAGCGACGGCCCAGCCGGAAGAAAGCACCGACGCGACCAATGAACCCACTTTAAACGCGCCCTCTTTCCCCCAGCAATTGCTTTCCTCGCTCGCCGAAGGGTTGAGTCTTGATATCCAAGGAGCCATCGATCTCGGAGGCGTCGATAACGTCATTAAGATCAACGATGGGCGGCTTGATCTTGCCATTTCTTCCTTCTCGATGCACGGGATATCGCTATCCGCCGACTTGCCATTAACCTATAACGAGCAATCGCTCAACCTAGCTTTGAACCTTCATAACGATTGGCTCTATGTCCAATTGACCGATCCCACCCGTTATGACGAGGTTGAACTATCCTATAAAGTCTCCTTGTCTTCAATGGACGTGACCGATGAGAACGGCCCAGTCGAAGACGAATTGACTGGGGGCATCATCTATTACGATTATGGGATGCTCGATTACTGCATCGACACCATTCTTAACGCCATCACCGATGGAGGCTATCAGTACCAGGTCTCTCAATCAAAGACCTCGCCAATCGATGCGATGGCGATCTTAGAATCGCTAAATAACGTCAGCCTCGACCCGGCTTATGATGACAACGCCCATTACCTTTGGGAACTCCCCATAGGGGAGATGACCCTGCCGATTGGTTTAGTCGGGAATGGGATTTTAGAAGCCATTAACCTACCCAATACCGATAGTTATTTCGTTAACGATGGCATCGGTTATTCCTTGAATGCCACCTTGGCGGATCGGAAGGCCAACTTCGCCGTCGATCCAGCCGCCTTAGAATATCCTGAACTCAACGATTCCTTGGAATTATTCAAAAAGATCGCCCTCCTGGCGGTCGCGCCCCAGTTCAACCTCTCTACCGGCGAAGATGGCGTCACCGTCAAACATAGCGAAGCCGCCTATGACGGGGGTGATTATGGGTTTGCGAGGCCCGCGATCGAGGAGACGGCGATCATGAAGCTCGATTCCTCGGTCGATGTCGGCGGCGGGACCTTAAAAGGCTTAAGCATCGCCGCTTCGACTAGCTGCAATAACCATAGCCAATCCTTGCAAATCGATTTAGTCGACGATAACGCCTATCTAAGCTTAAACGGCGTCGTCAACGCCTACAGCGAACTTTCGACCATCACCGCCCTCATCGATTCCTTAGGCGGCGTCTTTGGTGAAGCGGCCGCCTCCTATGACGTTTTATTCGCTTTCTTAAAGCTCAATGATTTCATCTCCCCGATCCTCAATTCCTCTTTAATCGCCTCCTTAAGAGAAGGGCGTTACGAAGAGATCATCACCTTAGTCGATTCCCTTCATAATGAAGATAACAAGATCGTCGCCACCCTCGACCTCGATAAAGTCGGCCTAAAAGGCCAGGTCGCTTTGACCTTGGACGGGAAAAGCAACGAACTAGCCCGGATTGAATTAAAGGAAGCCGGGGCCAGCAACTTGACCTTCGACGGGACCATCACCATCGAGAACTATGTCGCCCCGGAGCCAATCGATCCTACCCTTTACCACCACTTAACCCACCTCCCGACTTTAGCCGATGGGCTCGCTTCCTTTAACAAAGCCCGAAATGGCTCGTTTGAAGTGACCGGGTACTTTGGGAAACTTAGCGAAGCGACCGTCCCAAGCGAAATAGCCGACCTCGCCTATATGCAAACCGGCTTTGGCTTCCAAGGTCAAGCGGCATTCGATATCGAATCCCAATCGGGGATGGCCAACTTAACCGTCTATGACCGGAAGGCGGAGTATCGGAACAACCACCACCTCCAGCTTTCCTATTCCGATCAAGGCTATGTCGATTCGCAAGGGGAAAAGAAAAATTCCTTGCTCTTCCATTATGACTCAAAGAACACCGAGCCGATCCCGGATGGGGAATCCGGTTCTCGGACCAACCCCAATGATGCCGATGGGCTCAATGGGCGGATGGAGGAAGCGACCTTCACCTCGATGATAAAAGTCGCTAAGACCTTCCTCACTTCCTCCGACCCTCGTTTCGAACGGCTCACCAACATCTTCTCCTCGGTCATGAACTCGGGGCTTATTTACCTATTGACCAATTCGAAATTCCTTGAAGCCATCTCCAGCGAGTTTATCATCGCCGCCTCTTTCTCCGAAGCCCGGGATTCGATCAGCTTCTCTCCCGATGCCTTTGGCACCAGCGAGCCAATCGAAATAGCCCTGAATTACGCTGAATCAGGTTTGGCCTCAATCGAACTTAAAACCGCGATCGGTTCCGTGGAAAGCCTGCAAAACGTCTATATTCGAATCGAAAATATGGAATCAAAAGAGGTAACGGAGATTAAGCAGCAAATCGCCGATGTCTTCGGAAATGCAGTTTATACCTTCACCGATTTCTCCTCCTTAGGAAGCCTGATGGATTATTTCGAAGGGTCGTTGACCTTAGGAGCCACCGAGAACAATGGCTATACCTCGACCTATCGGCTGACCGGCAGCATGGATATCGATATGCCTCTTTATGGCGAAGTCAAAACCAACTTCGACGCCTTCATTCGCCTCCAAGGATCGGAGATCATGATGTTCTTCTCATTGAATGAGCCATTGAAAAACATAATGAACATCGGATTCGATCTAACCAGGACCAGCGGAACTCGTTACGTAAACCTTTATTACTACATCAATGGCAACGATACGGCAAATCCCGATGGCTGGGCCTATGTTGAACAATATGATGTTGAATCCTTTTGGATTAGCAGCAGCGTCACCGCCCGGACCGCCAAAATCAAGGGCGAGAACTTCAACGCCAACCTCCTAGGCCATATCCTTCAGACGACCTTAGGATATAGGGATTTAGTCAAAGACATCATCGATGGCATCAAAATCGATACCACCAAAGCCATCCATGGTGAGGATCTGCTCAAAGACTTCAGTTCTTCGCTTGATTCCGCCGGCAACCCCAGCTGGACTTTCAACCTCGGCTTAGCCGCCATCCCGATGCAGATGTTGGGCTCAAATAGCGATGTCGCCCAGTTATCTGACCTACCCCTAACTATTGGTTCCTCAACCCTCAATAACGGGGAAAAGACCCTGTCCTCCTTCGCCGGCTCGCTTTCCGTAAGCGTCGCCTCCCTCCTCGACGTAAGCGTCAGCTTCAGTGGCTCTTTGACCAACATCGCCAACGGGGTCTACCAAGACGTCTTCGCCTCCGATTACATCGTCAATGGGCTGGTGACTGGGGTCTCGGGTAAAAATATCACAACCACCAACGCCAGCATTGAGTCCTTCTACCGCGACCGGTTCTACAATAAGGACAGCAAACAATATTCAGCCGCCTTCAACTCAGCAGCTGAACTCGTCGACCCGAGTTATAGTTATTGATTGAGTCAAGCAAAAGGGACAAAATATCGGCTATGGAAAACCTTCCCGCCGTCGTGGGCAAAAACCTCCAAACCCTTCGAAAAGCCAAAGGGATGACCCAGCAGGATCTCGCCCGACAGATCAATTACTCCGACAAATCGATTTCCAAATGGGAGTTGGGCTATGCCCTCCCGAGCGTCGACATCCTTTTGGACTTCGCCTCATTCTACGGGGTGACCCTCGATTTCTTAGTCAGCGAGCACCAAGAAGAGGAAGTCAAGAAGACCGCCTCGGTCCAACCCAAAGACGTCAACCGCCCGACCATCATGGCGATGACCTTAGCCGTCTTGATCCTCATCGCCATCGCCGTCTTCTTCTCCCGTTATTTCTTCACCGACGAAAGCATCGACAAAAACGGGTTATGGCCGGTGTTCCTTTGGATGATCCCGATCGGCCTCTTCCTAATGGCGGCCGAAACCCATCTTTTCTACCATAATTCGTTAGGGACTTTGATCCTCGCTTCCTGTGCCTTATGGGCCCTATTAATCGTCATACCCCTCGGCACTCAACGGGATGATTTATGGTTATTGATGGTGGCCGGGGTCCCGATTGAGATCATCATGATCTTGTGGCGGAACCTCAAGAAGCGGCGCGATTAAAACAAATCGGAATAATCGATGTCGCTATAGAACCCGGAATCATCGTCGGACCCCTCGGGCTCGGCGATTTTTTCTTTGATGGCGAATAGGGTCGCCACCACATGTTTGCAAGGGCCGGGATAACGACGGGAGGCTTCGCAATCGCAAGCATAACTATCCATCCTTCCGTTGCTATCGATATGGATGCTGACCGGGTAACTGGCTTTGCTTTTTCCTTCCACCCGGGCATGAAAAGTATTCCCGTCTTGACGGAGGCTAAATACCTTGCCGGATTTATAAACCTCCTCCGACCGTTTGACTAACGGGGAAGGGTCAGTGGTCAAAGAGGAAAGATCGAGCTTCATAGTTCCCGGTAGATAAGGCAATTGTATTTATATCTCGCCCGATACCCTTGGCACAGCCCTTCGTGGACTTCTTGCCCCCTAGTCTTGCCCAAAAGGATGTTTCGAGATAAATGAATCAGATTTGCGAGCTTATTCATATTCATCGGTTTCGCCGAATGGCCCGATTGCAAACTGGTGATTCCAAAGTTTTCGCACTCCTTTTGCAGAGTTAATAAGGATTGAAGGTATTCTCTTACCCCCGTCGATTCGCTTAGCCCAAGCCAGACTTCGCCCGGGTTAATGGTGTCGCCGACAAACGCCATCTTGGTAACTGGATCAAGGACGCAGATCGATCCTTTCGTATGGCCAGGGGTTAAGAGGACTAAGACCTTCCGTCCCCCTAAGTCCAATTCGCCTAAAGGAAGTTGCTTCATCTTCGCCCGAGGGATGCCGTATTGGGGTTCGGTGGCCGATAGATAGATCCCTTCATCCTCTTTCCGTAAATAAGCATCAAAAGCAAATGAACCCAAGGCATGGTCCAGATGGCCATGGGTGTTATAGAGAATGACTGGCAAGTCGGTTATCGACTCGACCGTTTTCCTTAGGTCGGCCTTCCCGTACCCCGAATCGATAAGCAGGGCTTTCTCCTTGCCTAGGAGCAAATACATATTGACCCGTCCAGCGGGCCCGGGTTCGATGAGTTTATAGGTATTCAGGGCGACGAGCTTATGTTCCATACCCATATAAGATAGTCCATAAGAAGGAACAAAACCAAACGATTCCTCGTTTACAACCGTCCAGCTTATGCGATAATTCGGGGGTATGAAATGGGGATTGGCCTTAAGCGGAGGCGGAAGCCTCGGAGGATATGAATACGGGGCGATTCAGGCCTTGCTCGAAGCCGGTTACCATTTCGACGTCATCACCGGCACCTCGATCGGGGCCTTGAATGGGACGTTACTAGCCGGCGCTAGGATGGACCGGATGAAGAAAGTCTGGGAATCGGTCACCATCGATGACGTCATCGTCGATGGGTTCGATTTCGCTTTGCCTATTACCCAAACCTTCTCCCTTAAGAAGGACTCGAAGTTTCAAAAGTTCCTCCGTTCCTACCTCAAAAACCATATCGGCGCCGACGTGACCCCTTTGAAGAAGATGATTGAGGATAACCTCGAAGGGATCGATGTCCCTAATCTAAAGGTGAAGATGGGGATCGTGACCTGCACTTATCCTGGCTTTAATGAGGAACGTTATCTTCTTAATGACCTTAAGCCCGAGGAAGTTAAGGATTATCTTTTGGCTTCCTGCTCCTGCTTCCCCGCCTTCCCCGTCTGCAAAATCGGAAAGAAGTCCTATGTCGACGGAGGATGGAAAAACGAGGTCCCAATCGATTATTGTTTTGAACTCGGGGCCGATAAGGTCATCGGGGTCGAGCTCCAATGCTTCCCCCCACCGCAGAAAAAAGAATATTTCGCCCTGCCAAACGTCATCATGATCTCGCCCTCGCGCGATCAAGGGAGTTTCCTCTCCTTCAACCGGGAATCGATCGATAAGAACATCAAACTCGGCTATCTCGATGCCAAGGTGGCCCTTGGGTTAGATAAGGGTGAGAAGTATTGCTTCCGGCCCAATAAGGCTTTGGAGACATTGGCGTTAAAGCATGTCAAAGAAGGGCTGAAGTTTGGGGCAAATTTCGTCAATAAAGCGCTGAAGAAACTTTTAACCGGAACCAAACGCATCAAAACCCGTGACGAGGTCGCTTTCTTCTTGCTAAACCTCGAACGGGTGGCATCCTTATTCGGTCTCGATCCGTATAAGGAATATGGCATTGAGGAGATGGGGCGGAAAATCATCGAGCAGGCGTCTCTATATGACTCCAAGAAACCGAACCCCGAGCAAGCTTATTGGCGGGCCCTCTTCTGGGAAAGGGAAGCCCACCTCAATAACCCCTTCCTCCGCCGCCTCGACTCGATGCTGTTCAACACATTATGGTTATGAAAGGAAATGAATAAACAAATGGAAAAGAAAAACACCAGCTGGGATTTGACCTACTTCTTCGATAGCGAAGAGGCGTTTGAATCCGCCCTCGAGGAGTTCAAAGGCTATCCCGCCAAACTCCAAGCCTACCAAGGAAAACTTGGCGAGAAGCTCGGCGAATACCTCGATTTAAGCGAGGAGGCTAATAAGCTGTTCGCCAAAATCTATTTCTACGCCGCGATGGATAGCGACCTCGACAAAAAGGACGTCAAGCGGAGCGAGCGCCTCTTCAAAGTCGAATATGCGGTCAACCTTTTAGGAGAGGCCACCGCCTTCGACGCCCCGGAGATGCTTTCCCTTGGGCAAGAGAAAATCGAGCGCTTCCTTTCCGAAAACCCCAAATACGAACCCTATCGTTTCTTCTTCAAAAAACTGTTCTTAAAGAAAGACCACGTCTTATCCGGGGATAAGGAGAGCTTATTAAGCGCCTATAACCCGCTTCAAGGGGAACAAGGGACTTTATATTCGGCCTTAACGGTCGCCGATCGGAAACCGGCCGAAGCAACCTTAACCGATGGGAGCCAAGTCACCGTCACCATGGCCAATTGGTCGAGCCTTATCAAAGAGGTCAAGACACCGGATGACCGCCAGCTCATCTTCGAGGCCCTCTATAAGTATTACGATGAGCGGAAGACCACCTACGCCGAGATGTATAACCTTGGACTGCAGAGCCAATTGGCGACGATGAAAACCCGGGGCTATAAATCAATCCTCGATACCCACCTCCATGGCGACGCCATTCCGGAGGCGGTGTTCGAATCGCTGATTGAGGTCGCCTCGACCCATTCCGCCCCGTTGAAGGAATACTATGAGATTAGGCGGAAAGCCTTAGGCTTAGCCAAGCACCGGAGCTATGACCGTTTCCTCCCGTTAGCCAAATCGAGCAAGAAATACACCTATGAGGAAGCCAAAGACCTCTTCTTCGATTCGATCAAGAACTTCCCCGCCGACTTCCAGGCAAAAGCCCATGAGGTCCTAAAGCCTGGCTTCGTCGATGTCTATCCTTCTGAAGGCAAAAGGACCGGGGCCTATTCGAATGGGGGCTATGACTTCCATCCCTATATCCTCCTCAACTTCGTCGGGGAATTAAACGACGTCTTCACCTTAGCCCACGAATCGGGCCATTCGATCCATACCCTCTATTCGGAAGAGAGTCAGCCCTTGTCAACCCAAGACTACACCATCTTCGTGGCTGAGATCGCCTCGACCTTCAATGAGCATAACCTCCTTGATTACCTGTTGGAAAAAGGCGATTTAAACAAAGAGGATAAGATCTTCTTGCTGCAGAAATCGATCGATGAGATCTGCTCGACTTTCTACCGGCAGACCCTATTTGGCCATTTCGAACGCAATATCGCTCGGCTAGCCGAGAAAGGCGAGCCGATCAATTACTCGGTCCTCAACGCCAAAATGAAGGAACTCTATAGCCAATACTATGGGATCGATATCGAAGAGGAGAAATATAAGCCCTTGGTCTGGGCTTATATCCCCCACCTCTTCTATACCCCCTTCTACGTCTATCAATACGCGACTAGCTTCACCTCCTCGATGCTTCTATATGAGAAAGTGAAGGATAAGGTCCCGGGGGCCTTCGATAACTACCTCAACCTCCTCCGAAGCGGCGGCTCCGATTTCCCAGTCGAGCAGGTTAAGAAAGCCGGCGTCGACTTAACGAGTAAAGAAGCGTTCTTAGCCGTCGTCAAACGGATGCAGGAACTAGTCGATAAGCTCAAAGCCTTATTGAACGAATAAAGAAAACGGAGGCGCGGCCTCCTTTTTCTTTAGACTTTGGCTAACTTCAATATCTCGACGATGAAAGCCTTTTTCCCGGCTGTATAAGCTTCTCGGTCATCCGGGTATTGGCTAGCCAGCTGTTCTTTTAGTTGCTCATAACGCTTGGCGGCCGCCGGATGGTTAAGCAAATAATCCCGGAAGGCGAGGTAACGCCGATACGGGCCCCCAAAGAGCTTGACGACGTGGACATGGGCGATGACGACTTCGGGATCTTTTTCATCATAAACCACGTAGAGGTATTGATTAGGCTGATCCGAGCCGCGGAAGACAAAGTCTTTCTTCGCCAAGTCCTCGTTATATTGAAACAAGGCCTCATAATCCTTGACCCCGACTAGCAAATCGACGATGGGCTTAGCCTTGATCGGGAGGGCGGTGCTCCCGATATGTTTGATGTTACAGGGCAAATCCCCCACTGCCTGCTTAAAATGATAAGCCAATAGCAAAGCCAATCCAGCCCATTCCTCGGAATGGGGCTCAAGCAAAACCGTGTTACGTCTTAATCCAATAGCCATGGCCTAATGATACCAAAAACCAGAGCAAGGTTAAGGGACTTTGAAACTAACTCGGCATTAACTAGTCAAACTCGCAGCTTTGAAATTAACTTCCGACCGCGATGCCGCTTAAGTCGACCGCGCCCGGGGAGGAAATAAGGAAGGTATAGGTGCTTTCCCGGAGAGTCGAGCTATCGATTTCCTCGCTAAGCTTCAAAACGATGCTCAGTTCATTGGCGTTGTTCAGCGTTAACCGTATCTCGCTGATCTCGGCCCCGCTTGGTAAGCTGTCGCGCCAAGTGACGGACAATAAAGCGGCTGCCACCGTCGAGCGGGCGGCCGCCACGACGTCATAAGTCTCGGTCATGCCCACGACCGGGGTTAAGTAGTTGCCAAACTGGCTTATAGTCGAGGGGAACAGGACGCCGGTGATGCTGGAATTGGAAGCAAGGTAATCGGCGATGCCTATCCCTTGATAAGTGGTCAACGGGTCGCCATAGCCGCCGCTGCTGAGCTCGTCATAGATCGATAAAGTCCCGATTTCCTCGGCAAAGAGCATCTTTCCGCCGTCATTATCGGTGGTCTGAACCCGAGTATCGTCGATCTCAGCTTTGAAGGCGGTGACGGTCGAACTTTGCAATTCACCTTTCGTTCCATCAGCCAAAGCGTAGGTCGCAACCGTCTTGGTATAGGCCCCGATTGAGTTATCGGAAGAAGCGAAGAAAGTCGCGAAGTAAGTGGCAAGGCTCATCGGCGGGAGCCCCGTCAAATCAATGCTCGCTTCCCCAACCTGATCAATAAGGATGGCATATTCGTCCTCGACGTAATAATTGCCCGCCACCCGGCCAACGGTAAAGCTCAAGGTCAAAGACTCACCATCAAAATCGATCGAGAGTCCGCTTAAGGTCCGGCCAGTCACATTATCCCCGAACGCCCCGGCGGCCAATTGGGTGACGGCCGTCGATTCGACCGCGGCGTTGACCTTATATCCCCCATTCTCGTCCGCTTCGATGTAATCGAGGAAGGAAAGCAATAGGTTGGGTGGGAAATAGCCGCGCGGAACGGCGTATTCCTCTAACGAGGCGACGCCGGTGACGTGGTTTTGGTAACTAAGTTCCCCGGTCGAGGTTTCGAAATAGACGTCGACCGCCTGTAAGGCCTCATCGTAGACCAAGATAGCGTCCCCCTGCTTCCAATAGGCCCCATCGGTGTAATGAGTCACCGCGGTCCGCAGATCGCCATCTTGGTAAAACTCCCCTTTCCCGCCATCGAGGAGATGGTAATAGGTCGTCTGCTTGGTATTGGTCATGACCGCGTTGACGGAGGAGGTGAAGTTGGCGGAAAGCCACTCAGTCAAAGAAGGGGCCTCGACCGCTTCCTGGGGATAGAGCCGAATATAGAGATAACGATCTTTTTGATCTAGGTTGTTCTTCACCACCTTGATCCCAAGGCTGTACTCAACCCCGTTGAGGCTTAAGGCGTAACGGGTGAAGTCATCGGTCACCAGCCCGGTTTCCTCATAGCCCAATTCGGTCAAATCGGCGAGGAACTGATCATAAGCGGCATGTAAAGTCTCTTCATTGGAATAGATGAGGGCGATATTGGCATAACCGGCCGCCGCATCGACCCACTTAGGCAAGGTGCTCGCGCCGGTCAACTTAATATCGATGTAGGGAAGAAGATCGAGGTAATCATCCCCGAGGTATTTCTTCATGATGGCGATTTGCTCATCCCCTAAGTCATCCCAGGAATCATAGGGATTAGGAACATAAGGGATATAGGGGTAATCTAGGACGGTCGTCCCGATGTCGGAAACCGATAGCTCGATTCGCCCAGAGACCGCCGTCCCGGTGGTGTCGGTATAACTGTAGTCATAAGCGAAGTTCGCCCCATCTTCAGTCAGTTCAATGGTATAGCCCGGCTCGGCGAAGGCGAGGTAGCCCATATAGTTCCACGTTTGGTCGGGCGAGGTCGACTGCAGGTACCGTTCAAACCCATAGCCGTTCTTCAAGACGTATTTGCCGTCGATATAATCGAAGACGGCAGGCGAGAAGGCGAAGGAGGAGACGAAGTCGCTTATCGCGACGTCCTCGTTTTGGAAAATCCCGGTCCCTTGGATTTGGCCATCGAGCAGATTAACCGCCTCAACCAAACCCTGGTCAGAGTTGAGATAATAGCCATTGCCGACCCGTTTATTCTCGTTATTAATCTGGGTATGGAGGATCAGGTCCTCGGTGTAATAGTCGGTGAAACTCGCCCGAGCGGCGCTGCCGCCGGAACCGCCGATCCTCGTCACCTCAAGGGTGTAGTTGCCATCCCGAAGCGAATCGAATAGATCTTGCAAAGCCGCATCCTCCGGTTTGCTCTCGAATGGCGAAATCGGCGCAAAATCCAAATCTTCTTGTTCGACTAACCGGAATTCGTAATTGATCTTTACGTCGACTATGGTCGTTAACCCGCCGGAGGTTAGGCTTACCATCTCCTCATAGCCGGTAAACGACCCGCCATCGATGACCCCGTCATCCCCAAGGGTGAAGCGGAGTTCATCAAAGGGGTAATCCTCGTAACCGGTCAAGGCATAAAGGATTGCCACCGCCTTGGCTTCCCCAATCGCTTCAAGGTCCAAAACCAAGTCCTCACCCTGTTGAGTGAAGGCGGTCGCCTCGACGCCAAGGAAGGGGTTGACATGGTATTCGTCGAAGGGGATGTACTGATTATTCTCATCAAGGTAGAGCAATTCGCCGATGGTGTTGTCCGGATAGAGGGCATGCTGGCAGGCATAGCCCTCTTCGCTCGCGTAATCCTCGACGTATTGGTAATAGCCATCCTCGTCGAACTCGGCAAAGTAATACATCGTCGGGGTCAAGGCCGATTCAATCGAAGTCGGTATCGAAGCATGCGGCTCCCCGGACATCGAATAATAAGTTTGGAAATCCAGTTCCGCTTGGAAAGCGATGCTGGGCTCGGTCAAAGGGGCGATGGCCTTGGCGATATCGATTGGGATTGGGGTCGAGGTCGGGGTCGAAGGCGGGGTACTGGGCGATGGGGTTGGAGTTGAGCTGGAAGTCGATTCGGCCGGGCCGCAGGCGACTAGAGTTAGCCCTAATAACGTCAGAAGCGGGGTCTTTTTCATAAAATCTCCTCGTTTTGACCTTTATTAAAACATGGAGTCCGCTTTAGGCAACAAAAAGATTATTGGGCGAAATGACTCAGTAAACCTTCCCTTGCTTCTTAGCCGCCTTATAGGCTCTATGGCTAACTTTCCGTCTTTCTTTCTCGGCCTTTTTCTCGGCCTTCTTCATTTGCTTAAGCTGTTTCTTGCTCGGGGTATTGGGGCTGATCTCGGCTGGTCCTTTCTTCCCGTATTGGGATAGGAAAGGCGGAACGGTTTTCGGGTCGACGTAATATTGGTCGCCAGAGAGCCGTTTCAGCTCGGCCTTATTGGCTGCCACCTCGATCTTCATCCCCATCGTTTGCCCGCTTCGGGCCATCTGGGTCAACCGGATGGCCTCGAGGCCCTTCCGGGTTTCGGCCCCGGAATAGACCAGGTATTCAATGGCCGAGGGGGTCAATTTCAAATTCGATTCGGGAGCGATATAAGGCTCATAAAGGAATTCGCAGAGCTCGGGGTATTTCCGTTTGGCGAACAGTTTCTTAAAGGTTTTCTTGTCCTTGCGGTACTGTTTGCTCCGCATGAGCCGAACTCTCCGGAGTTTGTATATCTCCCGATACTTCGGGGCGATGAGCCAGGGATCGAAGAAAGCGAAGACGCAGGCTAAGCCATGAATGCCGACGAAGGCGTATTTCCCGTATTTATAAACCTGCAAGACGATCTGCATGTATTGGTCTTTGAAGTACTTCGGAAGCAAGACGATGATCAGCATCGCCAAAATGACGACGAAAGAAGACAAAGACTCGAGGCCGGCCAAAAAGGAAAAGGCCTTCTTCCGATGGGCCATGATGGTGGTCAAGATGAAGATAAGGATCGTCCCGGGCAAGCAGAAGAGGACCCAGAGGTAATCATTCATCAGCTCCGGCCCATAAAGATGGACATCAAGATAGGGGACGGTGAAATCGATCTTAAGCAAAAGGTTATCGAGGAAGGCGACTTTCCCGACCATATACTTGGTCAGGAAGCCAGCGAGAAGGACTAGTAAGAAGACGATTCCTAAAATCGGGATATAGATGCGCGGACGGGAACGGCGAGCCGAAGCTAGCAGGGAGTTGGTAACCATGACTGTATTGTACCACCCAGGATAAATTGACCGAATAGGATATTGAGGCAAAAAGAAAAGCCAAGGGATTGTTCCCTTGGCCAAAGAAGGTTAGGCCTTCTTGATGACGATGGCTTTCCCGTCGTAATCGACGAGGTATTTCTCCTTGGTGGAGAGGGTCCCGTCGATAATCGCGGTGGCCAAAGCCGTTTCGACTTGGTCCTGGATGAACCGCTTCAAGGGCCGAGCCCCGAATTCGCCGGAATACGCCGAATCGAGGACGTAATGCTCGAGGGCCGGGGTGAAGCTGACCGAGTAATATTGCTCGGTTAATCGGGCCTGCAGCTCTTTAAGCATCTTCTCGACGATAAGCAGCTGAGTATCCTTCGACAACGGATTGAAGTAGACGATCTCATCAATCCGGTTGAGGAACTCGGGCTTGAAGGTATGGGCCAATAATTGCTTTACCGCCTCCTTATCGCCTTTAAGCAAGTATTCCGAACCAAGGTTGCTGGTCATGATGATGACGGTGTTCTTGAAGTCGACCAGTCGGCCTTGGCTATCGGTGAGCCGGCCTTCATCAAGCACTTGCAGCAATAGGTTGAACACCTCGGGGTTGGCCTTCTCTATCTCATCGAAGAGAACGATGGAATAAGGATTCCGCCGCACTTTCTCGGTGAGCTGGCCCCCTTCTTCATAGCCGACATATCCCGGCGGGGCGCCGATTAGACGCGAGACCGAGTACTTTTCCATATACTCGGACATATCGATCCGGATGATGTTGTTCTCGTTGTCGAAGAGGGCTTCGGCCAAGGCTTTGCTGACCTCGGTCTTGCCGACCCCCGTCGGACCGAGGAAGAGGAAGGAGCCGATCGGCCGGTTGGGGTTTTTGATCCCCGCCCGTTGCCGGAGGATAGCGTTACTTACTAAGGTGATGGCTTCCTCTTGCCCGATGACCCGTTTTTCCAAGGTCGACTTGAGTTCGAGCACCTTCTCCCGGTCGCCTTTGGCGATCCGCGAGACCGGAATCCCGGTCATCCGCGAGACGATGTTGGCGATCTCCTGTTCGTCAACCACTTCATTCACTAAACGGTCGGCGCCGGAGTTCTCCTTCAAGACGGCGTTGAGTTTTTGCTCAAGCGAAGGAATGACCTGGTATTGGAGACGGCTGGCTTCCTGGTAATCCCCGGAAGTGAACTTATTGGAAAGATCAAACTTGTATTTCTCGAGTTGCTTCTTCAGCTCCTTGGCTTCGTTGACCGAGGCTTTCTCCTTGTCCCATTCGGCCTTTAATGAGTCGAAGTTGGCTTTCTCCTTGCTTAATTCCTCCTCGAGGGCGGAGAGCCGTTTCTGGCTCGATTCGTCCTTTTCCTTGGCGAGGGCCACCCGTTCGATCTCCAGTTGCCGGATCTTCCGGTTGCTTTCGTCTAACTCGGTCGGCATTGATTCGATCTCGACCTTGATGGAAGCGCAGGCCTCATCGAGCAAGTCGATGGCCTTATCGGGGAGGAAGCGGTTGGTGATGTAACGGTTGGAGAGGGTGGCGGCGCTCACTAACGCCCCATCGGTGATCCGAACGCCATGATAGGATTCGAATCTTTCTTTTAATCCTCGGAGGATCGAGATGGTGTCGGCCACGCTTGGCTCGCCAACCATGACCGGCTGGAATCGCCGTTCCAAAGCCCTATCCTTCTCGATGTATTCGCGGTACTCATTTAAAGTGGTGGCCCCGATGCAGCTGATCTCGCCTCTAGCCAGCATCGGCTTAAGCATATTCGAGGCGTCAAGGGCCCCATCGGCTTTCCCGGCCCCAACGATCAGATGGATCTCATCGATGAAGAGGATGGTCTTGCCATTGGTTTCCTTGATTTTGTTAAGGACCGCCTTCAAGCGTTCCTCAAATTCGCCCCGGTATTTGGCCCCGGCGACCAGGGCCCCCATGTCGAGCTCATAGACTTCCTTGCCTGTAAGCGAGGCCGGGACGTCGTTTTTGACGATCCGTTCGGCTAAGCCTTCGACGATGGCGGTTTTGCCAACGCCCGGCTCGCCTAATAAGACGACGTTGTTTTTGGTCTTCCGGGCTAAGACCTGAATGACTTTGCGGATTTCCTCATCCCGCCCGATGACGGGGTCGAGTTTGCCTTCCCGGACGGCATCGCAGACATTGCGGCCGAATTTCTCCAAGACGTGGGGGTCGTTGGCGTAATCGACCGGACCGGTTTCTTGCATATTCATATTCGGTTTGCCTCCTTTTCCGGATAAACTATAACGGAAAAATTAGCACTCGCAAGTGGTGAGTGCTAAAAAATATGCTTTAAGCCCGACTCTTCCTTAAGGAAGCAATTTGTTTATCGATTGAAGAAAATAGTTGACCCCGGTCCCCTTCGGTCGACGTTAGGGCCAATTTGGTCTTCTCAACGTACCCCTCTTCGTCTTCTTTTAAGGCGAAGCCAGCCTCGGCGGAGCGTTCAAGCTCGTAAGCCAAAGAGAAGATATAGTTTAGATGGGAAAAGGATTCATCATGATGCTCTAAGCCCCAATATAGGGCGATATAAAGGGAGGCCATCATCCCCAACGGGGACAGTTCGCTTGGGAAGCGGTAAACATAGCCATCGGATTCAAGCCGCCCGGTGTCATAGGCACCTAAGGCTAAAGAGGGGAGATAATCCAATAAGGACTGGTCCCGGCGGATATGGGGGAGCAATAAATACAGCAAGGAGAAGATCTCGCCAAATCCCCGGGATGGGGGCTCTTTCCCCTGACAAAGGGGATAGTATTCATCCTCGATCAACTTCACGGTGACGCCAAAATGATAGGCTAGCGATAAGACCGCCTTTTTGTCCATCCTGACGCCGGAATTCTCTTCCATGTCGGCATTATAGGATTGGAAGAGGGAATATCAAATGAAAGTTTTTATCAAAGATAAAGTTCTCTAAGAGCAGGAAAACGCCCGTCAGTCAAATATTTTACAAACAATTTACATTGGATACACTCATAAAATGAGGAAAGTCAATGAATTTGAGTTGGAGTTAAGTCAACCGTCCGAAAAAAAAAAAAAAAAAGCCCCTTTTTAAGTTGAGTAAAAATACCTCTTTATCTCGTTATTCCCGAAAAGTGCCGGTTGCTTAGTTGTCAATAAAAAAGTAGAAATTAGGAAATTTATGACGAAATTTCCTACTTCAAAAGGCATAACTCTTGACGGAAAAAACGATTTTTTCTATGTTATTTTCACGACCCTCACACCCGAGGGAAACCAATAGTTTATTTGCCATGGAAAGCCGGAAACGTCTCCTAGCAATAGACCATTCGTTGCTAGCCGAGCACATTAACAAAAACCGCATTGCCATCCTAATCCTCAATTACGGCTTAGGGGCTTTTTGTCTAATCTACGGGACCATCATTTTGATCTATCACTTCCTGCTCGAACCCCACAATGGCTGGTACCACATCGAGCGGACCACCCTTCTATATTTGTTGGCGTTCCTGGGCTTCTTCACCGCCGCCACTTTGCACCTTTTGCAGCATAAAGTGCGTTTTCGGCGTCGAATGACCGTTTTCCATTACTATTTCATCGCTTTCACCATCCTCTTGGCCATCCTCTCGGTCGCCTTGGCCTATGCTGAACTCGCCTCGGGCGTCATGCCGGTCTCCTACTTCACCTTCATGACCATCTTGGCCTTCTTCTTCGTCCCCGATCCATTCTTAATCGCCGGATTGGAGGTAGTCGGGACGACCGTCTTATTGCTTTTATGCCACTTCACCGGCTTGACCATGAACGAGCATGATTACGCCAACTTCATCCTCTATGCCATCGTCATGGTCGTCGCCGTCGGGGTCCGCTACACCGGGATCATGTACGGCCACCGGTCGGAGAAGAAAATGGCCAACCTCGCCTATACCGACGAATTGACCCTCATCCCCAATCGCAAACGGTTGGAAATCGACGTCAACGCGTTCCTGCAGAAAGGGGAGCCCTTCACCATCTTGATGGCCGACCTCGATGGCTTAAAGGAAATCAACGACCGGGAAGGCCATTCAAGAGGCGACGATGTGATCGTCGGTTCGGCCAATGCTTTAGCCCACCACTTCGAACACTGCTACCGTTATGGCGGGGACGAGTTCGTCGTCTTGACCACCGCCCCCGAGTCCGAACTTAAACGGGGGTTGAAGGAAATAAAAAAGGAGTTAGAGAATTTAGGCGTCACCGCCTCTTTTGGCTTATATTCCGCCAAGCCGGGTGATTCCCGCGACTATTGCTTCGCCGAAGTCGACCGGCGGCTCTATGAATCGAAGAAAGCCGGCAAAGGGCTCTTCAACGGGCGGGGCTTCGAAGAGGAGGCCACCCAAGCATGAACAACCGCTTCTATACCCATATCCGAATCATCGGCTCGGCTCTGATTGAACGAAGAAAGCTGATCTTCATCCTCTGCGTGTTCCTCTTCGCCCTCGGTTTATTCGAAGGCTTCTACTGTGGCTTCTTCACTTATCCGGTGTCGAAACCGGCCGCCATCACCTATATCGCCATCTACGCAGTGCTGACCTTGATGTCGCTCGCGGCCATCCTACTTATCTATTTCACCGAAAAGAAGGACAAAGGTTTCTGGAAGGAGGCGACCTATTCAACCTTCTTCGTCTTCTTCGCCGTCTACATGATGATCTTCGCCGTCCTCTCGGCCTATTTGGAGGCGGCCCACAATGACGCCAAACCCTTATCCTATTTCGTCGTGGCGGCCGCCGTCCCCTTGATAATCTTGATGCACCCGACCACCAGCTTCACTTTGCAGATCGGCGGCTGCATCGCCTTATGCTTCGCCCTGAGTTCCATTCCCGAGGTCAACTTCTCCTGGGTCAATTACATCGGGGCCATGGTCTTCACCGGCGTCATGTGCGTCGCCTGCTACGCCTCCTTTGCCTATAGCAAGGCCCATTACCTTGGATATAACAAGTTACGGAAGGAATCCTTGATTGACGAGTTGACCAACCTCGGCAACCGGCGGAACCTCGATAAGCAGATCGCCTATGTCGCGAGGTTAAAGACCGCCTATGTCTTCGCCGTCTGCGACGTCGACCACTTCAAGATGGTCAATGACCTCAAAGGCCACGGGTATGGGGACGAGGCCCTTCGCATCGTCGCCGATACGCTTCGTCGTTACTTCCAATACGCCTATCGTTGGGGCGGGGACGAGTTCGCCATCATCACCCGGCTCAATAAAGAAGAGACCCTCCATCGCTTGGAGATGGCTAACGATAACCTCCGCAAACATAACCTAAGTCTCTCGGTCGGCCTCTACTGCGCCACCCCCGGGGAGGCCGGTGAATTGGCCTTCCAACGGGCTGACTCGGCATTGCTGCAAGCCAAAAGCCACCGCGAAGGCGGAATCGTCATCTACTAAGAAGCCTCAATCGAGGCTTTTTCAGTCGAGCTGCTTAAGCGAAGAATTCATATCGATATGGGCGATATGGGGCGAGAGGATCAAATTGACCAAGACCGTCGAGATGATGATTAGGATTGGGGAGGCTAAATAGGAATACCATTGGACGTCGCTAAGCTCCCCAAACTGGAGAAAATCGAAGGCCCAATAGACGACCCCGGTTCCGACCCCGACGCCTAAAATCGAAGCGAGGATAACGATGAAGATGATCTCGCGGAAGGTATAAAGCGAGCATTCGACGTTATGGTAGCCCAAGACCTTTAAGGTCGCGATCTCCCGTTTTCGGTCCTCGATGTTCATATTGGCCAAGGAATAAATGACCGTAACGGCCAAGGCGATGGCTAAAAGGATGATGACGGCACTGATGCTGCCCATCGAGGAGGCGACCCGGCCGAATAAAGGATCATCGGTCATGGCCGAGGAGGCGTCATTAAGGGCAAAGCCCAACATGACGATAACCGTTCCCCCGATGACCGATAAGGTGGTGAGGATTAGGTTCTTCTTTTGTCGGAAGATATTCCTTAAGCTGCTCTTCCAGGAGAAGGAGATCCGTTTCCATAACGGCTTGATCCGTTCGAGCCAAATCTTCTTCCCCGGCTTCGGGGCCTTTTCCTTCAATAGCTCGGCCGGCACTTCCCTTAAATAGGTTAAGGCGATATAGGTCGTGACCAATAAGGAGACGACCACCACCCCGATGGCGATAAGAGTCCCGGTCAAGGTGAAGAAGGAAAGATAGAACGGGCCCATCGTGAAGACGGTTTCGTAGGCGGAGAATAAAAGCAATGGCAATAACGGCGTCCCGGCCAAAAAGCCCGCTAGACACCCCGTCGCGGCCGAGAAGAAGGCGAAGAAAAGGAACTTGCCGGCAATCGAGGTCTTATTGAAGCCTAAGGAGGCGTAGCAGCCGATCTCGCTCCGTTCGTCTTTCATTAAGCGCTGCATGGTGATGAGGTTGATGAGGGCGCAGATGACGATGAAGAAGCAAGGGATGACCAGCGAGATCCCCCGGACCTTATCGTTATAGTAATCGAACATGGCATAGGAGGTATTCTCCTCCATGGTCAAGACCTCGGCCCCGTCTCCTAACAAGGCTTTGACCTCATTGGCTTTGCTTTCCATCTCTTCCTTGTAAGAAGAAGTTAGATACTCGGGCTTGTTCTTAAACGTCAAATAGCAATCGGTGACCGGAAAGAAGGAATCGATGTCGATATTGAACATCTCGGCCATCGTCTGATTAAGGACGGTTTGGAGATAATAACGGTCAAGATAGAAGATGCCTTCGATGTATTCGTCTTCCTCCGAATCGATCATCGCCGTCTCAGGGGCGGTGCAGCGGTAGAGACTGTTCTTTCCCAAGGAAACGACCTTATAGTCTTCAGCGGCGGGGAAAGTGAACATATTAGCCATCATCCCTGCCTGCTCTTTGACAGCCTCCACCACCGTCTGCAAAGGATCAAAGCCCAGCGCTTGCCCTACTTCGTATTCCCCAATGCCTTGGATCGCCACCACTTCGCTAAGGGCGCTCGGATAGGTTTCGGCCTCGGGTTTGGCCATATCCATCGATTCCATATCGACCAGGTAGACCCGATAGTAATGGTCATCATCATTAGGTGAGAAATCGTAGGAGAAGAAAGAAAAGCTATCCTCATAATCGGAAATTCCCTGCAAAGCCTGGATATCCTCATCCGAAAAGCCGGATTCGGAGGTGGATTTAACGATTAAATCCGGCGGATTGTCGTCATAGCCTAAGACGAAGGACTGCTCAAACGAATCAGGGCAGGCGGCGAGGCCACTGGAGACGAAAACCGAGATGAGGCAAATGAAGAAATTGGCCAAAAACCTCCCTTTATTATGGGAGACCATCCGGAATAACGTCTTGCTGTAGGCCTTCATTACCACTCAATGTCCTTGATATCCATCGGGTGGTCATTATGCTCATCGAGCACGATCCGCCCGTTCTTGATTCTTAGAAGATGGTCGCCCATGTCTTTGAGGGCGCTGTTATGGGTCACGATGATGACGGTCTTGCCTTGGTTCCGGGCCGCTTTCGAAAGCAAGGAAAGGATCTCTTTCCCGGTCTCATAATCAAGCGCCCCAGTCGGCTCATCGCAAAGGATGATGTCGGGGTTCTTGGCGATGGCTCTAGCCAAAGATACCCGTTGCTGTTCACCGCCGCTAAGCTGGGAGGGGAAGTTATCCTGCCGTTCGGCCAAGCCGACTTTGGCTAAAACCTCTTCCGGAGGCAGAGCGTCTTTCTTAAGTTCGGTGGCCAACTCAATATTCTCCTTCGCCGTCAAATTCGGCATCAGGTTATAGAACTGGAAGACGAAGCCGATCTTATTCCGCCGGTATTCGGTTAGCTCGCGTTTAGAGGCGGTCGCTAACTCCTCCCCATCGACGAGTAAAGAACCGCTAGTAAGGGAATCCATCCCGCCGATTAAATTAAGCAAAGTCGATTTCCCAGCGCCTGAAGGGCCGAGAATAATGACCAACTCGCCCCGCTTAATTGAAAAATCGATGTCGTTGAGGGCGATGACTTCCGATTCGCCCGAACCAAACACTTTCCGCATCTTGTTGGCAACCATGATGTCGTCCATATTCCGCCCTCCGTCTTCTTTCTCTACATTGTAGAGAGGCGAAAAGCAAAAACAATAGGGATCAAGCCAAAATGGGGAAAACGGGCAAAAAAAGTTTCAATCAAGGGCTAAAGCCGATCCGATGGCAGCCGCCACGTTGCTTGAGCCGATCGCGGCATCGCCGATATACGTCCGGCCTTCGATTCGGGATGAGCGTTCGCCTAAACAAAGGTAAAGCTTAGCAAAAGGAACGAGCTCGCTTCCTTCCTCCAACACCTTGAAGGAGCGGCGCCCATCCTCCCCCAGCTGACCTAATTCGCATTTCTTTAATAGCAATTGATCGCCTTCGACTTTATCGATGACGGTTAAAAAGCGGGTCTTGGCCCCTTCTTTCTCGGCCAGCATCAATTGTTCTTTGTCGCCTGGCATCTGCAGTTCGCTCCGCCGATACACCAAAGTCACATCCAGCCCTAACCGGGCCAAGCTCCGTAAACAATCAAGGGCGACATTGCCGCCCCCATAGATGAAATAGGAGCCAGTTGGCGATAACTTCAAATCACCATGCTTTAGTCCATATAAAAGGTCGAGCCCGACTGCAATCTTCTCGCTTAACTTAAAACCAGCAAGGTTAGCTTCATAGGCCCCGGTAGCATAGACCACATGGTCATAGCCTTTGAGTTCGCCTTTGACCTCCTGTCCCAGAATGAAATGGCAACCCCGATCAGTTAGACGTTTCGCTACTTGATCGAGGATCTTTTTATCAAAACGGAAATCCGGGATAAAGGCGTAAAGGGCACCCCCGATAGAGGGATAGCGGTCGTAAACGGTGACCTCATCGCCATTAAGGAGCCGTTTATAGGCATAGGCTAAGCCAGCCGGCCCGGCCCCGATGATGGCAATATGCTTCGCAGTCGGTTCTTTTTTCTTCCGTCTATCCGGGTATTGCGCGATTTCGCTTTCAAAAGGTGAGAAAGCGATTGGCTGACCAAGGCGGTGTTTGACGCAGTTTTTGGCGCAGAAACGTTCGCAAAGGGCCCCGGTCAACTCCGGAAATGGGTTCCGTTCATATATGAGTTTGGCGGCGGCTTCTATTTGTCCTTGCTCATATAAAGATAGGGCCTCGCTGATGGGGTTATGGAGAGGACAAGCGGCTGAGCAAAAAGCCTTCGGGCAATGAAGGCACCCGCGGGCTAGCGTAATTAAGGAAGACATAGGTTATTCCTTGGGGAAGACGAGGTTGGCGGCCAAAGGCAAAGTCAGTTGAGCGAACTTCTCTTTTAGCTTATGGCCATCCTTATCGAACTTCGATTCGTGGCCTCTGACTTGGATGATGAGTCCTAAATCGGCCCGGGCATAAGGACCTAAGTCAGCGATTGGATAGGATAATTCGAACCCTTTGGCTAACCGGCTGGTCCCATTGGGGGTTAAGACATAACGACGGGATTTGGTTAAAGACTTGGTATTAAGAACGATAAGCCCATAAACCGCCGCTTGATCGGCGATGTTCTCAATCTCGACCCGGGTCTTGATAAGGGCCCGTTTCTTGTCAAATTCGAGCGTGGACGACTGGGAGGCGGAGAAGGTTACCTGGGCTTCTAAGAGTTTGCCTTTAGCCACCGCGTATTCGAGCCCGAAAGACGGCGAAGGGGAACGGAGGGCGACCCGGGATAGATAAGGGGCGTCAAGGGCGAGCGATAATCGCTTGATCAAGGCGTTATAAATATTGATCCCGGCGTCGAAGCAATAATAGTTCTCGGCTTTGAGGTAATCGAGGAGGCGACCAGCTAATTGGGGATCTTGCCCCACCGACAGACAAAGATAGGTGATGGGGTCGCTGGCCGAAGGATAAAGGAGCCGAGGGGAGACGATCGAATCGTCGATGAGGCGGGCTAAAGCCTGGATCAGTCCCAATAGGTCCCGTTTAAAGGCGACCGGGTATTCCTCGGTGAGGTCCGCTTCAACCCGGTTGAAGTGGGCTTGGAACTCATCCCCATAAAGATGGGCCTGCAGCCGATGGTCGCTGTGCTCGCTTTTCATCACCATATCGCTATCCTCCGACCCGCAGGTCCTTTATCTTTTGCCTGATCGGGGCCAAATCCCCGTCGGGGCAGACGTCTTTGATCAAACTAAGGCAAAGATCCTCAGCCGAGGGGGAAGAAGATTCATACCCCTCATCGATCTTCGCCTTCAATTCGCTGTAGAGCCCCTCGTCATAGGCGAACTCATTTTCCCCAAGCATGGCAAGGACATAGCCAATCGAATAAAAACTATCCGGAGGGAGCATGACTACCCCTCCAGAAGAGACGAACTCGCTAGTCCTAACTAACTCTAGGAGTTCGGAAAGGAAGGAATCGAGGTCAGCGCCTAAGGATTCGGAAAGGAAAAGCGAGGCCGCCATCAAGGCTGCTTCGTCTTTGGGCAAAGCCTCTTCATGATAGGCGTCGACGAGGAAACGGGCCATCGTCCCATAGACCAAGCCGAAGCCCAAAACCCTGTCTTTCTGCCATTCCATACGCATAGGGTAAACCAAAAAGCGGTTTATCGCAAAGCAATCTCGCGCGCCTTCAAGGCTTTGACGATCAATTGATCGGCCGGGCAGAAGAGCGATTCGTCCAACTCGCTTAGGGCAAAGAAGCGTTCCTCGAGGTGAATTCCTTCGTGGAGAAGCAATCTTCCCTCCTTTAGCGAGGCAAAGAAGACTTCCATATTCAGAATAAAATCCGGGTACTCGTAATTGACCGTCAATAGTTTCTCGAGGACGGTGATATCGCTGCTCAGTTCTTCTTGGATTTCCCTGACTAAGGCTTGCTCAGGGGTTTCGCCTTTTTCAATCTTCCCGCCGGGGAATTCGAAATACCCTTTCAAGAAGCCATAGCCTCGCTTGGCGGCGAAATATTTTCCGTCTTTAACGATGACGGCCGCCACCGCCCGCACTTCACGCTTGCTCATGGTCATGGATCTCCAACTCCTCGAAATAATATGACGGGATCGGACGCTCGAGCAAGATATCGAATAGGAGGCTATGCTTGGGATTAGACGACGGCCGCGGATTGGTCAATTTCCCTTTTCCAACGTAAAGGAAACTCATATCGACCCCATTCTCTTGCTTGATCTTCCTAACGAAAACCTGGGCATAACCGGATTTTATCAGCCGTTGTCCTTTCTTGTTTTCTAACGTCGTTTCAGTCGCCGATTCCCATTGTAAGCAAGAAGCCGATAGGAAACGATCGCTATAACGGAGATGTTCTTTCTCCACCTCGTCCTTATTGAGGTTGATGATCAAGACCAGTTCGCCGTTGACGTAATGGACCCCGCCCATGTAGAAGTCGGTGTGGTTGTTAGTAGCTAAAAACACCTGACTAGTTTTATAACGGCCCAGGAAGTGCAGCCGAGCTTCATCAAGCCCATAATCCCGTTCGTAACGGCGGAGCCCGTAATCGAGGGTATCGGACAGGAAGGAACGGAACGAATCGGTCAGTTCGATATCCAATGAATACTTCCCGTCTTCTAACTTAATCAGCCTTTGGCCGAATTCCTTGCCCCCGCCGACTTTCGGGAGCAAGGCCTTGAGGGCATGCTCAAAGCTATCGAGGTCGAACCCCGGGCATTGGGAGGCTTGGCGCAATTCCTCTTTGTCTTTTTCCCCTTCCATTAAGGACTTTAGGATCAAAAACTCATAGGGCCGGACCAGCGGTAGGAAGTAGCCGACCCGTTTAAGGTAATCTCGTTGCTCATCGTTAAAATAAGGAAGGTTGGCCTGTCCGATCGCGGTCAGGAACTCAAAATAGGAATAATCGTACTTGACGATATAACGGAGCAAATCGGTGTAAAGATCAGCCGATAAAAAATCGACCTGGGAAGGATAATCGTTGGCCCCGAGCTTCAAATAGGCTTTTAAGGAGGCAAAATCGGCGGCCAGGAACCGCTTGGTGTAGAAATTGGTTCCCTCAATCGCCGAGAGAATGGTCTCCTTCGCCACTTCATCGAAATGGATCGAAACCGGCAGATTCAAAGAGGCGAAATCAGTCTGGACCAACTCCTTAAGATAAAGCTTATCGACCGCCCCGCCGGGGGTGAGTTCGCCTAAAGCCATCCCGATGAAGGCGCTTCGACGATAGGAATTGGCAATGAAGTCGAGGACAGTGACGTTTTCTTTGCCCGGCGCTTTCCGCAAGCCCCGGCCTAATTGCTGTATGAAGATAGTCGCCGATTCAGTCGGGCGGAGGAAAAGAACCATGTTGACCCGGGGGACGTCGATGCCTTCATTAAGGATATCGACGCAGAAGACGATCTCTAACGGATCATCGTCTTGCTGAAGCCGGTTAAAGAGTTCCAACCGCCGGCTGGTTTCGTCTTTCCCCGAGACGGCGGCCGTGCCAAATCCATAACTAGCCAATTCGCTAGCTAACCGTTCAGCCAAACTGACGTTCGGACAGAAGGCCAAAGCCATCAGCTTGCCCTTCGGCTTATGGGATTCGATTTGGCTAGCGATGAAGCCGAGGTTATCGCCTTCTAACATCTGCTTGGCGAGGTTATCCAAAGAATCGGTCCCATAATCCAAATAAGGATCGGCGATACCAAAATAGGAGAAGCCGACAATCAAGCCATTCTCGATGGCTTCCCTAAGACTTAGATCATAAGGGATATTGTCGTCGAAAAGAGCATAGACATCCTGCCCGTCCATCCGGTCCGGGGTGGCGGTCAAGCCTAATAAGAAAGCCGGATGGAAGTAATCAATGATCGCCCGATAGGTCGGGGCCGCCGCATGGTGGACCTCGTCGATGACGATGTAATCGAATTCATCGGGGGCGAAATCGTTTAGATGGCGAGCGACCATATTAACCGAGGCGAAAAGGAAATCTTTCTCCTTCTCTTGGACGTTGCCATTGTATAGGCCATAGGTCCGGGCGGGGCCGAAGACGGTCTCGAAGGTCTTCTTCGCCGCGACGATGATCATGTCCTTATGGGCGACGAACAGGACTTTCTTGGCTAAGCAGTCCTTGGCGTCGAAGGCGGCCAAATAGGTTTTGCCCGAGCCAGTCGCGGCGATGACCAAGGCTCTTTTCTTGCCGAGCTGCCGACTCCTTCTTATCTCCTTTAAAGCCGAAAGCTGCATCGAGTTGGGTTTAATCCCCTTCTCTTCTAAGCTATAGTCCATATCCCAATGGACCAAGGCTGATTCGAGCCGCCGGGCATACTTAGCGACTAATGCTTCGCTAAGCCTTTCGGTTCGGGCAAATAGATAAGCGAACTCCTTCTTGGCTTCCGATAGATAAGCTTCCGAAGGTTCAGAGGTGGCCGAGAGGTCCCATTCGACGTTTTTTAGCAAAGCGAACGAGGTCAAGTTAGAGGAACCGACTAAAAGCTCATTCTCCCCGTTTTCATATTCAAAGAGGTAACCTTTGCAATGAAATCCCCCGTCTAAGAAGGAATCGTAATCGAGATGACAATCGAAACGGTCGGGGTAGAGCCGCATTAAATCGAGAAAAGTCCGCAAAGCCGGGATATCGGTGAAATTTTGATAAGTCGAGGTGATGATTTGCCCGTGGGCACCCCGCTTCAAAGCCGCCTCAATTGACGGAAAGAGCAAAGAAAGTCCGCTTTGTTTGATGAATGAAACGGAAAAGGAAAACCGGCGGCAACGGCTTAAGCCTTCCTTGATCCGGGAAAGGAAACTGACCGGGGTATGGTTGGAATAAAACCCGATAGATCGCACCCAGGCATTATCGCAGCTCTGACCCCAGGGGTAAAGATCCTACTTCCCTTTCTTGTGGGCCATCTTGTATTCAACGAAGCGGAGGTCGAAGTCGGCGACGAAAGAGGAACGCATCGGATTGTGGAGCTCGACATAACCAACTAACCCAGTCGGTTCCAAGATCCGGTAAGCGGTCATGAAAGCGTTGTTCTCCTCATCCATCCCCGGGATGTCGATCTGATTGGGGGAGCCGATGATGACCATCTTGGTGTATTCCCCGATCCGGGTGACCAGGGTCTGCAATTCATCCAAAGTCAGGTTCTGGGCCTCATCGACTAAGATGATGCAGTTCTCGAAGGACCGGCCTCGCATGAACTCGGGGGCCAAAGGGACGATGTCATTCGGCAGCTTCTGATAAGCCTTGGGCATCATCTCCTCGTCTTCTAATATCCCTTTGAGTTTCTTCGGCTGGCGGACTTTCTGCGGTATCTCCCCTTCATTCCGTGCCTTCTGCATTAAGTGATTGTAGTTATCAAGCAACGGGCCAAGGTAGGGGGCGTATTTATCTTCTTCCGTCCCTTTAAGGTAACCAAGGCGGTGGCCGATCTCCACCGGCTCGCGAACGTAGAAGAGGGTCTTGTATTTCTTTTTCGCTCCTTTGCCCCGAACTAAAGACAGGGCCCCGGCTAAAGCAGCGAACGTCTTCCCCGTCCCGGCCGCCCCGACGCAGAAGACGACCGGCTTGCGGGACGGGTCCTCATTGATCTGACGGATCAATTCCCGTTGCCCGGGATTGGAACCGAAATCGACGCCGAAAAGGGTGTAGGGATTACTCGCGACCATTTTTGCCTCCAAGAAACATCGATTAAATGATAAAGGCCAAGGAAGAATGGGTAAAGTGGCAAAAACCGGCAAAAAAGTTTATGAACTTTTAACGAACTTGCCCTACAATGCGGGAGTAATGAAAAAGGAACCGATTGGAAAATTCGTGGAACGGAGAAGGAAGTTGCTCCGTCTCACCCAAACCGAGCTAGCCAGCTACGTCGGCTACTCGCCCCAGGCCTTCTCGAAGTTCGAGGCTGGCCGCCTTTCGATTTCTTTGCTTGTCGCCCCGAGTTTGGCCAACGCCTTGAACTTGACGCTCGACGATTTATTCGCCAGGCGGGAAAACGACACTCAGATCGTCAATAAGCCCCTTGATCCCGAGATTATCTCGGTTCAGCTTCAGTTCTTTAGAAATGCCCGCGGCTTGACCCAAAACGAGTTCGCCGCCCGCACCGGGGCCTCGGTCCGAAGCCTCCGGGCCTATGAATTAGGCGATGCCGTGCCGACGCTGACTTTCATCGACCGGCTGCTCGAGGAATTCAACTTAGAATCCAGCTATATCCTTTATAAGAACCCGATGATGATGGACACCAACTTGGCCGCCTCCATCCGCTCGGGCCAAATCCGGACGAAGAAAAAGAAGCAGCTTTATGCCTCCTTGCTTGGTATCTTCTCCTGTTTCGTCGCCGCGGTCGGGGTCGGGGTCGCTCAAATCTCAAGAGCTGGCATCATGCGGTTGGGCCTCAACGAACATGCCGATGAGGCCGGTGAACTTTATCAGGGGCAACTGCCTTCCGATATCCCCGAAGCCAAAGATACCAGCGACTCGACCGAGACCTATTTGCTCTCCGACATCGACTTATAACTTCCCATAATTCAATTTGGGGAAGATAATACCCCCGATGAGAACCCCGCCTTTTCTTTCCCTAGCCTCGACGATCCAATTGATCGCCCCGTCTTTCGGCTGCAACATCGAGCCCTATTTCAGCCGGCTCGAAGCCACGATCAAAAACTTCCAAAAATGGGGTTATCAAGTTAAGGTCGGCCCGAATGTCTATTTAGGCGAAGAGCCGATCGCTTCCGCTTCCGCCCCTTTGAGGGCGAAGGAATTCATGGACGCTTATCTTGATCCGAAAACCGATTTAGTCCTCTCCGTCGGCGGAGGCGAAGTCATGGATGAGATCCTCCCTTATGTGGATTTTGAAAAGATAAAGAGCGCCGACCCCAAATGGTTCATGGGATTCTCCGACAATACCAACCTGGCGTTTTTATTGCCGATTCTTAGCGAGGTCAAGGCCATCTATGGGCCCAACGCCCCCTCTTTCTATGAAAAGAAGCCCCGGGTCAACCAAGCCGATGCCCTCCGCTTACTCTCGGGATTTAACCATGTCGAAGGCTATCCAAAATGGACCTATGGCAATAAAAAAGAAGACCCATACTTAAAGCTTTGCTCCTATCGCCGGCCGAATAAAATCGAAGGGGTGAATTATTCTGAACCAGTCCATGGAACCTTACTCGGTGGGTGCCTCGATTGCATCATTAACCTCTGCGGAACCCGTTTTGATAAAGTCGCCGAGTTCGTTAAGGACAAAGAGATGATCTTCTTCCTCGAATGCTGCGACCTCAATCCCCTTTCCTTTAGAAGAGGCTTATTCCAGTTAAAGGAAGCCGGATACTTTAAGACGACTAAATTATTCATCTTCGGCCGCCCCCTCCATTATGGGGAGACGGCGTTCGGGCTGGGTTTTAAGGAAATGGCCTTGGATATCCTGGGCGAGCTAAAGGTCCCGATGATCTTCAATGCCCCGCTTGGGCACTTGCCGCCTTCGCTTCCTTTCATCGAAGGGGCCGAGGCGACGGTCAGTTTAAAATTAGACGGTTTGGAGGTCGTCTATGATTGAGAAGGACCTTCCCCATTATCGGCGGCTGTCCTTAGTCGTCGGCTTAGGCTTATTCGTCCTTTCGGCCGCGATCATCTTCCTCCTAGGCTTAGCCAAAGGATTATTGGAAGAATGGGGACCGGAGTTGGCCGCGGCCGGGATGGGGCTTATGCCAGCCGGGGTCTATGTCTATATCGCCGTCATGTCCGGCTTATCCTTAACCTGCGCCTCCACGACCGGGATGCCCTTATTCGCCATCGTCAAAAAGGCCAAACGCGAGAAAAACGGGGCGACGCTCGACATCATCGAGATCATCCTTTGCATCCTTGGCTTAGGCTTATCGTTATTAAGCTTAGGCAACCTCTTCGGGGAGATTACCGAGGCTAAGGCGTTCTTACTCGGCACCCCAGCCTTAATCGCTTACTTAATGCGGATGGTTCGGCTTATCATCCCCGCCTTTAGAAGCGAGAACGAAAAGATCAACCAATGGGGGATCCTCTTCTTCCTCCTTTCCTTCGTCTTGGCATTCCTGCCCGAGACCTTGGCTTTTATCTACAATCAAGGGTACTGGATGTTCCTCTTCTTGCTGATTCCCTTGCTTTATTTGACTCTGCTGTTTGTCCCGGAATTGCAGGATAAGGAAAGCGATATCTAAGCAAAACGCCCTTATTCGTAACAATTTCCGAATCATCCTGAAACACGGGCATTCAAACATAGTTTGACTTAACTCTAGGTTAAACCTATCTTTCCTTTTTGGAGGATATGTTTATGAAACGTTTAGCGGCCTTGGCTTTGGCGGGCCTGCTGCTTATTGCTTGTGGGCCGACCGCCCCCGATCAAAACATCCACGAACCCGCCGATGGCGGCATTCCAGACAAGACGGACGTCCCTCCCGATGGCCCCGATACCCCAGATGAGGGAGAGAAACAGCCCACTTATTTGACTAGAGCCCAGGAGCTGATCAATAACCTCGACCACCTACCAAGCGGCAACGCCTTATATGAGTCCTCATCGGTTAAGAAAGGAAAGAAAACCATCCAGACCGCTCAATCGGGCTGGGTCGACATCACCGAGAAAGACCCCGCCTTTTATGACTCCCCGGCCAAAGACCACGAACTAGTCGCCTCCCAAGTCCTCCGATTCGACATCTTCGACACCGCCATTTACGAGATCGCCGAGGATATCCGCCACCAGATCATCGATAACATCGTCATGCTCGATACCTGGATCAATCTCGACTTTGGGGAAGGGATGGTGATCACCGGCAAAGGGCGCCTATCCTTCGATTCCCAAGCCGACGTCGCGACGATGGAATACGTGACCCCAAGCAGCTACCTTCGCTTCACCTCCACTTATGATGCGGAAGGAAACATCCTCATCAAAGGCGGACGGGAGGATCTTTATGAGAAAGAGGGGGAGATAATGCCCTTATATTTCTCACTCGAATACCACGAGAACGATTACTACAAGTGCTCCTGCTACTCTCCCTACGACAATAAGCTCATCAACGCCGAAAAGGATTACAAGACCCCTGAGTCCCCCATCGCCATGAACGTCTCCCAGTTCGACCTCACTTTCTCCGACCCCCCGGATCTTCTGGAGTGACGGCGATTTGGTTTATGCCCTCAACGGCGGTCTCCGGGTCGCCAACGAAAAGGGCAAGACTTTCCTCGAACTCTTTTCGAATCAACTCCTCGTCAACCTCCATTATTTCGATGGCTATGACCAATTCCTTTATGACCCGGCGACCGGGGAAGCCAAAATCACCATTGAGGGACAGGAATACGCGAATAAGCTTGGCGAGGCCAAGGTGTTCGCCTCCGGCATGACCTTGCTCAATACAAAGAGCAATGTCTACCCCGCCTTGGAATTCTCTATCTTCAATCCCGACGGGACAACCGCCAATCGGGATGTCCTCATCAACGGGATGGCCGCCGTTTTAGACGAGTACGGCCTGACCTGCACCGAAGGTGACTTTAAGACCTTGCTGCAAAATGGGCTGGAATACCGCGATTCCCTCGTCGGCTTCGAAGGGAAGAAAGTCATGGAACGGACATATGAGGACATCGTCGATTATGACAAAGCCCTCCGTTTCTTTGAGCCATTAGGTGAGGAAGGGGTCGGCGCTTATTTCAATGCCGAAAGCCTCGATAAGGATGAGCAGGTGGAGGACGAAGAGTACTACGCCCTCACCCCGGCCACCTATGCCGGGGAAGCAACGATAAAAGATGATTCGGTTGACTTCAGTTCCCTTAGCCTCGCTCTTGAGGCCAATAGCCTGCTTTTAGAAGCTAGCCAATATCGGCTAGCCCTTCTCTACAAGGGCTTAAGCGAAAACCTCACCTATAATGGCGCTCCAGCGATTTACGAGGGCGAGCCCTTAACCCTCGCTTTCGATGGCAGCATAACCTTACCGGCCGACCTCGATGACGAGTTTGAGGTTTATGCCTACGTCGAGAACGAAAACGGGCAACGGTTGAGCAGCCTCTTCCCGGTCAAAGCAGTGGAAGGCTTAGACCTACTGCTCGATGAAGGTTCCACCGCTTACCATTACTTTGAGGAAAACGGATATTTAAAGTTGAGCGCCGCCCCCACCGAAGACGAGGAAATTGGTCGGGAGGAAGAGCCGAACGCCCCGGATGAAGGGGAAGAGGCAGGACCGAACGAACCGGAAGCCTCCCAAGAGGAAACCGAACCAACCGAACCGGAGGCCTAAGCCACCGCCCTAAGACCATTAATCCTAGTGCGCTTGAGCCATCGACTGTTTTTATTAGATTGAAAAAGCGTTGATAAGCATTTCTTTATCTAATACGCTTGTTTCAGAAAGGATTTTCCAATGCTTTTCAATCAATCCGCTCTGGATTTGACAGCAAAATCGGCGAAGAACGAATTATCCGCAAGACCCAGGATGTCAAAACGGAACCCCAGGCTTTGCTGACCTTTCCGACGGTTAAAGCAGCGATGAGCTATTTCAGGATTTAGATAAGTAAAAGGCGGAGCCCATTAGCCCCACCCAATCACTTATTTCACCTTGCGAAGGTAATAGGCCCGGGCCGAGAAATCGAACATGATCCGGCCGGTTTTCGATATCCCCGACCCCGACCATTTCATCCCGAGTTTCAATCCCGAATGGGCGAGGGCCGCCCCAGTTAAGGTGACCTCGGTGGTCTCAGAAGGATAACGATAGACTTTGCTTACCATATTAGCCACCGCCCCGTCGGGTTTGAGTTTGACCGGGGAGATCTGATTGACCATATCGCCGAAGTCGCGAATATCGAAGTATTCCGGTCGGGTGGCGATGGAGTAATCAGCTTCTTCCTCGAGCCCTTTGACCTGGAGGATCTCTAAGCTCGGCAACGGGTGATTGACCCCAGAGCAGAAACTAATGAGCATCTCCTCGCCTTTTTTCGAAGCGAGGACGATATTCTCCCCAAACGAGAGATCGATCGGGTCGCCATATAAAGCTAAATCCCGGTGCTCTTTGTAATAGGCGATCTGCTCCTTGATCTCCTCTTGGTCTAAGCCGGAGAGGTGATTGAGGTCTAATTCATAGCCCAGTGCCCCGAGCATCGCCACATCAAACTTGGTCCCAAGAGTCGTTTTCCTAAACATCTGATGGGAGATTTTGGCCGAGACATGATTGGAGAAAGTCGAGAAAGGATAACCGAGCGATAAAGCCCGTTGAATCTTCGCCCGTTCGTAGGAATCGGTGTCATCGCTCACCCAGGTATAGGGGAAGAAAGACATCATCCCGAGGTCGAACCGCATCCCGCCGGAGGCGCAGTTCTCAAATAAAGTGTCTGGACATTCCTTGGTAATTCGGGCTAAGACCGAATAAAGGCCAAGGTAATAGTCATAGACCGCCGCTTGAGCGATGTCGGAGAAGGCCCGGTTGCAATCCCATTTGATATAGTCGAGATGATAGTCCTTAATGGCTTTGACGATGGTGTCGACGATATAGTCCTGGACGGCTCTTTGCCTTAAATCAAGGATCAGTTGATTACGGGACAGGGCCGGTTCCTTCCGTTCGCTTAAGACATATTCAGTATGAGCCCGGTAAAGGTCAGAATCGGGATTGATCATCTCTGGCTCAAACCAAAGGCCAAACTTGAGTCCCCGTTCATGGACGTAATCGGCGAGGGCATCCATGCCGCCAAACACCTTCTTTTTATTGACCGTCCAATCGCCTAAACCGGCTTTGTCGTCATTCCGCTTGCCAAACCACCCATCGTCTAAGACAAACAGCTCGACCCCGAGGTCCGCCGCCTGGTCGACTAAGGAATGGATCTTTAAGGTATTGAAATCGAAGAAAGTAGCCTCCCAGTTGTTATAGACGATCGGGCGCGGGACGTTGACGAATGGTTCCCGGATAACGTGAGAATGAATAAAGTCGGCGTTGGCTTTCCGTAAGCCATTGGCCCCCGAATCCGAATAAGTGAGGATCGCAAGAGGCGAATAAAAGGTCTTATTGCATTTGATTCCATAATGGAAATCGGTCGCGGGGAGCCCTTCCTGAACTCTTAAACGGTAGAAGGAATCCCGGCTCACCGAAATCTCATAAGAACCGGAATACATGAGGTTGAAGCCATAGACCTCGCCGGCATCTTTATTGGCTTCCGCACCAAAGATGGCGAAGAAAGGATTAAAGCAATCGGAAGAAGCCCCGGTCAGCCCTTTGAATTTCAATTCGCCTTTGGGCAGATCAAGCAATTCGGCTTGGGCTTCGGCGCCCCAGCTTGAGGAAAGGAAATATCCTTTTTGGCCAAGGTAAGGGAAATCCAACGAAAAGGAAGCGAGATGGTTGATATAAAGGACATCGGCCCCTTCGTTATGGATGGTCGCGTAACGGGCAAAGGCTCGGGGATAGACAATGTAATGAAGTTCTAAAGACGCCTGCCCTTCTTTATCGCACAGGAGGAGGACCAATTCTTCCCCGCCTCGAGGCATTGGGAAAGGGTTCGAACGCTCGGCTTCCTCATTGATCCAATAGTCCTCATAACGGAAGTCAAAGACGGTTTTCCCGTTTCTTTCTAAGCTATAAGAGGGGGGGAGATAATCCCCTTTGCCTAAGCCCGAGGCCTCCAAGGGGACAAGATTTAAGGTCGTCTCCCCATCGGTATAGACCGCGCGGCCGGTCGGGATCGAATAATCGAGGCCCAAAGATGGAATATCGCTTTCTTTGACCTTCCCGCCGTAATGGAGGAGGGTCGGCCGCCGATCGTGGATATCGATGACGTAACTGGCGACTTCATTAGTCAGGATGAATGCGCTTCCAATGGCCTTTATCATGTTGCTTGCTCCGTGTATCGTAATAATGTTATCGCTTTTGCTTATGTCTATCTATTATGTTCGCCACGGGGAGACCGCCTACAACCTGGCTTATAAGATCCAAGGGAGCATCGACGCCCCTTTAGACCAGACGGGGATCAAGCAAGCCGAGGCGACGCGGGATAAGCTAAAAGACGTCCATCTCGATACGATTTTCTCCTCGCCCTTAATTAGAGCCAAGAAAACCGCCGAGATCATCAACGAGGCCCATCATTTGGAGATTCATTATGTCGACGCCCTCCGGGAAGAGCATTATGGCGACTTCGAAGGGAAAAGCCGGCACGGGGAGGACTACTTCAAGCAACGGCAAAGCTTCGCCCACCGCTACCCCAACGGGGAATCGTATTTGGATGTGGCCGCCCGGGTCTTTCCGTTCCTCGATTATCTAAAAGCCAACTATAAAGACAAAGACATCCTGCTTGTCGCCCACGGGGGCATTTCCCGCATCGTCAACGCCTATTTCGTCGACGATATGGAAAACGAGGAGTTCATCTCCTATTTGATCGATAACTGCGAAGTCAAACGGTACGAGTTCAAATAGCCTTGGTCTTTTGCTCTAAGTATTCCCTCTCCTCCGCGTTCAACAAGGGGGAGAGTTTTTCTTTGACCTCGGCGTGATAGTTATTGAGCCAATCCTTCTCTTCCTGGTTAAGCATCGTTAGATCCAGGCAACTGGTCTCAATCGGGACATAGGTAATGGTTTGGAATTTAAAGAAGGTGCCACATTCGTTGGTAAAGGCCGGAATGCAAAGGAGGTTGTTCTCGATCCGAATGCCGTATTTCCCTTCTTTATACACCCCCGGCTCGACGGTAGTGATCATACCGGGGACGATATCGGCCCCATCGTGCCGCCCAGCGTCTTTATACCGAAAGGCGTTCGGACCTTCGTGGACCACGTTCATATAACCGACCCCATGACCGGTCCCGCATTTGTAATCGAGCCCCTCTTTCCACATCACTTCCCGGGCAAGCCCATCTAAGCAACGGCCATTGCTGCCGGAAATAAAGACGGCTTTCGACAAGGCGATGAGCGATTTCAAGGTAAGAGTGTAGTCATGGATGAATTCTTCGCTTGGCTTAATCGGGAAAGTCCGAGTGGTATCGGTCGTCCCTCCGAAATAGGTGCCCCCGGAATCAAGGAGCAAAGCCACCGAATCGGTCGTCACCGGGGAATATTTATCCTCGCTTGGGGCGTAATGCATCATGGCGGCGTTGCTCCCGACCGAGGAGATGTTCTCAAAGCTTTCCTCGATGAACCCTTCGTTTCTTTCTCGGCAGCCATGAAGATAAAGGGCCATATCCCATTCATTGGTCGCTCCTTCTTCTTTAAGGCGGCGTTCGAGTTCTTTTTGGAAGCGGAGGACGGCGGTCCCGTCTTTAATCTGGGTCGAAATGGTATTTTTAATCTCGACCGGGTTCTTGATGGCCTTCATCAGCCTAGAAGGCGAAGCCCCATCGATTGGGTTAGCGAAAAGATAGTAAAGTTCGGCGTTAAGGTTATTTTTATCAAGCAAGGTCGGGATGTCTTTGACCGTCTTTAGATAAGGCAATAACTCGTCTAAAGGTTTGACCTTACTCGCTTTATAAGAAGCGGGAACCCTAGAAGGATCAACAAAGAGGACATCCTCTTCCCCTAAATATAAATAAGAATGGAATAAGGGGGCGTAAGGGATATCATGGCCCCGAAGATTGGTGAGGTAAGCGATGTCATCAAGAGTCGAGATAAGGACGGCCTTAGCCTCTTTTAGTTGCCCTTTCACCCGGGCGATCTTGCTCTCGGCGGATTCGCCCGCGATATCCAAACTCAATTCGAATAGCGGATCATTGGGCAGGGCCGGCTTGTCCGTAACTAAATAATCGAAGCTTAGGTCCTGAACTTCCCCGAGCTTCTTTAGCGATTCGACCAAGCCAATCGGGGCGATAAGGAAAGAGGTGGCGAGAGGGAAAAGGGAATGGGCGGCGAGATATTCGTTTAAAGTCGGCACCCCCGGGGTCCCCATCTCCATCAAACGAATTGATGTGCCGATTAATTCTTGTTTGGCCGAGATGAAGAAACGGCCATCGGTCCAAAGCAGAGCTTCTTTCTGGGTAATAAGCAGATAAGCATTATCCCCGGAAAAGGGGCAAAAGTATTTCCGCTCGGCCCCATAATAGGGGAGAGGGGTCTCGCTATTATGGGGATCGCCGGTTAAAACTAGATAAGCCTTAACCCCGTTGTTTTGCATCTCCGCCCGTAAAAGAGCGAGCCGTTCATCGTAAATATTCATCTTCTTAGCTCCTTAAGGAAACGTCGAGGAGGATCCTTTCTAATCCCTTGCTCAAATCAAGGAAATGGCTTTGCCTATCGCTGCTAGAAAGATAAAGATCCTTGAAGTGGCCGATGGCCTTCTCCTTATCCGCCCCGTCTTCGTTATAGCCATCTTTTATCCCTTCATAGAGGGATCCGGCCATCGACTTAGCCGGGCCAAAGCAATCGGTGAGGTCGAGCCCCTCCTTATTGGCGAGGTTGACCGTTAAGCTCCCGATCAAGACTTCGGCGAGTTTAAGGAATTCGTCTTGCTTGGGGTCAGGGGGGAATTCGCCCCACTCCGGCAGTTTGGTCTTTTCTTCCCCGATGAGCAATTGGCGTTTTAACACCAAGGAGGCGAGGCTAATCATCGCCAGATCGAACAAAGCCCCGTAAAGGTCTTGGTCGAGCAAGGAATAGCCGACAAACAAATAACGGACATTGGAGGCTAAATCGGGACAATAATGGTCTAAAGCGAAAAGCAGATAACCGGCCGCCTTGCCATCGGCATAGCAGCTAGAGGGGGATATTTCGATCGTTTTCTTTTCCATGACGGGGCTAATATAACACAAAAACCCGATGGAAGGGCTAGGGGTCGGGCCTTCCTCGGGCAACGCATATTTTAGTCAAAGCCAAGTCTAGGTCAATAAGAAAAACAAACTTTTTTGCCGTTGCCTCAACTCTAGACGTCAATCGGCCCAATAGTCTCGATTAACTGCCCATTCCGATAGACCAAAGTCAGGCGGAATTTACTGTCGACTCCTAGTCGGGGCAAGAAAACTTTATCCCCTTCCCACATCGGGAGGTCATCGAGGCGATTTTCCTCGACGAAACGGAGTTCCCCTTCATCGCAGTCGATTAGTTCCCCTTTTGCTTCCTCAACCCGGAAGAGATACATCCGTTCGGCATAAGTCGGAAAATCGACGAAATCGATCCGCCCCAAATAGGTTTGTTTGCTCACGGTTAATCCGGTCTCTTCTTTGAATTCCCGTTTGGCGGCTTTCTGATAGCTCTCGCCCTTTTCCACATGGCCCCCGATGCCGATGTATTTCCCTTCGTTAAGGTCCTTTTCCTTCTTGTCGCGATACAAAAGAAGGTAACGACCATCTTTCTTATAATAACTTAAGGTGGTGAATTCCTTGGGATGACAAGCCAACAAAAGGGCTTGCTTTCGAAGATCAACCGTCTCCTCGATCTCCATAATGACCCGTTCGAAGTCCTTATTGATCTCAAATCCCCAATAACGGAGGACCTTATACCCTTGCCGAGCCAATTCGGCATTCACTTCCCCGTCCCGGGCCATGTTCCGTCTTATCTTTTTCACCCAATAATCCCGGTGGGTGGTGAGCTTAGCTTCGTTTTCTTCAAATCGATAACCATGCCAAAACTCCGAATCGGCGAAGATGGCGAGCCGGATCGCGGGAAAAAGGATATCGGGATGGCCAAAGGCTTTCTTCGAGTTGCAAAGGAACCGGTAGCCATCTTCATAAAGCCGTTTCCTTAATTTCCTCTCGATCCCGGTGTCTTTGCCTTTGATATGGCTCATGGTGAAGGAGACGACGGCGGGATCCCGGCTCATTTCTTTCTCTTCCCTTGGCCTTTGGCCCCGCTTCGTTTCTTCGGGTCGTATTTAATGCCTTTGCCAATGGTTTTGACTTCCTTTCCCTTCTCCTTGGCCTCGGCCGCTTCATTAAGTTTGTTGGCGACCTCTTCGCAAGCCCCTTTGACCTCATCGAGTTTTTGCCCATTCGCCTCTAATGTCTCCTTGGTCAAGGTGTTCATGGTCTGGTCAAGCAGAGCGCTGACGGCGGTGAACTTGCTGGCAAAGGATTCGATCTTCTCGACCCAGGAGGATAAAGCATCGAGCTGGCGGTTATACTCGCCTAAGCGGTTATGAAGCGCTTCGACCTGGTCGGTTAATTCGGCGAGCCGGCTGTCAAAGCTCTCCTCCACTTCCTTGATCGAGGCGATGTCCTCCTCTAATTGCTCCAGGCTCTCCAAGGTCTTGATCAACTTGTCATCGGCGTTTTCCATTGTTTTTATCTCCTTTCAAGGCGTTTCTTATTGTTTTGCCGAGTTTCCGGCAACTGAAATCGAAGAAGGCGGCTTTCTCTAAGAAAGTGGATTGCTCCACCACCTTCCGGAATAAACCGACCACATCCCCCTCTTCTTGGGATGTATGGGTTAAATGGAGCAAATCGGCTTTCTCCGGTTGCCCTAACCTTCGATAAAGGTCATGAAGATGGGCGAGGTCATTTTGACTCAGGAGGAAATTGATGTAGTCGCTTTGCCAAGCAGAGGGGTCGCGGCGATTGAGGCAATCCTCGAAATAGACGTATTTCTCGGCGATCTTCAGTAGCCGTTCCCCTTCTTCCTCCTCCTTCACCCGTTCGAAGGCTCGTTTGGCCCCGAGGTAATCGCGTTCGGCCAGCAGCCGCTTCCCATGGGCTATCCAATGCTTCGGGTCGACGATGTCGCTGAATAAGGATCGGTAATCCTCGAAGGGCAAAGGCTCAAGGCTAGCTAAGAGCTTTTCCTTTGAGATCTCGGGCACATCCTCTTCGTAAAGAAGGATCTGATTCCGGGCCCTGGTCAAGCCGACATAGAGCCGGTTGAACATCATCCGATGGATCGTCGAGGCATGGGTCGAGGAGTCTTTCCCTTCTAAGCAAGCGGCGAACTCCTCCCCGAACTCGCTTAGGAAATCAACTAGGACCACCGCATCCCATTCCCTTCCTTTGGCTTCCCCGACCGAGAGGAAGGAGCTTTGGATATAGCTTTGGACGGTGGAATCCTCAATCGACTTCAAACTGACTTTCTTGGCCTTGCAAGAGGAAGGCGAAGGGAAGAGGAAGACGATGTCGGCGTCGGAAGCGGCCGCCACTTTAACGATGTCGGCAAACTTCCCTTTTTCCTCGATATAGGCGACGAAGAGGTCTTCTTGGTCTTCCCGTAACGATTTCTCCTCGGCATCGAGTTCCTGCTTTTGGGCCCCGATCGATTCCTTCTTGATGGTTTTAAGCTTATTGATGAAAGCCAAGAGGTTCGGTCCGCTTCGATAGGAGCCATCAAGGGATAAGGTCGAGATCTTAAAGGGATAATCGAAGTATTCGGTCAAGGCGGCATTGGCCCGCGACAAAGAGAAGATGGTCGGGTTGACGCATTGGTTCTCATCCCCATATAAATACAAGGAAAGCCGTCTCGTCTCCTTGCTCCCTAAATACGGCAATAAGGATATGAACTGGAGCTCGGTCAGATCCTGATATTCATCAAGGACCACCGCATTGAAGGAATGGCTCCGTTTCTTCTTGTTGATGAGCCGATAGGCCAAGAGGTTATCGGTCGTTAGCCCCGCCTTCTTAAGATGCTTATCGTAAGCAGAGCCAACCTCGTAGATAACCGAAGCCAGCTCGCTGGAAATCGAAGGCTCGTCGGCCATCTTGGAGAGAAATTGCTCTTGCCTCAGCTTAGATGATTGAGCACATTCTTTCGAGCCGAACATCAAACCCCGAAGGTAAAGATACACCCGGCTGGCTTGGGCCGCCCTGGTTCCCCCGATCGCCTTTAGTTTCTTACTTAAAGGAGGCCGCTTATCCAAGTAATCGAGCAGGAAAGAATGGAAGTAGGCCTCATCGGCTAATTTGGCCCCGCCGAGCTCAGAAGAAGCTAGTTCGGCATAGGTATAGCATTCGACGTTATTGGCCCCCATTTCCGAGAGCTTTTTCTCGGCATAATCCCGCAAAGCCGGCTCATAAGTCAAATAGAGGACGGAGCCATTTCCTTGCAAATCAAGGCAGTTTTGCAAAGAAAGGATGGTTTTTCCCGTCCCGGCCGAGCCGATGAAGGCGACTGGCGGAAGCAGGCTCGCATTGCGGAGCAAACTGAATTGCTTTTCGCTTGGATAGGCGATTGAATCGGTCTTCTTTTTGTTGACGTCGAGAAAGACTCGTTCGAGTTGCAACGACCGATTTTCCTTTAAACGAGCTTCCCAAAAGGCGGCCCACTCGCCCTGCTGGTCATGCTGCTCATGGGGGATGATATCCAATAGCAAAACATCGGAAGGGAAGAAATTCCGATTGGCCAAACAAGGATAACGGGCGGCGTCGGATCCGAAGATGAAGAAGACCCGGGCAGCGGCATAGTCGATTCCTTTTAGCCTAAACTTATGGATCTTCTTGATCTGCTTGTGGTTCCTACTTTCCAAAAATTGCCGGAAGGCCGGCTCGCTCAAAGTGATGAGCTCTTTTTCTAAATTGGCGATCTCCTCTTCCGCCTCCGGATGCTTATCGATGAGTTTGGCTAAGGAAGTCTGAAAACGGAAGCAACGAAACAGCCGCCGTTCTTCGACCAAATCGAAATCGACTTCCCTCTCTTCCTCCTCCGCCATCTCTTCGTCCAAAACAGGTTCGGCCGCCGCCGGGGCAATCGGTTCCTCGGCGATCGGATCGCTGACGACCGGTTCAGCCTCTTGTGTTACTTCTTCGACCGCGTTTTCCTTTTCGTAAATGGAATACAGGAAATTACCGGAGACGAAATGGTTATCGATTGAGACGTCGATGCTCGAATACGCCAGAATCGGCAGGCTGTTCTTCCTTCCTAATTGGAGGACGAGATAAAACATCGGCTCGCTGATATGGCGGAGCAAAACCTGCGAGGCGACCTTGGCTTGATTCCCGACCGCGGCTAGAATGGCATAATTCTCTGGATGGAAATCGGCTAAAAGATCAAAGACGGGATCGCCAGGAGCAATGGCTCGCGGGCAATAGATGCAATGGTCATCGAACTCGGGTTTGCCGTTAGAAAGCTCTTTTTCGATCCGCGATTTGATTGAGTAATTGGCCGGGGTCCCGACCAATTGGTAATAGGTGTTCCGGGACACCGCGGCCCCGGGACGGAAATCATAAGTCGGGGTTATTTTGACGTAAGTCCGGTTGGTCGGCTTCTTCCGGTAATTGGGGTTGGCCTCAAGGTTAGGAATCGGCCCTTTTCGCCCGGCTTCAAAGGCTGGTTTCTTGAATTGCTCGATATTCACTGGGGCAGGCTTGGGCTTGAAGGAGCCGGTGATCCGCTTGGGTTTCTTGGAGGAGCCGGGGGTGAAGGAGGGGGTAAAGGAGGGGATAACCGGTTGTCCGGCGGCTTCTTCCTCATCCTCCTCTTCGACGTTTCGGGGGCTATAACCGAGGTTTCTAATTTTCTTTTTGGCGTTACTTTGGAAATAGCCTTGGACCTCCGGGACGTTGGCTTCCTCTTCCTCCTCATCATAATCGGGCTTAACCCGTTGACGGGGACTAACTCGGGGGACGTAATCCGGATCGTCGAAGAGGGCGCGAAGCTCGCGGAGCCAATAATGTTTCCCTTGGGCGAGAACGCGATATTCTTCAAACAAAGCGACGGCGATCTCACCGTTAACTAAGTTGACGACATAAGAAGGGATAAACCCACCTAAATGGGCCAATAAGACAAACAAAGGGGTTCCCTTCTCATCGACCTCATAGGCGACGATGGCCCAGTCGGCTAAGGAAAAAGAAAGCAAATCCTCATTATCTTGTTCCAAAAGCTCGTAATTCCGGGGATAGGCGGCATGGCCAGAACGGAAACACAATTCCGTGAAAGCCGCCAGCCTTTTCTCCAAGCCAGGACAAAGGTCATTGTCCGTATCCGGATCGTAACGGAGACGGATGGCATGGCCGTTGAACAATTTCTCACCGTAGCAAAACATCCGTCTTTCCTCGCTAGAAGTGTAGAATAATTCCGACCCTTAGGATAAGCAAGTGGAAAGATTAACCAAAGCCAAAGAAGCCAACCGCCCCTTGTTGGACAAATCGCTCAATCGGATCGAGGATGGGCTCGAAAGGGCCGGCCTCCCGCCTTTTTCTATCTTCTATTCCCGGCCTGGCGACCTCGACCATGTCTATGTCTATTCCGAAGGCCGGCGAGACCTCGGGATGTTTGAAATCACCTCGAGCCTCGATGAATGCTTCCCGACCGGCAAAGCGTACCGCAACAGCGAATCGATCTTTGAACGGATTGCTTATAAAGGCGAACGAATCATCCTCGTCAAGTTCTTAGCCATCGACCCAGCCTATGAAGGGAAAGGGTATGGTCGGAACCTCTTATCCAGCATCCATAACCAATTCAAGGAGACTTCCTTCTTCGTCTATCTCCCGAAGCTTTACCAAAGGGCTATCCATTTCTTTCGCCTGGCCGGTTATTATCCGGTCAGTCAAGACGGGGAATTGGCAAAGGAAGATATGGTTCTCCTTTGCCATCCCTATCAGCCTTCCGGCTTATGCCGGGAAGCGAGGTTTTAGGCTAGCTGCGAATTATATAGTTCAGCGAAGAAGCCATTTTGGGCCATCAATTCGCTAAAGTTACCGGCTTCGATGATGCGCCCGGCTTTCATGACTAGGATATAGTCGGCATTCCGAATGGTGCTTAACCGGTGGGCGACGACTAACGAGGTCTTCCCCTTCATCAATTCGTCAAAAGCCGAGGCCAGCGATAATTCCGTCCGAAGGTCGATATTCGAAGTCGCCTCATCGAGCAAGACGATCTCGGGGGCTAATAAGATAATTCGGGCGACGCAAAGCAACTGCTTCTCCCCCATCGAGAGGCCGGAGCTATTGCCGACGATGGTGTCATACCCCTGCGGGAGCCGGCGGATGAAGTCATCGGCATGGGCCTTTTTGGCGGCCGCGACGATCTCCTCGAAGCGGGCGTCGGGCTTAGCGAAGGCGATGTTGTCCCGCGCCGACATATTGGCGAGCCAGGTATCCTGAAGGACCATCCCGATATGGGAGCGGAGGGAATGCTTCTTGATTTGCTTCGAATCGATCCCATTGAAATAGAACCCGCCTTCTTGGGGGTCATAGAACCGCATCAGCAAATTGATGATGGTCGTTTTCCCGCATCCGGTCGGGCCGACAAGGGCGATCTTATGGCCTTTATAGACATCGAGGGAGAAGTCATCGATGATCTTCTGCTCCTTGGTATAGCCGAAGTTCAGATGCTTAGCTTCTAAGGATTCGACTTTCTCGAGAAGTTCGATCTCCCCTTCGTCGACATCGTCCGGGCTTTCGATCGCTTCCTGGACCCGGGCTAAGCTAGTAAGGGCATAGAAAACGTCGCTCGCGGCATCGGCGATCTCGTTGAAGGGGGTCATGTATTGGAGAGAATAAGTCAAGAAAGAAGACAGAGCCCCGACCGAAAAGGCGACGCCAAGATTCAAATCCGCGACGATGATATAGGCCCCGAAGAGGATGACGAAGCCATAGATGAAGTTATTGACCAGCCGGGTCCCGGGGTTGATCCAGGAGGCGGCGAAGCTGGCTTTGAAGTTGGCGACGCGGACTTCTTCGTTAACCGCGGCAAAGGCCTTTTCCTTGCTTTCCGACAAGCCATAGGATTGGATTGATTCGAGGTTGGTGATCGACTCGAGCCCATAGGCGTTTAATTGTCCCCGCTTAGCCGACTGGGTCTTGAAGTATTTGGCGTTTCGCGAGCTGATGAATTTCGACACCAAGGCCGAAACCGGGGTCAAGACCACGACCAATAAGGCCAAGGCGTAGTTCAAATAGAACATGAACACCAAGGTGATGAGAATCTGGACCGCCCCTTCATAGACCGCCCCGGCCCCGGTGATGAGGCCGGTCTGGACGTTCTCGATGTCGGCGACTAACCGCTGAATCAGATCGCCATGGTCTTTTGAGTCGATATAGGAAATCGGGGCATGGAGGTATTTCCTGAAGAGGTCATCCCGCATTCTCTTTACCACCCGGTTGCCGATAATGGCGACCGCGTAGTCAAAGAAATAACGGAACACTGAGCCTAACAGGAGCAAGCCTAAGCAAAGGATCAGATGAATACCGATATCGAAGTTGCCCTCTTCCAGACAATCGACCGCCAAACCGGTGATGAAAGGGATCGCCATCTTCGAAGCAACGGAGATTGAGGCGAAAAGCAAAGACAATACGCAGAGGGAATAACTGCCTTTTAAATAGGGGAGCAAACTCTTGATCTTTTTCATGTTCTTACCTCACTTGGGCCTCAAAGGTCTGTTTATAGATCGGGCAATCCTTCAATAAATCGTCGTGCTTCCCGACCCCGACGACCGCGCCTTTGTCGAAGACGTAGATCCGGTCGCAGTCCTTGATCGAGGTCGCCCGCTGGGAGACGAGGATGAGGGAT
>CASFTG010000006.1 GCA_949297805.1 uncultured bacterium
TCCCGTAGGAGTATGGGCCGTGTCTCAGTCCCATTGTGGCCGGTCACCCTCTCAGGTCGGCTACACATCCTCGCCTTGGTGGGCTGTTATCTCACCAACAAGCTAATGTGCCGCAGGTCCATCTAAGAGCGACGCCGTGAAGCGTCTTTCATACGCACGGCATGCGCCGCGCGCCGTTATCCGGTATTAGCCAAGCTTTCGCCTGGGTATCCCAAACTCAAAGGCAGGTTACCTACGTGTTACTCACCCGTTCGCCGCTAGGGGATTGCTCCCCCCGCTCGACTTGCATGTATTAGGCACGCCGCCAGCGTTCATCCTGAGCCAGGATCAAACTCTCAATAAAGTTATAATTTGATCTAGTTCAATTTGAATTATCTGGTTTCGTTTGATTACTTATTTAAATAAGGAATCGACGTTAAGTGTTTGTTGTCTTATCTGTCTAGTTTTCAAAGATCAGCAGCACACCGGGCTCTCGCCGTTCCCTCTCGGGAAGTTGTGTGCTTGGATACGATATTCTCTTTCGAGGAGGAAGTCAAGGGGAATTTTTATCTTTTTGAGATTTTTCCCTCGAGCCTTTTGGCCAGCTTTTCGGCTTGCCATCGGGCTTTTCTTCTGTTCGTCCCATCGTACCCTCCGGGTTGCGAACGTTGCCTATTTTACCCTTTTCGATGGAGGCGTCAACAACTTTTTGATTAATTTTGCATTATTTTAGAAAAGCCTCGATTCCATCGAATGTTTTTCTTTGTTTTTAACAGAAAAAGCCGCCTAGGGGTGACTAGACGGCTATTTGAGGGCGGTTTTTACTCGATGTCGGCTTTCCAAAGGCCATGCTTATTGCAGTAAGCATAGGCCGCGATCGCCACCTCATCATCGGTTAAAGCGAACCGGCAAGCCGGGGCTTCTCCCGGATGGAGGTAATGGATCTTGGCTCCCTTATCGGTGAGGAGGTAGATCCATTCGATGTAATGGTCCTCGGCCATCGGGTGGGGAGCCGAGCCGACCACGATCTCGATCGCGTTGCCCTCCTCCTTCACCACCGGGACGTGCTTCTCGGTCGCGGCGTCGGTCGAGTTGGCGACCAGCTCTTTCATCGGGGATCCGCAGCAGACCGGGACTGGCCCGACGGCGTTTAGCTTCAAGACGATGGAGCCGCAATCAGCGCATTTGTAGAATTTTGCCATATAGTCAATTTCTCCTTTAGGTAAATTATAATCCCTAGATCGCGATCTGCATCCCCTCTTTGATCCGGGAGGAGAGGCAGCGATAAGGAATCGAGGAAGATAGATAAGGGGAATACCCGCGTCCTTCCAAAGGCAATAACCCATCCCCGTAGATAAGACGGAAGGAGGCCCGAGACTCAACCCGGGAAGCGCGGCTGCTTCCGGCCTTAGCCCCTAAATATAGATCATAGGATAAGGACAAGCGGGAACGGAACTTCGAGGAAAGGAAGTCAGATAAGAACTCCGGGGCATAGAGATCGACATAATGCCGAATCGAAGCGAAGGCCGCCAAATGCTCATTGGCCCGGCTAAGGGGATCGCGCTTCGTCTCGCCTTCCTCGGCTTTACTATATATATAAAGGGGATCGGGCAATAAGGCCACCTGGTGGGAACGGAGTAAGAAAGGGAAGCAGAACGGAGCATCCTCGAACCGGCCATTTAAGACGATCGAGGGAACGGAGAGCAAGAGGTCCCGCTTAAACGCCTTGTTCCATAAGAACCCGCGGACCGAGCAATCGAAGAGGAGCCGCTTGGCCGCTTCTTTTCCGCTGATGAGTTCCGCCTTCCGATGGCTAAAGGTATGCTTTTTGACCTTCCCGTTACGAAGATAGGCGAAAGCGCAGTCCACAGCATCGGCCCCCTTATCGAACCCTTCTTTCATTTTGAAGAAGAAATACGGGGAAAGATAATCATCGGCATCGGCGAAGGCGACGTATTCCCCCTGGGCCAACCTTAACCCTTGTTCCCGGCTCCGCATCGGGCCGAGCCGTTCTAAGTTGGCCTTAACCCGGATCCGGGGATCGGTCTTACCCGCCTCTTCCAATAACGCCAAATCCATCCCGTTGCTCGGCTCCACCGCGAAGATGGCCTCAAACTCCACCCCGCCTTTCTGCTCCTTTAAAGAATCCAAAAGGCGCGGCAAGGTCTTCTCGGCCGCATAGCAAGGGATGATAAGAGAGAATAGAGGGCGCATAAGGACAAGAAAAGCCGGCCGAAGCCGGCTCGTATCAATTCCGATTTCTCGAAGTGAAGATGATCAGCAGATAGAGGACGCGAATGAAGATCATGATGAAGTCGCTATACATCGTGAAGGCACAGTAGAGGACGAGGTTGTCATTGCCCTCCCCCTGGGCCAGGATCTTCTTGATGTTATAGGCGTCGATCGCCGCGACGATAAGCGAGATGATGAGGATCGCCACCATGCAGACGAGCGAGAGCAAGACGCTCGCTTCGGGAGCGAAGAAGAAAGTCAGCATCGAAACCAAGGTCCCGATAAGAATCAAGATCCCGGCGATGCCTAAGACCATCCACATCCGGTTCAGGTCCTTCTTCGAATAATACCCCCAGAGGCCGACCGCGCCGAAGGCTAAGGCGGAGATAAGGAACGCCTCGCCGAAGATGTAGAAATCCACGCCGAGCAGGATAAACGAGGACAAGCAAATGCCCATCGCCACCGAATAGGTGATGAACCCCGGCCAAAGCGACCGATTGGTCCCGACTTTCCTTAGCATCGAGAAGGGGACGACGAGCATCACCACTAGAGTCACGACCGAGAGGATCAAGTAAGTGACCATCGGGGCGCTCGAATCGGGAGCAGCTTGCATCCAATAAGCCAGCCCCAAAGCGAAGAGGAAGGAGCAAACCGCCGTCACCAGGAGCCCCAAAGCCATATAGAGATAAGCTTTGCCGAGCTTTTTGGAGACGTTGGTGAGTTCCGGGGCCGGAGCCTGGAATTGTTGTTCCGGGTTCGGGGCTTGGTAGTCGTAAGTCGAAAAGGCCATTTTATCCGATTAAGCCTTTCAATAGACCCAAATAGGAATCGAGGGTCAAGGAAGCGCCGCCGACTAAGGCCCCGTCGATGTCGGGTTCGCTCATGTATTCGGCGATGTTGTTCGGCTTGACCGAGCCGCCATAGAGGATGCGGATGGAGTCAGCCGTTTCCTTATCGTATAAAGAAGAAAGCAAATCACGGATGGCCTTGATGGTCTTCTCGGCGATTTCCTTGGTGGCGTTTTTGCCGGTCCCAATCGCCCAGATCGGCTCATAGGCGATGACGACTTTCTTCGCTTGTTCAGCCGAAAGGCCAGCAAAGCCGACTTTGATTTGCTCAGCGACGAATTCATCGGTCTTCCCGGATTCGAAAGTCTCCAGCGATTCCCCGCAGCAATAAAGCGGGGTCATGTTGGCAGCCAGAATAGCTTTGATTTTGGCGTTGCAGTGTTCGCTGGTCTCGCCGTTATAAGTCCGGCGTTCGGAATGGCCGATGATGACCCAGTCGATGCCGATTTCCGAAAGCATGTTCAAGGCCACTTCGCCAGTATAGGCGCCATGACCGAACTCGGAGCAGTTCTGGGCCGCGACTTTGATCGAAGGATCGATGTTCTCTTTGACGGTCTGGAGGCAGACATAGGTCGGGGCGACCCCGATCTCGATGTTATGTTCCTTGGCAAGGGAAGCGATTTCGCCCGCCCCCAAGGCGAATTCCTTCGCCTCAGAGGGGGTTTTGTTCATCTTCCAGTTGCCGAATAGCAACTTGGTCCGCATCGTTAATCACCGTAAGACGTCAACACCAGGGAGGTGGCCGTCGTTCTCGATCATCTCGAGGGAAGCGCCGCCGCCGGTGGAGACGTGGGAGAAGTCATCCTTATAGCCGAACTGCTTAACGGCCGAGGCCGAATCGCCGCCGCCGCAGACGGTGAAGGCTTGGCCCTTGAGTTCGCGGATGGCTTCGCAGATGGCTAAGGTGCCAGCCTGGAATTCCTTTTGTTCGAAGACGCCCATCGGGCCATTCCAGAATACCATCTTGGCTTCGAGGATGGCTTTCTTGTAGAGTTCGCGGGTCTTGGGGCCGATATCGACGCCTTGGAACCCGTCGGGGATCCCACCTTCGCATTCCTTGATGGTCCGGGTCTCAGTCGGTTCGAAGGAATCGGTGACGATGGAGTCGACCGGCAAGAGGATGCGGCCATGGGCTTCCTCTAAGCACTTTTTCGCATAGTCAAGCTGATCCTCTTCGCACGGGGAGTGGCCGATGGCTTCGCCCATCGCCTTCTTGAAGGTGTAGGCCATGGCCCCGCCGATGATGATCTTGTCACACTTCTTAAGTAAGGAATCGATGACTTTGATCTTATCGGAGACCTTGAAGCCGCCGAGGATAGCGACGTAAGGACGATCGGAAGAGGCAACCTCGACGCAACGGGTAAGATTATCGACTTCCTTGACCATTAAGTAGCCTTCAGCGACCGGCTTGCCCTCCTGTTTGAGGATGGTCGGGACGCCGACGGTCGAGGCATGGGCCCGGTGGGCCGAGCCGAAAGCATCGAGGACATAGACATCGGCTAGCGATGCCCATTCCTTGGCTAAATCGGGGTTGTTCTTCTCTTCGCCCTTCTCATAACGAGTGTTCTGCATGAGGAGGATCTCGCCGTCTTTGAGGTCAGCGACGGCTTTGGCGAGTTCTTCGCCATGGGTCGCCGGGCAGAAATGGACTTTGGTGGTGACGAGTTCGCCTAAGCGGGTGGCGACGCAAGCCATGTCATTGGCTTTCTTCATCTCCTCGATCTTGGCCGGATCGGGTTCTTTCCATTTGATCTTGCCAAGATGGGACATGAGGATGACCTTGGCCCCTTTGCCGGTCAAATAGTTGATGGTCGGCAAAGCGGCGCGGATGCGGTTGTCGTCACGGATGACGCCGCCTTTCTGCGGGACGTTGAAATCAACGCGGACTAGGACCTTCTTTCCCTGGAGGTCCTTGAGGGATTCGATGGTTTGAAGCATTGGTATGTATCTCCTTGCAGTGAATATCTTAGCACCCTATAAGGGTGAGGAAAATAGAAACGGGGAAAACGGCAAAATGGTCTAATCCAATTCGTTTAGGAGATTTGGAATGAATTTTGTTGATGGAGAATAATGGATAAGTGGATTTTGAAAATAGGACTTGGGCATTCCCATTACATAATAATCTTCGCGATATTGAAAGTACGGGTCTTGGCGATAGTCGGGAAGCAGGCAATGAAAATAGAAATTATCGCCAATGATGAATGGATAACCCAGCGAATAAGTCCAATCAGTCCTAAAGAAAAGCAATAAGTTATTTTGGAAGTAATCATCGTCCCGCGCAAAAGTTGGTAGCAAGTATTTCTCGTAATGGCCCGGCGAGGTCAACAGCATGTAATCATCTTCGCCATAATCGTAAATCAAGGCCTCCTCAAAGCCGAGCGGCTTCACAGTTCCGTCAATAATCCGAACATCGAGGGAAAACAGTGTTTCCTTACCCTGCTTCAAAGCGATGGTCGTCTCGCCTGGATAGATGAAAAAGATACTGAATACGCTGAAGGGAATTTCGTGTCCAATGGCTTGATGCGGTGGAACAAAATTATAAAGACTAAAGGGATAATCACGGTAGACATGAAGATAGCCAGGCTCATACTCCCAATAGAAATCATCTGGCAACCGATAACCGGAGGGAATATCGCAGCTCACGAAATAGGATGTCCGAACCGAAAAAGTTGTGTTCCATTTCGACACCTGCCCCGGCTCAACCGGGAGTGAGAACTCAATGTCCCCTTCGTATTCCGGAGGCAAAGAGGTATCGGCGCTATTGGAACAACCGACTGCGCCGACTAATAACGGCATCAATAGCAAGAATTTTCTAATTTTAGTCATAAGCCACCATCCGTAAATGTTTCATTAACCACAAGCGGCTCGTAATTCCCGAGCAGATAATCAGCTGCTTCTGCGTCAGTGGAAAGTCCAATATCGCCTTTGAACAATGCGTAAGTATAGAACAAGCCCGGTTCGACCGTGGCGCTGTACGTAGGGTCAACTCCGTTTTGGAAACTTGATGATTGTTTTTGCGCGTTGAAAGAATTGGGCGCGATCAATGAAACGGCCAACGAGAATAGACAAACCAAGTCCATAATAGGCTCCCACTAACGACGGTCTTATTGTAATGCTGTCATTTTATCAAATCAACATGCGTCCATTTTCTAGAGTTAAGTCCATATTTAGTCGGCAGAAAAAGGCCCCCGGTTTCCCAGGAGCCTAATTGGTGTAAATCCGCTGATTACTTGCAGCCGAGGACTTTGCCATATTCGCCAGCGAGGCGGATGTATTGGCAGGTGAAGGAGTTCTCGTTGTCGTACCAGGAGACGACCTTGACGTGATGGAGGCCAGCCTTGTCGGTGAAGACGACGGTCTGGGTGGCATCGAAGATCGAGCCATAGGTCGAGCCGATGATATCGGAGGAGACGATCTCGTCTTCGGTGTAGCCGAGGACGTTCTTGAGATAGCCTTCGGAAGCTTCCTTCAAAGCGGCGTTGATGCCGTCTTTGGTGATGTCTTCATCATCGAGGACGAGCGAGAGGTCGACGAGCGAGCCAGCCGGAACCGGGACCCGGATCGCGCCGCCCATGAGCTTGCCATCGAGCGAGGGGATGACAGCCTTGATCGCCTTGGCCGCACCAGTGGTGGTCGGGACGATGTTGGCGGCAGCCGCCCGGCCACGGCGGAGGTTGCCCTTCGCGAGGTCGAGGATGGTCTGGTCATTGGTATAGGCATGGACGGTGGTCATGAAACCGCCGGAGACGTGATACTTCTTGTCGAGGACGTCCATAACCGGGGCAAGGCAGTTGGTGGTGCAGGAGCCGCCGGAGATGACTTTCATGTCCTTGGTGAGCTTGTCGGTGTTGACGCCATAGACGAAGGTCGGGATGTCCTTCGAGGAGGACGGGGCCGAGATGATGACGCCCTTGGCGCCATTGTCGAGATGGACCTGGCCATCTTCTTTGCTCTTGAGGCGGCCGGTGCATTCAAGGACGATGTCGACGCCGTATTCACCCCACTTCAGATCATGGGGATCCTTCTTGCCGAGGACCGGGATCTTGTGGCCCTTGAAGACGATGTAGTTCTCGATGATGTTGCCGGCTTCGTCTTTCTTGACGTCGGCTTCGATCTCATCGGTGTGCCACGAACCCTGGGTGGTGTCGTACTTGAGAAGATAGGCGAGGGTCTTCGCGTCGACCAAGTCGTTGATGGCGACGACTTCGAAGCCGCCGACTTCGTAGGCCCGGCGGAAAGCGAGGCGGCCAATGCGCCCGAATCCGTTGATTGCTAGTTTGATGGACATATTTTTCTTGTCCCTCCTTATTTAAACTGCACGCACATTATACAAAGGGGCAACAGGCAAGGAAAGAGGATAAATCAAAAAGCGGTTTACCGGTTGTTTACCTTTAGGTAAAGGAAGAAATCCGCCCCTTTCCCGTTGACGGAAGGGAACTCGTTGCTCTGACGAATCGCCTCCGCTTCACAAATCCCCCTCTCCCTATAAAATAGATATATATGTGGAACCCCGTTACCCTATTGCCATTGCTCTTAGTCCTCACCGGCTGCCCGGCCAATCTAAGCTCGACCAGCCAATCAAACGAGGAAAAACCAAGCGAAAGCCAACCCAGCGGAGAAGAGTCCACCCACTATCTTGATTATGAAGTCACCGCCTCGAAAGAAATCATCGATGCCGGATTGCCTTGGCTTTTCGGTGGCGAAATCCAGCCCTTTATCGATGTGACTGAGTATGGCCGTTCTCCCTTGATTCCCGGGGACTCGGTTCGAATCAGCTACCAGGGGGAAATCAAAATCCGCGAGACCTGGCCCGCGACGGCCGACCTCAGCCAAGCCACGGTAACCGGGGTCGAGGTCTATGAAGCCCGGGTCTGCGAATTCGCCGTCAAGGGCACAGACTTATACGAAAACGGCGAGAAAACGATCTATGGCCTGCCGGAGACAATCTATCTCGATGATTGGCAAGGATATGACGAAGGAGCCAAAGTCCTCGAAGACGGGATGACCGTCTATGGGATCAACCCCGCCGCCTTCAGTTCATTCAACTGCGTCTATTTCTGCCTCTTCAATCCCCGAGGCTGACTTTCGGAATCGGGACGATTCGGCTTTCGTAAGCCTGCTGGCCCAAAAGGCAAAGCATATAAATCGGAAGATAAAGGATCCGGCCCTCCCTTTGGATATTGCACCGACCATACACCCGACCTTCTTTGATCGAAGGGTAATCGGATAGCAAACGATTAAACGCCGCATGCTTATCGAAAAGGGGGCCGCTTTTGATTTCGATTGGCAGGACCGCCCCACCCTTTTCGATTAGGAAATCGACCTCGCCCAGACCCTTGGAATCATAGTAATAGAGGTCGTACCCCTTTCCTTTTAAGGCCATCGCCGCGTAATTCTCGTAAATCCCGCCCCGATTGAAAGTCGGGTCGAGGGACAGGATCTTGGTTTTGCTCTCTAATCCCATGGCGCTAGTGAGCATCCCGACGTCAGCATCATAAAGCTTAAACAAAGAATGGCGGACCGACGGCTTAAGCGGACCTCGAGGATCAGCGACGTTATAGCAAGGTAGCGCCACGCCGGCGTTGGCAAGCCAAACGAAAGAATTGTGGAGACGGTCTATCCGCGCCCCTTTGGCAACGTCGGTAACGATGAAGCGGCCGGCCGAACGACTGAGGAAAGAAGGAATCAGATCATAAATCTCCGTCAGCACCAACCGCCGATCGGTTTTCTCATAACGGGTGAAATCAAGTTTGTATAAGCTCCGGATCACCTTATGGGCTTGGGCGATGTCGACCATATCGTTGGTTTCAAGATAAGCGTTGACCGCCTGCGGCATCCCCCCTACCGTTAAATACAAATCAAAGACATGCAGCAATTGAGAATGGGTCGGTTCGGGGACCGGCTTCTTTTCCCGATAGCAAGTTTCGAGGAAGGAAAACAACTCCTCAGGATAGCCAAGGGCCAGAAAGAACTCATGGAAATCCAACGGATAGAGATGGACATAATCCAAATACCCGACCGGAGCGCTTTCGGGGACCTTGAGGCTGACCCCGAGCAAAGAGCCGGAAAGAATGAAGCGATAACGTTTATCCAAAGCGAAGAACTTCGCCGTCGTCAGCACATCATCCAACTCCTGGATCTCATCGAGGAAGAAGATGGTTTTGCCCGGGATCAGACGATGCTTTGGGAAGAAACCCGATAGTTGGAAATACAAATCATCCAAAGAGGAGAAATGATTGAAAAGGTCGCGGACGGGGGCTTTTTTCCGGTCAAGGAAGTTGATTTCCAGATAATCGCATCCTCCCGATTGAAGACATTGCTCGATTAAATAGGTTTTGCCGACTTGCCGGGCCCCGTCGACCAGTAAAACGTTTTGTCCCGATTGGATCCATTTCTTAATTTGGGTGCTCTTATCTCGATATAACATTGCTTGGTTACCTGCTATAGTTAAAATACCAGTTTTTATCGCATATTTCAAGGAACTTAACGACAAATCTGACAAAAATACCAATTCGAAAATACCTGTTTTGTCAAAAATTCGTATTCGAAAATCGAAAATCTGACAAAAATTGCAACACCAATAAAAACTATCCCCCTAAACTTATGCGGCTTTTGCGGCCTTCTCTCCATCCTGCGGGGTTTTAGGCAGAAGAAAAGCCCGTCGGAAGTAACCGACGGGCGATTCAAGATTAATTACATCAACGACTTATAGAGGGCTTTGACCTGCTCCTTGGTCGGGGCGATCGGATTGCCGCCCATGCAGGCGTCGGCCAAAGCCGAATCGGCGAGGAAATCGAGGTCCTCTTCCTTGACGATGCCCTTGAGGTTGGTCGGGATGCCGACGTCTTCCGAGAGCTTGGAGACGGCGGCGATGGCCGCTTCCCGATACTCCTCGGTGCTCATCGAATCGACCCCTTCAACCCCCATGGCCCGGGCGAGTTCCCGATACTTCGTCCCGGTGTATTCCGCGTTGAACTTCATCCCGGTCGGGAGGAGGATCGAGCAGGCGACCCCATGCGGGGTGTCGTAAAGGGCCGACAACGGATGGGCCATCGAGTGGACGATGCCAAGCCCGACGTTGGAGAAGCCCATGCCGGCGACATATTGGCCTAAGGCCATCCCTTCCCGGCCTTCCTTCTCCCCGGCATAGGCCGAGCGAAGGTTATGGGAAATGAGTTTGATGGCTTCAAGGTGGAGGCAATCGGAGAGTTCCCAAGCCCCTTTGGTGATGAGCCCTTCGATCGCATGGGTCAAAGCATCCATCCCGGTCGAGGCGGTGAGCCCCTTCGGCATCGAGGACATCATGGTCGGATCGATGAAGGCGACGATCGGCATGTCATGAGGATCGACGCAGACGAACTTACGGGATTTCTCGACGTCGGTGATGACGTAGTTGATGGTGACCTCAGCCGCGGTCCCGGCGGTGGTCGGGATGGCGAGGATCGGGGCGCAGGGGTTCTTAGTCGGGGCCACCCCTTCTAAACTCCGGACATCGGCGAATTCCGGGTTGGTGGCGATGATGCCGATGGCTTTGGCAGTGTCCATAGCCGAGCCACCGCCGATGGCGATGAGGTAGTCGGCCCCGGCTTTCTTGAAAGCCTCAACCCCTTCTTGGACGTTTTCGATGGTCGGGTTCGGCTTGATACCGTCATAGATCTCGTAGGCTAAGCCGGCGGCGTCGAGCAATTTAGTGACGTTATCGACGACCTTGAACTTGATGAGCCCCGGATCGGTGCAAAGGAGCCCTTTTTTGAAGTGATGGGATTGGATCTCGGTCACCACCGAGTCAATCGCCCCGTACCCATGATAGGAAACGGGGTTCAAACAGAAACGATTAGCCATTGTATTCCTCCTGCTGGCTAGGCAATTATAGCAATTTCAAAAGCCCGGCCGTAAGCGGTTTTTGTTCCGTTTTCTAGGATTTCGTTCCCTTTTAATAGTCGAGCAGTTCCGATAAGCGGATGCCCAAGGCGGAAGATAGGCGCCGCAAAATGACGAAGCTTGGGTTCCGCCGTCCGTTTTCGAGGTCGCTGAGGTAATGAGGGCTGACTTGGGCGGAGAAGGACAGAGAGAGCTGGGTCAGACCCTTGGCCTCGCGGAGTTCCTTCAAATGGAGCCCGAAGCCGATTAAGGCCTCTTTGTCGGCCCGCTTAAGCGTCTTGGTCCGTTTCGGGGTCAATTCCATGCTTTATCTGATACTCCTCGTGCAGTTTCCTGAATAGGTGGTTGATGTTGCTTTTGCTTATTTGGCAGGAGAGCTCCTCGCTAAGCAAAGCGGCGAGCTCGGAGAGCGAGGCATCGGGGTTATCCTCCCTTATCCGCATCAAGGCCTTCAGCTTCTCCGAATATATTTCCGGGAAAGCCTGCCCTTTCTTGAAGAAGGCGATTTCCTTCAATTGGCGGGAAGCGGCCGAGACCGTCTTCTCCATATTGGCGGCGTCGAGGTTATTGAACCGATTGCCGACGTTGCTGAAATCCCGGTCGATCCGGATGTTCTCGAACTCCAAGCAGGAAGCGGTGGCCCCGATATAGGTGAGGAAGGCGCTGATCTGCTCGCTCCGCTTCAAATAGGCGATGAATTGGCTTCGCCGCCTGGCGACTTTGGCGTTGAAGGGGAAGGAACGGGACTTATTGATGAGCTTGGCGAGGGCTTTGGCGTAGCCTTCCTCCTCGCAGGCGATCTCAAGATGGTAATTGGAGGAATGGGGATCGTTGACCGAGCCTTTGGACAAAAACGCCCCCGCTAGATAGCTTTGCTCATCTTGCTCGTTCGCCAATAAGGATTTGGGCAAGGAGGGGGAAAGCAAATCCACCTCCAAATCGGAGAGGATGTAGTCGAGGTCGGAGCAAAGGACGTGATATTGGACGGCTTTCCGGAGCCGCATCTGCTTGGAATAGGCGAAACGGACCGGGACGCCGTAAATCGAAGACAGCCCGGAATAAAGGAGCTTGGCGATCTTCGACGATTCGGTCGAAAGGTCGAGGACGCGCTCGGAAAGCCGAATCGAGCCGCTGCCTTTGGCGAAAGAGGAAAGCAGGGGCCGGAGGCTCGCGTCGTCAAAAGGCAACGACGCGATCTCTTCCTTGACCTTAAGCGCGAAGGAGAAATTAGGAGCCAATTTTAATTACCCCCCCCGATAACGCCGCATTTCCCGATGGGAGACGAAGCAGATGTATTGGCTTTTGTAATGCTCATAAAGCCGCTGGGCGAAATAGACCGATCGATGCTGCCCTCCCGAACACCCCAGATCGATGTTGATGTAATTCCGCCCGTCTTGCTTGGCGTGGGAGAGGAAATAATCCAAGTAGGCGACCATATGGGAGAAAAGCTCGTCGCATTCTTTTTTGCTGGAAAGGAAGTCGATGACCCCTTGGTCTAAGCCGGTTTGGTTTCTTAGCTCCGGATCCCAAAAGGGATTCGGGACGTTCCGGCAATCGAAAATCACCTCGGCGTCTTGGGGGATGCCGTATTTATAGCCGAAAGAGGAGAAGGTGATGACCATCGTCGACTCATTCCCCTTGAAATGGGCGAAGGCCATCTTCCGGAGCTCTTGGGCCGAAAGCCCGGTGGTATCGACGTAAAGATCGGCGAAGGGCCGGACCTCCTTCATCGTCTGCTCGTCGAGCCGGATGCATTCCTCCAGCGGGTACCCTTTTGCTTGCAATGGGTGGACGTGCCGGGTCAAGCGATAACGGGTCAATAGCTCAGTCGCGGCGCAGTCGAGAAGAAGGAAAACCGAATGGAGCCCTTCCGCCTGCTTCAAGATCTCATTGGCCCGCTTGGCATGGCGGAGCTCAACGATCAAAACCGTGTCGTTATAGGCGTCGTTAGAGCCGATTTCCTCGCAAAGGGCCGGCAAAACCACATTCGGCACGTTCTCGATCAGCCGATAACCCATCTCCTCAAAGGCATGGGAGATGGTTGATTTGCCGGCGCCCGAGACGCCGGAGAGCAAGACGACGTTGTTCATATCCAAGCCTATTATACTTTCTTTTTTCGGATATTCGCGATTGCCGCCACCGCGGCCATCGCCCCTTCGCTGGCGGCGTTGACCAATTGACGGAGCCTCTTGTCGACGATATCGCCGGCCGCATAGACATTAGGGACGTTGGTTTGCATATCGGCATCCGTCTTCAGGAAGCCATTGTTGGCCTCAACCCCCAAAGGGGCGAGGAAAGCGGATCCCGATTGCTGCTCGAACAAAGGAAAAGCCCCGTCGACTCCGATATCTCGGCCATCGCTTAGGACGACCCGTTCGAGGTGGCCCTCCCCTTCGAAACGGTCGATCCGCCCCTCAAGCATTTCGACGTTGGATAGGGATCGCAGCTGGTTGAGATGGGCCTCGGTCGCCTCGATTTCCTGCGGATAGAGGAAATACACCTTCGAGCAGAGGGAGGCGAGGTAGAGCGCGTCCTCGGCGGCGAAGTCCTTATAACCGTAGACGAGGACCGGCTTATTCCGGAAAAAAGCCCCGTCGCAGGTGGCGCAGTAGCTGATCCCCCGGCCGAAAAGCTCCTTTTCCCCGGGGACCCCGAGTTTCTTCTCGCTGGAGCCGGAGGCGGCGATGATGGCTCGGCAGCCGACCTCCTTGCCGGAATCGAAGCGGAGGACGAACCCCTCGCCGTCTTTCTTCGCCTCGACCACGTTGCCATAGCTTATCGACCCACCGAGCTCTTGCAATTGCTTTTGCAAAGAAAGCGATAACTCGATCCCGGAGACCAAAGGAGCGCCGGGATAATTGTCGATCCGGTGAATGACGTTCAACTTGCCTCCCGGGGCGTTGCGCTCAATTAGCAAAAAGGAAAGCGAGGAGCGCTTAAGGTAAATGCCGGCCGAGATCCCGGCGATGCCGGCCCCGACGATGACGACGTCGTAACGCTCCATCACTTCGCTTCCTTCCCCGTTTGCTTGGACTTGATGAAATCATACAGGGCGAAGGCGCCGATTACCCCTAAGCCAATGACGATATAGCCCAAGGAATTCCAGAACGACCACTGGCCATCGGCCCCCATGTTGAAGCTCGGGTCGCGAAGGGGCTCCATGATCATCCTGACGATCCCGTACCAAATCATATAGCAGCCGCATAAGCTCCCGGATGGGCGATGCTTCCGCCACACCGCCGGCACCGCGTAGGCGATGATGAAATACCCGGCGATATTGATAAGCGATTCGATCAGGAACAAAGGGACGTGCATCATTCCCTCGCTCATCGGATATCCCGAATTCCCGATATGCATTTGGTTCAGGATGATCGAGGGGAGGAAAGACCAAGCGTCCATGCTGGTCGAGGCCCCATAGACCTCGCAGTTGAAGAAGTTGCCCCACCGCCCTAAGGCCTGAGCCAAAAGGATGGTCGGGACGACGGTATCGACGGCCCAGCGGATATCGACTTCCTTCTTGGTGAAGTAAAGGAAGAGGGCGCCGGCGATGATGCCGGCCACCGCCCCGCCGATGATGGTGAGGCCGCCTCCCCAGATGGCGAACATCTCATACCATCTGCCATTCGCGCAAAGCTCGGAGAAATTCGGCCCGCCGGCCCCATCGCCATGCCAATTGCCGACCACATACCAGATCCGAGCCCCGATGACCCCGGAGAGGAAGCCGACGATCAAAGTCCCGTCGAGCAAACCATGCTTATGGTATTTCTTGTAGAACTGATGGTCGGAGACGAAATAGGAGATGAGGGCCCCGCAGATCATGATGACCCCATACCAAGCGACGTGGAGGCCATCGGTGTAGCTATCGCCGACCCGGACGAAGCGGAAACCGTCCCCGTCGATCACGAACCCCGAGACAAGGGGATAGGTCAAATACGGCGCAATACCCTCACTAAATAGCAAAAACACGCAGATCGACAAGGGGATGGTGACGTAAATGGTGAGCTTAACCCATTTCATTAATCCCGAATTCATATCGGTTTTCCAATAACGGAGATAGAAAGCGCACCAAAGGAGGGGGAAGGAGAAAAAGAAGAGGGCTAAGCCGATGATGGCCATCGCCGCATCCCCGCCTTTGATGGCCCAATCGCCGAGGCTCATCATCGCCCCGGCGAGCAAGCCGCCGGAAAGAAGCAGGCTCAAAAACCCGAGCCCGATGAAAAGCCAATCCTTTTTGTCGAAAAGGTTTTTGGCGAGGCTTTTGACAAAGCCATGCAAGGGGATGACCAGGAGGGTGATCCCTCCGGCTAAGGCCAATAGGCCGATGACCAATAACGCGATGCCCATGATTCGATAGTCTCCTCTTTTTACTTATCCTTAGCCAACATCTTCGAAAGATATTGCCCGGTATAGCTATGCGGGTTGGCCGCTACTTCCTCGGGAGTCCCGGTCGCCACCACCTCCCCGCCTTTATCCCCGCCTAAGGGGCCTAAGTCGATGATGTAGTCGGCCACTTTGACCAAATCGAGGTTATGCTCGATGACGATGACGGTGTCGCCGTGATCGACGATCCGCTGCAACACCTCGATCAATTTGGCGACGTCGTCGCTATGGAGCCCGGTCGTCGGCTCATCGAGGACATAGACGGTCTTCCCGGTCATCTTCCGCTGCAGCTCGGTCGCCAGCTTGACCCGCTGCGCCTCGCCTCCGGAAAGCTCGGTCGCCGGTTGCCCGAGCTTGACATAGCCAAGCCCGACATCGGCGAGGGTTTTGATCTTGTTCAGGATCTTGGGCCGGTTCTCGAAGAAGGGGATGGCCTCCTCGATCCGCATCTCCAGCACATCGTGGATGTTCTTGCCTTTGTAATAGCAGCGGAGAGTGTCCTCATTATAACGCTTCCCCTCACATTCATCGCATTTGACGTAGACGTCGGGTAGGAAGGACATCGGGATTCTGGTGACCCCCGCCCCTTGGCACTTCTCGCACCGCCCGCCGGGGACGTTGAAGGAGAAACGGCCCTTGTCGAACCCCCTGGCCCGCGCTTCGCTGGTCTCGGCGAATAAGGCCCGGATATCGTCGAACACCCCGGTATAGGTGGCGGGGTTCGAACGCGGGGTCCTTCCGATCGGCTCCTGGGTGATGGAAACCAGCTTATCGACGTTCTCGATCCCGGTGATCTTCTTAAGCATTATCGGCTCGGGGTCTTTCTTCCCGTTGATGGCTTTATCCAAGCTGCGGACGAGCGTCTCGTTGACCAGCGATGATTTCCCGGACCCGGAAACCCCGGTGACCAAAACCAAGCAACCGAGGGGGAAATCGACGTCGATACCCTTCAGGTTATGACAGCTCGCCCCTTTTAAACGCAGCCATTTCCCGTTGCCTTTCCGCCTTTTCGCGGGGATTTCGATCTTCTTTCTTCCCGATAGATAAGCGCCGGTGATGGATTGCTGGCACCCCAACAGCCCTGAGACGTCGCCTTCATAGACGATGTTGCCCCCATGGATCCCCGCCCCGGGGCCGACGTCGACGATATAGTCGGCCGAGCGCATCGTGTCCTCGTCGTGTTCGACGACGATCAATGTATTGCCAAGGTCGCGCATCTCCTTCAAGGTGGCGATCAGCTTGTCGTTGTCCCGTTGGTGCAAGCCGATCGATGGCTCGTCGAGGACGTATAAAACGCCCGAGAGCCGGCTGCCGATCTGGGTCGCCAGCCTTATCCGCTGGCTTTCGCCGCCCGATAAGGTCATGGCATAACGCGACAAAGTCAAATACTCAAGCCCGACGTCGACCAAGAACTGGGCCCGGTTCCTTAGTTCCTTGACGATAAGCGAGGCCACTTGCTTCTGCCCTTCCTCCAAATCGGAGGAGACATCGTCGATCCAAGAGAGGAAGCGGTCGAGCGGCAAACAGGTCGCCTCGTAGATATTGAGCCCATTGACCTTGACTGAAAGAGCGGCCTCGTTAAGCCTCGCCCCAGAGCAGGCGGTGCAGATCGAATCGCGCATGAACGATTCGTAATATTGCCTCATCCAGTCGGAGCTGGTCTCGCGGTATAGCCGTTCGATCCTCGTCTTGATCCCCTCGATCCGGCCATGTCGGTTCATCTTGTTGCCGCTAGAGCTCGTAAGCACGTAATCGAGGCGGTCAGGCGATCCATAGAGGATGATGTCTTTATGCTTTTTGCTTAGTTTTTCGAAAGGGGCATCGAGCGGAATCCCGTAAATCTCGCATAAGTATTCGAATTCCTTCCATTCGATGTTGGTGGTCCCGACGATGTTGGCGAGGTATCTAATCGCCCCTTGCTTGATCGACTTGGAAGGGTCGGGGATCAGCAAATCCAAGGAAACCTCCCGCTTGATGCCAAGCCCTTTGCATTCCGGACAATAGCCTAAAGGAGCATTGAAGGAGAATAGACGGGGTTCCAAGGAGGGGATGGAGAACCCGCATTCGGGGCAGCAATGTTTGCTTGAAAGCAATTTCTCCCCGTCGGGAGTCAAGATGACCAAATAGCCCTTGGCCCAATCAAGCGCCAGCTCAACGTCCTCGATGACCCGTTCGCGGATCCCTTCCTTGATGATGAGCCGATCGATGACGATGTCGATATCGTGCCGTTTGTTCTTATCTAAAGGGGGCACCTCTTCCAATAAGCCGGTGTTCCCGTCGACCCGGACCCGGGAGAACCCTTGCTTCTTCAGCTTATCGAGCGTCTCGGCGTGGGCCCCCTTCTCGTGGCGGATCACCGGGGAAAGGATCTGCAATCTGGTTCCTTCCGGATATTCCATGACGATGTTGGCCATGGCGATAGGCGAGAAAGAGTGGATGGGGGTATGGTGGGTTGGGCAATAAGGGGTCCCGACCCGAGCGTAGAGAAGGCGGAGGTAATCGTAGATCTCGGTCACCGTCCCCACGGTCGAACGGGGGTTGTGGGAGGTGGATTTCTGATCGATGGAGATGGCTGGGGAAAGCCCTTCGATCGAGTCGACGTCGGGTTTCTCGAAGCCGCCTAGGAATTGCCGGGCGTAAGAGGAAAGCGATTCGACGTAACGCCGCTGGCCCTCGGAGAAGATGGTATCGAAGGCGAGGGTCGATTTGCCCGATCCGGACACCCCGGTGAAAACGGTCAAAGAACCCTTCGGGATCTCGACGTTGACATCCTGCAGGTTGTTCTCTCTCGCCCCTTTGACGATGATCCAATCCTTTGAGCTCCGAGCTGTCTTTTCCATAGCGGGCTTGATTATACACTAGGGAGGCAAAAAGCTATGCCTCTTTGCTTTGCAAAGGAAAAAGAGGCGAGAAGTTCGCCTCTATTTCATGATGATCAATTCGTAATCCCTTGAGCCTAAGCCGATCTTCTCCCCGTGGGCGAGCGCGGATTCGCTGTCGGTCCGGGGGTTGGAGTCGTGGAAGTGGTTGCCGGTTTCCCCGTTTTCCTTAATCGCCTCGCCTAATTGGCTGTCCTCGAAGGGTTTGGCTTTATTGCAGAGATCGACGGCTGCTTGGTCAAGGGCGACTGGGTCGAAGGAGCAAAGCATGCCGATGTCGGGAAGGATCGGGGCGTCGTTTTCCCCGTGGCAATCGCAATTGGGGGAAACATCCTGGATGAGGGCGATATGGAAGCAGGGCCGCCCATCGACGACCGCTTTGGCGTATTCGGCGATCTTCATGCCCAATTTGGTGTTGCTCGACCCGTCTTGGGGGGAGATGGCGTCGAAGGGACAGGCACCGATGCAGCGGCCGCAGCCTTTGCAAAGCTCTTGATCGATATGGGCTTTGCCGGAAGCATATGAGATGGCATCGGACCCGCATTCTCTAGCGCAGGCGTGGCAAGTTCGGCATTTGGCTTCGTCGACGATGGGTTTGCCGTCATTATGCTGAGCCATTTTCCCAGCCCGGGAGCCACAGCCCATCCCGATGTTTTTGATTGCCCCGCCGAAACCGGTCTCCTCATGACCTTTGAAATGGGTTAAGGAGATGAAGGCGTCGGCATCCATGATGGCCCGCCCGATATGGGCTTCGGTCAATAGCTCGCCCCCTTGGATTGGGACATCCACCTCATCGGTCCCTTTCAGTCCATCCCCGATGATGATGTGGCAGCCGGTCGAGGCGGTCGAGAAGCCATTCATCTCGGCGCAGGTCAAATGGTCGAGGGCGTTTTTCCGATACCCTGGATATAAGGTGTTGCAATCAGTCAAGAAGGGGCGTCCGCCCTGCTCTTTGACTTTATCGGCGACGGCCCTCGCCCAGTTCGGGCGTAAGAAGGTCAAATTGCCCCATTCGCCAAAATGCATCTTAATGGCAACGAACTTCCCTTCGAGATTCATCTCCTTGAAGCCGGCTTTGTCCATCAGCCGTTGGAGTTTATGGGTCTGGGATTCGCCCACATGAACGCGGAAGGAAGTGAAATAGACTTTGCTTTTCATATCAGTTACCTCGAGGGTAAATCTAAACGCCCATTTACCGATTGACAAGGGGCAAACGGGGTCAATGGACTAATATAATGAATTTTTCGCTCGCGACCTGCTCGGCCGACTTAAGGGCTAAAGCGACCCGGTACACCGCTTGGTCAAGGCTAAGGCCGTTCTTTTCCCCAAGGGCTTTGTAAGTCAAACCGAGGCCGTATTTATCGTATAGTATCGAATACTCGTCCGAGCCCAGTCGCGCTTTAAGGGCATCCAAATATATTTTAATCGACGCCCTCTGCGCGAGCGGCTCATCGCGGAGGCCGAAGCCTCAAAGAATTCCGAATCGCAATCTTCGTAGGATAGTTCCTGAAAACGATCGATGGCCTTATGCTTTATCACCCCGATAATGAACTGAGTCAGTTGGCCACGTTCCCGTCTTTCTTTCCAAAAAAGCCAAAACACCATCCATCATGGCATCTTACGCTTCCTCGAAACCCAAGCCTGAGTCCAACCCGATCTTGATGAATAGATGCTCGTGTTTTTGAAAATAGACTTTCCAACGAAGGTCATATAGGCAGCGGTCCAAGAAGACTTTGGCCTTTCGTTCGTCTTCCATGCGATTACTTTATACATGAAACGAGGGAGTCAAGAAAACGAGCGGGGTCTGAGCCAATAGGCGCATCAGCAATCATTAGCAAGACCCATGCTGCTATTTATCGACCATCGATTCGACGACTGGAACACGGATATCCCACGCAGCCTCGAAAAGGGACATTGAATTTATCAAGGAAATTTTCAGCAAAATACTTTGTTAAAATCGCGTTGTTGGGCAAAACAACATAATTGCACCAGCTTTGTCCGATATAAATGAAGGACTGCGTAACAAACACTCTCCGAATTAACACCGAGCGAGTAACCGAATCCGTTTTAAGCGTAAGGATCGGCTCCTTCTTTGCCTTATCGACAAACACTGAATATTCCGTTCCTTTTGGACAAGCCAAATAGCGTCGATGATAAAAAAGAATAACGTGTATAAAAATCAGCTCGGCCCCCCATTCCACGCCAGTAACCGCCCAAAAAATAGGGTTTAAATACCATTCGTTAATCGCCATCAATCCTGAACTGACGAAAACGGTTAGAATAAAGAATACCAATGGGATCCAAGCCCGAGCAAAAATATGCTCATAAAAGAAGGCGTTAATGGCCGCTCGATGGTTATCATCCTTCCATGTTCCAGAGAAAATGGCCTCAGTATTTTCCATATTCGACTCCTTAAATGTCTTTGATAGGTTTTATTGTACCAGTAAATGGGGAATCGGACCGCGTGCGACTTATATAGGTATTGCGGAATAAATTCTGCTGCCCTGGGACATACAGCGGTGACCAGTCTAAATATGTTCCTTCCTTCTCCATTACGAAGCGATATCCGAACTTTATCATGACTATCTCGTTATTTTTGTTGTTTTCAGTCGTTTCAAGCGCCGCAGTAATTCCGGTCAAGAAGTCCTTTATTTGCGAAAGCGAGGATTTGAAAGTCGTAAGCTCGCAGTACTCTTTAATTATTGAGTTGATGAAATGGGTTATTACTGCTCCCGCCGTCAATGCCGCGCTAATAAATCCAGCGGCCTTAGAGACAAAACCGAGCGGTAAAACGCTGACGAACGTTGGCCCCACCGCGGCCCAAGATAGGCCCGCCTCTACACCATCAAGGATCAAGGAAGTATTTTCTAACTTGCTAGCGGGTTCAATGATGTTATTAAATTCGTCGCAATAAGTTTTTAAAAACGACTGCAGCAAGGCTTCATAATATCCCCATAAAATTTCTCTTAAGTAGTTGTCCCAGACGTATACGACGGCATAAGTTAAAGAGTTAGCCCCGTCATAAATAGAAGAGATGCTGTCAAGCAAAGGATATTCGCTGATATTCGATAATTTTAAATAGTTTTCATCGGGATTCAGGGTGGTCGCAGGATTTATCCCGGCCGGAGAATAATCGCTAACCCAAATAGCTCCTAAATCGCCTTTATTCATCGCTTCTGGAATGGAATACGAAGATAGGTTCGCCTCTTCGACGATAGTTAATGTGTACTTATCAGTATCGCTATAGGTTTTGTCGTTGAACGAATATACGACGATATAAAAGGTGCCAGGAAAACAATTAACACTTAGTGATTCCGTAACGCCCTGGCCTTTGTTGCTAGTCCCTAGAAGTCCGTAAGTTTCATTAAAATCCAATTCCTCGTAAGAGGTGTCTAAAGTATTGCTTAATTTATATAGCCGCAAATCGAGATCCAGATTTTGCGGAACGCTTAAAGTAATTAGCAAATTGCCGGCGCATGTGACGTCATAAGCATAAAAATCCTTATCGACGTATTTTGAAAACCATCCGGATTTTTTCTGATTTATCGTTCCGTGAACTTCCATCGAAACGAAACCTTGGCCAGGCAAATGACCGGCGGAAGCTCGTCGGAGAAGACTGGCATTCGGAAAGTCGTCATTATTCTCATAGGAATCATTGCCTCCGTTGGAATAAGTCGCGATGCCGCTGCGCAAATTGAGATTGTTAACCTCAACGTATTCGGATTGCCCATCAGCGAAAGTAACCTTTGCTTTGCCTTCACCATATTCGAATTCATCGTCGTTCTTGCCAACGAATTCCCCTTCCGTGTCGAGAAAATACTTATAATTATCAACGCCGGTTTTTCCCTCACGGTCTTTTTTGCTTAGCGAAGCACGTCCAATGCCCGACCCATCTACTTCTTCGCCGTCCCCAGGGCAAGTTGCGACAGCGTTCATTCCTGTCATCGCTAGCGTCATTGCCATTAGGCTCAAAACGATATGCTTGATCATTTTTGCTCCTCCACTTATTAGTCGAGGAGGTTGCGTTTTTTTATTAAAAATGTTTTAAAAAAATAATTCAGGGCTTTGTCCTAACCGAATTAAGAAACTAAGCTATAAAAGGTTCCAGGTCCAGGGATTTTGAATCACGCGTTCAGCGAAACCTTATTGCTTCAATGTGGAATCCGCTTCTATTGCCTTTTTAACTTGCTTAAGCGCGTTTTTTAGCCGATAAAAGACCTGATTGACGGTTAGTTTTCGCTTCTGGGCGATTTCGTTCAAAGTCAGCTCAGATCCGTACTTATCGAAAAGAATCGAATATTCGTCTTCGCCGACAACGCCTTTCACCAATCCGAGAAATTGCCGAATGGAAATTTCTTCTGTAAATGAAGCATCATTGTCCGCATACGTATCAGTCAAATCGGAATCGCAGTCCTCGCGAACCAATTCGCGGAAGTAGTCGGCGGCTTTATGCTTAATAACCCCGGCGATAAACTGAGTTGGATTAGTCACGCTTTGGGGATCCTTTTCCAGCAAAGCCAAATATCCATCCATAGTCGCATCTTCGGCGTCGTCTATAGTTAAACCAGCATCGAGGCCGATTTTTAGAAACAGATTTTTGTGGCTTTGGAAATAATGGATCCAAACCAGCTCGCGTTCATAAGGGCGAAGCATCGCATCCAGGGATTCTTCTTTTGCCATATTCAAAATATAGGCCCTTAGGAATATTAATCAATAAGCACCTGTACAGCAGTCGCCCTCTCAGCGCTCAATTTGGGCAAGCGCAAAAGCAAGGGTCGCTGTCCACCAGGGCCACCGGAAAGATCTTCCGGGAGTCATCAAGCCAGCCGAAGACGAAGATGGCTACGACGATCGAGCCATCACTGACTTTGAAAAACAATGGGAGGCCGACGTTGGATTAATGTTAAAGGTGAATGTGATTCCTCTCGCGATCTGCCGGTGGGTGACACCGATTTGGACCACCCCCTTTGTTCGAAGGTGAACCGCCGATAGGGTTGTATTACCACGTCTACTGTCCCTTCGTTTCTTGGTAGGAAACGGGGACATTTTTGTTTTGAACCAACTGATAGTAACGGGCTTTGGTCGAATACCTAACGGCGATGGCTTTCGAAAAAGGCTGAAAAAAGCCACGCTTATAATCGGGGACTTTCCGAAAATAACAAAATCGTTCCATCGATTCGCTTTCATATAAAGATTAAAGATGGGAAATAACCAACCGGACGATCCTTCCGCTCAAGATCATTCCATGCAACAGGTTAAAATCAATTTCCCATGGCCGTTCCTGAATGGCAATTATTCAACGGCAGCATGCACCGCCAGTATATTTTGTGTAAAAGCACCTGTACCAAGCGTCTGTTTTTGCAGGCTTCAGCCGTCTAATCCTGAATAGATTGTTGAAATTCTACCGATTATTACTGGAAATTGTGGTTTATGAATGAATAAGGATATGGATTTATAATGCCGGCAAAACTAGCGTCTGATATAGAAACCGCGGGTTTCCTTTTCGAAGCCTTATGCGAACACGACCTTCGAATCTACGCCGAATCATTCGGTGGCAAGTTGTTACATTGCCAGGATTACAACCGAAACGAAATTGACGCGGTAATAGAAATGCCGAGTGGGGAATGGACGGCCATCGAAATCAAACTTGGGGCTAAGCGAATCGACAAAGCGGCGGCCAATCTTCTCCGAATCAACGATTTCTTCATCGAAAAAGGCTGCCCCCGCCTGCCAAATTAGTTGTGCTGTCTGGTCTAAGTTCCGCGGCTTACCGCCGAAAAGACGGGGTCTATGTCATCCCGCTTACGGCCTTAAGAAACTAGGCGACGCAGGACGAAAAATATAGCAAACCGGGTCGGTTTGAGTATAATACGCGTTGCCGGGACGTAGCACAGCTTGGTAGTGCACTACCTTGGGGTGGTAGGGGTCACGGGTTCGAATCCCGTCGTTCCGACCAGTTCGATAGATAAAGCGCTCGCAGAACGGGCGCTTTTTTCTTGTTTTGCCCTACTAATCAAAACAGCCAAAAGGCTCGAACCTTCGAACCCAGGAAATAGTGAAAAGGCCGCAAAACCTATATGAACATGACCATATAGATCGGAGCGGTCAATATATTGTCCGCAAAATCCAGCCGATTGGCGTTTTGCAGCACCATTCCCTGACCTAACCGATAATTGCCATTTGGATCAACAAGCTTCGGCAACGCCCGGTACTCATACCCCATTCGACCGGATTTAACCTCGATTGGCAAAATCGAAAGCGAGTCATAATCATTGACCAGATAATCGACTTCCCCCACCTTCTTCGAATCGAAGTAAAACAATTGGTGACCATGGGCAATGAGTTCCTGGGCCACCACCGTCTCATAGACCGAGCCAAGGTTTATCGCCGGGACGTCGTTAAGAAAAGGCTTAACGTTGTAGTTGAACAGCAGATAAGTCAGGATTCCGACGTCATTGTAATAAAGCTTCATTAAATCCTTCGCGCTCGATTCGCCAAGAGGAAACCGCGGATCGGAAACGGCTTTGACTGATAAGGCACACCCGGAATCGACCAAATAATCGATCTCATCCTCGTATTTGATCAGGCTGGCCCGCACATCGCCTTCGATTTGCTTCGCCCTAATCCGTTTAACTTTATTCTGAGTATAGGAAAGCAAAGAGTCGTATATCCGGCGTGTCTTTAAGGAATGAGTTTGATCATAGCGAGACATATCACCCTTATACGATTCATAAATGGATGATTGGATTTCCCGCGTTTTGTAAACATCGCCTTCTTCCAAAAAGGCCTTGACCGCCTCCGGCAGACCACCGCAAAGTAGGTATTCCTTGAAAGCCTTAAAAAAGAATTCGTGGGCCGATTGGTTAATTGGTTTCTTTTCGACAAAACTCTGCCGTAAGGAATCGATGCTTTCTTGCCCCGCCCCACGGGCCCAGAGGAACTCCTCAAAATCCATCGGCCGCATCGAAAGGGACCGGACACTACCCGTTGGAATGAAAGAAGACCGCATCGCGACCCCAAGTTGCGAACCGGAGCAAATATAATGGAAACGCCGATCAGCCTTCAATGGCTTGAGCATGGAAATAAGGTGAGGATAGACCTGGATTTCGTCGAGAAAGATTATTGTGTCTTCGTAAGAACCTAAACTCGCCCCATACAAGGCTGAAACTCGAAGATAAAAATCTCGCATGCCATTAACCACTGCAAAATTTTTGCCGCCATCAAAATCGTCCTGCAAGTTAATTTCGACATAATGGGGATATATCGACTTGGCAACATTCCGGCAAATGAAGGACTTTCCAATTTGCCGCGCTCCATTGACTAAGAGAATGGGCGCATCAGGATCTTTTAATTTTTTTTCGATTAGTTCTGATATTTTTCTTCGATACATGGTATTTGCCCATAGGAATTATATAGGGTATTTTTGTAGTTTTCCAATGTTTTAGGAGACAAAAAAGCGTAGTTTTCCAATGTTTTAGGAGACAAAAAAGCGTAGTTTTCCAAAATTGTGTCTATAAAGCCTAATTCGCTATCAGGATCTCGTCGGCCAAGTCGAGGCACCGCTCGACCAAGCCAGGCTCAATCGTAAAAAACGATTCGAATCGGCGAAACCGTCACGAATATAAACGCTGTTGAAAAATAGGATAGGGAATAATCCGATGAAACGGGATCGTGGCCAAAGGTAATATCACTCACCCTGTTTCCAAAGTAATTGGGCGGCAGTCTCCCGGATTCAACTCAAAGTCATTATCCATCGGAAAGAATAACCCAAAACAGATCTTGAAAAAGAAACTCAATATCTGTGGACTTCCTTGTCAAACGCTTTCTTCCCATCTACAAAGGAAAGATTAGGATGCCTTTTTAGATACCGATCGAGTGCTGGATCTCGAACGTAACGAGCAAACTTTTCAGACACGAATTCCCGAAGACGGATATAAAAGCTAGGGTTGTCTCTTTTTGCTCTCAAAGCAATATAGGCCGAAAATTTGATGATCTCCCCGGTCAAATAGCACTCTGCGGGGTTTGGCCCTCCGACAGCGGCCTTTTCAATGGCACAAGGCCCTCCACAATAAGTTTTGTAAAGACAATCCGGACACTCGCGAGCTTGCTCATCCAGTCTCACGCCGGCATCGGCAAGAACGCCGGGCTCTATAATGGTTCCGAGCAACCCAATAGAGGGGGAGCAAGGATAGACAAAGCCATCTAAATCAAAGGCGAAACGAGTGATGCCGCCGTCACAACGGTTAATTGTCTTCTTGTTGCCGAAAAACCGGCACAAAAATCTGCCAAACCAATCGTCTCCATTCATTAAACGCAAAAATCTAGAATCATCTCCAGCCAAAGCATCATGAAGCAAGGCGCGAGATAATCGTTCGTATTCAATCGCCCATGCGTGGGCGTGTTCCAAATCAAGACGAAAACCATCGCCGCGGACATAACGGTAGCTTAGGGTTTTAAAGATTTTCCCGAGTTCATCAATACTTTCCAGTAAAGGAAACGAATCGTTTCCGATAGTCGCCGCGCAACCAATGTAATCCCTGCTAGCAATGGACATCACATTATCCAATATAGTTTTATAAGTGCCTTTGCCGCGATATCGATCATTTATTACTTCGTTCCCGTCAAGCGATACTCCGAACAATATTTCATGATCTTGAAGCAACTTAGCAATCTTAGGGGTCAGCAACGTGCCATTGCAAACAAATTGAGGCAAAACCTCGGTCATTATGCGATTGCTGATTTCATGACAGTAATCAGCTAGCGGGAGAATGACATCCAGATTTAACAAAGGCTCACCGATTCCTGACAAATCAACGAAATATTTCTGACCGTCCGGAAAAAGAGAAAAGAGGTTATCCAAAATATCCTTAGCCTGCTCAAGGCTCATCCTCCGTCCAGACTTGTTCTTGTTAAAACAGTACGAACAACGGAGATTGCATCGGTCAGAAACCGCCAAGCAAAAAGTATAAGCGGTCCTGGGGACAAACTGCGCAATCTGGGTTAAATCAACAGCAGGAGGAGCGGACGGAAAAAGGCTTGGGTTAAGCGAAAATGCGCGCGAATCTTCATCAATATACAAGTTATCCTGCAGTACCGTAAAACTTTGTACCATTGCGTATTTCACTCGCTATAATGCCAGATAGAGAGAATCCATAAAAAGAAAAGAAACCCTAGGCCCCAAAAATTAAATTGATTGATTAGATTCAGAGACAATTCTATCGGCTAAGTCGAAGCACTGAGCAACTAGTTCAGGCTCAATAGAAAAATATCGTTGTGAAACGTAAAGCTCATCAGATAAAACGCGAATCCACCTTGGCAAAAACAATTCCATAAACGGCGGATCTGACCCGAATGCGTGACCAAGCGTGATTTGGTAAATTCCGCATTCAGAGGTAGGAAAATCATCAGGAAATTGTTCGGGCGCATCAGGATAGCACTTATCGCAAACATTAACTGGGGTGGCCTTTTCGAGTATGTCGATAAAAGGAAGCGAGTCATCTCCGAAAACAATTGGTTTCGAATCAAAGGTTAATGAATAGCCTTTCCGAAGAGAAACGCTGCTTAAAACGCTGAAATAAGAAGAGTTCTCGCAGGCGGCTTTACGCGTGTGATAAGCCAAGAGGCTGCACGAGGATAAGTCGACCGCAGCGAGAACAAAAATCCCGAAAACACAACGAAACAGCCCGTTTGCAAATCTTTTAGCAAAGCCCGAAAACATAATCGCTGAAAAGCTCCGTCACCTTGGCTCGAACGTTTACTGGTTTCTTGTCCTCGCTCGAAGGATAAGTTTTATTTCCGTTCAACAAGTAATACTTGGCCACATCGGTTCCGTTTGAATAAGAAGACGATTCCTTCCAAACGCCATTGTTATAAGTCAAGCCAAGCATGTCCCCTACTTCGCAGAGGAACTTTTGCTTATTCGACCCACTCCAAGAGGAATTTGATTTTGAAAGTACCGCATCAACAAAATGGTTTTTTCGGAAAGTATCATTGAGATTATGGTAATAGTTTTCCACCGCTGTCGAAACATGCTTATCGGATGGCAAAAAATCTCTGGCAATAATCATTCCGTCGATATCGGCCAAAACATCTTCCTGGGAACATTGCCCAAAAACTGACATAAACTTGCCAAAGTTGTTCATGCCAAGAACAGTTGAATATTGATCTATGCGAATCGAATTCACCGCCGTTTGCAAATCCCCGGCCCAAGAAGCTAAATCCATGACATATTCATCACCCAAGGGTACGGAAGGGGACACAAAACCAATATCCAAGGTATTTTCATAAGCAGCATCCATAACGGCGAACATATGGATCAAATCTATGCCGCGGTAGGACTTAACAGGATCTTTAAAACACAAACTTTGCCAAGAAGAACCTCTAGGATGACTAAAATTATCGCCACGATGGGCTGAGCCACCCCATTTGCCGCCATCGACAAACTGCGAAAAATAATAACCTGATTGGTTAAAGGCGTCGACGGTCGATGAGACCAAGAAAATGTTAGGATCATATCCGGCTACATACGCCCAAAGGGCGGCCTTATCAAGTCCGTTGCCGGTGTAGCCGATATAATCCTCATTGAAGCTTCGCAAATACATCATAGTGATATTCGGTTCAGCCGAAGACATAAATTGAGCGACTTCAATGCAATAAGCCTTAGCAAAAGGCTCAACAAATTCGATATGGCTAACCAACTCGGAAACAGTCGTCGACGAGAAAGAAGTCGACGAAGTAGTTGCCGTTATATTAGTTAATGCTGACAAGGCAACAGGAACAACAGATATAAACGATCCCATATGGCGCCTCCAAAATTAATATAGACCTTTTCCCGAATGAGTAAAGAAAAGCCCGTCGCGATGGACGGGCTAGACATTCAGCGAAGGAGGTTATTCGCCGAACTTCTTGATGTCGTGATACCGCTGCTCAGCGTACTTCTCGCACTTGGTAAGGAGTTCTTCGGCATGCTCGGGGTTGACGATCGGGAGCTGGCTGAAGCGGGTCTCCTGCATGATGAAGTCGCGGAGTTTGGAGAAATCCGGTTCCTTGCAGTCGAAGGTGAGCGGGCTCTTGCCCTCTGCCTTTAGGCGCGGATCGTAACGGAAGGTGGTGAAGTAACCGCATTCGACGGCTTTCTTCTCCTCGGAGATCGAGTTGACGAGGCCGCCTTTGATATGCTGCTCGGCGCAGGGGCAGTAGCAGATGACCAAGGACGGGCCGTCGTAGGATTCGGCTTCCTTCAAGGCCTGGATGGCTTTGGCCGGGTTGGCCCCAAGGGCGATCTGGGCGACGTAGACGTGGCCATAGGCCATGGCCATGAGGGCGAGGTTCTTCTTCGCTTCCTTCTTGCCGGAGGCGGTGAACTTATTGATCGAGCCGGTCTGCGAGGACTTCGAGGCCTGGCCGCCGGTGTTGGAATAGACTTCGGTGTCGAGGACTAAGACATTGACGTCGGCTTCATTGGCCAAGACATGGTCAAGTCCGCCGTAGCCGATATCGTAGGACCAGCCGTCGCCGCCGACGATCCAGACCGACTTGTCGATGAGGTCGCGCTCATAGAGTTTGACTTCCTTGACCGCTTCATCCTTCGATTCGTCGACCAACTTCATCAGGGTCGGGACGATCGAGCGGACGTATTCGCGGTCTTTGACGTGAGCGAGGTAATCGTCGATGACGGCTTTGAGTTCGTCGCTGACCTTTTCCGAGGCTTTGGCCGCGGTGAGGATATCGGCGATGCGGGCGAGCTTCTGATCGGTCGCGATCCGCATACCGAAGCCGTATTCGGCGTTGTCTTCGAATAAGGAGTTGGCCCAAGCCGGACCATCTTTGCCGTTGTCGTTAACGAAGGGAGTCAACGGAGTCGAGCCGCAGTAGATGGAGGAGCAGCCGGTGGCGTTAGCGACCAGCATATCCTTGCCGAAGAGCTGGGAGACGATCCGGTAGTACGGGGCTTCGCCGCAGCCGGCACAGGCACCCGAGACTTCCATGTAAGGCTTCTTGAAGCCGAGCCCCTTGACGGTGGCATCGCTCACTTCGCCCTTCTTCTCGCTGCAGTGGTAGTAGAGGTAATCAGCACCTTTTTGCTGTTCCGCCTGGCCATGGGCATCGACCATCTTAAGCGCGAAGTGGTCATTGCCCATCCGCTTGGCGGTCGCGTTGGCTAAGCACTCCGAGACGCAGAGGCCGCAGCCGATGCAGTTCTCGGTCGAAACCTGGATCCGGAACTTCAAGGTCTTATCCTTGGTCCCGAGGGCCGGCTTAAGGCCAGCTTTGACGATATCCGGGGCGTTATTGACTTCCTCTTCGTTGAGGAGGTACGGCCGGATGGTGGCGTGGGGGCAGACGAAGGCGCACTGATTGCACTGGATGCAGTAAGTCGGATCCCAGACCGGGACGCGGTCGGCGATGGCCCGTTTCTGACGGAAGGTGATGTTCTCGTTCATCGTCCCATCGAGCAATTCGTGCTTGGTGAAAGCCGAGGTCGGGAGTTCATCGCCATCGAGCCGATCGATGACTTCGACGTATTCGTCATAGTAAGTGTCGCCGGTGTCGGCGGTCGCGACTTTCTGGTACGGGAGGTTGATCCATTCCGGATCGACCTTGATCTCGCGGAGCCCCTTCGGGCCGGCGTCGATGGCGTCCCAGTTGTTCTTGACGATGTCCATGCCCTTCTTGGCATAGGACTTCTCGGCGAACTTCTTCATCAACTTCTTCATCCACTTCTCGGCTTCCGAGTAATCCATGATGGAGGGCGAGAGCTTGAAGAAGGCGGCTTGGAGGGTGGTGTTGGTATGCCGCCCCATATGGCATTCGGCCGCCAGCTTGTTGGCGTCGATGACGTAGAACTTGGCGTGCTTTTTGGCCAACAGGTGCTTCATCCGGTTCGGCATCGACTTAACGAGGGTCTCATCGTCCATGTTGGTGTTAAGCAGGAAGGTGCCGCCATCTTTGAGGTTGGAGATGATGTCGAACTTGAAGATATAGGTGTCAAGCGAGCAGGAGATGAAGTCGGCGTTCTTGACGTAATATTCGGAATGGATCGGATCCTTGCCGAAGCGGAGGTGGCTCCGGGTCGTGCCGCCGGCTTTCCTGGAGTCGTATTGGAAATAGGCTTGGGCGTATTGGTGAGTGGCGTCCCCGATGATCTTGACCGAGCTCTTGTTGGCCGAGACGGTGCCGTCGCTCCCTAAGCCATAGAAGAGGCAGGAGGTGTAGGAATGCGGGATGACGAATTCCTCATCGACCGGGATCGAGAGGTGGGTGACGTCGTCTTTGATGCCGACGGTGAACCCGTTCCAGTTCTTCTCCGCGTCGAGGAAGTCATAGACCGACTTGACGTCTTTGGGCTGGGTATCCTTGGAGGAGAGGCCATAACGCCCGCCGATGATGGCATCGAACTTCCGCCCGACCGAGGCCATGGCGGCGATGACATCGAGATAAAGCGGCTCGCCCATCGCCCCGGTCTCTTTGGTCCGGTCGAGGACGGCGATCTTCTTAACCGACGCCGGGATGGCTTCGGAAAGGAGTTTGGCCGAGAACGGACGATAGAGGTGGACTTTGACTAAGCCGACCTTCTCGCCCCGCTTGTTGAGCTCATCGACGACTTCCATCGCGGTCTCGGTGACCGAGCCCATGGCGATGATGACTTTAGTCGCTTCCGGATCGCCATAGTAGACGAACGGAGCGTAGGTCCGGCCAGTAAGGCGGGAGGCTTCCTTAAAGTATTTCTGAGCGACTTCGATGACGTGCTCGAAATGGCTGTTTTGGGCTTCACGGGCTTGGAAATAGATATCGTCGTTCTCCGCCCCGCCGCGAGTGACCGCGTGGGTATGGGGGTTGAGGGCCCGGGCGCGGAATTCCTCGACCTTATCCATCGGGAGCAGTTTCTTCCACTCTTCCTCATCGACGAATTCGACGTTTTGGACTTCGTGCGAGGTCCGGAAGCCATCGAAGTAATGGAGGACCGGGACGCTCGAATCGATCGCGGTGAGATGGGCGACCGGGGTGAGGTCGGCGATCTCTTGGACCGAGGAGGAGCAGATCATGGTGATGCCCGACTGCCGGACGGCGTAGATGTCTTGGTGATCGCCGAAGATCGAAAGGGCCCGGGTGGCCAAAGAACGGGCGGCGACGTGTAGGACCGCCGGCAAAAGCTCACCGACCCACTTGTAGATGTTCGGGATCATGAGGAGCAAGCCTTGGGAGGCGGTGAAGGTGGTCGCGAGGGCGCCGCCTTGGAGGGCGCCGTGGACCGCGCCGGAAGCGCCGGCTTCCGACTGCATCTCGACGACCTTAACCGGGGCGCCGAAGAAGTTCTTGTCGCCTTTGGCCGATTTGGCATCGACGAGCTCCGCCATCGGGGAAGACGGGGTGATCGGATAAATCGCCGCTACCTCAGTGAAGTAGTAGCTCTCCATCGCGGCCGCGCTATTGCCGTCGACGGATTTCATTGTTTTTTTGATTTCTGCCATTTGGGTTATGAAATCTCCTTGCCGTTAAAGTATAGGGCGAATAGGGGCCACTCTCAACGAAAAAAAAGCAAAAGCCCCTAAAGGGGCTATATGTTAATTTTACTTAACCGATAAACGAGTCCAAAAGATCATAACTTAGGAACGCATAACTGAACATCAGTTTAATAAGTGACGGACGCCGCGCCGCTTCTTGCGCACATTGCTCCTACAGAGGCCGATAAAAACGAGCAAAAAATCAACAATTGGTAAAATAAGAAAAACGGCCGCCCAAGGGGTCGCGTCATACCATTGAACCGCCCCTAGCGAGGCGAACTCTTCGCCTAGTCGTGCATAGGATCCACCATAATCGACCCGAAATTGGGATTGGTTAGCGATTTGAATGAATATAGAGAAGTAAAATACCAATCCGGCGGCCGCCGAAAAGAAGCCAACGATCGCGTTAGATAGACAAATTCTAGCTGAAAGCGATTTTCGGTCATATCCGGCAAGCCGCAAAATGTCAACCGTCTCACCATTGATTTGCTTCCTGACCGCATAGGTCGCAAGGGAATAAATGAGCCAAAGAACCGCAAAACCGACGAATAAAGATAGCAAAAATGTTCGAACCAATTGCAGCGAATCCGGGTCGAACTCCACTCCACCGACAGGGCGAAGCTGGCAAAAATCCAATCCGGCGAAGTCCCCATTCGAAAAACCTAAGAAAAGCAAAGGCGAATCGGACCAATAGGAGGAAGCGGCCAGCGAGCAAAAGTAAAGATAAGTATCGAAGCTCATGGCCGGATCGCCGTAATCGCAAAGCAATGGCCCACCCAAGGTATTTATGCTGCCCGATGACCGCGGAAGGCTTAAAAGGTATCCATCGACATCCTCGATTGAAAACACGGTCCGATAAGAGAAGCCATCGAAGCCGATAGTCCCTATTTGATCATCATATCCGGGAACAGCCAAACGAACCTCTCCCAAATCGGAAAAACCCAACCCGTCTTGATAAGAATTAGTAACTACGAAATCCCCGCGGACAAGCGATAAAGCCACTGGAACAAAGTTTTCCTCCGGGCAAAGGAAAATCGCCCCCGAAGAGAAATCCGACAAGCAATTTCGGAAAAGGGAATAATCAAGAAGAAAAGACAATTCTTCGTCCCCCGATTCGAGAAAACGGAACCGCCCATCCATCATTTCGCCACCATTTCGGTAAGAAAAAGTCTCCGAGAGGTTGAATCCACCAGATTCATCATAGGCTTGGGCTAACAAAAAATCTTCCCCTGAATAAGGGATCAAATATCCCCCACTAGAGATAAAAGCATCGTTTTGCCGCCGGACCAAAGGCAAAGCCAATAAAGACGCACCAGTAAGCTTTTCGGAAAAATAAGCATAAGAAAGCCGGTCACCTTCGAAAAGCAAACCGGTATTGGGATCATTCTCAGCCGAAATCCGATTAGCCACCCCCAACGAGGGGGGAAGCAAAGCAAAATAGCCCAAACCGGAAAAAACCGTAATTAGGCAAAGCAATAGCTCCGCCACCATAAACCAACGGCGATCGCCAAAAAGATGGCAGAGAGCGAGCAAAAAGGCCGACTTAGGCTTATCGGGAGTAAAGGGGCGGGAAAAAGGCACAGCCTCCCCGTTACATATCGCTCTCCCGTCGGCGATTTCAATCTTGCAGTCGAGAGGAAGGCTGACCGCCTGGTCGTGATTAACGACGATATAACATGCTTCGCGACGATGAGTGGAAAGATACTCGCTCAAAGCGGCCTTCGAGCCTTCGTCAAGCCCAGAGAACGGCTCATCCAGCAAATAGGCGTCAGCTGTTTTGGCTAGGCAAAAAAGCACTTCGGCTTTTTTCCTTTCCCCTCCGCTCAACCGACTTAGCGGCCGGTCAAGCCAAGGCCTAGCCTGAAAGGAATCGGCAAGCCTAGCGATCTCGCCAGAAAGTTCCTTACCCTTGAGCAAATGCCGTAAATTCCACCGAAAACTCCTTTCATAGAACATTGATTTGCGGTTTCCGCAGTAGGAAATGCGTGTCCTCGAAGGAACGTTTATCGTTCCCTTGTCGGGACTAAGAATACCGGCGATCATGGCGATAAGGCTGCTTTTCCCACATCCGGAAGGACCGGCGAGGAGATTAATTCCCAGCCCAAAGCGGCAAGAAAATCCATCGAATATAGTTCGATCCGCAAAACGCAGCCCCACCCCTTTTATTTCAATCATTTCGCCCGAGCCCTTTCCATTAGTTTCCCAATATCCCGTCGGAAAAGGCCATGGCGCAAAATGATGAAAACCATTAATGCAGCAATAGCCATAATCAAGCATGGCATCAAGATAGCATCCGCACCAACGCGCACGAACGGAGTCGGGAAGGCAAGCAAATTTGAAAGGAATACCGCTTGATAAACATAAACCGCCCCCAAGCCAATCGCCAAGCCAAAGACAAGGGAAACGAGCAAGAGCAATAGAAAAAGCTTTTCGCGAGGCCGAGCAAGAGACAAACGGTCGGCCCCGGCCATCCGCAAAATAAGAAAACGACGCAAGTAAGAAGCCGAATAAAGCCAAGCCAAAAGCAGTGAACCGACAAAAGCAAAAAATAGCCCGCCACAAAAAAGGACCGTGTGCAGCTCAGGAGCCGAAGAAAGCGGCCTGGCTTCTTGAAGCTCTCTGTCGGCGGAGAGAAAACCGGCCTCAACCCTAAACCCTTGGTCCTCAACGACCAATCGCCGGGTAATCTCGTTGTTAACGCAGAAAGACGTCATCCAAAAATCCGCCGGCGAACCGAAATCCGCTATCAAGGAAGTCGAAAACAACGAAAAGGCCGCCATGGCGTCATAAACAAGGTAGTCATAGGACCGATAATCCCGAAGAATCGGCATTGAACAGGAATCAAAAACCCCGCAAAGGTCAAAACCCGAGTTTTGATCTAAGCGGATATCGAAAAGGGCTTTGGCCTGTTGGAATCCAATGCTGGAATAGGGAGATTCGATGTCGTGACGAGCACATAGTTCTTCATAAGCATGGGAGGGAAGCGCAATCTCCATGGCGGAAACCGGAAAGTCCCCCACACGGAATTCAAGTTGGTTCTCATCCAAAGGGCCCTCAAGGAAAGCGTCAGACTCAACAACGGAGAAAATCGGGGTTGAAAGCGAGGCTAAATTGGTGGCGCCTTCGTTTATTTCGCGCCGAAAAGCCAAAAAGCAGTATTCTTTGGGACAGGCAGACAGATATGGAAAGGCATCGCCATTTTCTAAAAACGAAATGGTGGCATATTCCGGCAAACGATGAGATTCGGACCCCCAGGTGAATACGCTTTGCGAATAAGAGGTTAACATGGCCCCAGAAAATACCGCCAGCGCCAACCACAAGGCGTTGAAAACCGTCAGGAGGATATTGGTCAGCGGTTTCTCGAGAAATATTCGACCAAGCATTGACGAGCTAAGCGGTTTTCGTGACATAGGCAGAAGGGGGGGATTTTCCATCGCGTCAAAATCAGCTGGCATATTTGTAACTTCGGCCTTTTTCCCGACAATCGAGATCACCGGACAATTGGAATAACGGCTCGGAATCGCCTCGTTGGTGCTTACAATAACTAAATTTTGTTTGGCATAATCAGCTAAAGCTTCCAATATCGCTTCGGAATTACCGGCATCCAAAAACGAAACCGGCTCATCGGCCAGTAAGATAGGCCTGGCAGCATAAAGGGCCCGGGCGATAGCGAGTCGTTGCTGCTCGCCGCTCGACAAAACGCCGGCTAAGTTCGAAGCCAGCCCGCCGATGCCCAAACTATCCAAGATATCCTGCGCCTTTCTTTCTTTTCTTTTGGCAAAAGGAATCAATATGTTTTCAATTACCGTATTGTTTTCGAAAATCAGAGAATCCTGCGGCGAATAAGCGACGTGATAATCGGCATATTCCTCAAGCGTTTTTTTGCAGAGCCGTTCCCCCTCTAGGCAAAATGACCCCTGATAGTCGCTGTCGCGCCCCGCCAAAATAGAAAGCAAAGTCGATTTACCAGAACCATTCGGGCCAACAAGGAAAAATAAGCCCCGATCAGGCAACTTCAGTGATAAGTCACGAAATATATGGGTATCGCCTTTATCCTTGCTCTTAATCTTAAGAATAATCACGCAAAATAATCCACCGTTGAAGGGTTATAACCTAAATTCCACCGCAGTTCGTAATTATAGGTTATATGCTCATAGTGATCGAGATAGGCCAATAAGTTTTCCCCCACTTCCATATCAATGCAGTAGCGAACAACGAAACCATTCTTATTAAAGTTGGCGACGTTATATCCAACCTCGTATAAAGAATAAGTATTCATGGTATAGGTATAACGACCATATTTAGCATAATCAGCAAAGTAACTAAAAGCATTCAGGTCAGTTGAGGAATTTGGTATTGCTTGGCTGGAAAATTCCGGATCCTGGGTGGTAATCGTTGAACTTGAGCCGAAAGTCAGAGAGAAAGATGGGCCGACCGTCGATTGTATATAAGGGCCGTTAAGATTGGCTCCGCCGGTAATCTGCGAGTTAAATTGAGCGGTAAACCCGAAAGAAGATGTTGTATTATGGGTTCCAAGCTGGCTGCTTTCTTCCTTAAGCGGCCAATAGGCAATTTTCTTAACCGAGCCGGTATGGGATCCGTTGCTAGTATCCATAATGCGCGGAATTTCAACCTTGACGGTGAGTTTGGTTAAATCAAACCGATCGTTATAGCCGTCAGCCAACGCAACATTGGCTACATAGCCGGACGTCGCCGACGTTTTTGTGTGGACTATGACCAACATTGAGTTTTCCGTGAAAGGAGTGGTGTATAAATCCAAGTCGTAATAAAAATATCCGATTTTCCCACCCCCGATGACTGGCCCGTCTTTCAACCTCGGGGTCTCAAAACTATAAACCCGAGTAAATCCATCAATCTGCGGGTGAAAGGAAACGGAAGACTGACTTATTCCATCGCCGGAAACATATTCAACAAACGCTGGCTCTAAATAATCGATTGATTTTTGCACACCACCATATATTACCGAAGTAACCAACGAAATCAGCAAAGGAAACTGCCCCATATTAAGCCCTCTTTTTAAATTCTAGAAAACCAATCAAATTATGTCAACACCTCCGGCAAAAAGGCAAAAATTATAATGATATGGAAAGCAAGAAGTCAAAACCTCTATTAAGATGAAAAACAATTCCGTAGAGTAAATCTATTTCCCGGCCTTATTTTTCTTCAATCGGCGCCGATCCCGCTCGATTAATTTGGCCATCAAACGAAGATCATGATCGGTTAAGACAATCGAGGTATCGATTAGGCCGGAGACGCTGGTGAGTTTCTTGTAAATGTAATCCATCGTCGAGGCATAGCCTTTAAGCTCAGAAGAGGCGACGGTGTCTTTTCTTGGCACCACCGCTTTCTTCTTGTTTGGCTCCAAAGGGGTGGCGAGGTATTCCCGGAACTTCTCGCCCAAATCGCGGACGTTATAGTCCGGATCAAGGCGGATAAGGGGATAGAAATAGGCTAAAGTATCGCCCAAAACATCGGGATAAACCCCAATCAGATTCGAAAGGTCGTACAGGGTCACGACTTTCCGTCTGGTCCCCGCGAGTGCGCTGATAATGCGCCGAATCGTGTTCTTGCTGGGCTTGGCCATAGAAGTATTATACACGTTAATTTCGGTATTTCCGCATAAAGTAGTTAGAAAGATTTATGCCCAAGCGAACGACGATATTCTCTTTTTCAACCACGTAACCTTGGCTTATGAAAAATGGCAAAGCGGTTTTGCTGGCATATACCTCCAACGGATATTGCTCGCCCTGCTCCAAATAGCTAAGCAACGCTTTCCCAACCCCTAAGCGGAAATAGTCCGGGTCGACGTAAAGCCGGTCGATATACGACCCCTTGGCGTCCCCGAAACCGACGATCCGCCCGTCGATAAAGGCGACGGCGGTTTTCTTATCGAGGAAAGAATCTCGCCACCAGGCTAAATCATGCCGGCCGATCCAGGCGGATTGCTGGGCCGGCGAATACTCCTTCCCCGTCCCTAGGCGGACCGAACGGATGAAGACATCCTCGACGGAAGGCAGATCCGCCTCCTCGATCGGGCGGATGAGGATACTCATTTCCGGGCCCTCTTCCCTTGCCAGCAGGCGATTAAGACGAAAAGCCCAAGCATCAGCAAATCGGCGGCCCCGATGACCAAATACATGGCATAGAGGGGGACCGAGTGGCCGAAGAAGGCGAAGCTGACGTCGAAGCCATCGCCGATTCCCGCGACCAACGCCCCCGGCAGCGTCTCCCCCATCGCTTCCAAAGCCCCATTGAGAAAGTGATTACGGAACAAGACGGTCGAATAAGTTCCGGGCAAAAGGGAGGTAAAGTTCCTCACCGCTTCCCCCATCGAGGATAAAGGCATATAAGCCCCGCAGATGAAACCATATAAAGCCGAAATCAAGGCACAGATCGCCGAATTGACCCCTTGGCTGCGGGTGAAGCTCCAAATGAGGTTGGCCAGCAAGCAGGCGAAGGCGCTGGTCAAGACGATATCGACCGCGATGAGCAAAACATCAAGGAAGGAAAGATAAAATCCGACCGCCGACAAATAGATGAGCCCGATCCCCAGCAAGGCAAAGCTGACGATGAGGGTCGAAATCAGGTTGGACAAAACATAACTAAGGGTCAAAAGCCATCGGGGCAACGGGGTGACTAGGAAGTCGAGGTCGGCTTTATTGACCTTATCGATAATCATGACGCCGGAGCAGAAACTGACGGTAAAGCAAGAGGTGGCCAAGACCGAGGAGACAAGCCAACCCCCGGTAAAGCCGTCGATCAGCGGTTGCTCGATCGTTAGCCCGCCCAATAGATTAAGCAAGGTCTGCTCGTAGTTCCGCCCAAGGAAGGTGATGAAAAGCAGCAAAAGGATCATCGGGGTGATGAGGGAAACCAAAAAGGTCATCGGATCCTTGAAATAGAGTTTGCAGTTCCGCCTTATCAGGGCGGAGAAAGCCCGATAGTTCTGCTTCATTGATTGGCTAATTCCTTCCCGGTGACGGCGAGGAAGACGTCATCCATCGTCCCTTTGATGATCTCAGCATCCTCGATGTAGGCGGAATGGCGGGACAAAAAGCCCATCGCCTGCTTGGTCGAGCGGAATTTGATCTCAACCCCGACCTTAATAGGCCGATACTCAACCCGTTGTTCCGCCAATAGATTGAGGAAATCCGGCTCATAACGGTAAACCCGGAGATAATCACCGGCATAACGTTCCTTCAATTCGATCGGTTTGCCTTCGGCGACCGCCTTCCCTTTGTCGATGAGGAGGACGTAATCGGCGATGGCCGCTTCCTCCATATAATGGGTGGTCAGGATGACGGTCAGCTTCCTTTCCTTCCGCAAACGCTCGATTAAGTCCCATACCAGCTTTCTAGTCAAAGGATCGAGCCCAGTCGTCGGCTCATCCAAAATCAATATCCGAGGTTCATGGATCAAAGCCCGGGCCAAGTCTACTTTCCGGGTTTGCCCGCCGCTTAATTGGTTGAGCGGCCGCTTCAAAATCCCCTGCAAATCCAAAGCCGATGAAAGAAAAGCGAGGTTCTGCGCGAATTGGTCGCGTCCTAGCCCGTATAAGCGAGAACGATAGTAAAGATTATCGTAAACCGAAAGCCGTTTATCGAGGATTGATTGCTGAAAGACGATGCCGATTGAATGGAGGAAGGCGGCTTTTTCCTCAATCGGATGGCCCAAAACCGTCAGACAACCGGAATCGGGCCGCAAAAGGCCAACCAAAATGCTGATGGTGGTCGATTTGCCAGCCCCATTTACCCCTAAAAAAGCGAAAAGTTCCCCTTCGCGGACGCGGAAGGACAGACCATCAACCGCGGTTAACTCGCCATAGCTTTTACGGAGGTCATGGATCTCGATGACGTTGTTCACTCGGTTATTTTATCGAAAATCCCCCGATGTGGCCTATAAAAGTTTTGTTAAATCGGAACGGCAAAAAACTCAAAGCGTTTCCCAATAGCCCGATTTCCGTGATCCGACTCTCCGGACATATCCCTTTTTGACAAGGGAATCGATGTGCCGGTGGACGGTGGGAACGGAAACACCAACCAATTGAGACAGCTCTTTCAGATTGAGGTATTTATCTTGTTTCAAAGCCTTGATTATCTTTTGGTCAATGGCGTTTATCTTATCATTTATCTTATCATTTATCTTATCATTAAGAAAATTGGGATTCCTGACGAAGATAAAGGTGAATCCGAACTCATCGTTCCGATACTCGTAATCGACATTGGCTTGGGCACATAGGGTAAAGGTTCGATCGAAACCGGTTCCAAACGCTTCGATGGACCCGCATTTGTAAAGCACTGAGGCAATCAAGACGTTGCGGATTTTGCTTCCAACCTTAGAAGAAGCGAAATCCTTCGGGTCGATATTCTTGTATATTGGCCCTGGATTGTAGATTCTAATCGATGAGCGAAATATCGTAACGGAGTTATAGTCGCCTTTGACGCCGTAATTGCTATGGGCAAAACTATTGATCACGATTTCTCGAATCGCTTTCATCGGGATTTCCGGGGTTTCCACCCTTTGCAGCCCTTCAATCGTGGCTTTATAGGAGATGTGGCTTTGCAAATAAGAGACCGCTTCGTCAATGCATTCAAACACATTGCCTCGGAATTCCTTTATTTCCCCAAACTCGCTTCGGGAATCAGTTGGGAAGCAGGCTTCTTTTAGGGTGATCGGCTTCCCTTTTCCAAACAAATAGTAACCAGCGGTTTTGAGTCGGCCCTCCTCATCCAGCAGATCGAGTTTGATCAAAGCTTCCCTAAGATCGCGATAAACATAATTCATCCGGCCTTTTTCGTTCGCTCGCCGGATCACGTCGATGACCAAATCCTCATCGATATTCTCTAACCCATAAGCGGTCGGTTTGTCCTCCCACTTCGAATAATCGTAGGTTTTGTCCTCGAAGAATTTCTGCAATTGATCGTTGGTCATCGGAATATCGCCATCATCGACCCGGTAATAGTAACGACCATAGGCGGAATAGGGGGTGTCATCGCCGCTAACCACGATTTTGATGACTTTAATACCTTCGATTTCCTCGACCCCTACATCCAATTCGGTGGGCATGGGTTTCAGATTGATTCGAATCTCATTCGAGACATCCGCAAGGGTCTTTTTGGTGATATCGAACCTAAAGGGTTTTTTATCGGGATCGATTCCGAAATACAGAAGGCCGTACCGACATTTGTTGAGCATTGAGCTCAAGGAAATAACGCCTTCTTTCAGCTGATTTAATGATTTTTTGTATTCAATGGTTAGGCCTTCCTCTTCCATAATCTATCTCCTAGGTTTACCGGTTCGGTCTTATCTTATCATTTATCTTATCATTTATCTAATCATTTATCTTATCATCGAAGGCTAAGCCGATAAGAAAAACGCCTAGCGGTGGCCGGCGTTATCAATCGTTTCTGGTGGACCGTGAGGGACTCGAACCCGCGACCCGCTGATTAAGAGTCAGCTGCTCTACCAACTGAGCTAACGGTCCAGTGGCGCTATTTAGCGCTCAACAAGTATACCCCTACCCCCTAATGGGTACAATAGGCAATTTTCACTCCGAACCTTGATCGGCATTTTCCTCGATGCCATCGTGATTATCCACGGTTTCTTCTGTTCCGATTACCCCATAGACCAAGGTCCCCGACAGCCGATCATGCAGGCTTTGTTTCCGCTTGCTCATGAGCAAGACGATGAAATCGACCAAGAAGAGGAAACCGGAAAGAAGGATCAAAAACGAAGCGTTGAAAGGCAAAGCCGGCAGCATAAAGAGCAAGGCGATAAATAGGTAATGCCGAAGACATTGATGCCACCTGGCTTGCTTCCCGTCTTTATCGACTAGATGAAGGCGGAAAACCAACTTACCGACCGTCCGTCCTTTGAATAGCGATGGGACCAAGCCGAAGATAAGGAGAGGGGGGATCAAAATAGAGGGCAACGATTCAAAATAAAGGATGTCCGAGCATTCTTGATAAAGGGAAAGGTAAACCGGCTGCTCGCTGAAATGGTAAAAGGCGTCGACATAAGCCCCTTTCGCCACCCCATCCTCGACTCGATAATAGAAAGATAGAAGCCGCTCCGCCGCCTCCTCTTTGCTCTCTTCATCGGCAAGCTGCCCCTTAATCGAATCGGAATACTCCGGCTTATCCGTCAAGGAGGAGGGCAGAGCGAAATAGGGGTTGATGGAAGAGCCGTCATAGCCATAGACGTGTTCATAAATCCAGCGCCCCACCGCTTCCGCGTCGCTTTCGTCGCCGAGGAAACCATCCTCGGGATAAAACCGCAGGTCGGGATTAACGGCGACCGCGAAGTAATAATCCCACACGATCGATCCATATTCATCGGCCCCCAGGGTCCCGTCCTCGCCGATCGGATCGAAATAGAAGGCCGTCCCCTTCTCATCGGCTAAGCCAGACTCATCGACTAAAGATGACATCGCCTCGCGTTTCGCCTCATACCCCAATGGGGATTCGATTCCATATTTCCCCAAGGTGAAATACAAAACGATCGATAAAACGAGGGAAGCGCCGGCGTCGAGTAAGAAGGCGAAGCAACGGGTGCCATAGCCTTTGAAGCCTAAAACCTTATCCATGCTAGGCGATTTTAGCATAAGAAAAGCCCTCCGCCGAAGCAGAGGGCTAATTTGGCTAAATCCTATCAGTGAAGGATCTCGGCGACGGTGCCAGCGCCGACGGTGCGGCCACCTTCGCGGATGGAGAATTTGGTGCCTTTCTCCATGGCGATCGGGTGGATGAGCTCGACGGTGAAGGTAACGTGGTCGCCCGGCATGACCATGTCAGTCCCCGCGGGGAGGGTGATGGTGCCGGTGATGTCAGTGGTCCGGAAGAAGAACTGCGGACGATAGCCGTTGAGGAAGTGAGTGTGACGGCCGCCTTCCTCTTTGGTGAGGATGTAGGTGGTGGCGGTGAACTTGTCGTGCGGGACGATGGAGCCCGGCTTGGCAAGGACTTGGCCACGCTCGACCTGGTCGTGGGTGATGCCACGGAGGAGGGCGCCGACGTTATCGCCGCCTTGGGCGAAGTCAAGGGTCTTGCGGAACATCTCAAGGCCGGTGACGACGGTCTTCTGGGTGGCACGGATACCGACGATTTCGGCTTCGTCGTTGAGCTTGATGATACCACGCTCGACACGGCCGGTGACGACGGTGCCACGGCCGGAGATGGTCATGACGTCTTCGATCGGGAGAAGGAACGGCTTCTCATTGTCGCGGGCCGGATCCGGGATGTAGGTATCGAGGGCCTCGAGGAGCTCGAAGATCGGCTTGCAGGCCGGATCGTCGAGCGAGGTGGCCTGGCCGGCTTTGAGGGCCGAGCCTTTGATGACCGGGACCTCATCGCCCGGGAACTCGTACTTGTTGAGGAGGTCGCGGACGTCCATCTCGACGAGGTCGACGAGTTCGGGGTCATCGACCATATCGCACTTGTTGAGGAAGACGATGATCTGCGGGACGCCGACTTGGCGGGCAAGCAGGACGTGCTCGCGGGTTTGCGGCATGACGCCATCGGTGGCGGCGACGACAAGGATCGCGGCGTCCATCTGGGCAGCGCCGGTGATCATGTTCTTGACGTAGTCGGCGTGCCCCGGGCAGTCGACGTGGGCGTAGTGGCGCTTTTCGGTCTCGTACTCGATGTGGGCCGAGTTGATGGTGATGCCACGGGCCCGTTCTTCCGGGGTGGCATCGATGGCGGCATAGGCCATGTCCTTGGCGAGCCCCTTCATCGAGAGGACGTGGGTGATCGCCGCGGTGAGGGTGGTCTTGCCGTGGTCGACGTGGCCGATGGTCCCGACGTTGACGTGGACGCGGTCACGGTTGAATTTTTCTTTTGCCATTTGTTATTTCCTCCAAAAATGGTTTGAGACTTTCTGGCTTGCTAATGATAAGACAAGCGGATTTTCTTTACAATACTTATCAGTATTGCTTATTTGCCGGAAGCCTTCTTCACGACCGCGTCTTGGATGAAGCGCGGGCATTCGCCATAGTGGTCGAAGGTCATCGTGAAGTTGCCGCGGCCTTGGGTCAACGAGCGGAGGTCGGTGACGTAGCCGAACATCTCGGCGAGCGGGATCTCGGCGTCGATCTGCTTGGCGTTGCCCCGCTGGGTTTCCCCGGTCATGTTGCCGCGCCGGCGAGCGATATCGCCGATGACGTCGCCGTAATATTGCTCCGGCACGGTGATCTCGACCTTCATGATCGGCTCAAGAAGGACCGGGTCGCACTTCGGGGCAGCGGCCTTAAGGGCCATCGAAGCGGCGATCTTATAGGCGGCTTCCGAGGAGTCGACGTCGTGGTAGGACCCGTCGAAGAGGGTGGCTTTGACGTCGATTAGCGGATAGCCGGCGATGACGCCGCGGGTGAGGGCATCCTCCAACCCTTGCTGGGTCGGTTTGATGAATTCCTTCGGGACGGCGCCGCCGACGATGGCGTCGACGAACTCGAAGCCTTTGCCCGGGTTCGGCTCGAAGCGGATCCAAACGTCGCCGTATTGGCCATGGCCGCCGGTCTGCTTGACGTAACGGCCTTCGGCTTCGCCGGTCTTGCGGATGGTCTCGCGGTAGTTGACCTGCGGGGCCCCGACGTTGACCTCAACCTTGAATTCGCGGCGCATCCGCTCGACGAGGACGTCGAGTTGGAGCTCGCCGACGCCGGCGATGATGGTTTGGCCGGAATCGGGATCGGTATGGACGCGGAAGGTCGGGTCTTCCTCGGCGAGTTTAGTAAGGGCGACCGACATCTTCTCCTGGTCGGCCTTGGTCTTCGGCTCAACCGCTTCTTCGAGAACCGGTTCGGGGAAGACGAGGTTTTCGAGGACGACCGGTTCATCCTCGGTGCAGAGGGTGTCGCCGGTGGTGGTCGACTTGAGGCCGACGATGGCCCCGATTTCGCCAGCGCGGAGCATTTCCACTTCCTGGCGGTGGTTGGCGTGCATCAAGACAAGGCGGGCGATCCGTTCCTTGACCCCGCGGGAAGAGTTATAGACATAGGAACCGCTCTTGAGGACGCCTTGATAGACGCGGACGTAGGCTAGCCGGCCGATGAAGGGGTCGGTCGCGATCTTGAAGGCCAATCCGACGAACGGCTTGTCGTCGGTCGCTTCGCAGACGTAGTCTTCCCCGTTCAAAACCCCTTTCTCGCCTGGGATGTCAAGCGGGGAAGGCAAATACTCGACGACGGCGTCAAGCAACGGCTGGATGCACTTGTTCTTGTAGGCCGAGCCGCAGAGGACCGGGAAGAATTCGCCGGTCAAGACGGCTTTGCGGATGGTCTTCTTGATGATATCGGCCGGGACGTCTTCGCCTTCGAGGACCATCATCATGAGGTCATCGTCGAAGGCGGCGAGCTTCTCAAGCAGGGTCGAGCGGTATTCGTCGACCTTGGCTTGGTATTCGGCCGGGATGTCGGTGATGGTCGGGGCATCGTTTTTGTCGTCCCCGTAGAGATAGGCTTTCTTCTCGATGATGTCGATGCAGCCTTTGAAGCTCGATTCGCGGCCGATCGGGCATTGGATGGCGGCGGCGTTGGCGGCTAGCCTCTCATGAAGCGAGGCGACGCACATATCGAAGTCGGCCCCGGTGGCGTCCATCTTGTTGCAGAAGACGATCCGCGGGACGTTGTACTTGGTGCCTTGGCGCCAGACGGTCTCGGTTTGCGGCTCAACGCCGTTTTTCGAGTCGAGGACGGTGACGGCGCCGTCAAGGACACGGAGGGAGCGTTCGACCTCGACGGTGAAGTCGACGTGCCCCGGAGTGTCGATGATGTTGAACCGGTTGCCCTTCCAAAAGCAGGTGGTCGCCGAAGAGGTGATGGTGATGCCCCGCTCCTGCTCCTCTTCCATCCAGTCCATGGTGGCGGTGCCTTCGTGGACTTCGCCGATCTTATGAGTCCGGCCGGTGTAGTAGAGGATACGCTCGGTGGTCGTGGTCTTGCCGGCATCGATGTGGGCCATGATGCCGATGTTCCGGGTGTGGGGAAGGTCGTAGGATTCGGTTTCGGTAATGGTGTTTTCGTCAGCCATAGATCTTTTCCTTTCGCTTACCAGCGATAATGGGCGTAGGCCTTATTGGCTTCGGCCATCTTGTGGACGTCTTCCTTCTTCTTGACCGAGGCGCCGGTGCCGTTGGCGGCATCGATGATCTCGGCGGCGAGTTTGTTTTCCATGGTCTTTTCGCCACGGAGACGGGCATAGGTCACGAGCCAACGGAGGCCGAGGGTCTGCTTCCGTTCGGGGGAAACCTCGACCGGGACCTGGTAGTTGGCGGCGCCGATGCGGCGGACTTTGAGTTCGACTTCCGGCATGATGTTGTTGATGGCGGTCGCGAAGACGTCGATCGCCGGCTTGCCGGTCTTCTCCTCGATCTGCTTAAAGGCTTTGTAGATGATGGTTTGGGCGGTGCCGCGCTTGCCATCGTACATAACCCGGTTGATGAGGCGGGTGACGAGTTTGGAGTTATAAACCGGATCGGGCAGAACGTCCCGTTTTTCGACAGTACCTTTTCTTGGCATGGTTAATTATCTCCTTACTTCGATTCCTTCGGCTTCTTGGTGCCGTAGAGGGAGCGGCCTTGGCGGCGGGCTTCGATGCCGGCGCAGTCGAGGCAGCCACGGATGATGTGGTAACGGACACCCGGGAGGTCTTTGACACGGCCGCCACGGATCATGACGGTCGAGTGCTCCTGGAGGTTGTGCCCTTCCCCGCCGATGTAGGCGGTGACTTCATAGCCGTTGCTTAAGCGGACACGGGCGTACTTCCGAAGAGCCGAGTTCGGTTTCTTCGGGGTCATGGTGCCGACACGGGTGCAGACGCCCCGCTTCTGGGCGGAGGGCTGGTTGCTGCTCCGTTTGGTCAAGGAGTTCCATCTCTTCCCGAGAGCCGGGGATTTGGATTTCTTGACGGCGGAGACGCGGCCCTGCCGAACTAACTGATTGATGGTTGGCATTTTGCGTGATTTCTCCTTAATTTTCTTTCACACGTATCCCGGCGTATCAACGCCAGGGGTTCGAATGAGGGCAAACTAAGCCCTAATTCGCGTCCGGGCGGAATTGTAGACTAGCTGCCATGCGCAGTCAAACAATATTTTCGTAAGTTGTTTTGAAAGTTAGCTGAAGCATATTTCAGCGGTTTTCCCGTCGCATGTCCAACAACCTGTCAAGGTAATGAAAAGCCAAATCGTATCGTTCTTCCTCTAGATCGCCATTAATGTTGAGGACCGCCGAATCCGCCACCATCAAAGCAACCATCTGCTCCTTCTCGGTGAAAGTTATATCCTCATCAAGTAAATCCGATCCTGTGAAAGGAACGAAGGAAACGATAAGTTCATCATTAAGATCCGTTCCATCATTAATTAAATAGGCGGAGACACTCTCCCCAAGTATATTCTCATTCAAATAATAGTCGGGATCAGGAGAGGCACTCGGGTCCGATGGGCCAAAGCCATAACCGTCCGTCAAATCCCTAATGAAACCCCGATACCTAATTAACCGGAGATCGTCAAAGCCATCATCGAGGTTTTCAACTAAAGTCAACAGTCCATCCCGTTCATATAACGGGCCCATTGTCGCCATAAGATCGGGGAAAGTCTCAAAATCGATAAACCTCCCCCTCCCTTCTGGCGAACAAGATACCAGCAGGCAGCCAAGCAAAGACCAAATGACTTTTTTAGTAATTGTCATACTTCAATGCCTTCGATGGCGTTGGAGGCGGTGACGCTGTAACGACGCGCCCGTTCGTGCAACCGATTCAATTTGGTCTTGGTCGGCAAAGCGAAAGTCTTGCCTCGGTAAAACTCGACCCCCGACAACAATCGGAGGATTAGATCGCCACTTTGACTAAGTTTGGCGACCGCGGCTTCCAACTGGATGGTTCGCATAAGCAAAGACCACCATAAACAATTTTAATTGCATATTTTTTTGGCAAAAGTATGCAGTTAGAAATTAGAATCCACGTTCTGTTGTTCTATTGGAAAAACTCAAATAACTAAAAAAGCCCGTTAAAGACGGGCAAACCATTGAATAGGAAGAGCTATTTCTTCTGAGTGAATTTGATCGTCGCCTCAGTCCCCGAAAGATAGGTAACTTCAAACTCATAGCCTAAGTCGCCGAATTCAAAGCCCAAATCATTGAACTCCTCGCCTTTAATCCCATCCCCTTCATAAAAGAGGGATTCCGAGGTGACTCTTTCGATCCCGTTCTCGGCAAAGGTCTTAACCGAATCGGAGGCGACGTAATAATCGGCTAAGGCGGCAGAACCGCTGCTCTTATCGAGAAGTTGGATAAGGTAAGGTGGCGTCAAGGTATTGTCGCAAAAATACTTCAGCCCTTCTCCTTCCCCCACGACCGAGTTTTCATCAAAACGGCCAATCTGCCTCGTATTATCGAAAATCCCCAGCTGCGCATCGACCCGATAAACCTTGACCCCAGGTTTTGAAGGCAATCTCGTCCCTAAAGCCCTTTGGTCAGAAGCGTCCTTCCCGTTCAATAAGCCCGGGGTATAAAGCTCAATCAGGATATATTCATCATACGGGGTCCCGTTCCAATCGGGGCAAAGCAAGATGCATTCGTTGTTATAAGTCGACTGGCGGATCGTGATCTCGCACTCGCCCGTCACGACATAGGGGCGCGACCAATTGAGCAGCATCTTCGAGAAAGCGTTCTGATCCCCAACCGAGCAATCCATCATATCCATCCGGCCTAATGGCGAACGACGAAGCGACCCATCAACCGTATCGTAATAGTCCTCTAACCCCAATAGGTGGCCCGTCTCATGAATGAAGGTATGGGCATCGGGCAAAAGGTCATCGCCGCTCATATAGATCGAAGACCAGGAGATCGGGGCTGGCGAATTGATCGAGAAGGCCCAAAGCATCGAGCTGGTCGGCGCACTGACCCCCTCCATCCCGGCATAGGGGGCGTCATAGAGAAAATAGACCGGGATCGGGCTATCTTGATAGAAGTCCTTTAAGCGGATATAAGCCGAATTGTAATTCTCCTCAAACCATTCCATCGCCTCATTGTAAATGGTCTTCAAAGTCGACTTCGCCCCCGAGCCCGCCCGCTCAGTCAACTCTTCGACCGTATAGGGGCAAGGGAAAAAGGAATCGGCGATTTCGAAATTCAACAGCAATCGCCCGCCTGAACAATACCAATAATAGCTTCGAACCGAATGGTAGACGGTGTCGGAGGATTCCCCCATGAAGGCGGCCGAGATCCGGGTGATATCCGGCGTAGTCGAACTAGCGAACCCGACCGGGATCAAGGCGATTGGCACTTCCCCCACGCTTGGAAAACAATAGGACCGCTCTCCATAAGGGGCGAATAAACTCATCGTCTCCCCCCGGGTGGCGACCGAGTATTCCTTTTCCTTTCCCTTTAAAGTCTTCCAAGAAGCCGGGCGATAATACCCCTCCCCTTGCAACTCACAAAAAGAAGGATCAGTCAGCTCAGCCTTAAAAAGGGTATAAGTCGCTTCCGAGACCGAGCAGGCGGAAATTAAGCCGACCAAGAACAAAGGAAACGCCAAGCTTTTTGTCTTCACTCTTTCCGCCCTCCTTTCGCTTCGGGCGAATTATACTCCATCCCCATTTTATAAAAAGCCCGGCAAATCGGAGGGGAAAGCCCGCAAAAGAAGGAAAAGGCTGCAAAAGCCCAATAAAAAGCAAAAGGGCCGCCGAAGCAGCCCTAATGTTCGTTATTGGCTTAGTCGAGAGAATCAGGACGATCGTGTTTCTCGATGTACTGGGCTTTGACTTTGGCCATGGCATCGAGGACGGTGAACCCTTCGAGGGCCTTCGCTTCCTCTTCCGGGGTCCGGAGACCAGTCCCAGCGGGAATGAGTTTCCCGGTGATGACGTTCTCCTTCAACCCGTGGAGCGGATCGATCTTGCCCTTGATGGCGGCGTCGGTTAAGACCCGAGTCGTCTCCTGGAAGGAGGCGGCCGAGAGGAAGGACTCAGTCTCTAAGGCCGCCTTGGTGATGCCAAGGACGAGCGGCGTGCAGACCGCCGGATGTTTCCCTTCCATCAAGGTCTTGGTATTGACCTCGGTGAATTTCTCGACCGAGACCCGGGAGCCCGGGAGGAAGCCGGTATCCCCGCCATCGCGGATGACGACCTTGCGGAGCATCTGGCGGATGATGATCTCCAAATGCTTGCAGTCGATCCCGATGCCTTGGGCGGCATAGACCTTCTGGATTTCCTTGATGAGGTAGACCTCAAGTTTCTCAACACCCGCGACCTTGAGCAATTCCTTCGGGTTGATGGCCCCGTCGGTGATCTTGGCGCCGGCTTCGATATGATCCCCTTCTTTGACCCGGAGATGGGCCGCGGCCAGGGTTTCGTATTCCTTCTCCTCGTTGTCGTTTTTCACCATGACTAAGAACTTCTCGCCGCTCGGCTTGATGTCGGTGACGGTGCCTTCGATCTCGGAGATGGTGGCTTCGCCCTTCGGGTTCCGGGCTTCGACGAGCTCTTGGACCCGCGGGAGACCTTGGGTGATGTCGGAGCCCGCCATACCGCCGGTATGGAAGACCCGCATGGTGAGCTGGGTGCCCGGCTCGCCGATGGACTGGGCGGCCATGATGCCGACCGCCTCGCCCTTCTCGACCAGTTTCCCAGTCGCCCGGTTGAGGCCATAGCAATGACGGCAGACCCCGTCTTTGGTCTGGCAGGTGAAGACCGAGCGAATCTCGACTTCGTTGATGCCAGCCGCCTCGACGGCTTTGGCCTGCTCATCGCTGATGAGGGTATTCTCGGGGACGATGACTTCCCCGGTGGACGGATTGACGATGTCATGCATCGCGAAGCGGCCAGCGATACGGTCGCTAAGCTTCATGATGACGGTGTCGCGGCTAGTGTCGCGGATCTCCCGTACCTTGAAGCCATGGTCGCAATGGCAATCCTCTTCCCGGACGATGACGTCTTGGGCGACGTCGACGAGCCGGCGGGTGAGGTAGCCCGAGTCGGCGGTCTTAAGGGCGGTATCGGCCGAACCCTTCCGGGCGCCGTGGGTATTGATGAAGAACTCGCTGACCTTCATCCCCTCGCGGTAGGAGGAGACGATCGGGAGTTCGATTTCGACGTTCTTCGGGTTGGCGACGAGCCCCTTCATGCCGATCAGCTGCTTAAAGTTGTCGACCGAGCCACGGGAACCGGAGTCGGCCATGATGATCAACGGATTCCGCTTATCGGCCTTCATGGCGTCTTTGATCTTGTCGGCGATCTGGTCGGTGATCTTCTTCCAGATGTCGACGATCCGGCGGTGCCGCTCGATGTCGGTGAGGTAGCCGTCTTCATAGAACTGGTTGGTCTCGTCAACCTTCTTGTAGCCCTCTTGGACCAACGGGTATTTCCCATCGATGTCCTTGATGTCAGAGATGGCGACAGTGACCGAGCTGACCATCGAGTAATAGAACCCTTGGTCCTTGATCTTGTCGAGGACGGCCGAGGTCTTGGAAGCCCCATAACGGGAGAAGACCATGTCGATGATCGGGCCAAGTTGCTTCTTGCCGATGGCGTTCTTCAAGGGCAAAGTCGCGATGTATTGGGCTAAAGGCGAGGGGGCGGTAGGCGAGGTGTCAAGCTTATCGCCTAAGGCCTTAGCCACGTCTTCAGGGGAAACGAACCAGGAACGCATCTCCTCATCGGAAGCACCCGGCTTGTCATTAAGATAGGGGAAATCGTCGGGGAAGACGTTATTGAAGATGATCTTCCCGACCGAGGTGATGAGGTACTTGTCCTTAACGCCCGAGGGCATGCCGGTCCCTTCGTCTTTATGGATCGAACGGGCCGGAATGACGATCCGGTTATGGAGCGAGACCTCGCGGTTCTCGTAGGCCAGGACCACTTCGTCGGTGGTGGCGAACACCTTGCCTTCGGCGGCAAGGTAACGCTTGTTGTCCTCGATCATCTTCAAGACGGCGTCATGCTCAATAAGCCCGACGTGGTCTTTCTCTTCCTTATCGAGTTTAGCCTGGAGTTCATCGATCCGGGACTGGAAGTCGGCTTTGCTTTCCTCGGTGGTGAGGTGGAAGTTGCCAAGGATCATGTCCTGAGACGGGATGACGATGGCTTTGCCGTCTTTAGGCGAAAGGATGTTGTTGGAAGCCAACATCAATTCGACCGCTTCCTGCTGGGCGGCTTTCCCAAGCGGGACATGGACGGCCATTTGGTCGCCGTCGAAGTCGGCGTTGAAGCCCGGGCAGACGAGGGGGTGGAGCCGGATGGCTTTCCCTTCGACCAGTTTGGGCTGGAAGGCCTGGATCGAAAGACGGTGAAGGGTCGGGGCCCGGTTAAGGAGAACCGGGTGCTCGGAGATGATCCGCTCAACGATGGTTAAGACCTCCGGGTCATAACGATCGATATAGCGGTCAGCCGCTTTATGGGCGGTGACTAAACCGCTCTGAATAAGCTCGGCGGCGATGAAGGGGCGGAGCAATTGGACCGCCATCTCCTTCGGGATGCCGCATTGATACATCTTCAGATCGGGGCCGACAGCGATGACCGAACGGCCGGAGTAGTCGACCCGTTTGCCGAGTAAGTTCTGACGGAACCGGCCCGGCTTGCCCCGGAGCCCCATCGAAAGGGACTTGAGCTTCCGGTTATTGGTCCCGGTGACGGCTTTGGTCCGGCGGCCGTTGTCGATTAAAGCATCGACCGCTTCCTGAAGCATACGCTTCTCGTTGACCATGATAACCGCCGGGGCGTTGGCGTCGATCAGTTTCTTTAAACGGGAGTTACGGGAGATGACCCGACGATATAAGTCATTGACGTCGGAGGTCGCCGAACGGCCGCCTTCGAGTTGGATCATCGGCCTAAGATCAGGCGGGATGACCGGGATGACGTCGAGGATCATCCATTCCGGCTTCTGGCCCGAATCGCGGAAAGCCTGGATGACTTCGAGCCGCTTGGAGATCTTGGTCCGGGCCTGAACGGAGGTGGCGGACTTCATCTCCTCGGTGAGGAGCTGGAATTCCTTATCGAGGTCGGTCTCGTGGAGAAGGCGCTTGATGGCCTCGGCCCCTTGGCCGAACTCCGCCCCGGTGTATTTGCCGATAAAGGCGGCGCCGGGGTAGAAGAGGAAGGATTCCTTCCGGTCGGGGAAGCGGCGGATCAAGTCTTTGGCCCGTTCTTCCTCGGCCGAGCCGGGTTCGATGTAAGGCAAAGGCTTGCCATCGCCATCGACGTCGCCCGGCTGCCGTTTGAGGATGTCTTCGATGACCTCCGGGAAACGGGCGCGGGCAGTCGATTCGTCTAGGTATTCCTTCTCATTGAGGATCGAGGTGCCTTTGTTAAGGCAAACCCAAGCATTGAAGTAGATGATGTCTTCAAGTTGCTTCGGCGGGATGTCGAGGACGAGAGCCATCCGCGAGGGGATGGACTTGAGGTACCAGATGTGGGAGCAGGGGGAGACGAGCTCGATATGGCCCATCCGTTCTCGGCGCCATTCTTTGGAGATGACCTCAACCCCGCACTTCTCGCAGGTGATGCCCTTGAAGCGGACTTTCTTGTATTTGCCGCAGTTGCATTCGTAGTCTTTGGCCGGACCGAAGATCTTCTCGCAGAACAAACCGCCTTTCTCGGGCTTTTGGCTCCGATAGTTGATGGTTTCGGCGCGAGTGACCTCGCCATGGCTCCAGCTCCGGATGGTCTCCGGGGAGGCGAGCCCGATCTGAACGGCCGAAAGGTCGTTGATGTCAAAGGGTTGAATCGTGTCTTTTTCTTTGTCAGCCATTGTTATTCGCCTCCTTATTCGTTGTCGCCGGCACTGCCGTTAGTGATGGAGAGCCCTTCCTCGGCGAGGCTTTCCTCGGAGAGGACCGGCATATCATCCCGGTTGATGGCGATGCTGGCGGTCGGGTCGATTTCCGGCTCACTCGGGGACATGGTCTTCCGGATGGAAGAGTTGGTCCGCCGCTCAAGCTCGATGTTGTTCCGGACTAAGACGTCCATATCGATCTTCTTGCCGTTCTTATCGAAGAGCTTGACGTCGAGGCCGAGCCCCATGAGCTCCTTGGTGAGGACACGGAAGGCTTCCGGCATGCCCGGGGTCGGGATGGGGTTGCCCTTGATGATCGATTCGTAGGTCTTCCGCCGGCCAACCCGATCGTCGGATTTGATGGTGAGCATTTCCTGGAGAGTATGGGCCGCGCCATAGGCTTCGAGGGCCCAGACTTCCATTTCGCCGAACCGCTGGCCGCCGTTTTGGGCTTTGCCGCCTAACGGCTGCTGGGTGACGAGAGCATAAGGCCCGGTCGCCCTGGCATGGAGCTTATCGATGACCATGTGGTTCAGCTTGATCATGTATTGGACGCCGACCGAGATCCGTTCCGCGAACGGCTCGCCGGTCCGGCCATCATAGAGGACGGTCTTGCCATCTTCGGCGAGGCCGGCTTTCTTCATGATGTCAGCTAGTTCTTCATTCGAGACGCCATCGAAGGCCGGGGTCGCGACCCGCATGTGCAGCTTGCGGCAAGCCAAGCCTAAATGGATCTCAAGGATTTGGCCGATGTTCATACGGGACGGAACGCCCATCGGCGAGAGGAGGATGTCGATCGGGGTGCCATCGGCTAAGAACGGCATATCCTCGACCGGGAGGATTTTGGAGATGACACCTTTATTCCCGTGGCGGCCCGACATCTTATCGCCTTCGGAGATCTTCCGCTTCTGAACGATGTAGACCCGGACCATCTCGGAAACGCCGGCCGGCAAGGTGTCGCCGTTTTTCCGGGAGAAGATCTTGACGGCATGGACGATGCCGGCCCCACCATGGGGGACGCGCTTGGACTCGTCTTTGCCCTCCTTCGTCTTCTCAGCGAAGATGGCCATAAGGAGTTTTTCTTCCGGGGTCGGTTCAGTCTGGCCCTTGGGGGCGACTTTGCCGACGAGGATATCGCCTTCTTTGACCTCGGCGCCGGGGATGATGATGCCGCGTTCATCGAGGAAAGCCTTGGCTTCTTCCCCGACGTTGGGGATATCGCGGGTGATCTCATCGTTACCGAGTTTGCCAATATGGCATTCGCAGTCGTAATGGGAGATATGGACCGAGGTGAAGGTGTCTTCCTTGACCATTCTTTCGCTCATGATGACCGCGTCTTCGTAATTGAAGCCGTTCCAAGTCATATAGGCGACTAAGACGTTTTGGCCGAGCGAGAGCTCGCCGCCGCGCATCGCCGGGCCATCGGCGATGATCTGGCCCTTCTTGACCACATCGCCGACTTTGACGATGGGGATCTGGTTAAAGCAGGTATCCTGGTTGGAGGATTGGAATTTCTCCAGCCGGTAAGTGACCGGGTCCTCGTTGAGGGACTGGGTCACGATGGTGGCGGAGTCGACGTAGGTGACGGTGCCGTCTTTGACGGCGACCACCGCTTCGCCGGAGTCTTTGGCGATGACCGCTTCCATACCGGTCCCGACATAGGGGATCGAGGGACGGAGCAGAGGAATCGCCTGCCGTTGCATGTTAGCGCCCATCAAGGCCCGGGTGGCGTCATCGTGAGCCAAGAACGGAATCGAGGCGGCGCCGATGGAGACGATCTGCTTCGGCGAGACGTCGACATAGTTGATCTTGTCTTTGCCGACCATCAAGTTGTCTTCGTCATGGCGGACGGTCAATTCGTCATCGAGGATCTCTTTGACCATCTCGTCCTTCTCAGCATCCTGAATGCCGACGGAAGAGGCGAGGACCGGTTCGCCGAGCGAGACATTGGCTTCGGCGATATAGAGCCCCCGTTCGTCATCGGCGGTCAAATAGTGGCAGCCACATTTGGAATCGGAGACGTAAGCTTTGTTCCCGACATGATAGACGATCCGGTACGGGGTCTTGATGAAACCGTGCTCGTCGACTTTGGCATAGGAGCAAAGATAGTTGATAAGACCAATGTTCTGACCTTCAGGGGATTCGATCGGGCAGAGGCGGCCATAATGGGTGTAATGGACGTCGCGAACTTCGATCGAGGCGCGGTCGCGGGTTAAGCCGCCCGGGCCTAAGGCCGAGATACGGCGCTTATTGGTAAGTTCGGCTAACGGGTTGACCTGGTCCATGAATTGGGACAGGTTCGAGGTCGAGAAGAATTCGCGGATGGCCGAGCGGAGCGGACGAACATTAACGACCGATTGCAGGGTGAAGTTCAAGTCGGTGACGGTCAGCTTCTGCTGGATGGTCTTGACCATCTTGGCGAGGCCGACCCGGAACTGGTTCTGAAGCAGCTCGCCGACGCAGCGGACCCGCCGGTTGCCCAAATGGTCGATGTCATCGGTATTGCCTAAGCCGTCCATGACGTTAAGGAAATAGGAGAAGCAGGCGACCATATCGGGGATGGTGACCCGGGAAATGGTTAAGTTGGTGTCGGTACCGATCATCGTGCAGACATGCTCGCTCGGATTGTCGTGAGCATAGACCTTGACGATGTTGACGGTCCGATGGTCCGGATCGAGGCCGATGTTCGGATTCGGCTCGAGGGTGTATTGGCAAGCCCCGTTCTCGAAGAATTCGATGTCGCGGAGATGCTCGACTTCCTCAGCCGTCATCTTATGGCCTTTTTCGAATAAGGTGACCTCTTCGCCGTTTTCGTCGAACCCTTTGAGGTCCTGGGCCAAAACCCGGCCCGGGAGCCGTTCATAGAGCCCGAGCTTCTGGGTGTATTTGAAACGCCCGGCCCGGCCGAGGTCATACTGCTTGTCGTTGAAGAATTTGTTGTAAATGAAAGCGATGTTGCCTTCGTTGGTCTGCGGCTCGCCCGGCTTCAATTTGGAGAAGATGTCGGAGAGGGCATCGGTAGCCTTGGCGAAGGCTTCTTTGGCTAAGGAATTATCGAGGGCCTTCGATTCGCCGAAGAGGTTCTTCAACTGATCGACACCATCGAAGCCAAGGGCCTTGAAGAATTCGGTCGCCGGCATCTTTCTTTGCCGGTCGATCCGGACATAGGGGACGAGTTTGGAATCGGTCTCGAATTGGAGCCAGGTGCCCCGGTTCGGGGTGATTTCGCCGAAATAGACGGCGTCGCCATTGTCAAATTCCTCTTTGAAATAGGAACCCGGCGAGCGGACGATCTGGGAAATGACCGCCCGGACCGCCCCATTGATGATGAAGGTGCCGGATTCGGTCATCTTCGGAAGGTCGCCCATGTAGAGCTCGGCTTCCTTAATTTCCTTAGTGTCGTTGAAAATGAGGCGGAGAGTGACCTTCAGCTTGCTTGAATAATCGCTGGAGTGCTCCCGGCACTCGGCTGGGGTCTGCTTCGGTTCCTCGAGGCGGCAGCCGACATAGTCAACGGTGATGTTGCCGGAGTTGGATTGAATTGGGAAAATCTCCTTGAACACTTCGTCGATGCCCTTATCGATGAGCCATTGATAGGAATCGGTTTGGATTTCGACGAGGTTAGGGAGATCGAGGTGACCGGAGATTTTGGAGAAATCGATCCGGCCGTTGATGCCGACGGGATAGTCTTTGCCATCCGGGCCAGCATAATGGGTGAACGGGATGATGTTGTCTTGTTCGGGCATTTGGGACTCCTTACTTGGTCGCGATGAGGATGCGATATCCTTTTTTCTGCCTGGCGACCTCAACCTTTGAGAAGAGGGTTTCCAGGTAGGTTTGGCAAGACGCGGCGCCTTGCTTGTTTCGGATGACTAGGATCAACCGGCCACCTTCATTAAGATGGCCGAGCGCGCCCGCGTACATCGCGTAGGTGACTTTCTTCCCCGCCCGGATGGGTGGGTTGGTGACGATAGTCGAGAAAGTCGTCTGAATGGCGGAATAGACGTCGGATTCAACGATGCTCACCCGGGAGGAAACCCCGAGCGATTCAGCGTTTTGCCGAGCCAATTCCAGCGCCCGCGTATTCACGTCAGCGAGAGTGAGATGAACGTTGGGCTGGAAGGAGGCGAGGATCAGGCCGATCGGTCCGATCCCGCAGCCGAGATCGAGGATGTTATCCCCAAGATCGGTCTTGACTATGGTTTCAAGCAGCAGTCTGCTACCATCGTCAAGGCCATCTTTCGAGAAGACCCCGGCGTCGCTATGGAAGAGGAATTCCTTGCCGAGGAACGTTACTTTGTACGTCGTTTCCTTATGTTTTAAGGAGGCGACGTTATCGAAGTATTGCGGCATTGGCTATCCCCCTTGGAAGCGCAATAACCCACCCCAGGCTTTGACACCTGGGGCGGGCATTGAGTGTTGTTGGGCGAGATTACTTGATCTCGACTTCGGCGCCAGCGGCGACGAGGGCTTTCTTGTGCTCCTCGGCTTCGACCGGGCTGATGTGCTCCTTGACCGGAGCCGGGATGCCATCGACGAGTTTCTTGGCATCCATGAGGCCGAGGCCAGTGATGGCCTGGACGGCTTTGATGATGGCGACCTTGGAGCCGGTGCCGAGCCCTTTGAGGATGAGGGAGACTTCGGTCGGTCCTTTGGCGACCGGGCCTTCTTCCTCAGCCGGGGCAGCAGCCGCGACCGGGGCGGCAGCGGTGACGCCGAATTCCTCTTCGACGGCCTTGACGAGGTCATTGAGCTCGAGGACCGTGTACTCTTTCAAAGAGGCGATGATTTCTTCTTTGGTTAATTTAGCCATTGTGGTTTTCCTCCGTTAGTTGGCGCCTTCGGTGGCGGGGGCGCCTTTGTCCGCGATCGCCTTGACGGCGGCGGCGAAGCTGGTGAGTGGTGCATTCAAGCACGATAGGAACATGGCGAGCATGCCGTTCTTGTCCGGGAGCTTGCTGATCTCCTTGACCTTGGCCGCATCGAGGACCTGTCCTTCGGCGAGACCGCCTTTGATGACGAGGTGCTCGTGGAAGCGGGCAAACTTGGTCAGGGCCTTCGGGCCTTTGGAGAGGTCTTCCGAGAAGACAAATCCATTCGGGCCTTCGAGCAATTCGCCCAGATCGGGTTGGTTGGCCTCGGCGAGGGCGCGGCGGACCATGGTGTTCTTGTAAACGGTGATGGTCGCCCCAGCCCCTTCGAGGGTCCGACGCAGCTCTTGCATCTCAGCGACGGTGAGCCCCTGGTAGGACACGACGGTGAAGGAAGCGGATTTGCTAAGCGAATCTTTGATCGCGGCGACCGCGTCTTTCTTGGCTTGCAGGGCTTTCTGGTTCATGTTTCTACCTCCTTTCGTTGATGTATGTGAAGCTTCAATATAACTAGTGGGTTATCGTGAATTGAGTCTACAACCTCAGCAGGGTGGAGTTTTGAGGCACGTGCCCCCGGCTATCTTAGGTATACGAAGCGATTCACCAAGTGATTAGTTGCGACCCGGGAAGGTGATCGCGACCGCCGGCCCCATGGTGGTGGAGATGGCGGCAGTGAGGATGAAGGTGCCCTTGACGGTGCTCGGGCGGGATTTGGCGATGTGGTCAGTGACGGCGACGAGGTTATCCATCAAATCAGCGTCGGAGAAGGAGACCTTGGCGATCGGCATCGAGAGGTTGCCATCGCGGTCGACCCGGTAGGCGATTTTGCCTTTCTTGATCTCGGTGACGGCGGTCTTGACGTCCATGGTGACGGTGCCGGTCTTGGGGTTCGGCATTAAGCCCTTCGGACCGAGGACGCGGCCCATCTTCCCAAGTTCGCCCATCATGTCCGGGGTCGCGACGATGACGTCGAACCCGAACCAGTTCTCGCGTTGGATCTTCTCGAGGATATCCTTGCCCCCGACAAAGTCCGCCCCGGCTTCCTTGGCCTCATCGGCTTTGGTGTTGGTGACGACGAGGACCCGTTTGGTCTTGCCGTTGCCATGAGGAAGGGTGATGGTCCCGCGGATCAATTGATCGGCGAGGGTCGGATTGACATTGAGGTTGAAGCTGATGTCGACGGAGGCGTCGAACTTGGTGGTCGAGGTTTCCTTGACCAACTTGACGGCCTCGGCTAATTCATAGACTTTGCCGGCTTCGATCTTCTTGGCGGCCGCCTGGTATTTCTTGCTGAATTTTTTCATCTTGGCTCTCCTTAGCGGTCGATGGCGATCCCCATTTGCTTGCAGGTGCCTTCGACGATTTTCTTCGCGGCCTCGATGTCCTCGGTGTTGAAGTCGGGCAGCTTGTACTTGGCGATCTCTTCGAGTTGCGCCTCGCTGATGTGGCCAACGATGGTCTTGGCGTTGCCAGACCCTTTCTTGATGCCGGCGGCTTTGAGGATCCGCTCAGCGACCGGGCTGGTCTTGATGACGAAGTCGTAGGACTTGTCTTCGTAGGCGGTGATGATGACCGGAACGGTTTCGCCCCGACGGTCGCCGGTCTTGGCGTTGAAGTCGGTGCAGAACTTGTTCATGACGACGCCCGCCGAAGCGAGCTTCGGGCCCGGATGGGCTTCCCCGCCAGGGAGCTCCATCTTGACGACTTTGACGATTTTCTTGCTCATGTTTCTCTCCTTTGTGGTAGATTTGCATGCAGTGGTTCAGCGGGCTTCGTCTAGCCCTCCCACGCATTACGCGTTACGTAAAACGCGCTTGCATAGTATATGCGTGTGGGAGCGCGTTCGCAATGACTTTTTTTACGAAAGTCGGATTTTGGCTTTAGCATTGACACATAGGTTAGTCGAATCATATATCGAAACTGGTCATCGAATTTTATCGAAAAACGAGTTTCACATTGGCCAGTTTAAGCCCATTGGCTAAATCGAGCGGAAATCTAGTTCATTCACGGCGCAGAAAAAAGTCCGCAAACAAAAGAAAATCCTAATAATTATGCTTTAGTTTGCAAAGATTCCCAACCAACTTTAATCGAACGAAAAGCTTGTATCCAATCAGATAATTAGGTCTTGCAAAGTTTTCATTTCACAGTTTTAGGCGTTTTCATTTCACACTTTTTAGGGATTGCTCTGGGAGTTTTTCCACATTGAAACGTTGGTCGTGCCTTAATAAAGTGATGTTTAATTGACAATCCAAATATTCTTACTTAAGCCTTTCGAGGCCCAGCAAAAGCGAAGACAATATCATTAATAACGCCAAGCCCGAATCGGCCAGCACCGCCACCCATAAAGGCAAGGTGAAGAGGGCGGTGGCCGAGGCGATGACGGAAATGATCATTACGGCAATTTTGACCGCGAGAGAGACAGCGATATTGAACCCAGCCCGGTTCTTAGTCTTCTTGGCCACTTTCAATAAGGTCAGAATCTTCTTCGGGTCATCATTAAGGATGACGCAGTCGGCATTGGCGACCGCCGCGTCGGAGCCCAAACCGCCCATGGCGATGCCGACATCGCTTAAGGCGATCGAGGCGGCGTCGTTGATGCCATCGCCGACATAACCAACCCGGCCAGTCGAATCCTTGATCAGCACTTCGAGAGCCGCCACTTTCTCCTCTGGTTTGAGTTCGCCGTGGATTGTCTGGAAACCTAACTCATCCCCGATGGCCTGGGCATTGGCCTTTTTATCGCCCGAAAGCAAGACGGTCTCGATGCCTTGGGAATTCAATCCCTTGATCGTCGAGGGGGAATTGGGTTTCACCCGGTCGCCAAGGACGCAGTAACCGGCGTCTTTCCCGTCAATTAGTAGCCCGACCACCGTCCCTTGGGCAGAGATCTTCGCCGCACGCTTAGTCTTCCCGCAGAAAAGGGCATGGCCTTTATAAGTAGCCTTAACCCCCTCGCCGGCTACGTCCTCCATCCCGCTGACTAAGGATTGGTCAATGACGCAAAGAGATTTTAAGCAGGAAGCGACCGGATGGTTGGAGATAGTTTCGGCGGCGGCGGCATATTCGAAGAACTCTGATTCCGAAAGCCCTTCCGGGTGGACTTCCAACACCTCGAACTTCCCTTCGGTCAAGGTGCCAGTTTTATCAAAAGCCATGGTCTTGAGCTCATTGAGCTGGTCAAAGTAGGCCGCCCCTTTGACTAAGATGCCGGATTTGGAAGCTAAGCCCAGCCCGGAGAAATAAGCCAAGGGGACCGAGATGACGACCGCGCAAGGACAGGAGACGACTAAGAACGAGAGGGCGGTCCTTATCCAAGCTACCCAAGTCGCCCCATCGCTAATGCCAATGAATAAAGGCGGGATCACCATGACCAGGATGGAGACCCCCATGACGATCGGGGTGTAGTACTTGGCGAATTTGGAGATGAAACGGGTGACCTTGCTTTTCTTCTCGGCCGAGTTTTCCACTAGGTCGAGCAATTTGGCGACGGTCGAATCGGCGTAGGCCTTGGTGGCTTTAACCTCCAGCGACCCTTTGGAAAGGATGGTGCCGCTAGAGACGGCATCGCCTTCTCCTTTGGCGATGGGAAGGAATTCCCCGGTCAAAGACGATTCGTCGACCTCCCCTTCCCCTTCGAGGACGATTCCGTCGCAGAGAACTTTGTCCCCCGCCCCGATAAGGACCAAATCACCCGGTAGGATATCAACCGCTTCCTTCTCGACGATTTTGCCATCTTTCCGGACCTTGGCTTTCTCTTGTCGAAGATCGATGGCCTTGGTGATGGCTTCCTTGGATTTATCCTCGGCTAAGTCCTCGAAGAACTCGCCGATTTGATATAAAAGGATAACCAAGACCCCTTCAAGGTATTCGTTATATTCCGGCCCGAAAGCTCTTAAGGCGAAAGCCCCGATCGAGGCCACCACCATCAAGGTGCATTCATTAAAGGGGTTGTGCTCAAAGACGATTTCCTTAAAGGCCTTAATGATAACGTCATAGGAGATGACGAGGTAACTGGCCAACATGACGATCAAATTAACATAGAAAGGGAAACGTTCCTCATTTAGATAGAGGGTACCGAGCAATAATAAAACGATCGAGAGCAAAGCCCGCGATAGGAGAAAGATAATCTCCTTCTTCCGATTCTCTTCCATCTTCCTATTCCTCACAGACGTGCTCACACACCAAATCGAGCAATTTGACCACGTGCTCATCGGCCAAAGAGTAATAGACCGAGGTCCCTTGCCGGCGAGTCCAAACTAGGTTGGCTCTCCGCAAGGTCTGCAACTGATGGGAGATAAGCGATTGCGAGGCCCCCACTTCGTTCACGATCTCCGAGACGTTTTTCTCGCCTTCGCTCAAGGCATACATGATCTTAAGACGGGTAAAGTCGCTGGCAACGTTGAGCAGACTTTCCATTTTGTCGATAATTTCATCGCTTGGCATTTTTGACATTGAGCAACCTCCTAATATGAACCGAAATTCATATTCCAAGGATAACTATATGAACGTTTGCTCATATATGCAAGAGCAAATATGAAAAATCGTTCATAAACGTGAACTATCGGTCAACGTAAGAAGCACGGATGGTATAAAGATAATTGCCGAATTCGAAGATCGCCCCGATGGAGGATGAAGTCCGATAAAGGAACAAGCTTCTTTCACCGACTTCGTATTCGAAGAAATATTCCGGGTAGGTCCGATATAAAACGACTGTCCCATCGAGCCGGATATTGTTCAATTGTTCCAAGAAGTCCGGGCTCTCCGGTTGGTAATCAAGATTCACGCAGGTGAAGGACAAGGAATCGAAAGGATCCTTCGCCCCCGAATGGTCCGCATCGATCGTATGGTAATAAAGGCTATAGCAAGCCAATTCCTTGGCTTCGGCCCCGGCGGAAGAAGCCGTCACCCGATCATATAAAATCTCGAAACGGTAATCGCTCACCGGGTTATCCTCGACATATGGGAAATAAGCAGGGTAATAAACCGAATCAGATAAGTAGGATAGATAGGAAGTGTCGTAGGATTCCTCATTCCTGATGCCATAAAGTGATTCGACACTATAGCCGTTTATTTCGTTGCCATGGCTCGACCCGAGGAACGAAGATGGATCGTACTCATAATAGGTCAGGCTATCAATGGTCTTTTTGAATTCGGGATAAGCCTCGAGGTCTTCTATCGAGGATGGTTTGTCGAGAACATCCGATGAAGGATCAGCCACCTGAATGGCTAAATCGTAGGTCTGGTCCTTAATGGTAATCTGCATCCCGGCGGAACCACTGGTTAAAGGAATCAGTTTATAAACCACGGCGAACTGGGAATCGACATTATAGTAATGGTAGACCGAAAGGGATTGATCGGCCTTGATGATGATGTCTTGATCGATATCCTCATCATAATCAAGAATCGGGAAATTGATCCGAAGCGAATATTCCTCACCTAACCTTAATGCGGCCACATCGTCTTGACCGTATTCATAGACTGGTCCGACGTTCTCGATTAGGATCCCAAACTTATAGGCGTTGGTCGCGACCTTCTCATCGAAAGTCCGGTAACCGCAGTTGAGGCACCGCCACGCCATTTGATCGCGGCTGGAGTCCATATACCCATCCCCGAAGACATGGTGGCCAAGCCCGCAGTCGTGACCAAATAGACCGGCGCTGGTAATTTGGAGCAAGCTTGGTTGGGCCGGCATGAGGAAGGAAAACCAATATCCGTCTTCCCCTTCGACAAGCGTTTGTTCGACTTCGATTTGGCTATTGAGCAAGGCCCCAGGCCGATTGGTCCTCGTTGCCTCCAGTTCAAAGATAACCTCCTGCCCCGCTTGATATTCCCCTTCGATATCCGAAGCAAGGAAATCGAAATTATCCTCAACAGTCAAAAGATAACCCTGCGGGCTCGATTCAGCCGGTTCGCAGGCCCCTAGCAAGAAAGGGAGCAAGAAGAAGGATAGGAAACGTTTATCCATATGTCAACTATTATCTTAGCCAATCTTGCCGTCTTTGACTAATTTTTCCATGCTTAAAATAGCGGTTTTGCGAAAAAATCGGGCTATTCGTCAATCCCAGATCGAGCGGAGGAGCCTCACGGCCACGTGGGTGAGGGCGACCCGGTAGAACTTGCCCTCGCATTTCCGCCTGTAATAGGCGGCCCAGGCCGGGTTGTGGAGGACGACCTTGAGCGAGGCCTCGATCAGCGAGTGGCGGAGAAGCGCGGGCCCCTTCTTCTCCATGCGCCCCTTCCGGTCGACCTTGCCTGATTGGTATTGGGTCGGCACCAGCCCCGAGTACTTGACCAGGGAGTCGGCGGTCGGGAAGAGGGAGAAGTCGCCGACCTCGCCGGCGATGGCGGCGCCGAACCTCGTCCCGATGCCCTTTATCTTGGTGAACTCGAAGGGGCAGTCGTGGAAGACCGCGGCCTCGCGCGCCTCGATCTCGGCGATCGCCGAGTCGATCAGCCGGCATCGCTGGACGAGCTCCCTTATCGAGACCTCCGCGCCGGCGTCGTGGTGGCCGATCGACCTTTTGGCGAGCGAGACCAGCGCGTCGAAGGTCATGGCGGAGATCGACCCCCGGCTCGCCTTCCTCACCGCCTCGGCGTCCTTCTTCTTCGCCCCGGCCATCGCCTCGGCCGAGGGGAAGCGGGCGACGATCTCCCTCACCCCCTCGCAGGACAGAAGGTTCTTCCCCCGGGTGCTCCTCGGCGTCCCGTCGGGTTTTTTCGACAGCGCGCCGAGGAGCTCGGGGAAGGTGAGGTCCAGGTTCCTGATGATGAGGTTGTAGGCCCTCGCTCGGTCGTGGGTGAGGCGACCCATAGACCTCGCGAGGCTCTTCAGCCTCTCCGCGTAGTATGATTTCCCATGGGGTTTGGGAAAGCCGATCCTCAGACCGTACTCGGCGATCAGCAGCGAGTCGTTGGGGTCGGTCTTCGCCCTGGTGGCGGATACCGACTTCTTGAATCCGTGGATGAGCGATGGGTTGATTACGGACGGCTCGATCCCGGCCGCCTCCAGCCTCTCGACCAGGCAGGCGTGGTAGTGCCCCGTGGCCTCCAAACCGACGGACACCTCGCCTCCAAGCCCCTTTATCCTCCCTATCAGGGAGTCGATCCCCCCGGAGTCGTTGCTGAGGTCGAACGGGGGGATGACGACCTCGCCGTCGGAGTCGATCGCCGAAGCCGTGTGCTTGAGCTTGGCGACGTCGATGCCGACGAAAAACTTTTTGGGCATGTAGAGCCCTCCTTTCCGCGCCGCACGCCGCGGCCCATCCCCAGCGAACCATCTCCTTCCGAACAGAGCTCGAGGCTCAACCAACTGACCATCGCTTGTAGGGAAAAGGCCGCGGCCTTACCATATGGGAAGCAGTCGATGCTGCAAAGTTATTGAAAAGGTTCCGCGGCGCTTAACTATTGTGCCATCGGGCTTGTCAATCGCCCAAACGATGCCTTAGCCCGATGGCACATCCTTAAGATACGGACTATTTATTAAGA
>CASFTG010000007.1 GCA_949297805.1 uncultured bacterium
CCCCTCCTCTGGAACCGCCTGCTCTGGTTCCTGTGGGATTTTCTGCGGAAAAAGCAAAGGTCTTTGCATTGCTGATCATCCAATACGGATTCATAGGTCCTACCTCCCTTGTTTTGACGTATCCGATATCGGTTTACTATACTTTTGGGGGAATGTCAATCACTATTCATTTTATGGTTTTTGACAGGCCTGCATTTGTTGCTGTCAGCGTTCCGTCTGTCACAAACAGACTGAGGGACTGGCCAAAATTCTGATAAAACCGTGTATTCAGAGCCACTCCGTCCACTTTTTATTAACGCAAAAACCACATTTTCTAAAACAACCTCTTGTAACAAACCCAATAGAATAATCTAAAATTCCTTGAACTGGATTTAAATTTCTTGATATCAAATGCTTTATCACAATTCTCAGATATTAATTTGGCCTTTTCAATTTCTGACTCAATCCAAGAATCGTAAAGATGGTAATCCGGCATATGATGTTCTATTTCATAAGGCAAATCAGGTGCTTTATCAAAGTAAAAACTTGTCCCACCCAAATGAATTTTTTTTGTTTCTTTTAGTCCTTTTGGGACAGGAGTATCAGTAAAAACTTTTGATATATATATGGTCATAGTCTTTAAAGTTTTCCTAGTCTAAAAGAAGATCAACGCGAGCTCCCTTTTCCTTGTAATAGGCAGAAATTTTTTCACAAACCAAATTTGGAAATCTATGTTTATCACGACCTATAAGATCAGCATCAACAATTCCTATTTTAAGCTGTCTCTTCAAGTTTATCTCCTCCGCAACTCTTTTTACAATAATCGTGTGATTTGTATCACACAACCTACTAAAAATCGATACTTTAGAGAAAATTTGGGTAATTAAGGGCTTTTTTACTCAGGAAAGGACAAAAAGTTTATCGTGCGACAAAAAGTTTATTGTGCTATAAAAAGTTTCTAGTGCAAATTTGAGCTCTCGATCATTTTTAAAATAAGATGAGCGAAATCAAACTAAATGTTCAAATTATGTTAAATATCTGCTAAATTTTGCTAATTTTTCAATAAAAAAAGGCTTGATAAGCATTATTTACTGTATCAAACCTATGCTTTCAATTTGGTGCCCGAGACCGGACTCGAACCGGTATGGAGTCGCCCCCGAGGGATTTTAAGTCCCTTGCGTCTACCATTCCGCCACTCGGGCGCAAGCGAAAGGATACCACCAAAGCCGGCTTATCTCAAATGTTTATCGGGGCTTGCTCAAAAACGGTAGAAATCGTCGAGGGTAAAGTAGGGGTATTTTTGCTTATCGACTGTCTCGGCGCAACCGTTTTTAGCGATAAAACCTAACCGGTAGAAAGGGATGTCGAGGCTGGTCTTTTGCGTTTGCCGTTTTGAGGCCATACAAATCCTTTCGTACAAATTGATTTGTTGCAAATGGATTTGTACGAAATGCTGGTCAACTGTAGTTCGCTGGTTCGATTCCTTTTGGGTTATCTATGTCTTTAAGTATCAAAAAAGCGCCTTATTCAGGCGTTCTCTTGATCGAACTGGTCCCCCGTGTGAGGCTCGAACTCACGACCCCTTGATTAAAAGTCAAGTGCTCTACCACTGAGCTAACGGAGGACAGTGGCTGGGGTGGCTGGGATCGGACCAGCGCATCAGGGAGTCAAAGTCCCTTGCCTTACCGCTTGGCTACACCCCAATTAAAAGAAATGGTGGGTGAAGATGGATTTGAACCACCGAACCCGAAGGAGCTGATTTACAGTCAGCCGCGTTTGGCCACTTCGCTATTCACCCACGATGTGTTTGCGCGCTTTCCCCAGAAGGTGGTGGATGCTACAGGGTTCGAACCTGTGACCCCCGCCTTGTAAGGGCGATGCTCTCCCGCTGAGCTAAGCATCCGCGGGGCGCAAAACGCGCTTGCTTAATATACCATAGTCAAACTAGAAGGCAAGAAAAAGGAAGAGAAATTTCGCGAAATCAAAAGGGCCAAGTCGCCCTGGCCCTGAATGATTAAGGTTCGAATCAATAACCCGGCTTGCCGAGTAGATGGAACATGTTCTTCTTGTAGATTTCGACGCCCGGCTGGTTGAAGGGGTTGATCCCGTTTAAGTAAGCCGACATCGCGCAGGCCCGCATGTAGAAATACATCAAGGCCCCTAAGGTCTTGGCGTCCATCTTCTCAAGGTTGATGACGATGTTGGGGACGCCGCCGGTGACGGAGTGGGCTTGGAGGGTCCCTTCCATCGCCTTCTTGGAGACGTAATCCAAGGTCTTGCCCTCGAGGTAATTGAGCCCATCGAGGTTATCATCATCGTGGGGGACGACGACGTCGTGATCCGGGGTGGCGATATTGAGGATCGATTCGAAGAGGACCGGGCTCCCTTCTTGGATGAATTGTCCTAAGGAGTGGAGATCGGTGGTGAAGGTCGCCGAATCTGGGAGTAAGCCGGTCTTGTCTTTCCCTTCCGACTCGCCATAAAGCTGTTTCCACCATTCGCCTAATTGGACGAAACGGGGTTCATAGGAGACGAACATCTCGGCCGCATAGCCTTTCTTGTAAAGGACATGACGGGCCACCGCGTACTTATAGGCATCGTTCAGGTCGGGATTATCGAGGAGGTCTTTCTCTTCTTTCGCCCCGGCCATGAACTCGTCGATGTCGATGCCAGCGACGGCCATCGGGAGGAGGCCAACCGCGGTGAAGACCGAATAACGGCCTCCGACGTCGGCGGGTAAGACGAACCGTTCATAGCCATATTTCTTGGCTAGTTCGAGCAAGGCGCCTTTTTCCTTATCGGTGGTGGCGTAGATGGCTTTGGCCGCCGCTTCTTTGCCGATCTGCGATTCCAATAACTCCCGGAGTAGACGGAAGGCGACGGCGGTCTCGGTGGTGGTGCCGGACTTCGAGATGACGTTGATGGCGAACTTCTTGCCCTTGAGGTATTCCATCACCTGATGGACATAGGAGGCGGCGAAGGTCTGGCCCATGTAGATGATTTCGGTCTTATTGGTCGGATGGAGGCCATTGAGGGCTTCGATCGCGGCCCGGGCCCCGAGGTAGGAGCCGCCGATGCCGCAGACGACTAAGACATCGAAATGGTCTTGGATATAGGCGGCCGCTTTCTTGATGCGGGCGAATTCTTCTTTGTCATAGGTATAAGGGTATTCAGCCCAGCCGAGGTAGTCATTCCCCTCCCCGGTCTTGTCGTCGATCATCTTGTTGATCGAAGCGACTTTGGGGGCATACTCCTTCCAGTCGATTTCCACGTGCAGGTTCGATAAATCCGTTTTGATCATGCTTGATCCTCCTTTGGCGAATTTTCTTCCTTTATCCATTCGGGCAGGGCTTCGGCTAAGGGGCTGAAGTCGATGTCCGCTGGTTCAATGGGTTTGTGTCGGAAAGCCTTTTTCCTTTCCGACGGGGTCATCTGCTTGAGCGAGACCCGGACCGAGCCGGTTTCTTCGTCGACGGCGATGACCTTCACATTATAGATGCTTCCGATCGTTATATAAGCGGTAAACGATCTGATGAACTGGGTCGAGACCTCGCTAATGTGGAGCAATCCGGTCCAACCTTCGTCGAAAAGCAAGATGGCATAGGAGGTATAGACCGAGACGACGGTCCCGATGGCGATGTCGCCAACTTTAGGCAAATAAGGTTTCATACGCTTCTCCTTTGAAGCATGAGAACGAACCGTTCCTCGTCCTCGATGGTGTTGATCTTTAGGTTCTCATGGCTCCCTTTGACAATGGCTAAGGGGCAGCCGTCATCGACTAATAAAGATCCTTCATCGGTATGCTTTAGGTCATGGAAATGGGCCTTGAGCAAGGGAAGGCGGAAGGCTTGGGGGGTTTGGACGTGGTAGACGGTATCGCGGGGGAGGTAACGCTCAACTATGCCCTTATGGGCCAAAAGGACCGAATCGTAAGTGGGGCAGGCGACGACCGCTCCGCCGACTTCTTTGGCTTTGACTAAGCATTCATCGATCATTCGTTGCTCGATGTTTGGCCGGTCCCCATCCTGAATCAAGACCAAGGCGTCCTCGTCTTTGATGAGGCTTAAACCGTTTTTGACCGACTCGGCCCGGGTTTCCCCTCCCGGGGCAAAGAGGATGTCTTTGCCGTTATCATGGCCATTGATGAAATCGGCTACCGTCTGCTCAGTCCCCCGTTTGACCGAGAGGATGATAGTATGGAACTTGTCGGAGCGGGCCAACTCATCGAAGGCGTAACTGAAAAGCGGCTTCCCCTCGATGAGGCGGAATTGTTTCAATGTCTCGCCCCCGAAGCGGAGGCCACTGCCCCCTAAAAGCAGTAGGGCATAGGTTTGACGTTTGCTCCGGTCCATGCCCTGCTATTCTAATACATTATATTAATCGGAGTAGAGTTTTTCCTTCTCGTGGGCCCGTAAGGAATCGTTGATGGCGATGCCCTCGATGATGAGCTGCATGATCTTCTCCAGGGTCTTGCCGGAGGAATAATCAGCCACGCAGGCGTAATTGACCCGTTCGTCCTCGAATAAGGAGGCGACCCGGTCTTCCTTTCCTTTGGGGTAGACGGCGATTGATTTGCCCCCGTTGTTTTTGACGATGATCATCGAGGGGATGTCGGTCATCCCGTCGCCGATGTAGACGATGTTGGAATAAGGGATTCTTCTGGTTGGCTTCTTCTCGTTGACCCCGACGTCATCGGTCGCGTCATAGACCCCTTTGGAGATGCGGAAGAAGTATTGGGTCTTTTGGGTGTAGTTGATGGCTAGTTTGGGCCAGATGGCTTCGCCGCTAGTCTTATCGAAGACGTATTCGCAGCCATACATCACCTTGAACTGGTCGGCGATGGGGCAGCCCTCGACGATCTCTTTATTGCCGGAGGAGATGAGGTAATGTTCGACCTTGACCCCGTGATCGGCCCCGTATTGGTTGATTCGGTCAAACCAAGTGGTGACCCCGGGGAAGAATTTGATCGATTTACCGCATTCGCGAAGGAACGCTTTGTCGAGTTTGATGCCTTTCCGGCGCGCCACCGCGATCATGGTATAGAGATAAGAGAGGATCTTTTCGCATCCCGTCTCGTTGGAGAACTTGGTGGTCTCGCCCCAAAACTCGGCTGTGGTCATCCCCATAGCCGGGATGAAGCCGAAGTTCTGCATGTCAGTGATCGCCAAAGTGGAGTCGAAATCGTAGAGAATGGCGCAAATGGGCTTTTTGTTCAAGTTCGCTGCCTCCGAATGCACTTATTATAAAGTCGAAAGGATTTATATGCAAATTCGCTTGTTTTTTCGGGTTTTGCGAGATAATCCTCCCCCGATTTGGCGGATATCCGCTAGAGGGTTAAAATAGCCCCGGTATGAAGCCCTACCAGATCATCATCCTCGTCGCCGCCTTGATCATCTTCCTCTTCCTCGCCGTCTTTTTCTACGCTTTCTCCCATGTCCTCGACTTCCATCGGGAATTGAAGAAGAAGGAACGAACCCTGAATCTAATCCAAAGCGAGACTGCCGCCATCTTGACCCGGCTCGATTCTTTATTCAAAAGCGAGGGGGTGGCCTATTCAGAAGCCGATGCAAAAGCGGTCGATTTGCAGGGTTTGGACTTCGTTAAGCCGACTTTTGAGACATTAATGGCCAATCAATCCCGCCTCAATGGCTGCAAATCCGTCCTCTCTTACTTAGCCCTCGATAACAAATGGGCGGCCAAAGGCAAAGAATATGAATTCTGCTCCTCGACCATCAACGATCTGAACCGTTTCTATCGTCAGACAGTGGCCTTGTATAACGCCGATGTCTCTGGCTATAACTATTGGCGGTCCCTCCCCCTTTATCGGGCCTTCTTCCACCTTTTTGGCTTCAAGACCCGGCCGAGCCTGCCTTAAAAATTCAATTCGTAATCGACTAAGCCATCGTAGAAGTCTTTTTCGTGGCTGACGATGATGACGGCCCCGGGGAAGTTCTCGATGGCTTCGAAAAGCGAATCTTTGGCTTTTTGGTCGAGGTGGTTGGTCGGTTCGTCGAACATCAGGAAGTTGGCTTTCCTTAACGTCATGACCGCGAAGCGGGCCTTGGTGACCTCGCCCCCGGAGAGCTCTTTCATCTTTCTTAGGGCCAATTCCTTCCGTACCCCGACGGCCCCGAGGGCGGTCCGAACCTTGGTATTGTCCAAATCCGGATAAAACTGCCGGACATAGTCAAAAGGGGTTAAATTCAAATCGATCTTCTCATCCTGATCGAAGTAATTGACCACCGTCCCTTTAAGCCAATGGAATTCCCCTCCTAAGGGCTTGAGTTGACCCATTAAAGTTTTAAGCAAAGTGGTTTTGCCAACCCCGTTTTGGCCGAGGATGGCGATCTTCTCCCCCTTTTTGAGCAGGAAGGAGATGGGAGGCAATAACGGATGCCCATAGCCGATCTCTAGCTCCTCGACCGACAATGGCTTCTCCCCGACGTCATGGGTGAAGGGAAAGGAAAAATGGACGTGGCCTTCCTCTTTGCCCGGGGCATCTAAGACCTCGAGGTGGGCTAAGCGGGCCCGCCTGCTTTTGGCGGCCTTGGCCGAAGTGGCCCTAACGATATGCTTGGCGATAAAGGCTTCTTCCTTCTTTATATAACGTTGCTGGGCGGCATAGTCCTTGGCGTATTGGATTTTATCGACCTCGTGCTGGGATAAATAATGGTCGAAGTCCCCTTTATAACGGGTCAAGGTCTTATTCTCGAGGCAGAAGACGACCTTGGCGATTTGCCGTAAGAAGGCTTGGTCGTGGCTGACGACTAAGAAAGCCTTGGGATAGGCGGAGAGGTAAGAGGCGAGCCAGGCGACCTGGGTCTGGTCGAGGAAGTTGGTCGGTTCGTCCATGATGAGGACGTCTTTCTCCTCCAATAACATCTTCGCTAAGAAGGCTTTCTCCCGTTGGCCCGAGGAAAGAAGCCGTAAGGGACGGTCGAGGTCGACCCTGTCAAAGCCGAGTCCATCGGTTAATCTCCCGACTTTCTCTTGCAAGGAATAGAATCCTTTCTCGGTTAATTCGTTGCCGAGTTTCTCCGCCTTATCGAGCAATTTCTCGTAATCCCCTTCCCCGGTCGAGGCTTGCATATAGAGGTTCTCCATCTGCTTTTCCTTTTCAAAAAGGTCGGCATAGACCCCATAAAGGTAATCCTCGGTTCGGACGTCGGTTTCGACTTTTAACTGCTGATCCAAATAGGAATAGGTGACGTGGGGCTCCCAAAGGACGCTCCCCTTGTCGGGTTTTAAATCGCCAACGATCAAAGAAAGCAAAGTCGTCTTCCCCGACCCATTGACCCCGACGATGCAGGCGTGCTCACCAGGATTAAGCTTGAGGTTGACCCCGTTATACAGTTCCTTGTCGGAGTAATTGAATTCGATATCTTTGAGTTCGAGTAAAGCCATAGCCGCGTTATATTAGCATAACCCCTCTTCCTTTATAAGGAAGCGATGGGTAGAATTGGTAGGCGAAAGGAGCTTCTATGGCTAGTTCAAACAAAAAAATATCCTGGGTTCACATCTTCTTTTTGATCGCGGGCCTTCTCCTCGTCATCTATTACCTGCTGACCGAAGGCGTCCCCTCGGTTTCCGGTGGGAAGAATTTCTTCGAGTCGGTCGCTGGCGTCATTGAGTTTGTCGCCGCGATCGTCATCATCATTATCGTCATCGGGTTCTATTGCTATTACCTTTTCTCCCCTGACGCCAGCGTGGGGGCGACCAAGGCCTTGGCCCCGGCCTTATTGGTCTTTACCTTATTCGGCACCTATTCGATGGAGTTAGGCAACGACACCGCCAACCGGATCATCACCAGCCTTGCCGACGTCTGCTTCACCCTCATCGTTCTCTGCGGCTTCACCTTCATCTTCTTACGGAAGAAAGTGCTCGGGACGATCTTCGCCTGGGCTTGCTTAGTCTATGCCATCTTCGTTGGAGTCAGCTATCTGGCCCTCATGATCATGGCGGCGATCGACGGCAGCTTCGACGTCAAGTTCCTCTTCTCGACCATGTGCTTGTTCTTCGCCCTTGGTTTAATGTTTGCCGGCGGCTACCGGATCTGCCGTTCGAAGGCTTGGACGGACTAAACTTAACCCCTCGTTAAGTAGGGCAATCAACTCATCATCGGAAAGTGAATCATCGAGAATCGCGGTGATCCACTTTTTCTTATTCATATGGTAGGCCGGATAGAAACGGGAATCGGTCAACAATTCCTCGACCCGATTGGACTTGAAATCGATGATATCGATCAGTTTTGGTTCCTTCCCGAGTTTCGTCTGATCAAGGGGCATGATGAAGGCAAACCATTTATTGGTTTTCTTCTCCCGAAATACCCCGACGTCTTGGCTTGGCCCGGTGAAGGGGAAGTCAAGATAAGCCTCGACGTGTTGTGAAAGCCAGTCGACTAAACGATTGGCTTGGAGCGAATGGAAATAACGTTGATCGAAACAGTTGGCGACGATATCGGATAGGAGGGCGAGGTAGGCTTCTTTTACCTTATGGGAATAGCCATTGGCCCCGGAGTCAAGCCGGTAGTTGGTGTATTCATCTTTGGTGGCGGAATCATAGAGATGGCCGTCCAGGCTGTTATTGGTAAGCTCGATAACGGCCTGAAAATCCCCGTCCATGATGGCGGTCCGATAGATCAAACTTCCACTCTCTTCCTTAAAGCCGTATTGAATTAATCGATTCCGGTTCGGCGTCCCTTTGACGATGGTGTCCTCGATGTGCATAGCCACATTATATAAGGAGGATAATGGCCGGTTTTAAAATATTCCCTCTTCTTTTGCCTTCCCCTTTTCAAACAAGGATAATCATCTTGATAAAGGAGGGGGACGAGATGGATTTGCTAGATCAAATCACCCGGGCATTGTATGCGCGTTCGATTCATTACACGGCAAAAATAACCAAAAAAGACGATATCAAAGACCTAAAGCGCATCGTCAAGGAAGTGGGGGAGTCGGCCTATCAGTACATTTTCATTTGGAATAAATGGCCGCTGGGTTTATCCCGTTCCTATGGGGTTTTGGTCGGCAAGTGCCCTTTCGACTACTTGCCCCGATCGATAAAAGAGGAGTTTTCCCGAAAGGCTCGCTTTTTCCTTTCGATATTAGAGAGTGGGAACGAACTATTCGATTTCGAAATCGTCGACCGTTATTTGGATTATGAAAGTAATCGTTACTACTGCTATTTTGAGCAGCGGTATTTCAAAACCAATCACATTGTCAGCCATACCATCCTCGAGGACTTCCGCTTGGCGGAATTGATCTATAAGAAAGCCAACGGCCCCGCCAACCCGGACTCGCTATTTCCTTTCGTCGCCCAATACGTCCATAACCGGATCCGTGCCGCCAACGGCTTGGGGGCGCACCAATTGAATTGCCGTTACGTCCCCTTCAAGATAGCGGAGCCGCCTTCTAATCCTCCAAGTTACCTCGTTCGAGGGGATGGCGGCTGGCTTTTCGATATTGCTAATGCTCCATTCTACGTTTTACCAGCCCCGCTGCAGAACTTCTTCCTTGGTGTTGCTAAGGACACCTATCGTTATTATTCCAACCCCCTCCTTCCCTTTTCCATCGACGAAGTGGGGGAGGCCTTTTATGAGGCTTCGCTTAAGCACAATCCTGATAAAGACCGCGACCCGAGACCTTATTCAAAACTGAGCGAGAGGGAGAAAAACCAACATCTTTTCTTCTTCAAATATTGTTTGCAGGCTTATGAGGAATTCTACGACTCTAGCGACCCAGCCCTTATCGACCAATTGGCTGAGCAATCGTATATGAAAGCGACCGGCGGGGACAATGGCGTTTATGCGCCGATTGAGGATATCAACTATCTGTCCAGGTTGCGAGTCAAAGATCTATCGTCGCCTTACGTTCGTTTTAATAAGGAGAAAGACCGTTACGAGATCGATCTATCCATGGCAGAGTTTGCTGACCTTCCAGCCGATCGGCAGCGCGAGTGGAAACGATCGGTCAAAGACGTCGTCGAATTGCTTCAAGATGGGGTCGTCCGAACCGAGGACGAGATCGGGGAGATATTGCTGCAGAAAGAGCGGCACCGTCATTATTTCCTCTACACTAGCGCCTCCTATCCCTCTTCTTTCGCCGCTGGCAAGAAACGTTTATCTTCCGTAAACGATCGGATTATCTATAACTATCGCCGGATTAAGGAAGCATATGAGAAACAGTCCCGAGTCGGGCGCTGAGCGCCTTTGACACCAAGAAGGTTTTGACTTTTGGCTTCCCATCAAAAAATAGCCAGTTCGAGGGAATCATCAGAAACAACCGGCCGCCGGAAGAACTAAGGAAATCTCTAGTAGATGTGTTCTAGCACATGGGAATAAAAGAAAACCCGGCTTAGCCGGGCGATTATCTTTGCTGGTGCGGGGGATGAGAGTTGAACTCACACGGGTTGCCCCATACGCCCCTCAAACGTACGCGTCTACCAATTCCGCCACTCCCGCAGCGGGTGTTATTATAGGCAGCCACCCCAGCTAATTCAAATACTTTTTATGCCCCCTACGCCAACTGGGGGAAGAAGAGCATCGCCACCGAGAAATATACCAACAAGGAGACGATGTCCATGACCGTCGTAAGCAACGGCTGAGCCAGCAGGGCCGGGTCGAGATGAAGGGCATAGGCCCCAAGCGGCAATAACGACCCGACAATTTTGGCCAAAGTGATGGCGATGAAAGCCGATAATGCCACCAAAGCGGCGATCTTAGCCGAGGCGTCAAAGAATTCCAAGGTCCAGCAATTGCCGTTCCAGATATTGGTCCCGGCGAAATCGGAATTGACGACAATGCCGGTATATTGTTCCATCATGAACCAGCAGAAGGCGAAGGCGGCGACGACTAAGCCGACCACCAAGCCGGATTTCAACTCCTTGAATAGGACCTTCCCCGCTTGCTTCGGGCCGAATTCCTTTAAGGCCAGCCCCCGGACCATCAGCCCGGTCGTCTGCCCACCCGAGTTGCCGCCGGTATCGAGCAGGGTCGGGATGAAGGCGGCTAAGATGGCTAAACTGGCCAGTTTATCCTGGAAGAAGGAAATGATGATCGAGGTGAAGGTGCCTAGGACTAAGAGCACTACGATCCAAGGGATGCAGCGCTTGGCGTTATCCCAGGTCGATAAGGACATATAAGGCTTCTCGCTCGGCTCCATGTTGGTCATACGGGCGAAGTCCTCGCTTCCTTCTTCGGCCATGACATCGACCGCGTCGTCGATGGTGATGACGCCGACCAGCCGGTTGTCTTCGTTTAAGACCGCTAGGGCATTGAGGTCGTACCGGCGGAACATTTGGCTGACTTCCTCTTGGTCATCGCTGGTTTTGCAATAGACCACGTCCCGGTTCATGATCGCCGATAAGGGGGTATCGGGCTCGGCGAAGATTAGATCATCGAGGTCGACGGTCCCAAGGAACCGGCGCGACTGGTCGCGGACGAAGATGGTATAGACCGTCTCGGCGTCTCTTCCCCTTTTTCTGATTTCGGCGATGGCGTCTTTAACCAAGACGTCCTCCCGAAACTCGAGGTACTCGGTCGTCATGATCGAGCCGGCGGTGTCTTCTTTATAGTTAAGAAGGGTATTGAGGTCTTTCCTGAGTTCCGGATCGGCGGCTTTCATGACCCGGGAGGCCAAGTTAGCTGGCAGTTCCTCGATGGCGTCGGTCACTTCGTCAGCCGGCTGGGAGTTGATGAGCTCGACCAGGTCTTTATCGGTCATGGCCTGGATGAGCTTCTCTTTGCTCTCTTGGCTTAATTCGGTGAAGAAGTCGGCGGATAAGGCCGGGCCGATGGCCCGGAAGAGGTAAATCAATTGTTCCGGACTCAACTCATTGCCTAACTCAGCCAAGTCGATGGCCGGGGTGGTCTTAAAGGCCTCAAGCAAAGTCGCTTTATCTTTGCTTTCGATGGCTTTTTGCAGGGTTTCTAGATTTAACTTCAGCTTTTCATCCATATCCGCTTCCTCCTTTAGCCCGCCTAGTCTAGCCTACTCGGAGGGGAAGTAAAGGCTAAATGAAAGTAAAACTTTCCCCTCTTCCCTCTTTTCGGCCTATAATTGCCCCGGAAATAAGGAAGGAAACTATGGAAAACAAAATCCTCGTTGAAACCAGCGCCCGCCATATCCACCTCGATCAGGCGAGCTTCGATTACCTCATGGATGCCAAAGAGGGCGAACATGCCGTCTTGAACGTCCGCAAGCCCCTCTCCCAGCCGGGGCAATACGTCTCCGATGTCCGGCTCAACCTCGTCGGCCCGGTCAATCCCAAGACCGGCAAGCCCCGGATGCTCACCAATGTCTCGATCCTTGGCCCCTTAAGAAAAGAGAATCAGGTTGAGATCTCGGCCACTGACGCCCGGACCCTTGGGGTCAACGCGCCGATCCGCCTCTCGGGCGATGTCAAAGGTTCGGCCCCGGTCACCATCGTTAACCCGGCCAATGGCAAACAGCTCGAACTCGAAGAAGGCGTCATCATCGCTAAGCGCCACATCCACATGACCCCGGAAGATGCCGAAGCCTTCAATGTCAAAGACGGGGAAGCGGTCTACGTCGCCATCTCAACCCCCGAACGGGAGACGATCTATGGCGACACCATCATCCGCGTCAGCCCGAAGTATGCCCTCGCCATGCATATCGACACCGATGAGAGCAACGCCGCCAACGCCGGCGGAGAAGTCTATGGCGAGATCCTCTATGCCAGCGAATGCCACCATGAAGACGGCGAATGCTGCCATGGGGAAGGCCATTGCTGCCATCATCACGAATAATGAAGACCCTCGTCTATAACCCTTCCAACGTCTGCTCGCGGAAGTTTGAGATCGATTACGAGGACGGGAAGATCCTCGCCCTTCGGGTCGAAGGTGGATGCCATGGGAACCTCCAAGGCATCGCCTCTTTGTTGAAGGGAATGGACATCGAGGAAGCGAAGTCCAAGCTCGCTGGCATCATCTGCCGGGGATCGCGGAATAAGCAGACCTCTTGCCCGGACCAAATCGCCAAGGCCCTAACCACCATCACCGACTGACTCCCCGTTTGGGGAGTTTTTCTTGCCTAGTGGGAAAGGGAAGCATAGAATAGCCGCACTGCGAAACGCAGGCATCAAGAAGCGTCGTCATTTGGCGTAACCAGGACGCTAGCAACTCCGCTATAGCGGTAAGTGCTCGCCATAGCTCCCCGTCCCCGGGAGAACGATGCCGTTGGAAGTTGATAGGCCTTCCTTAATCGGGTGGGATTTCGCCAGATAAGGAGCATTTTAATGGACCAAGAGCAATTCCTCTTCACCTCGGAATCGGTATCCGAGGGCCACCCCGATAAGGTGTGCGACCAAATCGCCGACTCGATCCTCGACGCCTGCTTGGCCGAGAACCCCAATGCCCACGTGGCCTGCGAAGTTTTCGCCACCACCGAATTCGTCTTGATCGGGGGCGAGATCTCGGGGGTGTCCCATATCGATTACGAAGAGATCGCTCGCGACGTGTTACGGCGGATCGGCTATACCGCCCCCGAACTAGGGATCGGGGCCGATACCTGTCAGATCGAGGTCCGGGTCAAGGAACAGTCCCCGGACATCGCCATGGGGGTTCGGCCAGAAGACCAACTGAATATGGGGGCCGGCGACCAAGGGATCATGTTCGGCTATGCGACCAATGAGTCGGACGGGTATATGCCTTTGCCGGTCACCATCGCCCATAAGTTGGTTCGGGTGGCCACCAATCTAAGGAAAGAGGGCAAACTAAAAGGCGCCCGGCCGGATATGAAAAGCCAGGTCACCATCGACTATACCGGGGAGAAGCCGAGAATCCACACCGTCTTGATGTCGATTCAGCATGATCCGGATATTGATATGGCGAAGTTTAAGCATGATGTCTTTGAGTTGGTCATGAGGCCGGTGGCCGAAAGCTTCCGCCTCAACACCGATTTCCGGGTCTTGATTAACCCGACCGGCAGCTTCGTCATCGGCGGTCCGGCTGGCGATACGGGGTTAACGGGCCGCAAACTCATCGTCGATACCTATGGCGGAGCCTCGCGCCACGGGGGCGGCGCCTTCTCGGGCAAAGACCCCTCGAAAGTCGACCGTTCGGCTTCCTATTACGCCCGTTATATTGCTAAGAATTTAGTCGCCTCTGGCGCGGCTGATCGGCTGGAGATCCAATTAAGCTATGCCATTGGGGTGGCTAAGCCCTTATCGATTTCTTTATCGACCTTCGGGACCAAACATTACGATGACTATCTGATCCTCTCGGCCATCGAGAAGTTCTTCGATCCTCGGCCCTATGCCATCATCGAGCAATTCCATCTGACCCAGCCGAGTTTCCGCTATGCCGATACCTGCAATTACGGGGTCTTTGGCCGGCCGGACCTTGATTTGCCTTGGGAACGATTAGACAAAGTCGAAGCCCTCAAAGCCTATTTCGAAGGGAACGGCAAATAAATTGAATCGCGCGATTTATCGTGATTTTGGGGCGAATCGCCCCTTTTTTGGTTAAGAAGATGTAACCGCTTTCAAAAAGGTCTATTCCTTTTCGGAAAATCCTTTACAATAATGGCGTAAGCCCTTAGGAGGGGCAGAAAACAATGAAATACCAAATTATCGGAAAGAACATCGATGTCACCGATTCTATTCGTGCCGACATCGAGAAGAAACTCTCCCGGATGGACAAGTACTTCGTCATCAATGACGACGTGCTCTGCCGGGCGGTGGTCCGGTCCTACCAAGTCGGGGCCAAAGTCGAAATCACCATCTTTACCAAACAAATGACGTTCCGGACCGAGGTCCGGGACAATGACCTCTATGCCGCCGTCGACTTTGCCATCGATAAACTCGAGGGGCAGATGCGGAAACTCAAGACCCGGATGGATCGGACCAAAGAGGCTGATTCCCTTGGTAAGGCCTTGGCTTTCGAAAATTTCGCCGAAGAATCCGATGGCGAGGAAACGGTCGTCCGGACCAAATCGATCTATCTCGACCCGATGACCATCGATGAGGCCATCACCAGGATGGAGGCCCTCGGCCATTCCTTCTTCCTCTACCTCGATGACGAGGACAATCAGATCTCCGTCGCCTATAAACGGTTAGACGGAGGTTATGGCGTCATCCAGGCCGAGAACCCTTTGAAGTAAGGGGAAAGACGAGCGATAGGGCCGGGCGACCGGCCCTTTTCCTTCACCCTAAAGGGTGATATTGCTTGCATGTGAAAGGCAGAGCACGCATAATATCCCCCGTTAGCGGACTTTGCACGCTAGATATGACTATACCCGTCGGTTGGATAGCCATCCGTTTATCAAGGAAAGAAAAGAAGAAAACATGAACCAAGTCAGCGAAGTCATCACCACCCTCCTTCATTACAACGTCTCGATCCGGGACACCCTTGAGTACTGCCTCAAGAAGGAAACCTACGATCCGAAGTTGTTCAACGAGAAGAAACGGGCCGTCTTGATCGAAGTCGACCAGCACACCCCGCTTAAGGACATCATCGACCACTCGGGGGAAAACGGGCAGAAGCTCGAGAAACTCATCCGCGATTTCTATGAAGAGGTCTATGGCGATTCCTCGACCATCCTCCATCTCGCCGATGATGGGCTCCGGGTCGACCACAACCAGCACCTCCCGATCTATCGCGGGGTCCTTCCGATCCATGAGAACATCAACTCGATGATCGCCGGCATCGTCCGCGATGCCCAAAGCAAGCAGATCGATGTCACCGAGGCCGTCAAGGTTTGGAATGCCGAGGACGCGATGTTCCGCGGCGTCGCCTATTTGACCCTCACCAATGACCTCATCGCCTTATTCAACGATTACAATAAGGCCCGGCAGGAAGCCAAAGGGGCCGAATCGCCGTCCTCCAAATTCATCTCCAACGACATCCAAACCATCGTCAGCAACATCAATTTTGTCCGTTCCTCGGCCAAAGAGCATGACTTGGTCTATAAGAACATGGAAGACAAGATCGTCGCTTTGATGGAGATGATGACTGGCCGTCGCGACCTTCCGACTGGCAAGCGGTTCCCCGATGTCATGCGGGAGACCATCGAGACCATCCAGCTCTATGTCCGCGACGCCGAAGCCAGCTTCCGGGCGGTCTATGTTCCGCTCGTCAATGAGCTCCTTGCCCAGGTCAAGAAAGACCGGGAAGCCAAGGAAGCGGCTGATAAGAATCCGCAGGCTTAATTAGCATATGAAAGAGAAAACCCAGAAAATAAGCAAAAAGGAAATCGTCTGGTATTCGATCGCCGGCTTCATCGGCTTCGTCGGCCTCTTCTTCCTGATCCTCGGGATCGTGGGGGAGAACCTCCCGGTCGTCTATTCCGACAACTGGATCCTCTATAGCGAACCCCTCTGGCTCAGCAACTGGTCGGGGATGGGGTACCGTTATTGGGGCTTAATCCTCTTCCTCGCCGGTTCCTTGTTGGCGGTCATTTGCTTAAGCGTCTTCGCGCGGGAAACCGACCGTGATTCCGAACGGGCGTCGCGGCGGGCTCAGCGGCTTGGTCTAGAGGCCGTGAAGGAAGATAACGTTCAGACCGAAGAGTGATATCCTTAAGGCGGTGGGGCAACCCTCCGCCTTTTGCTTGGGAGGCAAAACACTATGGAAACCTTAGAATGCATCAAGAAACGCCATTCGTGCCGGAAGTTCAGCTCGATGCCGGTCGACCGGGAAAAGATTGAGCAAATCGTCGAGGCCGGGCTGCGGGCGCCGAGCGCTATGAACGGACAGAAAGCCCATATCGCCGTCATCACCAATAAGGAGAAGATCGCGGCTTTGTCCAAACTCAATGCCAAAATCATGGGCCGAGAAGGGACCGATCCCTTTTATGGGGCGCCGGTGGTAATGCTCGTCTATTGTGAAGCCGGTCCGACTGCGGTTTATGACGGGTCGGTTGCCATGGAAAACTTGCTTCTATCTGCGACTGATCTTGGCCTGGGATCGATTTGGATCCACCGGGCGAAAGAGGAATTCGAACTCGCGGAAGGGAAAGAACTGCTTAAGTCCTTCGGCATCGAAGGTGATTACGTCGGCATCGGTCATGCCTGTATCGGTTATGCCGATGCGCAGATGAGCCCGAAGGAAATCAAGCCGAGCCGGGTGCTTTATATTGAATAAGTGAGATTGGGCGTCCACAAGGGCGCCTTTCTTTTGGAGGCGAAAGCGAAAAAGAAAACCCGGTTCTGCGGGAGAATCGGGCTTAGATATCAATGGCGGAGGAACAGGGATTCGAACCCTGGCTCCCGGTTAAGAGACTACGAGCTTTCCAAGCCCGCCCCTTCGACCACTTGGGTATTCCTCCAATTTGCCCCGAAAGGCAACGCTGATTATAGAAGAAGCGGGGCGAATGCGCAAACGAAATTTGCGCGCCCATGCTATAATCGTTCACCGAATGAAAGAAATAATCGTCACCGCCGCCAACGACGGTCAAAAAATCGAGAAATTCGTCCGGAAATACCTGTCCGAAGCCCCCTTGGGCTTTATCTATAAAGCCTTTCGGAAGAAGGACATCAAGATCAATGGCCATTGGGTTAAGAAAGATGCCTTGGTCCATGTGGGGGATACGGTCCGGATCTATGTGACCGATCAACAGCTTGAGGACTTCAAGAAACCGCGTCCGGTCACCGCCAAGCCCTTCCCTTATCGAATCGCCTATGAGGATGAGAACGTCCTAATCGTCGATAAGCCGAAAGGGGTGTTGACCTATGGGGACAAAACCGGGGTCCGGGAAACCCTAGGCAACGCCGTCCTTGATTATCTATATATGGAAGGGAAATACGATCCTTCCAATTCTTCCTTTACTCCCTCTCCCGCCCATCGGCTGGACCGGAATACCTCGGGTTTAATTTGTTATGGGCTAACTGATGCCGGTTTAAAAGAATTGACCGAACTATTCAAGACTCGACAAGGGGTTAAGAAATATTACCTCGCTTTAGTCAAAGGCCATTTCGATTTAAAGGAAGGGAAAATCGATATCCCCTTAGGGAAAGACGCCAATTCTGGTCGAGCCTTCCCTTTATCGTTGGATAAAGGAGGGAAGACCGCCATCACCGAATACCAAGTCGAAAGGGAAGTGGGGGACTATAGCCTAGTCAAAGTCCATCTTTTGACCGGCAGGACCCATCAGATCCGGGTTCATTTCGCCAGTATCGCCCATCCTTTGCTTGGTGACGATAAATACGGGGACTTCGCTTTAAACCGTCAAATAAAAGCCAAGACCGGTCTCGATTACCAATTCCTCCATGCTTATCGGCTGGAATTCGGCGATCTCGGCCGAGCCTTGAAAGGACTTAAAGATAGGGCTATTGAGTCCCCTTTGCCGGAAAGCCTAGCGAAGGTGATTGATTTGTTAGCCTAGCAAACGGATATAATTAGAGACGGAGCGTGTTATTTATATGGACATCAACGAGAAATACCAACGTTGGCTCGCGAGCCCGCGTTTAAGCGAAGAGGACAAAAAGATCCTCGCCGGCTTAAACGAAGAGGAAAAAGCCGACGCCTTCTTCAAAGACGCCGAATTCGGCACCGGGGGCCTCCGGGGCGTCATGGGCCCGGGAACCAACCGGGTCAATGACTTGACCATCGGCCGGGTCACCGTTGCCTTTGGGCAATTTTTGATTGAGAACGTGGAAGATGCCAAAACCCGGGGCGTGGTCATAAGCCATGACAACCGGATCAATTCCCGTCATTTCACTTTGCTCGCCTCTTCTATCCTCAACAAGATGGGGCTCAAGACCTATATCTTCGATGATTTGCGGCCGACCCCCGAACTCTCCTTTGGCGTCCGTTATGCCAAAGCCGCCGGCGGGATCATGATCACCGCCTCCCACAATCCCAAGCAATACAACGGCTATAAGGTCTACGATGAGACCGGTTGCCAATTGGTACCTGATGCCATCGCCCCGATGCTGAAGATCCTCGCTACCTTGCCCGATCCGCTGGATTATGAAGTCCCGGAGGCTAAAGAAACAGGCGAGCAGGTCGTCTTTGGGAAGGAAGTCGACGATGAATACGTCAAACTCGTCGAATCCTGCCAAGAGAACCCGGACCTCGATAAATCCCGTTTCAAAGTCATCTATACCCCGCAGCATGGGGCCAGCTTAGAAAGCGCCCTCCGGGTCTTCTCCGACTGCGGCTATTCAATCATCCCCGTCAAAGAACAATGCACCCATGACGGGGAATTCGGCGGGACCAAATCCCCGAACCCGGAAGTCGAAGCCGCCTGGGAATTACCTCTTAAATATATGGAGGAATACCAGGCCGATTTAGCCGTTATGACCGATCCCGATGGCGATCGCTGCGGACTTGCCTATCGAAGCAGCCAGGGCGATATTAGAAGATTGACCGGCAACCAGTCGGGGGCTCTGCTCATCGATTACTTGCTTTCGCAGAAGAAACTAAAAGGAACCCTCCCCTCTAATGGGGTCATCTACGATACTATCGTCACCTCGAGTTTAGGACGGGAAGTGGCGGCTTCCTATGGAGTCAAAGCCGAATCCTTCCTCACCGGCTTTAAGTTCATTGGCGAACGAATCCACCATTACGAAAAACTCGGCCATGGTCCGACCTTCTTATTCGGTTATGAGGAATCCTATGGCTGCCTGATTAAGCCGTTTGTCCGGGATAAGGACGGGGTCCAGGCGATCCTCCTTTATACCGAGATGGCCCTTTATCACTTACTGCACGGAAAGCATCTCGACCAAGCCTTCGAGGAACTGCAGCAACGGATCGGCTTCCATTACACCTCGATGAACGATGCCTACTTCGAAGGGATGGAAGGGGCCGCCACCATGAAGCGGCTCATGGGCGAACTCCATGCGGAACCCTTAACCGAACTAGCCGGCAAAAAGGTCGCCGCCGTCGAGGACTACCTCAATGACGTCGTCATCTACGCCGATGGGCATAAGGAAAATATCGTCGGCTTGCCGAAATCCGATGTCCTCAAATACGTCTTCACCGATAAATCGACTCTCGCGATCCGTCCCTCCGGCACCGAGCCGAAGATGAAGTTCTATATCGAGACGGTGGGGGAGAAGGAAGCAGGCTTAAAAGAAGAGGCCCAAGGCTTGTATGCCGCCATCATGGGTCGGCTGGGGCTTAAAGCCTAAAGAGCTTACTTAATTCATAGGCTACGCCTTCCTCGGCGTGGCCTTTTTCGGTTCGGGGAAAGTTCAGTTTGGCCTGACTATCAGATAAAAGGAACGGATGGCCGACTAATGAGAGCATCGGCTCATCGTTGGTCGAATCCCCAAAGGCATAGCAGTCCTTCGGATTGAGATGGAAATGGGCAAGCAATAGGGCCAAGGCTTTTCCCTTATCGACATCCTCCCGAGTGATCTCGGAATAGGTTGAGCTCACCCAATGACGGAACTTGAAGCCCTTTTGCTTTTCGACGATTTCCTTTAGCCGATCATCATAACGGTGGGGGCAGCGGAGTAAGCAAGCCATTAAGCCAGCGGGAGGCAATTCCCTCTCTTCGCCTAAATGGACTTCCATTCCTTCAAAGGGGAAGTAACGGGATAAGTAAGCATCGTGGTGGAGCGAATAAATGGCCTTTTTATCCTCACAGGCGAAAGAGGTAAGGAAAGATTTCCCTTCCTCATAAACCTGTTTGAGCTTTTCCGTCTCTAGACTTAGGTAAAGCAATGGCTTAAGGAAAGGCGAAAGATAAACCGCCGCCCCGTTATAACAAATTAGGGGGAGGGACAATTGAAGTTCCGCGCAAAGTTTCCGCATTGAGCGGAGCGGCCTTCCCGAGGCGAGGATGATCAAGTAATCGGAGGATAAAACGCGCAAAAGCCGTTTGGTTTGGTTCCCTAATTGGCCTTTGCCGTTTAATAAAGTGCCATCGAGGTCGAGGGCGATAGCCCCTTTATAGTTCATCGATATTCAAGAGCCCGACGGCGTTTTGGACCCGTTTTAAGGTTTGGTGGGCGATTTGCTTGGCTTTTTGGGCGCCTTCCCGCAAAACGGCAAGATATTCGCCGGATTCGCGGATTTGCTTATACCGTTCCTGGAAGGGCCCGATCTCCTCGATGACGGCGTCGGCGACTGCTTTCTTGAACTCACCATATCGGGCGGCGGTAAATTGCTTCTCCGCCTCCTCGATGCTCATTCCTTTGATCGAGGCGTAGATGGTTAATAGATTCGAGATCCCCGGCTTATTCTCTTTATCGAATTTGACTTCGGAGCCGGAGTCGGTTTTCGCCGACATAATCTTCTTTCTAATGGTGGCTAAATCGTCTTTTAAGAAGATATCGCCTTTCGGATCGGATTTACTCATTTTGACGCTTGGGTCGGTGAGCGACATGATCCGGGCCCCGACTTTGTTCATTTGGTATTTGGGCTCAACTAAGACTTCCCCATAACGGGCGTTGAACCGCTTGACTAGATCGCGGGTCAATTCGACGTGTTGGATCTGGTCTTCCCCGACGGGGACGACGTCGGCATCGTATAAGACGATGTCGGAAGCCATCAAGACCGGATAGGCGAAGAGCCCTAAGCCGATGGCGCTTTGCTTGAGTTTAGCGCTTTTGTCCTTAAACTGGGTCATCCGTGATAATTCGCCCATGTAAAGGTAATTTTGGAGGATGGCATTTAATTCGGCATGCTCGGAGACGCTCGATTGCAAGAAGATGGTCGTCTTCTTCGGGTCGAGCCCCGAGGCAAGATAGAAGCTCGCGACGTCGCGGGTATTGTCTCGTAAAAACTCTGGGTCGATCGGTAAGGTCAAAGCATGGAGATCGGCGATGAAGATATAGACTTCGCCGCTGTCTTGGAAGTCCTTGAAGTGCTTCAAGGCCCCGATATAGTTGCCCAGGGTTAAGTTCCCGGTCGGTTTGATTCCTGATAAGATCCGCATATTGTTGCCTCCAGGCGCCTCATTATAGGCCGATGGGGGAGGGAGTGAAAAAAGTTTTCTCTCGCGATCGGTTTTCTAATGAAAACCCGTTTCCGCCCGGTGTATACTTTTCCCGTATGATCAAGGTGTATACCTCCCCGTCCTGCTCCTCTTGCCGTAAGGTGAAAAAGTACTTCGACGAGCACGGGGTCGCTTATGAGGCGAAGGACATCTTCTCCGGCAATCTCAAGACCGAAGACCTGAAAGAGGTCATCGCCAAATGCGAGAACGGCACCGACGACATCATCTCCAAGCGTTCGAAGATCGTTCAGGAGAACCACATCGATTTCGATGATATGACCATCTCGGAGCTCATCGAATTCATCAAAGCCCACCCCTCGGTGCTCAAGCGTCCGATCATCGTCGATGACCACCGGGTCCAGGTTGGGTACAACGAGGAGGATATCCTCGGCTTCGTCCCGCGGGCCCGTCAGTTGGCGGAGCTCTTCTGCAATCCCTCCGATTGCGAGAAATACCCCTTTTGCGAACATGCCCAGGACAAGTTGGGCGGAAAGGACAGCAAATGAAATCGAACAAACTCCGGAGCCCCGTCTTCATCTTCTTCTTCTTTTTAGCCGTCTTGCTTTCTTTCCTGCTTCTCGGCTATCAGGCTTATGAGCAAACGGTCGATTTTGTGAACGCCAAAAAGTTTGCTCTCGATCCTTTGCTCGATTTCTTAAAATCCTCCGGCGTTGTCTTAGGGTTGACCCTTGGCGGCCTGCTCTTCCTGATTTGCTTCTTCACCGGCGTTTTCGCTAAATCCCGCCCAGTCATCCTCTTATCCTCCTTATTCTGCCTCCTTGTCTTCTTGGCTTCGGGCGTCGTCTTCCTCTTTGGTTCGAATTTCGATTCCTATAACACCAGCTTATTGTCCTTAGACTACTGGAAAGCCGCCTTTACCTCCGGCTTCGCTGGTCTTTCCGATCCGTGCTTATTGATCGGCTATGCCTTAACCTTCCTCTTCGCCTTCTTGATGGTTTGCCTCCGTTATGAGAAGTCGCGTTCCTCTTTCTCGGTCGTCATCGGGATCCTGGCCTTCGTCTTCGGCTTGGCTGGGACTGCCCTCTCCTTGCCCTATAAGGAACTCATCGATAATCCGCAGGTCTTAAAGGAAATCGATGGCGTCTTCTCTTTGCTTAGCTATTTCGCTCCGGCTTTGATGGGGATCGCCGTCTTAGGGCTTGCTTGCTACCGGCCCAAGCAAATTCCGGTTGAGCTGGCCTCGGAGCCGAATGTCGTCCGGATCTAATCGTTTAGATATCAAAAAAGCAGGCCCGCGTGCCTGCTTTTCGTTTGTCTAATCGATTACTTTTCCAAGGCTTCCATCGCCCGGCGGGTCTTGCTGGCTTTGGAGAAGGGGGCCTTGATGCCGTTTTTGTGGAACAGGGTCGAGAGGATGTTCTCAGCCCCGCCTAAGTTGTTGTATTCGAATTCGATCTCGTAATCGGTTTTGCCCGAATAGGTGTTCCGGTCAATCGAGAGGAGGCCGCCTTCGTATTCGACGTCGATCCGGTCGGTGGTGAGGGAGGTCAAGATCTTCAAGGTATTGATGTCGATGTCGAGCATGGTGAGGAAGCGGACCAAGTCGCCTTTGGGGAAAACATTGTGATCACGGAATTCCTCAAACTGGGCTTTGGTGATGGGGGCGTTCTTCTCCAATAATCCTTGGGATAAAGGGGTCTTGAGGGTCAATTCGTAGTTCCCGTCTTTTTCCCTAATCCGAAGGGCGATCCCCTCTTTATTCAAGATCCGGTCATCCGAATCGATGTAATAGTTGGTTTGGGTATAACGGGGTGAGGAGGGGAAGAGTTTCGAAAGCTTCCGATAATCGTCTTGGCTCACGAGGGCTTTGGCTTCGATTTCAATGGCATTGCTCATAAAAATTACCTCGTGTGGTATTATAGCAAGGTCTCGCCTAAGGAGTTAGGGAAAGTATGCTCATCTCATTCAATCGGTTCTTGCAGGATTATGGCCTCTATTTAGCTTTGGGGGTGGCGGCCCTTATCATCATCGTCGCCTTGGCCATCCTTTTCCCATATTACCTCAAACGGAAGAAAGGGAAACCAGCCCCGCGGCTGATTGATAAGACCGCTTACGTGACGGCGCTCGGCGGGGCGGAGAATATCCTTAGCAAAGAGTTGAAAGGCTCACGGATCGTCTTGTATCTAGCCGACAATAGCAAAGTCGATAAGGAGAAACTAAAAGAAGCCGGGGTTGACGGCTTCATCCTCATGAGCGATAAGCTCACTTTGGTCTTAAAAGGCGACGCCGAGGCCGCCTATAAGACTATCTTCGGGGAGTGAAGACGTGGGCTTGCAGGTCCTCGACCGGTAGCCCCATGACGTTGTAGTAACTCCCTTCGATTCGTTCGATCAACGGATAATCATCCTGAATTCCATAAGCCCCGGCTTTATCGAGGGGATGGAACTTTTGAATGTATTCTTTGATCTGCTCGTCGCTTAATTTATTGAAATAGACGTAGGTCCGGACCGAGCGGGTTATTTCCTTCCCTTGCCCGATATAGCAATAGCCAGAGACGACCACTTGCTTTTGACCAGCCTGCGACTTGAGCATCGAAAAGGCCTCTTCCGTGTTTTTTGGCTTCCCTAAGACATGGTTATGGAGGATGACGACGGTATCGCAGGCGAGAATCTCATCGTGCGGATGGTCCTTTAAGACGGCATAGGCTTTCATCTTCGCTTCTTGCAAGGGCGTTTCCGAAGCCGAAACCTGGAGCCAGGATTCATCGACAATAGGTTTAACGATGGTGAAGTCCGGCACCAAAAGCTTCAATAATTCCTGCCGTCTAGGTGAGGAGGAGGCAAGGATCAGCATTACTTATCCTCCGCCATCACGGCGATGAGGATCATCGGCCGGCGGCCGGTCTTTCTTTCGACGTATTTGGCGACGACGTTTTTGATCGCTTGCTTAAGTTCGGCGAATTCGTAATCGCCGCCTTCGATGATTTTCCTCGCTTCCTCTTCGGCCCGCATCTGGGCATGGCGGACGACATGGGTTTCTTCAGAAGCCGAGAAGCCGCGGGCATAGACGATCGGGGCAACTAAGAGCCCTTTGTCTTTCCCGATGGTCAAGATGACGGTGATGAGGCCATCGTTTTTCATCACGTCGCGGTCGGCGAGGATATTGCCGGAGATCCCGTCTAAGTCATTGCCGTCGATATAGACGTCATCGGCGCTGATATGGGCTCCGGTTCGGCGGACTTGGTGTTTATAAAGTTCTAACATGTCCCCGTTATCGCAAATGAAGACGTGGTCATCAGCCATTCCGAGCTCTTTAGCGATCTCCCCATGGAGAACGAGCATCCGGTACTCGCCATGGACTGGCATGAAGTAATGGGGCTGAGTGAGCCGCTGCATAAGGCGGAGCTCTTGCCGCGAAGGATGACCCGAGGAATGGAGGGAGAAGGCTAAGGAATTCTGCTTGACGTCGGCTCCTTGCTTGACCAGGTTATTGACTAACCGATCGACCAATAAGCCATTGCCCGGGATCGGGTTGGAGGAGAAGATGACGGTGTCGCCGGGAATAATCGAGGTATTGCGATTATCGCCGGAGACGATTCGGGAGAGGGCGGCCATCGGCTCCCCTTGGGAACCGGTGCAGATGATGCAGATTTCGTTGAGCTTGTAATTCCTAAGCATCGTCTCCTCGACGATCGAGGCGTCGGGGATCTTGATATAGCCGTATTCCCTGGCGATGGAGATGACGTTTTTCATCGACCGCCCTAAGATGCAGATCTTCCGTTTATGGGCGACCGCGACCTCGACGACTTGCTGGATTCGGTTAATGTTGCTCGAGAAGGTCGAGACGATGATTCGGCCCGGGGCTTTCTCGAATATTTCCTCGACACCGGACCGGACGTTGGTTTCGCTCGGCGTATAGCCTTCTAACTCGGCATTAGTCGAGTCGGCCATTAATAAGTCGACCCCTTCGGTCCCGAGGCGGGCTAATTTGTTGATTTCGAAATTGGGGCCGACCGGGGTTAAATCGATCTTGAAGTCGCCGGTTTCGATGATCCGGCCCTGCGGGGTATCGATGCAGATGCCATAGGAATCGGGAATCGAGTGGGTGACCCGGAAGAAGGAGACGGTGAACTCGTCGCCGATCTTAATGACCGAATCGGCGTCGTATTCGACGATCTTGACCGGGTCTTTGATTCGGTTATCCTCGAGCTTATGGCGGATAAGTGCGGCTGCCAAACGGGGAGCGTAGATAACCGGGATATAAATCGAACGGACTAAGAAAGGGATGCCCCCGATATGGTCTTCATGGCCATGGGTGATGAAGAGGGCCTTGACCTTGTTCCGGTTGTTTTTCAGATAAGTGTAATCGGGGATGACATAATCGACGCCGGGGAGATTAGCCTCCGGGAAACGGACGCCGGCATCGACCATGATAAGCGACCGGTCGCCCTCGAAGCAGTAGGTGTTCTTCCCGACTTCCCCGAGTCCTCCGAGCGCGTAAATGCTAATAGGCGAATTGGTCATAAATAACTTCCTTGCTGAAACCTTATGCTGGATATGGTTTGCTGCTTGCAAGTGAAATATAACATAAATAAAACCCCTGTAAACAGGGGAAAGCCTGAAAGCGCTTAATTCGCGCCCGGCTTAGATTTCGATGGCGTCGCTATAATCGATGCCGGGCTCACTCTTGCCAATATGATCGTAGAAGAGGATGCCGTCGAGGTGATCGATCTCGTGCTGCAAGACGATGGCTTCGTAGCCCCGAGCCACGATCTTCCGTTCTTTTTTCGCTAAATAATCGTAGGCCTTGACGGTGATCTTATAAGCGCGGTACACCTTGCCCGGATGAGGGGTATCGACCGAAAGGCAGCCTTCTCCGCCGGCAAGATAGCATTGTCGGACCGAGGAGGCGATGATCTTGGGGTTGACCAATAGATAAGCTAACGGGCCATCTTGATAATCGATATAGACGGCAAGCATCCGTTTTTTAACCCCAATTTGCGGGGCGGCCAGCCCAACGCCCGAACGGACGCTGGGGTGGGTTTTCAGGAATTCCTCATCTTGGCTCTTCTTCAGATAATCGAGCATTTCCTCAAGGGTCTTCCCCTCTTCCTCGGATAAAGGAAGGCTGACTTCATCGCAAGTTTCGCGGAGTTTGGGGTTGGTGTCTTTGACGATTTTTAACATACAAAACCATTGTAGCACCCTCTTGCCAACTAGGCTAAAATCTTGTTGCTATGAACGCTTCGCTTGCCGCCGATCTTAATTGCCTGCGCCTCGCCTTAGCGGATTCGAAGGCTTTGAAAGATCTAGAAAAGGCCGAGTCGATTCTAAACGAAGATCCCACAGCCAAGGCGGCTTATTCGCGTCTACAATCGATTGAGGAGCAGCTCAATCTCAATCCTAGCGATCAAAAGTTACTGTCCGAGTTATCCTCCATTAAGAACGAACTCGACCAACTTCCTTCGGCCCGAGCCTATATGGCGGACTATCTTAATTACTGCGCCCTCATCGATAAGGTCAACGCCACTCTTTTCCTCGGCCAAGGGCTCCTTATGAGGTATAAAGGATGCTAAGGATCATCGGGGGAAAGCACCGTTCCCGGCTTATCCAGACCCCGGAGGAAGGGACGGTCCCGACGAAGAATCGAGTTCGGGAAGCTTGCTTTTCCGCCATCAGCCATTATTTAGTCGGAGCGCGGGTCTTGGACTTATTCGCTGGCTCGGGGGCCTTAGGCCTCGAGGCTTTATCGCGCGGGGCAAAAGAAGCTGTCTTCGTCGATTCTAATCCTAAGGCTTGCCGAAACATTAAAGACAATCTTGTCTCCTTAAAAGAAGAAGGGGAAGTCCTTAATGCCGATTACCTTTCGGCTTTAACTAAGCTAAACGATAAACATTTTGATCTCGTCTTCCTCGATCCGCCTTATGCGGATAAGGATTACTATCAAAAGGCGATCGATTATCTATTGAGCCACCATATGCTCTCTTCTGCTTCGGTGGTGGTGGTGGAATACGAAGGGGAGTTAAACCTTGATCGATCGGGTTTTGAATATAGCAAAGACTATCGTTATGGATATACCCGTCTAATCATCCTGCGGGAGGCAAAAATATGAAGAAAGCGATTTACCCTGGATCCTTCGATCCCATCACCAATGGTCATCTCGATATCCTGCGCCGGGCTAGCAAGGTCTTCGACCACGTGACGATGCTTCTAGCGGTCAACCCCAATAAGAAAAGCGAGTTCACGGTTGAAGAACGTTTGACGATGATGAAAGAGGCGACCAAAGATATCGATAACGTCGACGTCGACTTCACCTCCGGCTTAACCGTTGAATACGCCCGGAAAGTGGGGGCGAACCATATCATCCGGGGCTTACGGGCGGTCACCGATTTCGAATACGAATTCCAATTCGCGGCCGCGAATAGCTTCGTCGACCCCAATATCGACATGGTCTTCTTCATGGCGGGAAGCAAGACCAGCTTCATCTCCTCCTCGACTATTAACGAATTACATAAAAACGGGGCTGATATCACCCCGCTTGTTCCTTCTTCGGTTATCGAAGCCTATCGAAAGAAAGATCAGTCGAAATAAGCGGTCGAAGCATTCAACTCCGATTCACCGCGAAGCTGGCTATAAAGCAAATCAGGATTCTCAAAGGTATCGTAATCCCCGATTTTGATGTTCTCGATCTTAACCCCTAACTGGCGGAGTTCTAACAAGACGAATAACGGCAGGTCGAGGAAGTCGACCCCATCGGTCCGTTTGGCGCTCGCTTGGAAGCCATCATTCAATAATTGTTCGATGACTTTCCGTTCGACCGGGGTATGGGAGAAGGTGAGGCAGGGGCCGATGATGGCGACTAGATCCTCGCCCTTTAACGAATAGGTCACTAAGCTGGCCCGGAGGTTCTCCAATAAGGATTTGGTATCGATTTCCTCTTTACCGAGTTTGGCTGCCCCGATGAGTTTGTCCTTGATTCCGAAGAAGAGGGGAACCTCATCATGGGAGAGGATCGTGAGCTTGGTATCGGTATCGGCGGTCGCGAAATAGGAATCGACGACCTTCTCGATGTCTTTCTGCCCGGATTTGGTCGCGGTCAGGCAGTGGAGGGAGCCGCAGGTGAGTTCGATGTTTTCCATATCTTATTTATAATAAGGCAAAGAAGGGTAAAAGGGCAAAACGAAAAGGGCCCGCAGGCCCTTATTCATTAACGGACGTAATCGTCGGAGAAGGCGTTGGTCGAGTCAGCGTCGGTGTGGTTCCACATGTCGAGCAGGAGG
>CASFTG010000008.1 GCA_949297805.1 uncultured bacterium
ATCCCTCATCCTCGTCTCCCAGCGGGCGACCTCGATCAAGGACTGCGACCGGATCTACGTCTTCGACAAAGGCGCGGTCGTCGGGGTCGGGAAGCACGATGATTTATTGAAGGATTGCCCGATCTACGCCGAGACCTACGCCGCCCAAATCCAATGAAAAAGAGGGCCGAAGCCCTCTGGTCGTTTTAACCCTCTTGTCGTCTATAGTTGGGTGCACAGCTCGTCATAGACGGCGTTTTGCAGCCCTTCGCCATCCCGGCATTCGGAGACCAAGGTAATGACGGCGTCTTTGTCAGGCAAAATCATGGAGATTTGCGAGTATTTCCCATCGGCCCGGTAGGAATTGAATTTCCCCCGCCAGAAGAGATAACCGTAATAATCGACATCGCTCGGGCCTGTGCTTTCCTTAATCCAATCTTTCGACAGGAGTTGTTCTCCCTCCCAGCTTCCTTGATTGAGGTAGAACTCCCCGAAGCGGTGAAGTTCGCTTAAGGTCAGGAACAATCCTCCGGCCCCGAATGTCCGGCCTAAAGGATCGGCTTCCCAGGTGGGGCGTTTGATCCCAAGCGGGCCGAATAGGCGTGGGGTCAAATAGGAGACTAGGTCGGTCCCGGCTCGGCGCTGGACCAGGATACCGGCTAAGTAGGGGCCGACGTTATTGTAGACGAAGTGGGTTCCGGGAGCGTAATCAAAGGGGATGGCTAAAGCCATCTTGACCCAGTCATCTTCTTTATAGAGAGGGCGTTGGGTTCCGCCGAGGGTCATTTGCTTTTGACCTAAGCACATGGTGAGCAGGTCGCGGACCCGGGCTTGGGCGAGGTGGGGGCTGATTTGATCGGGAATATCGTCTTTGAATGCCTCAATCAATGGTTCGTCGAGCGACAGCAGCCCTTCTTGCACGGCGAAGCCGACCGCGCAGGAGGTGAAGGATTTGGAGGCGGAATAGATGTTCCGCCGGCATTCGTCCTCGTAATGCCATTGAGCGATGAGTTGATTATGCTGGCTCACCTTTACCCCGAGGACATGGTAATGCAGGGCTTTTTCCGTGAAACGGGAAATATCCATGGTCATTTCTCCTTGCTGAATAAGAAAAGTATCTTGTTTTCGATCTTCAAAAGCAAGACGTAGATCAATCCGAAGATGGTGACGATGGCAATCATGACCAAGATCCAGTAGAAGGTGCCTATGATATAAGGTGGCTCGGCAAAGCCAAAGGCCCCGGCCGGGGAATCCCAATTTAAGAAGAAGTAGGGGTAGTTGTTCCCTTGCCCGAAATCCCAGTTTTGGACATAGCCGATGGAGGCGAAGACTAGGTAATAGATCGGCGGGATCAGTCCATAAAGCGACCACCGCCACTTGGGATCGTTCGGCCGAGCCAAGAAGAGGTCGAGGATCGATAATAGGGGGACGACGATATGGGTCAGGATATTGACCGTTTGCTTGATGGCCCCGGGTTGAGTGGGGGCCAGGATGAAACAGAATACCCCACCGGTTAAGGTGATGGCGACGGTGAAGACGAATTTGATGATGTATAGTATTCGTGGCATCCGTCTAAATGGCTTAATGATGATCCCGATGAATTGCCAAATGGCGAAGAGGGCTAAGGTGGCGGCAATCCAGATGTTGGACTGGATGGTGAAGTAAAGATAGCCGAAGGAGCCATAGTCGATGGTCATCTTGACCCCGATGGCGGCGCATACCACGACCGCGACCTCCACAAGGATCGACAATAAGGTTTTGACGAAGTATTTCATGTCGAAAAAGTCTAATGGCTTTGAGCGAAAAATTAAATCGCTTTCAATCGTTTGGCCGAAGGAAATCCAGCAGGTATATCGGCATCTTAGTGATGGCGTCGGACTCCTTGATCAGGTTGGTTTCACCGAAGACATAAGCCTGCGGGAATCCATGATCGCGGATCAGTTTATGAAGGGCGGTATGGTTATAGTGAAGCGCCGTTTGGCCTTTGCCTGAGTCGAGGAGGACGGGGGTGAGGACAGAATTAATCGGTAAGAGGAAATCGACCTCCCCATGGGCGCTGGAGTTCCAATAGGTCAGGATTTTAAAGCCGTGGGCGGAAAGGATCTCGGCGGCGGCGTTTTCCTCGAGGGCGCCGTTAAAGGATTGGTTGTATCCGCCGAGGACGGCTATTTTGCCCTCGACGTCGAGCAGGTTAGAGGACAGCACCCCGACGTCAGGGAGGAAGAGCTTTGCCTTGGCCTTGCTATATTTAAGCGGAAGCTTCGGCTGATTAGCTCGATAAACCTGGATCAGGGCGCCGGTCTCGGCCAAGGAAGCGACGTTGGAAGCGAAGTTTTCATAACGTCCGCTTGATTTGTCGAGCAGCTCGGTGACGGGGAAGCGTTGGTTGGGACGAGTGAGGATCGCCGATAACCGAACATAAAGATCGGTCAATCGGTAGGAAAGGGTCGGGGGTTGGGTGTAATTGGTGACGCTCTCTTGGCATAGGCCATAAACGTAACGATGATAATGGGCGACGGCGCCCATATTGTGGGTTTTAACTAGCAGGGAGACCGCTTCCGGAAGACCGCCGACGAGGAGATAAACATGAAAATGGCTGAGGAAAGTCCTATTGATGTAATCATTGATGGGCTCACCCTTTGCCATTGCATCTTTTGTCGACTCGATCGCCGGGGAACCAACGTTATTAGCCCAGAGGAACTCCTCAAAATCCATCGGATGCAATCTCATAATCTCGAGTTCATCGGTTTCTTGGACGGAATTGGGAATCGGGAGGGTGCCGGAGGCGACGAGGCGGTGGGGCGTCTGCTCGGTCAGCAATCGGCCGAGTTCAACCAGGCTTAGGCTGTCCGAATGGGCAGTTTGCCGATTGGATTGCTGGCAGGTTAGGTAATATTGGATGTCATCGAGATGGAACACCGTCGGCGGTATATCCCCTTCGACTTTCATTAGGCCAAAGAAATCATTGAGCGAATTGAGTTTTCCAAAGCCTTCAATTATCAAAGGATTCTGGGCAAAGCTAAAGCGGACAACGGATTTGAAATTCGCCTTGAGGAAGTGCTTCAAGGTGTAGGTTTTACCCGCCTGACGAGGGCCATATAGCAACAGACAACGCTTACCAGATTCCTTCCATCGGGCGAGATCTTTCTCAATTTTCCTTTTAAACATAAATTCATTTGAAAAATACTTGCTTTATAAAATTACTGCAAGTAAAAACAGGCTGATTTTGGTAAAAACTGCAGGATGAAATCGGCCCTATTTGACAAATACTGCAAGATAATATCGGTCATTTGTCCAATAACTACTGTCGCGATCTGGACGATCTAAGTAACTATGAGATGGCTATTGAGCAATCAGATACAGTAATTCCGCTTCATCTCGTCTTTGACTTCAGCAGCCGAATAGGCTTTGCCCTCTTTCAAATCCTTGATAGCTTTCTTCATCTCGGCGTCTAACTGCTCCTTGGTGAGGCGCTGGAGCTAAAGTGGTTCTTCCGTTGGGAAGAGCATTTCGAATGGTGTCCCTTGATGGATGATGACTTGCTTTAAGAATATCTTGATGGCGGCCTCCATCGATAATCCGAACTTTGATAAGACTTCCTTGGCTGCCTTTGTGAGCCCCGGATCGATTGAAGGCAATATGTCTGATGGTTTACTCATGGGCGTCTCCTTTTCTTGTCCATATATAAAATGCAACATAAGTAAATACTATGACAATAAAAAGATTTGTCTCTTTTCCAACCAGTAGAAAAGGCGCCTCCCGGCTGGAAGGCGCCCTGTTAATGGATGGAAGGTTTAGTCGGCGGCGACTAGATTGGTGAGGTAGACCGCGGCATAGTCACTGGAAGTGCTATAGCCGCCGAAGTAAGCGGTGACGTTATAGGTTTTCCCGGAGGTGATGCTGAAGGAAGAAGGGGTGTAGGACGGTTCAATCAAAGCGTCCGAGCCATCAATCTTCAAGGTGAAGAAACTCTTTCCGTCCGCCGAGATACTTCCGGCAGTCGAAGTCCAGGTGTACTTCTTAAGCTCAGTCATGGCAAAGCTTTCCTTGTCGATCCAGGAATCGGCGATCTCCGCGGTAAGCACAGTGGCACCCGGAACGGTGATGCCAAGGTCTTCATTCAAGACGGTGACCTCGTCATCTTTGGTGAACTGGTAGAAACCATGATATGAGCTGACCATGCCGGAGAGTTGGACCGCGGTCCCGATCTGATATGTCGAGGGGACGGTCGCGTTATGGTGATAATAGATGGCCGCTGTGCCATCATTGACGACGAATCCTTTGGTGGTGATGGCGTCGATCACCCCTTTGACGGTGTAGTTGCCGACTTTGGTGATGTTGGCGATCTTGGTCTCGACCGGGCCGGTCGCGTCACCGGTCTTGGTCAAGGAGGTCAAATAGATGCTGGCGTAGGTCTTGTAGAAACCCCCGAAGTAAGCGGTGACGGTGTAAGTCGCCCCGACTTCGATTGAGAAATCGGATGTCGGCCCGATGGCCTCGATTGTGGTATTGGAACCATCAACGGGGAAGAGGTAATAGGTCGTGGTCTGCCCTTTGCTGCTGGTGACCGTGGTTTCTCCGGCGATGGCGGTCCAGGTATATTCCTTGATTTCATCGGTCCCGAAGGTTGACTTGGTGGCCCAGGAATCGGCAATGTCCTTGGTCAACGGGGTCGGAGCCGCGGGAATGATGCCGGAGTTATCGGCCAGGGCTTGGATGGAGGCGTTTTCGTAATCGAACTGGAAGGCGCCGTTATAGGTGCTGACGGTTCCGCTGGCCTCAACGTAATCGCCGATCGAGAAGTTAGTGGCGATGTCCCGGTCATGGTAATAAATGGAATCGGTCCCGTCGGTGATGATGCCGCCTTGGCTGGTGATGGCATCAATCACACCCCGGATAGTGTAATCGCCAGTGCTGTTGATTTGACCGATAGCATAGTCATCGGACGGCTCCGGATCGACGGGAGTATCCCCGCCTTCGCCGGTCTTGGTGAGGCTGGTCAGATAGACCGCGGCATAATCGCCAAACTCTGCTCCGGCATAGCCGGCGAAATAGGCGGTGACGTCATAGGTCGCGCCTTCTTCGATGCTGAACTCGTTGGGTTTATAGGAGGGCTCGACGGTAACTTCCGATCCGGCAAGGTTTAAGGTGAAGAAATCACCGGCTTTGCCAGCGGTCGCTTGCCATTTGTATTCCTTCATGTCGGTGACGGCGAAGCTGGTGGCCTTGCTCCATTTGTCGAGATCGGCGGCGGTCAAGGTCTTCGGCTCGGGGATGGTGTAGGACGGGGTCTCGCTGAGTTTGGCTATTTTGGCTTCGGCGGTGAACTGGAACATCCCGTCGAAGGCGCCGGTTTTGCCGGTGACTTCGAGGTAATCGCCGATCGAATAGGCACTCGGTTCGGCGTTGAGGTAGACATAGACCGAGGCGGTGCCGTCGGTGATGACGAACCCTTTGGTGGTTTTCGCGTCAACAACGCCCCGGACGGTGTAGGTCTGGTCTTTGGCGACGATTTGGCTGATGGAGTAGTCGACCGAAGGTTCCGGGGTCGATTGTTCTTCGCTGCTGGAAGAGGAGGAGCCGGTGTCGACCGGGCTCGTTTGGCTATTCCCGGTGTCGGAGGGAGATTCGGACGGGCTGCTGCTGGTGGTGGTCGCCGGATCGCAGGAGGCAAGGGCGAGGGCGCTCCCGACGAGCAGTAACGACAATAGTTGCTTGGCTTTCATCATGTTTCCTTTCTAGCCATTGGGCTATTTGATGAATCGTTCAAGGGGACTAAGTCCTCAATGGACGGCTTATTGTATCCCCTTTCGCCTGCGCCCGTGCGTAAAGAAAATTTTACATTCGGGAGTCGTCCTTTTTTCGGGCCTATTGGAAACGTCTTTCAGCTTAGTATTGTCCTATAATATAGAGGTCAAGATATGCGAAAACTTACCGGTTTGCTCCTTCCCTTGCTGCTTCTAATCCCTTCCTGCCAAAAGAAGGATACGCTTTTCCTTGCCCAAGACCCGGATAGCAACCTTGAGCTCTATTTAACCCAAGCGGTCGAAGATGAGGATTTAACCGACCTTTATTATGCGCCCACCGGCTTTGGAGTTTCGACGTATTTGAATGTCCCGCCTTTAGAGGATGGGATGATACCTGAAGTCTGCGTCCGTTATGATCTTACCGCCTATCCGGATTATGCCGATGGGGGACTTTACGTCACCGAGATCGTGATCACTGATCCCGCCTATACCATCTATGGCTTAACGATCAATTCCTCGGCTGAGGATTTTCACTTTGCAATGGAGCAACAAGGCTTTACCTTAAGCGAGTCTGGCCTCTCGGCCGGCTGGGGCAACGGATCGATTAGCCTGAATCCCGCTGAGTCGCTTGGACTCCAAGCTATGGTGACCAATCGCGATCAAATTGTGTTCTAAGTTAGTCCGGAAAAACGGGCTTCGGGTTTCTTTTGACCACCTTTGACCGAACTTTGATTACAATTACGCCTGGAGGAAACAAACATGAAAGTCATCTGCCCGCATTGTCAAACCGAATTCGAACTGACCGATTCCGGTTACCAGGACTTGCTCTCCCAGGTCAAAACGAAAGAGTTCAATAAAGAACTTGAGGAGAAACTCGCCTCCTATCGGCAGCAAGAGGAAGCGAAAAAGAAACTCGATGAGGCTGACGCCCGGGCCAAATTCGCCCAAGAGAAGAACGCCCTCGAGAAACAGATCCAAGAGCTTAATGTCAAACTCCAAGGAGCCGATGCTGCCCAGCAATTGGCCTTAAATGCCCAACAAGCCGCCGCCACCCAGGATCTAAATAAGAAAAACCAAGAGATCAATGAGTTGAAGCTCTCGCTCCAGAAGGCCCAAAGCGAAGCCCAAGCCGCGGTCGATAAGGCCACCGCCACCCTCACCAACCAAGTAAATGAACTCCAAAACCAGCTGACCCTCGCCGCCAAAGACAAGCAATTGGAATTAACCAACCAAAAGAACGCCTTCGAAACCACCCTCAAGATGAAGGAGGATGAGATCGACCGGCTGAAGGACTTCCGCCTTAGGGAATCGACGAAAATGGTGGGGGAGAACCTCGAGCAATATTGCCACGATGAATTCGATAAGCTCCGGGCCGTCGCCTTCCCTTCGGCCTACTTCGAGAAGGATAACGATGCCCGGACCGGCTCCAAGGGCGACTTCATCTTCCGCGACTATGATGATGAGGGAAACGAATACATCTCCATCATGTTCGAGATGAAAAACGAGATGGATGCCACGGCGACTAAGCATAAGAACGCCGACTTCTTCAAGGAGCTGGATAAGGACCGGACCGAGAAGCAATGCGAATACGCTGTCTTGGTCAGCATGCTCGAACAAGACTCCAACCTCTATAACCAAGGGATCGTCGACGTCTCCCATCTTTACCAGAGGATGTATGTCATCCGTCCTCAGTTCTTCATCCCCCTTATCTCCTTGCTCCGGAATGCGGCCAAAAACAGCATCGGCTTGCACAAGCAATTGGTCGCGATGAAGAATCAAAACCTTGAGCTCGAGACCTTCGAGGATAACCTCCGGAACTTCAAAGAAGGGTTCAGCAAGAACTTCGAGCAGGCGAAAAAGAAATACGATTCGGCCATTGAGCAGATTGATAAGTCCATCGCCGCCTTGACCAAGGTCAAGGAGGCCCTGATGGGGAGTGAGAGGAACCTCTCGATCGCCAACAACAAGATCGAAGACGTCACCATCCGGAAGCTGACCAAAGGGGCCCCGAGCATCGCCACTAAATTCAAAGAGATTCAGGAAGGGAAGAAGCAAAACAATCAATAACCATGCAAAAAGGCGCTTACTCGTTCGAATAGGCGCCTTTTCAATTTATTGCTCTTTTGCGGATTTCTCGCTATTTTGCGAGATCTTTTCCTTTAGTTTACCCAGCATATCGGCCTCTAAGAGCCGCTTAGTCTCGAGGATCGTCTCCTTGAAGGTCTCGGCCTTCGATTTGCCATGGCACTTCATGACTAGTTTCTTAACCCCCAGCAAGGGAGCGCACGCCTTTTTGGCGTATTCAAAGGGCTTCTTGACGTTCTTTAATCCCTTTAATTGAAACAAGGCCCCGAGCTTGGTGAAGATGTTCTTGAAGATCGCTTCCTTGAAAAGATCGGAGATGTAGTAGCAAGCCTCTTCGGTCCCTTTGAGGAAGACGTTGCCGGCGAATCCATCGGCGATGACGGCATCGGCCTCGCCTTTTAAGACGTGGTCGCCTTCAATCGAGCCGACGAAGTTGAGGCCCGAATTCTTCAGTAGGGCATAGGCTTCTTTGGTTAGTTCGTTGCCTTTTCCTTCTTCGTTCCCGACGTTAAGCAAGCCGATCCGGGGATTCTCGATCCCGATGGTCTCTAAATAGGTCGCGGCCATATAAGCGAATTGGAGGAGATACTCGGGCTTGCAGTCCATATTGGCCCCGGCATCCATCACCCGAACCAGTTTTCCGGTTCGAGTCGGGAGAGTGGCCATTAAGGCTGGCCGGCTCACTCCGGGCAAGCGGCCGAGCCGAAATAAACCGCCGGAAAGGATAGCCCCGGTCGGGCCGGCGGAAACGAGGGCGAGCGACTGCTCATCGCTGCGTAGCCGTTCATAGGCCAAGGCCAAGGAGCAGTTGGGCTTCTCTTTAAAGAAGGTCGCCGCGTGATCGCTATTCGCGACCGCGAGGTCGGTGTCGACAATCTCGACTTTCGTTTTCATTTCCCCTAACCCTTCTTCGATTTTCGCCTTCGGGCCAAAGGCGACGATGTCGAGGCTGGGGTCTTCAGTCAAGGCCTCTTTTAAGCCTTTGACGCATTCCGCGGGGGCATAATCCCCGCCTAAGCAATCGAGCAGTATCTTCATAGCCATCTCCTATTTAACTGCCTAATATTGTATAATCCTTTCGATGCCAAATGAAAACCGGGTTTCCCGACCCTTGTTAATTGCCCTCTGCGGGTATCTGCTGCTGATCCTGGTGGCTTCGATTTGCTGCCTCAGCATCAATTTTTCCTATCTGAAGTTGGGATATGGGCTCTTTTTGCTGGTTTTATTCGCCGCCGAGTCGATGCGGATCCTCCCTCTTTTATTCGGTTTTTCGAAAAAGGAACGGGATTTTGCCGCGTTATATGGCCGATTTACCTTGGCGGGCCATCTATTGGAGGCCCTCTCTATCTTCGGGCTCATCTATTTAGGGCGTTACCTTTCGATTGACTTGACTTCCTTAGTCATGTCGAGTGAGGAGGATATGGCGGCTTATCCCAATAGCCTTTACATCTTCGTCTCGATGTTCTTCCTCGCCTTCTTGTTCGTCTTCCTTTTCTTCAGTTCCAACTCCTGGGCTGAGCAGAAGCCGAAGCCCTTGGTCTCCTTATGCCGGAACCTCTCCTTCTTGATTCTTTGCCTATTGGCTTTCATCCAATACCTCATCATTTCGCTTAACTCGACCTTCGCATCCCCTCTTTCTTACGTTTTCCTTTATGCCTTCCTCTTCGGGGTTGGCAACACCGTTTTCTCTTTGTTCATCGCGAAAGATCGCCGGGTGGCGCTGTCCTATATCCCGGTCATCCTCTCGGTCATCGGCTTTGCTTTGACAGGCTTATTAATCTGACCTTGTTCACGCGCGCGAAGTTGTTTTATAATCGGCACGGCATGAACGAAGATTTATTTCGCCGTTATTTACAACATACGGAAGATAACGAAGCCGAGATCCTTTCCTCGGATAAGGTCGCCTGCCTTTCTTGTGGCTCGCTTTCCCCAGCCCGCGAGGTCAAGGAATGGGATGATGAGCAAGGGAAGGTTAAAGCCTGCTGCCCCTTATGCGGCCTTCCGACCATCGTCGGCGATTCCTCCGGTCTCCCTTTTGATTCCGACTCCTTAGCCAAGGCCCGTTCCGCTCTCCTCCACTCGGGAGGCGATAAGCGCTACCTCGATCAGATGCGGCATTATTGCGATCGCTTCGTTAGTGGCGAGGTCGAGCATACGGCCGAGTCAGAAAAGATCTTCCTCCGTTATTGCCATCACCTGGCCAAAGAAGGCGACCACAACGCCTATCTTGACCTTGGTGACTTTTATATGTCGGGCGGGGTTTCTATTCCGGCCGACCTCGATGAGGCGGCTAAATGGTATACCGACCCCCGGTTGGCTTATGAGACCTCGGCTTTGCTTAACCTCGCCATCATCTATCGACTGGGGACAGCCAAACAGAAACCGAGTCAAAAGAAAGTGCTCGAGGTCTTGATGCGGGCGATGATGCTGGGCTCCCATAAAGCGAGGATGATGCTTTGTGACCTCTATGACGAAGGGGAAGGGGTCAAGGCTGATCCGTTCCTCTCGACTCGGGTCCTCTCTTCCCTTTATGACCTCGCTTACCATTCTTATTTAATCCAAGGCTATGACGCCGATTTGGACTTAGGGGAGATTTCTTCTCGCCTTTTCGCCCATTACCATCAAGGGTTCGGGACCCCGGTCGATGAGGAAGGGGCCTTTGGCTTAGCCTTAGTCGCCTCCTATTGCCTGCAGGCTAACCCCGATCAATATAACGATGGGCTGAAGCAGCAGGTTAACGCCTATATCGATGAGATGGCGGCCCGTTATGGGTATAAAGCCAGCGAGATGGTGTTCGACGTTGATACTTTTGACGACACGATGCTGATGATGCCGACCGCTTTCTTGCTCCGGCTCGATAACCTTCAATTCGATGAGGATGGTCATACTTTGTCCTTCGACTTGCTTTCGCCGACCCCGATTTTGATGCTCGATTTCGCGTCCTTGTCGAGCCAGGCCCTCTCCGGTTCCCATTCTTTCGTTTTTGAAAACGTTGCCTCGATCGAAGGCGATAGCCAGGCCAGCGTCAGCTTCACCTCCTTCCGGCTTGAAGGCGATAATCTTCGTTTCTTCCGTTTAGTCGATAACGGGGAGCAGGAAGTCTTCCGAATCGTCTTATTCCCGAAGGAGGCCAACAAATGAAGTCGCTTTCGGTATTGAAAGGGCAATATGCCAAAGTCATCTTCGCCCCGATTCTTAAGATCGTCGAATGCATCTGCGAACTGATCGTCCCCTTCGTTGTCAAATCGATCATCGATGAAGGGCTTTCGACCGATGGCTCCCATTATGGGGAGACCAATTACATCGTCTTGATGGCCTTATTGGTCCTTGGCTTGGCTTTGCTAGGGTTTGGGGCGACTATGGTCACCCAATATGTCGCCTCTAAGGTCTCGACCGATTTTGGCTTCCGTTTACGGGGCGCGGTCTATGGGCAGATCAATTCGCTTTCTTCTTCCGAACTGGATAAATACGGCCGGAGCAAGGCTTTGAACTTGCTTTCTAGCGACTCCTTCTCCCTCCAAAATGGCCTTTTCATGTTCATGCGGCTATTGGTCCGAGCCCCGTTTTTGACCCTCGGCTCGATCGTCTGCTCCTTCATCCTTAACGTCTATGCTGGCATCGCCGTCGTCATCGCCTTGGCCTTATGCGCGGTGGTGGTGACCGTGGTCTTAGCCTATACCCCGAAGAAATACGGGGCGGTCCAAAGCTCACTTGATAAATTGACCGCCTTAAGCGAAGACGGGGTTTCGGGGGCTAGAGTCATCCGGAGCTTCAACAAGCAGGAAGACGAAGTGGGGCTCTTTCAGGAAGTCTCTTCCGAGTATCGGCGTCGTTCGGATTTCTTAGCGGGGGTCAACGCCCTCATCAATCCGCTGACATTCGGCTTAGTCAACCTCGCCATCGTCGCCGTCTTCTACCTCGGCTCCTTCCAATTCGAGTTCTCCGGTTTATCCTCGGGCAGCCTCGTCGCCATCATGGGCTTATTGACCCAGAGTTTGACGGCCCTGATCCAGTTCTCCCGCCTCGTCACCTCCTTATCGAAGGCCTATGCCTCCAAGAAGCGGCTCGATGCCTTCCTTTCCTTGGAATCGAAAATCCAAAACGGGGCTAAGGCTTTACCAGAAGTCAAAGAGGGGGAGCCCTTGCTTGAGGCTAAGCAGGCCTGTCTTTCCTATGGCGGCGAATCCCTGGCCGTCGACCACGTCGATTTCCTGCTCAACAAAGGCGAATCGATCGGCGTCCTCGGCGGGACCGGATCCGGAAAGTCGACTCTGATCTCCTTGCTCATGCGCTTCGCCGACCCCAACGAGGGAGCCCTCTGTTACGGCGGGGTCCCTTACCCTGAACTTAAGGTATCCGAGGCAGAAGGCCCAATTGTTCAAGGGGACGGTCAAGGACAACGTGACCTTGGGCAATCCCGATTGCGACGAGGCGACCTTGGGGTCCGCCCTCCGCGATTCCCTGGCCGAGGAATTCGTCTCCCGTTACCCCGATGGGGCGGATCACCCGATCGAGGAAGGCGGGGCCAACCTATCCGGCGGCCAGAAGCAGCGGCTGCTCATCGCCCGGGCCCTTTGCTCCTTGCGGCCCATCCTGATCCTTGACGACAGCACGTCCGCCCTCGACTATAAGTCGGACTTAATGGTCCGGGCCAACATAAAGAAGCGGAAGGGCGTATCCCTCATCCTCGTCTCCCAGCGGGCGACCTCGATCAAGGACTGCGACCGGATCTACGTCTTCGACAAAGGCGCGGTCGTCGGGGTCGGGAAGCACGA
>CASFTG010000009.1 GCA_949297805.1 uncultured bacterium
CTCGGATACCTTAAGTTCAGGGTAAGGGACCCCGCCGTAACAGAGGGCTCCCTCGTTGGGGTCGGCGAAGCGCATGAGCAAGGAGATCAGAGTCGACTTGCCGGATCCGGTCCCGCCGAGGACGCCGATCGATTCGCCCTTGTTGAGCAGGAAATCGACGTGGTCGACGGCCAGGGATTCGCCGCCATAGGAAAGGCAGGCCTGCTTAGCCTCAAGTAAGGGCTCCCCTTCTTTGACTGCCGGCAGCTTCTTCGTCCCATCTTGGATTTGCGATTGCAAAGAGAGGAAATCGTCGAGCCGTTTTTTGGAGGCGCTGGCCTTAGAAAGCGAGGTAACGAGGCGGGAGATGGAGATCAATGAGGCTAAGGATTGGGCCAATAAGCCCATGATGGCGACAATCGAACCAGCCGATAAACCGGAGAACTCGAATTGGAAGGAGCCGAGGTAGAAGACGGCGACGATGGCGAGGTTGATGAGGGCGAAGGTCAAGGGATTCAAAGCAGAGTTGATTCTCGCCACTTGGTCGGACCGGCGTTGATAAGCAAAGGATTCGGCCTTGAAGAGGGCGACCTCGTCCGCTTGCTTGTTAAAGCTCCGGATGACTCGGGCCCCGGCGACCCCATCATCGCTTAAGGCAGTCAGTTTATCGAGGGAGGTTTGAACCGCCCCGTATTTCTTTGGGGTGGCGGCTAAGATGATGGTTACGACCAAAGCACAGAGGAGCAAGGCCGACAACACGGCGATCCCGGCATAGACATTGAGAACGAAGCTCGCGATGATTGAGCCAATGACGATGACCGGAGAGCGAACGAAGATCCGCATGAACATGAAGAGCCCATTTTGCAAAGCAAAGGCATCGCTGGAGAGCAGGTTGAGGGCTTTGCTCCGCCCGAACTTATCGATTTCGGCGGAAGAGAGGGCGGAGAACTGAGCATAGACTTCCCGCCGCAGGTCATGGCCATAATCGGTCGAGACCTTGGAGGCGATGTATTGGGTGAGGATCGTGAAGACGAAGCCGATGATGGCGAAAACCAGCACAAGGGAGCAAAGCAAAAGGATATACCACACTTCCCCATAATGGGACCCGTCTTTCGAGAGTCCGTCATCGATAATCGAACGGACGATGAAAGGGACGCTGATCTCGCTGGCGCATTCGATTATCTTCATCAAAGGGGCGCCGAAAATCCGCAGGTATTTGCCTTTAAGGCAAGAGAAAGAATCGTGCCGATCGTTGCTCATGGCCGGGATTATAGCATAGGCAAAAGAAGAATAGGCCCTAACTTAAAGCGGGCTCAGCCCTAATATCGATAAGGGGTGCCGATGAAGGCCACTTCCTTGAAGGCATCGGGATCCTTCCGGATCAGATAATCGATGTAATTGCCGATGGCTTGGGCCATGATGACATAGCCCATCGGGTTCGGATGGCCGCCCATCTTGAAATTAGCGTTCCAATCCTCGTCGTAATAGAAACCGTATTTAGCAAGCTCGAGATGATAGGCCCTCGAATAACGGGCGCAGAGTTCGCTCAATTGAGCATACGCCTCATCGCATATTTCCTTTCGCCCGGGCTCAAGCTTCATCAAAGGGCCGATGACGAAGAGGAAGCAATCGGGCTCGATGGTTTTAAGTTTCGACATTACTCTCGCCATATGGCCAATATAGCTCTCGTCGTTGTTTTCCGGGTGCTCCAAATCGACGTCGGCGGCTTTCCCGATCGGCCGGGGATAGGTGAAGATATCATTGCCCCCAAGCATCAGGATATAAGCTTGCCGCGGTTCCCAGTAGCCAAACTGATCGGCCCAGGTCTTGTAGTATTCCTCGGCCGTCATCCCGCCGCGGGAATAGATCCGGTAATCGGACCCGGTCACGGCGGCCAGGTAATGGGCCCAGGAATAGTCGTGGAAGTCGTGGTAGCCGGTTTTCCCGGTCTCGCGGCTTTCGAACTCCCCGGAGGAGACCGAGCCGCCAATGACGCCGACTTTCTTGAAGATGGAAAGGAAGCCGCAGTCGGGCTTCAGTTCGTCGAGGGGTTGCTCCCCTGGACGAAGAAGGAATTGTTTGATTTTCATGAAATCACGATATCAAAAAAACGACGATAAAGGAAATAGCTTCCTAAAAGTCAAACTAAATTCATCAAAAACTCCGCCAGAAGTCCTCCGTCTTACGTAACGAAAAAACCGTATAGTCCGACCTTTATACCACCTTTATTTTCGGAACCCGGTCAGCCGCTTTCCGCGATAAAGAAGCTGTTCAAAGGATACTGATTTATACCACGTGCTCGAAATATATAAGAAAAGGGCAAGATGTCGATGGCGTCTTGCCCTTTTTCGTTCTCAGCGTCGATTTTGCTGCGAAAGTCCAGTTACTTGGAAGGGATTACAAATCAATTCTCGATTTCCTTTGACTCGATTAAAGGAAGCTTATCACTTTGAGATTAAGCGATAGTCATTCGAAAAATAGTCGCCCAAAAGAAAAAACTCGACTAAATAACCGGGATTTGCTGCCTTTCTTCCTCAAGATGGGTATGTTTGGCCGTCCATTTCTTCATCCTGATATCGATAAAGAAGGCGAAGATAAACAAGGTGATAAGGCAAAGCAACATCCATAACACCCACTTCCCTAGCAACTGCAGGCAATTGCCATCGAACAAGAGCTTCGAGCCATCAAGGTAAACCCGTTTCTGGTTGTATTGGATCTTCCAGGCTTTCACTAACGGATGCAGTAAGTTAAGGGTCAGAATATTGAAGAGGTTGCAAGCTCCGGTGAAAAGCAATCCAAGGATGATATTCCCTTTCCACGTCCCGCCTAAACAAGCCGCCTCCCCTTCGATATGGGTATGACGATAACGCCAAATCTCCATCCGACGAGGGAGCAAGAAAACGAATAAGCCATAGGTCAGGATAATCAAGCCATAGTAGATAAACCACCGCTTGAAGAGGTCGCCATAGGTCCCATCAAAGGACAGCCTTTTTCCGTCATAGACCGTATGTTTGGCATCCCATTTGGCCAAAAGGATGTAGGCAACTGGGAAAAGAACGAAAAGCGAGACCAAGCAAATAAAGAAGGCTAAAAGGGAAAGGAGGAACTTCTGATAAACCCTTCCATCGAAATAACTATCGCCCTCTTTCCTTTTCCCTTTCCCGATGAAGCGATTGGCCAAGACCCAGTAGGAGGTGGCTAAACTGATCATCTCCTTCGCTTTCTTTTGCTTCCGGAGTTTGGACCACCGCTTCTTGGTCGACTTGGCTTTGTCATCGGTATATTGGGAAATAAGGACCGTCCGTTCCTTCACTCGGTTATAGATGATGATTGAGGGGAGACGGTAAACCAAGGAACAAAGAAGAATGAGGAGACCGCTTCCGAGCATGATAAAACCAAGATAAAGGTTCCATTCCCGATTAAGTTTGTCAAATAAAGGCGTCTCCCCTCGCGAAGCATGGATGACCGGGATGCAAAGATAAACCAACAGGATGCCCAATATCGAAAAGATGATCCGTAAGCGGACATGCATCCTACAGACGCGCTTCACCGCCCTATCGAACTTTTCCCCATATCCATGCATGGCCATATCATAGACTATTGTCTTCTAACCGTCTTCCCCTACTGGGGAAAAGCCTTTAATAGGAATAGCCCAAGTCGGGGACAAAAATATCTTTCAAAACAAAAAGGTCATAAGGATAGGATTGTTGCAAAGAATACCCTGAACGGGAAAGAAAAGCGAGACGCGCTCCGCCATAGCCGGCATCCGCCACCTGCTGGGCCTCCTGCAGGATGATTTGATCGGTGACGGGAGCGGAAATGAATTTGCATTCAAGGAAATAGAAATCCTTATCCGACCGGCCCACGACATCGAATTCCCCGTTCCGTTTATGGATAGGGTCATCATACCAAAGGGTGCCTAAATCAAGGAGCAAAGGCTTGACCAAACCATGGTTATTTCTCCGCGCCAAAAACTGCCTCCCCACTTCTTCAAAACAATGCGGCACTAGGCTAAGTTCAAAATCCTTCTCGATGAATTGGGCGTAGAACACATCGGGCTCGAGCCATTGGTTAGCGCTTTGATTGGGAAAAAGATAACGGTAATAGAAACGAGAGATCTTATCTTTTATCCGGTATCCGGACTTTTTCTTGTTTCGGGGATCGTTTATCGGCGCCGTCTTGACGACCAGTCCTAATACTTGAAGTTTATCCAAAACCTGGGAAAGGACGGTGGAATTCACCAAATGCGTCTTCCCAAGAATGTCATTGAAATGAAACGCCCCGCTGGCGATGGCCTGGAACACGGCATTGGCGTTCTCAATCTTCCCCACTTCGTTGCTCAAATTGGTTTCCACCTCGGTCTGAAGGGAGAGGAAATTATCGGTCAGCAACCGTTTGATATTCCCGCTAACACTTTGGTTCGGATTTAGGTCCTGCAGGAAATACGGCGATCCCCCAAAGGCGGCATAGAGGCGGATTTTATCCTCATCACTGAATCCCTCCATGAATTTCGCTGCATCGTAATAATCCATCTCTTCTAGCCGGAGGGCCAGGCGGAAGCGTCGATAAAGAGGATTGTCCTCGCTCAATATTCTTTCCATCATTGCGACGCTGGAGCCCGATAGAATCAACTTAAGATTACTATTGTCGTCATAAGTATCGATGAGCCGTTGCAATTGGGAATCCAACGACCCATCCTGCATCGACAAAAATGGGTATTCGTCGATGGCCAGCCAAATCGGTGTATTCCGGGACTGCTCAAACAAAAAACCTACCGCCTGCTCGAAATCGTCAAAATGCAGATGGGATAGCCCCAAGGCCGCTTCGATTGATTGGGTAAGTCGAGCAACGTTACCGGCCAGATTGTCCCGAACGCATTGGTAATAGACAACGCTAACCTCGGGCCCAAACCGCTTAAACGACTCTTTGATCAAGGCGCTTTTCCCAATCCGGCGCCGACCATAGACAATCGCTCCTCGGAATCCGTCATATGCGAAGAAATCCCTCAAAATCGATAATTCTTTTTCTCTTGCGTAAAAAGCCATAGGTATCCCTCCAGAGAAAAGATACCACATTCAAATTTTTACTTAAAGATTTTTTAGTAAAGGGTTTTTTACTAAACCAAAGTTTACTAAAAATTCCCTCGAATCAGAAATCCCAATAGAAAGTGATGTCGCCCTTCCCTTCCTGGGGAGTATGACGGTAAAGCTCGGTGTCGAAGCCTCCGATCCGGAACCCGACACGAAGATAAAACAAGCAAGCGGCGATATTGTTATCCTGGGCGTAGGTATAGATGCCCGAATACCCTTCCCGCTTCGCTTCCTCTCTGGCTTTTTGCATAAGAAGAGAACCGATTCCCTGCTTCCGATATTTCAGATCGACCTCAAGGTCAGCTAAATACATATAGGCGAAGTCGCCCGGCAAAAGCAGGGCCAGCCCCACTAGCTTCCCGTTATCATAGGCCCCGACGAAAGTTCCATCGGGGTATTGGGCATAATCGTCATCGGGGAACTTCATGATGGGGATTTCCTCGTTAACCGAACGAACGACCTCATACCCCCACTTCCCGTTAGATAAAGAAGGGATAAAGCGGCCAATGACGGCAAAGGAGCCGGGCCGCAAATCAATGGTCGCGGGGTCTTCGATAAGCTTGATTTCAATCATAGGCAAAGAATAACACAGAAGCCAACGAAAAAAGCGATCCCCTGAGGATCGCTAGTTTCTCAATGGAATGGCGGAGGCGTCGGGATTTGAACCCGAGCGCCGGGTAAACCCGACCTAACAGGTTAGCAACCTGCCCCCTTCGGCCTCTTGGGTACGCCTCCGTGCCGGCTAATAATACAACATCAGCCGGAATCTACCAAAGGAATTAATAAGCCTTGGCGAAATAGACGACCTTGCGGGCCTTCTTGCCGCACACCGGGCAAGTGGGCGCGAAGGGGTCCTCCCCCTCGAGGATGCACCGAGCAGTGCCCCCAGATGTCAACTCCTTAATCTTAAGTTCGCACTCCTCATCGCCGCACCAATTGACCTTGGCATAGCCCCCTTCGTTAAGAATGGCTTTCAGTTCCTCAATGTCATGGGCTTCCTTGATGTGGGCGTTAAGGAAGGCCAGGGCCTTCTGGTACATATCGTTATGGATTTCATCCAAGAGGGAAGGGATCACTTTCTCAATCTCCTCGATCGAGGCGACTTTCTTCTCCCCGTTAACCCGCTTGGTGAGGCAGATGGTGCCGGAGGCGAGGTCACGCGGGCCTAACTCCAACCGCAGCGGGACGCCTTTCATCTCCCATTCGGCGAACTTCCAGCCCGGGGTATGATCGGAATCATCGAGCTTGGTCCGGATACCCATCTTCTCCAAGGTGGTTTGAATATCACGGCATTTATCAAGGATTCCTTCCGCATCCTGGCGGATCGGGACGATGACGACTTGAATCGGGGCGACCCGGGGCGGCAAGACCAACCCGTTGTCATCCCCATGAACCATGATGATGGCCCCGATTAACCGGGTCGAGACGCCCCAGCTGGTCTGATGGGGGGTCTCGAGTTTATTGTTCCGCCCCAAGAAATGGATCCCGAAGGCATTGGCGAACCCTTGCCCAAGATAATGGGTGGTCCCGGATTGGAGGGCCTTCCCATCATGCATCAAAGCTTCGATGGTATAAGTCGCGACCGCCCCAGCGAATTTCTCGTGGTCGGTCTTGATCCCTTTGACGAAGGGGATGGCTAATAAGTCTTTGCCGAGGTCATCATAGACCTTGAGCATGTTCTTCGCGTTGTTCCAGGCCTCTTCCTCGGTCTCGAAAAGGCAGTGCCCTTCCTGCCAAAGGAATTCGGCGCCCCGAAGGAACGGGCGGGTGGTCTTCTCCCAGCGGACGACCGAGCACCACTGGTTATAGATCTTCGGGAGGTCGCGATAAGAAGAGACGAGCCGTTTATACATATCGGAGAAAAGGACTTCCGAGGTCGGCCGGATAATAAGCGGATCGGCAAGCTTTTCGCCACCGCCGATGGTGGCGACCAAAGTCTCGGGGGCGAACCCTTCGATATGATCCTTTTCCTTATTGAATAAGGAGGAAGGGATGATCATCGGCAGATAAACGTTGGAGGACCCGTTCTCCTTGAACCGCTTATTCAAATAAGCCTGAATCTCCTCCCAGATAGCATAGGAATAAGGGAGGTAATCAATGAATCCCTTAACCGAGGAATAATCCATCATCTCGGCTTTTTTGCACACATCGGTGTACCACTGGGCGAAATTCTCGTCCCGGCTGGTGATGGCGTCGTTCTTGTTGGCTTGTTTTCCCATAAATAACCTCTAACGCGCTTAATATACGCTTATTTAATCAGATAATCGGCAATCCGTTTGCTCGACTTGGAGGCGATCGGTTGGATCATCTCCGAATAGGGGGCAAAGCATTCGGCCGAGATGTAGGAGAGACCGCTTCGGACAAGCAATTCAACCGAGGGCCAGCCCTCGATGTCATTGGCGATGATCGGTTTATTGTAATGAAGCAGTTTCTCGACCATGACATGGAGTTGGCTTCTTACCAAGGCATCCATCGCCTTGGCCGCCCCGGCGAAGTTGAAGTCGCAGACGAAGAAGTCATAGGCGTCATAGACCGAGGTCGGGAGGCCGAGTTCCCCGTCGTTTAGCTCTAAGGCCACATGGTATCCCTTGGCCCGGATGGCGTTCATGTCGTCATTGACGTTTTGGGGATGGGAGGGGTCGAAGGTGGCTTTGACGTCGGCTTCGTTGAAGAGGAAGACGACATGGGAGTTCTTAGCCTTCGGCATCTTGGCGAAGGTGGTGAGCATATAGGGACGCTCAATGGTCTTGACCGGGAAGAAGAGGGCCTGCGATTCATCGGCGCGCTGATTGACGAATAAGGGCATCGTATTCCGGGCGATGGTTGAGAATAGATGGCCTAAATCATCGGTCCGCATGGCGTATTCTTTTAATTCCTCTAAGGAATCGAAATAGGTATCGACCGGCGTGGCTTTGGTTAGATACCCAATGACTTTCCCCTTTTTCACCGCGTAGACCGGGCGGAACTCGTATTTAAGCCGCTTATCGGAGATGATCCGCTCAACCTCGGTCCGATAGGCCATGTCCTTCAAGGGGTTAAACGATCGCCGGCGCTTGTCGTAGACCAAGATGATCTTCTGATCCTCGAAGGCGATCTGGGCTGTCTTCATGGCGTAATCGAGGATGGCCTCGCCCCCGGCTTTGGCCTCCGGGTCATCGGTCGGGGTCCCTTCGCTGAAGTATTGATGGCCGACTAACCCGACCCGGGTATCGATCTTCGATAAATAGCCTTTGAGGGATAAATAACGGTTGATGGCGTTCAAAGCCGATTTGATGAAGTACATGGCGCTGGTTTTACCCGAGTTCTTCAAATCGATGACTAAGAGTTCATTGCCCGAGGCTTCCAATAGATAACGCCGCCCTTCGCTTAACCCATAGAGGATCCGCTTGATATAGCCGAAGATCAAAGGCTCAATCGGCTTATCCTTATCCGAAAGCTTCCGATATTGGAAACGGAAGCAGGCGGTGAAGCCACGTTGCTTGCATTTGTTTAAGGCCTCCAGCACTTCCTTAGAGGAGGAGAGCCCTTTGAATCCGGCCGGCGAATTTTTCGGGACCAGGTAACGGATCTTATGGCGTTGGAGGTGGATGAGCTGCTTTTTCTGATCGACGTGATCGACCTGCAAGAGGTAGTAATACTGTTTCCTGCTCGACTGGGCATCGTTTTGGGCCTCGGTCTCTAAGAAGTCCGCCGCTTCGGAATCCTTCTCGATCAGCGAGTTGATCCAATCGCTCACCTTCCCCTGCTCGTCACGGTTGAACTGGGAATAGAAGTTGCCCAAAGCAAAATGGGAGACATCGGATAGATCGCTCGACTGGAACATGGTGACATTATTGTGGGCGATGTCGAGGATATAGATGGCGACCGCGTTCTTCATATCCTTCATCTTCAGCCGGTAAGAGGATTCCTTGATCTCGAAGATGAGGAAGGAAATGACCAAACCCAAAAGCAGGGCCCCGAGAAGGACGAAGAGGCAAATGGCGGCGAGGTTGTCGCGTATGAAGGCGATGATTTGTTCCCACATAGCGGGAGAAGGATAGCACAAAGCGGCAATAATTGGCATCCTCAATGAGGATGAAAGCCAATAGAGAAAACCAAAACGGGAAAAGTTATCGAGGTTTTGCGCTGCTCGGCATTGATTTGCGCCCCTTTTGTTTTAACGGGATAAAACCGGCGTTTTTGCCCATTGCCCTAGTTAAGGCGCGGTGATAAGATATGCCCGCTACTTGGAGAAGTACCCAAGCGGTTGAAGGGGTCAGTTTCGAAAACTGATAGTGGGGCCCTGCTCCAGCCGGGGTTCGAATCCCCGCTTCTCCGCCAGTAGAAAGCAACGAGCCAAAACGGCTCGTTTTCTTTTATTTGATCGGCTTGATGTAGAAATGGCCGTAGACTTGTTTGAGCTCAGTGACCTGCACGAAGGTCGAGGGATCGGTCTCGCGGATGACTTTCACGGTCTGATTGACCTCATAAGAGGAGATGACCATCTCGATGATGGTCTTCGGCCTTCCCGAGAAAGCCCCTTCGCCATGGATGATGGTCGCCCCATGAGGGATATTGGCCATCAAAACCTGGACTAATTCTGGCTTATCGGTCACCACCTCGATCTTCATCTTCTTATTCCGCAGATTGATCATGTCGATGACGACCATGGTGACGATCAGGTAAATAATGGAGAAGAGGGCGCAAGACATGACTTCCATCCCCTGCTGGCTGCCCCACCCCATCTTCGTCGCGGCGAGCAAGGAATAGACGATAAGGATGCAGCCATTGAGGTAGACCCCGTATTTGCCAGCTAAAGTCGACTTCTTTAGGGCGATGTAATAGGAGATGACGTCGATGCCGCCGCTAGAGGCGTCGATCTTGAAGGTCAACGCGCTCGATAGCCCGGTGCAAACCCCGGCGAAGATGGCTCTAGATATCATCCCGCCGCCATAATTGGAGACGAACAAGGACACCGGACCGACGATGTAGTCCTCAAACCATTCGGTCGAGAACAGGTTGGTGAACAAAGAGATCTCAACGATGTTGATCAACGTGATGATGGTGAACCGCTTTCCAATCCCAAACCAAGCCAAGATGATGATCGGGACATTGACCAAGAAATAGAGAATCGAGTAGACGAAATCCTCGTTATTCTCGATTAAAGTGGCAAATGATCCAGGAATCAATTCCAAAGCCATGATGATGGTTTGGGAAACGCCCGACGCCCCACCGGAGACAAGCCGGAAATGGTCGGCCTCGGCGATGACGTCCCGCGGAACCAGGAAGAACTTATAGCCGATGGTGAAGACGATGGCGCTAATGGTGCAAAGGAAAAGGGCATAGGTCCAATTAAGCGTCTCCTTCACCCCGTGATGGTCATATAGGTAATCGCTGACCCGCGACTTAATGGTCCGTCTGTTCATTCGCCGCCATTATAGGGAGGTAAAGGCGGAAAATATAGGGAAAAATGGGCTTTCTCAAAACGAATATTTCTTTGTTGTCACACTACTTGCCCGATGGTATCATTTACGCGCTGTTTAGTAATAAACAGGCCCTTTTCCGGAGGCAATCAATGAATATTCTGAAAGCAATCGGCGGATTCTTCACGAAGTTATGGCGGTGGATCAAAGAGACCGCCTGGGTCCAGCCGTTACTCATCGTCGGCGCCATCTTCGCCGTCATCTTCTCGATTCCGAAGATCACCGGCTGGGTTGAATCCTGGGGTTTAGGCTCCGCTTCCCGCTACTTCGCCGAATACCAGCAGTCGCTCGAAGGCGAGACCGAGGAGATCGGCGACTTCAGCACCAAGGCCGACCAATTGACCAAAATACCAGCAGTCGCTCGAAGGCGAGACCGAGGAGATCGGCGACTTCAGCACCAAGGCCGACCAATTGACCAAAGCCATCAACGACTGGTCGAACTTCGATGACCAATACGACGATTACGCCTCCTACCGCGCCGCGATCGAGGCATCCGAGAACAACCCGATCGAGGCCTATGGCGAGAAGTTCTTCCTCGTCTACGTCCAAGGCGACAACTGCGCCAACTGCGACGCCGTCAAGCCGGGCTTCGAAACCCTCCAGAACAACTGGACCGGCAGCTATGCCCCGAGCGATGGCCGCGACTTCAAGATGTACACCATC
>CASFTG010000010.1 GCA_949297805.1 uncultured bacterium
GCTTTTCGAGATGGAATATTGATTCGATGATGTTGGCCACTTTGGACTCCCTAAAAAACAGCGTTTAAATGATAACATTTAAGACAATATGGCTCAATCGGTGATTTCGCGAGTTTTGAAGGGCGTTTTGGCGACAACCAAAACCCTCAAACTCTTGGGCTTGGCGCCCTGAAGCAAGCGAATGCAGGCTTTGACCGTTGAACCGGTTGTGTACACGTCGTCAAGCAGCAATACCTTCCTGCCCCTAACGGACACACCATCGCGCAATCGGATATGCTCGCCGACCTGCCGCCTTAATTCGCTGGAAAGATTTGACTGTTTCTCAACCTCGTCTTTGGTGAGGGCGTTGATTATGGGCAGGCCAAGCGGTTTGGCAATCTCAACAACCTGATTGAAGCCCCGGCGCTCGTCATGGCTTTTGGACGAAGGCGCCGGGACGATCGAATAGCCTCGAAAGTACAGCTTAAGGGATGGGAGGCAATAGGAAAGGAACGACTTGGCAAGCTCGATGTCGCCACAGCCCTTCAGCTGGTAAAGCGCGCTTCTGAAAGCATCGGAATACTCATAAAGCGCCAACGCCTTCACCCCATCGACCGTGAACCTGAGGTTTATCGGGCCAAATAGCCTATGGCAGGCTGAGCAAAGGCATAGATCGCCTAGCAGCGCCCGGAAGCTATTTACCCTTATCGGCTTGAAGCAATTTAGGCAGAAACATGTTGCATCTTTGGATTTCGAGCCTCGCATCCAGCATCCCTTTCGATTCCGTTTTGGCAAAGAAAATCACCTCGCCATCAGGAGCGTCCTTCTTCCTTCCCGCCCGCCCAGAAATCTGTATCAGGCTCGCGGCATCGTAGATCGGCGAGTCGGCGTTGCATATTAGGACCTGCAGCCCTTTGACGGTTATCCCCCTTTCTAGCACCGCGGTAGTAATCAGGTAATTAAGCTTGCCGGCTTTGAAGTCGGCGATTATCTTTTCTCGCCCGCCTCGCTTTGAATTCACGAAATTCCCTTTTTCGCAAAATATCGAGGTTTTGCGGTACAAAGACTCAGATTCTGCAATGGATGGCACAAAGACGAAAGCCGGCTTCCCCGCTTTTTGAAACTGCCTAAGCTTCCTGATTATTGTGGCTTGCTGGAGCAATGGCGGGCCCAAGCAGAGCGTAGGCACCGGAATTGGGTGCCGGTGGAATCTGGTGTGAAGGGTAAGCATTTCCTTCCCGGGGGCGCGAAACGAAGACACCAGCTGCTTCGACGGAGTGGCGGACATCATGACGAAATGGCCTTTGACCGACCGTTTGAACATAGATAGAAGAACGTCTGATCCCTTGAATGGGAAGGCATCGACTTCGTCCATCACCAGCAGGTCGAAATAGTTCGGGTAGCGGAAAAGCTGATGGGTGGTCAGAATGACGCAGTCTCCCTCAAGCGCCGATGTGTGCCCTCCATAGACCGCGACTATCTTGTTCGACGGGAACGCCTCTTTGAGGCGAAGGAAAAGCTCAATCACCACATCGCGCCTAGGCAAGGCGAATCCAACCCTAAGCCCTTTGCTCATGGCGTATCCAAGAACCGCGAAGCTTATCTCCGTCTTGCCCGATCCGCAGACGGCATAGATCAAGGTGTCCTTCCCTTCGATGAAATTCGAAAGGACTCTGTCGCTTAGTTCTTTTTGCTGCCTAGAAAGCGAATAGGAAAGCGAGAGGTTGACCGTCTTCTCTTCCTTAGGCTCAAAGGAAGCCTCCTCGCCGGAAAAGGAAATGCATTTCCGGCAATACGGCCGGCCGTTTATTCTCCCGATGTAGCGCTCATCGGAGTTGCCGCAGCGCTCGCAGACGAATCTTTTCCCCACATCCAACAAGTAGGTGTGGATCGTCCGATGGGTAACTACTCTATTTCGTCAACGCGGCGATGGTGCTTCTTAAGGCTGGAGAACTTCTCGGTAAGGAAAATATCAACCCGGCGCATCACGTCCTCCTCTTTCATGTAGGCCGCGCCAAAGCTTATGACGTTGCCGTCGTTGTGCTCCCTGACCTTCCCGGTGACGATATCGTCGTAGCCGATGCCGCATCTTATGCCCTTAACCTTGTTGGCGGCGATGCACACGCCTTCCCCGGAAGTGCAGCAAACGATGCCGAGCTCGGCTTTGCCATCGGCGACGTCTTCCCCCACTTTCTTGGCGAAAATCGGATAGTCGCAGGAGCAGGCGCTGTGGGTGCCTTCGTCGAGGCAGCCAAAGCCCATTTCCTCGAGGTGGGCCTTGATGTGCTCTTTCAGCGAAAAAGCGCCGTGGTCGCAGCCAATGGCAATGGATGGAGCCTTTTGGTTGTAGACCTTCACTATCTCATCGAATTTGATTGGCCCTTCCCGGATGAGCTTGGGGTTTCCGGGGACCGAAAGGTCTACGATGGTCGATGGGGTGTTGGAGCGGCACTGCCCATCGATAACGTATTCCACTTCGGAATCAAAATATCCCTTGGCGGTCTTCGAATCCAAAGCCGGAGCCAAGCCAGATGGATTGGCCGATGGGACCAGAAGCGGATATCCGGCCTTGTCGATCATGTTGATGACGTCCTGGTCGTCGGGGACGCGGAAGCCAATCGTCGGCAGCCCAAGCGTCAGGTAATGCGGGACGCCTTCCCGGGCCTTGAGCAAAACGGTTATCATCCCCGGCATGAACCGCTTCATGACCGCGATCGAGCGAGCATCGACCTCGGCAAGCCTTGCGATCGGGGTCAGCGAAGCGCACATCAGGGTAAACGGCTTCTCCGGCGGGCGCCGCTTAATGGCGACCAAGCGATCGAAGTTATCCTGCCTGTCGGCCTTCACGCCGATCCCGAACACCGTCTCGGTCGGGAAGCAAACCGCCTTCCCTTCATCAAGCGATTTGACGGCGAGGTCGACTTGGTCGAATCCGATGATCTTCGTTTCCATGCAAGACTCCTATTCCAGGAAGATGAACAGGAACCGGTCGAACCCGTTCATGTCCTTAATATATTCCTTCTTGTAACGGTAGATGCCGCTTAGGTATTTGTCCATCAGGCCATCGAGAAAGCCAGTGATGTCATCGTCAATCTCGAAGCAGATGAGCAAAGTCCCCTTCTTGACCTTATCGATATTGGCCAGCACCCCCTCATAAACCGAGTCGCTCTCATCTAGCCACAAGGCGCTGGAGGGCTCATAGTTCCTGACCGAGGCCTGCGCTTTGTCTTTCGAGGCAATATAAGGCGGGTTGGATACGATTATGTCGAGGTTCATGTTGGCCTTGATGTAAGGCTCTAGCGATTTCCCCTCCAGAAAAGATATCTTGGTACCGTTCTCCTCGGCGTTCCTTTTGGCTATGTCCAAAGCCGGCTTCGAAATGTCGGAAGCGGTTATTAGCCATGAGGGGAAAAGCGACTTCAAGGCGATGGCGATCGCCCCCGATCCGGTGCCGATGTCGGCGACGACCAAGTAATTCCGCGGGTCGTAGTAATCGAGGATCCTCTCCGAGATGTTGGCGACGAGCTCTTCGGTTTCCATCCTCGGAATGAGCACGTTCTCATCAACGTAGAGCCTATGCTCAAGAAAGTTGGCTTCGTTTATGATGTATTCAACCGGCTCTTGATTCAAAAGCCTCGCAAATTGGCGGTTAAATAAATCGATTTTGTCTTGGCTTATCTCATCGTCTTTATGGTAAAGAACCTCAATCTGCGTCTTAAAGCCCAAATCGTGCGCCAGCAAGATGCGGAGATCGGCGGACAATACGCCTTTGTCTTTGCCCTGGTTTAGGGCTTTGGAGTAGGCGTCGAGGATCTTACTCATGCCCCTCCTCCTCAAGCAGCTTCTGCTCCTGGTCGAAATGGATCAAGGCGTCGAGGATCGGATCAAGCTCCCCCTCCATCACCCGGTCAAGTTGGTTGATGGTGAACCCGATGCGGTGATCGGTAACGCGGTTCTGGGGGTAGTTGTAGGTCCTTATCTTCTCGGAGCGCTCGCCGGTGCCGACCTTGAGCTTCCTCTCATTCGCCCGCTTGGCATCCTCTTTTTCCTGATAGAAGGCATGGACCTTGGCCCTTATCATCTGCATGGCGATTTCCTTGTTCTGCAGCTGCGCCTTCTCGGTCTGGCAGCTGACGACCAGCCCGGTCGGGAGGTGGGTTATGCGGACGGCGGATTCGGTCTTATTAACGTTCTGACCGCCGGCCCCTTGGCTATGGTAGGTGTCTATCTTTAGGTCGTTGGGGTTTATCTGGACGTCGACTTCCTCGGCTTCCGGCATGACCAAAACGGTCGCGGTCGAGGTG
>CASFTG010000011.1 GCA_949297805.1 uncultured bacterium
GATTGACGAATAGCCCGATTTTTTCGCAAAACCGCTATTTTAAGCATGGAAAAATTAGTCAAAGACGGCAAGATTGGCTAAGATAATAGTTGACATATGTGGCCAATAAGCGATCATGATGTCGAAGGGGTCTTCCTTGTCTATGTAAGCCATGTCGATGCCTGCCCCATCCTCAAGGCCAAAGAGCCCTTTGAGGCCGACTGGACCGGCATCGATACCGAATATGAATTGACCTGGTATGGCACCAAGACCGATTGTCTAAAGGTCGAACCTAGCTATATCTATGACCATATAACCGCCGGAACCACCAACGGCCTTCCCGCCTATCTTAAGCCGCCCAAACAATACGATGATTACGCCTCCTACAAGGCCAATGTCGTTAAGGACACCGATACCATCTTAGAAGAACTATATCATCAAGCCCTGGATAAGGACCGGTTTGAGAAAACCCGTCCTTTAGTGGAGGAAGCCAATCGGCTGGATAAAATCCGTTGTAACTTCAAAACCAAGACCCGTTCTCAACGTCGGCATTATCAACAACAGCCAGAGATTGCCGGTTTCTACCGTTTCTTCAACGAACATCCGGAGATTCAAAACCCCTTCGATATCCGTTGCCATCGTTTCTACTATGAGGAACTGATCAACGATCCAGACCATCCGGAGATCAAGATGCGTTCCACCTTCGTCGATGCTCACCCGGAACTGAGCTATGACGAATACTGCGACTACCTGGGATTCATGCTGGCGAAGAAAAAAGAATGGGTCAAACGGGAAATCGAAAACGAAATGAATCTATTGGAAGAGCAATACGCCCAGACAGTCACCTTGATAAAGAAGGATCTGCTCTCCCGTGATAAAGTCGGCCTCGTCGCCATCCAACTAGCTTTGCCCCGCCGGGTACTAGAAAAAGCCAAGGGATCGATTGAGAACTACACTATCGACGACTTTCTCCAAGCCGACTGGAACGTCATCTACTGGTTCACCAAGTAAGCTAACCTAACCTTGAGTCAGGACAACCGCCTGACTCTTTTTTGTAATCCGAAGCCAAAAGCGCCTAGGAAGCCGTTTGAGGCCATTTGGCTCACCAGACGGAGGATTTCCCATCCGACCATCCAAACGCCTCCCTAGCCCTTTTGTAGATAGGTTGCTTTTCCGGTGGGAAAAATCAAAAACGCGGTTTTAGAGATATCAGGCAGGCCAATCCTAAACGCCAAATCAAAGAGTCTTGAAAACCTCAGCGACATATATTTTCGTCAATGGAAAACTCAGACGGCCAAAACGGTGTTGTCAGCCAATCAGGCAACGAGACTCCTAAGATGACTGGTTTCCGATATCCATTGATAAAGAAAATCCTCTAGAGGAAACAGATTTTTCGTTGACATAACAAGAGACAGATAACTAAGTACAAAAAAAGAAAAGGCCTTGGCGTTGGCCAAGACCTAGGCGAGTAACGAATGGGATTGCCCTATTTCTCGAGTATTTCCCAATAGCCCGTCTTATCCGAACCAACGCGGCGCAGGAACCCTTTATCCTTCAAAACCTTGAAGATCCGCGAAAGGGTCGCCGGGGCGATGGAGGTAATTTCGATCAGTTCATTCCGGGTGATATGGGTGTTCTTTTTAACCTCAGAGAGAACCAATCTTTCCTTCCCATTAAGCTCATCAAGGGGGCTAACCAAGGCTTGAGAATTTTGTTTCAAAGACTCATCAAATCGTTTTCTTACTTTATCATTATCTTGTTTTTCTTCGATGCTTAGGGACTTTTCTTCAATGGTAATGTTTTCTTTATCATCGCGTTTTTCGGCCGTTGATAAAGAAGTTTGACTGCCGTTTTCATTATCATTTTCATTATCAGAGCCCTCATTGGCATTCAGATACTGCTCATAGAGGAGTTCAAGCAAAGGATCGGGGTGGTTACGGGCCGGCGCGTCAAAGGAAAAGGAGGAAGGAAGGATGGTGACCCGGGCTTCGCCAGCCGCTTCATAATCGAAGCAGAGGATAGCCTTAATGATGGCCTCGGCGTTCTTCCCACCAACCATCTTGACGAAGCCAAATAGCTCATCGTAGAGATGGAGGAGCGAGCCTTTGAATTGCCGTTGCTTGCCTTTATAAATGACGGAGATGAGGAACCGGTTCTGATCGGAGAGCAAATAGGCGAGGTAGGTATACTTCCCCTCCTTGCCAAGCAGCTTGCTCATCCCGGCTAAAGCCATGTCATCGACATAGACCCGTAAGCCATTGAAAGTCAGTCGATTGATCGGGGCCGGATGGCTCACCAACGTCGATTGTCCTTCGTCCTTCCGATAGATTATCCGCCCGTTTTGGAGGGCGTGGACCAGTTCTTCCTTGCTGAGGTCGGCTGGGATACTGACTTTTATCCCACCAGGCAAAAAGGCCTCTTTGTTAGCCAGGATCCGAGTTTCGCCAAAATAAGGATAGGCAAAGACGAAATCGACCCCCGAGGTTAATAGATACGGCAGCAGGTTGTAATCAAAGCTAAAGGCGGTTGGGGAATATTCCGACAACGAGGAAAGAAGATAACGGTATTTAAGGCTATCAAGCCGTTCCTCTTTATTCTCGTAATCCGAGTAAGTCCTTAAAGGTAAGCCGAGGGCGCTTGACGCCTCTTCCTGGGTCATTTCCTTGCTGCGCCTGACCAAGCGGAGTAGATTGTTTTTCATTATCAAAACTATACTACTACAAGCAATAATTGCCTATGGTTTTGTACCGAACTTTTAAGGTTTTTTATCGACTTCCCCCGATGTTTACTTAACCCGGCGGAAAGTCTTAATAAAGAAATGGGCGGCGTGTTCGGGCGAAGAGATGCACCCCATATCGAGCCAATGGGTCAATAAACCGATGAAAGCCTCGCTCATCATTAAGGCAGTAATCTTGGTCGGCACATTATCGACTGAGTATTCATCCGAGCTCGCTAATTTCATGAAGAAAGGATTGAGCCGTCTTCTTAAAGCCTGCAAGAAGGCAAAGGAGCCTTTGCATTTCAACAAGGGATCAAGGAACCCCTTAGCCTCCATGAAGTGATAAAAGATATGAGCTAAATCTTGGTTAGGCGAATAGATCCCATCGTAGGCGGAGAAGTCGTGACCAAATTCCTTTTCATGTTTGGGAGCAAGGATGTGATCAAACATCTGGTCGCAGAAGGAGACGGCAATATCATCGATCGAGCGGAAGTGGGAATAGAAGGTCGAACGAGCAACCGGGACGGCCTTGAGAATCATGTCGACCGTGATATCGTCATAGCCGACATTAATAAGCAGCCTCCGGTATTGGAAGACGATTTTATCCCGGGTCTTTTGCCGTCTAGTGTCCATTCCTTTTCCTAAAACGCACCTATTATACACTTTCCGAACAAATGTTCGGGACATTTTGCTTGGATTGGCCTAAATATCGCCCTAATCGTTTGCAAAAGACGCACATTGGCACAAACATAACTAGCGATGAAAAAGGAATCGAGCCACCTCATCGACGACCCCTTGCTAAGGAGGCGGAAGCAGATCGTCAGGAACCGCTTTATCCTGCTAGGCGTTCTGCTCTTCGTGCTCCTGCTTTGCGCCTTTTTATCGTTACTAGTCGATAATCATGGTCTCTCCTTCGCTGATGAATTCCTTGCCATATTCGGGCAAGGGAGCAACGAAGCCAACGTCATCATTAGGAACATCCGCGGGCGACGGGTCCTCTCGGCGATTATTGTCGGGATGGGTTTAAGCGCCTCCGGGGCGGTCATGCAAAGCACCCTTAAGAATCCGATGGCCTCTCCTTCGACTTTAGGCGTCAGCGAGTCCGCCACCTTCGGGGCCACTTTAGCCATCCTTTTCTTAAGCGGCGGCGCCCTCTCCTCATCGGGAATATCGATATCCTCCCCGTATGCTGTGACCGGATTCGCCTTCCTTTTCTCAATCTTAACCATCCTCATCATCCTCGCTTTATCCAAAATCAAAGGTTTCGCTCCCGAAATCGTCGCCTTAAGCGGGGTCGCCCTCGGGATGCTGTTCCAGGCTTTGACTAACTTAGTCCAATATTTCGCGTCTGACACCACCTTAGCCAGCGCCGTCTACTGGACCTTCGGCGATTTAACCAGAGCCACCTATGAGCAAATCTATATCCTCATGGCGGTCATCTTCCCTTGCTTATTGGTCTT